>NZ_CP082301.1:4800000-6077650 GCF_019880305.1 Streptomyces decoyicus | reverse complement strand
GCGCATCTTTGCCACCACGTCGTGCGAAGTGAAGCCGGCCGGCTTGTCGACGATGACAAGACCGCCCGGCTTGTTGCTCTCACGCTTCATTCTGCCGCGGTGCCCTCGTCATCGTCCTCGCCCGGCTTGCGGTACGGATCGGCCTCGCCGGCGTACTGGGCGCCCGAGGAGACCTCGCGCACCGCGGCGTCCGAAGCCCGTGCCTTGTCGAGCAGGTCGTCGATCGTCTTGGCGTTCTCGGGCAGGGCGTCCGGCACGAAGGCCAGGGTGGGCGTGAACTTCGTCCCCGCCGCGGCCCCGACCGCGGAGCGCAGGATGCCCTTGGCGCTCTCCAGCCCGGCGGCGGCGCTCGCACGCTCCTCGTCATCGCCGTAGACCGTGTAGAAGACCGTAGCCTCCCGCAGGTCGCCGGTGACCCGGGTGTCCGTGATGGTCACGTGCGAACCGAGCCGCGGGTCCTTGATACCGCGCTGCAGCTTCTGGGCGACCACCTCCCGGATGAGGTCCGCCAGCTTCTTCGCCCGCGCATTGTCGGCCACTGGTCCGTCTCCTTCTTTCTTCCACAATTGTGCTTCCACCGGCGGCGGCCTGCCCGGTCCCCGGGTCAGTCGTCGTCGCCGTGCAGCCGTCGGTGTACCGACAGCAGCTCCACTTCGGGCCGTGCGGCGACCATGCGCTCGCAGCGGTCCATGACATCGGTGAGATGCCCGGCGTCCCCGGAGACCACCGCCAGGCCGATGGTGGCCCTGCGGTGCAGATCCTGGTCCCCGACCTCCGCGACGCTCACCGCGAATTTGCGGTGCAGCTCGGCGACGATCGGGCGGACGACGGAGCGCTTCTCCTTCAGCGACCGTACGTCGCCGAGAAGCAGGTCGAAGGACAGCGTCCCTACGTACATGCAAGACGGGTCAAGCCACCCGTGGGGCCTTGGGGGCACCTCCAGCGTGAGCTGGGGGCGTTCGTTTCCTTGGGAACCGTACACGGAACGGCCGGGGCCGATCGACGGAAATATTCCGCCGACCGGCCCCGGTCCCGCGTGTCGCCCGGCCGCCATCTCTGGCAGGCCGTGCTACGCGCGGGCAGTCACGCGCATGATCAGCCGCGCGGCTTCTCGCGCATCTCGTACGTCGCGATGACGTCGTCGATCTTGATGTCGTTGAAGTTTCCGAGGTTGATACCGCCCTCGAAGCCTTCGCGGATCTCGGTGACGTCGTCCTTGAAGCGGCGCAGGCCCTGGATGTTGAGGTCCTCCGCGACCACCTTGCCGTCGCGGATGAGGCGCGCCTTGGTGTTGCGCTTGACCTCGCCGGAGCGGATGAGCACACCCGCGATGTTGCCGAGCTTGGACGAGCGGAAGATCTCGCGGATCTCCGCGGTACCGAGCTCGACCTCCTCGTACTCCGGCTTGAGCATGCCCTTGAGGGCCGCCTCGATCTCCTCGATCGCCTGGTAGATGACCGAGTAGTACCGGACGTCGACGCCCTCGCGCTCGGCCATCTGCGTAGCGCGGCCTTCGGCGCGCACGTTGAAGCCGATGACGATCGCGTCGGAGCCGGACGCCAGGTTGATGTCGGTCTCGGTGACCGCACCGACGCCGCGGTGTAGCACGCGGATGTCGACCTCTTCGCCGACGTCGAGCTGGAGCAGCGAGGACTCGAGAGCCTCCACCGAACCGGACGCGTCGCCCTTGATGATGAGGTTGAGCTGCTGCACCTCGCCCGCCTTGAGCACCTTGTCCAGGTCCTCGAGGGACACCCGGCGGGTGCGCTTGGCGAAGGCGGCGTTGCGCTCGCGCGCCGCGCGCTTCTCGGCGATCTGACGGGCCGTACGGTCCTCGTCGACCACCAGGAAGTTGTCGCCGGCGCCCGGGACGTTGGTCAGACCCAGGACCAGGACGGGGGTCGACGGACCCGCTTCCTCGACGTTGTTGCCCTTGTCGTCGAACATCGCACGGACTCGGCCGTACGCGTCGCCGACCACCATCGTCTCGCCGACGCGCAGCGTGCCGCGCTGGACCAGGACGGTCGCCACGGCGCCGCGGCCACGGTCGAGGTGGGCCTCGATCGCGATGCCCTGCGCGTCCTGCTCCGCGTTGGCGCGCAGGTCGAGCGAGGCGTCCGCAGTCAGGACCACGGCCTCGAGCAGCTGCTCGATGTTCAGACCCTCACGGGCGGAGATGTCGACGAACATGGTGTCGCCGCCGTACTCCTCGGCCACCAGACCGAACTCGGTGAGCTGGCCGCGCACCTTGGTCGGGTCGGCACCCTCGACGTCGATCTTGTTGACCGCGACCACGATCGGCACCTCGGCCGCCTTGGCGTGGTTCAGCGCCTCGATCGTCTGCGGCATGACACCGTCGTTGGCCGCCACCACGAGGATCGCGATGTCGGTCGACTTGGCACCACGGGCACGCATGGCGGTGAACGCCTCGTGACCGGGGGTGTCGATGAAGGTGATGCGACGCTCTTCGTCGTTGACCTCGGTCGCGACCTGGTAGGCACCGATGTGCTGGGTGATGCCGCCGGCCTCGCCCGCGATGACGTTCGTCTTGCGGATCGCGTCGAGCAGTCGGGTCTTACCGTGGTCGACGTGACCCATGACGGTCACCACCGGCGGACGCGCGACGAGCATGTCCTCGCCGCCCTCGTTCTCACCGAAGTCGATGTCGAAGGACTCGAGCAGCTCGCGGTCCTCCTCCTCCGGGCTGACGATCTCGACGACGTAGTTCATCTCTTCGGCGAGCAGCGTCAGCGTCTCGTCGGAGACCGACTGGGTCGCGGTGACCATCTCGCCCAGGTTCAGCATGACCTGGACCAGCGACGCCGGGTTGGCGTTGATCTTCTCGGCGAAGTCCGTCAGCGAGGCACCACGCGACAGGCGAACCGTCGCGCCGTTGCCGCGCGGCAGCATGATGCCGCCCACCGACGGGGCCTGCATGGCCTCGTACTCCTGACGCCTCTGCCGCTTCGACTTGCGGCCACGACGCGCCGGACCGCCGGGACGGCCGAACGCACCCTGCGTGCCACCACGGCCACCGGGACCGCCGGGACGGCCACCGAAGCCGGGACGACCGCCGAAGCCGCCGCCGCCACCGGGACCGCCGCCACCGGGACGACCGGCGAAACCGCCGCCGCCACCCGGACGACCGCCGCCGCCACCACCGGGACGACCGGCGAAACCGCCGCCGCCACCGGGACGACCGCCGCCGCCACCGGGACGACCGGCACCGCCGGGACCGCGACCGCCGCCACCGCCGGGGCCCGGACGCGGGCCGGCAGCGGGACGCTGCGGCATCATGCCCGGGTTCGGGCGGTTACCGCCGCCACCACCGGGACGCGGGGCGCCACCGGGAGCGGCACCCTGCGGACGGGGCATGCCACCGGGGGTGGGACGCGCACCGCCCTGGCCGCCCTGGGGACGCGGAGCGCCCTGGCCGCCGCCCTGCGGACGCGGGCCGCCGGGACCACCCTGGCCGCCGGGACGCGGGGCGCCACCGGGACGGGGGGCCTGCGGACGGGCCATGCCCGTGGAGCCACCGGACGTGAAGGGGTTGTTGCCCGGACGGGGGCCGGACGGACGGCCACCGGGACGCGGGGCCGGACGCTCGCCACCGGGGCGCGGAGCGTTACCGCGGCCCTGGCCGCCCTGGCCGCCCTGGCCGGACGCCGGACGGGCCGGACGCGGGGCGGGGGCACCGGGACGGGGAGCCGACTGACCGGCGGCGGGAGCGGCCGGCGCGGACGGCGGAGCCTGGAACTCGGGCTGCGCGGGGGCGGCCGGAGCGGGCTTGGGTGCCGGCGCCTTCGGGGCCGGCGTGGGCCGCGGGCCCGGGGTGGGGCCGGCGGCGGGAGTGCTCTTGGGAGCCACCGGGGCCTCGGGGGCCTTCGGTGCCTCGGGGGCTGCCGGAGCCGCGGGGCCCGGCTTGGGGGCGCCCGGCTTCGGGGCAGCAGGACGTGCCGCCTGCGCCGGAGACGGCGCGGACGGCTTCGCGGGGGCCGACTTGCGCGGCGCCGCGGGCTTACCGGCGGCGCGGCCATTGCCGCTGCCTGCCTGGAAAGCGTCGGTCAACTTGCGAACAACCGGCGCCTCGATCGTCGAGGACGCCGAACGGACGAATTCACCAAGTTCTTGGAGCTTGGCCATGACGACCTTGCTCTCAACGCCGAACTCCTTGGCGAGTTCGTATACCCGGACCTTAGCCACTTCGCTCCTTCTAGGTCCGGGTTTGTCCACCGGACCGTCGCTACTTCATGGGCGTACTCATCGCGTA
Organism: Streptomyces decoyicus; assembly: GCF_019880305.1. Taxonomy (NCBI): domain Bacteria; kingdom Bacillati; phylum Actinomycetota; class Actinomycetes; order Kitasatosporales; family Streptomycetaceae; genus Streptomyces; species Streptomyces decoyicus. The sequence continues at coordinate 6,073,380 of NZ_CP082301.1, read as the reverse complement.
CTCATCGAGTGCTCATCGCAATCTCGACCTACTTCCGACTCGCGAGGTACCTGACCGCACGGTTTTCCGTGCGCTGTGCGTTTCTTGCTGCTGTGCGTTATTGCAACGGCGGCTGCTCGACGGGCTTCCGCTCGATGAACCGACGGAGATCCGTCGTGTCGAACGGCCCCCGGGCCCGGTAGGCCCGGTTGAACGCCCGGCGGCGAACCGCCAGGTCGAGGCAGACCAGTGTCGGGTGCACGTAAGCACCCCGGCCGGGCAGCGTACCGCGAGGATCGGGGGCACACTCACCCTCGATCTCCACGATGCGCAGCAAATCGCCCTTGGCCGCTCGCTCCCGGCATCCCAGACAGGTGCGCTCAGGGCATGCGCGGGCATGCGTCCGGCCAGACACTGCTTAAGTCTACCTCCCCGCGCCGACCCGGCCCCGATGGGGTAAAGGCGGAACGGCTGCTCAGAATTCCGGGCGGAGCGCCACGGCACCACCGATTTTTCGGTGCCGCGGCGCCACTGTCCGTTTTGTACGGTCTCAGTCCTGCGGTGCGACCTGCTCGGTGTCCGGGCGGATGTCGATCCGCCAGCCCGTGAGACGGGCGGCGAGCCGGGCATTCTGCCCTTCCTTGCCGATGGCCAGTGACAGCTGGTAGTCGGGGACGGTGACCCGGGCGGAGCGCGCCGCCAGGTCCACGACCTCGACCTTGCTGACCCTGGCCGGCGACAGCGCGTTCGCCACCAGCTCGGCCGGGTCGTCCGACCAGTCCACGATGTCGATCTTCTCGCCGTGCAGCTCGGCCATCACGGCACGCACCCGGCCGCCCATCGGGCCGATGCAGGCGCCCTTGGCGTTCAGGCCCGAGCGGGTGGACCGTACGGCGATCTTGGTGCGGTGGCCGGCCTCGCGGGCGATGGCGGAGATCTCCACCGAGCCGTCCGCGATCTCCGGGACCTCCATGGCGAAGAGCTTCTTCACCAGATTGGGGTGGGTGCGCGACAGCGTCACGGACGGGCCGCGGACACCCTTGGCCACCCGTACGACGTAGGAGCGCAGCCGGGTGCCGTGCGCGTAGTCCTCGCCGGGGACCTGCTCCTGCACCGGCAGCATGGCCTCCATCGGGCCGATGTCCACCAGCACGTTCTTGGGGTCCTTGCCCTGCTGGACGACGCCGGTGATGACATCGCCCTCACGCCCGGCGAACTCGCCGAAGGTGATCTCCTCCTCGGCGTCCCGCAGCCGCTGGAGGATGACCTGCTTGGCGGTGGTCGCCGCGATCCGCCCGAAACCGGAAGGGGTGTCGTCGAAATCGCGGGGCTCGGCGCCCTCCTCCAGGTCCTCCGGGTCCTCCTTCGCCCACACCGTCACATGGCCGGTGTTGCGGTCCAGCTCCACCCGCGCCCGCCGGCGGCTGCCCTCGGTGCGGTGGTAGGCAATGAGGAGGGCCGACTCGATCGCCTCGACCAGCAGGTCGAACGAGATCTCCTTCTCCCGCACCAGTCCCCGCAGGGCACTCATGTCGATATCCACGGCTACGCCTCCTCCTTGTTCTCGTCGATCTTCTCGTCGTGCTGCGCGTCGCGCTTGTCCGCCTTGTCGGCCTTACGGTTGAACTCCAGCTCGACACGCGCCTTGGCGATCTCGTCGAAGGAGAGGCGCCGGGCGGTCGGCTTGCGGCCCTTGACACCCGGTACCTCGAGGTCCAGCCCTGCGTCGTCGACGGCGATGATCCGCGCCACCAGCTCCCCGCCCTCATGGAGTTGGGCCTTGATGAGGCGGCCGACGGCGCGGCGGTAGTGCCGCAGCTCGGTCAGCGGGCGGTCGGCGCCGGGGGAGGTCACCTCAAGGGTGTAAGGGGCGCCGCCCATCACATCGGAGTCGTCCAGGACCTGGGAGGCCTCGCGGCTCAGCTCGGCGCACTCGTCCAGCTGGACACCCTCGTCGGAATCGACCACGATCCTCAGCACCCGCCGCTTGCCTGCCGGTGTCACCTCGATCTCTTCCAGATCCAGGTCTCGCGCGGCGACGAGCGGTTCAAGCAATCCGCGCAGCCTCTCGCTCTGGGTGGTGCTCATCCGGGTGACTCCTCGGCCGCGTGTGCTGTTGTGGGTGGGTCGCGTGTCGGGTCAAAGCCTATCGGTTCCGGCGGGGTACTGACGATTCGGTGGGTGGTCACGGATACTCTCGCCTGCGGTGATCACTACGAAAGACCCCGGGAAGTGCAACGTGCCGAAAGTGGCGCTCACGCGCAGAAGGACCCTGCTGGCCGGCGCCGCCCTCGGGGGCGTGGCGCTGCTCACGGGCTGCTCCGAGGAGCCCGGCCCCGACCGGGCCGAACACTCCTCCGCCGCCGACCGGCTGCGCGAGCGCTCCGCCCACGACAGTACGACCCTGCTGGCGCGCTACGACGCGACGCTCGCCGCGCATCCGGCGCTGGAGTCGCGGCTGCGCCCGCTGCGCTCCGAAGTCGCCCGGCACGCCGAGGCGTTCCGCGGCCAAGGGGCCGCACCCTCGCCCGGCGGCGGCGCCTCCGACGGCCCGGCGCGCGACGCCGGTGTGCCCGCGTCCGGTGCGTCGCCGCGCGGCTCCCGGCGGCCGTCCGACCCCCAGGTTCCCCAGGACGAGAAGGGTGCACGCGCGGCCCTCGCCGAGGCCGAGCGCAAGCTCGCCGACGTCCGCACCAAGGCACTGACCGCCGCGCCCCCGCAGTTGGCCCGGCTGCTCGCCTCGGTCGCGGCGGCCGGAGCGGCGCATGCGTATCTGCTGGCGGAGCCGGCCGGATGACGGGCGCGGCAGCACAGCAGCGGGCAAGGAACGGCGAAGGGGCGTGCGCATGAGGGCCACAGCAGTTCACGGCAGGACCAGGCGCGAGGACGAGGACAGCGGGCACGACGAGCTGACGGCCGTGCAGGCGGCGCTGGCCGCCGAGCACGCGGCGGTCTACGGCTACGGCGTGGTCGGCGGCCGGATCGCCGACGACCGGCGCAAGGAGGCCCAGGCGGCGTACGACGGGCATCGTGCGCGCCGGGACGCGCTACGCCGCGAGGTGCGCGACCTGGGCGGTACACCGCGGGCCGCGGCCGCCGCCTACGAACTGCCCTTCCCGGTCCCGGACGCGGCCGCCGCGGCCCGGCTGGCGGCGGAGCTGGAGGACCGGCTGGCCGCCGTCTACGCGGATCTCGTACGGGCCGGCGGCAGGGCCCGGCGTACGGAGGCGGCGGCCGCGCTGCGCGAGGCGGCGGTCCGGGCGGTGCGCTGGCGCGGCAGCGGCGTAGCCTTCCCTGGGCTCGTGGAGCGGGCCGCGGCCGCCACCCCGACCGGCGCCGCGAGCGCCTCCGCCGGCGCGCTCTGAACGACCGGCCGCGGTGCGGTCACGGCCCCAGGAAGGGGACAGCTCAAGCATGGCAACGGCACCCATCGAACCGCCGCAGCGGTTGGTGAGTTCGCTGAGCGGCGATCCGGAAAGTCCCGTGCGGAAGTGGCTCGATGCGCTGCCGACGCTGGTTCAGCAGCGGCTGGAGGCCTGGGATCTGACGCTGGAGCGGGTGCACGCCCCCGGTGGCCGCAGCAGTCTGCTCGCCCTCGTACGGCAGCAGGACGGGACGCCGGCGGCGCTCAAGTTCCCGGTGCCCGGACGGGTGTCCGCGCACGAGGGGGCGGCGCTGGAGGCATGGGACGGCTGGGGCGCGGTGCGGCTGCTGCGGGCCGACGACACGAGCGGTGCGCTGCTGCTGGAGCGGCTCCAGGGCGCGGTGTCGCTGCGGTCGCTGCCGGAGGCCAAGGCGTTGCTGGAGGCGGCCGGTACGGTGCGGCGGCTGTGGGTGCCGCCGGGCCCAGGGCATGCCTTCGAGACGCTGGCCGGGCGTACCGAGGAGGCCGTGGAGGCACTGCGGACGGCCGGGGCGCTGGCCCCGGCGGCCGGGCCGCTGGTGGACCAGGCGCTGGAGCTGCGGCGCGCCCTGGCGCAGGGGTCCGACGAGCAGTTTCTGCTGCACGGCACGTTCCGGCAGGGCAAGGTGCTGGCCGGTGAGCGGTCGCCCTGGCTGGCGGTCGGCCCGGCGCCGGTGGTCGGCGAGCGGGCGTACGACCTGGCCGCGCTGGTGCTGGACCGGTTCGAGGATCTGATGGCCGGGTCGGGCGCGGCCGCCGCGGCCCGCCGCCGGGTGGCCAAGCTGGCCGACTCCCTGGAAGTGGACCGGGACCGGCTGCGCGACTGGACGCTCTACCGGGCGGTCGACACCGGCGTACGGGAGGTGGCGGTGGGCGAGCGGCAGCGCGGCGAGCTGCTGCTGGAGTTCGCGGCCTGGCTGTAGTGGACGCACGAACGGGCCGGCCGCCGGGGTGTGCGCCCCGGCGGCCGGCCCGTTCGCGTGCGGCAATCAGGCGCTGAGGCGGGCGACGGCCTCCTCGACCGTCAGCTCCTCGCGCTCGCCGGTGCGGCGGTCCTTGACCTCGACGACGCCCTCGGCGGCGCGGCGTCCGGCGACCACGATGGCCGGAACGCCGAGCAGCTCGGCGTCGGTGAACTTCACACCGGGCGAGACACCGGCCCGGTCGTCGACGAGGACCCGCAGGCCCGCCGCGCCGAGCTGTTCGCCGACCTCCAGGGCGAGCTCGGTCTGCTTGGCCTTGCCGGCGGCGACGACATGCACATCGGCCGGGGCGACCTCGCGGGGCCAGCACAGGCCGGACTCGTCGTGGGTCTGCTCGGCGAGGGCGGCCACCGCGCGGGAGACGCCGATGCCGTACGAGCCCATGGTGACCCGGGCGGGCTTGCCGTTCTGGCCGAGCACATCGAGCCCGAAGGCGTCCGCGTACTTGCGGCCGAGCTGGAAGATGTGGCCGATCTCGATGGCACGGTCGATCTTCAGGCCGGTGCCGCAGCTGGGGCAGGGGTCGCCGGGCTCGACGACGACCACGTCGAGGTAGTCGTCGACCTCGAAGTCCCGGCCGGCGACGACGTTGCGGGCGTGCTTGCCCTCCTTGTTGGCACCGGTGATCCAGGAGGTACCGGGGGCGACGCGCGGGTCGGCGATGTAGCGGAACGCCTTGCCGGCCAGGCCCTGCGGGCCGACGTAGCCGCGGACCAGTTCGGGGCGGCCGGTGAAGTCCTCGGCCGTGACCAGCTCGACGGTGGCCGGCGCGAGGTGCTCACCGAGCTTGCCGAGGTCGACCTCGCGGTCACCGGGGACGCCGACCGCGACGATCTCGCCGTCGACCTTGACCAGGAGGTTCTTCAGGGTCGCGGAGGCCGGTACGCCGAGGTACTCGGCAAGGGTCTCGATGGTCGGGGTGTCGGGGGTGTCCAGCTCCTCGACGGGGCCGTGCACGGAGCCGTCGGCCGGCTCGACCTTGACCGTGACGGCCTCGGTGTTGGCGGCGTAGTCGCAGGCCGGGCAGTCGACGAAGGTGTCCTCGCCGGCCGCGGCGGGGGCCAGGAACTCCTCGGAGGCGGAGCCGCCCATCGCGCCGGAGACGGCGGAGACGATGCGGTAGTCGAGGCCCAGGCGCTCGAAAATCTTCTGGTAGGCCTGGCGGTGCAGCGCGTAGGACTGCTCCAGGCCCTCGTCGGTGGTGTCGAAGCTGTACGAGTCCTTCATCTGGAACTCGCGGCCGCGCAGCACACCGGAGCGGGGGCGGGCCTCGTCGCGGTACTTGGTCTGGATCTGGTAGAGGATCACCGGCAGGTCCTTGTAGGACGTGCACTGGTCCTTGACCGTGAGGGTGAAGATCTCTTCGTGGGTGGGGCCGAGGAGGTAGTCGGCGCCCTTGCGGTCCTTGAGGCGGAAGAGCAGGTCGCCGTACTCCTCCCAGCGGCCGCTGGCCTCGTAGGGCTCCTTGGGCAGCAGGGCCGGCAGCAGGACCTCCTGGCCGCCGATGGCGTCCATCTCCTCGCGGACGATGCGGGAGACGTTCTCCAGGACCTTCTTGCCCAGCGGCAGCCACGTCCAGATGCCGGCGGAGGAGCGGCGGACGTACCCGGCGCGGACGAGCAGCTTGTGGCTGGCGGTCTCGGCGTCGGCCGGGTCGTCGCGCAGTGTCTTGATCATCAAGCGGGACATGCGCTGGACCTGTGCGGCGTGGGCCATGGGAGTTTCTCCTGCGTAAGAAAGGTGACTCCCTGGAGGTTAGCTGTAGGGGTGTGGCGCAAGGAAATGCGTATCCGCTGCGCTTGCCTCGGTCCACGTCGTCGGCTTTCCCGCCGTGGGGGTTTCTCGCCGTTGCGCCCCTCCGCTGTGCTTTGCCTCGGCACGCGTTTTCGGCTGTCCCGCCGTTGCGCCTGCGGCGGGCGGGTCCGCTGCGCGGGGCTGTCGGGGTGCGGTGACGGGCCTCCGGGGCGTCCCCTCCCGTGAGGGGTGGGGAAAGAAAAAGAGGGACTCAGCGCTTGAGAGGAAGCGGGGCGCCCATCACCGCGTACGGGGTCGGGGCGCTGGGGAAGAGGACGCGGCGGGCGATGTCCTGGTAGCCCAGGGAGCGGTACAGGCGGCGGGCCGGGCTCTCGGTGTCGATGGCGGAGAGGATGGAGCGGAGTTCGCCGGCCTCGTCGGTGATGCGGGTGATCAGTGCCCGGCCGATGCCGCGGTGCTGGTAGGCGGGGTGGACGTGCAGCTCGGTGATGGTGAAGGAGCCGTCGAGCCAGTGGTCGAGGCCCTCGCCTCGCAGGTAGGGCTCGACGACGGTGGACCACCAGTGGGCGCGGTCGTTGGGCATGCCGTAGACGAAGCCGACCAGCCGGCCTGCGGGGGTGGTGGCGCCGAGGGCGCGGGCGCCGGTGCAGGCGAAATGACGCAGCACGATGTGCCGGCGGACGGCGATCTCCTCGTCGCTCAGGCCGAACGCGAGCGCCTGTACGGCCAGCGCGTCGTCCACGCGGGCAGCGAGATCAAGGGGGCCGACCGCGACGTCATCCATGCTCGGAGCGTACAAGGCGGCGGGTCAGAAAAGTACGCTCATGAAGGCGCCGACTTCCTCGAAGCCCACCCGCCGGTAGGAGGCGCGGGCGGCCGTGTTGAAGTCGTTGACGTAGAGGCTGACGACGGGGGCGACGTCGCTGAGGGCGTAGCGCAGCACGGCGGCCATACCGGTCTCCGACAGGCCCTTGCCGCGGTAGGCGGGGTCGACCCAGACGCCCTGGATCTGGCAGGCCCGCTGGGTGGCGGCGCCGATCTCGGCCTTGAAGATGACCTTGCCGTTCTCGATACGGGCGAAGGAGCGTCCTGAGCCGACGAGTTCGGCGACCCGGGCCTGGTAGAGGAGCCCGCCGTCGCCCGCCATCGGGGAGATGCCGACCTCTTCGGTGAACATGGCCACGCACGCGGGCATGATCAGGTCCATCTCGTTCTTGCGGATCCGCCGGACGTACGGGTCGGGGGCGATCTCGGCGGACGGTGCGGTGGTGACCATCAGGGGCTGATGGGCGCGGACCTCGCGGGCCGGTCCCCAGTAGGGCTCCAGGAGCGACCACAGCTCGGCGGTGGGCTCCTCGGGGCCGACGATGGAGGAGCAGCGGCGGCCCTGGCGGCGGGCGCGTTCGGCGAAGCCACGGACCGCTTCGGGGGTGGCGCAGACGGGGACGAGGTTGGCGCCGGCGTAACAGAGCGCCTCCAGGCGGCCACTGACGTACCAGCCCCACATCTCGCCGCCCAGCCGCCAGGGGTCGAGGCCGGCGACCTGTACGCGGGCGGCGACAAAGGCGTTGGCGACCGGGTCGCGGTCCAGGACCGCGAGCGCATCGTCGAGGTCCCCGGGCTCGAGGACCTTGATGGTGGTGGTCGTCAGCACGTGTCGGAAAGCCTCACCGTTACGGGCCTGGGAGGCCAGGCGGGAGCAGGTCTTGGCACTTTACCTCGCGCCTGCGGGGAGCACCCTGCCGCCGAGGGCCGGATCGTCCCGGCCAGGCGTGAGCCCCGCGGCCCGGGGCGGGCGGCGGGGCTCAGCGGCGGTGCGGTGGGGCCGTGGGTCAGCCGGCGACGGCCACGGTCGGCTCGCCGGAGGCGATGCCGTCCTTCTCCATCTGCTCGGCGATCTTCATGGCCTCTTCGATGAGGGTCTCGACGATCTTCGACTCGGGGACGGTCTTGATGACCTCGCCCTTGACGAAGATCTGGCCCTTGCCGTTGCCGGAGGCGACACCGAGGTCGGCCTCGCGGGCCTCGCCGGGGCCGTTGACGACGCAGCCCATGACGGCGACGCGCAGCGGCACCTCCATGCCGTCCAGACCCGCGGTGACCTCGTCGGCGAGCTTGTAGACGTCGACCTGGGCACGGCCGCAGGACGGGCAGGAGACGATCTCCAGCCGGCGCTGGCGGAGGTTGAGCGACTCCAGGATGGAGATGCCGACCTTGACCTCTTCGGCGGGCGGCGCGGACAGCGAGACGCGGATGGTGTCGCCGATGCCCTCGCTGAGCAGCGCGCCGAAGGCGACGGCGGACTTGATGGTGCCCTGGAAGGCGGGGCCGGCCTCCGTGACACCGAGGTGGAGGGGGTAGTCCGACTGGGCGGCGAGCTGGCGGTAGGCGTTGACCATCACGACCGGGTCGTTGTGCTTGACCGAGATCTTGATGTCACGGAAGCCGTGCTCCTCGAAGAGGGACGCCTCCCACAGCGCGGACTCGACGAGCGCCTCGGGGGTCGCCTTGCCGTACTTCTGGAGCAGGCGGCGGTCCAGGGAGCCGGCGTTGACGCCGATCCGGATCGGGGTGCCGGCGTCGGAGGCCGCCTTGGCGATCTCCTTGACCTTGTCGTCGAACTGCTTGATGTTGCCGGGGTTGACGCGGACCGCGGCGCAGCCGGCGTCGATCGCGGCGAAGACGTACTTCGGCTGGAAATGGATGTCTGCAATGACCGGAATCTGAGACTTCCGGGCGATCACGGGCAGCGCATCGGCGTCGTCCTGCGTCGGGCAGGCGACCCGGACGATCTGGCAGCCGGAGGCCGTCAGCTCGGCGATCTGCTGCAGCGTGGCGCCGATGTCGGACGTCCGGGTGGTCGTCATCGACTGCACCGAGACCGGTGCGTCTCCGCCCACGGCGACCGTGCCGACCTGGATCTTGCGGCTGACCCGGCGGTCGGCAAGCTTGGTCGGTACGTCCGGCATTCCCAGTGAAATGGCAGTCATCTGGCGAGCAACCCCAAGGTGTGGATCTAGGCCCCGCATCGGCGGGCTCCGGTCTTCGAGATTACGTCACGGGGGTCGCGGCAAGCACATCGCTCCCCTGTGGCGCCACGAAAGGAGACGGCCGGACGCCTCCAAACGCCACGGAGGTGTCCGGCCGCCGCCAAACGTGCTTTCTAGGTCAGCTTCACCGGATTCACCACGTCGGCGACGAGCACCAGCAGTGTGAAGCAGATGAAGATCCCGGCGACGACGTACGCGACCGGCATCAGCTTGGCGACGTCGAAGGGGCCGGGGTCGGGACGCCGGACGATCTTGGCGAAGGCCCGTCGGACCGACTCCCACACGGCGCCGGCGATGTGCCCGCCGTCCAGCGGCAGCAGCGGCAGCATGTTGAACAGGAACAGCGAGAGGTTGAAGCCGGCGACCAGGAAGAGCATGGTCGCCACCCGCTGCTCCGGCGGGATGTTCAGGGAGAAGACCTCGCCGCCGACCCGGGCCGCGCCGACCACGCCCATCGGGGAGTCCTGCTTGCGCTCTCCGCCGTTGAAGGCCGCGTCCCACAGGTCCGGGACCTTGGCGGGCAGGTTTATCAGCGAGGAGACCCCCTGCTGGACCATGTTGCCCATGCGGTCGACGGACTGGCCGAAGGACTGCTGGACGACGCCGCTGGCCGGGGTGAAGCCGAGGAATCCGGCGGTGACGAACTGTCCGGGGACATAGCCGCCGTGGCCGTCGGTCTTGGCGACCTTGTTCTCGATGAGGTCGGCGTGCAGCGTCCGGCGTGCGCCGTGCCGCTCCACGACGAGCGTCGCGGGTCCGGTGGTGTCGCGGATCTGCTGCTGGAGGGCGCCCCAGTCCGGCACGGCGTGGCCGTTGAACGAGACGATCTTGTCGCCGGCCCGGAGGCCCGCGGCCTCGGCCGGGGAGTCCTTGGCGCCGTGCGGGCACTTGTCGGTCTTGGCGGCGGCCGAGATGACGCACTCCGACACCGAGCCGACCTGGGTGGTCTGGGTGTTGATGCCGAAGCCCATCAGCACGCTCATGAAGATCACGACCGCCAGGATCAGATTCATGAACGGCCCGGCGAACATCACGATGACGCGCTTCCAGGGCTTGCGGGTGTAGAAGAGCCGCTTCTCGTCGCCGGGCTGGAGCTCCTCGAAGGCCGCCGAGCGGGCGTCCTCGATCATGCCGCGGAACGGCGAGGTGGAGCGGGCCTGGAGCTTTCCGTCGTCGCCGGGCGGGAACATCCCGATCATGCGGATGTAGCCGCCGAGCGGAACGGCCTTGATGCCGTACTCGGTGTCGCCCTTCTTACGGGAGAAGATCGTCGGCCCGAAGCCCACCATGTACTGCGGCACGCGGATACCGAACAGCTTGGCCGTGGAGAGATGGCCGAGCTCGTGCCAGGCAATGGAGAACAGCAGGCCGACGACGAAGACGACTATGCCGAGGATGGTCATCCAGGTCGTCATGCGCGAGCCTCCGAAGGTGTCCGTGCCGCACGGGCGGCCAGTTCGCGGGCGCGGGCGCGCGCCCAGGTCTCCGCCTCGAGGACGTCCGCGACACTCAGGGAAGTTCCCCCGGCGGGCGTTCCGTGTTCGGCGACCACTGCGGCGACGGTATCCACAATCCCGGTGAAGGGCAGCCCGCCCTTGAGGAAGGCGTCCACACATTCCTCGTTCGCCGCGTTGAAGACGGCGGGGGCGGTGCCGCCCAGATCACCGACGTGGCGGGCCAGCGGGACGGACGGGAAGGCCTCCTCGTCCAGCGGGAAGAACTCCCAGGTCTGTGCCTTCGTCCAGTCCACGCCCGGCGCGGCGTCCGGGACCCGCTCGGGCCAGCCGATGCCCAGCGCGATCGGCATCCGCATGTCGGGCGGGCTGGCCTGGGCGAGCGTGGAGCCGTCGGTGAACTCCACCATCGAGTGGATGTAGGACTGCGGGTGGACGACGACCTCGATGCGGTCGAAGGGCACGTCGAAGAGCAGATGCGCCTCGATGACCTCCAGGCCCTTGTTGACGAGGGTCGCCGAGTTGATGGTGACGACCGGGCCCATCGACCAGGTGGGGTGGGCCAGCGCCTGCTCGGGCGTGACCCCGGCCAGCTCCCGCTTCGTACGGCCGCGGAACGGGCCGCCGGAAGCGGTGACGACGAGCTTGCGGACCTCGGCGCGCTCGCCGCCGGCCAGCGCCTGGAAGAGCGCGGAGTGCTCGGAGTCGACGGGGATGATCTGGCCGGGCGCGGCGAGGGCCTTGACCAGCGGGCCGCCGACGATCAGCGACTCCTTGTTGGCGAGGGCCAGCACCCGGCCCGCCTTCAGGGCGGCCAGGGTCGGGGCGAGGCCGATGGAGCCGGTGATGCCGTTGAGGACGGTGTGGCAGGGGGAGGCGGCCAGCTCGGTGGCCGCGTCGGGGCCGGCCAGGATCTCGGGCAGCGGTTCGCCCGCGCCGTAGCGGTCGGCCAGTGCCGTACGCAGTGCGGGCACCGCGTCCTCGCGCGCCACGGCGACGGCGGCCACCCGCAGCTGGTGCGCCTGGTCGGCGAGCAGCTCGACCCGGCCGCCGGCCGCGGAGAGCGCGGTCACCCGGAAGCGGTCGGGGTTGCGCAGCACGATGTCGATCGCCTGGGTGCCGATCGAGCCGGTCGAGCCGAGCACCACGAGGGAACGGGGGCCGCGCGGGCCGTCAGGGCCGCCGGAGGCCGGCTCGAAGCGCGTATGCGGGTGGGCGAGGGAGTCCGTCATGGGGTCCATTGTGGCCGGTCGCCCAGGGGCCGTGGACACCAAGGGCGTGTCTTACGGATCATCGGGCCCCGCCCGCTGTGCACGGCACACCCCGGGGCCGGTCCCACGCGCCCGGACCGGCCCCGGGGTGTGCGGCGCGGGCCGCTCAGCGGATGGGCCGCCGGACGTTGTCCGTCCGGCTCGGGCCCGGGGTGGCGTCGGCGATCCAGGGGCCGTCGCCGCTGGGGTCGATCATGCCTTCCTCCAGCCAGGTGTAGGTGCCGTCGAGGACCCCGTGGACGACCTTGCGGTCGAGCTCGTCGGTGTTGGTCCACAGCCGGCCGAACAGCTCCTCGACCCGGATCCGCGCCTGCCGGCAGAACACCTCGGCCAGCTGCTGTGCCTCGCGGCCGTGCTCCCCGGTCTCGTTCAGGTACTCGGCCCGTACGCAGGCGGCGCTCATCGCGAAGAGTTCGGCGCCGATGTCCACGATCCGGCCGAGGAAGCCCTGCTTGGTCTCCATCCGGCCCTGCCAGCGGGACATCGCGTAGAAAGTGGAGCGGGCGAGCTTGCGGGAGGCCCGTTCGACATACCGCAGATGACCGGCGAGCTGGCCGAACTCCTGGTACGTACGCGGGAGTTGGCCCGGTCCGGCGACGAGCTTGGGCAGCCAGCGGGCGTAGAAGCCGCCGGCCTTGGCCGCGGCCCGGCCCTTGTCGGCGAGGGTCTTGTCCGGGTCGATGAGGTCGCCGGCGACCGAGAGATGGGCGTCCACCGCCTCGCGGGCGATCAGCAGATGCATGATCTCCGTGGAGCCCTCGAAGATCCGGTTGATGCGCATATCGCGCAGCATCTGCTCGGCGGGGACGGCGCGTTCGCCGCGGGCGGCGAGCGAGTCCGCGGTCTCGAAGCCGCGGCCGCCGCGGATCTGGACGAGCTCGTCGGCCATCAGCCAGCCCATCTCGGAGCCGTAGAGCTTGGCGAGGGCGGCCTCGATGCGGATGTCGTTGCGGTTCTCGTCGGCCATCTGGGAGGAGAGGTCGACGACCGCTTCGAGGGCGAAGGTGGTGGCGGCGATGAAGGAGATCTTGGCACCGACGGCCTCGTGCTTGGCGACCGGCCGGCCCCACTGCTCCCGGGCCCCGGCCCACTCACGGGCGATCTTCAGGCACCACTTGCCGGAGCCGACGCACATCGCGGGCAGCGAGAGCCGGCCGGTGTTGAGGGTGGTCAGGGCGATCTTCAGGCCGGCGCCCTCCGGCCCGATGCGGTTGGCGGCGGGGACCCGTACCTGGTGGAAGCGGGTCACCCCGTTCTCCAGGCCGCGCAGGCCCATGAAGGCGTTGCGGTTCTCGACCGTGATGCCGGGAGAGTCGGCCTCGACGACGAAGGCCGTGATGCCGCCCTTGTGCCCCTCGGAGGCGGGCACCCGCGCCATCACCACCAACAGGTCGGCGACCACACCGTTGGTGGTCCACAGCTTGACCCCGTCGAGGACGTAGTCCGTACCGTCCGGGACCGCCAGGGTCGCCAGCCGGGCCGGGTCCGAGCCGACATCGGGTTCGGTCAGCAGGAACGCCGAGATGTCCGTACGGGCACAGCGCGGCAGGAACTTCTCCTTCTGCTCCGTGGTGCCGAACAGCTTCAGGGGCTGCGGCACGCCGATCGACTGGTGCGCGGAGAGCAGCGCGCCGATGGCGGGGCTGGCGGTGCCGACCAGGGCCAGGGCGCGGTTGTAGTAGACCTGGGTGAGGCCGAGGCCGCCGTACTTCGGGTCGATCTTCATGCCGAACGCGCCGAGCTCCTTGAGCCCGTTCACGGTCTCGTCCGGGATCTGCCCCTCGCGCTCGATCCGGGCGCCGTCGATCTCCGTCTCGCAGAATTCGCGCAGGGTGGCGAGGAACTTCTCGCCGCGGTGTACGTCGTCGACCGCGGGGGTCGGGTGCGGATGGATGAGGTCGAGCCGGAAACGCCCCAGGAACAGTTCCTTGGCGAAGCTGGGCTTGCGCCAGTCCTGCTCGCGGGCCGCCTCGGCGACCTGGCGTGCTTCGCGCTCGGAAACGTTGCGGATGGATGGAGCGGTCATCAGGAGCTCACCTCGCCGCGGGATCGGGAGTTCTGCGCCGGCGGGCCGGTCGGCCGCTGGACAGCGCTACTTGTGAGAGTTACCCGATCCGCACGGGTTGCACCACGGGAGGTGGCGGGAGATGGCCGCGCGGAAGGCCACTCCACGCCAAGCGGGACATACCCCCCGGCATCGGTCCGGGGCCGCTCGCCGCCCTCCGCCGTTCGGGGGGTGCGGCATACCGCGCTGGTTGTACGTACGGGCCCCTCTCCTCCCCCGGGGGACCGCCGCGACTCCCCCTCAAACAGGAGGAAGGGACGGGCTTCGGCCGCATACCGTCAAGATCCGGCATGACGGGAGAGGTGATGCCGGAGCAAAAAAGGGGGGACGCGGCGCGCTCCGGAAACAGGGTGCCGGAGCGCGCCGCGTCGAGGGCCGGCGCCGGGGGGTGCGCCGGCCGGGGTCCGGTTGGTGATACGGCCCAAGGGATGGCCGTCGCTGTCCACCGGTCCGGACCGGGTCGGGCGGAGGTTACAGCGCCAGGCCCGTGAGGACCAGCACCCGCTCATAGGTGTAGTCGTCCATCGCGAACCGCACGCCCTCGCGACCCACACCGGACTGCTTGACGCCGCCGTACGGCATCTGGTCGGCGCGGTAGGACGGCACATCGCCGACGATCACGCCGCCGACCTCCAGCGCGCGGTGGGCGCGGAAGGCGGTCTGGACGTCGTGCGTGAACACGCCCGCCTGGAGGCCGAACTTCGAGTCGTTGACGGCCGCGAACGCCTCGGCCTCCCCGTCGACCTTCCTGAGGGTGAGCACCGGGCCGAAGACCTCTTCGCAGGCGAGAGTGGCGTCGGCGGGCACGTCCTCCAGGACGGTCGGCGCGTAGGAGGCGCCGTCGCGCTTGCCGCCCGCGAGCAGCTTCGCGCCGCGCTCCACGGCCTCGTCGACCCAGCTCTCGACGCGCTTGGCGGCGTCCTCGTTCACCAGCGGGCCGACCTCGGTCGCGTCGTCCGACGGGTCACCGGTGACCTGCGCCTCGACGGCCGCCACGATCTTGGGCACCAGACGGTCGTAGACGGAGGCGTCGGCGATCACCCGCTGCACCGAGATGCAGGACTGGCCGCCCTGGTAGTTGGAGAAGGTGGCGATGCGCTGCGCCGCCCAGTCCAGGTCCGCCTCGGAGGAGAAGTCCGGCAGGACGACGGCCGCGCCGTTGCCGCCGAGCTCCAGAGTGCAGTGCTTGCGCGGCACCGAGTCCAGGATCGCGTAGCCGACCTTCTCGGAGCCGGTGAAGGAGACGACCGGCAGCCGCTCGTCCTGCACCAGCGCCGGCATCCGGTCGTTGGGCACCGGAAGGATCGACCAGGTACCCGCCGGCAGCTCGGTCTCGGCCAGCAGCTCACCGAGGATCAGACCGGAGAGCGGGGTGGCCGGGGCCGGCTTGAGGATGATCGGGGCACCGGCCGCGATGGCCGGGGCGATCTTGTGGGCGCAGAGGTTCAGCGGGAAGTTGAACGGGGCGATGCCCAGGACCGTGCCGCGCGGGAAGCGGCGGGTCAGCGCGAGCCGGCCCGCGCCGCCCGCGTCGGTGTCCAGACGCTGCGCCTCGCCGCCGTTGAAGCGGCGGGCCTCCTCGGCGGCGAAACGGAACACGGAGACGGCCCGGCCGACCTCGCCGCGCGCCCACTTCATGGGCTTGCCGTTCTCCGCGGAGATCAGCCGGGCGATCTCCTCCGTACGCTCCACCAGCCGGCGGTGCACATGGTCCAGCGCGGCGGCCCGCACATGCGCGGGGGTGGCGGCGAGTTCGTCCTGGACCGCGACGGAGGCGGCGAGGGCCTCCTCGACCTGCGCCTCGGTGGGGACGCTCACCGTGCCGACGAGGCGTCCGTCCCAGGGAGAGGTGACATCGAAGGTGGCCTCGCCGGTGGCCTGCCGGCCGGCGAGCCAAAAGGCGGTGGGGGCTGCATCAGTGGGGATCGGCACAGTGGAACCCGGCCCTTCAGAAGTGGTGGGTGATGCGCATGGCTCAGGGAGCGGCTCTGCGGTTTTGACTCTGCACCCACGGTAGGGGCGCGGCGGCGCCGTGGCGTTTGTCCGAAGCGTAGTAATCAGGACGGCCGTCTCTCCGTGGTGGAGGGGGCGCGCGAAGCGGATCGGGGACTTGCGGAGGGGATCGGGGGCGTTGGGGGGCGGGGCTTGGGCCGGGCTGGTGGGTGAGCCTGGCCCGGGGGTGCGGTCAAGAGGGCCGGGGCGTGGTCAAGGGGGCCGGGGGCGTGGTCAGGGGGCCCGGGGGTGCGGTCAGGGCGCCCCGTGGGCGTGGTCAGCCCGACCCTGGGCGGCCCGGCCCTGGGGCCGCCCCGTGGGCAGCGGCTCTCCCCTACTCCCCCGGGGCCCCCGACGTCGCCTTGAGTGCCAGCCACAGCTCCATCCGGACATCCGCATCGTCCAGCGAGCGGCCCAGGATCTCCTCCACCCGCCGCATCCGGTAGCGCAGGGTGTGGCGGTGTACGCCCAGGTCGGCGGCGGCCGCGTCCCACTGGCCGTGCCGGGCGAGCCAGGCCCGCAGCGAGGCCACCAGGTCGCCGCGGCCCTTCGCATCGTGCTCGCGCAGCGCCCGCAGCAGCCCGTCCGCGAAGGCGCGGACGGCGTCGTCGGCGAGCAGCGGCAGCACGGACCCGGCCGCCACGTCCTCGTGCTCGACCAGCGCACGGCCGCGCCGACGGGCCACCGACAGCGCCTGTTCGGCCTGGCGGTAGGCGTTCGCGGCGGCGGTCGGCCCGGTAGGCGCCGAGAGTCCGACGGCGACCCCTTCACGGTGGCCCGCCTCCCCCCGCCCCGCCCGGCCGCGCGCACGCGGCTGCGCTCCGGCGCGGGCCTCGGCCTCGGCGGCGTACGCGGCACAGGCGTCCGCGGCCGCCCCGCCGTCCGCGACCAGCACGATCAGCCGGTCACCGTCCGGCACGGCGAGCACCGCCTCACCGGTCCGCGCGGCCGCCGAGTCCATCGCGTCGGCAAGCCCGTCGAGGCCCCCCGCCGCCCCGGCGCCCGCGGACACCATGGATCCCTGCTCCTCACCGGCCACCGGCTCCGCGACCACCACCCGGAACGGCGCGTCCAGCAGCCCGCCGTAGAGCCGGCCCGCCACCGCCCTGGCATGGTCCGGCTCCCCGGCGAGCAGCATCTTCAGCACCGCCGCGCCCAGCCGCTGCTCGGCGTCCTGAAGTGCCCGGGACCGCTCGGTGGTGAGGGTGAGCAGCGCGACCGCGGAGTGCACGGCATAGCGCTCGGCCGTGCCGAGCGGCGCCCCGGTACCGACCGCGAGCACCCCGCGGGCCCGGCGTCCGGTGCCCAGCGACTGAAGCTCGACCCGGTCGTCGCCGTCCGTGTCGCTGACGACCGAGCTGGCGGGCGCGGGCCGCTCGCGCAGCCGCCCGACGTCGTCGGTGAGCCGGGCCGCGCGGCGGGCCGCCCAGTCGGGAGCGGCGGCCACCACCGCGCCGGACGCGTCGTAGAGCGCGGCCCAGCCGTCCAGATGCGCCGCGAGCCGGGCCAGCAGCTCGGCCGGTCCCTCGGCGCTGAGCGCCGCCCGGGTCAGCTCCCGCTGCGCCTCGAACCCGGCGGTCACCGCGCGGTACTGGTCGGCGGCGACGGCGGCCGAGACCGCCTTGCTGATCGCGATGAACGGCGTCCTGCGGGGCACTCCGAGCAGCGGCAGCCCCTGCTCCCTGGCCGCCTCGACCAGCGCGTCCGGAACGCCCTCGTAATTGACCCCGACCGCGAAGCCCAGCCCGACGACCCCGGCCTCCGCGACCCGCCGCACATACCTGCGGGTCGCCTCCGCGTCCTCCGCGTCCAGCTTGAGCGCGGTGATCAGCAGCAGCTCCCCGCCCTCCATGTACGGCACCGGATCGATCAGCTCACTGGCGTGCGCCCAGCGCACCGGCACGTCCAGCCGCTCCTCGCCCGCGAGCACGGTCAGCTTGAGCGCGGTGTGGTTGACCAGGGAAGCGAGGGTGTGCGGCATGGAACCTTCATGACGTCGACGACTGCGAGGGACGGGGGCGACCGATCGGCAACCGATCACTGACCGACCGCCGATCAACCACTGACCGGTCACCGACCGACCGCCGATCAATCGCTGACCGGTCAATGGCAGATCGACGACTGATCGTCGACCGATCGACGATCAGTCGATGCCCGATCGACGACAGGTCGCGATCGATTGTTTGCGCCGCCTCGTATGAACGGCCAGTGTCGATTCTGCCTCAGCGGAGGAATCCCGGGGAGCGCCGGACCGGACAAATCCGCGGCGGCCACGCAGCACACCCCCGCCCCGGAGCACCCGAGAGTGCCCCAGGTGCCGGCGATGCTCCTGGAGCCTCCGACGGTCCTGGCCCCGATCCCCTCGGCCGCCGCCCTGCCGCGCCCTGCCGCTGCCCTGCCGCGCCCTGCCGCCGCCCTCAGGACCGCAGGTCCACCAGCACCGGCGGCGCATGCTCCCCGGCCACCGAGGTCACGGAGAGGACGGCGTGGCCGGGCGGGACGGAGTTGGCGAGATCGGAGGCGGACCAGCGTTCACGCTCCACGGTGCGGACGGTGACGGCCTTCGCGGTGGCCGCCTTGCCGGTGACCAGGTGACGGAAGAGGTGGAACGCCTTCATCGCGGCGCCCTCCGCGATGATTTGACGGTCCGTGACGTCGCGGGTCTCCACCCATTCCTTGCCCCACACCTCGGCAAACCGGGCGCCGTCCCACGTCGTCACGCCCGCGAATGCCATCCGGCAGCCGACGGTGCCGAGCAGCGTGCCGCGGAGCGCGTCGGGGATGTCGTCCAAGGAGCGCAGCGTCAGCACGGCGCCTGCGTTCGCCGAGCGCAGCCGCTGCAGACCGCGCAGCGCCTCGGCCGTGATCGTGTGTGCGGCCTCGTCGAGCACCAGGCAGGCGAACAACGAGCGGTCGCCGCGGGCCACCGCACACTCGGTGAACTGCGCCAGAACCAGCCGGGCGAGGATCCGTGACGCTTCCGCGTGGCCGCGCTCGGGCAATTCGATACGGACCCGCAGCGGATGGTCGAGGGCGCGCAGGGAGACCTGGCGGGTGCTTCCCGTGGGGTCGAAGAAGGCGGCGAAGGCAGGCCGGTCCAGGAGGGCGATGCGGTCGGCGAGGAGTACTCCGAGATCGCCGGAGCGCTCCGACTGACGTACGCGGGCGTCCAGTTCGCGCAGCAGGGTGTGGTCACCGCCGTCCTGGAGGGCGGTGCGCAGCGCGGACATCGCCTGGGGCGCGCCGTCCAGCAGTTCGCGCAGCTCAGGAACGGTGGGGAAGCGGTCGTGGGCGGCTCGGAAGGGGCCGAGCAGTTGGGCCAGTGCGGTCGCGGCACGGCGGCTGTCGCCGCCGGGCAGCTGCTCGGCGAGATCACCGACCAGGGCCTCCGCCAGGATGCCGGCCGCCTCGTCGGGGTCCGTGGTGCCGCCGTACAGGTCGAGGTCGCAGTCCGGATCCGGGCGGCCGACCCTGACCACCACGTCGAACGCCTCATCAGGACCGAGGTCGGATCCGGCCGGGCCGACGACGATCACCGCGGACTGCCCGGCCAGCGCCTGGAGGCACATCGACTCCACCACCGGCTTGACGACCCGGGTGGTCTTGCCGCTCCCGGCCGGCCCGACGGCCAGCAGCGAGGTGCCCAACACCCCCGGATCCAGGGCGCATCCGGCGCCGCGGTGCTGATACGGGTTGCGGAGGTCGTCCGCGGTGGTGCCGATACGGACCTGGTGGGCGAGCAGATCGTGGTGGGCGGTCCGACGGGGCAGGTCGCGCCGCCCCGACGGGTGCGCACAGGCCGCCGCGCCCTGCCGGAGCACGGTGTCGGTGAAGGAGGCCAGGGAGTTCTTGCCGGACCGCACCGAGCGCCAGGCACGCTCGATCCTGGCCACATCCACATCGTTCATCCGGCCGGTCCGGGCCTCGGCGGCGAGCTTGTCGGCGGCGTCCGTCGCACCGTGTGCCCGCAGGTCGGGCCACTGCGCCCGGTCAGCGGCGGGCTGGGGCTTGGGAGCGACGGATGCGCGGTTGCGGAAGCGGCCGAGAGCCGGCCCGAGGAAGCGGCGGGCGAGCTCCGGCCAGCGGCCCATGCGACCGAAGACGACGACCAGAAGTGCCAGCACCAGCCCGTAATAGAGGTAGGTGATCCAGACGTAGATCATTTTGTCACCGCCGGCCGTCCGCCAGGAGTCCGGCGTGAGCAGCAGCAGCGGCCAGAGCCAGTACCCGCCGAGGTAGCGGTTCCACAGCAACGACCACAACAGCCACCCGCACAGGAACGAGATCACCGCGCCGCTGATCAACTGCCGGCCGGGGACCCGGTCGGGCTCCTGCGCGGGCCGGGGCCGGTGGCCGAGGGTCCAGATGCCGGGCGCGGACGCGGGGCGCGGGGTGCGCAGCCAGCTCAGCAGCGGCGGTTCGGGAGCCGCGGGGCCGCTGGGCGCAGCGCCCGGAGGGGTGGCGGGTGGAGTCGGCACGGTCGGCGGGGCGGCGGGCGGTGGCGGGGTGCGCGGCGCGGCGGCCGGTGGGGTGGGCGGTGCCGCGGGGCGCGGCACCGCGGGTTCGGGTCGGTGCGCTCCGTCCGACGGCTCGGGAGCGGTGTGCTGTGCGTCGTGCGTGCCCTCGGTGTCCATCCGGTGCCCCTTGTCCCCCTTGAGCCGTGGCCTGCTGCGTCGTGACGCCGGCGGCCGCGTCGTGCGGCCGCGGTGCCATTGTCATGCCCGCGCTGGTGTCCGCCGCTGCCGGGCACGCCGTCGCTCAATCTACTGGCCGCGGACCGCCGCTATGTCCGGTGCGGACAAGGCAACACGCGCACTTCTCCCGAACGGAACATGCCAGACCTGCCCGGCCGCCCCTAGCCTGCGAGAACAACAGCTTTGTACGTCCCCCCGTTCCACCCCCAGGAGACTGCCATGACCGAACTGTCCGGAGGCCCGTCCCTCCCCCAGGAGCGTCGCGTCGTCACCGCGATTCCCGGCCCGAAGTCGCAGGAGCTGTGGGCGCGCAAGCAGGCCACGGTGGCCAGTGGCGTCGGCGCCGTGCTGCCCGTCTTCGTCAAGCGCGCGGGCGGCGGCGTCCTGGAGGACGTGGACGGGAACTCCCTGATCGACTTCGGCTCCGGCATCGCGGTGACCTCGGTCGGCAACAGCGCGGAGGCGGTCGTCCGCCGGGCCACCGCGCAGCTCCAGGCCTTCACCCACACCTGCGCCATGGTGGCGCCGTACGAGCCGTACATCGAGGTCTGTGAGCAGCTGGCCGAGCTGACGCCGGGCGACCACGCGAAGAAGTCGGCGCTGTTCAACTCCGGCGCCGAGGCGGTCGAGAACGCCGTCAAGATCGCCCGTGTGCACACCAAGCGCCAGGCGGTCGTCGTCTTCGACCACGGCTACCACGGCCGCACGAACCTGACGATGGCGCTCACCTCCAAGAACATGCCGTACAAGCAGGGCTTCGGACCGTTCGCGCCCGAGGTCTACCGCGTCCCGGTGGCCTACCCCTACCGCTGGCTGACCGGCCCGGAGAACTGTGCGCAGGAGGCCGCGGACCAGGCCATCTCGCAGATCACCAAGCAGATCGGCGCGGAGAACGTCGCGGCGATCATCATCGAGCCGGTACTCGGCGAGGGCGGCTTCATCGAGCCGGCCAAGGGTTTCCTCCCGGCGATCGCGAACTTCGCCAAGGAGAACGGGATCGTCTTCGTCGCGGACGAGATCCAGTCCGGCTTCTGCCGCACGGGCCAGTGGTTCGCGTGTGACGACGAGGGCATCGTGCCCGACCTGATCACGACCGCCAAGGGCATCGCCGGCGGTCTGCCGCTGGCCGCCGTCACCGGCCGCGCCGAGATCATGGACGCCGCGCACGCGGGCGGCCTGGGCGGCACCTACGGTGGTAACCCGGTGGCCTGCGCCGCGGCGCTGGGCTCGATCGAGACCATGCGCGAGCAGGACCTGAACGCCAAGGCCCGCCGGATCGGCGAGGTCATGACGGCCCGTCTGAACGCGATCGCGGAGAAGTACGACATCATCGGCGAGGTCCGCGGCCGCGGCGCGATGATCGCGATCGAGCTGGTCAAGTCCGGCTCCAAGGACCCGAACCCGGAGGCCACCGGCGCCCTCGCCAAGGCCTGCCACCAGGAGGGCCTGCTGGTCCTGACGACCGGCACGTACGGCAATGTGCTGCGCTTCCTGCCGCCGCTGGTCATCGGCGAGGACCTGCTCAACGAGGGCCTGGACATCCTGGAAGGCGCCTTCGCCGCGCTCTGAGCGGCGCGGCGCGCACGGCGCTCCGCGGAGAACCCCGGCACGGCCCGGGACTCGGCTCATGCCGTGTCCCGGGCCGTGCCCGTTGGCGGGGCAGGCAGGGAGCCTCGCGGGGCAGGGAGGGAGTCCTGCCCCGGGTGCAGAGGGAGCCCCACCCTTCCGCCCCGGGTGCAGAGCGAGCCCCGCCCCTCCGCCCCGGGTGCAGCAGGGAGGCCGCTGCCCGCCGTCCGGCGAGGCCGCCGTGCCCCGTTGGGCGCCGCCGTTGCTGTGGTGGCGCCCCTTGGCACGCCGGGGACGCGAGGGACGCGGGGGACACCGCCCTGTTCGTGCCCGGGGACGTGCCCCTGTTCGCGTCCTGGGGTGTGCCCTGTTCGCGCCCGTGTGCGCACCCGCCCTGTACCTATTTCTGTGCTCATTTCCGTGCGGACGCGCGTAACTGGAGGCATGGCGTGAAGAAGATGTGCGGGGCCCATGGCGGCCGGGTAATGCGACTGTCGGGTGCGCTCGCTGTGCCGTACGGTTTCCGCAGATGAG
The DNA here is from genome assembly GCF_019880305.1 of Streptomyces decoyicus. Lineage (NCBI taxonomy): Bacteria > Bacillati > Actinomycetota > Actinomycetes > Kitasatosporales > Streptomycetaceae > Streptomyces > Streptomyces decoyicus. The sequence continues at coordinate 6,050,634 of NZ_CP082301.1, read as the reverse complement.
AGAAACACCCCGCTCGCAGGGGACTGCGGGCGACGCCCGGTCGGCGCTTCCCCGGCTCCGATCAGGCCGTGCCCTCGCGCACAACACCGGGACCCCTCGCAAAGGGGGCTCCGGGAATCCTCACCGATCGGATGTCCGCCCGCCCCATACCCCCCGGGGCGCGCGGAACACCGGTCAGCGCGGCCGCCTCGGAACCACCCCCCCTGTTCCGAGGCGGCCGACCTTTTTCCCGAGCTCCGCAGGCCCGTCGGGCCGCGGCTCCCTTCGTTTCCCGCCCCTGGCCGCCGCTCTGCTGAGCGCGTTGCTCTTCGCCGCGCTCACCTGGCAGGTGGCCGACCACGGCCCACTGCGCACCCTCGACGAACGGCTGGGGCGCGCCCTCGCCGCTGCCGGGGACATCCCCTCCGGGCTCGCCGAGTTCTTTGCCGACCTCGGCAATACGGTCGTGGCGCTGCCGGTGCTGTTGGTGGTCATGGTGTGGACGGGGTGGCGGGGACGGCAGAGGTGGCAGCGGGGGAAGCGGTGGGAGAGAGAGCGTGAAGGGGAGCAGGGCGGCGCGGACGCCACCGATGGCCCGGCTCCGGTGCGCTGGTGGCTGCCGCTGCTCGCCGCCGGCTTCGCCCTGGCCGCGGTGCCCGCGCTGGTCGTCCCGCTCAAGCTGTGGCTGGCCCGGCCGGGTCCGCCGCAGATGGGCGGCGGTGCGCACGACGGCTTCTATCCGTCGGGCCACGGGGCCACGGCGGCCGTGGCGTACGGCGTGGCCGCGCTCTTGCTGACCCGCGGCCGGAGCCGAAGCCGGATGCAGATGCGGGTGCAGATGCGGCTGTCGATGGTGATGCGGATCGACAGCGACAGCGACAGCGACAGCGACAGCGACGTGAACGCCCGTAGAGGCGCTCCCGCGGCCGCGGTCGCACTCCCTCTCGCGGTCGCCCTGCTCAACGTGGGCGTCGGCATCGGCCTGGCGCGCCGGGGCTATCACTGGCCGCTGGACGTCCTCGGCAGCTGGTGTCTGGCCGGGGTGCTGCTCGCGGTGTGGTGTGCGGTGTGCGACCGCTGGGCCGGGGGCGGGGGCCGGGCGGCGCGCCACGGGGCGTGCGACGGGGCTGGGCCGGGCAGGACCTGACCCTGGCAGTGACGGGCCGCACTGGGGCACGAGGAGGCGGACAACTTCTGCCCGCCCGCACTGGGGGGCATGAGACGGCAGGCAACTTCCGGCCGGCGGACAACATCCATCCGCCCGCACTGCGGCACGAGGAAGCGGACAACTTCCGCCCGCCCGCAGTGGGGCACGAGGGGGCGGGCAACTTCCGTTCACCCGCCCCCTCTTCGGCGTCAGCTGTCGAAGCCCAGGCCCACCTTGTCCATGGCCTTGAGCCACAGATTGCGGCGTCCGCCGTGGGTGTCGGCCCGGGTCATCGACCACTGGGTGATCCCGATGCCGGCCCACCGCAGCGGCTCCGGCGGGAACGGCAGCGGCTTGCTGCGGACCATCTCCAGCTCCGTACGCTCGGTGCGTTCACCGGCGAGCAGATCGAGCATCACTTCGGCGCCGAAGCGGGTGGCGCCCACGCCGAGGCCGGTGTAGCCGGCGGCATAGGCGACCCGGCCCGCGTGGGCGCTGCCGAAGAACGCCGAGAAGCGGGAGCAGGTGTCGATGGCGCCGCCCCAGGTGTGGGTGAAGCGCAGCCCCTCCAGTTGCGGGAAGCAGCGGAAGAAGTGCCGGGCGAGCTTCTCGTACGTGGCCGGGTGGTGGTCGAACTCGGCACGGATGCCGCCGCCGTAGCGGTAGACGATGTCGTAGCCGCCCCACAGGATGCGGTTGTCGGCGGTGATGCGGAAGTAGTGGAAGTGGTTGTTGGAGTCCGAGAGGCCCTGGCGGTTCTTCCAGCCGATGGCGGCGAGCTGTTCTTCGGAGAGCGGCTCCGTCATCAGCGCGTGGTCGTAGACCGGGACGATGTACGGGCGCACCCGCTTGACCAGCGACGGGAAGGCGTTCGTGCCGAGCGCGACATGGCGGCCGAAGACCCGGCCGTAGGGCGTGCGGACGGCCATGCCCAGGCCTTCGGAGGCGAGGTCGGTGGCCCGGGTGCGCTCGTAGATGCGGACGCCGAGGCCGAGGCAGGCCTGCTTCAGGCCCCAGGCGAGGCGGGCCGGGTTGAGCATGGCGACACCGTCGCGGTCCCACAGACCGGCGCGGAAGGTCGGCGAGTCGACCTGGGCGCGCAGTTCGTCCTGGTCGAGGAAGGTGTGCCGGTCGAGGCCGAGCCCGGCGGCGTCCTCGGCGAACTCCTTGAGTTCGGCGATCTGGTGGGGCTCGGTGGCGATGTCGATCTCACCGGTGCGCTCGAAGGCGCAGTCGATGCCGTAGCGGGCGACGGCCTCCTCGATGGCGTCGAGGTTGCGGATGCCCAGCTCTTCGAGGGTGGCCAGTTCGTTCGGCCAGCGGGCCAGGCCGTTTCCGAGGCCGTGGGTGAGGGAGGCGGCGCAGAAGCCGCCGTTGCGGCCGGAGGCAGCCCAGCCGATCTCGGCGCCTTCGATCAGGACGACATCGCACTGGGGGTCGCGTTCCTTGGCGATCAGCGCGGTCCACAGCCCCGAGTAGCCGCCGCCGACCACCAGCAGATCGCAGGTCTCGTCACCGACGAGGGCGGGCCGGGCGGCGGGGCGGTCCGGGTCGGTCAGCCAGAAGGGGGTGGGTTCGGCGTCCGCGAGCGCATGCGCGGCGGACGGGGTCATGGCAGCTCGTGCCATGGTTCTCAGCTCCTCTTGCTCCTCTTACGGCGGGCCCCGGCCAGCTGGCCCACCACTACGCACAGCACGGCGACCAGGAACATGGCCGTGCCGATGACATTGATCTGAACGGGAGTGCCCCGCTGCGCCGATCCCCAGACGAACATGGGGAAGGTCACGGTGGAGCCGGCATTGAAGTTGGTGATGATGAAGTCGTCGAAGGACAGGGCGAAGGACAGCAGGGCGCCGGCCGCGATGCCGGGGGCGGCGATCGGCAGCGTCACCCGCAGGAAGGTCTGGACGGGTGAGGCGTAGAGGTCCTGGGCGGCCTGCTCCAGCCGCGGGTCCATGCTCATCACCCGCGCCTTGACGGCGGTGACCACGAAGCTCAGGCAGAACATGATGTGCGCGATCAGGATCGTCCAGAAGCCGAACTGGATGCCCATGTTGAGGAAGAGGGTCGCCAGCGAGGCGGCCATGACGACCTCGGGCATCGCCATCGGCAGGAAGATCAGGGTGTTGACGCCGGAGCGGGCGCGGAAGCGGTAGCGGGCCAGCGCGAACGCGATCATGGTGCCGAGGACGGTCGCTCCGATGGTGGCCCAGAGCGCGATCTGGAGACTCAGGCCGAGCGAGCCGCACAGGTCGGCGACGCCGCACGGATCGCGCCAGGCGTCCGTGGAGAAGCGCTGCCACTGGTAGTTGAAGCGGCCGTTGGGCTTGTTGAAGGAGAAGACCATCACCACGAGGTTGGGCAGGATCAGGTAGCCCAGCGTGCACAGGCCCGCGATCGTGATGATGTTGCGGCGCAGCCAGCGCAGGCCCCGGTTTTGCGTGCGGGCCGCGGTGGCGTCGGTGGTCTCGTGGACGGCCATCAGACCAGATCCTCCGTCCCGGACTTGCGGATGTAGATCGTGACCATGGCGAGGATGGCCGCCATGAGGATGAAGGAGAGGGCGGCGGCGGTCGGGTAGTCCAGCACCCGCAGGAACTGCGACTGGATGACGTTGCCGATCATCTTCTGGTCGGTGGAGCCCAGCAGTTCGGCATTGATGTAGTCACCGGCGGCCGGGATGAAGGTGAGCAGGGTGCCGGCGACGACACCGGGCATGGACAGCGGGAAGGTCACCCGGCGGAAGGTGGTGGCCGGGCGGGCGTAGAGGTCACCGGCGGCCTCGTGGAGGCGCGGGTCGATGCGCTCCAGCGAGGTGTAGAGCGGCAGGACCATGAACGGCAGGAAGTTGTAGGTCAGTCCGCAGACCACCGCGAGCGGGGTGGCGAGCACCCGCTGCCCTTCGGTGAGGCCCAGCCAGCTGGTGATGTCCAGGACGTGCAGGGAGTTGAGGATGCCGACGACCGGTCCGCCGTCGGCCAGGATCGTCTTCCAGGCCAGCGTACGGATCAGGAAGCTGGTGAAGAACGGGGCGATGACCAGGATCATCACGAGGTTGCGCCAGCGGCCGGCCTTGAAGGCGATGAGGTAGGCCAGCGGGTAGCCCAGGACCAGGCAGAGCGCGGTGGCGACGGCGGCGTAGCCCACCGAGCGGACGAACTGCGGCCAGTATTCGCCCAGCGCGTCCCAGTAGGTGGCGAAGTGCCAGGTGACCTTGAAGCCCTCTTCGAGGGAGCCGGTCTGGATCGAGGTCGACGCCTGGTAAACGAGCGGGGCGGCGAAGAAGACGACCAGCCACAGCAGGCCGGGCAGCAACAGCCAGTAGGGCACGAGGCGCTTGCGGGCGGGGGTCTTGCGCACCTCCAGGGGCGCGGCCGCGGCCTGCTCGTCCGCCGGCGCGGGTGTCGCGGTGCTGGTCACGCGGCCTCCTCGTCGAGGTCCGCGCCGGCCTGGATGTCCTGGGTGGCGTCCAGCCCGAAGGTGTGCGCCGGGCTCCAGTGCAGCACGACCTCGGCGCCGGGGACCAGGCGCCCGTCGCGCTCGATGTTCTGCTCGTAGACGGCGAGTTCGCCCAGGCCCGGGGCCTCGAGGACGTACTGCGTGGAGACCCCGATGAAACCGGCGTGCTTGATCCGCGCGGGCAGCCGGTTGCGGCCTTCGGCGATGGACCCGGCGTCGTCGGCGTGCGCCAGGGTCACCTTCTCGGGCCGGACCCCGGCGAGCACCTTCTCGCCGGTGCGGGCCGTGGCGCTGCACCGGTCGGCGGGCAGCCGCAGCTTGGCGTCGCCGGCCTTGAGGAGCAGTTCCTCGCCGCCGGCCTCGACGACCTCGGCCTCGATGAGGTTGGAGGTGCCCAGGAAGTTGGCGACGAAGGTGGTGGCGGGGTTCTCGTAGAGGTCGGCGGGGGCACCGAGCTGTTCGACCCGGCCGCCGTTCATCACGGCCACGGTGTCGGCCATCGTCATGGCCTCCTCCTGGTCGTGGGTGACATGCACGAAGGTGATGCCGACCTCGGTCTGGATGCGCTTGAGCTCCAGCTGCATCTGGCGGCGCAGCTTGAGGTCGAGGGCACCGAGCGGCTCGTCGAGCAGCAGCACCTGCGGGTGGTTGATCAGCGCGCGGGCGACCGCGACGCGCTGCTGCTGGCCGCCGGAGAGCTGCTGCGGCTTGCGGCGCGCCATCGGCCCGAGCTGGACGAGGTCGAGCATCTCCTCGACCTGCTTCTTGACGGACTTGATGCCGCGGCGGCGCAGCCCGAAGGCGACGTTCTCGTAGATGTCCAGGTGCGGGAAGAGCGCGTAGTTCTGGAAGACGGTGTTGACCTGGCGCTTGTACGGCGGCAGGGCGGTGACGTCCCGGCCCGACAGCTGGACGGTGCCGGTGGTGGGTTCCTCCAGCCCGGCGATCATGCGCAGGGTGGTGGTCTTGCCGCAGCCCGAGGCGCCCAGCAGCGCGAAGAAGGAGCCCGCGGGGACGGTCAGGTCGAGCGGATGGACGGCGGTGAAGGAGCCGTAGGTTTTGCTTATCCCCTGGAGGCGGACGTCGCCGCCACTGCTCTGGGGGGTCGCGGTGTGGGTCATGTCGGTCGTCCCGTGGGTCGGAGGGCGAAGCGGCTCGGGCGGGCCCGGGAGGTGGCGGATCAGGCGCCGGTGAGGTCGGAGAACTTCTGGGCGAACTCCTTGTTCTCCTTGGCGGTCAGGGCACGGAAGGAGTGGGACCGGGCAGCCATCTCCTTGTCCGGCAGGATCAGCGGGTTGTCCGCCGCCTTCTTGTCGATCTTGGCGAGTTCCTCGCGCACACCGTCGACCGGGCAGGCGTAGTTGATGTACGCCGCGAGCCGGGCCGCCGCCTTCGGCTCGTAGAAGTAGTCGATGAGCCGTTCGGCGTTCTGCTTGTGGCGCGCCTTGTTCGGCACCATGAGGTTGTCGGTGGACGTCATGTAGCCGGTCTTGGGGATGGCGTAGGCGATGTCCGGGTTGTCGTTCTGGAGCTGGACGATGTCGCCGGCCCAGGCCACACAGGCGGCCAGGTCGCCCTTGTCCAGATCGTTGGTGTAGTCGTTGCCGGTGAAGCGGCGTATCTGCTTGGAGTCGACGCCCTTCTGGAGCCGGGCGATGGCCGCGTCGTAGTCGTCCGCGGTGACGTCCTCGGGCCGCTTGCCCATGTCCAGCAGGGTCAGGCCGATGCTGTCGCGCATCTCGGAGAGAAAACCGACCCGGCCCTTGAGCTGCGGGTCCTCCAGCAGCTGGCTGATGGAGTCGACCTTCTTCCCGCCGGTCGCCTTCTTGTTGTACGCGATGAGGGCCGGGATGCCCTGCCAGACGTAGGAGTGCGCCCGGCCCGGGTCCCAGGCGGGGTCGCGGTACTGCGCCGAGAGGTTGGCGTAGGCGTGCGGCAGATTGGCCGGGTCCAGCTGCTGGATCCAGCCGAGGGAGATCATCCGTGCGCACATCCAGTCGGTGAGCACGATCAGATCGCGTCCGGTGTCCTGGCCGGCCGCCAGCTGCGCCTGGATCTTGCCGAAGAACTCGTCGTTGTCGTTGATGTCCTCGGTGTATTTGACGGCGATACCGGTGCGCCGGGTGAAGCGGTCCAGCGTCGGCCGGTGCTTGCCGTCCTCGCTGACGTCCATGTACTCGGTCCAGTTGGAGAAGGCGAGCCGCTTCTCCGCCGTGGAGTGGTCGTCGGAACGGCCGGCGTCCGTACGGCCCGCGGGCGGGATGCCGCAGGCCCCCAGGGCGCCGAGGCCACCGGCCGTGGCCGCCATGGCGCCGCCCGCGCGCAGCAGGGAGCGGCGGGTCATGGCGAGCCGGCCATTGGTCGCACTGCGGCGCATGGCGGTGAGTTCGGCCGAGGACAGGGGTTCGGGCTGCTCGTGGTGCTCCATGCGCGGTGCCCTTTCAGGGGATGAGCCCGGCGCTCGGCCGGTGGTGACGATGCCGCGCGGCGCCGGCCGCAGGGCGAGGGGCCGCTCGGGCCCGAGGGGGCGTCCCTTACGGGCGGTCCCCGAAGATCGTGCGGTGCCAGTCCTTGCGCGCCACCGCGGTGTTGTCATACATGACGTGCTTGACCTGGGTGTACTCCTCGAAGGAGTAGGCCGACATGTCCTTGCCGAAGCCGGAGGCCTTGGCGCCGCCGTGCGGCATCTCGCTGATGATCGGGATGTGGTCGTTGACCCAGACACAGCCCGCGTTGATCTCGCGGGTGGCACGGCCGGTGCGGTAGACGTCCCGGCTCCAGGCGGAGGCGGCCAGCCCGTAGGGGGTGTCGTTGGCCAGCGCGATGCCCTCGTCGTCGCTGTCGAAGGGCAGCACCACCAGCACCGGACCGAAGATCTCGGACTGCACGATCTCGCTGTCCTGCGCGGCCCCGGCGATCAGCGTGGGCCGGTAGTAGGCGCCCTTGGCCAACTCGCCCTGCGGTGACTCGCCGCCCGTCACGACCGTGGCGTAGCCGCGCGCCCGCTCGACGAAGCCGGCCACCCGGTCGCGCTGGGCGTGCGAGATCAGCGGGCCCAGGTCGGTGGACGGGTCGAAGGGGTCGCCGAGCCGTACGGTCGCCATCAGATCGGCGACGCCGCTGACGAAGGCGTCGTAGAGCGGGCGCTGCACATAGGCGCGGGTGGCGGCGGTGCAGTCCTGGCCCGTGTTGATCAGCGATCCGGCGACCGCTCCGTGGACGGCGGCCTCCAGGTCCGCGTCGTCGAAGACGACGAAGGGGGCCTTGCCGCCGAGTTCGAGATGCAGCCGCTTGACGGTGCCGGTGGCGATCTCGGCGACGCGCTTGCCGACGCCGGTCGAGCCGGTGAAGGAGGTCATCGCGACGGAGCGGTGGCCCACCAGGTGCTCACCGGCGTCCCGGCCCGCCCCGGAGAGGATGTTGATGACACCGTCCGGCAGCCCCGCGCGCTGTGCGGCCTGCGCGAACAGCAGGGAGGTGAAGGGGGTGATCTCGGCGGGCTTGAGGACGATGGTGTTGCCCGCGGCGATGGCCGGCAGCACCTTCCAGGCGGCCATCTGGAGCGGATAGTTCCACGGTGCGATGGAGCCGACGACGCCAATGGGCTCGCGACGGATGACGGAGGTGTGGTCGGGGCTGTATTCCCCGGCCGCCTTGCCCTCCAGATGACGGGCGGCGCCCGCGAAGAACGCGGCGTTGTCGATCGAACCCGGTACGTCGAACTCCTTGCTGAGCTTGATCGGCTTTCCGCAGTTCAGCGATTCGGCATAGGCGAGCTCGGCGGCGTCCTCGGCGAGCGCGGTGGCGAAGGCGTGCAGGGTGTCGGAGCGCTCGCCCGGTGTGGCACCGCCCCACTCCCGGAACGCCCGCTGCGCGGCCTCCACGGCGGCGTCCACGTCCGCCGTGCCTGCGAGTTCATAGGAGTACACCGTCTCGCCTGTCGCCGGGTCCACGACGGCCTGGGTACGCCCGGAACTGCCGCTCCGGAGACTGCCTGCGATGAATTGCGCGCCCGCGGCGAATCGCTCGGTGACATCGAATCGGTGATCCATGGTGCTCTCCTCCGCCGGGCACCGGGGCCGCTCAGCGGCACTGCCTGGCGTAGCTATTTCCGGAATCGATGGCTGATCTTGACAGAGGAAAGGGGTCGCAACAAGGGATTCCGTTGTTGCCTTTTGGTTACGCGACGAATTCTGTGATTCTTGCCGTACGAGCCCCGACACGTTGTCAGTGCCCGCTGGCAGAATCCCGGCATGGTGCACGACAACACGGGGATCAAGGGTGAGCGCGCTGCGGACGGGCCGCGCTCGGCCGAGGAGCTGCGCCGCGCGACGGCCGCCGGCAAGCACGTCAAGTTCGTCCACTTCTGGGGCCACAGCCCCCGGCGCGACGGCAGCCTCGGCGCGAGCTGCTTCAGCCAGTGGTGGCCCTCCCCCTTCACCGTCGACGGGGTCCGGTACGCCACCGCCGAGCACTGGATGATGGCCGGCAAGGCCCGGCTGTTCGACGACGCGGAGGCGGAGCGGCGCGCGCTCGCGGCGCGGCACCCCCAGCAGGCCAAGGACGCCGGGCGCAGGGTTCGCGGCTTCGACGAGGAGAGCTGGCAGCGGCACCGCTTCGATCTGGTCGTCGAGGGCAGTGTCCATAAATTCGGCCAGGATCCCGCGCTGCGGGAGTTCCTGCTGGGCACGAACTCCCGGGTGCTGGTGGAGGCCAGTCCGCTGGACCGTATATGGGGCATCGGTCTCGCCGCCGAGGACGAGCGGGCCGCGGACCCGGCGCGCTGGCGGGGCCTGAATCTGCTGGGCTTCGCGCTGATGGCGGCGCGGCAGACCCTGCGGGAAGGGGCCCCGGAGGGGTAGCCGGGCCGGCCCCTCCCCGCGGGCTCTGCCGCGGCAACGGCCGGTGTGCGGCCCTCTCCCCCACGGCCCCGCCCGGCCCGCTTAGCATGACCTGGACCCTCCGCGCACCCCGGCGCACCCCTTGACCAGGAGGAACCGTTGCCCGATCTCGATGCCTTCATTGCGGACCTGCCCAAGGCGGAGCTGCACGTCCACCACGTCGGATCGGCCTCACCGCGTATCGTCGCCGAACTGGCGGCGCGGCACCCGGACTCCGCCGTCCCCTCCGACCCCGAAGCGCTGGTCGACTACTTCTCCTTCCGCGACTTCGCGCACTTCATCGAGGTCTACCTCTCCGTCGTGGACCTGATCCGCAACGCCGAGGACGTCCGGCTGCTGACGTACGAGGTCGCCCGGGACATGGCCCGGCAGAACATCCGCTACGCCGAGCTGACCCTCACCCCCTTCAGCTCGACCAGGCGCGGCATCCCCGACGCCGCGTACGTCGAGGCCATCGAGGACGCCCGCAAGGCGGCGGAGTCCGAACTGGGCGTGGTGCTGCGCTGGTGCTTCGACATCCCCGGTGAGGCGGGCCTGGAGGCCGCCGAGGAGACCGCCCGTATCGCGTGCGACCTACAGCCCGAGGGCCTGGTCTCGTTCGGGCTCGGCGGCCCCGAGATCGGTGTCCCCCGCCCGCAGTTCAAGCCGTACTTCGACCGCGCCATCGCCGCCGGTCTGCACTCCGTGCCGCACGCCGGGGAGACCACGGGCCCCGGCACGATCTGGGACGCGCTCACGGAGCTCCGCGCCGAGCGCATCGGCCACGGCACCAGCGCCGTCCAGGACCCGAAGCTGCTGGCCCATCTCGCCGAGCACCGCATCCCGCTGGAGGTCTGCCCCACCTCCAACATCGCCACTCGCGCGGTGCGCACCCTGGAGGAGCACCCCCTCAAGGAGATGGTCGACGCGGGCGTGCTGGTCACCATCAACAGCGACGACCCGCCGATGTTCGGCACCGACCTCAACACCGAATACGGCGTCGCCGCCCGGCTGTTGGGGCTGGACGCCGGCGGTGTGGCCGGCCTCGCCAGGAACGCCGTCGCCGCCTCCTTCATGGACACCGCCGCCAAGACACGGCTCACGGCCGAGATCGACAGCTACACGGCATCGTGGCGCGGATAGCCACACCGGCTGCCGGGCGCTGACCGCGACCGGCTGCCGGGCGTTGACCGCCCGCTGTGGCCGCGCCGGCCCGACAAAGGCCGGGGCGGCGCGGCCGGCGGCCACAACGGACACCCACCCGCCTCCCGCCGCCCCTACAACCCCACGATCGCGTTCCACTCCTTGGCGAATTCGGTCCGCTCCTTGGAGGTGATGTCGCGGGCGATGGCCAGCCGCTTGCGCATCGCGTCGTCGGGGAAGATCAGCGGATCCTCGGCGAGTGCGGCCCGCTCCTTGTCCTTGGAGGCGGCCAGCACCTCGCGCGCGGCCGGTACGGGACAGACGTAGTTGACCCAGGCGGCCAGCTCCGCGGCGACCTCCGGCCGGTAGTAGTAGTCGATCAGCCGCTCGGCACTGCGCTTGTGCTCCGCGAGATCGGGGATCAGCAGGCTCTCCGCCCAGAGTTCGGCGCCCTCCTGCGGCACCACGAACTCGATGTCCGGGTTGTCCGCCTGGAGCTGGATCACATCGCCCGAGTAGGCCTGCGCGGCGAGCACATCCCCGGAATCCAGGTCCTTGATGTAGTCGTTTCCGGTGAACCGCCTGATGTGGCCCCGGCTCACCAGGCGGCGGATCCGGTCGGTCATCCGGTGGAAGTCGTCGGCCGTCCAGCGGGTGATGTCCACCCCGTCCCCCTGCATCAGCAGCGCGAACGATTCATCGAGCCCGGACAGCAGGGTGACCCGCCCGCGCAGATCGTCCTTCCACAGGTCGGAAGTGTGCCGGATCTCCCGGCCGAGCTTCTTGCGGTTGTAGGCGATGCCGGTGATCCCGGACTGCCAGGGCACGGAGTGCAGACGGCCCGGATCGAAGTGCGGGGTGCGCAGCAGCGGGTCGAGGTGCTCGGCGACGTGCGGCTGGGCCGCCCGGTCCATCTTCTGGACCCACCCCAGCCGTACAAACCGGGCGCACATCCAGTCACTGATGACGATCAGGTCCCGGCCGGTGCTCTGGTGGCTCATCAGCGCGGGGCTGATCTTGCCGAAGAACTCGTCGTTGTCGTTGATCTCCTCGGTGTACGTGACGGAGATCCCGGTGCGCCGCTCGAAGGCGTCGAGGGTGGGCCGGCGCTGCTCGTGGTGGTCGTCGACGTCGATGTAGAGCGGCCAGTTCGCGAAGACGATCTTCCCGTCCCGCGCCGAACGGTCCGCGCTTTGGCGGTCCGCCTCCTTGACGTACGCGGGCGGCACCCCGCAGCCGGTCATGGCGGCCAGCGCCCCCGTCACACCCGTTGCGCCCATACCCCGGAGCAGCGCCCGCCGCGAAAGATCAGCCATGGCGAGCACTCTCACGTGCCGCGGGCGGAGGCGGCAAGAGACAGAGCGTCAGTTGCCGGGCCTCCGCCCGCGACGGTGTGTCGAGCGTTCCGTGCCGCTCGACGGCGGGGGTCCCCCGCCTCAGCCGGCCTGTTCAGCCGTCCAGCGAGGTCATCACGTGCTTGATGCGGGTGTAGTCGTCGAAGCCGTAGGCCGAAAGGTCCTTGCCGTAGCCGGACTTCTTGAATCCGCCGTGCGGCATCTCGGCGACCAGCGGGATGTGGGTGTTGATCCACACACAGCCGAAGTCGAGGCTCTTGGACATCCGCATGGCGCGGGCGTGGTCCTTGGTCCACACCGAGGACGCCAGCGCGTACTCGACGCCATTGGCCCACTGGACCGCCTGCTTCTCGTCGGAGAAGGACTGGACGGTGATGACCGGGCCGAAGACCTCCTGCTGGACGATCTCGTCGTCCTGCTTGAGGCCCGAGACGACGGTCGGGGCGAAGAAGTAGCCCTTGTCGCCGACCTGTTCGCCGCCCGCCTCGATCTTGGCGTGCGCGGGCAGCCGCTCGATGAAGCCCTTGACCTGCTTGAGCTGGTTGGCGTTGTTCAGCGGCCCGTAGAGCACGTCCTCGTCGTCGACCGCGCCGGTCTTGGTCTCCGCGGCGGCCTTGGCCAGCGCGGAGACGAACTCGTCGTGGATGGACTCGTGGACCAGGACGCGGGTGGCGGCCGTACAGTCCTGGCCGGCGTTGAAGTAGCCGGCGACCGAGATGTCCTCGACGGCCTTGGCGATGTCGGTGTCCTCGAAGACCACGACCGGCGCCTTGCCGCCCAGCTCCAGGTGGACCCGCTTGAGGTCCTTGGAGGCGGACTCGGCGACCTGCATACCGGCCCGCACGGAGCCGGTGATCGAGGCCATCGCGGGGATCTTGTGCTCGACCATCAGGCGGCCGGTCTCGCGGTCACCGCAGATGACGTTGAACACGCCGCGGGAGTGGCCGAGTTCGTCCAGCACGCTGCCGATGATGTCAGCGATCAGCACCGTGGAGGCCGGGGTGGTGTCGGACGGCTTGATGACGACGGTGTTGCCCGCGGCCAGCGCCGGGGCGAACTTCCACACGGCCATCATCATCGGGTAGTTCCACGGCGCGACCTGGGCGCAGACGCCGACCGGCTCGCGGCGGATGATGGAGGTGAAGCCCTCCATGTACTCGCCGGCCGCGCGGCCCTCCAGCATCCGGGCGGCACCCGCGAAGAAGCGGATCTGGTCCACCATCGGCGGGATTTCCTCGGACCGTACGAGCGCGATCGGCTTGCCGCAGTTCTCGGACTCGGCGGCGATCAGCTCCTCAGCCCGCTCCTCGAAGCGGTCGGCGATCTTGAGCAGGACCTTCTGGCGCTCGGCCGGGATCAGGTCGCGCCACGCGGGGAAGGCGGCCTCGGCGGCGGCCATCGCCGCGTCCACGTCGGCGGCGGCCGAGAGCGGGGCGGTGGCGTATGCCTCACCCGTGGCGGGGTTGACCACCTCCGTGGTCCGCCCGTCGGCGGCGTCCCGGAACTCCCCGTCGATGTAGTTGCGCAGACGACGCAGTGCGGTGGTCACTGTGCGCCCCCTTCAGTCAGAAGTCTGGTGGTTTGAACATCCACCCTAGCCATGGAACCCACGTTTTCAACACACCCGCCACCCGAGAACAACGGAATCGGTGAAATTTCGATCGCGACACGACTAATTTCATCGTCTGGGGGTTGCAAGACAGACGAGGCTCGTGCACAGTGAACGACGTGGCGGCCTCTCGAAACAGTCATGACAGAACCGGAACCCCGACGATCGACTCCGTCTCCCTGGCGATCATCGAGCAGCTCCAGGAGGACGGGCGCCGTCCGTACGCCGCGATCGGCAAGGCCGTCGGCCTGTCCGAAGCGGCGGTACGCCAGCGCGTACAGAAACTGCTCGACCAAGGCGTGATGCAGATCGTCGCGGTCACCGACCCCCTCACGGTCGGTTTCCGTCGGCAGGCAATGGTCGGCATCAACGTCGAAGGTGACCTCGACCCCGTGGCCGACGCCCTGACGACCATGGAAGAGGTCGAGTACGTCGTCATGACGGCAGGCTCCTTCGATCTCCTCATCGAGATCGTCTGCGAGGACGACGACCACCTTCTGGAAATGATCAACAAGCGGATCCGGACGCTTCCCGGCGTCCGGACCACCGAGAGCTTCGTGTACCTCAAGCTCCGGAAGCAGACCTACACCTGGGGAACGAGATAACGATGAGCGGCGACCTCTCCAAGACGGCCTACGACCACCTGTGGATGCACTTCACCCGCATGTCGTCGTACGAGAATGCCCCCGTGCCCACGATCGTGCGCGGTGAGGGCACCAACATCTACGACGACAAGGGCAAGCGCTACATCGACGGTCTCGCCGGCCTGTTCGTGGTCAACGCCGGCCACGGCCGGGTCGAGCTCGCCGAGACCGCCTACAAGCAGGCCCAGGAGCTGGCCTTCTTCCCGGTGTGGTCCTACGCCCACCCCAAGGCCGTGGAGCTCGCCGAGCGCCTGGCCCACCACGCCCCGGGCGACCTCAACAAGGTCTTCTTCACCACCGGTGGCGGCGAGGCCGTCGAGACCGCCTGGAAGCTGGCCAAGCAGTACTTCAAGCTCGTCGGCAAGCCGATGAAGCACAAGGTGATATCCCGCGCGGTGGCCTACCACGGCACCCCGCAGGGCGCCCTGTCCATCACCGGCCTGCCCGGCCTGAAGGCCCCCTTCGAGCCGCTGGTCCCCGGCGCGCACAAGGTGCCGAACACCAACATCTACCGCGCCCCGATCCACGGCGAGGACCCCGAGGCCTTCGGCCGCTGGGCCGCCGACCAGATCGAGCAGCAGATCCTCTTCGAGGGCCCCGAGACCGTCGCCGCGGTCTTCCTGGAGCCGGTGCAGAACGCCGGCGGCTGCTTCCCGCCGCCGCCCGGGTACTTCCAGCGGGTCCGCGAGATCTGCGACCAGTACGACGTGCTGCTCGTCTCCGACGAGGTCATCTGCGCCTTCGGCCGCCTCGGCACGATGTTCGGCTGTGACAAGTTCGGCTACGTCCCGGACATGATCACCTGCGCCAAGGGCATGACCTCGGGCTACTCCCCGATCGGCGCCTGCATCATCTCCGACCGCCTGGCCGAGCCGTTCTACAAGGGCGACAACACCTTCCTGCACGGCTACACCTTCGGCGGCCACCCGGTCTCCGCGGCCGTCGGCGTCGCCAACCTCGACATCTTCGAGCGCGAGGGCCTCAACAAGCACGTCCTCGACAACGAGGGCAACTTCCTGAACACCCTCCAGAAGCTGCACGACCTGCCGATCGTCGGCGACGTCCGCGGCAACGGCTTCTTCTACGGCATCGAGCTCGTCAAGGACAAGACCACCAAGGAGTCCTTCAACGACGAGGAGACCGAGCGCGTCCTGTACGGCTTCCTCTCCAAGGCGCTGTACGACAACGGTCTCTACTGCCGCGCCGACGACCGTGGCGACCCGGTCATCCAGCTCGCCCCGCCGCTGATCGCCGACCAGCCGGTCTTCGACGAGATCGAGCAGATCCTGCGGTCCGTCCTCACCGAGGCCTGGACCAAGCTCTGATCCCCGGGCCGCCACCCGGTACAGCCCTGCACAACTGAACACCCAACGGCCCGGATTCACTCACTTCAAGCCATACGAGTGAATCTGGGCCGTTGTGCTGCCAAGCGTCGAATACCGGGGGTCACCAGTCTTTACCGTGCTAGTGACCGATACCCTCCATGGTCGTTCACCCGGTCGGGGGAACGATTCGACGCCTACAACAAGAGGTGCGCAGATGGTGGCCCCGCCTGACAACGACGTTCTCTGGGCCCGCGGCCTGCACCACACGCACGGCGGCACCTCCGCCCTCGCCGGAGTCTCCGTCGGCGTCCGCGAAGGCGAGATCCTCGCCGTCACCGGCCCGCGCGGCAGTGGCAAGACCACCCTCCTGAAATGTCTCTCCGGTCAACTCGTCCCGTCCGAGGGCGAGATCTGGTTCAACAGCGCCCCCGTGCACACGCTCTCCTCCCCGAGCCGCGAACGGCTGCGTCTGGACCGGTTCGGCTGGATCGACACCGAACCGCACCTCGTCCCCGAGCTCACCGCCTGGGAGAACGCCGCCCTCCCCCTCCTGCTCCGCGGCACCGGCACCCGCTCCGCCAAGCACACCGCCGTGGAATGGCTGGACCGCCTCGACGTCGGGATGTGCGCGGGCCGCCGCCCCCGGCAGCTCGACCAGTCCCAGCGCCAGCGCGTCGCCATCGCCCGTGCGCTCGCCACGACCCCCCAGGTGCTGTTCGCCGACGAGCCGACCGCCCCGCTGCACCGCTCCGACGGCACCCAGGTACTGCGCACCCTCACCACCGCGGCCCGCTCGCACCAGATCACCGTCGTCCTGGCGACCCATGACCCCGATGTCGCCACGCTCGCCGACCGGTCCCTCGCGCTCCTCGACGGCCGCCCCTCGACCGCCGCGTCCGCCACCGACGGGTCCTCCGATGAGGAAAGCAGGGCAGCGTGCTCGCTCTCCGTCTAGCCCGCGGCTCGCACCCCCTCGTCCTGCTGCGCCGCCTCGCCGTCTCCGTCGCGGCGGCCGGCACCGGCTTCCTGCTGCTCTCCACCGTCGGCCACGCCGCGGGGCACCCGTCCGCGGCCGACGAGTCACTGGTACGCCTGCTGTGGTGCACGGCCCCGCTCGCCGCCACCGCCCAGTTCGCGGTGTCCACGGCCCGTACGGATCCCGCCGCCCGCCTCCAGCGCGGTATGACCGCCGCCGGCCTGGGCCCGCTCCGTCTCACCCTGCTCGCCACGGTCTCCACGACGCTGACCTGCTTGCTCGGCGTCTTCCTCGCCCTGCTGGTCTTCCTCCGGCTCCGCGGTGACCTCGGCGGCCCGTCCGCTGCCGGATTCGACGCCGACCTGCTCGGGGCCGGCCATCCGGTGCCGCTCGTCGGCGCCCTGATGCTGCTGGCGATCGTGCCGCTGACCGCCGCGGCCGCGACCGCCTTCGCGCTGCGCCCCCGCCACGAGGCAGGCGCCGCCGAGACCGGAGACGAGGTCCGCCCCAGGACCGCCCCGCCCTCCGGTCTCCCGTGGGGTATCGCGCTGGCCGCGGCCGGCCTGGCGATCGAGGCGTACACCAGCCGCGGCACCGGCGCCCACGGCGGACTGCTGCCGCTCCCCGGCCGGCTGATCGGCAGCCCTCCCGGTGTGCTGGCCGGCTGGGCGCTGTCGGCCTTCGGCCTCGTGCTGGCCGGCCCCGGCCTGGTGCATCTGTGCGGCCGGCTCCTCTGCGCCGGCCGGCCCGGCGCACTGCGCCTGCTGTCCGGGCGGGTGCTCCAGGAGGAGTCACACCGCCTCGGCCGCCCGCTGGGGGTCCTGTGCGCGGTCACCTCCGCCGCGTACGCCGCCATGAAGGTGTACGAGGCCTCGCCCTCCCGTCCTTTCGGTCCGCTCACCGCGGTCGGCGCGGCGGTCGTCCTGGCCTGTGTCACCGCCAGCGCGCTCACCGCCGCACTGGAGTCCCGCTCGGCCCGCGCCCACACCACTGCCGCCCTCCGCCGCCTGGGCGCCTCCGCCTCCGTCCTCCACCGCGCCGCGGCCCTGCGCGCCGTGGCCCTGGTGATCGTCCTGGCTCCGCTGACCTGGACGGTCGCGGAAATGGCCACGCTTCCGCTGGTGCATTGAGCTGAGCGGGCGGGGGCCGGGGCCCCGGCGGGGCTCACGGACTCCCATGCTCCGGGCCCCGTGTGCCCGGGGCCCGGAGCGCACGCGGGAGCCGCCGGTCGCACGGCGCCGGGACGGGCACCTCGGCCCCCGGGCCGGGGGACCGCGGTCCTAACATGACGGACGTGCAGTCGAATTCTCAGCCCTCAGCGTCCCGCCGCCCCCGCGCCCACGACGACAACCGCGACCACGAGATCGAATCCCTGGCGGAGTTCGACCGGGTCATCGCCTCGGGCGGCCTCGCCGGACACCGCGTCCAGTCGGTCGATCTGACGGACCGTACGTTCGCGCTGCTCGGCGCGGACACCACGGGCTCCGTGTTCCTCGGCTGCGCCATGGAACCGGACGCCGCCGCCAAGGTACGAGCCGGGGGCGCCCTCGTCTTCCCGCCCGTACCGGGCCTGCCGTTCGACCCCTACCGGGGCGGCCTCTACAGCCCGGACGAACTCTTCGAGGGGCTGGCCGACGCCGGCTATGACGCCACCCCGGACGCCCGCTCGTACCACTGGTTCGAGCAGACCAAGGCGGACGGCGACATCTTCGCCTCGATGCTGCGGGGCATCCACGACGACGCCGTGTCCGATGCCCTGGACGAGCACCTCGCCGGTGCCCGGGTGGTGGGCGTCATGGGCGGCCATGCCCTGGAGCGCGGCTCCGCGGCGTACGCCGGCGCGGCCCGGCTCGGCCGCCGGCTGGCCCGCAACGGCCTGACCGTCGCGACCGGCGGCGGCCCCGGCGCGATGGAGGCGGCGAACCTCGGGGCGTACGCCGCGACCTTCGAGGACGGCATGCTCGACTCGGCGCTGGAACTCCTCGCCAAGGCGCCGCACTTCACGCCCTCGATCACGGAGTGGGCACGGGCCGCCTTCGACATACGGCGGAGTTGGCCCGGCGGCGGCACCTCGGCCGGCATCCCCACGTGGTTCTACGGACATGAGCCGCCGAACGCCTTTGCGTCCCACATAGCGAAGTACTTCGTCAACGCGGTGCGCGAGGACGGCCTGCTGGCGCGCTCCAATGCCGGCGTCGTCTTCCTCCCGGGCGCGGCCGGGACCGTACAGGAGATCTTCGACAACGCGACCCCGAACTACTACCAGTCGCGGGGCGGGCCGACCCCGATGGTGCTGGTGGACCGCGTGCACTGGACCGAGAAGCTCCCGGCCTGGCCGCTGCTCCAGGCGCTGGCGGCGGAGCGTCCGATGGCGGCCCGGATCGCGCTCGTCGACTCGGTGGACGAAGCCCCCGAGGCGCTGGCCCGCCTCACGGAGAGGGCGCCCTCCTGACCGGCGGCGCGCCCCTCCGGACGTCCAAGGCCCCGCTACCGCCTGGGTTTTGAGGAAAATCCCGCAGGCGCAGCTCAGGGCTTGCCTCCGTGCGCCACCGAAACGCAGGGGTCCGTGCCGGAGGCTCACCCCATGCTGCGCACCGTGTCACGCAGGCGTCGGGCTTCGTCGATCCGCTTCTCGTAGGTGGCCCCGAGCAGCAGCAGGAGCAGGCCGGCAGCGGCCAGCGGCACCCAGCGGGGGACGAGGCCGAGCACCTGGACCACGGTCGGGGCGAGTTCGTGCACCCCGACCAGCACGAGTACGCCGCTGCCGACGACCAGCGGCGCCTGCAGGCGGGTGCGTACCCCGACCACGGTGGCGAGCAGCGCCGCCGTGCCCAGGAGCAGCGGGCGCACCCAGTTCCCGTCGTTGAACGCGGTGCCGAGGCTGGGGAGCATGGTCGCGCTCAGCCCCGCCCCGTAGGCGGGCCAGGAACCCGTCTCCGGGGTGCTCGTACGGCGGCGGTGGCCGATGACCAGTGCGGCTGCCGTGACCGGGAGCGTGTACGCCTCGGGGAAGGTGACGCCCGCCAGGGCGAGGCGCACCCAGGAGGAGGCGATGAGCAGGGCGGTTCCGGCGAGTGCGGCGCGGCGGCGGTCCGGGCGCAGCGCGATGGCCAGGCCCGCGACCCCGGACACGGCGAGGGCGACGCTCAGCGCGTCGGGGTGAGGGGCCGTCAGAGCGAGGGCGGCCGCGGCAAGGCCATACCCGGCGCCCTCGACGGCCGTGGAGACCTGCTCGCGCCCCGGGATCCGGTGCCACGCCGCTGCGGCGCAGGCGGCAAGGGCCGCGACCGCGAGCACCGCGAAGGCGGCGAGGTGTCCGGGCAGGCCGGCGGTGAGTCCGGACGCGACCGCCTCGACGCCCAGGGCGAGGACGGCGAACGCCCCCGCGGCACGCGCCGTCGCGCGCTCGGCGGGCGAGGCGGTCGGTGCCGAGAGGACGTGGGCGAGTACCGCGGCCGACGCGGCGAAGGTCCCGCACACCGCGAGCACGGCGGCCCGGTCGGCCGACGACCACAGCAGGGCGAGCCCGCCGCTCGCGGCCAGCGCCAGCAGCCGCGGTACGAGTGCGGCGCCCGGCCGGCGCACGACGTCCACCGCTACGGCGACGGTCACCACCGCGGCGGCCGCAAGCACCCAGGCGTACGGCAGCCCCACCGCGACCGGCATCAGGAGCAGTGCGGGGACGGCGGCCAGTGCCGCGGCGTTGCGCAGCGCGTTCGCCAGTCGGTCCAGGTGCCCGTCACCGACGGCACGGGCACGGAGTACGGCCATGGTGGCCAGGGCGGAGGCGGCCAGCCAGAGCACGAACAGCGGCGCGGTCGCGAGCTGCCAGCTCCACCGCGGCGGGTGGCCGTCGAGCCAGAGCGTGATGCCGGGGACGACGGGCCGGGTGAGGGCGTGCACGAGTTCCGGCAGCACCACCACACCGGTCAGCAGCAGCATGGCTGAGGCGGCGGCCAGCTCGCCCGCCGCAGCCGCGGCTTCGGGCAGCGGCGCGCACAGGCCGCCCCCGGCAGGCTTCGCCCACCGGCCGCTCCGCGCGCAGGACACCGCCGCCCACACCATGACGAGCGCGGCCGGTGCCGCGTATCCGGCCACGTCCCAGCCCGGGGGCACGACGTGGCGCAGGCCGGCGCCGACCGCCACGATCAACGCCACGGCGGCCACGCCCTCGGCGCCGGAGCGCAGCGCGAACGGCAGCGTGCGGAAGCCGCGGCACAGCGCCATCCCCAGAAGCGCCAGCAGCCCCAACGGCACCCAGGCCCGCACCACTTCGGCCGGCGCCGAGGCGCTCACCGCGTGCGCCGTCGCGAGCGCCCCGCCCAGCAGCGCCCACCCGCCGCCGATCACCCTGGCCCCCGTGACCAGGGTGGTGGCAGCTCGTGCACCGCCCAGCCGGTCGCGGAACCCGGCAGGCCCGGTGGCGGCGTGTGCGGCCGGCGCGTACAGGGCCGCGAAGTCCATCGCGGCGGTGGCGATCATCGCGGTCGCATAGTCCTCCACCGCTCCGCCCGAGGCCGTGGTGCCCAGGAGGCCCGGCAGCTGTGCTGTCAGGAATCCCACGGGCAGCGGGATCCGTAGCCGCTGCCACCAGCCGTAGGCCGCTGCCCCCACCGCCGTCAGCGTGGTGACCACCGCCCAGTAGCCCGCCGGCCCGACGCGGTCCAGACCGCCGAGTCCGGCCTGCCGGGCGGCGTAGGCGTCCAGGAGCACCAGGGCGAGTCCCACCGCGGCCGAAGCCTCGGCGGTGGCCGTGAGCTGCCGCCGTCGCAGCGGACGGGGCAGTGCGAGCGCACACGCGGTCAGCGCGAGCAGGATGGCGGCCCGCCCGCCGATGCCCAGCCGTCCCCAGCTCACCACGGTGAACACCAGCGCGGCCACGACCACCAGCACCCCGCCGACGATCAGCAGCGCGGTCCGGGCGGACGGCGCGGAGATCTCCCGCACCGAAGCACCCGCCTCGCCCACCGGAACGCCCAAGGGAACGCTCACCTGCGTCCCCGCAGGTGCGTCCCGGCGTACCCGCAGCGCGGCCAGCAACTCGTGCTGCCGCTGCGCCAGCCACTGCCTGCGTGCGTCCAGCGCGCGCAGCTCTCCTGTGACCTGCCACAACGCCAGGGCATCCGGCCCGGTCAGGGGCAGCCGGCATCGGGCGCACCAAGCGGGCGGACGTGACCCCAGAGGCATTCCGCAGTCCGGGCAACCCGGCGATTCCGTGTGCATGGCGCGAGTATGCGTAGTCTGGTCGGCCGCGGCATGAGTACCGGTACTCATGCCGCTCTGAGGCCCGGGGCCGATCCCCATCGCCCGGCTCCGGGACGGAGGCGCACTTTCCCGCCACGGTTTCCTCCGGGCCCACCGCCTCGGTGCGCCGGTCACTCGGTGTACTGCCCACCCGAGGCAACTCCCGTCCTGAAATGCGCGTCTGCCAGGCCGGGCAACGAACAGTAAGACAGACAGCGGGCGAACGGAGCTCTTGGTGATCATCGGCCTTCTGACGGCGGTAGCGGCATCGGCCTGCTACGGCACGGGTTCGGTCCTCCAGGCGGTGGGTTCACGCAAGTCCGCCCGCCAGGAGGCGGCCAAGGCATCGAGCGCCGGTGTCACCCAACACGGCGGCCCCAGCCTGTCCTCCACCGCGAAAGCCGCCGTGACGTGGGAGTTCATGGTCGGCACCGTGCTGGACTTCATAGGGTTCGGACTCGGCGCGCTGGCCGCCAGGCTGCTGCCGCTGTTCCTTTCCCAGACCGTGATCAGCGCCAACCTCGTGATCACTGCCGTACTGAGCATCAAGCTCCTCGGCATCCGGCTCAACCGGGCGGAGTGGACCTCCATCGGCGTGGTGTGCGGGGCGTTGGTGCTGCTGGCCACGGCCGCCGGTCCGGAAGGCAGCGGCCACACACCGATC
Source organism: Streptomyces decoyicus (assembly GCF_019880305.1). Taxonomy (NCBI): domain Bacteria; kingdom Bacillati; phylum Actinomycetota; class Actinomycetes; order Kitasatosporales; family Streptomycetaceae; genus Streptomyces; species Streptomyces decoyicus. Next base: position 6,028,209 of record NZ_CP082301.1, on the reverse strand, counting down.
GCCGCACACTGGTGGCTGCTCGCCGCCTCGGTCGTGCTCATCGGCGGCGGCACCCTGCTCGTGCGGCTGCTCGGCGGCCGGGCGGCGATCCTCGCGGGCCTGCTCTCCGGTCTGGGCTTCGGCGCGCTCGGTGTCGGCGTACGGGTACTGAACGGGGTGGCCCCCTTCCACCTGCCGTCCCTGCTCGGCGACCCCGCCCTGTACGCGATTCTGGTGGCCGGTATCGGGGGGATGTATCTGCACACCGTCGCCCTCCAGATCGGCTCGGTGAACGGTGCCACGGCGGCGCTGGTGGTCGGCGAGACGGTGGTCCCCGGCATGCTCGGGGTGCTGTGGCTGGGCGACTCCTCCCGTCCGGGCTTCGCCTGGGTCGCCGCCCTCGGGTTCGTGGTGGCCGTGGCCGGTGCCGTCGCGGTCGCCTGGTTCGGCGAACCGGAGCCGGAGACGGAGCCCGGCTCGCCGGCCGCCGGTGAGCGGCAGACGGAGGTGGCGGCCCGCTGAGGTCGTCAGCCCGCCGTGCCCGGGGCGTCCAGCACCACCACGTCCTGCGCCGCGAAGGCGATGCCCACCCTCGCCCCCACCTCCGGCGCGTCCCGCAGCGCGCAGGCCGCCTCCACCTGCGGTCCCCCGGCCGGCCGGAGCAGCAGCGCGACATGGGTACCGCGGAAGGTACGGGCGGCGACCGTGCAGGGCAGGCCCTCCGGGGCGGCCGTCAGCCGTACCCCGGCCGGCCGGACGAGCAGGCGGCACGGCCCGTCCGCCGTACCGTCCGGGACCGGCACCTTGCCCCAGGGGGTGGCGGCGGCCTCGCCCTGCACCGTCGCCTCGACCACATTGTCGAAGCCGAGGAAACGGGCGACGAATTCCGTGGCGGGCCGCTGCCAGACCTCCAACGGAGTGCCGGTCTGCGCGATCCGGCCGTCCTGCATCACCACGACCCGGTCGGCGAGCGCAAAGGCCTCCCCCTGGTCGTGGGTGACCGCGAGGACCGTGGTGCCCAATTCACGGAAGAGGCGGCGGAGTTCGACGACCAGCCGTTCGCGCAGCCCGCGGTCGAGCTGGCCGAGGGGCTCGTCCAGCATCAGCAGGCGGGGGCGGGGGGCCAGCGCGCGGGCCAGCGCGACCCGCTGCTGTTCGCCGCCGGACAGGGAGGCCACCGCGCGCCGCTGGGCGCCCGGCAGCCCGACGAGGTCCAGCAGTCCGGCGACCGTACGCTCCCGGTCGCCGCGTGCGGAGCGCCGCATCCGCAGCCCGAAGGCGACATTTCCCTCGACATCGCGCTGCGGGAAGAGCTGGTGGTCCTGGAACATCATGCCGACGCCGCGGCGGTGTGTGGGCACCCCGGCCTGCTCGCGCCCCTCCAGCAACACCTGTCCCGCGTCGGCCTGTTGGAGCCCGGCGACCACTCTCAGCAGAGTGGACTTGCCGCTGCCGCTCGGCCCCAGGACGCATACGATTTCGTGTGCCGCGACGTCCAGATCCACCGCGTCCAGCGCGGGACGTCCCGCCGTGCCGAAGCGGACGGTCACCCCGCCCAGCCGTAGCAGCTCCTGCGCCGTGGTCCCGGCCCGTGACGTCATCTAGAACTCCCCGGAATGGTCGGCGGGGCGCAGGCGCTCCAGCACCAGCAAGGCGCCCGCGCACACCACCATCAAGACGGTCGACAAGGCCATCGCCTGCCCGTAGTTGAGCTCTCCCGCACGTCCCAGCAGCCGCGCCACCGCGACCGGCAGCGTCGGCTGGTCCGGCCGTGCGATGAAGACCGTCGCGCCGAACTCACCGAGCGAGACGGCGAAGGCGAAGCCCGCGGCGATCAGCAGGGCCCGCCGCACCATCGGCAGGTCGACCTCGCGCCACACCCGCCACGGCGAGGCACCGAGCACGGCGGCCGCCTCCCGCAGCCGCCCGTCGATCGCCCGCAGGACCGGCAGCATCGTCCGGACCACGAACGGCACCCCCACCAGCGCCTGGGCGAGCGGCACCAGCCACCACGAGGCACGCAGATCGAGCGGAGGCGCGTCGAGACTGATCAGAAACCCGAAGCCGACGGTCACCGCGGAGACTCCGAGGGGCAGCATCAGCAGCGCGTCGAAGCCGCGGACGAACCGGCCGGCGAGGGGTGTCCGCCCGGACGGGCCCCTGCGGAGCCGGGGCAGGGTCAGCGCGGCGGCCGCCAGCCCGCCCACCACCAGCGCGATCGCCGTGGCCGCGGCCGCGTAGGCGAGGGAGTTCCACAGGGCGTCGAGGGGCGCGACGGTGAAGGTGCTGTCGGCGGAGGCGGCGGACCGCAGCGAGGTGTAGAACACCGCTCCGTAGCCGTCCGGGCCGGCGAACGACCGCTCCACGAGCACGACCAGCGGCGCGATCAGCAGGACGGTGATGACGGCGAGGGTCCCCCACAGCAGCGTCCACTGGCCGCGGCCGCGCGGCCGGTGTGCGGTCCGGGACGGCGCCACGAGCCGCAGCGCGGATTCCCGCCGCCGCACCGTCCAGGCGTGCAGCGCCAGCACGCCCAGCACCGCCGCGAACTGGATCAGGGTGAGGACGGCGGCCGTCGGCAGATCCAGGAAATCCGCGGTCTGCCGGTAGATCTCCACCTCCAGCGTCGAGAAGGTGGGCCCGCCCAGAATCTGCACCACCCCGAAGGAGGTGAAGGTGAAGAGGAAGACCATCAGCGCGGCGGCCGCGACGGCGGGCCCCAGGGCCGGCAGCGTCACCCGCCGCCAGGCCTCGAACCGGCCGGCTCCCAGCACCCGCGCCGCCTCTTCCTGGCGCGGGTCGAGCTGCCCCCAGAGCCCGCCGACGGTCCGTACGACCACGGCGTAGTTGAAGAAGACATGCGCCAGCAGAATCGCCCACACCGAGGTGTCCAGGCGCAGGCCCCACAGCTCGTCCAGCAGCCCGCCCCGCCCGACCAGTGCCAGGAAGGCCGAGCCGACGACGACGGTCGGCAGCACGAACGGCACGGCCACCACCGCCCGCAGCAGCTGTTTGCCGGGGAAGTCGAAACGCGCGAAGACATAGGCGCCGGGCAGGGCGATCAGCAGCGTCAGCGCCGTGGACGCGGCCGCCTGCCAGACGGTGAACCACAGCACCTGCACGACATCCGGGTCGCCGAGCACCGCCCCGAACCGGGCGAGCTGCCACTGCCCGCCGTCCTTCAGCCCCCGCCCGACGATCGCCACGACCGGATAGGCGAAGAACAGCGCGAAGAAGGCGAGCGGCAGCGCCATCAGGCCGAGCCGCACCGCCGTTCCCCGCGCGGGCCGGGGGCGCCGGCTGCGGGCTACTTCAGAACGAGCGAGGACCACTGCTTGATCCACTGTTCGCGGTTCTTGGTGATCGTCGCCGGAGGCAGCGTCGTCGGCTTGTCGATCGCGGCGCCGTACTTGGTGAACAGCTCCGGCACCTTGGCGTCCTTGCGCGCCGGGTTGACGAACATCTTCAGCGGTACGTCCTCCTGGAACTCCTTGCTCACCAGGAAGTCCAGCAGCGCCTTACCGCCCTTCTCGTTCTTCGCGCCCTTGAGCAGGCCGCCGAACTCGATCTGGCGGAAGCAGGTGCCCGTGGCGACCCCGGTGGGTGCCTCCTCGGGCGCGGGCTTCTTGCCGAGCACCTCGACCGGCGGGCTGGAGGCGTAGGAGACCACCAGCGGCTTGTCGCCCTTGCCCTTGCCGGCCGCGGAGCCCGAGAACCGCTCGTAGTAGGCCTGCTCCCAGCCGTCGACGACCTCGACGCCGTTGGCCTTGAGCTTCTTCCAGTAGTCCTGCCAGCCGTCCTGCCCGTACTTGGCGATGGTGCCGAGCTGGAAGGCGAGCCCCGGGGAGGAGGTGGCGGAGTTCTCCGTGACCAGCAGCCCCTTGTACCGGGGCTTGAGCAGATCGTCGAAGGTCTTCGGCGGCGCGGTCTTGTGCCGGGCGAAGTAGCCGCGGTCGTAGTTGACGCAGATGTCGCCGTAGTCGAGCGGGGTGACGCGGTGCTCGCCCTTGTCGAGCTGAAGCCCGGCCGGCACGTTCGCCAGGCCCTTGGCCTCGTACGGGCTGAAGACGCCCTCGTTCAGACCGCGCGAGAGCAGGGTGTTGTCGATGCCGAAGAACACATCGCCCTGGGGGTTGCCCTTGGACAGGATCGCCTGGTTGACGGCCTTGCCGGCGTCCCCGCCCTTGAGGATCTTGACCTTGTAGCCGCTCTCCTTCTCGAAGGCGGCCAGGACGGACTTGGAGACGTTGAACGAGTCATGGCTGACGAGCGTGACGGTCTTGGCGTCCGCACCACCGCCCGGCGTACCGCAGGCGGCGAGCGCGGCTATCCCGACCGCGGCGGCGACCGCCGAGACGGTGATCCTGCTGGTGATGCTCACTGATTTCCTCCTGGCTGGCCAGGAAGAGACGCGGCCCCGCCCGGTGTCCGCGGCTCTCGACGTCGGAGGACGTACGGAGGCGGATCCGGGCGGGGCGCAACAGCATGAGTGACGACCGAACTTCCTACCCGGAATGACCCGGGCGAGGTTCAAGGGTCTGCGGGCACCGTAGGACTACGACGCTTCCGCACTCTCAGCGCTGTGGCGCTCCCCTGTCGGAATGTGCATTTGTTCGATCACACGGTACCAGCGGGCGGTCAGCGCTCCGAGGCTGCGAGCTGTCCGCAGGCGCCGTCGATCTCCTGGCCGCGGGTGTCACGAACGGTCACCGGAACCCCGTGCGCCTCGATGGCCTGGACGAACGCCTTCTCATCCTCGGGCCGCGAGGCGGTCCACTTCGAGCCGGGCGTCGGGTTCAGCGGAATCAGATTCACATGGACCCGCTTCCCCTTCAGCAGCCGGCCCAGCAGGTCACCGCGCCACGCCTGGTCGTTGATGTCGCGGATCAGCGCGTACTCGATCGAAATCCGCCGCCCGGACTTCTCCGCGTACTCCCACGCCGCGTCCAGCACCTCACGCACCTTCCAGCGCGTGTTGACGGGCACCAGGGTGTCGCGCAGCTCGTCGTCGGGCGCATGCAGCGACACCGCCAGCCGGCACTTGAACCCTTCGTCGGCGAACCGCAGCATCGCCGGGACCAGCCCGACCGTGGAGACGGTGATCCCCCGCTGGGACAACCCCAGCCCATCGGGCTCCGGGTCGGTCAGCCGGCGGATCGCCCCGACCACCCGCTTGTAGTTGGCGAGCGGCTCGCCCATCCCCATGAAGACGATGTTGGACAGCCGCGCGGGCCCGCCCGGCACCTCGCCGTCGCGCAGTGCCCGCATCCCGTCGACGATCTGGTGCACGATCTCGGCGGTCGACAGGTTCCGGTCCAGTCCCGCCTGCCCCGTCGCGCAGAACGGACAGTTCATTCCGCACCCGGCCTGCGAGGAGATGCACATGGTGACCCGGTCCGGGTAGCGCATCAGCACGGACTCGACGAGCGTGCCGTCGTGCAGCTTCCACAGGGTCTTGCGCGTGGTGTCGTCGTCACACGAGATGTGCCGCATGACCTTCATCAGGTCCGGCAGCAGCTCGCTCGCCAGCTTCTCGCGCGCCGCCGCGGGAATGTCGGTCCACTGCGCCGGGTCGTGCGCATAACGGGCGAAGTAGTGCTGCGACAGCTGCTTGGCGCGAAACGGCTTCTCCCCGATCGCGGCCACCGCTTCGCGACGCTCGACGGGGCTGAGGTCGGCAAGGTGCCGCGGGGGCTTCTTGGCCCCGCGCGGCGCAACGAAAGTGAGTTCTCCGGGTGCAGGCATGGTCCGTCCAGTGTGGCAGATCGTTTACGGGGGCACAGGCCGGAGCTGCGAGGGGGAAGTCACCCGCTGACCCTTATGTCCATGGCGGTCTCCTCGCACGGCCCACAGACGGCCAACGGACGGCCGGGCTATCGGCTCCGCCTCGGCCTTGGCGGTCAACTGCGGTCGCTCCATGAGACCTGACAGGGGCGGACGGAAGCCTGCGATGCCCAAGGGACGGCGGCTACCGGAACGGCGGCGGGTGAAGCGACCCGAACCGCCGGGGTGGTGGTGCGTCCGCAGCCTCGCGGGGCCGGTGGACGGGGAAACCCGGTGAGCAGTGGCCGCCGGCGGAGATCTCGGCTTGGTTGCGTTAGCCGGCGTGTTAGGGGCAGCCCGCTCACCAGGCGCATACTGCTGATAATGACAAAGCCTGCCGTAGCCCGGCGCCATCTGCCGTCCAGCCCCTTCAAGCCCCCGGTCACGCGCCCTCCCAAGGAGTTCGCGCTAGGCGACCGGGTCACACACGATGAGCACGGCCTCGGCCGGGTGATCTCTATCGAGGATGAGATCGCCGTACTTGTCGACTTCGGTTCGCTCCAGGCACGGATCCTGAGCCCGTACAGCAAACTGTCCAAGCTCTGAGACCCTCGCGACGTTCGGGGCAGCCGCATGCTCAGCCACGATGGCGGGCTGCCCGGCGAAGCACGCCCGCTGCGCCAAGCCCCCTCGCGGCAGGAGCCGCTCCACAGCCGCTGCCCCTCGCGTCCTGCCCGACCACGCGATCGATCCTGAAGGATCCGCTGGAGGCCCGAAGTCTGCGTCGCCCTCCTCCTCGGATGCCGCAGCTGCCGCAGCTGCCTCAGCTGACGTGCCCTCGCCATCGGCCAAGGACGAGCCATACGCCGACGCCGTAAACGCCCGCGCTCCGGAACTCAGGCGGCAGAAGCCGACGACCCCGGCGTTCAGCGGCAGCTTTTCTGCACGGAGCGGCACATGGGCGACGGCCCACGAGCAGTGCTCACACCATCCAGGCGGCTGCCTACCCGGGAGGGAAGGCCCTGGCCGTCGTGGCCCAAGCACCTCCCGTCCACTGCCCTTCGCCCGTCCGCTGTGGCCTCAACCTTGAAGTAGCTGCTGGCCGTACCGGCAGCGCTGACGGCCCAGTCACGGCCCACGGCCCACACGAAAGCCCCTACCAGCAGCAAACCCGCTGGTAGGGGCCTCATGTCCCCCTCAGAGACCGACTTCTCCGGGTGCAGGCACAGTCCGTCCAGTGCGGCAGCCGCGCGAAGAGGGGCCTGCCACGTGGTGCGGCAGACCCCTCACGGGCCTCGGGAGGCCCGTCATACGTGCGGCAGCAGTCGGCGGGACAAAACCCGCTCCCCTGCCCTCACCTGCGAAACCCTGGGATCAGCCGGATCCCACAAAGATCACGAACAGCAGCCAGACGACCGGGGCGGTCGGCAGCAGGGAGTCGAGGCGGTCCATGATGCCGCCGTGACCGGGGAGCAGGGTCCCCATGTCCTTGATGCCGAGATCACGCTTGATCATGGACTCGCCGAGGTCGCCGAGAGTGGCGCTGGCGGCGACCGCGAGGCCGACCAGCAGGCCCTGCCACCAGGCGCCGTGCGCGATCAGGAACTGCATGCACAGCGCGCCGGCCACCATCGCGAAGAGCACCGCGCCGACGAGTCCCTCACGGGTCTTGCCGGGGCTGATGCGCGGCGCGAGCTTGTGCTTGCCGAACCGCCAGCCGACCGCGTACGCACCGGTGTCGCTGACGACGGTCAACAGCAGGAAGGTCAGCACCCGCTGCGGCCCGTCGGGCTCGGCAGCGAGCATCAGCGCCACGAACGTCGCGAGGAAGGGCACGTAGAACGCCGCGAAGACACCGGTGGTGACATCGCGCAGATAGTTCTCCGGCGCCTCGGTCATCCGCCAGACCAGGACGGCCAGCGCGGTCAGCGCCATCGCCACCCAGGCGCCCTCGGCACCGCGGACGTAGCCGGCGACCACCATGGCGGTGCCACCGACCGCGAGCGGCACCAGCGGCACCTTGATGTCCTTGCGCTCCGCCAGCCGCGAGGTCAGCTCCCACAGGCCCACGACAACGGCGATCGCTATCACGCCGATGAAGACAGGCTTGTAGACGAAGAGCGACGCAACGATGATCGCGCCGAGGCCGATGCCGACCCCTATCGCGGCGCGCAGGTTGCGGCCCGCGCTCTTCTTCTTCGGCTTCTCTGAGTCCGGCGAGCTGTCGGACCCGGAAAGAGAGGTGGGCATGGGCTCCTGCGGCTTTTCGTCGCGGAACAGGGGGCCGCTCAGTCGAGCAGCCCCCCGGTCGTCCAGGTGGTCCCGGTTATCCCGGATATCCCGATGTTCCCGGCCGTCGTCCTGGTGTCCGCCTGGCCCGGGCACGAAGGGCATGGGCCGAGGCTGCGCCGCGTCGCCCCAGTCGTGCACGGGACCCGCCGGGGCGGGGGGCGCCGCCCCGCGAAGCGAGGAGGCCGGTCCGTGATCGGGCGGTACCCATTGACCGGCGCCGGGCGGGGCGGCCCCCCAGGAAGACTCGTTCATCAGACCTCGAGGAGCTCGGATTCCTTGTGCTTGAGCAGCTCGTCCACCTGCGCGACGTACTTCGCGGTGGTGTCGTCGAGCTCCTTCTCGGCGCGACGCACCTCGTCCTCGCCGGTTTCCTTGTCCTTGACGAGCTTGTCGAGGGTCTCCTTGGCCTTGCGGCGCACGCTGCGGATCGAGATCTTCGCGTCCTCGCCCTTGTTCTTCGCGACCTTGATGAACTCCTTGCGGCGCTCCTCGGTCAGCTCGGGGAACGTCACCCGGATGATATTGCCGTCGTTGCTCGGGTTGACGCCGAGGTCGGAGTCACGGATGGCCTGCTCGATGTTGCGCAGCGCGCTCTTGTCGAACGGGGTCACCACGGCCATCCGCGGTTCGGGAACCGAGAACGACGCCAGCTGGTTGATCGGCGTCATCGCACCGTAGTAGTCCGCCACGATCTTGTTGAACATCGCCGGGTGCGCACGCCCGGTGCGGATCGCGGCGAAGTCCTCCTTGGCGACCACGACGGCCTTCTCCATCTTCTCCTCGGCCTCGAGGAGGATCTCTTCGATCACCACTTGCTCCTGGTCTTTTCGGTAAGAAGCAGAGCCTCGCCCCTGCCGCGCGTCTTCTCCTGCACGGTGTCCGACCGGCAGGCCGTTGTCCATCCCCGTACCGGGGTCTTCCCCGGTAGGGAAGCTGCCGCCCGTACAGGCCGATGCCCGGACGGAATCACGGCAGTTGGGGCCGTCAGGCCCGGGTGCCCTGATCGCTGACGAGCGTGCCGATCTTCTCACCCTTCACCGCGCGCGCGATGTTGCCCTCGGCGAGCAGTTCGAACACGAGGATCGGGAGCTTGTTGTCCCGGCACAGCGTGATGGCGGTGGCGTCGGCGATCTTCAGGTCCCGGGTGATGACCTCGCCGTATTCGAGGGCGTCGAACTTCACCGCGTCCGGGTTCTTCTTGGGGTCGGAGTCGTAGACCCCGTCCACCCCGTTCTTGCCCATCAGCATGGCCTCGGCGTCGATCTCCAGGGCGCGCTGGGCGGCGGTGGTGTCGGTGGAGAAGTAGGGCATGCCCATGCCGGCGCCGAAGATGACGACCCGGCCCTTCTCCAGATGGCGCACCGCACGCAGCGGAATGTACGGCTCCGCGACCTGTCCCATGGTGATCGCCGTCTGGACGCGGGAGTCGATGCCCTCCTTCTCCAGGAAGTCCTGGAGAGCCAGACAGTTCATGACCGTGCCGAGCATGCCCATGTAGTCGGAACGGGCCCGGTCCATGCCGCGCTGCTGGAGTTCGGCGCCGCGGAAGAAGTTTCCGCCGCCGATCACGATGGCGATCTCGTAGCCCTCGCGCACCACGGCGGCGATCTCGCGGGCCATCGCGTGCACGACATCGGGGTCGACGCCCAGTCCGCCGCCGCCGGCGAACGCTTCGCCCGACAGCTTCAGCAGGAAGCGTCGCCTGCCGCCGTGGCCGGGATGGTCTGTGTGCGCGCCGTCGGCACCGTGAATCATTGAGCTCTCCTCGTGCACATACGAAGAAGGCCATTGCCGTGGGTCTGGTTCAGATCCCTGTGCGGCAATGGCCTCCTCGTCACATCTGCGGCCGGCCGTTGAGCGGCCGACTGCGTACGACCCTAGCGGGGTCGCAGGTCATTCGCTGCCTTCGCGACAGGCTCAGATGCCGACCTTGATGCGCGCGAAGCGCTTCAGGGTGACACCGGCCTCCTGGAGGACCTTCTCGACGGACTTCTTGTTGTCGAGCGCGTACGGCTGACCGAGCAGCGTCGCGTCCTTGAAGAAGCCGTTGAGGCGACCCTCGACGATCTTCGGCAGGGCAGCCTCGGGCTTGCCCTCCGCACGCGTGGTCTCCTCGGCGACGCGGCGCTCGGCCTCGACGACCTCGGCCGGGACGTCGTCCTTGGAGAGGTACTTCGGGGCGAAGGCGGCGATGTGCTGCGCGACGCCCTTGGCGACCTCGGCGTTCTCCTTGTCGAGCTCGACAAGGACACCGATCTGCGGCGGCAGGTCGGGCATGGTGCGGTGCATGTAGACCGACACGAAGCCGTCGGAGAACTGCGCGAAGCGGTCCAGGACGATCTTCTCGCCGAGCGTGGCGTTGGCCTCGTCGACGAACGCCTGGACGGTCTTGCCGGCCGCGATCTCGGAGGCGAGCAGGGCCTCGATGTCGGCCGGAGAGGTCTTCGCGATGTGCGCGGCGATCTCGTTGGCGACGGCCTGGAACTTCTCACCCTTGGCGACGAAGTCCGTCTCGCACTTCAGCTCGACGATGACACCGGAGGCGTTGTCGTCGGCGACCAGGGAGACCACGGCGCCGTTCTCGGCGGAGCGGCCCTCGCGCTTGGCGACGCCCTTCTGGCCCTTGATACGCAGCGCCTCGACGGCCTTGTCGACGTTGCCCTCGGCCTCGTCCAGGGCCTTCTTGCAGTCCATCATGCCGGCGCCGGTGAGCTCGCGGAGCTTCTTGACGTCAGCGGCGGTGTAGTTCGCCATGGTCTGTGAATCTCTTCTCGAAATCTCGAAGTCGAAAGATCTACGGGTGGACGGCGGGGGCGGCGCTTGTGGCGCCCTCCCCCGCCGTCATCAGCCGGATGCTGCGGGTCAGGCCTGCTCGGCGTCCGCGGCCGGCTTCTCGGCCTCGGCGGCGGGAGCCTCGGCGGCCGGGGCGGCCTCCTCAGCGGGCTTCTCCTCGGCCTTGGGGGCCTCGTCGTCAGCCTTCTTCTCGCCCTCGAGCAGGTCGCGCTCCCACTCGGCCAGCGGCTCGGCGGCAGCAGCCTTCTCGCCGGGCTTCTGGTCGCCGGTGGCGGCGCCGGAACGGGCGATGAGGCCCTCGGCGACGGCGTCGGCGATCACGCGGGTGAGCAGGGTGACGGAGCGGATCGCGTCGTCGTTGCCCGGGATCTTGTAGTCGACCTCGTCCGGGTCGCAGTTGGTGTCGAGGATCGCGACGACCGGGATGTTGAGCTTGCGCGCCTCACCGACGGCAATGTGCTCCTTCTTGGTGTCCACGATCCAGACGGCGCTGGGCACCTTCTGCATCTCGCGGATACCGCCGAGGGTCTTCTCCAGCTTGGCCTTCTCGCGGGAGAGAACCAGGAGCTCCTTCTTGGTGAGGCCGGAGGCGGCCACATCCTCGAAGTCGATCTGCTCGAGCTCCTTCAGGCGCTGCAGGCGCTTGTAGACGGTCGAGAAGTTGGTCAGCATGCCGCCGAGCCAGCGCTGGTTCACGTAGGGCATGCCCACGCGGGTCGCCTGCTCGGCAATGGCCTCCTGGGCCTGCTTCTTCGTGCCGACGAACATGACCGAGCCGCCGTGGGCGACGGTCTCCTTGACGAACTCGTAGGCGCGGTCGATGTACGACAGCGACTGGAGCAGGTCGATGATGTAGATGCCGTTGCGCTCGGTGAAGATGAAGCGCTTCATCTTCGGGTTCCAGCGGCGGGTCTGGTGCCCGAAGTGGACGCCGCTCTCCAGCAGCTCCCGCATCGTGACGACGGCCATGGCCGTACTCCTTGTTGTACTCGGTTTCACTGCGGCCGGCCGGCCGCGGTGCCTGACGCCCCGACGCGCCTGCCGGGGAAGACACCTTGCGGAGCCGTCCGAGGACCGAGGAGCGCGGCCGTCGTGCTGCCCGAAGGGGACTGGTGCACTGACGGCGGGGCGTGCGAAGTCGACCCGGTGACCCGGATCGCCATCAGAAGTGTACGGGACTGCCGACGCACCGGGCGACACACACCATTTCGAGCCCCCTGCGGGTGACACCGTTGTCCACAACCGCCCCCTGATCCACAGCTTCAGACCAAGATCCCCCGGCCGCGGCGGACTGCGTCACCGTCGGAACATGCGACACCACACCCAGCAGAATGCGGAACGGGACACCCGACGAAGCACCCAACGAAGCACTCGGCGAAGCACTCGGCGAAGCACTCGACAAGCTTCCGGCTCGAGCAGGGCCGCCCGCGCCGTCGGCGGCTTCCACGTGGGCTTACGCAGCGGCTTTACCGGGGGCTCCCCGGGCCCGGCCACCGGCGGCGGGCGGCCGGGAGCGGCCCACCGCCGGCCGCGGCACCGGCCGGACCTCCTCCCGTACCCTCCCCCTCCCTTGGCTCCCTCTCCTTCGGCTCCCCCTCCTTCGACTGCCTCTCCGGTTCCGCCTCCCCGGTCGCGCTTCCGTCCACGTTTCCGGCCACCGGCACCCTCGCCACCGGCACCCCGCGGCGAGCCGGCCGGGTACGGCCCGAGCTGCTTCTTCCCGGCCCGCGTGGCATGTGCGCGGCTGGCCCCGGCCGTGGCCGCGGTGCTCACCCTTCTGTCCCCCGCGCCCGCGACCGCTGCCGACACGCTGCCCCTGGCCGCGGGGGCGGAGCGCCGGGTGGAACGGGTGGCGGATCGGATGGCGGGTGCGGGGCGTGGCAAGGCGGCAGGACGCCCTGAGGAGATGCCCGCACGTGCCGGGGAGGCGACACGTGGCGAGGCGGTCACGCGTCCCAGAGCGGTGAGAGGTGCCAGGGCAGTGACGCGTCCCGAAGCGGAGACGCGACCCAGAACCGTGACACCTCCCGGAGCGATGACACGCCCCAGGGTTGCGGCACGCGCCGACCAGCCGGCCGCCGACCCACCGGGTGCAGACCCACCAGGTGCAGACCCACCGGGTGCCGACCCACCGGGTGCCGACCCACCGGATGGGGACAGAGCCTGGCCCGTGGGGGGAACCGCAGGCCTCGGGCCCACGGTGGTACGCGGCTGGGAGCCACCTCCTTCGCCGTGGGCGGCCGGCCACCGCGGCGTGGACCTGGCCGCACCGGCCGGCGCGGTGGTGCGGGCCGCGGCACCTGGCCGGATTGCGTACGCCGGGACCGTCGCGGGCCGTGGCGTCCTGACGATCGAGGTGTCCCACTCGGGCCGTCCCCCCTTACGCACCACCTACGAACCCGTACGCCCCACAGCCCGGAAGGGTCAGCGCGTCACGGCAGGCCAACCGGTCGCCGTTCTGCAACGCGGCCCGTTCCACTGCCGGGCGCCATGCCTCCACTGGGGCCTGCGCCGCGGCAAGACCTACCTGGACCCGCTGTCTCTGCTGCCCCGCAGCATGCTCCACGGCGGCCCCTCGCGACTCCTGCCGGTCTTCGGGGTTCCCGTACCGGGAGGCGGCCGCACGGTGCCCCCCTGGCATCCGGGACCAGCCGAACCACCGGACTCAGCAGTACCCACAGAACCAGCAGCTCAGGAGCAAATGCCAACGCCGACAGGAGCTGCCCTCATAGCAGCAGCCGGCCTCGCGGCCGCGGCGACCTGGGCACTCGGCCGGCTCCATCGGGCTCGTGCGATGGGGAGCGAGGAGGGCGCCAGGAAGCGGAGGGATGCGAAGTGGGGTGGTGGAGAGTAGCGCGGCCCCCGATGGGGCGGTGGGTAATCACGAGACGACCATGATCGCCGGGAGGTGAGCCAGGGCCGGCGGTCGCGAACCGCACACGGCGCCGGCCGAACGTCAAAGGCAGCCCTGCCCGCAGCAAGGCGCACCACGTCACCACGCCATCGGCCGCCCAAGGCTGCGGGCTGCGGGCTGCGGGCTGCGGGCTGCGGGCTGCGGGCTGCGGGCTGCGGGCTGCGGGCTGCGGGCTGCGGGCTGCGGGCTGCGGGCTGCGGGCTGCGGGCTGCGGGGGCAACGAGTGTTGCGGGTGGTGGAGGTGGGGGCGGGTGGGGGAGGGGGAGGGGGAGGCCCCCCGTCAGCCGCGGACGCCGCGGAGGACCATCGCGACCGCCGCCTCCGTGATCTCGTCCGGGTCTTCCGCGGCGCCGAGTTCGATGCGGCGGACCGCGGCGTCGACGACTCCCTGGAGGAGCATGGCCGCGAGTCGGGGCTGTGCATGGCCGAGGGCGGCGAGCGCCTCGACGATCATGGCGATCAGTCCGCCGTGCGCCGCGCGGATCTTCTCGCGTGCACCGGCGTCCAGCTCACCGGCCGAGATGGCGACGACGGCACGGTGGCGCCGGTCGCCCACCAGAGCGAGTTGCCGGCGCACATACGCCTCGACCTTCCCCTCGGGCGTGTCGATCCTCTCCATCGCCGCTTCCACCTCTGCGGCCCAGACCGGGAAGTCGACGGCACACAGCTCTTCGACAACGGCGGCGCGCGAGCGGAAGTACTCATATACGGAGGAGCGCGCGAGACCCGTGCGCTCGGCGAGGGCGGGGAAGGTCAGTGCTTCCGTTCCGCCTTCGGACAGCAGGGTGCGGGCGGCGTCCAAGAGGGCGCCGCGCTGCATCGTCCGGTGCTCGGCCACGGAGGCCGCTCGAATCCTGGGCACGTCACCACTCTACGGATGGCGCGCCCGTCGTGGCACTCCGCCCGGCAACACGGCGTACGGGAAGCTCCGGCGTCCGCAACGTGACTCAGCGTCCGACGTCGGCGAGCTTCGCTCTGAGCTGGAGTACGGACTTGGTGTGGATCTGACTGACCCTGCTCTCCGTGACACCGAGGACGTTGCCGATCTCGGCAAGCGTGAGGCCTTCGTAGTAGTAGAGGGTGACCACGGTCTTCTCCCGTTCGGGGAGGGTGTTGATGGCGCGCGCGAGCAGCCTCCGCAGCTCACGGTCCTCGGCGATCTCGACGGGGTTCTCGGCGGCCGTGTCCTCGAGGGTGTCCATCAGGCTCAGCCGTTCCCCCTCACCGCCGACGTGCAGCAGCTCTTCCAGAGCCACCACGTTCGCCAGGGACAGCTGGCTGAAGACACCGTGGAGTTCCTCCAGCGCGATGCCCATCTCCTCGGCGACCTCGCCCTCGGACGGGGTGCGGCGCAGCTGGGCTTCGAGGGTGGCGTAGGCCCGTTCGACGGCTCGGGCCTTCTGCCGTACGGAGCGCGGAATCCAGTCCAGCGCACGCAGCTCGTCGATCATTGCGCCGCGGATGCGGGTGATGGCGTACGTCTCGAACTTGATGGAGCGTTCGGGCTCGAACTTCTCGATGGCATCGATCAGTCCGAAGACTCCGGAGGAGACGAAGTCGGCCTGTTCGACGTTGGGGGGCAGGCCGACGCTGACGCGGCCGGCGACGTACTTGACCAGCGGCGAGTAGTGCAGGATCAGCTGTTCCCGCAACCGCCCGTCGCCCGACGCCTTGTAGGAGCGCCACAACTCGTCGAGCGAGGTGGGCGGGGCGGGGCGCACGCTGCCGCGCGCGGCCGGTGGTACAGCCGCACGGTCAGACCCGGAGGTGTGCTGGGGCATTCGTCGCCTTGAGCCGTTCTGCCGAGACGCGGGTGGATGGATGTATGAGGGTGGAATTTGCCTGTGAGCGTAGCGTGACCGAAGCGTCGCGGTGCGCGAGGACGGCAGGTTCGGGCGTGCGCAGATACGTTCCGCTGCCCGCACCTCAGGGTTACCTCGTACGGTGTGGCGACACCCGGACAGGGAGCCGGGTGCGGGCGTCCGGCGGGCCGTGCGGACGGACACGGTGACGCGGCGGGCGGGACCTCGTGCATCCCCTGCGCCCCATCGCCATCTCCCCACGGATCGGACCCGCGCCCCGAAGCACGGCAAACCTGGATTCTGCGGTCATTCCCCTCACCCTTTCACCCGTTCGCCCCAGGTCAAGGACCGCCTCGCCGGGAACCGTCGGTCGTCTCGGCGCGTCGCGCCAACTCCCAGCGCTCACCGCACCTTTGAACGAATCCGAGGGACAGCAGCTCGAAGAGTTTGCTCTGGGTGACGTCGCGGGGCGTGCCGGCCTCCTGCGCCAGATGGGCGGTGTCCGTGCTGCCGCGCGCGGGCAGCGCCTCCAGTACGCGGCTCGTAACGGGGTCCAGGAGGTCGCGGATGCGGGTCTGCCCTGCCCTCTCAGGGGCGAGGTCGCCGATGCTGCCGACGAGTTCGATGACCTCGTCGGCGTCGGTGACCACCGCGGCCTCGCCGCGCAGGAGTTGGTGCACACCGGCGGACAGTCCGCTGGTGACCGGGCCCGGCATGCCCATCGTGAAGCGCCCGAGGGCCAGCGCTCGCCGGGCGGTGACCAGTGAGCCGCTGCGAAGCTCGGCCTCCACGACGACGGTGCCTCTGGTGAGTGCGGCGATGACGCGGTTGCGTTGGATGAAGCGGCTGCGGGTGGGGTGGTCGCCGGGTGGTAACTCGGCGACCACCAAGCCCTGTTCGGCGATCCGGTCGATCAACTCGCTGTGACCGCGAGGGTAGGCGTAGTCGACTCCGGAGGCCATGACGGCGACGGTCGCGCCGTCCGCGGCCAGTGCACCGCGATGTGCTGCGCCGTCGACGCCGTACGCGGCTCCCGAGACGACGGTCCAGCCGCGGTCGGCGAGTCCGGCGCCGAGGGTGGTGGCGAGATGCGCGCCGTATTCGGTGCAGGCCCGGGCGCCGACGACGGCGACGGAGCGCAGCGCCCACAGTCTGAGGTTGCCCGTCCCGCGCACCCACAGGCCGACGGGGCGGGCGTCGCCGAGGTCGTCGAGCTGGCGGGGCCATTCGTCGTCCCCGGGGCAGAGGAACCTGCCGCCGAGTGCCGTGATGGCGTCGAGGTCCGCGGTGGGGCGGGCCCGGCCGGCACGGAGCCGCAGGCCGGCGATCTTGGCCGGGGTGGCGCCGGCGGGTGGGTCCGCGGTGTCGTCGGACAGGGCGTGCCACAGAGCCACCGGGCCCCTCTCGCGTAGCCAGCGTCCGGCGGTTTCATCGCCTGGTTCGAGGATCCGGGTGAGGGCGGCGCGGGCGGTGCGCTGCGGTTCGTCTTCCTCGCGCTCGCGGTGAGCGGACCGTCGGCCGGCTGCCGTCGGCTTTGCGGGGCGTGTCCCGGCCGTCGTGTGCGTGGCATGGTCAGGCTCGGCTGTCTCCGGCCCACGGCCGTGGTCATCCGGGGCCGTGGCCGGTGTCCCTGTGGCGAAGCCCCATGCGTCGATCCTGGTCACCGCTCACACCTGCCCATGCGGCGAGGCGGCGGTCGTCGCGGTCTTGCGCTTGCTTCCGCTGCCGCCCGCCGTCGTCAGAGCGCCGCGGCGGACGCCTGTGCGGAGTTCCAGGGCCCAATTGACGTCTTCGCTGGTGGGGCGGTCGCGGCCGGACAGGTCGGCGGCGGTCCAGGCGACGCGGAGGACTCGGTCGAATCCGCGGGCCGTGAGAAGGCCGCATTCGAGGTCACGTTCGGCCGGGGCCAGTGCGCCGGGGTGGACCTGCCAGCGGGTGCGCAGTTCGTGGCCGGGTACCTCGCTGTTGGTCTGCCACGGTGTGCCGGCGAGGCGGGCCGCGGCGCGTTCGCGGGCGGCGAGTACGCGTTCGGCCACGGCCGCGGTGGATTCGGCGCCGCGGCCGAGGGCGATGAGTTCGGAGCGGACGACGGGTTCCACGGCGATCCGGAGGTCCACCCGGTCCATCAGGGGCCCGGAGAGCCGGGCGCGGTAGCGGCGGATGGAGGACGGCCGGCATTCGCAGTCGCCGCTGGTGGTGCCGTGCCGCCCGCAGGGACAGGGGTTGGCGGCGAGGGCGAGGAGGAAGCGGGCCGGCAGGCGCATCATGCCCGCGGCACGGGCGACGACCACATGACCGGACTCCAGTGGCTGGCGCAGTGCGTCCAGGACGCGGGGGCTGCATTCGGCGGCCTCGTCCACGAACAGCACGCCGTGGTGGGCGAGGGATACGGCTCCGGGGCGGGGCAGTCCGGTGCCACCGCCGACGAGGGAAGCCATCGTCGCGGAATGGTGCGGGGCGCAGTAGGGCGGCCGGTGGACGAGCGGCTGCCCCGGCGGGAGGGTGCCGGCCACCGAGTGGACGGCGGTGACCTCCAGGGATTCCTTGGGGGACAACGGCGGCAGCAGCCCGGGGAGGCGTTCGGCGAGCATGGTCTTGCCTGCGCCGGGCGGGCCTTTGAAGAAGATGTGGTGGCGTCCGGCGGCGGCCACTTCCAGGGCGCGGCGGGCGCTGTGCTGGCCTGCGACGTCCGCGAGGTCGGGGGTGTGGTCCCCGGGCGGCAGGCCCGCACCGGCGCTGGTGCCGGGCACGACCAGCCCGGCGAGCAGCGGGTCAGGGCGTCCTTCTTCGCGGGAATCTTCCTCGTCGGGCACCGGTTCGTCGGCGAGGACGGCGATGAGCTGGCGCAGGCTGCGGACGCCGAGAACGGAGATGCCGGGGACCAGCGAGGCTTCGGTGGCGGTCTGTTCCGGGACGACGACCTGGCGGTACCCGGCGTCGGCGGCGGCCAGTACGGCGGGCAGCACTCCGCGTACGGGGCGGACGCGGCCGTCCAGGCCGAGTTCGCCGATCATCATCAGGTCGGTGAGTTCACGGGGGTCCAGTCGCTCGGCGGCGCCGAGGACCGCGCAGGCCACGGCCAGGTCGAAGCCGCTGCCGCCTTTGGGCACGGAGGCCGGGCTGAGGCCGACGGTGAGCTTTTTCTGCGGCCATTCGGCGCCGGAGTTCACGACCGCGGCCCGCACCCGCTCGCGGGACTCGATGAGGCTCTTGTCGGGCAGCCCGACGAGGGTGAACGCTGCGACGCCGGGTTCCAGGTCGGCCTGGACCTCGACGACGACGCCTTCGACGCCGACCAGGGCGACGGAGCAGGTCCGGGCGAATCCCATCAGGCCACCCCCCGCGCGTGCTGGACGACCGGGGCGCCGCGGGCCGGCAGCAGGACGCCGATCACATCGATCCGTACGCCGCCGGGTGGCGGGCCGCCGTGCCGCTCCAGCCAGCGTTCCGCCAGCAGCCGCAGCCGGGCGGTCTTCTCGGGGCGGACGGCCGCCATGGGGTGTTCGTACCAGCCGGCGCGGCGGGTCTTGACCTCGCAGACCACGAGGGCGTCGCCGTCGGCCGCGACGATGTCGATCTCTCCGTCGCGGCAGCGCCAGTTGCGGTCCAGGATCCGCATCCCGGCCTCGATGAGCCGCCGGGCGGCCAGGTCCTCGCCGTAGCGTCCGAGTGCGCGTCGCCGGGTGTCGGCCGGTTTGGCTGCTGCCGGGTCGGTGCCTGGTGGACTGGCGACCGTCGGGGCAGCGGCGGGTGACCCGGCGGGTGCCTGCTTGACGGCCGGTGGCCCGGCGGGTGGCTGCTTGACAGCTAGTGGCCCGGCGGGTGGCCGCCTGACGGCCGGTGGCCCGGCGGCTTCCGGTTTGACGGCCGCCCGCCCGTCCGTGGGTGGCTTACGCCCCGTGGGCGGCGCTCCTGAGCGCGTCTGCCGCGCCCGGCCCGCGGTCTGTGCATCGTCTCCGGCCCTGCGGCCGGCCTGCATGGCGTTCATGCGGTACCACCTCCGGCACCGACTGTGACGCTCCCGCCCAGATCTATTGGATCTTGGTGGACAGTGAGGCGGTTGTGGATAACCTGCTCACCCGTCCGGGTGGCGGAGAGCAGGCCGAGGGCCGGGCCACTCCGCCGACTCCGGTCGCCTCAGCTCCCCGGAAGATCCAGATCGCTCTTGTTGAGCTCTTCGATATTCACGTCCTTGAACGTGAGGACGCGCACCTGCTTGACGAATCGGGCCGGGCGGTACATGTCCCAGACCCAGGCGTCGGCCATCGACACCTCGAAGAACACCTCTCCCTGAACCGAGTGCACCTGCATCTCGTAATCATTGGTGAGGTAGAAGCGTCGTTCGGTCTCGATCACATATTTGAACAGTCCGACGACGTCGCGGTACTCCCGGTAGAGCTTCAGCTCCATCTCGGTCTCGTACTTCTCGAGGTCCTCGGCGCTCATGGCAGATCCCCTTCAGCCGTGCGTCCCCCCATTGTGCGTCAGACCCGCTCGGTCTCCAGGAGCACTGGCGCCTCGGGGGGCCCTTCGTCGAGCAGCGTGCGCAGCAGCTCGGCGAGTCTGGTTGGATACACCGTCTCATGCGATGCGGACAGTTCCTCCGAAGTCCACCACCTCAGTCCCGAAACGCTGCGTCGCTCCAGGTCAGTCTGCCCACCGGTATCGGTGGCAGTCCGGTCGGTCCTTCCCAGGTAATACCACTCATCCTGCTCCCAGCGCCGCCCGTCGAACGGGAAGGCGCAGCGGCGCTTCCACAGGACGGGGCCGAGGACGACGTCGGAGATGCCGGTCTCCTCGGCGAGCTCGCGGCGGGCCGCCTCTTCACGGGTCTCCGTTTCTTCCAGACCGCCGCCGGGGGTGAACCACCACCGTTCGGTGGGGCGGTCCGGTTCGAAGCCGTGGAGCAGCAGGATCCGGTCGTCGGGGTCGAGCAGCACGATGCGGGACACCTGGCGCACCACGGCCGTCTTCGGTTCGTCGCCGGCCGCTGCCCCATGCGCCGCGGCCGGCCCCTCGCCGCCCCGCCCCGGCCGCTCAGGCACGCTTGCGCGCCTTGCGCCGGGCGAGGGGCCCGTAGGCCGCGCCGGCGAGGATGAGGACCGCACCGGCGACCACTGCGAGGGTGATGGGCCGGACCGGGCCGGGCTGCGAGGTGCCGCCGGGGAGAGCGGAGAAGGCGGCCGGGCGCTGCATCACGCCGACGCTGCCGAGCGGCCAGGCGCGGGCGTCGACCCGGGCCTCGACGGCGCTGCGCGGCACGGAGCCGTGGTCGCCGTCGGTGAGGTGGACGCGGGAGTCGAGGGAGTCGCTGCGGTGGTCGCCGAGCAGGAAGAGCTGGCCGGTGGGGACCTTGGCCTTGAAGCCAACGGGTGAGGCCGGGCCGCTGCCCTGAAGATAGGGTTCCTCGACCGGGTTTCCGTTGATGGTCAGGCGGCCCTGCTTGGTGCAGCAGGAGATCTTGTCGCCACCGACGCCGACGACGCGCTTGACCATCGGCAGGGTGCCCCAGGTGGAGTCCTTGAAGACGACGATGTCGCCGCGGCGTATCTCGGAGCCGTCCACTCTCTCCGCCAGGACCCGCGCCCCGACCGCGATCGTCGGCGACATCGAATCGGTCGGCACCGTATAGGGACGGTAGATCAGCGCCGCCCACACGAAGCCGCCCAGGAACAGCACGCAGCCGACGGCGACGGCCAGACCGGACAGCACACTGCCCGTCGTCCGGCCGCGGCCGTCGGTCCTGCGTTCCGTACTGCTGCTCATCCCAGCGCTCCCACCCCGCGGGCAGCGCCCGCGTCGAAGATCCGGGACGGCACCTTACCTGGGGTTACGTGTTCCGGTCAGCCTCCGGCGACGCCACAGTACGAGCGGCACCGCCCCGGCCAGGCCGAGAGCGGCCGGCGCCGCCGCCATGGCCTTGTTGATTCCCGGCTGGTCGAAGGTGTCCGGCACCGGCAGGGTCGCCCAGCGGTTGATGGGCCAGGCGATGGTGAACGCCCGGCCGACGACCTCGTCCTCCGAGACCGTGCCGTTGCCCTTGAGGTTCTGGTGGTAGCGGGAGTCGAGGGAGTCGTCGCGGTGGTCGCCCATGACCCAGATCCGGCCCTTGGGGACGTGGATCGGACCGAAGGCCCGGTCGCCGCAGGGGGTCGCACCGGGGAAGACGTACGAGTCCTCCTTGAGGGCCTTGCCGTTGACCTTGACCGGACCGGTGCCGTGGCACTCGACCGTGTCTCCGCCGACCGCGATGACCCGCTTGATCAGGTCCTTCTCCTCGGCCGAGGGCATCAGGCCGATGAAGCTGAGGACCTTCTGGACGGGGTTGGGCTCGGGGGTCGGCGCCTCGTTCAGCCAGCCGCCCGGGTCGTGGAACACGACGACCTCGCCGCGCTGCGGCTTGGAGCCGAACCACGGCGTCAGCTTGTCGACCAGGACCCGGTCCCCGCGCTGCAGGGTGTCCTGCATCGAGTCGGACGGGATCGAGAACGCCTGCACCAGGAATGTCTTGATCAGCAGCGCGAGGACCAGCGCGATACCGATGAGAATCGGCAGCTCTTTCCAGAAAGCACGCGGCTTCTTGGCCTTTTTCATGCCGCCGCTCACTTCGTCGCCCGCTGACGTGTCCAACGCATCCGACGTGTCCGAAGGACCCGCCGGGGCAGAACGTTGCGCCTGCGGCCCTGAGTGCGACTGAGCCGGTGACTGATGCACGGAACTCGTCGCCGGCCGCGAGGTCTCACCACGCCCTGCCGGCTCTTCGGGCTCTCCGGTTCCGGACCGCGCGCCGACCGCCAAGTCCCCCACATCTGCTCCTCACTCCACGCACTCGCCCACCCGTCAACCGGTGCAGGCCCACCACTCCCATAACGAGCGGGAGTTCCGCAGGGGTCGGGAGTACGGTCAAACTCTCGGTGGACAGCCTATGCGGCGCGCCTGCCGACGACGCCTTGGCGCCCGGCGCGTCGTGCACGGTCGTAAAGGTGTCCGGCTCTTCCAGGCGTCGCCAGTGGCTGAACGGCCAGCCGATCACCACGGCCCGGCCCACGACACCGTCCTCCGAGACCGTGCCACGGTACGGCTCGTCCAGGTGGAAGCGCGAATCCGCGGAGTCGGAACGGTGGTCGCCCATCACGAAGATCCGTCCGGTCGGGACGTTCACCGTGAACTTCAGCGTGGACGGCGGGTTGCCCGGATGGACGTACGGTTCGGTCAGCGGGGTTCCGTTGACGGTGACCTTGCCCTGCTTGTCACAGCACTTGACGGTGTCACCGCCGACCGCGACGACCCGCTTGATCAGGTCTTGTTCATCGGCCGACGGCAGCAGTCCGATGAAGGTCATGGCGTCCTTGACCGGCTGGAAGGCGCCGCCGGTTTCGGCGGGCTTGTTCTGCTCGCCCTTGAGCCAGCCTCCGGGGTCCTTGAAGACGACGACATCGCCGCGCGTCGGCTTGGAGCCGAACCACGGCGTCAGCTTGTCGACGAGCACCCGGTCGCCGATCTTGATCGTCTGCTCCATGGAGCCGGACGGGATGACGAAGGCCTGGACGAGGAACGTCTTCAGGACGAGGGCGATGGCCAGCGCCACGCCGACGAGGATGGGGATTTCCTTGAGGTAGGAGCGTTGCCTGCGGCGTTTGATGCGCCGCGCCATGCGCCGCCGCTCGGCCCGGCCGCCGGTCCCGGACCGTCCCGACCGTCTGCCGGTCGCGGCCCCGCCCGCCCGGGAGCCGTCGCTCCCACCGGTTTCCTGAGGGTCGCCGTACGCGTCGCTGCCGCTGTACGGGGTGCCGGTTCCCCGCCCCGTGCCGCCGCGGCCCCGCTGGGACCTGTCGGCGCCCCTTCCGGACCGACCGGTGCCCTGGCCTCCGTGACGGGGGCGTCCGCGGTTACCCATGGGGGCCTGCCGCGGCGGGTATCCGGTCGAAGGAACGGGGGCGCTCGAAGGTGCGCCAGCGGCTCACCGGCCAGGTGATCAGGTCCGCGCGGCCGACGACCCGGTCCACCGGGACCGTGCCGCCCCCGGGGTCACCGAGGTGGTCGCGGGAGTCACTGGATCTGGCGCGGTGATCCCCCATGACCCACAACTTGCCCTCCGGCACCACGATGTCGAAATCCACCGAGGACGGTGTGTCCCCGGGGTGGAGATACGCCTCACTCACGGGCTCACCGTTCACTTCGATCCGCCCCCGTTTGTCGCAGCAGGTCACCCGGTCACCGCCGATGCCGATCACGCGCTTGACGTAGTCGGTCTCGGCAGGCCGGGCCAGGCCCAGCGCCGCGCCGGCTCCGCGCAGCAGTCCCGTAACGGGATTCTCCCCCTGCTCCCTGTGAACGAAGGACCCCATACCGTCGAACACCACCACATCGCCCCGTGCCGGCTCGCTGCCGAAACGGTACGCCAGCTTGTTGACCAGCACCCGGTCCCCGATCTGCAGGGTGTTCTCCATGGAGGAACTGGGGATCAGAAAGGGCTGCGCCACGAACGCGCTGAGCAGCAGTACGAAGGCCAGACAGAGTGCGAGCAGGGTGGCGGGACGATGGCGCAGCCCGACCGTACGGGCGGGAAAACGCGCGGAGCGCGACCCCTGCTCCGGCCCCTGGTCGGGGGTGGGAGAGGGGTCGCGCTCCGTGAGCTGTGCGTCGGTGTCCATCGGGCCCTGAGCCTATCCGGCCGGATCCGGACGCCGTACGTGAGCGTCGGTTTGCGTTGCCCCGGCGCAAAAAATCGTGCGCCGGGACGGCCCGGCTCAGTTGTCGCGCTTCTCCTTGATCTTCGCGGCCTTGCCGCGGAGCTCGCGCAGGAAGTACAGCTTGGCGCGACGGACGTCACCGCGGGTCACGACCTCGATCTTCTCGACGATCGGGGTGTGCACCGGGAAGGTGCGCTCGACGCCGACGGAGAAGCTGACCTTGCGGACCGTGAAGGTCTCGCGCACGCCGGCGCCCTGACGGCGGATGACAACGCCCTTGAACTGCTGCACACGGGAGCGGTTGCCCTCGATGACGCGGACGTGGACGTTGACGGTGTCACCCGGGCGGAAGGCCGGGATGTCGCTGCGCTTCGACGCGGCGTCGACGGAGTCGAGAAGGTGCATGACCTACTGCTTTCTTCGCTGATGCCACAGGTCATCAACGGGATATCGGAAGGATGTTTCGGATGCCGTTCCGTCGGGCGGGCGTCGTTCCCCCTGTGGCAGGGGCGCGCGCCGGACGCACACAGCAGCGGCCTATTCTTCCACGGCCCCGGTCGTCCGCCCAAATCGGCCGTCCTCGCCCTCCGACCAGCCAAGAGCGGCCAGGATCGCGCGGTCGTGTTTGTCGAACGCGGCGGGGTCGGCGCGCTCGATCAGATCGGGGCGGTTGAGGTCGGTGCGGCGGAAGGCCTGGTCACGGCGCCAGCGGACGATCTTGCCGTGGTGGCCGCTGAGCAGTACGTCGGGGATGCCGCGGCCGCGCCACTCAGGGGGCTTGGTGTAGACGGGCCCTTCCAGGAGGTCGGCCATCGCGCCGGGGGCGAAGGAGTCGTCCTGGTGGGAGGCGGCGTTGCCGAGGACGCCGGGCAGCAGCCGGGCCACCGCCTCGACCATGACCAGCACCGGCGCCTCACCGCCGGCCAGGACGTAGTCGCCGATGGAGACCTCGCGGACATCGACGCGGTCGCCGTACTCCTCGATGACGCGGCGGTCGATGCCTTCGTACCGGGCCGGGGTGAACACCAGCCAGGGCTTGGCCGACAGTTCGACGGCCAGCTGCTGGGTGAAGGGAGCGCCGCTCGGGGTGGGGACGACGATCACCGGTTGGCCCTCGCCGGACGCGAGGATCTCGTCGAGCGCCTCGCCCCATGGTTCGGGCTTCATGACCATGCCCGGACCGCCGCCGTAGGGGGTGTCGTCGACGGTGTTGTGCTTGTCGTGGGCCCACTCCCGCAGGTCGTGGATGCGCACATCGAGCTGTCCGCGGGCGCGGGCCTTGCCGACGAGGGAGACGTTCAGCGGTTCGAGGTACTCGGGGAAGATCGTGACGACGTCGAGCCGCATCAGCTGTCCTCGCGGCTGCTGGCGATCTCGGCCTGGCTGGCGTCGAGGAGGCCGGGCGGCGGGTCGACGACCGCGCGCTGCTCCTCCAGGTCGATCTCCGGGACGATCTCGGAGACGAACGGGATCAGCACCTCGCTGCCGTCGGGCCGCTGGACGACCAGCAGGTCCTGGTAGGGCAGGTGGGAGATCTCGGAGATCCGGCCGACCTCGGTGCCGTCGCGGGTGACGACGTCGAGGTCGATCAGCTGGTGGTCGTAGAACTCCTCGGGGTCCTCGGGGACTTCCTCGGGGTCGACCTCCGCGATCAGCAGGGTGTTGCGCAGCGCCTCGGCGGCCGTACGGTCCGCGACACCTTCGAAGCGCAGCAGCAGCCGGCCGCTGTGCACCCGGCCGGTCGCGATGGTCAGCGGTCCGACCGAGGACGGTTCGGTGGCGAGGACGGCGCCCGGGGCGAGCCGCAATTCGGGCTCGTCGGTGCGCACTTCTACGGTGACCTCACCCTTGATGCCGTGGGCGCGGCCGATCCGTGCCACTACCAACTGCACGCTGTTCTCTCCCCTTTTCGCGGTCGGCCCGCCGCCGCTCTCGCGGAGGGGCCGAGGACCGTCGTGGTTTCTCAACGGGTGGTGACGAGGGTGGATCCACGGTCACCAACGAACTCGGGCCGGGGACGGCCCGAGGGCCCTCCCCGGCCCGAGCCGGTGTTCAACTTGTCAGCTGACCTGGTCCACGTCGACGAGGTCGACGCGGATGCCACGGCCGCCGATGGCGCCCACGACGGTCCGCAGAGCGCGGGCGGTACGGCCGTTGCGGCCGATCACCTTGCCGAGGTCGTCGGGGTGGACCCGGACCTCGAGCACGCGCCCGCGGCGCAGGGTGCGCGAAGCCACCTGCACGTCATCGGGGTTGTCGACGATGCCCTTGACGAGGTGCTCGAGGGCTTCCTCGAGCATGCTCAGGCCTCGGTCGACTCGGAGGTGGACTCGGCCGCAGCCTCGTCCGCCTTCTTGTCAGCCTTCTTCGCCTTCGGGGTGATGGCCTCACCCTTCGGCTCGTTGCCGGAGTCCTTGGCCGCGGCCTCGAAGAGGGCGCGCTTGTCGGCCTTCGGCTCGGCGACCTTCATCGGCGCCGGGGCGGGCAGACCCTTGAACTTCTGCCAGTCGCCGGTGACCTTGAGGATGGCCATGACGGGCTCGGTCGGCTGCGCGCCGACACCCAGCCAGTACTGGACACGCTCGGAGTCGACCTCGATGCGCGAGGGGTTCTGCACCGGGTGGTACAGGCCGATCTCCTCGATGGCCCGGCCGTCACGGCGGGTACGGGAGTCGGCGATGACGATGCGGTAGTGAGGCGCGCGGATCTTGCCCAGACGCTTCAGCTTGATCTTGACTGCCACGGAAGTGGTGTCTCCTGGTCTTGACGTGGTGGGGCACAACGGGATGCCACGTGGGGTTGCGGTACTCGGGGTGCCCGATGGACGCGTCAGCCGGAGGAGAGAGGGGTCCTATGCGACTGTCGAGTACAGCTAGCCATTGTGCCACACGCCCATGGGTCAGCCGACCGCGGCCACCTCGGGGATCCGGAAGGGCTTTCCGCAGCCGCCGCAGACGATCGGTGCCTGGGCGAGCACGGACGGTACGACGCGGACATTGCGGCCGCAGTCGCAGACGGCCTTGACGCGGACGCCTCCTCCGGAGGAGCCGTGCCGGGCGGCCGGGCCACGGAAGCTGCGGGTGGTGTCCGTGGCGGTTGCGGCGGTGTGCGCCTTCAGCGCCCGGGCCAGCCGTTCGATGGTGGAGCGGTAGCGTCTCCTGGCTTCGGGGTTGAGGGTGACCAGCGAGAAGCCGCTGCTGGGGTGCGGCTCGTCGACATGGTCCAGGCCCAGCTCCTCGGCGATCGCCAGGAAACGGCGGTTGTGGTAGCGGCCTGCGCGGGAGGTGTCGCGGACGCCGCGGGCGGCGGCGATGCCGTGGACGGCCTCGTGGAGCAGCCGTTCGAAGGAGAGTTCGGCGCCACAGGCGGACGAGGACTCTCCGATCAGGGACTCGGGCGCGGCCAGGTCCGGCAGCTCGGGGTGGTGCCGTTGAATATCGGCCCAGGCGAGCGCCAGTTCGGCGGCGAGGACAGGCGGTGTCGTGCTCACGTCGTGACAACGAGCCGGGGTCGCCCAGTGTTCCGATTCCGGGGCATCCCAAATAATTTGCACGTACCAGTCAGTTTCCGGTCATGAGTCGTGCCGAGGGCGGGGTGCGCAGATCTGCGCAGAAGGCGCCCAGCAGCCCTCAAGCCGGTACGTATCCCCGCGTACGCCGCATGGCGTAGCCGGTCGTATACCGGGGCAACGATCACCGCGGCGATCGTACGGGGCCTTCCTGTGCCCGCCCGGCACCGGCTCGCGTCCCACCGTAGGGGGCGTGGAGGCGGATGTCCGCACGGCACCTGGGGCGCGTGATGCGCCCGGGTGGCGGGCGCTGCCGTGGCGGGACGGCGCCGGCCGGGGCACCCTGGAACGGCGCTCCGGGGAGCGGGCCCGGCGCACACGGGGGCGCGCGGGAGACAACCCCGGCGCACCCCCTGGACGCCCGGACGGATGCGCAGTTGTCTGGATTGCGGGGGCGCACAACGCGCGAACACGGGGGCGATCGGTACGGACAGCTTCGGGTTCTCGGCGAATAGGGGCGCTATCGATGTCACCCACGCTCGTGCGGCACCAGCTTCCGCACTCCGGATCCATGCGCTGCGACGACCCGGCCGTCCCGGCCCGGTCACGGGCGCGCACCCGTGACTGGGCCGAGATCCAGGAGCGGATGCTGGTACCGCTGTACGAAGCCGCGTACGACCGCCTCGGGATCGGTCCCGGTACCCGTCTGCTGGGGCTGGGCTGCGGCTCCGGTCTGGCGCTGCTGCTCGCGGCGGCGCGCGGCGCGCAGGTCAGCGGGGTGGACGCGGACGAGTCGCGGCTGGAATTGGCGCGTGAACGGCTCACGCCGGACGGTATGCCGGAGCACACCCGGCTGGTCAGCGGCGGTCTGGAGGACGCGGCGCCCGCGGATGCCCCCTTCAACGTGGTCACGGCGTTCCACCCGGTGGGCTGTGTGAGCACGGTCGAGGGACTGACGGCATCGCTCACCGCGGCGGCCGGGCTGTCGGAGCGCGGCAGCGCGGTGGTGCTGGGCGGCTGGGGCCCCGTGGAGCGGTGTGCCACGGTCGGGGTGCTGCGGGTGGCGCAGGGTCCGGCCGGGTGGCGGCCCAGCCGCCGGGACGACCTGGAGGAGCTGGCGGAGCTGGCCGGACTGCGGCCCGACGGTTCGGGCCGGGTGGCCTGCCCGTTCGGGTATGCGGATCTGGCGAGCGCGGTGCGGGGGCTGCTGTCGACGGGGCTGTTCGACGCGGCGCTGGAGGCGGCCGAGCAGCGTCAGGTGGAGAAGGAGCTCGCGGAGGCGTTGCATCCGCATCAGCGGGCGGACGGGACGGTGTGGATGCCGAATGTCTTCCGCTATCTGATCGCACGGACGAGGTAGCGCCGGGCGGGTGGCAGGTGCGGGACGGGCGTCCGGCGGCCGTTCGGCAGTATCCAGGATCCTTTTTTGCTGCCATGTGCGTGAACGGGGTCCTCGGCCCGGATGGCGCAGCGGCTGCTGGACGAGGCGGGGGCGATCAAGACCGTCGTCCGCGGCCACCTCGGCGCCTTCCTCGTCCCGGCCGACCGGGCCGCCCTGTGGCGCCTGTCCGGCCTCGGCACGTGCGGGCCGCGATGCCGCTGCCGCATTTCCGCGTTCCGAGGGACTCGCGACGGGGCTGCGGGCGGCCTTCGAGGAGGCCGGCGCACCCTTCGCGACCACCTTCCTGCAGGGCGCGGCCGCCCACGGCCCTGGCCGAGGGCAGGGCCGTGACGGCGGTGCTGTCCCGTTCGCCGCCGACCGGCCGGGCGGCGGCGGGGCGTGGACCGCATGACAAAAAGTGACGGAACGTCAGAGAAAGTCCAGACTCCTGGTTACTGTTGCCTTCGAGGGAAGGACGGCCGCCCATGGACTCCCGGCTCGCCCGGCGCATCCGGCTCTTCCGTGACAGCGGGCAGGTGCGGCCGGAGGTCGCCGCGTTCGTGACGGCCGAGCTGGAGACGCTGGCCGCCGAGGGACGGCCGGTCACCGAGGACTGCGCCGGGATGCTGACCAGTCATCTGCTGATGGCGCTGACCCGGCTGCTGGACGGCGGGACCGTCGAGGCGACCGGTACGGAGGCGGCGGTGGCCGAGGAGCTCGCGGCCCATCCCGAGGCTCTGGCCCGTGCCCGCGCCGTCGCCGTACGGGCCGAGAGCGAGCTGGGCGCATCACTCCCCGGCCCGGAAGTCCACTTCCTGGCACTGCATCTGGCCGTATGGCGCGGGGGCCCGGCGGTGCCCGCGGCCCGACCGCGAAGGGACACCCCATGACCAAGATCCTCACCGGCGGCGTCGGCAAGTCCGAGGTCGCCGGCCAGGTGACCGGGCTCGGACTGCCGGGCGTCGAGATCGTCGTCAGCAACGACATGGACGCGGCGGTTGCGCTACGGGCCGGGCGGGCCGACTACTTCCTCGGCACCTGCCACACCGGGGCGGGGGCCTCGCTCGGCGTGCTGGTCGGGCTGCTGGGGGCGGCCGTCTGCCACACCTTCGGGCGGTCGGTGCCCAGCACGGAGCAGATCGAGGCGCTGCTCGACGAGGGCAAACGGGTCTTCGGCTACGCCCTCGACCAGATGGACGCGGTCACCCCCGTACTCGCCCACGCCCTCGCCGCCCGTACGGCCTGACCCGTGGGCAGCCTCCCCGCCGCCGCGCATCAGGGCCCGGCGGCCGCGGCCGGCGCTCTCGACTTCCCGGTGGCCGGGCAGCTGACCGTCATCGGGCTGTGCGCGCTGACCGCGTACCTGGCGCATCTGGCGCTGGCGGTGTTCAACGACGGCGTACGGCCGTTCATGCTGGACTTCCTGCACGGGCGGACCACCCGCACGGCGACCGGCGCGGTCTCCTTCGGCCTGTCGGCCGGCTTCATCTTCGGTCTGGGCGCGCCGATGGCACTGTCGTCGGGTGTGCTCAACCCCTGGCTGGTGTTCCTGCCGACCGATCTGCTGGGCATTCTCGCGCCGCGGAAGTGGCTCGCGCCGGTGCTGGGCGCGGCCTGGGGCGCGGTGGTGGTCTTCGGGCTCAAGGGTGCCAACGAGATGGCGCACGAGCTGCCGGTCGACTTCCTGACGGCCATGCAGCAGATGGCGACGCCGATCCTGTTTCTGTTCACGCTGTTCCCGGCGCTGGCGATCAGCAAGCAGTTCGGCAGGCTGCCGGGTGCAGTGGCGGGCGTGGTGGAACTCGCCCTCGTCATCCTCACGATGAAGCTGTGGCCGAAGGTGTTCGCCGGGGCGCCGGCGATGGCCGCCGGGGTGCTGCTGCTGATCGGCTTCGCGGTCGCCAAGGACCTGCGGCAGCGGCGTACCCAACGGGCCGGGACGGCGGAGGAGCGGCCTGCGGTGCCCGACGACGACCCCATGGTGTCGCTGTTCAGCGCGAGCGCGGCCCGGCTGCGCCGCCATCTGCCGCTGTTCATGGCGCTGGGCGCCGGGGTGTGTCTGCTGGCGCAGCTGCACATATTCGGCGGTGGTGAGGCGACGAGCTTCCTGATCGCCAAGGGGCGGTCGGCGGAGGCGGCGCAGGTCGACTTCTACCGCGCCTTCGGGTTTCTGCCGCTCATCGCCACCACCGCGCTGGCCTCCGGCGCGTACGGCATCGCGGGCTTCACGTTCGTCTACCCGATCGGCTATCTGCTGCCGAGCCCCTGGTGGGCGCTGGTGTGCGGGGCGCTGGTCTTCGCCGTCGAGGTGCTGGCGCTCAGCGGGATCGGCCGGGTGCTGGGCGGGCTGCCGTCCGTACGCGACTCCTCCGAGCAGCTGCGCGGCGCGATCGGCGCGACGTTGCAACTGGCCCTGCTCTTCGGCTCTTTGCTGGCGGCCCAGGCGATGGGCGGCGGGCTGGGCATTCTGCTCGTCGGCGGGCTGTACCTGCTGAACGAGGCGATGGGGCGGGTCGTGGTCCGGACGGCCGCGGGGCCCGCCGCGGTCGTCGTCGGCGGTGTCCTGCTCAACGTCCTGTACTGGCTGGACCTGTTCACTCCTCTCACCTCCTGACGGGGCCCGCTCCCGGACGGGGTTCGGCCGCGCCGGGCGGCCGGGAAGGCATTGATGAACGAGCTGCTGCAAACCGTCACGGGCCCCCTGCCCGCCTCCGCCGTGCGCGGACCGGTGCTCGCCCATGAGCATCTGGCGCTGGATCTGACCCGGGGCGCCGACAGGGCGGCGACCCTGACACCGGGGCACCGGGCCGCGATCACCGAGGAACTGACGTCGCTGCGCGGCGAGTTCGGGCTCTCCCTGCTCATCGAACTCACCTGCCGGGGCATGGGGCGCAATGTGGCCGGGATGGCCCGGATCGCCGCGGACTCGGGGGTCGCGGTCATCGCGGCGACCGGCTGGTACTACGAGCCGTTCCACCCCGCCGAGCTGAGCCGCACCAGCGCCGAACGGCTGGCCAGGACGCTGGTCGGGGAGATCGAGCGCGGCTGCGGTGGCTCCGGGATCCGTCCCGGGGTGATCGGCGAGGTCGGCAGCCACGGCGACCGGCCGAGCGAGCCGGAGGCGCGGACGCTGACCGCGGCGGCACTCGCCGCCACGCACACCGGCCTGTCGGTGGCCACCCATGCCCAGTTCGGCCGCGGCGGCCTCGCCCAGCTGGAGCTGCTGACGGCGGCCGGCCTGCCGCCGCACCGCGTCAGCATCGGTCATCAGGACCTGCTCGACGATCCGGCGGTGCACCGGGAGCTGGCGGCGGCCGGTGCGTACATCGCGTTCGACACGGTCGGCAAGGAGAGCTACCAAAGCGACCGGGTGCGGCTGCGGCTGCTGCTGGCGCTCGTGGAGTCCGGGTACGCCGACCGGGTGCTGCTCAGCTGCGATGTCTCCCGGCACGGCTACCTGGTCAGCGAGGGCGGTATGGGCTACGGGCATCTGTTCCGGTCCTTTCTGCCGCGGCTGCGGGCTGCCGGGATGGACGAGGAGCTGATCGACGGGCTGACGCGGCGCAATCCGCTGCGGTTTCTCACGGGGCGGGACACGGCGGACGGCGAGCCGTCGGCGGACGGCGGGCGGCCGCCGGAAGGCGCCCCGGCATGAGCGTGCGGCTGCCCCGGACCGTCCCCCTCCCGGCTGTCACCCTGTCCGATGCCCTGGCCCGGCAGTTCCGGCTGCTGGAATGCACCGCCCGGCACTTCGAAGGGCCCCAGCTCTTCGCGGCGGACGCCGGAGTGGTGCCGGGGCTCGGCCGCCCGCGTACCACCGCCCGGGTCGAGGCGGTGCTCGCCGACTTCTTCGGGGCCGAGGCCGCGGCACTGGTGCAGGGCGCGGGCACCGGCGCGATCCGGGCCGCGCTCACGGCCGTCCTGGAGGCGGGCGACCGGCTGCTGATCCACCGCGCGCCGGTCTACCGCACCACCGCCCACACCCTGCGCGGCCTGGGCATACGGGCCGTCGAAGCGGACTTCAACGATCCGCGGGAGCCGGCCCTGGCACTCGCCTCGGGAGACTTCCGCTGGGCGTACGTCCAGCACACCCGGCAGCGCCTCGCGGACTCCTACGACCTGGGCGCGGTGCTGACGGCCTGCCGGGCCGCGGGCGTACGCACCGTGGTGGACGACAACTACGCGGCGCTGCGGGTGCCGGACTGCGGGGTCGAACTGGGCGCCGACGCCTCCTGCTTCTCGCTGTTCAAGCTGCACGGCCCGGAGGGCGTCGGCGCCGTCGTGGGCACGGCGGACCTGGTGGCGCGGGTACACCGGGACAACTACTCGGGCGGCGGACAGGTCCAGGGGCATCAGGCGCTGGACGCCTTGCGGGCGCTGACGCATGTGCCGGTGATGTGGGCGGTGCAGTCGCAGGTGGCGGCCGAGGTCGCCGGGCGGCTGACGGCCGGTGAAGTGCCGGGCGTCGCCGAGGCCGCGCTCGCCAACGCGCAGGACCGGTGTGTGCTGGTACGCCTGGCCCGCCCGCTCGCCCGCGCGCTGCCGGCCGCCGCGGCACGGCACGGCGCCGCCCCGTACCCGGTCGGCGCCAACTCCCGTTACGAGATCGCCCCGCTCTTCTACCGCCTGTCCGGCTCCGCGCTGGCCGACGCCCCCCGACTCGCCGACTGGGCCGTACGGATCAACCCCATGCGGGCCGGTGCGGACCTCGTGCTGGACATCCTCCGGCGGGCGCTCGCTGACCTGGGGCGCGGCGCGGACGGGGAGGACTGACCGTGTTTCTCGACACCGTCCTCGCCCGCAATCCCCGGCTGGTCGCCTGTGCGACCGAGCTGCACCGAAGCGGCGCCATCCCGCCCGACACCTATGTGATGGACCTGGACGCGGTGACCGCGAACGCCGCGCTGCTGGCCGCGGAGGCCGGCCGGCGGGGGCTCGCCCTCTGGTTCGTGGTCAAGCAGCTCGGCCGCAATCCCGAGCTGGTCCGGGCCGTCGCCCGCCATATCCCGCGCTTCGCCGCCATCGACCCGCCCGAGGCGCGGGTGCTGCATGCGGCGGGCGCGCGGGCCGGGAACCTCGGTCATCTGGTGCAGATCCCGCACCGGGCACTGCCCGAGATGCTGTCGTGGCGCCCGGAGGCGGTCACCGTCTACGACCTCGCCAACGCGCGTGCCGTGTCGGAGGCGGCCGTCCGGCTCGGCCGCGTCCAGGACATCCTCGTACGCGTCGAGGGGGCGCCGGGTGCGGGGTATCCGGGGCAGGAGGGCGGGGTGCCACCGGACGGTATCGAGGCGTTCGCCGCCGCGGCGGAGCGGCTGCCGGGCGTACGTGTCGCGGGGGTGACGGCCTTCCCCTGTCTGCGCTGCGACCCCGGTGCGGGCCGGCCGCGCGCCACCGCGAACCTCGCCCTGGCCCGTACGGCACGGGAGGTGCTCGCCGCGCGGAGGGGGGTCGATCCGGCGGGGCTGCTGCTGAGCGCGCCCGGCGTCACGTCGATGGCGAGTCTCCCGCTGCTGGCGCGGCTCGGCGCCACGCACGGGGAGCCGGGGCATGCGCTCACCGGCACCACTCCCCTGCACGCCGCGGGCCCGCGGCAGCCGGAGAAGCCCGGCTATGTGTACGTGAGCGAGGTCGCCCATGTCCTCGCCGACGGCCGGCCGGCGTTGTTCGGCGGCGGCTTCTACCCACGTGCCACCGTGCGCTCCGCGCTGATCCCGCGCACCGGCGCGCGCCTCGCGGTGCAGGACGCTCCGCCCGAGCACATCGACTACTACCGGCTGCTGGCGCCCGGCGAGGCGCGGCCCGGGGACACCGCCGTCCTGGCCTTCCGCACCCAGGTGTTCGTCACCCGCAGCACGGTCGCGGTCGTCTCCGGTCTGGCCGACGGCACACCGGAACTGACGGGGTGTTACGACCCGTGGGGGCGGCCCGTAGGGCAACCGCCGTGAGCCTTCCCCCTACCCGCCGCCCACCCACACCTTTTGTTTTTCCCCGCCGCCCACCCCCCTTCGGGGGGTGGGCGGGTGTAGATGCTCGGCCTTCGAGGGCAAGGGGGCAGGTACAGACACTCGACCTCCGAGGGCCAGGGGGCAGGTACAGACACTCGACCTCCGAGGGCCAGAGGGAGCCACGGACACCCAGTCCGCCCCGGACACCCAGGCCGCCCCGGACACCCAGGCCGCCCCGAACTCCCCGTCCGCCCCGGACACGACCGAGCCCCCGACCACCCGCGGCGGTCAGGGGCTCGATCCAGAACTGCGGGCCTCAGCCCATGAACTTCTTGAACTCCTCGGGGAGTTCGAAGTTCTGCGGCTCCTGGTCACCCTGCGGCAGGCCCAGCGGGTTGCCGGCCTGGGCGGCCTCGCGGCGCGCGGCCGCGGCCTCCTCCTCGGCCTTGCGCTTCATCGGGTTGCCGCTCTTGCGCTTGCCCTTGGCCTGCTTGACCTGCTTCTTCTTGCGGGCGCCACCGCCGCCCATGCCAGGCATCCCCGGCATGCCGGGCATACCAGGCATGCCGCCGCCCTGCGCCATCTTCGACATCATCTTGCGGGCGTCGAAGAACCGCTCGACCAGGCCCTTGACCGCGCTGACGTCGACACCGGAACCCTTGGCGATACGGGCCCGGCGTGAGCCGTTGATGATCGTCGGCTCCTGGCGCTCGGCCGGGGTCATCGACTTGATGATGGCGGCCGTGCGGTCGACCTCGCGCTCGTCGAGGTTGTTGATCTGGTCCTTCATCTGCCCCATACCGGGCAGCATGCCGAGCAGCTTGGAGATGGAGCCCATCTTGCGGACCTGCTCCATCTGGGCCAGGAAGTCGTCGAGGGTGAACTCCTTGGGGCCCTTCGCCAGCTTGGCCGCCATCTTCTCGGCCTCGGCCTGGCTGAAGGTCTGCTCGGCCTTCTCGATCAGGCTGAGCATGTCGCCCATGCCGAGGATGCGGGACGCCATGCGGTCCGGGTGGAACGCGTCGAAGTCGTCCAGCTTCTCGCCGTTGGAGGCGAACATGATCTGCTTGCCGGTGACGTGCGCGACGGACAGCGCGGCACCACCGCGGGCGTCACCGTCGAGCTTGGAGAGCACCACGCCGTCGAAGCCGACGCCGTCGCGGAACGCCTCGGCGGTGTTGACCGCGTCCTGGCCGATCATCGCGTCGACGACGAAGAGGACCTCGTCGGGGCTGACCGCGTCGCGGATGTCCGCGGCCTGCTGCATCAGCTCCTGGTCGATGCCCAGACGGCCGGCGGTGTCGACGATGACGACGTCGTGCTGCTTGGTGCGGGCGTACTCGATCGAGTCCTTGGCGACCTGGACCGGGTCACCGACGCCGTTGCCCGGCTGGGGGCCGTAGAAGGCGACAGCGGCGCGCTCCGAGACGACCTGGAGCTGGTTGACGGCATTGGGGCGCTGGAGGTCACAGGCGACCAGCAGCGGGGCGTGGCCCTGTGCCTTGAGCCAGCGGCCGAGCTTTCCGGCGAGGGTGGTCTTACCGGCACCCTGAAGACCGGCCAGCATGATCACGGTGGGGGCGGTCTTGGCGAACCGCAGCCGGCGGGTCTCGCCGCCGAGGATGCCGACGAGCTCCTCGTTGACGATCTTGATGACCTGCTGGGCGGGGTTCAGCGCCTGGGAGACCTCGGAGCCGGTGGCGCGCTCCTTGACCTGCTTGATGAAGGCGCGGACGACGGGGAGGGCGACATCGGCCTCGAGCAGCGCGATACGGATCTCGCGGGCCGTGGCATCGATGTCCGCCTCGCTCAGGCGGCCCTTGCCCCGGAGGTTTTTGAAAGTACTCGCCAAGCGGTCGGAAAGCGTATCGAACACGGCGGTCGTCGATCCTCGGGGTCGGGGGCGGGGTTCGGTCGGCTTCTAGGGTATCGGGCTGCGCAAGCGAACCGGTCCGGCCCTGTTCCGAGGCCGGTAGCGCAGGGCGCGCTCCCCGGCTACCCCAGGGCGCGCTCCACAGCCGCCGCCACCTCGTGGGCCGCGCCGTCGGCCAACGGCTCCCCGTCCGGCCCCGTGACATAGAACGCATCCACCGCGTTCGCGCCCAGGGTGCTGATGTGGGCGCTGCGGACCGCGACGCCGGCCTGCTCCAGGGCGCGGCCGATGCGGTGCAGCAGGCCGTGCGCGTCCTGGGCGCGGACCTCGATCACGGTCGCGGTGCGGGAGCTGCCGGGGGCGACGCTGACCCGGGGTGGCGGGGCCAGCACGGCACGCGCACGGCGGGCGTAGGCGCGTTCGCGCTCGGCGAGGCGGGCGGGGATGTCGAGAGAGCCGTCCAGCGCGCGGACCAGGTCGGCACGCAGCCGGTCGGCGCGCGGCAGCGAACCGTATTCGGCGGCCACCCGCCAGCTCAGCAGCAGGACCGGGCCCTCCTCGACGGGGTCGAGCAGGAGCAGGTCCGCGGCGCGGACGGTGAGCCGGTGCAGGGCCAGCACGCCGGCCGCGGCGGCAAGGACGCCCGGCTGGTCGGGTACGGCGATGAGCAGCTCCACACCGACCGCTTCCCGGTCCGGCGCCTCGGAGTCGTCCCCGGCCCCGGTGGGCGGTTCGGAGCGCGCGTGCAGCGCCAGGACCGGGCCGCCGGTGCGCCGGGCCTCGATCGCCAGCCGCTCCTGCTCCGCGGTGGGCTCGGCGGCGCCGCGTTCCTCCGGTCCGGGCTCCCCCGCGAGCCGCGCGGCGACCCGTTTGACCAGGTCGGCGACGAGTCCGCCGCGCCAGGCGCTCCAGGCGGCGGGCCCGGTGGCCAGGGCGTCGGCCTCGGTCAGGGCGTGCAGGAGCTCCAGGGTGCCGGTGCTGCCGACGGCCTCGGCGACCGCGCCGACGGTCGCCGGGTCGTCCAGATCGCGCCGGGTGGCGGTGTCGATGAGCAGCAGATGGTGCCGTACGAGGGTGGCGATCACCGCGGTGTCGCGGGCACCGAAGCCGAGCCGGCCCGCCACGTCGCGGGCGATGGTCTCGCCGGCCACCGAGTGGTCGCCGGGCCAGCCCTTGCCGATGTCGTGCAGCAGGGCGGCGATCAGCAGCAGGTCGGGGCGGTGCACCCGCCGGGTCAGGTCACAGGCCCGTACGGCGGTCTCGACGAGGTGCCGGTCCACGGTCCAGGTGTGGACGGGGTTGCGCTGGGGGCGGCAGCGGACGCGCTCCCAGTCGGGCAGCAGCCGCGTGATGATGCCCTCGGCCTCCAGGGCCTCCCATACGGGCACGGTGTGGGTGCCCGCGCCCAGCAGCGTCACCAGCTGCTCACGGGCCTCGGCGGGCCACGGCACGGGCAGCGGCCGGGTGGCGGTGGCCGTGGCGCAGCGGCGGATGGCGTGGGTGGCCAGCGGCAGTCCGGCCTGGGCGGCGGCGGCCGCGGCGCGCAGCACCAGCACCGGGTCCCGCTCGGGCCGTGCGGTGCGGGCGAGCACCGCCTCGCCGTCGAGTTCCACGACGCCCTCGGCGAGCGGTGAGCGCTCGCCCTTGCCCGCGGTACGGCCGTGCAGCAGCCCGCGCAGCATGGGCTTGAGGGAGCGGGCGCGCAGCACCCGGCCGACCTCGCGCCAGGTGACATCGGCCGCGTAGGAGATGGTGCGGGCGGATTCGTAGGTCTGCCGCAGCAGGGCGTCCGCGTCGAGCATGCCGAGGGCGTCGGCGACCTGGTCCTGTTCCTGGAGGGAGAGCCGGTCGGTGGCGCGGCCGGTCGTCAGATGCAGCGCGTCGCGGGTGTCGAGCAGCCGGGTGCGGGCGGCTTCCAGGCCGCCGCGCGGGGCGTCGGCGAGCCAGGAGGCGGCGACGGCCCGGAGTGCGGTGGCGTCCCGCAGCCCGCCCCTGGCCTCCTTGAGCTCGGGTTCGAGCAGGTACTGGAGCTCGCCCTGCCGCTCGGC
Source organism: Streptomyces decoyicus (assembly GCF_019880305.1). Taxonomy (NCBI): domain Bacteria; kingdom Bacillati; phylum Actinomycetota; class Actinomycetes; order Kitasatosporales; family Streptomycetaceae; genus Streptomyces; species Streptomyces decoyicus. Next base: position 5,989,215 of record NZ_CP082301.1, on the reverse strand, counting down.
GCGCTCCTGGCACAGGTCGTGGAGTTCCGGGAGCCGTTTGGGGGCGCTCTCGCGCCAGTCGGCGTAGGCGGCGGTGCGCAGCGCCGCGGTCAGCTCCGGGTCGCCTGCCAGGTGACGGGCGTCGAGCAGGCCGAGCTGCACCTTCAGGTCCTCGCGGGCGGCTTTACGGGCCTGGGCGGGGGTGCGTACGGAGTGGTCGAGGTCGAGGCCGAGGTCCCAGATGGGGTACCAGAGCTGATCGGCGAGCGCGGCCAGGGCATCGGCGTCGGCCCGGCCGTCGTGCAGCAGCAACAGGTCGAGGTCGCTGCGCGGGGAGAGTTCGCCGCGGCCGTAGCCGCCGACGGCGACCAGGGCGGTGCCGGCCAGTCCGGCGGCGGTGGCGTGCCGGGCCAGCAGGCCGGCCAGCCAGTCGTCGGTCAGCCGGGCGAGGCCGGCGCGGCGGCCGGGCCCGATGGCCGCCTCGTCCTGGAGGAGCCGCAGCCGGGCCGCGGGGTAGCCGCCTTCCGGGGCGGGCGCGGGCTCGGTCCCCGGGCCCGGCGCTCCGCCCGGGCCTGCCGTTTCCTCGACGTTGTCGGTCAACTCGCGCGCTCCTCGGTCGTGTTGTCCCCCGCCGTCACCGCCTGCCCGTACCGCCGTCCCGTAGCCCCGCCGTCCCCCGTCCCTTCAGTGTGGGTCGCTGCGGGGCGGGCGGCCATCCGCCGCTCGGTCGCCGGCTCCGGCCCCGGCCACCGCGCCGCTCCAGGGCAGGAGCCGCGCGGTGGCCGGGGTGCCGTCACAGTGCGTCCGGTCCCCGCTCCCCGGTCCGCACCCGTACGGCGTCGTCGACGGGGATGCTCCACACCTTCCCGTCGCCGATCTTGCCGGTGCGGGCCGCCTTGACGACCACATCCATCAGCTGCTCGGCGTCGGCGTCCTCGACCAGCACCTCGATACGGATCTTCGGCACGAGGTCGACGGTGTACTCGGCACCGCGGTACACCTCCGTGTGCCCGCGCTGCCTGCCGTATCCGCTGGCCTCGGTGAGCGTCAGACCGTGCACACCGAATGCCTGGAGGGCGTCCTTCACCTCGTCCAGCCGGTGCGGCTTGATTACTGCCGTGATGAGCTTCACGCGTCCACCTTCTTTGTCAGGGCCTCGCCGAGTGCCGGTCCCTTGCGGCCGACCGTGCCACCGCCCGCGCCGGTGAAGTCGTACGCGGTCTCCGCGTGCGCGGCCTGGTCGATGCCGGCGACCTCCTCGTCCTCGCCGACCCGGAAGCCCATCACCAGGTCGATGACCTTGGCAAGGACATACGAGACGACCAGGGAGTACAGCAGTACGCAGACCACACCGACGGCCTGCCTGCCGAGCTGGTCGAAGCCGCCGCCGTAGAACAGGCCCTTGGCCTTGCTCTGTACCCCGCCGGTGGCGAACAGGCCGACCAGCAGCGATCCGACGACACCGCCGACGAGGTGGACGCCGATGACGTCGAGGGAGTCGTCGTAGCCGAACTTGTACTTGAGATTGACCGCCATGGCGCACAGCACACCGGCGATCACACCGACCGCGATGGCGCCCAGCGGGCTGACCGCGCCGCAGGCCGGGGTGATGGCGACGAGTCCGGCGACCGCGCCGGAGGCCGCGCCGAGCGTGGTGAACGAGCCGTGCCGGAGCTTTTCGTACGCCAGCCAGCCGAGCATCGCGGCGGCGGTGGCGACCTGCGTGTTGACGAAGGCGACCGCGCCGATGCCGTCGTCGTTGCCGAGCCAGGAGCCGGCGTTGAAGCCGAACCAGCCGAACCACAGCAGCCCGGCGCCGAGCATCACCAGGGGCAGGCTGTGCGGCCGCATCGGGTCCTTCTTGAAGCCGATGCGCTTGCCGACGACGAGGAGCACGCCGAGCGCCGCGGCGCCTGCGTTGATGTGCACGGCGGTGCCGCCGGCGAAGTCGATGACCTTCAGCTCGAAGAGCCAGCCGCCGTCGCCCCAGACCCAGTGGGCGACGGGGAAGTACACGACGGTGACCCACAGCGCGATGAACAGCGCCCAGGCGGTGAATTTCACCCGGTCGGCGAGCGCACCGCTGATCAGCGCGGGCGTGATGACCGCGAACATCAGCTGGAAGATCGCGAAGACATAGACCGGGATGGTGCTGGTGCCCCACAGCTCGGTCAGGCCGATACCGCTGAGGCCGGCGAAGTTGCCGTTCCAGCCGATGAAGCCGCCGCTGTCGGTGCCGAATGCGAGACCGAAGCCGTACAGGACCCACAGGATCGTGACGATGCCCAGGCTGATGAAACTCATCATCAGCATGTTGAGCACGCTCTTGACCCGGACCATGCCTCCGTAGAAGAAGGCGAGCCCGGGGGTCATGATCATCACCAGGGCGGAGCAGATCAGCATGAACCCGGTGTTCGCCGGGCTGAGCGTCACCTTGTCTGCTGCAAGCGTCAGGATGCCTGGGGGCATCGGCGTCTCCTCGTCGTCGATGCGGCCCGTGCGGGCGTGTTTCTGGTGGGCCGACTTCGCGTTGAGGTTGTCGCAGCACGGTTTCGGCCAAACCTTGCGGGTGTTTCACCACAGTGACGAAGACGCCCCCCGTGTTACGCCCCGGTGAACTCCCAGATCAGCCCGGCATCACCCGTTCAACCCACCGAAACCCCCATCGAGCAGCCCCCACGGCGCCCAGCCACCTCCACGAAAGCGGCGCCGGTTCAGGCGCAAAAAACAGCCCGGCCGCGGCTGCCGCCCGCGTGACCTGGCATGGGGGAGCCGAGTCGGGCTGTACGGGGCGGCGGCCGCGGCCGGAGTTCGAAGGGCGGCCGTCAGACGGCCGCCGCTGATTCGGGCAGCTGGCGGGTGAGCTCGTCGCTGAGCCGGATCACCTCGGCAACATTGCCGAATTCCCGCGCCGCGGTGTCCACGGTCTTGCGCAGCCGGGTGTTGACCCGCTCCGAGCGGACCTGCCGGGCGAACGGGATCGCCTGCTGCGCCATCGCCGCGCAGGCCTCCGGCTCCTTCTGGAGCAGATGCACGGTGGCCATCCCGATGAGGTTGAGCGCATACGAACGCTGGTGCTCGGGGTCCTGGCCGAACAGCTCCACCGCGCGCTCCATGACGGGCTCGGCGAGCGAGGCGTACGTGGGACTGCGACCGGCGACATAGGCCAGGTCCCGGTAGGAGTGGGCGTTCTCGGCGTTCAGCTCGGCCTCGGAGAAGAAGCGGATCCAGTCCGGTTCCGGCTCGCCGGGCAGCGCATCGGAGAAGGTGTCCTCGGCCATCCGGACGGCCCTCTTGACCTTGCTGGGCTGGCCCATGCCGGCATAGGCGCGGGCCTCCATCGCATACAACATGGCCTGGGTGCGCGGTGTGGCCGTCTCGCGGCTGCCGTACTGCGCCAGATGGATCAGCTCCAGCGCATCGTCGGGCCGCCCGAGGTGGATCATCTGGCGGCTCATGCTGGAGAGGATGTACGAGCCCAGGGGCCGGTCACCGGCCTCCTTGGAGGCATGCAGCGCCAGCACGAAGTACTTCTGCGCGGTGGGCTGGAGCCCGATGTCGTAACTCATCCAGCCGGCCAGTTCGGCGAGCTCGGCGGCGACCTTGAACAGCCGCTTGGCCACCGCTGCCGGCTGCGGCTCCTGGAGGAGGTCGGTGACCTCGTGAAGCTGGCCGACCACCGCCTTGCGCCGCAGCCCGCCGCCGCACTGCGCGTCCCACTGGCGGAACATCGCGGTCGTCGACTCCAGCAGATCCAGCTCCGGCTTGGACAGCCGCGCGGGCCGGCGGGCGCGGTCCGGCTCCTCGGCGCCGCCCTCGCCCTGGCCCGCGGGCACCGGGACCAGCCAGCGCTGCATCGGCTCGATGAGGCTGGGTCCGGCGGCGAGCGCGAGGGAGGTGCCGAGGAAGCCGCGGCGCGCCAGCATCAGGTCACTGCGCGAGAACTCGCTGATGAGGGTGACCGTTTGGGAGCCGGCCCAGGGCAGGTCCACGCCGGAGACGGACGGGGACTGGTGGGCGGAGCGCAGGCCCAGCTCCTCGATGCCGACCACGCAGCCGAAGCGCTCGGAGAACAGCTCGGACAGGATCCGCGGAATGGGCTCGCGCGGCTGCTCGCCGTCGAGCCAGCGGCGCACCCGGGAGGTGTCCGTACTGATGTGGTGGGCGCCCATCTGACGGGCCCGGCGGTTGACCTGGCGCGCCAGCTCCCCCTTGGACCAGCCGCTGCGCATGAACCACGAACCCAGCTGTGCGTTGGGTTGTTTGGCGGCGTCGGTGCCGCCACTGCCGCCGTTGCCGCCCACTGGAAGCCCCCATCCCGATAGCTGCGTTGCTGTCTGCCTGGCTGTCTGGTGCCTGGTGCGTGCCGCGAACCGTCCACAGCCTGCCGCACGTTGCGACGCCTGTCCGGGGTACATCTACCCGACCACGGATTCCGGCCACACCTTTTGGCCTGTGCTCGACCGGTGCGTTGCCACCGGCATACCCGTGCGAATGATGCCTCTTCGGGGTTCGTGCACCGAAAGTAATCCTACGATCACGCCTCACGCGAGGCCGATTGCGGAAACGCCACCATTCGCCACCCCTTCGTATGAACTCCCCGCCAGGCTCCCGCGATTGACTTGACACAGGTCGAGCGAGGCCGGGCGGAGCGAAGCGCGCACGGGCTCGCACGGCACAGCGCACCACCCGGCACACCACGTCACACCACCGGCTACGCGGGCCGGCGACGGAGCGTGAAGGGCGCCACGTCGTCAACCCACCGACTCGTAACCACTGGCACGCACCACCCGTTGGAGGGGGCATGGGCTTCACGATCGGCGACATTCGCGAGATGCGTTCCGGCTCCCGGCGCCGCGCCCGCTCGACCGAGATCACGGCGGTGGCGGAGTACACCGGGCTGTGGGGCTGGGCGGTCGTCCCCGGCGCACGCGCGGTGCGCGCGGGCAGCGGGCGCACGGACTGCTCGTGCGGCGCCGCCGACTGCCCCGCCCCCGGCGCCCATCCACTGGCCTTCGCCGGGGAGCTGGCGGCCGGGGCCACCTGGGAGACGGCCGCCGCGGCCTGGGCCGAGACGCCGGGCGCCGCGCTGCTCCTCCCGGTGGGCCGGTCGTTCGACATCCTCGACGTGCCGGAGACCGCGGGCCGCAACGCGCTGGCGCGGCTGGAGCGGATGGGCCTGCCGCTCGGCCCGGCCGCGGTGACCCCGACGGGCCGCGCCCTGTTCTTCGTCGCCCCCGGTGCGGCCAAGGAGCTCCCCGATCTGCTCTACCGGATGGGCTGGGACGACGCCACGCTCGACCTGCGCTCCCTGGGCCCCGGTGACCACATCACCGCGCCCCCCTCCGACCTCGGCGGCCACGGCCCGGTGCGCTGGCTCCGCCCGCCGACGCTGGACACCGCGGCCCATCCGCCGCAGGCGCGGCTGGTGGTGGGCACCCTGGCGTATGTGTGCAACCGCTCGGCGGTCTGAGTCCGGGCACCCGGTTTCCCGCTCCTGGCCGTACGGCGCACGGGCGGCGAGCTCGTGCAGGGCCCTCGGTGGCCTCGCTCCCAGGGACAAGACGTCGGCCCCCGCCACCCGCCGTGTGCGGGTCCGGGGGCCGATGACAGTCCGGGCGTGGTGCCCTGGCCGCGGCGTCAGTCGATCAGGGCGTCGACGAAGGCCTCCGGCTCGAACGGCGCCAGGTCGTCCGCCCCCTCGCCCAGGCCGACGAGCTTGACGGGGACGCCGAGTTCACGCTGGACGGCGACGATGATGCCGCCCTTGGCGGTGCCGTCGAGCTTGGTGAGCACGACTCCGGTGATGTCCACGACCTCGGCGAACACCCGGGCCTGGACCAGGCCGTTCTGACCGGTGGTGGCGTCCAGGACGAGCAGCACCTCGCCGACCGGGCCGTGCTTCTCGACGACCCGCTTGACCTTGCCGAGCTCGTCCATCAGGCCGGTCTTGGTGTGCAGCCGGCCCGCGGTGTCGATGAGCACGACATCGGCGGTCTCGGCGATGCCTTCCTTGACCGCGTCGAAGGCGATCGAGGCGGGGTCGCCGCCCTCGGGTCCGCGGACCGTACGGGCACCGACCCGCTCGCCCCATGTCTGGAGCTGGTCGGCGGCCGCGGCACGGAAGGTGTCGGCGGCGCCGAGGACCACGGACTTGCCGTCGGCGACCAGGACACGGGCGAGCTTGCCGGTGGTGGTGGTCTTGCCGGTGCCGTTGACGCCGACGACCAAGACGACGCCGGGGATCTCGTCGCCGCCGTTGCCGATGCCGTTGGCGGTGTGCACCGTGCGGTCGGCGTCCGTGCCGATGAGGGCGAGGAGCTCCTCGCGCAACAGGCCGCGCAGGCCCTCGGGGGTGCGGGTGCCGAGGACCTTGACCCGCTCACGCAGCCGCTCGACCAGCTCCTGGGTGGGGGCGACGCCGACATCGGCGGTCAGCAGGGTGTCCTCGATCTCCTCCCAGGTCTCCTCGTCGAGGTGTTCGCGGGACAGCAGGGTCAGCAGGCCCTTGCCCAGGGTGTTCTGGGAGCGGGAGAGCCGGGCCCGCAGCCGGACCAGCCGTCCCGCGGTGGGTTCGGGGACCTCGATCTCGGGCGCGACGGGCGTCTCGGGCTCGGCGGCCGGTGCCTCGGCCACGGGGGCCTCGGCGGTGGGCAGCGTGACTTCTTCGATGGTGCGACGCTCTTCGTCGCGGGGGGTCTCGGCCTCCTCGCCGACCTGCGGTTCGGCGGGGGGCGCGGTAACGGAGGGCTTCGGGGCAGCCGGCGGGGACGGCGGCAGCTGCTTCTTCTTGCGGCCGCTGACGACGAGCCCGCTGATCGCGCCGAGCACGACCACGGCGATGATTACGGCAAGGATGACGGTTTCCATAACCCCTCCAGTATCAGCCACGTCCCGTCCGTGGGGACTGCACGCGCCGAACCTGGATGAGTGGTGTCCTGAATCAATTCTGGATGAGTAGTATCCAGATTCCATCGCCCGGGAACGACCGGCGGAGCACTGGGAGGAGAATCCGGATGTTTGATGTCCTGGTTTTGGGCGGCGGCTTCGCCGGCCTGTGGAGCGCCGCGGCGGCCACACGGCTGCTGCACGCAAAGGAGGCCGGGCCCGTCGGCCACTCCGTCGCGCTGCTCACCCCGCACCCCGATCTGGTCCTCCGTCCGCGCCTCTACGAGCCCGATCCGGCCCGGCTGCGGGTGCCGCTCGACCGGGTGCTGGGCCCCGTCGGGGTGCGGCGGATCGCCGCCACCGCGACCGCCGTGGACACCGTCCGGCGCGAGGTCACCGCCACCGCGCCCGACGGCACCCGTGGCGTGGTGGCCTACCGGCGCCTCGTGCTGGCGACCGGGAGCGCGGTGGTGCGGCCGGAACTGCCCGGCGCCGCGCTGCTGCACGACATCGACACCCTGCCGGCCGCGGTACGGCTGGCGGACCATCTGCGGGCGCTGCCCGAGGCGCCGGACGGGCCGGGCCGCTGGACCGCGGTGGTCGTGGGTGCCGGTTTCACCGGGCTGGAGATCGCCACCGAGCTGGTCGGCCGGCTGCGCGCACTGGCCGCTCCGTGCGGCGCGGCGGACGAGGTGCGCGTGGTGCTGGTCGAGCGCGCGGAGGTGGTCGGCGCGGGGCTGGGGACGGCGGCCCGCCCTGTGATCACCCGAGCGCTGGACGAGCTGGGCGTGGAGCGACGCCTGGGCACCACGGTCACCCGCCTGGACGAGCGCGCCGTGCACCTCGCGGACGGCAGCACCCTCGCGGCCCGTACGGCCGTATGGACCGCCGGGATGCGGGCGAGCGCCCTGACCGCGCAGATCCCCGCCCCCCGGGACGGGCTGGGGCGGCTCGCGGTGGACGGCACCCTGCGGGTGCGCGGCGTCGAGGGCGTCTACGCGGCCGGGGACACCGCAGCAGCAGCCGCCGAGGGCGGCCACACCGTTCTCCAGAGCTGCCAGCACGCCACACCGCTCGGCAAGGTGGCAGGCCACAACGCCGCGGCCGGTCTGCTCGGCCTGCCGCCGGCGGAGTTCGCCCCCGATCCGTACCGCACCTGTCTCGATCTCGGCGCGGCCGGTGCGGTGTCGACGATTGGCTGGAACCGGACCCTGCGGGAGGGGCCCGAGGGGTTCGCCAAGGAGCTCAAGCGGGCCATCAACGAGACATGGATCTCCCCGCCGGTCGACGACCCGCAGGAGCTGTTGCGGCGGGCCGACCACCGGGTCGGCATGCGGCAGCCCGTACCGCCTCCGGCCTGATCAGGACCCTCCGACTGGACCCTTCGACGAGGTTGGGCGACACTCGGTCTCGTCGTGGGGTCCAACAGCGCGTACCGGCACAAGTTGGATCAAAGTACGATGGTCGACGGCCGCGCAACGCGCGTAGAGTCCTGGCAATCAATTCTGGCCGGGCATCACAGCCGCTGCCTGCACCTCCTCCCCCGTGGGGGTGCGTCCAGATCCCCGCACGGAGATACCTGCACCAATGGGCACCACGTCCTCCACTCCCGCACCCGCACCCGAGGGCGCCGTCGAGACCCGCGGCATCGAGCCCGTTCCCGACAACGAACGCCAGGGCCGCGTCCGCGAACTCTTCCCGACCTGGGTCGCCGCCAACATCAGCGTGTTGCTGCTCACCATGGGCGCCTCGCTCGTGGTGAGCAACGGGCTGAACTTCTGGCAGGTCCTGCTGGTGGCCGCGATCGCCGCGTCCGTCGCCTTCGGCATGGTGGGCGTGCTGTCGGTCTCGGGCAAGTGGGGCGGCGCGCCCGGCGCGATGCTCTCCCGGGCCACCTTCGGCGTCCGCGGCAACTACTTCCCCGGCGCGATCTTGTGGGTCGCCCGCTTCGGCTGGGAAACGATCAATGCGGTCACCGGCGCCTACGCGGTACTGACCGTGCTGCATCTGCTGCTGGGCATCGAGAGCAACAACGTCCTCGTCGTCGTCACCCTGCTCGCCTTCGTGGCCGTGACGTACCTGGTGAGCGGTCTGGGCCGCAAGGCGCTGAACGTCTGCAACAAGTACTCGACGTATCTGTTCGGCCTGTTCAGCATCATGGTGCTGGTCTACCTCGTCGCCACGATGGACTGGGACGCCATCTTCGCCAAGAAGGCCGGCACCACCGCCATGGTGATCGCGGGCATCGGCACCATCGCGGCCGGCGGTATCAGCTGGGTGCCCACCGGGCCCGACTTCGCGCGCTACCTCCCGCACTCCGCGTCCGGGAAGAAGATCGTCGGCACCACCGTCTCCGGCGCGGCCCTGGTGTTGCTGCCGATGGTGCTGATGGGCGGCGTGATGGCCGTCTCGAACCCGAAGCTGGCCGGCCAGAACACCGACCCGATGTCGTTCCTCGGCACCATCCTGCCGTCCTGGCTCGCGGTGCCGTACCTGGTCACCGCGCTGGTCGGCATGGTGCTGATCAACAGCCTGTCGATGTACTCCGCCGGTTTCACCGCGCAGACCATGGGCGTCAAGCTCCCGCGTGCCCTCGCGGTCAGCATCAACGCCGTCATCAGCCTGGTCGGCGGCCTGTTCATGATGCTGGTGGCCAAGGACTTCATCGGCCAGTTCATCGCCTTCCTGACGCTGCTCGCGGTCTCCTTCTCCGCCTGGATCGGCGTCTACGGCGTCGACATGGCCCGGCGGCGCAAGCTGGCGGTGCGCTATGACGCCGACAGCCTGATGAACACCGGCCGCACCAGCCGCTACTGGTACACCGGCGGTTTCTGCTGGCAGGCCATGACGGCCTGGGCGGTGGCGCTCACCGCGGGCCTGTGCTTCACCAAGGTCCAGTGGTTCACCGGCCCGCTGGCCACCACCTGGATCGGTGAGAACGGTCTGGGCTGGGCGGCCACGATCGCGATCGCCGCGATCACCTTCGCCGTGCTGCCGGCGCCCCGGGAGACCGTCCCGGCGGCCGGGGCCGACGGCGCGGCCGAGGCCCGGGAGCCGGCCGAGGTGGGCTGACCCGGCGCCGCCCCGCGGACCGGATCCCCCCTCTAGTGATCTGACGCAACGTCAGCTAGCGTCCCCTTCGCCAACCGCCTTGGCGAAGGGGACGTTTGCCATGTCTGCCCAGCCTTCCCTGCCCTCCCTGCCGGTCACGGTCCTGCGCATCAACCTCGTCGACCCCGCCCCCACCCCCGCCACGCTGTCCGCGCGCTACCGGGCCGCCGTCGAGATGGCCGAGTTCGCCGACGACCGCGGGTTCACGATGGTCCAGACCGAGGAGCACCACGCCACCACCAACGGCTGGATGCCCTCCCCGCTCACCTTCGCCGGCGCCGTCTTCGGCGCCACCCGCCGCATCGGCGTCACCCTCTCCGCGCTGATCACCCCGCTGCACGACCCGCTGCGGCTGGCCGAGGACCTCGCCTCGCTCGACCTCCTGAGCGGCGGCCGGCTGGTCACCGTCGCCGGCCTCGGCTACCGGCCCGAGGAGTACGCGGCGCACGGCAAGGACTGGACGGGCCGTGGCGCGCTCCAGGACGAGGTACTGGAGACCCTGCTGTCCGCCTGGACCGGCGAACCGTTCACCTACCAGGGGCGTGCGGTCCAGGTCACCCCCCGCCCGTACACCCGGCCGCACCCGCTGCTGCTGATCGGCGGCAGCTCACGGGCCGCGGCCCGGCGCGCGGCCCGGCTGGGGCTCCCCCTCTTCCCCAGCGCGCACCTCCCCGGACTGGAGGCCTACTACCACGAACAGCGCGCCGAATTCGGCACCGAGGGCTGGGTGCTCCAGCCGCCCGAGCGGACCTCGCTCCTCCATGTCGCCGAGGATCCGGACCGCGCCTGGGCCGCGTACGGCAGCCATCTGCTGCACGAGGCCCGGATGTACGCCTCCTGGCAGTCCGCCGGCATCCGCTCGGCGGTGCGCTCGTCCGCCCAGGACGCCGCGGCCCTGCGGGAGGAGGGTGTCTACCGCATCGTCACCCCGGACGAGTGCCTCGCGCTCGCCCGGCAGGCGGGCGGCCGGGGCTCGTTGATCCTGCATCCGCTGTGCGGCGGTATGCCCGTCGACGAGGGCTGGCGCTCGCTGCACCTGTTCGCCGAGCGGGTGCTGCCGGGCCTCGACGGCTGAGGGCAGGACGGGTCTCAGCCTTCCGGGTAGAAGACGAACAGGACACAGCCCACCGCCGACTGCGGTACGTGCCAGGACCCGGCCGGCGCATGGAGGAAGGATCCGGCCGGGTGGTCCCGGTCGCCGTCGTGGAAGGTGCCCGAGACCACGAAGACCTCCTCGGGCCCCGGTGTATGCACATCGATGCCTTCCCAGCAGCTGCCCGGGTCCATCTCCAGCACCTGGGCCTTCGCCCCGTCGGCGCCGGTCCACAGCGGCCTCGTCCGGATGCCGGGGAACAGCTCCTTGACCGGTGCGTCGTCCACCGTGGTCCACACATAGCCCGCGGTCCCGCCCACACCTCCGGCGCCCCGCCCGTGCTTCGTCCAAGGCCCGTCCCGGGTCGGGTCCGTGGCCGCCTCCGCGGTCGTCTCCGTCTCGCTCATGGCTCCACCCTCGTCGAACGGGACGCCCTCCCCCAGTGTCAGAAATGACGCGCTGAAGTACTTTCCTGCCATGGCCGGATCGCCGCGGCACCACGATCCGGGAAGAGCTACGAGGCCCGGGGCGCGCAGAGACCCGGGCACAAAAAACGGGTACTGCCCGGGGTCCCTGATGACCCGGGGCAGTACCCAGTACTGAGGAGAAGGACTGGCGGGGGGTTAGCCCATCTCCTCCAACGCCTTGCCCTTGGTCTCCTTCACGAACTTGAGCACGAAGGGGATCGAGAGCAGGGCGAAGACTGCGTAGATGACGTACGTACCCGAGAGGTTCCAGTCGGACAGGCTCGGGAAGCTGGCCGTGATGGCCCAGTTGGCGATCCACTGCGCACAGGCGGCGACGCCCAGCGCGGCGGCACGGATCTTGTTCGGGAACATCTCGCCGAGGAAGACCCAGACCACGACGCCCCAGGAGAGGGCGAAGAAGAGCACGAAGACGTGGGCGGCGATCAGCGCCACGGTGCCTTCGGTGGGCGGCAGGGTGCCGGCCGCGGTCTTGGCGGAGAAGGCCCACGCCTCCAGGGCGAGCGAGATGGCCATACCGGCCGAACCGATCAGCGCCAGCGGACGGCGACCGATCTTGTCGACGAAGACCATCGCGATCACGGTGCCGATGATGTTGATGATCGACGTCGTGAAGCTGTAGAAGAACGAGGCGCTCGGGTCGATGCCGACGGACTGCCACAGCGCCGAGGAGTAGTAGAACGCCACGTTGATGCCGACCAGCTGCTGGAAGACCGACAGGCCGATACCGACCCAGACGATCGGCAGGAAGCCCATCTTGCTGCCGAGCAGGTCCTTGAACGACGACTTGTGCTCGCGGCGCATCGCCTCCTGGATCTCGGTGACCCGGGTGTCGAGGTTCACGGTGTGGCCCTCGACCTCGGCGAGCACCTCCTTGGCGCGGGAGACCTTGCCGACGGAGATCAGGTAGCGCGGCGACTCGGGGATCGCGAAGGAGAGCAGACCGTAGAGGACGGCCGGGACGACCATCACCCCGAGCATCCACTGCCAGGCCTCCAGGCCGGCGATCTTGCCGCGCTGGTCGCCGTCGGCGAGGTTGAGGATGCCCCAGTTGACGAGCTGGGAGACGGCGATGCCGACGACGATGGCAGCCTGCTGGAACGAGCCGAGACGGCCCCGGTAGGCGGACGGCGAGACCTCGGCGATATAGGCCGGGCCGATGACCGAGGCCATACCGATCGCGAAGCCGCCGATGATCCGCCAGAAGGCGAGGTCCCAGAGGGCGAACGGCAGAGCGGAGCCGACGGCACTGACGGTGAACAGCACCGAGGCGATCTGCATCACGCGGATGCGGCCTATGCGGTCCGCGATCCGGCCCGCGGTGGCGGCGCCGATGGCACAGCCGATCAGCGCGATGGCGATCACCTGGGCGAGAAGTGCGGATCCGACGTCGTAGCGGCTGCGGATCGCCTCGACGGCACCGTTGATGACGGAGCTGTCATAGCCGAAGAGGAAGCCGCCCATCGCGGCAGCCGCGGTGATGAAGATGACATGGCCGAGATGCTCGGGATGGGCCTTGCGGCCTTCCGAACCCGTCGGCTGCGCGGTGCTGGTCAACGTGAACTCCAGTGGCCCGGCTGCGCTGCCGGGTTAGGGGGCTGGCCCTTCTAGTGGTGCATAGCTTGGGGGCACCCACCACTTGAAGGTAAAAGCAACGTTGCAGAGACTATGCCTTCAAGTTTCGAAGTCAATAGGGCGTAATAAATTTGTTTCTCGGCCACCCGAGAGACAGTTCGTTCAAGTTCTGAACTGATGGGTCGTCGGACACTCCGGGCGATCAATAGCGGCGCCGCGGAGGGGCGCAGAGCCGCCGATTCCGGTCGGTACCGGCCCGCGAAGCCCGTCGTGGACGCGGGCTCCGCGCCCCCGCTCAGTGCAGTCGCTGGCTGATGACCTTCGATACGCCGTCACCCTGCATCGACACGCCGTAGAGCGCGTCCGCGACCTCCATCGTCCGCTTCTGATGCGTGATCACGATCAGCTGGGAGCTCTCCTGCAACTCCTCCATGATCCGGATCAGCCGCTGGAGATTGGTGTCGTCCAGCGCGGCCTCCACCTCGTCCATCACATAGAACGGGCTGGGCCGCGCCTTGAAGATCGACACCAGCAGCGCCACCGCGGTCAGCGACCGCTCACCGCCCGACAACAGCGACAGCCGCTTGACCTTCTTCCCCGGGGGACGCGCCTCCACATCCACCCCGGTCGCCAGCATGTCGTCCGGATCGGTCAGCACCAGCCGGCCCTCGCCGCCCGGGAAGAGCCGCGCGAAGACGCCCTCGAACTCGCGCGCGGTGTCGTGGTAAGCCTGGGTGAAGACCTGCTCCACCCGCTCGTCGACCTCCTTGACCACCTGCATCAGATCGGCCCGGGTCTTCTTCAAGTCTTCAAGCTGTTCGCTCAGGAACTGGTGCCGCTCCTCCAGCGCCGCGAACTCCTCCAGCGCCAGCGGATTCACCTTCCCGAGCTGCTGATACGCCCGCTCGGCGGCCTTGAGCCGCTTCTCCTGCTCGGCTCGTACATACGGCACCGGCTGGTTGCGCGGATGCTCCGGATCATCCGGGAGCACCTCACCCTCGGCGGCCGGCGAGGGCGGGACGAGCTGTTCGGGGCCGTACTCGGACATCAGCCCGGCCGGCTCCACCCCCAGCTCCTCCAGCGCCTTGGTCTCCAGCTGCTCGATCCGCAGCCGCTTCTCCGCGCCCAGCACCTCGCCGCGGTGCATCGAGTCCGTCAGCTTGTCCAGCTCGGACTTCACCTCCCGGCCCCGGTTGCGCTCGGCCACCAGCGCCTGCTCCCGCTCGGTCTTGGCCCGCTCCGCCGCGCCCCGTTCCTCCTCGGCCCGTACGGCCGACACCTCGACATGCGCCAGCAGCTGCCGGGCGCCGGCGGCGACCGCACCGGCCACCTCCGCCTCGTGCCGCAGCCGGGCACGCCGCCGCTCGGCCCGCATCCGCGCCTCGCGCTCGGCCCGCGCCCCCCGGTCCAGCGAATCCGCCCGCCCGGCGAGCGCCTTCACCCGTTCCTCGTGCGTACGCGCCTGGAGACGGGCCTCCATCTCGGTCTGCCGCGCATTGGCTCCGTCGGCGGCCAGCCGGTCCCGTACGGACGTATCGGGCTCCTCGTCGCCGACGCCCGGCTCCTCCTCGGCCACCGCAAGGCGCTCGGCCAGCTCCTCGGCCTCCTCGGTGGCCCGCAGCAGCGCCTCCTCGGCCTTGGCCGCCGCCGCGTCGGACCGCTCGGCCTCGCCCGCGGCCGCCCGCGCCTGCCCGCCGAGCCGGCCCAGGTCCCCGGCGACCTTCGACTTCTCCCGGTCCGCCGCCCGCCGCCGCTCGGCCAGCTCCTCGACCAGCGCGGCACACTCCGTACGACGCTCCGCCGACGACCGCTGCGCCTCCGTCAGCCGCTCGCAGCGCGCCGCCAGCTCCTCCAGCTCGGCCGCCGCCTCGTCGACGGACGCCTGTACCTCCAGCAGGCTCGGCGCACCGGCGGAGCCGCCGTGCGCGAAATGCGCCCCGAGCAGATCGCCCTCACCGGTCACGGCCATCAGCTCCGGCCGGGCGGCCACCAGCTCCTCGGCCTCCTCCAGCGTCCCGACCACCACGACATCCCGCAGCAGCCGGGCCACGGCGGCCGTCAACTCCGCGGGCCCCCGCACCAGTTCATCCGCCGGTACGGGCTCGGAACGAGGTCCGGGCACACGATGCCCGGCCGGCCAGGGAACCGCCGAACCCCCGGCCGCACCCTCACGTGAGGCAACTAGCGCCCCTTCGCCCCCCTCGATCGCACCAGTGCCACCACTAGCCCCATTGATTCCATTTGCCCTGCCAGCCCCACCAGCCCCACCAGCCCCAAGAGCCACATCGCTCGCACGAGCCCCGCGGATGCTGTCGGCCCCACTCCGCACCGCCACCTGAACAGCCTCGGCACCCTCGGTGTCCTCCGCGACTCCCCGGACCTCAGCAGCCCCCATTTCCTCTGCCGACTCTGCCGATGCCACCGACTCCACGGCCCGCGCGGGCGCAGGAACCAGCCCCGCGCCGTTCCGGCTCCCGCTTCCCCCCAGCACCATCGCCGCCCGCCCCGCGTCCTGTTTGCGCAGCAGCCGGATGGCCTCGGCGGCCGTGCCGGGGCCGGTGACGGCGAGAGCGTCCGCGGCCACCCCGAGGGCGGCCGCCACCGGGACCTCGAAACCGGGGGTGACGGTCAGCAGTTCAGCGGCCGGGCCGAGCAGACCGGTGAGCTGGTCGGCGGCGGCCAGCAGCGCGCCGGTACCGTCCTTGCGGCGCAGCCCGAGGGCCAGCGCATCATGCCGTGCGGCGGTCGCCGCCCGCTCACGCTCGGCCGCGGTCAGCGCCTCGCGCGCGGCGGACAGGTCCGACTCCGCCTCCGCCAGCTCCTTGCGGGCCGCCTCGTGCCGCTCGGCGATCTCCTCGTCGTCCGCGTCCAGCCCGTCGACCTCGGCCTTGAGCTGTTCGTACTCCTCCTGGGCGGCGGCCGCCCGGCGCCGGGCGTCATCCCTGGCCTCGGCCAGCCGGCCGATCTCCGCCTGCGCCGAGGCGGCCCGGCCACGGGCCGCGGTGACCTGTCCGCTCAGCCGCGCCAGGCCCTCGCGACGGTCGGCGATGGCCCGGGCCACGTCCCGCAGCCGCCGTTCCTCGTCCGCCAATTGCCGCTCCAGCTCGGCACGGTGTTCGACGGTGTCCTCCAGCGCCCGGCTCGCCGCCTCCAGCGCGGCCGTCAACTCCGCCTCCTGCTCGCGGATCCGGGCGGCCTCGCGCTCCATGTCCTCGGGGTCGCGCCCGTGCCGCTCCTCCGGCGGGGCCGCCGTGGCGCTCTTCACCCGCGCCTCGGCCAGCGAGATCGTGCCGCGCACCCGCTCCGCGAGCTGGGAGAGCTCGTACCAGGTCTGCTGCGCGCGCTGCACCCGCGGCGTGAGCGTACGCACCTCCTCCTCCAGCGCCGCCTCCTGCTGCTGGGCACTGCGCAGCCGGTCCTCGGCGGCCTGCTTGCGTTCCTTGAGCGCCGCCTCGTCCGCGATCTCGGCGCGCAGCGCCCGGCGCAGGGTGACGAGGTCGTCGGCGAGCAGCCGCAGCCGGGCGTCGCGCAGGTCCGCCTGGATGACGGCGGCGCGCCGGGCGACCGCGGCCTGCCGTCCCAGGGGCTTGAGCTGGCGCCGCAGCTCATCGGTCAGATCCTGGACGCGGGCGAGGTTGGCCTTCATCGCGTCCAGCTTCCGCAGCGCCTTTTCCTTGCGCTTGCGGTGCTTGAGGACGCCGGCCGCCTCCTCGATAAAGGCCCGGCGTCCCATCGGATCGGCGTGCAGAACGGAGTCGAGCTGGCCCTGCCCGACGATGACATGCATCTCCCGGCCGATTCCGGAATCGGAGAGCAATTCCTGGATGTCCAGCAGCCGGCAGGTGTCACCGTTGATCTGGTACTCACTGCCGCCATTGCGGAACATGATCCGGGTGATGGTGACTTCGGCGTACTCGATCGGCAGTGCACCGTCGGAGTTGTCGATGGTGAGCGAGACCTCGGCACGGCCGAGCGGCGGCCGCCCGGTCGTCCCGGCGAAGATGACGTCCTCCATCTTCCCGCCGCGCAGCGACTTGGCGCCCTGCTCGCCCATGACCCAGGACAGCGCGTCCACGACATTGGACTTGCCGGAGCCGTTGGGACCCACGACGCAGGTGATGCCCGGCTCGAACCGCAGCGTCGTGGCGGAGGCGAAGGACTTGAAACCTCGCAGGGTCAAACTCTTGAGATGCACGCCGTTGGACTCTACCGGCCGCTCCTCGGCGGGCGACCCCAACATTCCGGCGCCGATCACCGCCCCGTACGGCCCCCGGGTATACCGAGCCGTTCATTTTCGGTTTCATTGACGAAAGCGCAGGGCACATCATGCGGTAAGGGAGGGGCGGCACGGCGGAAAATGGTCGTACGGTCCGCGGGAAACGCGGGAGTAACTCAGTACCGGGAAACGACGAAGGGACGCCGAAGCGTCCCTTGCAGATCTTGAAGAGAGCGGTCCTCAAGCGGCTGGCGAGCAGCCCTACCCGCCCTTGGGTTGAGGTCAGGTGAGCGCGGGCTCCGCCTGGGGTACGTCGAGGTCGAGCATCGAGTCGTCGTGACGTGCGGCAGCGGACAGCATGTCGTTTTCGGCCTGCATCCGAATAAGCTCGGATTCAAGGTCTTGAACGCGCTGCTGAAGCCGTCGCATCTCGGAGAGGACTCGGGGGTCGGAGCCGCCGACGTAACCGAGAAGCGCCTTTGCCATGATGGATGGTCCTCCACAATGAGTGACCGACCGAAGCGGTGTGGGTCGTGAGGGATTCGCACCCGCGGTGCTTGTCATTCTCTGGTGTACTCAATGCCAAACAGCTAAGGTGCGCGGGGATTCCAGAGTCTCACCAAACGGTTTGACGGTCAACACGATCACACCCCGTATCCTCGGGCACCTGAGAGTGCGCGGCCGCGAGGGCGCTGCGCCGACTCCCCAGAAAGGTCCCGCGGGGGCGTAGAGATCATCCGTACAGCGGCAGCCTTGCACGGGTCGGCCGAGTTGGCAACCACCAGGCCTTATCTCCTGTAAGCAGCTGACAAAGACGCATCCGCGAGATCGCCCGAGACGGCCGTACGGACGGTTCCGGCGGGCTCGCTCAGCGGATCTCGAAGCCGTCGTAACCGCCGCGGGGCGTGTCCCATATCTCAGTGACTCCGGTGACCCGCCCGGGCGTGTCTCCGGTACGGAGCCAGTCCAGCAGCGCATCGCAGTGATCCTTCGGCCCCTCGGCGACCACCTGGACGCGGCCGTCTCCGAGATTGACTGCAAATCCGGCGAGTTCGCCGATGCGAAGGGCGTTGGCCCGGGTGAACCAGCGGAACCCGACGCCTTGGACCTGACCACGCACCCAGGCGGTCACACGGACATCTTCGTTCATGTGTGCACGTTAACCGGCCAATTGCTCAGCGGTCACTTCTGCCCCTTGCGCCATGGCGTACAGTCCCCCGACAAGCGAGGCTCACTCTTATGGGTGAGCCGTCTTGACGCTGAGGACGGAAGGAAGACAGCGGATGGGCCGCCATCGACGCTCTGCTCCCCCAGCCCCCGAAGCCCCCGGCGCGGGGGCTGTTGACGCACCGACGGCCCAACGGCCCGGCGCGTCATCCGCGGCCCGGCGCCGCGGACACCGTTCGGCTCCGCGCCGCGGAATGGCGCCCGTACGCACCGGACTGCTCGGCGCGTCCGCCGCGATGGCGATGGGGGCCGTGGCGGTCGCCTCCGGACTGATCCCCGGCCACGGCCAGTTCGACGGGGGGACGAGCGGCGACCCCGGTGACCGTGTCCGGGCCGGCGCACTGCCGGAGGCCACCGCGCCCCTGGGCGGCGGGTCGGCGACCCCGGCCGACCGTGCCACGGAGCAGGCGAGCCGCGGCGGCGCCCGTTCCGCGGCCCCCGGCACCGGCCGCCCCTCCTCCCCCACCACCCCCTCGACGTCCCCCTCCCCGCACCGGCCGGCCAAATCACCAACGGCGACGACCGGTTCGCGCAGGTCCGCCGAGCCCGCCGAGCGGCCGTCCTCGGCGGCGCCCGTACGCAGCGCGGCACCGACGAAGGCGCCCGACACCGGGGCGTCCGCCGAGGAGCAGGTCCTGTCCCTGGTCAACCAGGAGCGCGCGCAGGCCGGCTGCTCCCCCGTGACGGCGGACAAGGAATTGGCCGGACTCGCACAGCAGTTCAGTGACGACATGGCCCGGCGCGGTTTCTTCGACCACACCGACCCGGACGGCGACACGCCCTGGGACCGTGCCGACGCCGCGGGCATCAAGGACCTGGGCGGCGAGAACATAGCCCGCGGCCAGGCCACCGCGCAGGCCGTCATGGAGTCCTGGATGAACAGCCCCGGACACCGCGCCAACATCCTCAACTGCGACTACAAGACCCTCGGCGTCGGCGTGCACTTCGGGCAGGGCGGCCCCTGGTGGACGCAGGACTTCGGCTTCTGAGGCAGCCGCCCGGCCCGGGGTGCCAGCCCCCGACACGTGAGACGCCCGCGCCGCCCGTGATCCGTCACGGGCGGCGCGGGCGTACGGCGTACGGGCCCCGGGGCCCGGTGCGCGGGTCAGGCGGCGAGCGCGGCCCGGCCCGCGGCGAAGATACGGGCCTGCTCGGCGACGCGGCGGCCGAGGTGCTCGGCCGTGGCGACATCGGCCTTGTGGACCCCTTCGGCACCCTGGTCGTTGGGGGACTGGGCACCGGCCCCCAGGAAGAAGCCCAGCCGGTTGAGGTCGTTCTCCGAGGCGGTGGAGGAGTTCCAGCCGGGGAGCAGGTTGAGGCTGACCCAGCTCATGCCGTGCTGGGCGGCGAGCACCGTGAAGAACTGGAGGGTGTGCAGCTTGTCCCCGCTCTTGGAGGCGGAGTTGGTGAAGCCGGCCGCGAGCTTGTCCTGCCAGGCGCGGGTCGCCCAGCGCTTGGCGGTCGCCTCGGCGAAGGTGTGGAACGCGCCGGAGGCCGTCCCCATGTAGGTCGGCGAACCGAAGACGATCGCGTCCGAGGCGTCGAGCAGTTCCCACTGGGCTTCGGTGATCTCGTCCACCTTGATCAGGTGGACGGTGGCCCCCGCCTCGGCAGCCGCGGCGCGGACGGCCTCGGCCAGTACGGCGGTGTGGCCGAAGCCGGAGTGGTACGCAATGGAGACGACGGGGGCGGGCAGGGCAGGGCTGGTCACGGCGGTTTCTCCTCAAGGTCACGGCATCCCGGGGCGGTCGGTGCCCCGGGCGTCGGGCTGCGATGAGAGAAGAAAAGCACTAACTTTTAGAAAGCGCAACCCATTGGTTAGCGCTGCGCAGAGGTATGGTGTCCGGTATGGCGACCGAGAGCACTGCCGAGACGGCCGACGAGCCCACCACCGGCTGTACGGACGACCTGGCCTACGACGTTTTCGCGCGCGACTGCCCGTCCCGTGAGGCGCTCAAGCACGTCACCGACCGATGGGGCAGCCTGACACTGGGCGCGCTGCTCGACGGCACCTTCCGCTTCAACGAACTGCGGCGCCGGGTGTCAGGAGTGAGCGAAAAGATGCTGGCCCAGACCCTGCACGCACTGGAGCGCGACGGCCTCGTACACCGCGAGGCACAGCAGACCAACCCGCCCCGGGTGGATTACGCGCTGACGCCGCTGGGCCACCAGGTCGCCGGTCAGCTCCAGGTACTGATCGCCCTGGTGGAGGACCGGATGCCGGAGGTGCTCCGGGCACGGGAACGCTATGACGCACGGCACGCCGGGAGCTGAGCCCGCGGACGCGCCCGCGCGCGGTGCTCAGCCGCGCGGCGGCCGCTGGCAGCGGGGGCAGAAGTAACTGGAGCGGTTCATCCAGGGACGGCGGCGGATCGGGGTGCCACAGCGGCGGCAGGGTTCGTCCTCGCGGCCGTAGGCGTCCAGGGAGCGCTCGAAGTAGCCGGACTCACCGTTGACGTTGACGTAGAGGCTGTCGAAGCTGGTGCCGCCGACGGCGAGCGCGGCGTTCATCACGTCCCGTACGTGACCGAGCAGCTCGGCGGTGCGCGGACGGGTGAAGGTCGCGGTCGGCCGCTCGTAGTGGAGCCGGCTGCGCCACAACGCCTCGTCCGCATAGATGTTGCCGACGCCGCTGATCAGCGTCTGGTCGAGCAGCGCCCGCTTGACGGTGGTCCGGCGGCGGCGCAGCGCGTCGTGGAAGGCGGCGTCGTCGAAGGCGGGGTCCAGCGGGTCGCGGGCGATATGGGCGATCACGTCCGGAAGGTGGTCCGCGTCGCCGGGGACGGTGTCGTGCAGCGAGAGGCCGCCGAAGGTCCGCTGGTCGACGAAGCGGAGTTCGGTGTCGAGAGGGTCGGCGAAGCGGACACGGATCCGCAGATGCTTCTCGTCCGGCGCCTCCTGCGGCTGGACCAGCAGCTGACCGCTCATCCCGAGGTGGGCGAGGATCGCCAGGCCGTGGGTGACGGACGGCGTGACCATCGGGGTGATGCCCTCGGCGGCGGTCTGTGCGGCCGGGCCACCGCCGGTCACCGGCAGCCAGAGGTACTTGCCGCGCCGGCGCGCCGCGTCGATGCGCAGCCCCTTGAGCCGGGCCGCGAAGTCGGCCGCACCGGCCGTGTGCCGACGGATCGCACGCGGATGCCGCACCTCGACCTCGTCGATCGTGCGGCCGCTGACCCAGCGCTCCAGTCCGCGGCGTACGACCTCGACCTCGGGCAGCTCGGGCACGGGACTCCTCGGGACAACGGGGGGACGACAGCGGCAGCGTACCTCTCCCCTCCGGGGTGCCACTGGCCCACCCGGTGCCTCACGGGGTTCCCCGATCCGCCCCGTGGCCGCAGCCCCTGGACCGGCCATATCGCCTCGCCCGCACAGCAGTTGGGCCGCCCGGCTCGTCGGGATGCTCCCCGGGCCCGGTCAAAGAAGGACCCCCGGTACGCCGAAGCGCACCGGGGGTGGAGGCACCGCGCCACAGGGGCGTGAGCTGTGCGGTCAGCCGATGGTGTCTTCGCCGGCGGTGTCGACGGTTTCGGCCGCCTTCTCCGCCTCGGCCACCTTGGCCGCCTCGTCCGCCGCGGCGCGGATCTCGCGCCACGCGGATTCGGCCGCCTGCTGCTCGGCTTCCTTCTTGCTGCGGCCGGTGCCGGTGCCGTACGAGACACCACCGACGCGGGCGGCAGCAGTAAAGGTCTTCTCGTGGTCCGGACCGGTCTCCGTGACCAGGTACTCCGGAACGCCGAGACCCTCGGTCGCGGTGAGTTCCTGGAGGCTGGTCTTCCAGTCCAGGCCCGCGCCCAGGCTGGAGGACTTCTCGATGAGCGGGTCGAAGAGCCGGTGCACCAGCTCGCCGGCCGCGTCGAGGCCCTGGTCGAGATAGACCGCGCCGATCACCGCTTCAAGGGTGTCGGCGAGGATGGATGCCTTGTCCCGGCCGCCCGTGCCCTCTTCGCCCCGTCCGAGGCGGATGAAGGCGCCGAGGTCGAGGCCGCGGCCCACCCCGGCGAG
Source organism: Streptomyces decoyicus (assembly GCF_019880305.1). Taxonomy (NCBI): domain Bacteria; kingdom Bacillati; phylum Actinomycetota; class Actinomycetes; order Kitasatosporales; family Streptomycetaceae; genus Streptomyces; species Streptomyces decoyicus. The sequence goes on along the minus strand of NZ_CP082301.1, from coordinate 5,966,636 downwards.
TGCACGCGAGTTGACCACCGCGGCCCGCAGTTTGGCCAGCTGGCCTTCCGGCAGATCGGGGTGGATGCGGTACAGCGTGTCCGTGACCACCAGGCCGAGCACCGAATCCCCGAGGAATTCGAGCCGCTCGTTGGTGGGCAGACCGCCGTTCTCGTATGCGTACGAGCGGTGTGTCAGCGCACGCACCAGAAGGGCGGACTCGAGCTTGTACCCGAGCCGCCCTTCCAGAAGCGTGTGGGACGAGGCCGTGTCCGCCGGAGTCGGTTCATCCCCGCGTTTGCGGGAAGTCGAATTGGCGTCTGACATGAAGCCTGTCACCAGCCGCTCAGACCTCGAGGACCTGGCGCTTGTTGTAGGTGCCGCAGCTCGGGCACGCGATGTGCTGCAGCTTCGGCTCGTGGCAGCTAGCGCATGCCACCAGGGTGGGGACCGCAGCCTTCCACTGCGACCGGCGGTGGCGCGTGTTGCTGCGCGACATCTTCCGCTTCGGAACAGCCACGGCTACTTCTCCTGCTTCTCGTCGACGCCCGCTTCGGCGCCGCCCATGTTGTCCTTCTCGCCGTCCTTGACGGTCCCGGCGAGTCCCTGCAGTGCCGCCCAACGGATGTCGACGGCGTCGTGGTGGTGGTCCGGGTCGTCCGCGAGCCGCACTCCGCATTCGGAGCACAGACCCGGACAGTCGTCCTGGCACACCGGCTGCATCGGCAGTGCAAGCACCACCGCGTCTCGCAGCACGGGCTCGAGGTCGAACAAGTCGTCCTCGAGGAAGAGGGTGTCCTCCTCGTCCTCGGCGTCGTCGCCGGCGTCCGACTCGCGGACCCGGGCATCGGCGTCGGGGTAGGAGAACATCTCCTGGAAATCCGCGTCGAGCTCTCGCTCCAGCGGCTCCAGACACCTTACGCACTCCCCCTTGACGGTTGCACGGGCGGTGCCTGTGACAAGCACCCCGTCCATGACCGATTCCAGGCGGAGGTCGAGCTCGACCGGTGCGCCCTCGGGCACACCGATGACCTCATTGCCGAGGTCCCGGGGGGCCTCGACAGAGCGGGATGCCCTCTTCAGCGCACCGGGACGCCGGCCCAGCTCGCGCGTGTCGAACACGAGAGGGGAACGGTGGTCGAGGCGGGCGTTGATGGCTTCCTGCTTTCTACGGGGTTTTCCGTGCCGTCCGTCTTCCTGCTGTAGGGGATTCGGGCAGCAGAGATCGCGGAGATACGCGCGACCGAAGAGCCAGGATACTGGACGGGCCCCGATAGGCCCAATCCGCTCCCTGCCGCTCCCCCGGACCGCGGGCGGGGCCGCCTACTGGCGCCCCTCCTCGTAGGCCCGGAGCTGGTCCAGGTCGATCATGCTGGTGTCGAAGAGGCTGGTCTCGTCCAGTGCGCCGGGCTGCGCGGGATGGCCGTGCTGGGGCTGCTGGGGCACCTGCTGGTGGGGCACCTGCTGCTGGAGATAGGCATTCGGGTCGTAGCCCTGCTGCTGGGCCTGCTGCTGCCAGTCGTAACCGTACGGGTCTTGGTGCTGGGCGTACGGGACCTCCTGCGGCTGCTGATAGCCGTAGACGTCCTGCTGCTGGTAGGCCGCCGGGTCGGCGTAGTAGCCCTGGTCCTGGAATTGGGGCTGGAGGTGCTCCTGGGGCTGGGGTTGCACCTGCGGCATGGGGGGCGGCGGCGCCTGAGGCATCGCGGGTGCCTGGGGCGGCTGCGGCGGCTGGTCGGCACCGATGCCCGCCAGACCGGCCAGATACTCGGCGTCGGCCTGGTGCCCGGACTGCGGATCGCCCTGTGCCGCCAGGTGGGCACCCAGCTCGTCGATCGTCTGGGCGCCCTGGAGCTTGTCACGACCCCGGCCGACCGCTTCGAGCGTCTTGGTCAGCACGGCCTGGAAGGCCCCGAACTTGGCGTCCACATACGCGTCGGCACGCCGCCGGAGGGTCTCCGGGTCGGCACTGCGCTCCGGGGCCTCGGTGCCGTCCTCGTCCGGGTATCCCTGGTCGTCGAGCCCGGGGCCCCGGCCGAGCAGCTTCTCGCGGCCACGGTCGACGGACCCGATGGTCTTGGTGAGCACGACCTCGAAGTTGGCGAGCTTGCTGTCGACATAGTCGTCGGCCTCGGCCCGGATCTCCTCGGCCTCCCGGCGGGCCTCCGCGAGGATCCGGTCCGCCTCGTCCTGGGACTGCCGGGCGACCTCGGTGTCGGAGATCAGCGACCCGCGCTGGGCGTGCGCGGTCTCGATGATCCGTTCCGCCTCGGCCCGCGCCTCCTCGACCATCTGCTCCCGCCCGCCGAGCAGCTCCTGCGCCTGCGCGAGGGAGCCCGGGAGCGCCGCGCGCACCTCCTCCAGCATGGCGAGCAGCTCGGCGCGGTTGACCACGCACGATGCCGACATGGGCATGGACCGGGCACCGCCGACGGTCGCGACGATGTCGTCGAGCTTCTTCTGCACGTCCACCTTGGACTCGCCACTCTCTGAGGGGTTGGAACGACGGAACGGGACGACTGTACGTCCACGAGCCCTCCGCCCGACACCAACTGACGCCCCATCAGTCAGGCATCGGACCGGTGCGCCCGTTGCGGTGTCAGCCCTTCTGCCGCAGGCGCTCGGTGAGGGCCTCCAGGACGAACGGCGGCACCAGATGGGAGACATCGCCGCCCCAGGCGGCGACCTCCTTCACGAGGCTGGAGGAGAGGAAGCTGTAGGTGGGGTTGGTGGGGACGAAGAGGGTCTCCACTCCGGACAGGCCGTTGTTCATCTGGGCCATCTGGAGCTCGTAGTCGAAGTCGCTGACAGCCCGCAGCCCCTTGACGATCGCGGGGATGTCGCGCTGCTTGCAGAAGTCGACGAGCAGGCCGTGGAAGGACTCGACCTCCACATTGCCGTACTCGGCGGTGGCCCGGCGGATCAGCTCGATCCGCTCGTCGACCGTGAACAGCCCCTGCTTGGACTGGTTGATCATCACGGCGACGTGGACGACGTCATACAGCTTGGAGGCACGGGCGATGATGTCCAGGTGCCCGTTGGTGATGGGGTCGAACGACCCCGGACAGACGGCGCGGCGCAACTCGGGTTCCTCGCTCTCCGATCCGGTCATGACACGCTTACTGACGTCGATTCGGCGGACGTCGAAGCGGCGCGACCGTACCAAAGCGTCCCCTCGCCGTAGCGACGGGCCTTGATCGCTTCAAAACCGTCCGGCCATGGGAACGTGCCGCCTCGGGTGCTGCGCTCCACGGTGACGAGTGCCTGCTCCGCAAGCCACCCCTGACCACGGAGTGTGAGCAGGATCTCGCAGAGATCCTCGTCGGTCACCGCGTAGGGCGGGTCCAGGAAGACGAGGTCGTACGGCTCGCCCGGGGCCGGTACGGCGGCGGTCTGTTCGGCCTTGCCGGCCCGGACCTCGACGCCCGGGAGGCCGACCGCACGGACGTTGTCCCGGATGGTGCGCACGGCGCGGGCGTCGGACTCGACCAGCAGGACGTGGGCGGCGCCGCGGGAGAGCGCCTCCAGGCCGACCGCGCCGGATCCGCCGTACAGATCGAGCACCCGGGCACCGGCCAGCGGCCCGTCGAGCGACTCCCAGGTGGAGAACATGCCTTCGCGCGCTCGGTCGGAGGTCGGGCGGGTGCCGTTTCCCGGTGGCACGGCCAGGCGGCGGCCGCCGGCCGTACCGGCGATCACGCGGGTCATGGGCCCGTCCTTACGTTGCGCGTGGTCGATGTGGTGGGCAGGAGCCGGGCAGGCTCCGCCGCTCCTCCACGATATTCCGTCGGCCGACGCCCCGGGTCCGGCCGGGGCTCCCCGGAAGCGCATGGAGCGGTGATCGATCTCACGTGGCGACGGGCGGCCCGGCGCCGTGGCGCGCGGCCGGAAGCCCGCCGGCCGCGGCCCGGCCAGGGCCTCGGCCCACGCTCACCCCTTGTCCAGATACTGCTCCCGTTCCTCGTCCAGCAGGGCGGACAGGGCGATCCGCAGCTCGGGGAAGCCGGTCAGCTCGGGGTCGGCGGCGACCAGCGCGGTGGCCTCCTCGCGGGCGGCAGCGATCACCTCCTCGTCGTCGATGACCGCGAGCATCCGCAGCGAGGAGCGGACGCCGGACTGCGCCTGGCCGAGGACATCGCCCTCGCGCCGCTGTTCCAGGTCGATACGGGAGAGTTCGAAGCCGTCGAGGGTGCCCGCCACGGCGGCGAGCCGGGCGCGCGCCGGGCTGGCCTCGGGCATCTCGCTGACCAGCAGGCACAGACCGGGCGCCGTGCCACGGCCGACCCGGCCGCGCAGCTGGTGGAGCTGGGAGACACCGAAGCGGTCGGCATCCATGATCACCATGGCGGTGGCGTTCGGGACGTTCACCCCGACCTCGATAACCGTCGTCGCGACCAGCACATCCAGCTCGCCCGCGGCGAACCGGCGCATCACGTCGTCCTTGTCGTCCGGCGCCATCCGGCCGTGGAGGACCGCCACCCGCAGCCCGTCGAGCGGTCCCTGGGCGAGCTGCTCGGCGATGTCGAGGACCGCGAGCGGCGGCCGCTTCTCCTCCGCGTCCTCCGGTGAACTCTCCTTGGCCGCCGCACCCTTGGAGCCCGCCGCTTTCTTCGCCCCCTTGGGCGCCTCCTCCTCGTCGCCGATCCGCGGGCACACCACATAGCCCTGATGGCCGGCCGCCACCTCTTCGCGGACCCGCTCCCAGGCGCGCGCGAGGAAGTGCGGCTTGTCCTTGGCGGGCACCACATGGGTGGCGATCGGCGAACGTCCGGCGGGGAGTTGGTCCAGGACGGAGGTCTCCAGATCACCGAAGACGGTCATGGCGACCGTACGCGGAATGGGGGTGGCCGTCATGACCAGGAGATGCGACGGCTGCTTGCCCTTGCCGCGCAGCGCGTCCCGCTGCTCGACGCCGAAGCGGTGCTGTTCGTCGACGACGACCAGGCCCAGGTCGTGGAACTGCACCTTGTCCTCGATCAGGGCGTGGGTCCCGACGACGATCCCGGCCTCGCCGGTGACCAGGTCGAGCAGCGCCTGCCGACGGGCGGCGGCGCCCATGGAGCCGGTCAGCAGCACCACCTTGGTGCCCTTCTCCGCGCCGCCGAGCATCCCGCCCTCGGCCAGCTCGCCCATCATCTCGGTGATCGAGCGGTGGTGCTGCTGGGCGAGGACCTCGGTCGGCGCCAGCATCGCCGCCTGGCCGCCGCTGTCGACCACGCCGAGCATGGCGCGCAGCGCCACCATGGTGTTGTGGGTGACGGTGAAGTGGTCGGTCACATAGGCGTGGCCGGGGTGCCGGACGCTGATGCACTGGACGGGCTTGCGGCCGACGTGCTCGATGGCCCGGACGGTGCGCCGGAAGCCGCCGCCCTCCGGGTGGGCGCCGTCCCCGCGCGTCACCGCAGGAACGGGGACCTGGTCGCGGAAGGGCGGATACGCGGCCGGCAAGGCCACGGAGACGTCGTACGCGCCGTGGTGTACGGGATGGAGCTGGGCGCGGCCCCCCAGGGAGCGCACCAGCCAGGCGAGGTCACCGGCCAGCGGACCGGCCGCCGAGCGGTACACCGCGGCACCCCCCGCGGGCTGCCCGCCGGCATCCATCAGCCCCTGCACCACGGCCAGCCGGTCCTTCAGGGGGGCGTTGCGGTACGCGGACGGCACCCGGTCCGCCGGGCGGTCGCCGCTGCCGCCGGCCAGCGCCCTCCCCACCCCGTAGGGATCGAGCGGCCGGTCCTCACCGCCCTCCAGATCCACCGGCGTGGCCGCCGCGATGGACCACTTGGGCCGGCCGTCGGCCTCCAGCAGATCGCCCCGCAGCTCACGCGTCGTCCGTACCTGCTCACCCGTACCGCGGGCCCCGACGATCCACAGATGCTCTTCATCGCACTCGACGGCGCTCCCGTCCGAGAGCACCAGCCGCCACACCTCCCGCTCGCCCTGCGGAAAGACCCCGTCCACCACGGCGAGCTCACCGCTGGGCACCACCACTTCGGTGCCGACGGTCATCTCCCCCATGGGACGGAAGCCGCGCGGCGTCAGCACCAGCGCATCGAGCGGCTGGGCCTTGCCGGAGCCCACCTCGCCCTGGAGGAGGCGGTGCATGGGGTGCTCGGTCGCCAGATCGTCGAAGATCTCCCGGCTGACCTTCTGCTGGCCGTCGGTGAGCGTGAAGGGCAGCTTGGCGTCGAAGGCATCGAGGATGCCGCCCGCCACCAAGGTCCTGGCGACCGCGGGGAGTTGGGTCTCGGCCATGCGGCGCCGGGCGAGTGCGACCTGGAGGACGAACGCCTCGTCCCACTTCAGCCGGTCCCGCGCGGCGGCGATGTCGGCCTTGGTGGCCGGACGGTGGATCTTGAGCAGCGCCTCGGTGAGCGGGACCAGTTCCCGGCCCTCGCGGAGCGCTTCGGGCAGCGGATCGACGGCGTCCTGCGCGCTGGGCAGCACCGCGTCGACCGCCTTGGCGATCTTCCAGGACGCCATCTGCTGGCAAGCCGGATAGATCGGCAGCAGCTGGCCGGCGAAGGCGTTGACCGCGTCGGCTCCGCTCTCGTCACCGTCGAGGAGTTCGTATTCGGGGTGGGCGAGCTGGAGCTTGCGGTTGAAGACCGACACCTTGCCGGCGAACATCGCGCGGCGCCCCGGGAGCAGGTCTTTGTGGGGCTTGTGAATGCCCTTGCCGAAGAAGACCAGCCGGAGCCGGCCGCTGCCGTCGGTGAGCGTCACTTCGAGGCGCTGTCCCCGGCCGCCGTTGAACTTCATCACCCGGGCATCCGCCACCTGCGCGACGACCGTGACATGTTCGTCCAGCGGGAGGTCGGCGAGCCGGGTCAGTTCGCCGCGCTCGGCATAGCGGCGCGGGTAGTGATGCAAGAGATCGCCGACCGTTTGCAGGTCGAGATGCTCGGCCAGCACCTTCGCGGTGGTGCCACCGAGGATTTTCTTCAGAGGTTCGTCGAGCGCTGCCACGCATCTATTGCACACCACGCCTGTGACAATCGTGGCCCGCTCACCGGCCCGGCGCGCTCACCCGGGCCCTGCGCTCTCACTCCACGCCGATGAGCAGCGGCGCAGCGTGCTGGCCGCCGTCGTAGACGACCGTGTCCACGGCGAGATGGTGCTCGCGGACATAGCCCTCCAGCCGCTCGGCGAGCCCGTCGGGCACCTCCGCGCCGAGGACCAGGGTCACCATCTCCCCGCCCGCGGACAGCATCCGGTCGAGCACGGTCATCGCCGTACCGGTGAGCTCGGAGCCGATCACCACGACGTCCCCGTCGATCAGCCCGAGAACGTCCCCGGCCTGGCAGACGCCTGCCATCGTCCACGACTGCCGCTCGGCGAGGGCCAGCTCGGCGTAGCGGGTGGCCCCCGCGGCCGCAGTCATCGCGACCACGTCCTCGTCGAAGCTGCGGCCCGGTTCGTGCACGGCCAGCGCCGCGATGCCCTGGACGGCGGAGCGGGTGGGGATGAGGGCGACCCGTACGCCTTCGGTACGGGCCTGTTCGGCGGCGGCCGCAGCGGTGTGCCGCAGGTCGTGGTCGTTCGGCAGCAGCATCACCTCACGGGCGTGCGCCTGCCGGATCGCCTGCACCAGTTCGCCGCTGGCGGGCGGCTCTCCGGGGCGTACGGAGACAGGGGTCGCGCCGGCCTCCGCGCACAGTGCGGCGAGCCCGGCGCCGGGCACCACCGCGACCACGGCACGCGCCGTCATCTCCGGCTCCTTGATGCGGGCGCCCCCGAAGTGCTGGATACGGATCCGGTAGGGGCGGCCCGCCTCGATACCGGCCTCCACGGCGGCGCCCGCGTCGTCGACATGGACATGGACGTTCCACAGACCGTCCCCGCCGACCACCACCAGCGAGTCGCCGAGCCCGTCGAGCCGGGTCCGCAGCCGCGCCACAGCGGCGTCGTCGGCCTCCAGGAGATAGATCACCTCGAAGGCGGGCCCGTCCGGGTCCGCGCAGCCGGCCGCCGCCACCCGGCCCGCGGCCTCGCAGCCGGCCGCCTCGGGGAGCGGGGCGTCGGCCCGTACGGCGACCGGCGCCGCCGTGACCTCACCGGACAGCACATCGGCGAGCGCGCCCAGCAGCGCGACGAGCCCGCAGCCGCCGGCGTCCACGACACCGGCCCGGCCCAGGACCGCGAGCTGCCCGGGGGTCGCCCGGAGCGCCGTCCGTGCCCCCTCATGGGCGGCGCGGGCGACCTCGGCGGCCCCGGCGGTTTCGCCCACGGCCCGCTCCGCCGCGTCGGCCGCGGCGGTCGCCACCGTCAGGACGGTGCCTTCCACGGGGTGGGCGACGGCCTCGTACGTCGATGCGGCGGCCCGGCGCAGCGCCCGGCACAGTGCGTCCGCGGAGCCGTCGGTGGCGGCCAGCACCTCGGTCATCCCGCGCAGCAGCTGCGCCACGATCGTGCCGGAGTTGCCGCGCGCCCCGATGAGGGCGCCGTGCGCCATGGCCCCGATGGCGTCCGCGAGGCGGGGTGCGGTGCCGGCCGAGGCGTGCCCGTCGAAGGCGGCCTCGACCGCGCGGGCGGCCGATTCGAGCGTCAGATAGAGGTTGGTGCCGGTGTCGCCGTCGGCCACCGGGTAGACGTTGATCGCGTCGATCCGCTCGCGTTCCCGGCCGAGCGCCTCCAGTGCCAGCCCGCACCAGGAGCGGACCGCGGCGGCGTCGAGCGGGTACGGCACGTCGTCCTCCTGGGTCGCGGGATGCACCGCACAGTAGCCGCGCTCCGGCGGGAGGGCCGGGGCGGGGGCCCGGGGGTGCGTGGTAGTTTCGTTCTACGGGAGCGGTCGTTGTATGCTGCTCCGGTTGCCCGATGAGAATCGGGCCATTCCTCTCCTGACGGTGCCGTTCGGGCAATGCACTCGGCTCGTCGGGATTTCACCGTAAGTGCATCTGAAGTCTTTGGAGTGACCCGTGGCTGCCAACTGCGACGTCTGCGGCAAGGGGCCGGGCTTCGGCAAGAGTGTCTCGCACTCGCATCGCCGTACCAACCGTCGTTGGAACCCCAACATCCAGACGGTGCGTGCAGTGATCGGGCGCACGCCGAAGCGGCTGAACGCCTGCACCTCGTGCATCAAGGCCGGCAAGGTCTCGCGCTGACGCCTAAGCCGTAGCGCAGCCCAACCGGTTGCTTGCGAAGCCGGTCCACCTTCGTGGTGGACCGGCTTCTGCCTTTCCCGGGGCCCGGCGCCGCGGACGCTTCGCCCGTGGAGCGCCGGTGCCTGTGGTCAGTGCGCGTCGCGCCGGCGCCAGCCGTGGTCCACGGGGCCGATGCCCGCGCCCAGCCGGAAGCCGGCCGCGAGGGCGCCGGTGACATAGTCCTTCGCCGCCGCGGCGGCCTGCGGGACGGTGTCCCCCTTGGCGAGCTGCGCGGCGAGCGCGCTGGCGAGGGTGCAGCCGGTGCCGTGGGTGTGCCGGTTGTCGTGGCGGGGGGCGCGCAGCCAGTGCTCCTCGGTGCCGTCGGTGAGCAGATCGACGGCGCTGCCGCCGTCCCCGTGCCCGGCCGTCAGATGGCCGCCCTTGATGAGCGCCCAGCGCGGCCCGAAGTCCAGGACCGCGGCGGCCGCCCGGCGCATATCGGCCTCCTCCTCGACGCGGATCCCGGTCAGCTGGGCGACCTCGTCCAGGTTGGGTGTGGCGACGGTGGCGGTCGGCAGCAGCGCGGTGCGGACCGCGTCCAGGGCGGTGGCGGCGAGCAGCGCGTCGCCGTGCTTGGAGACGCCTACGGGGTCGACGACCACTGGTACCCGCAGTTCGGCGAGCAGTTCGGCGACGGTCTCGACGAGTTCGGCCGAGGAGAGCATCCCGGTCTTCACCGCCTGCACGCCGATGTCGTCGACGACGCTGCGGAACTGGGCCCGTACGGCCTCGGCCGGCAGCTCCCACGCGCCCTGTACTCCCAGGGAGTTCTGGGCGGTGACGGCGGTGACCACGCTCATGCCGTGGGTGCCGAGCGCCAGCATCGTCTTCAGGTCGGCCTGGATGCCCGCGCCGCCGCCGGAGTCGGACCCGGCGACGGTCAGGACGCGTGGAGGTATGTGCATACCGCCGAATCTACTCGGCGGCGCCCCTCGGACCTGCGGGCGCCCGTACCGGCTTCGCCCGTACCCGCGTCGTCCGTGGCCCGTACGGGCCCTAGTCGGCGTCCCCGTTGTCCCCGAAGTGGTCCCAGCCGGCCTTGGCCCACGGGGCGCCGTCCACCGTCACCTGGGGCAGCGCGGAGGGGTTGAGCACCTCGCCGATGACCTTCCACCGGGCGGGCAGCTTCACATCGGGCGGGAAAGTGGCCACGATCGCATGGTCCTCGCCGCCGTTGAGCACCCACTGCATCGGGTCCACGCCCACGGCCGTGCCGATGTCGGACATCTGCGAGGGGATGTCGATACCGGCGGAGCGCAGATCGATCCGGACCTTGCTGGCCTCGGCGATGTGCCCGAGGTCGGCGACCAGGCCGTCGCTGACGTCCGTCATGGCGGTGGCGCCGAGTCCGGCGGCCGCCGGGCCCGCGTGGTACGGCGGCTCGGGGCGGCGGTGGGCCTCCACGAAGGCGCGCGGCGAGCGGAAGCCGCGGGAGAGGACGGCGTGCCCGGCGGCGGACCAGCCGAGCCAGCCGGTCACCGCGACCACATCGCCGGGCTGGGCACCGGCGCGGGTGACCGGCTCCTGGTTGCGCAGATCGCCGAGCGCGGTGATCGCGACGGTGATGGTGTCACCGCGTACGACGTCCCCGCCGACGACCGCGGCGCCGGCCACCTGGCATTCGTCGCGCAGCCCGTCCATCAGCTCGGTCGGCCAGGTCGCGGGGAGCTCCGCGGGCACGACCAGGCCGAGCAGGATCGCGGTGGGCACCGCGCCCATCGCCGCGATGTCGGCGAGGTTCTGGGCGGCGGCCTTGCGGCCGACGTCGTAGGCGGTGGACCAGTCGCGCCTGAAGTGCCGGCCCTCCAGGAGGATGTCGGTGCTGGCGACCACCCTCCGGTCCGGCGCGGTGACCACCGCGGCATCGTCACCCGGCCCGATCCGTACGGCCGGAGTGGTGGTGAGCCGGGAGGTGAGCTCCCTGATCAGCCCGAACTCCCCCAGCTCGCCCACGGTGCCCTTCATGCTGTTGCCCTTCCCATGTGTACGGACGGTCCGTACGTGGCTGACGACTGTGCCGCACTTGCGGTGTTCACCGCGCGGGTCTCCCCGCTCCGCTCGGTGACGCGGTACCGTGGCGTCCCTTCTTCCCACATGATCCTCGTAGCCGCCCTGGAGGTTCCGTGGTACAGGCCTACATCCTGATCCAGACCGAGGTCGGCAAGGCCTCGGCGGTAGCTGAGGTGATCTCCACGATCCACGGTGTGCTGCAGGCCGAGGACGTGACCGGGCCCTATGACGTCATCGTGCGCGCACAGGCCGAAACCGTCGATGAGCTGGGCCGCATGGTGGTCGCGAAGGTCCAGCAAGTGGAAGGCATCACGCGCACCCTTACCTGCCCGGTCGTCCATCTCTAGCTCCCCCGTATCCTCGGCCGGGTGATCTCCACGCGCCGCCGGTACCTGGCCCTCCCCCTGCTCACGGTGCTGTTCGCCGCGGTGAGCTGCTCCGCTTCCGAAGACGTGGCCGTACCCTCCCCCAAGGGTGAGGCGGCGCGGCACTGCAAGGCGCTCCACAAGGAGTTGCCGCAGACCGTGGACGGGCTGAAGCGGGGTACTCCCGAGCCCGTCTCCGACTTCACTGCCATATGGGGCGATCCTGCCGTGAAACTGCGCTGCGGGGTGCCGAAGCCCGACGTCCTGACGTACGGGAGTGAACATTACAACCCCAAGGCCGACGCGGCGGAAGTCAATGGGGTCGAATGGCTCTTCGAGAAGCAGGAGGACGGCTATCGCTTCACGACGGTGCTGCGGAAGGCCTTCGTCGAGGTGACCGTTCCCGGGAAGTACGCGCCCGAGGTCGATGTGCTCACCGATCTCGGGCGCGCCGTGAAGAAGACCGTTCCCGTGGGGATCTAGGGCTTCTTTCCCTGATCAGCCCGGTCCCGCACGCCGTACGGGCCGGCCGCCGGGGGCCGGCACCGGGCTCAGCGCAGGCCCGTGGAGCGCTCCAGCGCGGCCTGGAGGAGCCGGTCGATCAGCTCCGGGTAGCTCACGCCGCTCTCCTGCCACATCCGCGGGTACATCGAGATGGGCGTGAATCCGGGGAGCGTGTTGATCTCGTTGATCACGAACTCGCCGTTGTCCTGAAGGAAGAAGTCCGCGCGCACCAGGCCCTCGCAGGACGCCGCCTCGAAGGCCGCGACGGCCAGCTCCTGGACCTCGGCGGTCTGCTCGGCGGTCAGCGGCGCCGGCACGATCCCGTCGGCCGAGTCGATGTACTTGGCCTCGAAGTCGTAGAAGTCGTGCGCGGTGACCGGCGGGATCTCGGCCGGCACGCTGGCCCGCGGGCCGTCCTCGAACTCCAGCACCCCGCACTCGATCTCGCGGCCGCTCAGCAGCGACTCCACGAGGATCTTGGGATCGTGCCGGCGGGCCTCCTCGACCGCCTCGTCCAGGCCCGCGAGGTCGTCGACCTTGGTGATGCCCATGGACGAGCCGGCCCGGGCGGGCTTCACGAAGAGCGGCCAGCCGTGCTCGCCGGCGAAGTCCACGATCTTCCTGCGGGCGGCTGCCGGATCCTTTTCCCACTCGCGCGGGCGGATGACCTCGTACGGGCCGACCGGCAGCCCGAAGGAAGCGAACACCCGCTTCATGTAGTCCTTGTCCTGGCCGACGGCGGAGGAGAGGACGCCCGAGCCGACGTAGGGCACACCGGAGAGCTCCAGCAGGCCTTGCAGGGTGCCGTCCTCGCCGTAGGGGCCGTGCAGCACCGGGAAGACCACGTCGACCTCGCCCAGCGCCTTGGGCACCGAGCCCGGTTCGCTGTAGACGACCTCGCGGTTGGTGGGGTCGACGGGGAGCACCACGCCGCCCTCGGTGGACTCGGCGAGCTCGGCCACGCTGGGCAGCCGCCGGTCCGCGATGGCCATCCGCTCGGGGTCGTCGGCGGTGAGCGCCCAGCGGCCGTCGGTGGTGATGCCGATGGGCAGCACGTCGTACTTGTCACGGTCGATGGCGCGCAGCACGGCGCCGGCCGTGAGCACGGAGATCGCGTGCTCGGAGCTGCGGCCGCCGAACACGACGGCGACGCGGGGCTTGTGTGGGGAGGTCTCGCTGCTCATATCGGGTTGAGGGTACCTGCTGACCGGCGCGGAGTCAGTGCTGCGGCGGCCGTTGGTGGCGTCGCGCCCACGGCGGCGGGGGTGCCGCGGGCCACGGACCCCGCCCAGCGGCGCCCGGCCGGATGCTTCGGCTCCGGGTTCAGTGCCGTTCGGACTTGGCGCTGCGCGACATCAGCTCCTTGAGGGCGACCATCGGCGGCTTGCCCTCGTGGACGATCTCCACGACCGTCTCGGTGAGCGGCATGTCGACGCCGTGCCTGCGGGCCAGATCCAGTACGGATTCGCAGGACTTGACGCCCTCGGCGGTCTGCTTGGTGACCGCGATGGTCTCCTGGAGCGTCATTCCGCGGCCGAGGTTGGTGCCGAAGGTGTTGTTGCGCGACAGCGGCGAGGAGCAGGTGGCGACGAGGTCGCCCATGCCGGCCAGACCCGCGAAGGTGTGCGCGTCGGCGCCCATGGCGAGGCCGAGCCGGGTGGTCTCGGCCAGACCGCGGGTGATCAGGGACGCCTTGGCGTTGTCGCCCAGGCCCATGCCGGTGGCGATGCCGACGGCGAGCGCGATGACGTTCTTGACCGCGCCGCCCAGTTCACAGCCCACCACGTCGGTGTTGGTGTACGGGCGGAAGTAGGAGGTGTGGCAGGCGGTCTGGAACCGCTGGGCAACCGCCTCGTCGGCGCACGCGACGACCGCGGCGGCCGGCTGCCGGGCGGCGATCTCCTTGGCGAGGTTGGGGCCGGTCAGCACGGCGACCTGCTCCGCCGGCACCTTGGCGACCTCCTCGATGACCTCGCTCATGCGCTTGGCGGTGCCCAGTTCGACGCCCTTCATCAGGGAGACCAGGACCGTGCCGTCGGGCAGCAGGGGCGCCCATTCGGCGAGATTGCCGCGCAGCGTCTGGGCGGGCACGGCCAGCACGGCGAACTCCGCGCCGCGTGCTGCCTGTGCCGGGTCGGTGGTGGCCCGTACGGACGCGGGGAGCTCGATCCCCGGCAGATAGTCAGGGTTCGTACGGCCGTTGTTGATGGCGTCGACCAGGGCCGCCCGGCGCCCCCACAGGGTCACCTCGCATCCCGCGTCGGCGAGCACCATCGCGAAGGCGGTACCCCAGGACCCCGTGCCGTAGACGGCGCAGCGCGTCACTTGCTTTCATCCTCCTGTGCCTGCTGGGTGCTTCGGGCCTGCTTGCCGACGGCCGGTTCGGTGGCGGCGGCCGGCTCGGCGGCGGCAGCGGCCGCTGTGGCGGCCTTGGCGGCCTCGCGGGCGGCGCGGCGCTCCCGGGCGATCGCCTTGCGCCAGTCGTACGGTTCGGCCGGGGCGGGCTCGCCGCGGAGGCCGGCCAGCTGCTCGGAGATCGCGGCCATGATGACGTCCGTGGCGGCGCGCAGCACCTCGGCGGTCGGCTCGCGGTCGTAGTACGCGCTCAGGTCGACCGGCGGCCCCGCCTTCACCCGCAGCGTCTTGCGCGGCAGCAGGCGGAGCTTCTTCTCCTTGGCGTACGGCGGCATCGCGTCATTGGCGCCCCACTGCGCGACGGGGATGACCGGCGCCTTGGTCAGCAACGCCACCCGGGCGGCACCGGTCTTGCCCTGCATGGGCCACAGGTCGGGGTCGCGGGTGAGGGTGCCCTCGGGGTAGAAGGCGACGCATTCGCCCTTGTCGATGGCGTCGACGGCGGCGCGGAACGCGGTCGCGGCGTCGGTGGTTTCCCGGTACACGGGGATCTGTCCGGTGCCGCGCATCATCAGGCCCACAAAGCCGCTCTTGAAGAGTCCGGCCTTGGCGAGGAATCGGGGGACCCGCCCGGTGTTGTACTGATAGTGCGCATACGAGAGCGGATCAAGATACGAGTTGTGGTTGACCGCGGTGATAAATCCGCCGTCGGCCGGAATGTGCTCCATTCCCTGCCAGTCCCGCTTGAACAGAACCAAGAGCGGCGGTTTGCAGATGACCGCGGCCAAGCGGTACCAGAAGCCGATTCTGCGGCGGGACACTGGGACACCCTCCTTGTGGGACCTGCAAAGCTGCTGCGGGCCGGCAGCCGCACAAGTGTCGCCCCAGGTACCCGCTATGTCGAGGACACCGTAACCCCGACGCTCCCGCAGAGCGGCGGCAGCAGGTGAGAATGGCGCCGATGCGAAGAGACGGAGCAGAGGGCGAAGCAGAGGCGGCCTGGAGCCTGGTCGTGCCGCTGAAACCGCTGGTGCGGGCCAAGAGCAGGCTCTCCGGGGCCGCCGGAGAGGAGTTCCGGCCCCGACTGGCCCTCGCGTTCGCCCTGGATACCGTGGCAGCGGCCCTGGCCTGCAAGGACGTCCGGGATGTGGCGGTTGTCACGGACGACCGGACGGCCGGCGAGCGGCTGGCGGCGCTGGGAGCGCGCATCGTGCCCGACACACCGGCCCGCGGGCTCAACGCCGCGCTCGCCCATGGAGCGAACGCCGTCCGGGCGCGTCGCCCGGGCGCGGCGGTCGCCGCGCTGAACGCCGACCTTCCCGCGCTGCGGCCCGCCGAGCTGGAACTGGTGCTCCATTCCGCTTCGCTATTTCCCCGCGCATTTCTCGCGGATGCGGCGGATATCGGGACAACACTTCTGACCGCGACTTCCGGAGTGGAATTGGAACCGGCATTCGGAAGTGCGTCACGGGCCCGCCACCTGGCATCCGGCGCGCACGAGATCACCGCGCCCGGGGTGCCCTCGGTACGGCGGGACGTGGACACCGGCGAGGACCTGCTGGCCGCGCTGGCGCTGGGCGTGGGCCCGCACACGGCACTCCAGGCGCCGCATCTGGCGGGCGACGCGGCAACCGGGGCGGCCACGCCGGACGGACCGCAACGGCTGCTGCCGCCGCAGGTCAGAGCGTCTGGAGCGTGATCAGGGCGATGTGCCGGTCGTCCCCTTCGCCGGTGACGTCGATACGGACCCGCTGACCGGGCCGCAGCAGCAACAGGCCGCCGGCGTCGAAGGCCGCCGCGTCGAAGGGCAGCGGGGTGCCGTCGTCCAGCAGCACGCTGCCGGAGCGGGTCTCGGAGTCGTACGTATACGCGGTGGCCTGCATGGAAGAGAGCCTAGACGGCCCCCGGACGCACCGCGGGCCGGGCTCCCCGAAGGGAGACCGGCCCGACGCGTGGCGTCGCCGCTGCTGAATTAACGCTTGCGCGCGGTGGTCTTCTTGGCGGTGGTCTTGCGTGCGGTGGCCTTCTTCGCGGGGGCCTTCTTCGCCGTTGCCTTCTTGGCAGGGGCGGTCTTCTTCGCCGTCGCCTTCTTGGCGGTGGTCTTCTTGGCCGGGGCCGCCTTCTTGGCGGTGGCCTTCGTGGCGGTCTTCTTCGCCGTGGTCTTCTTGGCGGTGGTCTTCTTCGCCGGCGTCGCCTTCTTCGCCGCGGCCTTCTTCGCCGTCGTCTTCTTCGCCGTCGCCTTCTTGGCGGTGGCCTTCTTGGCGGCGGCCTTCTTGATGGCGGTGCCACCGGAGAGGCTTCCCTTGGGTGCCTTCTTGACCGCGACCTCTCCGCCCTTGGGGAGCTTCTTCGAGCCGCTCACCAGGTCCTTGAACCCCTGACCGGCGCGGAAACGCGGCACCGAGGTCTTCTTGACCCGTACGCGCTCACCCGTCTGCGGGTTGCGGGCGTAGCGGGCCGGACGGTCGACCTTCTCGAACGAGCCGAATCCGGTGACCGAAACGCGGTCGCCGGAGACAACTGAACGGACGATTGCGTCCAGTACGGCGTCCACCGCGTCCGCGGCGTTCTGGCGGCCGCCGAGCTTGTCGGCAATGGCTTCTACGAGCTGCGCCTTGTTCACGTCTTCCCCTTCGGAGACATTGCTGGAACGAAAGATTCCAAGCTTTTTCGCACGTTAGGCAGATATATACCGCAAATCAAACACGAAACGGGCTAATCACCCTTGTGCCGCAACGAAGTCGACCTTCACGGACTTCCGTCGGCGCGCACATCTTCGGGATAGCGACCTTCGTCGAGGTCTTCGATGAACCACTCCAGACGCCTTGCCGCGTCCGCAAGATCGTGTTTAGCCGCGGCCGTGATGACGAGCAGCTTCCGGGTCAGCGCCATCCGTACGCCCTCCGGGACTTGCAGTGTGCGCACTCTTGTATGTGCGTCCTTGAGCCGGTCGGCGACGAGACCGTAGAGCTCGAGTTGGTCGTCGCGTTCCATGCGCTAATTGTGCCATCTGCGGCGAGTTGTCGCTTCACGGGGCCTCAACAGCCGCCTGAACAAGCAGAAGCGCCCCCTGCCAACTGCACAGGGGGCGCATCGTACGCAATATAGCTTTGAGCCATAAAACCCGAGGTCAGACCTCGATAGTACGCGGCTTGAACGACGGCCTGTTCGCCTCGTAATCCACGATGGACGACTCCTCCCGAAGGGTGAGGCTGATGTCGTCCAGCCCCTCCAGCAGCCGCCAACGGGCGTTCTCGTCCAGCTCGAAGTCGGCGGTGACGCCCTCGGCTCGTACCTGCCTGCCGACCAGGTCAACCGTCACCTCGGCGGCCGGGTCGGCCTCCAGCAGCTGCTGGAGCCGGTCGACGGTCTCCTGCGGCAGGACCACCGTCAGCAGCCCGTTCTTGAGGGAGTTGCCACGGAAGATGTCGGCGAACCGCGAGGAGATGACGGCCTTGAAGCCGTAGTTCTGAAGCGCCCAGACGGCGTGTTCCCGCGAGGAGCCGGTACCGAAGTCGGGGCCCGCGACCAGCACCGTGGCGCCCTTGTACCGCTCCTGGTTGAGGACGAACTGCGGGTCCTTGCGCCAGGCCTCGAACAGCCCGTCCTCGAAACCGTCGCGGGTGACCTTCTTGAGCCAGTGAGCAGGGATGATCTGGTCGGTGTCGACATTGCTGCGGCGCAGCGGGACGGCCCGTCCCGTGTGGGTGGTGAAAGCTTCCATCATTCTCAGACTCCCGCGGGCGTGGCGACGGCTGCGTCGGACAGATCGGCCGGAGAGGCCAGATGGCCGAGAACCGCTGTTGCGGCGGCGACCTGCGGCGAGACCAGGTGCGTACGACCGCCCTTGCCCTGCCGGCCCTCGAAGTTGCGGTTGGAGGTGGACGCGGAGCGCTCACCGGGTGCCAGCTGGTCGGGATTCATGCCCAGGCACATCGAGCAGCCCGCATGCCGCCATTCGGCGCCCGCCGCGGTGAAGACCTTGTCCAGACCCTCGGCGACGGCCTCCAGGGAGACCCGGACCGAGCCGGGGACGATCAGCATCCGTACGCCGTCGGCGACCTTGCGGCCTTCCAGGATCTCGGCCGCGGAGCGCAGGTCCTCGATGCGGCCGTTGGTGCACGAACCTACGAAGACCGTGTCCACGTTGATCTCGCGCAGCGGCTGACCCGCCGTCAACCCCATGTACTCCAGGGCCTTTTCGGCGGCGTAGCGCTCCGAGGCGTCCTCGTACGAAGCCGGGTCGGGGACGTTCGCCGAAAGCGGTGCACCCTGGCCGGGGTTGGTGCCCCAGGTGACGAACGGGGCCAGCGCGGAGGCGTCGATGTGCACCTCGGCGTCGAAGACCGCGTCGTCGTCGGTGCGCAGCGTCTTCCAGTACGCGACCGCGGCGTCCCAGTCCTCGCCCCGAGGCGCGTGGTCACGGCCCTCCAGGTAGTCGAAGGTGGTCGCGTCGGGGGCGATCATGCCGGCCCGCGCGCCCGCCTCGATCGACATGTTGCAGATGGTCATCCGGGCTTCCATCGACAGTTTCTCGATGGCCGAGCCGCGGTATTCCAGGACGTAGCCCTGGCCGCCGCCGGTGCCGATCCTGGCGATGATCGCCAGGATGAGGTCCTTGGCCGTCACACCGTCCGGCAGCTCGCCGTCCACGGTGATCGCCATGGTCTTGAAGGGCGCCAGGGGCAGCGTCTGGGTGGCCAGGACGTGCTCGACCTGGCTGGTGCCGATGCCGAACGCCAGCGCCCCGAAGGCTCCGTGGGTGGAGGTGTGGCTGTCACCGCAGACCACGGTGGTGCCGGGCTGGGTCAGTCCCAACTGCGGTCCCACGACGTGGACAACGCCCTGCTCGACATCGCCCAGCGGGTGCAGCCGGACGCCGAACTCGGCACAGTTCTTGCGCAGCGTCTCCAGCTGGGTGCGCGAGACCGGGTCGGCGATCGGCTTGTCGATGTCGAGGGTCGGGGTGTTGTGGTCCTCGGTGGCGATGGTCAGATCCGTACGACGGACCTGGCGGCCGGCCTTGCGGAGGCCGTCGAAGGCCTGCGGGCTGGTGACCTCGTGCAGCAGGTGGAGATCGATGAAGAGAAGGTCGGGCTCGCCTTCCGCGCGCCGGACGACATGGTCGTCCCAGACCTTCTCCGCGAGTGTCCGTCCCATCGCTTTCCCTCCGGCCGGCCGCAGTGCCGGCCTTTCTCGTCTGTGCGTGATGCCCGCAGAAATCCCCTTGCCGGGCCTTACGCCGGGCCCTGGTCCAGGGCCACACCTACAGATTGACGACTTTCCTGGAAAACTGAACTTGCGTTTCACAGTGTGAGACGCGAGTATCGTTGCATGGACAACTCTAGCGGCGTCGGCGTTCTCGACAAGGCAGCTCTGGTTTTGAGTGCCCTGGAGTCCGGTCCGGCCACCCTCGCCGGGCTGGTCGCGGCGACAGGGCTTGCACGACCCACGGCCCACCGGCTGGCCGTGGCTCTGGAACACCACCGGATGGTGGCGAGGGACATGCAGGGCCGGTTCATCCTGGGCCCCCGGCTGTCCGAGCTGGCCGCGGCGGCCGGCGAGGACCGCCTGCTGGCCACGGCAGGACCGGTGCTCACGCATCTGCGCGATGTGACGGGCGAGAGCGCCCAGCTCTATCGCCGGCAGGGCGATATGCGGATCTGTGTGGCGGCGGCGGAACGGCTGTCCGGACTGCGGGACACCGTCCCGGTCGGCTCCACGCTCCCGATGAAGGCGGGCTCGGCCGCCCAGATCCTGATGGCCTGGGAGGAGCCCGAGCGGCTGCACCGCGGCCTTCAGGGCGCGCGCTTCACGGCCACCGCCCTGTCCGGCGTACGGCGCCGCGGCTGGGCCCAGTCGATCGGCGAGCGCGAGCCGGGCGTGGCCTCGGTCTCCGCGCCCGTGCGGGGCCCCTCCAACCGCGTGGTGGCCGCCGTCTCGGTCTCCGGACCGATCGAGCGGCTGACCCGCCACCCCGGCCGGATGCACGCCCAGGCGGTCATCGACGCGGCGGCCCGCCTCTCCGAGGGCCTGCGCCGCACCGGCTGAGCACCCCGCGGCGGGGCGGGGCGAGGCAGGAGCCGCGGTCGGTTGCGGTCACGACACCGAAAAGGGGCGGCCCCGTGCGGACTGTCCGCACGGGGCCGCCCCGGGCACTCAGGCGGCCATCCGGTCCGCGGCCCGCTCCCCGCGCCGCCCGACCGGCACCGTCCCCAGGGCCTCCCCCAGCCCGAACGACGGCATATTGACGTAGATGCTCTCGTACGAGCCCGCCGGCACGACGTAGGTCTCGTGCCAGAAGCCGACCTTGTTCCGCCCCTCCCGCACCCGCCGGTTGAACGCCGCCCAGGCCGGCCGGTGCTCGCCGCTTTGATCCGTGGCGTAGGCGAACAGCTTCTCCTTCGAGTCCCAGTACTGCAGGACGGCGAAGTTCCTCGGCAGCCCGGGGAGCAGCCGGTAGCCGATCATCCCGCTGTCCGGATCCCGGGCCAGCTCCTTGATCATGCGCGGCATGGCCAGGAACACCGGAAGCCAACTACGCACCGCCCGCCAGCTGTTGAAGCGCATCCCGATGAGGAAGACCACCACCTCCCGGTCACCGTCCGTCGTCATCCGCCCTTGCTCCGGCTTACCGCTCATGACGCCCCCTTCGACGCATTGGATAGCGTCGCTATCCATGATTGGATAGTGACACTCTCCAAGGAAAGGTGCAAGGGGTATGCGACTGGCGGAGCTGAGTGAGCGCAGTGGGGTGTCCACCGCCACGATCAAGTACTACCTGCGCGAGCGGCTGCTGCCTCCGGGCCGCCGGATCACCGCGACCCAGTCCGAGTACGACGAGGAGCATCTGCGGCGGCTGCGGCTGGTCCGGGCGCTGATCCAGGTCGGCCGGATGCCCGTGGGCACCGCCCGGGAGGTCCTGGCCGCCGTCGAGGACGACTCCCGGGACCAGCTCTCCCGCCTGGGGACGGCCGTCGAGGCCCTCCCCCACGGCCCGGAGCCCGACGAGAGCGACCCCTCCACGGCCGTCGGCCGGCGCACCGCCACCGAGCTGATACGGCAGGTCGGCTGGCAGTTCAACCTCGGCATCGCGGACGAATTCCCCGCCTTCCGCATGCTCGTGGGCGCCATCGCCGCACTGCACCGCCTCGGGTACGCCTGCGACATCCCGCATCTGCTGCCCTACGCACACCAGGCGGCGCAGCTCGCCGTTGCCGACCTGGATCTGGTCGAGGAGTTCACGACTCCGGCGGAGCAGGTGGAGGCGGCGGTGGCCCTGACCGTGCTCTACGAGCCGGTGCTGCTGAGCCTGCGCCGGCTGGCGGAGGCAGAGGAGTCCAACAAGCGCTTCGGCAGCGGCAGTTGACACGAAAAGGCCCCCCGCATGATGCGGGGGGCCTTTCCTTCTTGTACCCCCGACCGGATTCGAACCGGCGCTACCGCCTTGAGAGGGCGGCGTGCTAGGCCGCTACACAACGGGGGCAAGTTTTCCTGCAGTTGACGTGTCCCGAGGACACACCGCGCTGGGCTACCAGGACTCGAACCTAGACTAAATGAACCAGAATCACTCGTGCTGCCAATTACACCATAGCCCATGGTGGTTTAGACCAGTACCCCCGACCGGATTCGAACCGGCGCTACCGCCTTGAGAGGGCGGCGTGCTAGGCCGCTACACAACGGGGGCCCTAGCGATCCTCCACGCGACCGGAGTCGCGTGGGCTCTGCATCGTCGCATCCGGGAGCGACCCGAAGGAGACGGAGAGGAAGGATCTGTACCCCCGACCGGATTCGAACCGGCGCTACCGCCTTGAGAGGGCGGCGTGCTAGGCCGCTACACAACGGGGGCCTGGTACTGCGATCAAGAAACCTTCAGCACGATCACGGTGGACCGAAAGATCTCTTGCTGGGCTACCAGGACTCGAACCTAGACTAACGGAACCAGAAACCGTCGTGCTGCCAATTACACCATAGCCCACCAAAACTCAACCCCCCGTGGGGGGTTTGTTTGGTTTGCGCTTTCCGGCCGGGCCTTTCGGCCCTCTCGGGCGGCGCAGGAAGAACATTACCTGATCGTGGACGGCGCACCAAAACCGGTAACTCCGCGCAAGAGCTCGGGGAGCTCCGCCAGGCCCGCGATCCGCCGCACCCCCTGCGGCAGCTCCTCTCCGGCCCGCTCCCCAGGGCCCGCACGGTCCAGCCATACGGCCCACAGCCCTGCGTCCCGGGCGCCGAGCGCGTCGATGTCGAGCTTGTCGCCGACGTAGACCACCTCGCCGGGCGTTAGGCCAAGCGCCTTACAGGCGCCGTGGAATGCCTCCGCGGCGGGCTTGGCGTAGCCCAGTCCATCGGCGCAGAGCACCGCCTCGAAGGACCCGCGGATCCCGAGAACGGCCAGTTTGCGCTCCTGGTTGGCGGTGGTGGCATTGGACAGCACGGCCTGCCGTACGAGCGGTGCCAGCGCCGCCAGTGCGGGCGCGGAATCCGGGAAGAGCGTCCAGGACGCCTCGTAATGGGCGATGTACCGGGCGAACCAGGCATCCGCCTCGGCGTCGGGGAGGAGCGGGGTCCCCAGAAACGTCCTGGCCCGGGCCCTGCGGTGGTCGAGGAAGCCGACCTCGCCGGCGAGGAAGCGGGCGAACTCGGTCTCCATGACCGACCGCCAGCGCTCCAGTGCGGCCTCCTCGCCGCCGTGTGCGGCAAGGAGCCCCTCGGCCCGGAGGTGGCGCAGCGCGCCGGCCCGGTCCGAGCCCGTGTAGTCGAAGAGGGTGTCGTCGAGGTCCCACAGGACGGCGCGCGGCGGCATGACAGCAATGTAGCGGAGTGCTCCGGACAGGCCACGGGCCCGGAAACCGTGCGGCTTCCGGGCCCGGGGGCGGTGCTGCGAGGTCAGCCGGCCAGTTTGGCCAGGGCCGCGTCGATGCGCTGGAGGGTGCGCTCCTTGCCGAGGATCTCCAGGGACTCGAAGAGCGGCAGACCGACCGTGCGGCCGGTGACCGCCACCCGGACGGGGGCCTGTGCCTTGCCGAGCTTGAGGCCGTGCTCCTCGCCGGCGGCCAGGACGGCCTCCTTGAGGGGCTCGGGACCGGACGTCCAGTCGGCGGCTTCGAGCTCGGCGCGGGCGGTGGTGAGCAGGGCGACCGGGTCGCCCTTCATCGCCTTCGTCCAGGACGCCTCGTCCTCGACCGGCTCCTTGCGGAACAGGAAATCGACATTGGCGGTGATGTCGGAGAGGACGGTGAGGCGGGTCTGGGCGTGCGGGGCGATGGCCTGCCAGGCGGCCTCGTCGAAGTCCTCGGGCTCCCAGTTGGCGTGCGGGGCCTTCAGCCAGGGCTCACAGGCCGTGATGAAGTCCTTCACGTCCAGCTGCCTGATGTGGTCGGCGTTGATCGCCTCGGCCTTCTTCAGGTCGAAGCGGGCCGGGTTGGCGTTGACGTCCGCGATGTCGAACTTCTCGATCAGCTCGCGGACGGAGAAGATGTCCTGGTCCGCCGAGAAGGACCAGCCGAGCAGCGCAAGGTAGTTGAGCAGGCCCTCGGGGAGGAAGCCGCGCTCGCGGTAGAGGTTGAGGTTCGCCTGCGGGTCACGCTTGGAGAGCTTCTTGTTGCCCTCGCCCATGACGTAGGGCAGATGGCCGAAGGCCGGGACGGTCTTGGCGACGCCCAGCTCGATCAGCGCCTTGTACAGGGCGATCTGGCGGGGGGTGGAGGAGAGCAGGTCCTCGCCGCGCAGGACGTGGGTGATCTCCATCAGCGCGTCGTCGACGGGGTTGACGAGGGTGTAGAGGGGCGCACCGTTGGCGCGGACGATGCCGTAGTCCGGAACGTTCTCCGGGGTGAAGGTCAGCTCGCCGCGCACCAGGTCGGTGAAGGTGATCGGCTCGTCGGGCATCCGGAAGCGGACGATGGAGGTGCGGCCCTCGGCCTCGTACGCCGCCTTCTGCTCGTCGGTCAGCGTGCGGCAGGTGCCGTCGTAACCGGAGGGCCGGCCGGCCTTGCGGGCCGCGTCGCGGCGGGTGTCCAGCTCTTCGGTGGTGCAGTAGCAGTGGTACGCGTGGCCGGCGGCGAGGAGCTTGTCGGCGACGTCCTTGTAGATGTCCATGCGCTGCGACTGGCGGTACGGCGTGTGCGGGCCGCCGACCTCGGGACCCTCGTCCCAGTCGAAACCGAGCCAGTGGAAGGAGTCCAGCAGCTGGTTGTAGGACTCTTCGGAGTCGCGGGCCGCGTCGGTGTCCTCGATCCGGAAGACCAGGGAGCCCTTGTTGTGCCGCGCGTAGGCCCAGTTGAACAGGGCGGTACGGATCAGGCCGACGTGGGGGTTACCGGTCGGGGAGGGACAGAAACGGACGCGGACGGGGGTCGCGTTAGCCACGCTTGATCACCTTGTTGGTGAGAGTGCCGATGCCTTCGATGGTGACGGCGACCTCGTCGCCGACGTTGAGGGGGCCCACCCCGGCCGGGGTGCCCGTGAGGATGACGTCGCCGGGGAGCAGGGTCATGGCCTCGGTGATGTGGACGATCAGGTCCTCGACCGGGCGGACCATGTCGCTGGTGCGGCCGAGCTGCCGCTGTTCACCGTTGACCGTGCACTGGACGGCGAGGCCGGCGGCGATGTCCTCGGGGGACAGGCCGGTCTCGACCCAGGGGCCGAGCGGGCACGAGCTGTCGAAGCCCTTGGCCCTGGCCCACTGCTTCTCGCGCTGCTGCACATCGCGTGCGGTGATGTCGTTGGCGCAGGTGTAGCCGAGGATGACGTCCTTGGCGCGCTCGCGGGGCACCTCGCGGCACATGCGGCCGATGACGACGGCGAGCTCCGCCTCGTGGTGCACCTCCTGGGAGAAGGAGGGGTACGCGATGGGGTCGCCGGGGCCGATCACCGAGGTGGACGGCTTGAAGAAGGTGACCGGTACGTCCGGGACGGCGTTGCCCAGCTCTGCGGCGTGCTCGGCGTAGTTGCGGCCGATCGCGACGACCTTGTTGGGCAGGACGGGCGGCAGCAGCCGGACCTTGTCGAGGGGGACCTTTTGCCCCGAGCGCTCGAATTCTGCGAAGGGATGCCCCTTGATGACGTCGAGTTCGTCGCCTTCGAGGACGCCGAAGCCGACGTTGCCGTCGATGGAGAATCTGGCGATGCGCACGGGTTGCCGCTGCCCCTCATTGATCACTGGCCGGAGTTGACACTCCAGGCTATCGCGGGGCTGCTGCCGATCCGGCGACGTCTTACGCCGGGACGTCCTGCGCGGGGGCGTCCATCAGGACGGTGCGGCGGGGGTTGGCGGTCTGGGCCGGCAGGTCGATGGTGTGCTCCGGCGCCTGGATGACCTCGGTGCCGAGCTCGTCGGCGTCGTTGAGGTGGGCCAGGGTGGTGCGCCGCGGGTTGGCTATGTTGCGGAACATCATCGTCGTCTTCACTGCTGCGTGCCTCGCGTCATCGAAAGATCGGGAAAGGGCCGGGCGAAAGCTGCCTTGTCACATAGGGCAACCGTGTAAAGCGTCAGGCTATGCAGCCTATTCCCTGCGAAGTACGGGGAATCCCAACGATCTTCTTGTGAGTTTGCTCACGAAGTGTGCGACAAATGCCGCATTTCCCATGATCAACATCCCTGGGCGAATCGGACAATGGCGGACTGAAGTGCACGTTCCACTCCCGATCACCGCACCTGGGGCAGCCGGCGCGGGCGAACGACTCGCGGACAAAAGTCCGTTATGGACGGGGGAACGTTCTACAAGTCGTGACGCGCTCCGTACATTGCGTCACCCAAGTCACAGTGCGCGGCTCCGCTCTTGTTGGAGATCCTGCACTGTGCTGGAATTCCACGGACCGCCGCACGTTTCAGCCGGCGCGCAGGGCGCAACGTAGCGCCGCGCGGTGGTGCCGTTCTCTCGGCCAGAGAGAGCAGCCCGCCGGTCATTCACGACCGCCATGGGGGACTCAGCGGTCCCCCATAAGACTCGACACCGTCCCGCCGAGGTGGGACGCCTGGTCCAGAGGTTGCGACGCTAGTGCAGGGACGTTTCAAGAGGGATGGCAGCGCTGCGGCGGACCCGGAGCTGCGCGGCGGGACAGACCGCGCCTCCTCGCCCCAGCGCGCCCAGAGCAACGGTTCCGCCGGGGGCACTCTGCCCGTCGACGGAGGCGGTCAGGCGCCGGGCAATGACGCCGCGGACAGTAAGGCCAAGGCGCCGAAGGGCGCGAGTGGCCCCGGTTCGCGAATAGCGCTGCGCAACTGGCGCATCAGTACCCGCCTGGTCTCCCTGCTCGCGCTCCCCGTGGTCGCCGCGACCACGCTGGGCGGCATGCGCATCGGCACATCGCTGGACAACATCGACCAGCTCGACAAGATGCAGCTGCTCACCGAGATGACGCGGCAGGCGACCGAGCTCGCCGACGCGTTGCAGGTGGAGCGGGACAAGTCGGCCGGTCCGCTGGCCGGCAGCGGCAACTCCAAGGACGATGCGAACGTCGTCGCGCCCCGTGAGGCGACCGACCGCGCCAAGCTGTCGTTCAACCAGGCCACCGGCGACATCCAGGGCCAGGACGCCACGATGGCCGGTGTCCGGGCGACCGTCCTGGAGATCGGCCGCCAGCTCAACACCCTCAACGAGATCCGCGGCAACGCCTACAAGGACGGCGACAACTCCGCGCGGACCGTCACCAGCTACAACCAGCTGATCAAGTCGCTGCTGGACCTGTCCCAGGACATGGCGCAGGCGACCAGCAACCCGGAGATGATCCGCAGTACCCGTGCGCTGGCGGCGTTCTCGTCGGCCAAGGAGTACGCGTCGATCCAGCGGGCCCTGGTCAGTGCCGGCCTCGCCCACAAGGGCGGCCCGCAGCTTTCCTCCAACGACCGGCTGGCCGGCCGTAACGCCGAGGACAGCGAGAAGGCGGCCCGCGACCGCTTCTCGCAGATCTACACCAACAACGCCGGCGCGCTCACCCGCGGCCTGGACGGCAACAACGACGAGATCAAGGCCGCGGTCGCCTTCGCGCACCGGGCCTTCGCCAGCGGCGCCGGCATCCGCAGCCAGGACTACCGGTACCTCGACTGGTACGACTCCGACACCGTCAAGATCGACGAGATGTCGCGGATCGAGACCACGCTGCTCTCGGAGATGGAGCAGAAGTCCCGCGAGCTGCGCAACGAGGCCACCCAGTCCGCGATCATCAGCGGTGCGCTGATCCTGCTCGTCCTCGGTGTCTCGCTGGTCGGCGCGTTCGTCGTGGCGCGGTCCATGGTCCGCTCGCTGCGCCGGCTCCAGGACACCGCGCAGAAGGTCGCCCAGGACCGCCTGCCCGAGCTGGTCAAGCAGCTGTCCGAGTCGGACCCGCAGGACGTGGACACCTCCGTCGAGTCGGTCGGTGTGCACAGCCGGGACGAGATCGGCCGGGTGGCCGCGGCCTTCGACGACGTGCACCGCGAGGCGGTCCGCCTCGCCTCCGAGCAGGCGCTGCTGCGGGGCAACGTCAACGCGATGTTCACCAACCTCTCGCGCCGTTCGCAGGGCCTGATCCAGCGTCAGCTCTCGCTGATCTCCGAACTGGAGTCCCGCGAGGCCGACCCGGACCAGCTGTCCTCCCTCTTCAAGCTCGACCACCTCGCCACCCGCATGCGCCGTAACGGTGAGAACCTCCTGGTCCTCGCCGGTGAGGAGCCGGGTCGCCGGTGGACGCGGCCCGTCCCGCTGGTCGACGTCCTTCGTGCCGCCGCCTCCGAGGTGGAGCAGTACGAGCGGATCGAGCTCAACGCCGTTCCGCAGACCGAGGTCGCCGGCCGGGTCGTCAACGACCTCGTGCACCTCCTCGCCGAGCTGCTGGAGAACGCCACCTCGTTCTCCTCGCCGCAGACCAAGGTCAAGGTCACCGGTCACGCGCTGCCCGACGGCCGGGTGCTGGTCGAGATCCACGACACCGGTATCGGCCTGTCGCCCGAGGATCTGTCGTCCATCAACGAGCGGCTCGCCAGCCCGCCGACCGTGGACGTCTCGGTGTCCCGGCGCATGGGTCTGTTCGTGGTCGGCCGCCTGTCGCTGCGGCACGGCATCCGTATCCAGCTGCGGCCCTCCGACTCCGGCGGCACCACCGCGCTGGTCATGCTGCCGGTGGACCTCGCCCAGGGCGGCAAGAAGCCGGTACCGAGCACCGCGAAGAGCGGTGGCGGTGACGTCGGCGGCGCGCCCGCCAGCCGGCTCGCGGGGCTCCAGCCGCGCGGCCAGGTCGGTTCCGGCCCCGCGTCCGGCGGGCGCCCCGCGCTGCCCGGCCGCGGCGGTCCCGGCGGCGGTGCCCCGAACGCCTTCGGTGCCTCGGCACCGTCCGGCCGTACGGCGCCTCCCGGCGCAGGCTCCCCCGGCGCCCCGGCGCGGGGCGGCGATGCCCGCCCGCCCGCGGGACGCCCCACCGGTTCGCGTCCCTCGCTGCCCACCCGCGGCGCGGACAACGGCCCGGCGCCCACCGTGGCTCCGCCCACCGGCGCGCCGCGCCGCGAGGAGCGTCCCCAGCTGCCGGCGCGGGGTCCCGCGGCCGAGCTGCCCGGCGGTCCGCCCGCCGGCGGCCAGGGCGGCCAGGGTGCTCAGCAGCCCGGCGGTACCAGCTGGGGCGCGCGCCGTGAGCGCGGCGGCTCCGACGACTGGCCGCTGGCGCCCCGCGACGCGCAGGACCAGCCGCGTGGCCACGAGGAGCCGGAGAGCACCGGCAGCTTCGAGCGGCCCGCGCCGAGCGGCGGCCCCGGTGACACCGCGGCGTTCGCCCGTCCCGACTTCAACGGTCCGCCGCCCGCCGCGGACGGCTCCCAGGGCGGACGCGGCCCGCAGGGCGCGCGTCCGGCCGGCCGGGGTGCGGGCAACGAGCCCGGTGACACCGGGCAGTTCGCCCTGCCGGACAGCGACACGGGCCAGTACGACACGGGTCGGTACGAGACCGGGCAGTACGACCGGTACGACACCGGCCAGTACGAGACGCCCCGGTCGCCGCAGACCGACAGCGACACCGGCCAGTACGAGCGGCCGAGCAGCGAGACCGGCCAGTACCAGCGGCCCAGTAGCGACACCGGGCAGTACCAGCGGCCCGGTGGCGACGCCGGGCAGTACCAGCGGCCCGGCAGCGACCGCGGCGCGTACGCCGACGAGTCGCAGGGCACCGGGCAGTTCCCGGTGCAGCAGCCGCAGGAGGGCGGTGCGCCGTCCGCCGATGTGCTCGGCGGCGCGGACGCCGGTCCCGGGGACGGCCGTACGCCGATCTTCGACACCATCGAGTCCAACTGGTTCAACACCCCCGCGGCCGCCGCGGCCGGCGTGCCGCCCCAGGGTGACGCCGAGCCCGAGGCTCCCCGGCTGCCCCGCCGCGGGTCCGCACAGGACGGCGACGCACGCGGCGGCGCCCGCAACGACGCACCGGTCAACGGTGCGCGCAACGCGGCGCCGGCCGAGTCGCCCCAGTGGCGCAGTTCGCCGAACGACGAGACCTGGCGGCAGGCGGAGCAGATCCGCCAGCCCGCCGCTGGTGGCATCACCACCTCCGGGCTGCCCCGCCGGGTCCCGCGCGCGAACCTCGTCGCGGGCACCGCGCAACAGCAGTCCAACCAGAGCGGTCCGCAGGTCTCGCGCGCGCCCAATGAGGTGCGGGGGCGGCTGACCAATCTCCGTCGGGGTATCCAGCAAGGCCGGCAGGCCGGGTCGTCGTCCACCGGCACCCACGGCGTTGTCGATCCCACTCACCAGCAGGAGCGTTAGTTGAGTCCGATGAGCCAGGCGGCGCAGAATCTGAACTGGTTGATCACCAACTTCGTGGACAACACCCCCGGGGTGTCGCACACGGTGGTGGTCTCCGCGGACGGGCTGCTCCTCGCGATGTCCGAGGGCTTCCCTCGCGACCGTGCCGATCAGTTGGCGGCGGTGGCCTCCGGCCTGACCTCGCTGACCTCCGGCGCCTCCCGCATCTTCGAAGGGGGAACGGTCAACCAGACCGTCGTGGAGATGGAGCGGGGGTTCCTCTTCATCATGTCGGTCTCGGACGGATCGTCACTGGCCGTGCTCGCACACCCCGAGTGCGACATCGGCCTGGTCGGCTACGAAATGGCGCTGCTGGTCGACCGCGCAGGCACGGTCCTGACGCCCGACCTCCGCGCCGAACTGCAGGGCAGCCTGCTGCACTGACGCGGCGCCCGCAGCGCCGCACCGTTCAGCACCCCACCCACCCATGTGCCGCACCCCCCACCGGCCCAACCCGACGACAGTCAGTTGTCCCGCCCGGAGGACCCATGACCCCGCCACCTGCCACTTCCGGCCCGTACGGCGCGTACAGCCAAGCGCCGTACGGGAGCGAAGGTGACCAGCCGCTGGTGCGCCCGTACGCCATGACCGGAGGCCGGACCAGGCCGCGCTACCAGCTCGCCATCGAGGCGCTGGTCAGCACGACCGCCGACCCCTCTCAGCTGCCCGGGCTGCTGCCCGAGCACCAGCGGATCTGCCACCTGTGCCGTGAGGTGAAGTCGGTTGCCGAGGTCTCCGCGCTGTTGCACATCCCGCTGGGTGTGGCGCGGATTCTGGTCGCGGACCTGGCAGAGGCCGGGATGGTGGCGATCCACCAGCCCGGTGGCAGTGGTGAGGCCGGCGGCACGCCGGATGTGACCTTGCTCGAGAGGGTGCTCAGTGGACTTCGCAAGCTCTGACAGCGGTTCCGACGGGAACAGAGCCCCCGCCACGACCTCTGCCAAGATCGTGGTGGCGGGCGGCTTCGGCGTGGGCAAGACCACGTTCGTCGGGGCCGTCTCAGAGATCGATCCGCTGCGCACGGAGGCCGTGATGACTTCCGCTTCGGCGGGGATCGACGACCTCACGCACGCGCCGGACAAGACGACCACGACCGTGGCGATGGACTTCGGCCGGATCACGCTGGACCAGGACCTGATCCTGTACCTCTTCGGTACGCCGGGCCAGGACCGTTTCTGGTTCATGTGGGACGACCTGGTCCGTGGCGCCATCGGCGCGGTGGTGCTGGTCGACACCCGCCGTCTCGCCGACTGTTTTGCGGCGGTCGACTACTTCGAGAACAGCGGTCTGCCGTTCGTCATCGCCCTCAACGGTTTCGAGGGCTACCAGCCCCACACGCCGGACGAGGTGCGCGAGGCGCTTCAGATCGGCCCGGGGGCCCCGATCATCATGACCGACGCCCGGCACCGGGGCGAGGCCAAGAGCGCGCTCATCACGCTCGTGGAGCACGCGCTGATGGCGCGGCTCCAGTAGCCCACCGACGGCCCGCCCCGCATCGGGGGCGGGCCGTACGGCAGTTATCACCGGGGGGCACACCCCCTGCCCTGGACGGGTTCCCGGCATCCGTGAGTGGATCTGTGTCCTTCGACACGCCCACAAATTTGCTTCATAACGTTTCGACAGTGAATCAGCGGGCTTTCGACACCCCGTGCGCATGCCTGGCTTCGCTGCGCTCACAATTCTCTTGCACTTTGGCGCGGCTCGCCCTTAACGCCCCTTTTATCTAAGGGCCTTTCGCCCCTGCTCCAGCTTTACCCAGTGTTTGGAACGCACCGCCCTGACGTGCTGAAATTCGCTGAACTCCGGAGTAGGAACGCCCAGAAGAAACGGCACAGCAAATGAGTGCCGGCGCCGAGAGGTTGTTGGTCGAGTGAGGCGAAGCAAGGCGAGCCCCGAGCCGCAGGAAACGCGGCGGGGCAACTTCACCCCGCCACCCAGAGGTGGCCTACCGGCTTCCGACGCGCCCGAAAATACGGTCGCGAAGCCTCCGGTAAGTGGCGGCAAGTACTCCCCGCGCAACTGGCGCGTGGCGACCCGCCTGAACGCCATTCTGCTGATCCCCGTGCTGGTCGCCCTGGTCTTCGGCGGTCTGCGGGTGGACAGCTCGTTCGGCACCTGGCAGGAAGCGCAGGACGCGGAGAACACCGCAAAGCTGGTGCGCGCCGCGGCTTCCTACAGCACCGCCCTGATCGATGAGCGGGACCGCACCGCGGCACCGCTGCTGAAGGGCAAGAAGGACGACCCGGTCGTCCAGCAGGCTCGGGACGCCACCGACAGCGCCGCCGACACCTTCCACGAGGCCGCCAAGGCCATACCGGACAAGCCGGGCCTCAAGCGCCGTCTCGCCGTGTTCGAGAAGGTCGAGCCCAAGCTCCAGAAGCTGCGCCAGGCCGCCTACACCTCCAAGCTGCGCGGAGTGCAGACCGAAGAGGGCTATGTCGAGGTCCAGCACCCGCTGATGGAGTTCGCCAACGAGCTCGGCCTGGGCACCGGCAACATCACCTCGTACGGCCGTACCGTCTACGCCATCGCGCTGGCCAAGGCCGCCGAGTCGCTCCAGCGCTCCATCGGCACCCACCTCCTGGTCGACCCGGCGACCCCGCAGGGCGGCAAGGAGCACAAGCTCCAGCTGACCGCCTTCGCGTCGTACCGCTACCTGGAGGGCATCGCCATCGGCGAGTACACCTCCGGCGGTACGCCCGAGGACGTCGAGCGGCTGAAGAAGGACGCCGGCGAGCTCAAGCAGGCCGCGCAGCAGAAGATCGCACGGGCGAAGTCGCAGGCGCAGGCCGCAGGACGGCCGTTCCGCACCCCGCCGTCGATCGACCAGATGGGCACCCTGATCGCCACCGGCGCGGCGCCGGAGACGCTGAGCGTGCGGGGCCTCACCTCCGACACCTACTTCGCGGCCGCGACCGGCAAGTTCGACATGTACCGGTCCATCGAGAAGGACCTGGCGGACAAGGCCGTGAACGAGGCGGCCCAGATCTCCGAGGACGCCAGGCAGTCCACCTTCGTCGACTCCGGCATCGTGCTGGCCGCGCTGATCATCGCGTTCGTCGTGGCCGGTCTGATGGCCCGCCGGATGAGCCGCAACATGCGCCAGCTGCGTACCGCCGCCTTCGGCATCGCCGAGCAGCGGCTGCCGATGCTGGTCGACCAGCTCTCGCGGACCGACCCGGGCCGGGTCGACACCCGTGTGCAGCCCATCCCGATCTCCACCACCGACGAGATCGGCGAGGTCGCCCGCGCCTTCGACCAGGTGCACCGCGAGGCCGTCCGGCTCGCCGCCGAGCAGGCGCTGCTGCGGGGCAACGTCAACGCGATCTTCACCAACCTCTCGAGCCGTAACCAGGGCCTGATCGAGCGCCAGCTGGAGCTGATCACCGACCTGGAGAACAACGAGGCGGACCCGGACCAGCTGGAGAGCCTCTTCCGGCTCGACCACCTCGCCACGCGTATGCGGCGTAACGGCGAGAACCTCCTCATCCTCGCGGGCGAGGAACCCGGCCGCCGCTGGAACCAGCCGGTGCCGCTGGTCGACGTCCTGCGGGCGGCGACCTCCGAGGTCGAGTCGTACGAGCGGATCGAGCTCACCGGCGTCCCCGAGAGCGAGATCCACGGCACCGCCGTGACCGACCTCGTGCACCTGCTGTCCGAGCTGCTGGAGAACGCCACCACGTTCTCCTCCCCGCAGACCAAGGTGCGGGTCGCCGCGACCCGGCTGCCCGACGGCCGGGTCATGATCGAGATCCATGACAAGGGCATCGGGCTCACCCCCGAGGACTTCGCGGACATCAACCACAAGCTGGCCAACCCGCCGAGCGTGGATGCCGCGATCTCCCAGCGCATGGGCCTGTTCGTGGTCGGCCGGCTGGCCGACCGGCACGGGATCCGGGTGCAGCTGCGCCCCTCCGGCGAGCAGGCGGGCACCACGTCCCTGGTCATGCTGCCCGAGGCGATCACCCACGGTGGTGGCGGCGAGGAGCAGTACGAGGACGACTTCACGGTCTCCCGTATCGTTCCCGAGCACCAGCAGGCGTCGTACGAGAACCATCAGCGCACCGCCGCCGAGCTGGGCTTCGACGACACCCGCTACGGCCGCGCGGACACCGGCGACATGGACATGGTGGGCCGCTCGCTGCTCCGCGAGGAGCGCCGGGCCGCCCTGGAGGCCCAGACGGCCGGTGAGCAGGAAGCCGAGTACCAGGGGGGCGAGCGTCCGCTCTTCCGGGACGAGGCGCCGTCCGGCGGTGCCTACCAGGACTACCCGTCCCAGGCATATGCGGAAGCCGATCAACCGCTCTACGACGACCGGTCGCACGGCAACCAGGCATTCGGCCAGCCGAGCTTCGCGGAGACCACCGGCCAGCAGCCTTTCGTCTCCCACGAAGCGGCACAGCCGGACGAATGGGCCGAACGCCCCGCATTCGAGGGCTACTTCGGGACCGAAGCGGAATCTGACCGGAATACAACTGCCGCTCCCGCTGACGCGCCCGAGCGCGTACCATTCGAGCGTCCGGGCCCCACACCGAGCGACGCCCCGTCGCTGACGGACGCCGGCCTTCCGCGCCGCGGAGGCCGCGACCAGCAGGCACCGCAGGTGCAGCAGCAACGGAGCACGCCGGAGACCGGCCAGGACGGCTCCGACTGGCGCAGCTCCAACGATGATCGCTGGGAGCGGGCGGAGCAGCTGCGCGAGCCGAAGGCGGGCGGAGTCACCTCTTCCGGCCTCCCCCGGCGGGTGCCCAAGGCCAACCTGGTCGAAGGTGCCGCGGAGCAGACGCCGCAGGGCGGCCCCCAGGTCTCCCGCGCCCCGGAGGACGTCCGCGGCAGGCTGAGTAACCTGCGCCGCGGAGTCCAGCAGGGACGCAACGTCGGAACGGACCCCAACGGGGTCCCCCAGAATGACCAACAGGGCTACGGCCCCGGCAGCACCTACGATCAGGAGCGTTAGTGTGAGCCCGATGAGCCAGGCGGCGCAGAATCTGAACTGGTTGATCACCAACTTCGTGGACAACACCCCTGGGGTGTCCCACACGGTCGTGGTCTCCGCGGACGGGCTGCTCCTCGCCATGTCCGAGGGTTTCCCTCGTGACAGAGCCGATCAGTTGGCGGCGGTGGCCTCCGGCCTCACCTCGCTGACCTCCGGCGCTTCCCGCATCTTCGAGGGCGGGAGCGTCAACCAGACCGTGGTGGAGATGGAGCGCGGTTTCCTCTTCATCATGTCCGTTTCGGACGGATCGTCGCTGGCCGTGCTCGCACACCCCGAGTGCGACATCGGCCTGGTCGGTTACGAGATGGCCCTGCTGGTCGACCGCGCGGGCACGGTGCTGACGCCGGATCTGCGCGCCGAACTGCAGGGCAGCCTTCTCAACTAACAAACAGGCAGTGCGTTTCCCGCCACCGCGCCTTATGGTTCGGTGGCGCGACCGGCGTCAGACAGGCAAGTTGGAGGAGGAGACGTGGCAACGCCCCCGAGCGGATACCCGTATGGTTCCGGACAGGAGTCCGGGCCTGTGGGCGAGACCCATAGCAACCGCTT
This sequence comes from Streptomyces decoyicus, assembly GCF_019880305.1. Taxonomy (NCBI): domain Bacteria; kingdom Bacillati; phylum Actinomycetota; class Actinomycetes; order Kitasatosporales; family Streptomycetaceae; genus Streptomyces; species Streptomyces decoyicus. The sequence goes on along the minus strand of NZ_CP082301.1, from coordinate 5,930,968 downwards.
CAACTTCCCGTCTGCGCCGAGCCGCCGGCCGCAGCGGCCCCCGCAGCAGCAGCCCCGGCCGTACGACTCCCAGCCGTACGAGCCGTCGGTGTACGACCAGCCGCAGGCACCGCGCATCCAGCCGGTACAGCCGCAGCGGCGCGCGCCCGAGCCCGCTCCCGCGGGTGCGAACAACCCGCTCGTGCGCCCGTACGCCATGACCGGAGGCCGGACCAGGCCGCGCTACCAGCTCGCCATCGAGGCGCTGGTCAGCACGACCGCCGACCCCGCGAAGATGCAGGGCCAGCTGCCGGAGCACCAGCGCATCTGCCACCTCTGCCGCGAGATCAAGTCAGTTGCCGAGATCTCCGCGCTTCTCTCCATCCCCCTCGGCGTCGCCCGGATCCTCGTCGCCGACCTGGCGGAGGCCGGACTCGTCGCCATCCATCAGCCCGGCGGGGACGAGACCGCCGGCGGACAGCCAGATGTGACACTGCTCGAAAGGGTGCTCAGTGGACTTCGCAAGCTCTAGCGGTGCAGCCCGCTCCACCACCTCCGCGAAAATCGTGGTGGCGGGCGGCTTCGGCGTGGGCAAGACCACGTTCGTCGGGGCCGTCTCAGAGATCAATCCGCTGCGTACCGAAGCCGTGATGACTTCCGCCTCGGCGGGGATCGACGACCTCACGCACGCGCCGGACAAGACGACCACGACCGTGGCGATGGACTTCGGCCGGATCACGCTGGACCAGGACCTGATCCTGTACCTCTTCGGTACGCCGGGCCAGGACCGTTTCTGGTTCATGTGGGACGACCTGGTCCGTGGCGCCATCGGCGCGGTGGTGCTGGTCGACACCCGCCGTCTCGCCGACTGCTTCCCCGCGGTCGACTACTTCGAGAACAGCGGCCTGCCGTTCGTCATCGCCCTCAACGGCTTCGACGGACACCAGCCCTACACGCCGGACGAGGTGCGTGAGGCGCTTCAGATCGGCCCGGACGCGCCGATCATCGTGACGGACGCCCGTCACCGCAGCGAGGCCAAGAGCGCGCTCATCACGCTCGTGGAGCACGCGCTGATGGCGCGGCTGCGCTGACGGTGCCGGACCGCGGCCGGGCTCCCCGTGCCCGCGCGCCGCGTATGACGAAAGGCCCCCACACCGGTCAGGTGCGGGGGCCTTCGTCGTGTCCGGCCGCCGGTGGGGCTCAGCGGAGGGTGATGCCGACGGCCGTGAGGATCAGCGCGAGGGAGACCGCCCCGGCGTCCGGGGGGCCGTGGCCGAGCGTGCCCATCCGGGCGGCGCGGCCGCGGGCCGGGACGAGCTGTGCGGTGTCGGCGGCGGCCCGGGTGGCGGCCTCGGCGGCCGCCTGCCACGCCGGGGGCAGCGCCTCCCCCGCGCGGGCGCGCAGTGCGCGGCGGAAGGGGTCCAGGGCGTCCAGCATCGCCTTCTCCCCCACCGCGGCGCCGCCGAGTTCGCCGACGGCCCCCTGGGCGGCGTCCGCGGCATCGGCGAACAGCGCGCTCGGGGAACCGCCGCGGCCCGCCGGGGCCCTTGGCCGCGGCCCGCCGGGGCCCTTGGCCGCGGCCCGCCGGGGCCCTTGGTCAGTACGGCGCCCGTTTCGGCCAGCAGAGCGCCGTACAGGGCCCCGGACGCGCCGCCCGAGGCGTCGGCCAGGGCGAGGCCGGCGGTGAGCAGTGCGGTGCCGGCCGAGTGCGGGTCGCCCGCCGGCCCCGGCTCGGCGGCGCGGGCGGCGGCGACGGCGGCACGCAGCCCTCGGACGATGCCGGTGCCGTGGTCGCCGTCACCGGCCACCGCGTCAGCCGGCCCAGTTCCTCGTCGCCGGCGGCGACCAACTCCAGGGCCGCTTGCAGCGCCTTCGTCGCGGGCAGGTCTTCACCGGGGGCGCGGACACCCCTTACGGGACCGGACGCCTCGTCCCGTACGGGGCCGGGCACCTCGGCCCGTGTGTCCTCGGGGGCGTGGGTGCCCGGCAGGCTGCGGAAGGCCGGGGTGTCGCAGGGGGCGTCGTAGAGCTCTCCGAGCTCCTCGGGAGACCCCGGCCATGTCGGCTATCCGCTCTTCGCGTTCGGCTTCCTCGTCTGGATCACCGCGACCGCGCCCACGGCCCGGATGGGCACCGCCGTCGGCTGGTTCTACGTCGCCTTCACCGGCGGGCTGCCGCCCCTCGGCTCACTGGTCGCCGGGGTCACCAACCCCTGGTGACCCTGCTCGCCGTCGTCTACGGCACCAATGTCCTGTGCAATCTGCTGTTCGGCGTCATCGGCGACACGATCGGCTGGCGCCGCACGATCGCCACCTTCGGCGGCCTGGGCTGCGCGGTGACGACCCTGGCCCTGTACTTCGTGCCCAGGGCCGTCGGCGGCCACTACTGGGTCGCGATCGTGGTCGGCATGCTCTACGGCATCGCACTGGCCGGGTTCGTCCCGATCTCCGCCCTGGTGCCCGCCCTGGCCCCCGAGAACGAGGGCGGCGCAATGGCGCTCCTCAACCTCGGTGCGGGCGGTGCCGCCTTCGTCGGCCCGGCCCTCGTCAGCCTCTTCCTCGGCCCGCTGGGACCGGCCGGCGTGGTGCTGATCTTCGCCGGGCCGTATGTCGTGTCCGCGCTGCTGACCCTCTGCCTCACGCTGTCGGACGAGCCGGCGACGCCCGCTCCCCCGGCCGCGCCGCCGGTCGGGCGGACGGCCCTGCGCGCCTGACCGGGGGCCCGTACGCCGGTGCGTACGGGCCCCCTTCATCAGCCGGGCCTCACTTGCGCGCGGGGCACTGCTTCCATGCGAAGTGGTACAGGGTGTTGATGCTGCCGTCGGTGGAGTCCATGGCCATGTAGCTGGTGGCCTTGGGATCCGCCGACTTGGCGTCCACCCTCATCTCGGTGTTGATGTTGAAGTAGCGCTCCTCGCCGCAGGGTGCGTACACGAGCGCGTCGACGTCGGTCTCGTCCGAGGTCTGCCAGTTGGAGTCGTAGGGGCCGGTGAAGGTGTGGCTCTTACGGGCCGTCTGCTGCTGGCCCTGGAAGTAGTAGCCCGCCTGCTCCAGCCCCCGGGCGCCCGGGGCCAGGGACGCGTAGCCCCGGTAGTCGGCCCGGGCGACCGCGTAGGTGAAGCCCTGCGGGACATGTACGTTCAGCGCGATCTGGCAGTTCTTGCGGGAGTCGGTCGGCTTGCTGCCGGCGCCCGCCTGGGCGAGGTACTCGCTGTACGTGACGGTGAAGGCGGTGTTGTCGGGGGCGATGGCCACGGCGGCGCTGCCGGGTCTGCAGCCCGATCCGTTGACCGTGGCGACGGTTATGGTGATCTTTCCGGTCGGCGGGTCGTCGCCGAACCGTGCGGTGGTGGTGGGGGATGCCGATCCGGCGAGGAGCAACGATGCCACTGCGGCACCAGCACTGAGTGTGCTGAGCATGGGCTTTCCTTCCGGTCGTCCTAGGGCCCGCGATGCGGGAACACCAGGAGTGGGATGACGAGCGCATGCCAGCACGGCGGTGGCGGCTTGAACAGCTCTGCTCCCCAGGGTTGGGGCGAACCTACGCCTTGATCCGGACGCCACATGCCAAACCGGAACACCGCGTCCGAAAAGCGATGAGGCCTCATATCCCGTTGATTGTGCGGCTGTTGGGCGGTATATCCCTTACGCGGCTGCCGTCCGACGGCCGGGGCCGGGCACCCGGGCCGCGGTCGCTGTGCTCGAACCGGCCCGCCACCACAAAACGGCGAGGGGCCCGCATCTGCGGGCCCCTCGCCGTGCGGTAAAGCGTTCAGCGCTGCCAGCTGGTCGCTCCGTGGAAGCCGTTCTGACGCTCGAGGCGGCGCCAGCGGGCGGCCGTGGCGTGCGGGCGGGCCGGGGCGGCGGCCGACTGGTGGGCGGCGCGGGCCAGCAGCACGGCGGTCAGGGCGGCGAGCTCTTCCTCGCTGGCCTGGCCCTTCTCCACGCGGATCGGGTCGGTTCGGTGGGCAGGATTCACGGTGTGTTCTCCGTCGTCGCGGTGGCGTCGTGCCGGGTGCGGGTGCGGGGCGTGGCTACTGGGGCGGGTTGCCGTGCTTACGGGCGGGCAGGTCCGCGTGCTTGGTGCGCAGCATCTCCAGGGCACGGATGAGCGTGTGGCGGGTTTCGGCCGGGTCGATGACGTCGTCGACCAGGCCGCGCTCGGCCGCGTAATAGGGGTGCATCAGCTCGGACTTGTACTCCTTGACCATGCGCACCCGCATGGCCTCGGAGTCGTCCGCCTCGGCGATCTGCTTGCGGAAGATGACGTTGGCGGCGCCCTCGGCGCCCATCACCGCGATCTCGTTGGTGGGCCAGGCGTAGGTCAGGTCGGCACCGATGGACTGCGAGTCCATGACGATGTAGGCGCCGCCGTACGCCTTGCGCAGCACGAGCGAGATCCGCGGGACGGTGGCGTTGCAGTAGGCGTAGAGCAGCTTGGCGCCGTGCCGGATGATGCCGCCGTGCTCCTGGGAGACGCCCGGCAGGAAGCCGGGGACGTCGAGCAGGGTGACGATCGGGATGTTGAAGGCGTCGCACATCTGGACGAAGCGGGCGGACTTCTCGGACGCCTCGATGTCCAGCACACCGGCCAGCGACTGCGGCTGGTTGGCGATGATGCCCACGACCCGCCCGTCGAGCCGGGACAGCGCGCAGATGATGTTGGTCGCCCAGCGCTCGTGGACCTCCAGGAACTCGCCGTCGTCGACGATCTCCTCGATGACCTTGCGCATGTCGTAGGGGCGGTTGCCGTCGGCCGGGACCAGGTCCAGCAGGGCGTCACCGGAGCGGTCGGCGGGGTCCTCGCAGGGCACCGACGGCGGGTTCTCCCGGTTGTTCGCCGGCAGCAGGGAGAGGAGGTAGCGGACCTCTTCGAGGCAGGTGACCTCGTCGTCGTACGCGAAGTGGGCCACGCCCGAGGTCTCGGCGTGCACATCGGCGCCGCCCAGGCCGTTCTGGGTGATCTCCTCGCCGGTCACCGCACGCACCACGTCGGGGCCGGTGATGAACATCTGCGAGGTCTCGCGGACCATGAAGACGAAGTCCGTCAGGGCCGGGGAGTAGGCGGCGCCGCCGGCGCAGGGGCCGAGCATGACGGAGATCTGCGGGATGACACCCGAGGCCTTGGTGTTGCGCTGGAAGATGCCGCCGTAGCCGGCGAGCGCGGAGACGCCCTCCTGGATACGGGCACCGGCACCGTCGTTCAGCGACACCAGCGGGGCACCGGCCTGGATGGCCATGTCCATGATCTTGTGGATCTTGGTGGCGTGGGCCTCGCCCAGCGCGCCGCCGAAGATCCGGAAGTCGTGCGCGTAGGTGAACACGGTCCGGCCGTGCACGGTGCCCCAGCCGGTGATCACACCGTCCGTGTAGGGCTTCTTCGCCTCCAGGCCGAAGCCCGTCGCCCGGTGCCGCCGCAGCGGCTCGACCTCGTTGAACGAACCCTCGTCCAGCAGCAGCTCGATCCGCTCGCGGGCCGTCAGCTTGCCCTTGGCACGCTGCGCTTCGGTGGCACGCTCGCTGGGGCCTCGCCGGACCTGCTCACGGATGGCGTGCAGTTCGGCGACGCGCCCGCGGGCGTCGTTGGCGCCGGCGGGCACATCTTCGACAGTGGTCATGTATCGACGGTACGTGGGGGAGGCGCCGCACACCGATGTCGGTTTCGTACAACGTCGCATGCGATTTGGTGGGCAGGCAGTACAGAACCGTGCTGTACGGGCCCCGCGTCCCGGCGCCCGTTCGGGTGGCGGTGCCGCCCCACGTCTGTATGAGGTCGACAAACAACGGCGGAGTGATGTTGTCGCGACCGGCTGATCGGACGGCGGGCCCCGGTCAGCCCAGCCGCACCGTGCAGGTATGGGTGGCGCAGCCGGTGCCGGGGGTGACGCGCAGCCGCAGGGCGCGCCCGGTGGCCAGCACCTCGATCGCCGGGTCCTGGGCGAGCACCGCGCGTACCGGCCGTGACCAGGAGATCTCCAGCGTATCGCCGGTGCGTTCCGGGGCGGCGACGCACAGCCGCGCCGTCCGGCCGCGCCCGTCCGGCCGCCGCCCGCGCCGCTCACGGACCAGCACGCTCGCCGGGCCGCTGCTGGTGAGCGGGCCCGCGCTGCCGGCCCGCCAGAAGTTGGCGGCCGTTACGCCGAGCGGGTCGACGGCGATCGCCTGCCGCCCTGCGTCGTTGGCGAGCACGGTCAGCCAGCGCCGGTCGGCGGCGCGGGTGGCGAGGGTACGGGCGGTGGCGCCCGGCATGAGGAGGTAGGCGTAGCCGGCGTCGGCCGGGTCGGTGCCGTGGTCGTGCCAGAGCGTGAGGTAGCGGCGGGTGAAGGGCTGGGGGGAGGAGGTGGTGTTGATGTCGCGCCAGGAGCCGGTGCGGTCCTCGCGCAGCGCCTTCAGGGGGGCGCCGCCGGGGAAGACGTAGCCGCCGTGTCCGGCGAGGTGGGCCCAGTGGGCGCGGGGGAAGGAGGTGGTCGTGCCGGGTGTGCCGGGCTGCCGTACGCCGTCGACGGTGAACTCCGCGGTACCGGACCCGCCCAGGCGGCGGTTGTCGACGACCGTCTCGGCGGGCACCCCGTCGCGGGAGGTGATACCGGCGCCCAGGCAGACGAGGCAGTCCGCGAGGGCGAACCAGGATTTCTTGGCGGTGAGGGTCGAGGCGAGGCCGCGGAGGTCCTGGCCGATCGCGGCGAATTCGCCGTCGGTGGTGCCGCCGACCCAGCGCGCGGCGGGCTTCGGCTCGCCCCAGCCGCCGCCTTCGTTGTCGGCCAGCCGCTTGGTGGACACGGTCGTGCCGGGGAGCCGGTAGGGGTCGACGGTGGGCCAGAAGGCGTCGGTGTACTGGTCGCCCCCGAAGTCGGCGCCCCACCAATAGAGCATCCCGGCGCCGGTGTGCCAGCCGTGCGGGTTCTCGCCGTTGCCGTTCTCGTAGTACGTGATGCGGTCGGAGGCCATGGCCAGGCCGGCGGCCCAGCCGGGGCGGCGGTGCACGGCGCGGTCCATGGCCGGGAACAGCCGGTGGCGGACGGGCTCGGGGGCGGCGGGCGTGGGGCCGTCGGCGATCCCCTGGAGGCGGGCGAGGTCGGCGACCGTGTACTGCCGGTCGGTGAGGACCGGCAGTACACGGTCGCGGGCGATCCAGCCCTTGACCATGGCGTGCCAGCGGTCCCGCTCGGCGTCGCTCGCGCCCTGGGCGAGGAGCGCGATGGCGGCGATCAGCGCATGGCCGTGGTAGTGGTCGCTGCGCAGGACGTGCCGCTCGTCGCTGCGCAGATAGCCGCGGCTGATGGCGCGGCCGTTGACGAGGTCCATCATCAGGCCGTTGTGGAGCAGCGGGGCGTAGGCCCGTTCGACGCTGTCGAGGACGATCTGCCGTGCCGGATCGGTGACCTGCCAGGACGAGCCGCCGAGCAGCGTGAACAGCCGGCCCAGGCCGTCCAGCAGGACATAGCCGTAGGTGCCGGAGTAGGCGACCCAGGTGTGCTGGACGAAGGAGCCGTCGGCGTAGAGGCCGTCGCCCTTGGTGACGTAGGGGAAGACCGGTGAGAGGGCGTCACGGGCCAGCGCGATCTTGGCGGGGGCGCGGCCGAGGATGCCGCGCAGTGCCACCACCCGGCACAGGTCGACGCGGTTGGCTCCGGTGCTGGTCCCGGTGTAGTCGCCGAGCATGGTGTCGGGGACGAAGTGGTCGACGGCGGCCAGGCAGCGGGCGCGCAGCTCGTCACCGGTGCCGCCGTCGGGCAGGTGCTCGTCGAGGAGGGCGAGGGTGTCGAGGAGGAGTCTGGGGCTGCCGATCTGCCACTCCCACCAGTTGCCGTAGCGGGTGGTGGCGGTGTTGTAGACGGTGTCGTCGAGGTGGCCGAGCCCCGTGACGAGGTCGGCGGCGAGGCCGGGGTCGCCGGTGCGGCCGGTGCCGGGCTGGACGTAGGCCTGGGCCATGGTGGCGAGCCGGCTGTAGCTCTGGGTGATGCCCGACGGCGGGTCGTAGCGGCAGTCCGGCCAGAGGGAGCCGGCGGCCGGGCGCATGCCCGCCTGGAAGGTGCTCGCGAGGGCGCCGGTCTCCTGGAGGGCGGCGGCGTACGGCGGGGCGGCGGGGTCGAAGCCGCTGCCGAGGGTGAGCTCGCACCAGCGGCCGCGGAGGGTGGTGAACTCGTCCGCCGAAGCGGCGGCCGGCTGGGGGGTGGCGCGGGCGGGGCGGGCGGCGAGGCCGAGCGCACTTGCGGTGGCGGTGGCGAGGAATCCTCGGCGTGACCAGACGGACGTGGCGGAGACAGGCGGCACGGTCGGTCCTCTCCATGGCGTCAACTGGGCTGTGGCGCTGCGCACTTGGGAGTTCCCGATGGTCTAGCACGAGCCGTCGTCCAGCGGCAATGACCGCGCCGGAACGCCGCTCGCCACCCGTCCGGCGGAGCTCACCCATCCAGAGAGGTTGAATATTGAACCAGATGCCGTTACGGTGAATCTCGTTGAAGCTTAAACAAATCCTGCGCACCCACCCGATGCGCCGTCTTCGAGGAGGAGCCATGGCTCTGTTCCACCGCAAGCGCACCGCCGACACCGGCGCCACCACCGCCCCCGCCAGTGCTGCCGTCCTCGACGCGGACCCCGCGCTCGCGGCGCTGACCGGCGACTACACCATCGACCCGGCCCACAGCAGCATCGGCTTCACCGTCCGGCACGCCATGGTCACCAACGTCCGCGGCGCGTTCGCCGAATACGAGGGCGCGCTCCACCTCGACGGCGCCGACCCGTCCCGCTCCACCGCGTCCCTCGACGTCAAGATCGCCAGCATCGACACCGGGATCGCGGACCGCGACGGCCATCTGCGCAGCGCCGACTTCTTCGACGCCGAGTCCTTCCCGCTGATGACCTTCCGCAGCACCGCCGCCGAGCAGGTGTCCGGCGACCGCTACCGGATCACCGGCGACCTGACCCTGCGCGACGTCACCAAGCCGCTCACCATCGACCTGGAGTTCCACGGCTCGGCCACCGACGTCTACGGCGCCGAGCGGGTCGGCTTCGAGGGCAGCGCCGAGATCCTGCGCTCCGACTGGGGCCTGACCTGGAACGCCGCGCTGGAGACCGGCGGCGTGATGGTCAGCGACAAGGTCAAGCTGACCTTCGACATCTCCGCCGTCAAGGCCGCCCCGCAGGCCTGACCCCGCACGGCCCGTCACATGACCGCGGCCCGCAGCAGCCCGTACGCATAGGCGTCGTCCAGCGCCTGCCAGGACGCGGCGATGACGTTCTCCGCGACACCGACCGTGGACCACTCGCCCCGCCCGTCGCTGGTGGAGACCAGGACCCGGGTGATGGAGCCGGTGCCCAGGGCGCCCTCCAGGATGCGGACCTTGTAGTCCACCAGTTCCATATGGGCCAGCTGCGGATAGATCCGCTCCAGTCCCACCCGCAGCGCCCGGTCCAGCGCGTTGACCGGGCCGTTGCCCTCGGCGGTGGCGACGATCCGCTCGCCCTTGGCCCACAGCTTCACGGTCGCTTCGTTGGCGTGCGTACCGTCCGGGCGGTCCTCGACGATCGCCCGCCAGGACTCGACCCGGAAGTAGCTGCGCGGCCGGCCCCCCTCCGCCCGCTGGAGCTCCTCCCGCAGCAGCAGCTCGAAGGAGGCGTCGGCGGCCTCGTAGGTATAGCCCGCCAGCTCCCGCTCCTTGACCCGCTCGACGACCCGGCCGACCAGCTCACGGTCGTCACTGAGGTCGATGCCCAGCTCCTTGCCCTTGAGCTCGATGGACGCCCGCCCGGCCATGTCGGAGACCAGCATCCGCATGGTGTTGCCGACCAGCGCCGGGTCGATGTGCTGGTAGAGGTCGGGGTCGACCTTGATCGCGGAGGCGTGCAGTCCGGCCTTGTGGGCGAAGGCGGAGACACCGACGTAGGGCTGGTGGGTGGAGGGGGTGAGGTTGACGACCTCGGCGATGGCGTGCGAGATCCGGGTGGTCTCGGCGAGCTTGCCCTCGGGCAGCACCGGGCGCCCGTATTTGAGCTCCAGGGCGGCGACGACCGGGAAGAGGTTGGAGTTGCCGACCCGCTCGCCGTAGCCGTTGGCGGTGCACTGGACGTGCGTCGCGCCCGCGTCCACCGCGGCCAGGGTGTTGGCGACGGCGCAGCCCGTGTCGTCCTGGGCGTGGATGCCCAGCCGTGCGCCGGTGTCCGCGACGACGGTCCGTACGACGGCGGTGACCTGCGCCGGAAGCATGCCGCCGTTGGTGTCGCAGAGCACCACGACATCGGCGCCGGCCTCGCTCGCGGTGCGCACCACCTGCTTGGCGTAGACCGGGTCCAGCGCATAGCCGTCGAAGAAGTGCTCACAGTCGAGGAAGACCCGGCGGCCCTGGGCGCGCAGGTAGGCGACGGTGTCCCGCACCATCGCGAGGTTCTCCTCCGGCGTGGTCCGCAGCGCCAGCTCCACATGCCCGACATGCGACTTGGCGACCAGCGTGATGACCGGGGCCCGGGACTCCAGGAGCGCGGCGACCTGCTGATCGTCCTCGACCCGGACGCCGGCCTTGCGGGTGGCGCCGAACGCGACCAGCTGGGCGTGCCGGAAGTCGATCTCCTCGCGGGCCCGCTGGAAGAACTCGGTGTCCCGCGGGTTGGCGCCGGGCCAGCCGCCCTCGATGAAGCCCACCCCGAACTCGTCGAGGTGCCGCGCGATGGTCAGCTTGTCGGCGACGGTGAGGTTGATGCCCTCGCGCTGTGCGCCGTCGCGGAGCGTGGTGTCGAAGACGTGGAAGTCGTCGGACACCGCGCCGACGGGCCGGGGGGCGGGTTCTTGTGCGTCCGTCATGCTGGTCTGGCTCCTGTCGGGATCTCGGTCTACCGGAATGACCGGTTCCACCGTCCCTCCATGATCCCTCGCGCTCCGCCTCCGGTGAGGTGTGGACCGGAAACGAAAAAACCTCTCGCGGGTGCGAGAGGTCTGCGCGCGGGTCTGGGACGACGGCGGCCACGCCGTACTCGGTTCGTACGGGGTGGTCACTGCGGACCGGCGCGCCTGCTGCCAATAATCATGGCGAACGAGAGCACGGTCCGGAGTGTGCCACACCCCCGGGCCGGGCACACGGACGTCTCACGATGCGGTCGGCCTGTCCACCGCCGCCCAGCGGCGGAGCGCGGCGGTGGCCCGTGCGCGGTCCCGGGGCGCCAGCTTGCCGATGCTCGCGAGGTGGTTGGTGTGCGGGGCCAGGTAGACGTGCGCGTCCCGGCTGCCCCGGCCCGTACGGAAGGGTTCGGCCCGGGCGGGGTCGTTCTCGCCGTACACGAAGAGCAGCCCGCTGCCGTGCTGCCGTACCCAGCGGTCGATGTCGGGCATGGCGTCCGGCTGGAAACGCAGCGGAATGCTGCGCGGCACGCAGGTGCGCACCTCCTGGATTCCGGGGTAGCGCAGCATTCCGGCCAGGTGCGGGGCGGCGAGCGACACGAAGCCGAGCTGGGTGCCCAACTGGTAGTAGGACGCGGTGACGGGGGCCAGATGACGGTCGGCATAGGCCGGGAGACGGGTCACGCCTGCGAACCAGGCGTACAGCGCGGCGCCGTCGGCGGACGGCCGGGGGATACCGCCGCAGCCGTCCGTTTCTTCCTTCTGCATCCAGAAGGCCATGGGCAACTGGAGCGCGGTGAGTTCCAGTACCCGGTCGGCGCTGCCGATGGTGCGGAACGTGTAGCCCTGGCCCGCGGCCCAGCGGGCGAGCCGGACCGCCATCTCCGCGCGCCGGGGCCCCAGCATCGCGCGCTGCACCGCCGTGAGCGCGCTCCGGCAGGCGGGAGAGCCCACCCGCCGCAGGAAGCGGTCCTCGGCGGTGTCGTCCCGGTCGTCGGTGTTGTCGGGCGCCGAGTACGCGACGGAGCCGGCCACATCGTGCGGGTAGAAGCGCCGGTGGTAGACGGTGGCCATACCGCCCTTGCTGCCGCCGGTGGAGATCCAGGCGGCGCGGTAGACCGTCTTGAGGGCCCGGATCAGCCGGTGGTGATCGCTCGCCGCCTGCCGGATGTCGAGTTTCGACCAGTCGGTGGGGCGGGGGCGGGACGTGCCGAAGTACCGCTGCTCGACGCTGAGCTGGTTGCCCTCCAGGATCCGGGTCGGCTCGGCGCGGAAGGCGGGCTCCTGGTAGGTGAGGTCGTAGCCGTTGGTGTAGAGCACCATCGGCCGGACGGTGGACCGGTGGAGCAGCGACAGCCGCTGCTCGAAGCTGCCCTTGCCGGGGTGCCGGTGGTCGACGGGCTGGCGGTAGGCCAGCGCGAAGGAGCGGTAACCGGCCGGGGCGGGGTTCTCCTTGACGACCCGCATCCCCGGTACGGCCGCGATCCTGCTGCGGATGTCGTCGGCGGCCGGGCGGGACACGGCCGCCGGCGCCATGGCCGGGGGCGCCCCGCCGGTCCGGGCGGTCGCCACGGACGGCGCCGCGACGCCCGGGGCCAGCAGGCCCGTCAGCAACAGCGGCAGGAGTAAGTGCCTGGTGTTCTTCATACCGTCCAGCCAAGCCGCCCGGCGCCGGACGCGGATCCCCCGGGAACGGCAAACGGCCTCCCCCGTGCGGGGGAGGCCGCTCCCGGCCGGGGCGAACGCTCAGTCGGCGACGGGTTCGCCCACCCGCGCCGGGCCGGCTCCCGTCTGCTCGTCCTGCTTGCCGACCCGGTGCAGATCGATGGTGCGGGTCTCGCGCATCGTGATGTAGACGATCAGCGAGACGGCGGCGCAGCCGGCGACGTACCAGTAGTAGCCGGACTCGATACCGCCCTTCTTGAACCACAGCGCGACATATTCCGCGGTGCCGCCGAACAGTGCGTTGGCGATGGCGTACGGCAGGGCCACGCCCAGCGCTCGGATACCGGTCGGGAACAGCTCGGCCTTCACACAGGCGTTGATCGAGGTGTAGCCGGTGACCACGACCAGCGCCAGCAGGGCGAGTCCGAGGGCCGGCCAGAAGCTGCCGGCGTGCTTGAGCATCGTCATGATCGGCACGGTCAGGAACGTCGAGCCGACCGCGAACGTGATCAGCAGCGGACGCCGCCCGATCCGGTCGGACAGCTTTCCGGCGAGCGGCTGGATGCACATGAAGATGAAGAGGGCGCAGAAGCTGACCAGGGAAGCGGTCGGCTTGGACAGCCCGGCGCTGCCCGAGAGGTACTTGGTGAGGTAGGTCGTGTACGTGTAGTACGCGACCGTGCCGCCCATGGTGAGCGCGATGACCAGGAACGCCTCGCGCTTGTGGGCCAACAGCGCCTTGATCGTGCCGCGCGCGGGATCGGCCTTGGCGCCCTCGTCCTCGGCGTAGACCTCGGTCTCCAGCATGTTGCGGCGCAGATAGAAGACGATGCCCGCGCCCAGCGCACCGACGATGAACGGGATCCGCCAGGCCCAGCTGTGCAGCGCGTCCTCGGACATGGTGCGCTGGAGCAGGATCTGCAGGCCGAGGCCGAGCAGCTGGCCCGCGGTCATCGACACGTACTGGAAGCTGGAGGCGAAGCCACGCTGCCCCGGCGCCGACGCCTCGGTGAGATAGGTGGCGCTGGCCGCGTACTCCCCGCCGACCGACAGCCCCTGGAGCATCCGGGCGAGGAGCAGCACGGCGACGCCGCCGTAGCCCGCGACCGCGTAGGTGGGCGCGATGGCGATCAGGATCGCCGAGGCGGACATCAGCGTGACGGTCAGCGTGAGCGCGGCCTTCCGGCCCTTGCGGTCCCCGACCCTGCCGAGCACCCAGCCACCCACCGGGCGCATGAAGAAGCCGACGGCGAAGATCCCCATGGTGTTCATGAGGTTCGCGGTGTCATTCCCCTTCGGAAAGAACGAATCCGCAAAATAGACCGCAAAACTGGCATAAACGAACCAGTCGAACCACTCGACCATGTTGCCGGCCGACCCGACCCAGATCTTCTTCCATTGCTCTCGTCCCATAGCCGGTTACGGTCTCGGACCCGGGAGCCCTGGGCAAGAGCACGGGCGGCAACGATCGTAGGTACTTACGTACGTTGTGGTCATGCGGGCGGGGCCCGGAACCCGGCCCCGCCACCACGACCACCGGAGGCGCGCCACCGTCCGAGTCCGTTTCCTGCCCGGGTGAGGCGAGAAGAGAGCACGAAGCGACATGCCCGAACCACAACCCCAACCACAACCACAACCACATCCGCAAGAACGGCTACGGCCCGTTCCCGCCACCGCCGAGGAGGCGCTGGCGATCGGGCGGGGTCATTTCCCGGGCGCCTGGCCGGGCGGGGAGGAACCGACGCTGTATGTCCATGAATTCGACATCGGATATCTCATCTGCCCCGTATTTCCTCCCCGGGAGGATCCCACCGCCTGTCCGCGGGACCCGGGAGGCTCCCACATCGTGATCTCCAAGAAGGACGGCGAGATCAGCGCGCTGCCCAACTACCCGCCGGAGCAGGCGGTCGAGCTGTACCGCCGCCACTTCCGCCGGGAGGCGTGACACCCCTCGCGGGCAGCGGTGGTCCGGGCCGGGGGGCCACCCGCGAGGGCGGTGCCGGCGTCAGCTCTCCTGGGGGGCCAGCGACTCGTCCAGGAACTCCCGTATATGGCCGTGCACTTGTTCCCGGTCCGTGCCCGGGAGGCCGACGACGAGCTGGGAGCCGAAGCCGTCGAGGAGGGCGCGGGTGCGGGTGGCGAAGCGTTCGGCGTCGACGGGGCGGAACTCGCCCTTCGAGATGCCTTCGACGAGGAGGGCCACCAGGTCGCGGTGCCAGGCGAGTTCGAGGTCGAGCTGGCGTTCGCGGGTCTCGTCGTCGGCGTTCTGGGAGCGGTTCCACACCTCCAGCCACAGCGTCCAGCGCGGGTCGCGGTGGCCTTCGGGGAGGTACAGGTCGACCAGCGCGTCCAGCCGTTCGCGGGCGGTGACGCGGCGGGAGAGGGCAGCCCGGCGTTCGACGCCGAGCTGCTCCTCGCTCCACTGGAGGGTCTGCAGCAGCAGCTCGTCCTTCGTACCGAAGTAGTAGAGGATGTGGCCGCTGCTCATGCCGACCTCGCGGCCCAGACCGGCCATGGTCAGCCGGTCCAGGCCCTCCGCGGCGATGGTCGTCATCGCCGCGGCGAGGACCTGCTCGCGGGGCTGGCTGAGCCGGCGCCGGGGGCGGCGCACGGGACCGGGCACGGGTACCTCCGGGTCGGCCGGCCGGGGTCTGCGGATCAGACCTCGGGCTGCTGCTGGGTGATGCAGTGGATACCGCCACCCGCTGCGAAGATCGTACGGGCGTCCACCAGGGTCACCGTCCGCTCGGGGAAGAGCCGGCGGAAGATCGCGGCCGCCTCCTCGTCGCGCGGGTCGTCGAAGCCGCACAGCACCACACCATCGTTGCAGAGGTAGTGGTTGATGTAGGAGTAGTCGACCAGCTCGCCGTCCTCCTCGATGACGGTCGGCGCGGGCACCTCGACGACCTCCAGCTGCCGCCCCTCGGCATCCGTCGAGGAGCGCAGCAGCTTGCCGATCTCGTTGCAGATCGCGTGGTCGGGGTGGTCGGGGTCGGGCTGGGTGTGGAGGAGGACAACGCCGGGGCGGGCGAAGGCGGCGACGATGTCGACATGGCCGCGGGTGCCGAACCGGCCGTAGTCGGCGGCGAGGCCGCGCGGCAGCCAGATCGCCTTGGTGGTGCCGAGGTGGGCGTGGATCTCAGCCTCGACCTCCTCCTGCGTCCGGCCGCGGTTGCGGCCCGGGTCGAGCTGCACGGTCTCGGTGAGCAGGACGGTGCCCTCGCCGTCGACGTGGATGCCGCCGCCCTCGTTGACCAGGGGGGTGGCGTAGCGGCGGGCGCCGGCCAGCGTCGAGACCTGTTCGGCGATCTTCTCGTCGAGGTCCCAGCGGGCCCAGTCCTGGGCGCCCCAGCCGTTGAACACCCAGTCGGCGGCGCCGAGCCGGCCCTTGCCGTCGGTGAGGAAGGTGGGGCCGATGTCGCGCATCCAGGCGTCGTTCAGGGGCCGTTCGACTAGGTCGATGTCGTCGCCGAGGAGGGCGCGGGCCCCCTCCGACTGTCCCGGTCCCGCGACGACGGTGACCGGCTCGAAGCGGCGGACCGCGCGGGCGACGGCGGCCCAGGCGCGGCGGGCCCCGGCCAGCGTCTCGCCGCCCTCCGGGCCGAAGGTGAAGTTGGGGCCGGGCCAGGCCATCCAGGTGCGCTCGTGACGGGCCCACTCCGGGGGCATGCGGAAGCCGTCGGCGACTGGGGTGTTCATGCGGGGGTCCTCGGGGTTCGCGGTGACGGTGGTGGGCCGTCACGGGGTGGCGGTGCGCGGTGCGCGGTGCGGGCTACAGGAAGTAGAGGCGGGACAGCGAGACGGTGTCGGCCGGTTCCGAGCGCATCGGGTCGCCGTCGAGGGTGACCAGGCCGCTGCTCCCGTCGACCTGCACCTGTCCGACCCGGGAGTTGTGGACGAGGTTGCCGGGACCGATGCCGCGGGTGCCGCGGACGGCGACCCGGCGGCGGCGGGTGGGCATCCCGTCACCGCCCGCTTCGGCCGCGGCGCGCGCGACGAAGGCGACGGAGATCTCGGCGGGGGTCGCCCCGTAGGCCCCGAACTGCGGTCCGAGCACCAGGGGTTCACAGGTGTCGGTGGCGGCGTTCGGGTCGCCGGTGACGCCGTAGGCGGGGAAGCCGGACTTCAGCACCAGCTGCGGCTTGGCGCCGAAGTACTGCGGCTTCCACAGCACGATGTCGGCCATCTTGCCGGCCTCGATCGACCCGATCTCGTGCGAGAGGCCGTGGGCGATGGCGGGGTTGATGGTGAGCTTGGCGACGTAGCGCAGCACCCGGGCGTTGTCGTCGTGGGCGCCGTCGCCGTCCATCGGCCCGAGCTCGGCCTTCATCTTGCCCGCCATCGCGAAGGTACGGCGTACGGTCTCGCCCGCGCGGCCCATGCCCTGGGCGTCGGACGAGGTGATGCCGATCGCCCCGAGGTCGTGCAGCACGTCCTCGGCGCCCATCGTGCCGGCCCGGATACGGTCGCGGGCCATGGCGGCGTCGCCCGGCAGGTCGGTCTTCAGGTCGTGGACCGAGACGATCATGCCGTAGTGCTCGGCGACCGCGTCCCGCCCGAAGGGGAGGGTGGGATTGGTGGAGGAGCCGATGACGTTGGGGACACCGGCCATCTTGAGGACGTTGGGGACATGGCCGCCGCCGCAGCCCTCGATGTGGAAGGCGTGGATGGTCCGGCCGTCCAGGACGCGCAGGGTGTCCTCGACGCTGAGGCATTCGTTGAGGCCGTCGCTGTGCAGCGCGACCTGGACGTCGTGGTCCTCGGCGACGCGCAGCGCGGTGTCCAGGGCGCGGGCGTGCGCGCCCATGTCCTCGTGCACCTTGAAGCCGCAGGCGCCGCCCTCGGCGAGCGCCTCCACCAGCGGGGCGTCGCCCGACGAGGACCCGCGGCCGAGGAAGCCGATGTTGACCGGCCAGGCGTCGAAGGCGCTGAAGGCATGCCTCAGCGCCCAGGGGGAGTTGACGCCGACGCCCCAGACCGGGCCGAATTCCTGGCCGATGATCGTGGTGACGCCGGAGGCCAGCGAGGCCTCCATGACGCGCGGTGAGAGCAGATGGACATGGGTGTCGACGGCGCCCGCGGTGGCGATCATGCCCTCACCGGAGACGATCGACGTCCCCGTGCCCACGACGACGTCGACGCCGTCGAGGGTGTCGGGGTTGCCGGCCCGCCCTATGGCGTGGATACGGCCCTCGCGGATGCCGATGGACACCTTGCGGATGCCCTGGACGGCGTCGATGACCAGGACGTTGCTGATCACCACGTCGCAGGTCTCCCGGACCGCGGCGGCCTTGAGGTGCAGCCCGTCCCGCGCGGTCTTGCCGAAGCCGGCCAGGAACTCGTCACCGGGCTTCTGGGCGTCGGACTCGACCCGGACGACCAGGCCCGAGTCGCCGAGGACGACCCGGTCGCCGGCCCGCGGGCCGTGCACCGACGCGTACTCGTGGGGGTCGATGTTCCCGGTCATGCCCGTTCCTCCGCTCCCAGGTAGCCGCAGGCGGCGGCCCGCCGCAGCGCTTCGGTCTTCGCGCCCGGTGCGTCCAGCGGGCCGTCCACCAGACCGGCGAAGCCGATCGCGATCCGGTCGCCGCCGATCGGGACCAGACCGACCTCCGAGGCGCCGCCGGGGTCGAACCGCACCGACGAGCCGGCCGGGACGCACAGCCGCATGCCGTACGCGGCGGCGCGGTCGAAGTCCAGCCGGGGGTTGGCCTCGAAGAAGTGGAAGTGCGAGGTGACGCTGACCGGCACCGTCGCGGTGTTGCGCACGGTCAGGCGGACCGCGGGCGCGGGCTCCGGGTCGGCCGGTCCCGGCAGCACCGCGCCGGGCGCGGGTGTCCCGTCGTCCCCGGCGGCCGAGCGACCGGCGCCGATCGGGTCGGGGACCACCGCGAGCCGGGAGCCGTCGTCGAAGACGGCTTCCACGTGCACCTCGGTCACGACCTCGGCCACGCCCGGCAGCACATCGTCCGGGCCGAGCACGCCGCGTGCCGCCTCGATGGCCTGAGCGAGGCGGCGCCCGTCCCGCGCCGCCTCGCAGACTGTGTCCGCGATCAACGCGGTCGCCTCGGGCACATTCAGCTGCAGTCCGCGGGCCCGGCGCGTCCGCGCCAGCTCGGCCGCGCCGAACAGCAGCAGCCGGTCGCGTTCCGTCGGGGTCAACCGCATCCCGCCACTCCTCCAGGTCGATTAGAGCGACACTCTAACCATGAAATTGGTCGAGAGGAAAGCATTGACCAGGGCCAGGGGGATGAGCGACATTGAGCGCTGCTCTAAATATGCGGCGGATAGAGCGCCGCTCTAAATGATCTCGCCGCGCGAGCACCTCGCGAGCACCGCGCGAAGCGCACCCACCACAGCACGGAGCACTGCACACGGAGCGCTGCTCACACACTGTTGTCCGGCCTCTCAGGGGAGCCCTCATGCCGATCGAACAACGCGGAGTCGACACCATCCCGGACGAGGAACGCACCAGCGGCCCTCGCGACCTGATATCGATCCTGCTCGGGTCGAACCTCGCCCTCGGCGTGGTGATCTTCGGCTGGCTCCCGGTCTCCTTCGGGCTCGGCTTCTGGCCCTCGGTGACCTCCCTGGTGGCGGGCACCGCCGTCGGCACGCTGCTGACCGCGCCGCTCGCGCTGGTCTCGCTGCGCAGCGCCACCAACCTCTCCACCAGCAGCGGTGCCCACTTCGGCGTGCGCGGCCGGCTGATCGGCTCGGTCATCGGCCTGCTGCTGTCGCTGGGCTATACGGCGCTGACCCTGTGGGTCGGCGGCGACGCGGTCGTCGGCGCTCTGCACCGCCTGACCGGACTGCCGTCGGGCGGTGCGACGTATGCGCTGGTCTACGCCCTGCTGGCGGGCACCACCGCCCTCGGCGCGGTCTACGGCTACCGGGTGCTGCTGCGGCTGAGCAAGGTGCTCGCCGTCGGCCTGACCCTCCTGCTGGCCGTCGGCATCGTCGCGTACGCGGGTACCTTCACCACGGCCCCGCCGCACGGCAGCAGCTATCTGCTCGGCGGCTTCTGGCAGACCTGGCTGCTGGCCGCCGTCTCCGCGGGCCTCAGCGGCCCCATCGCGTTCATCACCCTGCTCGGTGACTACAGCCGCTACATCTCCCCGCACCGGCACAGCTCCAGGAAGGTCTTCGGCGCGACCTGTCTGGGCCTGGTGGCCGGCCTCCTGGTGCCGCAGCTCTTCGGCACGTTCACCGCGCTCGCCGTCGGGGCGGGCGCGGACTACGCGGGCCCGCTGGTGGCCGGCGCCCCGTTCTGGTACCTGGCACTGCTGCTGCTCAACGCCTCGGCCGGCTCGGTCGGCAACGCCGGCCTGATGCTCTACAGCATGGGCCTCGACCTGGACGCGATCCTGCCGCGCGCCACCCGCACCCAGGCCACCTACGTCGTCGCCGGGCTCGCGACCACGCTGGTCTACGCCGGCCACTTCCTGTGGGCCGCGCAGGACGCGATGACCTCGTTCGTCCTGCTGATGACGGCCGTCGGCACACCCTGGGCAGTGATCACCGTGATCGGCTTCACCCGCTGCCGCGGCGCGTACGACCCGGAGTCCCTTCAGGTCTACAACCGCGGCACCCGTGGCGGCGTGTACTGGTACCGGGCGGGCTGGAACGTCCAGGCCGCCGTCGCCTGGGCGCTGGGTTCGGTGGTCGGCCTGCTGGGCGTGGACACGCCCTTCTACCAGGGGCCGCTGCTCCCGGTGACCGGCGGCATCGACCTCAGCTTCCTGCTCGCGGCGGCCGTGGGCGGCGTCGCCTACCTGGCGCTCACGGCCCGGGACCCGCGCCCGGTCGCCGCCCTGCGCGCCGTACCGCCCGCTCCCCCGGCGGCCGCGGCGGAGGCTCCCGCGGAGGCCGGCTGAGCCGCCCCGGACACGGCCGAGGCCGCCCCGACAGCGCGTCGGCGGCGGCCTCGGTCATACTCCGGAAGCCCGGGTCAGCCCAGCGGGTGCATCCAGCCGTGCCGGTCCTCGGCGATACCGCGCTGGATGTCGAGCAGCG
Source organism: Streptomyces decoyicus (assembly GCF_019880305.1). Taxonomy (NCBI): domain Bacteria; kingdom Bacillati; phylum Actinomycetota; class Actinomycetes; order Kitasatosporales; family Streptomycetaceae; genus Streptomyces; species Streptomyces decoyicus. The sequence goes on along the minus strand of NZ_CP082301.1, from coordinate 5,910,478 downwards.
CCTCCCGCAGCTTCAGCGTGACCTTGCCGGGCTCACCGCCGGACTGGACCCACTCGCCGCACGCGCTCTTGACCGTGCCGACCGGGGTGATCACGGCGGCCGTGCCGCAGGCGAAGACCTCGGCGAGCGTCCCGTCCTCCGTGTCGGTCTTCCACTGGTCGATGGAGACCCGGGCCTCCTCCGACTCGTAGCCCAGGTCGCGGGCGACCGACAGCAGCGAGTCACGCGTGACGCCGGCCAGCAGCGAGCCGGTCAGCGTGGGGGTGACGATCTTGTCCCCGTACACGAAGTACAGGTTCATGCCGCCGAGCTCCTCGACCCACTTGTGCTCCACGGCGTCGAGGTAGGCGACCTGGTCGCAGCCGTGCGCGGCGGCCTCGGCCTGCGCGAGCAGCGACGCGGCGTAGTTGCCGCCGGTCTTGGCGTCGCCCATACCGCCGGGGACGGCGCGCACCCGGTCCTCGGACAGCCAGATGGAGACGGGCTTGACGCCACCGGCGAAGTACGCGCCGGCGGGCGAGGCGATGACCACGAAGAGGTACTCGTTGGCGGGCTTCACGCCCAGCCCGACCTCGGTCGCGATCATGAACGGGCGCAGGTAGAGCGACTCCTCGCCGCCGTGCGCGGGCACCCAGCCCTTGTCCTGCTGGACCAGCAGATCGCACGCCTCGATGAACGTCTCGACGGGCAGCTCCGGCATGGCCAGCCGGCGGGCGGAGGCCTGGAAGCGCCGGGCGTTGGCGTCGGGGCGGAACGTGGCGACGGAGCCGTCGGGCTGCCGGTAGGCCTTGAGGCCCTCGAAGATCTCCTGCGCGTAGTGCAGGACGTTGGTCGCCGGGTCGAGGGAGAGCGGCCCGTACGGCACGAGCTGGCCGTCGTGCCAGCCGCGGCCCTCCGTCCACTTGATCGTCACCATGTGGTCGGTGAAGTGGCGGCCGAAGCCGGGGGCGGCCAGGATCTGCTCCCGCTCCGCGTCGGAGAGCGGATGCGAGGAGGGCTTGAGCTCGATCGTTGGCGTCGTCATGAATGCGTGTCCTTCACTGCGTGTTCCGAGACCTGGGGCACCCTCCCAGCGCCTGCTGGGAGAGCATTCACCGGCCCAGCCCTCCGGCCGGGGGTATGGGGTCGGCCCCCACCATGCGGCACCGGTGCGGTTTGTGGCGACCGCGCACGATCTCTTGAACGTACCGGTCGTTACTGGGACGTCCGAGTTTCCTCGCGGGCGGCGATGCCACGTCCGATTATCGCCCGTGGCCCTCCACTGCCGGAAACCGCGTACGCGGTCCGTGCCCGATGGTCGCACCTCACCCGGTGCCGAGCCCAGAGCGGACCGACAAAGACAACGCCGGGCCCTTGGAGTGGCCCGGCGCTGTCCGTGGTGTGGGTGCGACTGCTGGGCCTCAGCCCGCTACGCGTGCGGCGAGCGCGTCGCCGATCTCGTCCGTGCTGCGGGCCGAGCCGTCCCTGGCCTCCAGGTCGGCGGCCGCGGCCTCCTCGATACGGGCGGCCTGCTGCTCGAAGCCGAGGTGGCGCAGCAGCAGGGCCACGGAGAGGATCGTCGCCGTCGGGTCGGCCTTGCCGGTGCCCGCGATGTCCGGCGCGGAGCCGTGCACCGGCTCGAACATCGAGGGGAACTCGCCGGTCGGGTTGATGTTCCCGGAGGCGGCCAGGCCGATACCGCCGGTGACGGCCGCGGCGAGGTCGGTGAGGATGTCGCCGAAGAGGTTGTCGGTGACGATCACGTCGAACCGCTCGGGCTGGGTGACGAAGAAGATCGTCGCGGCGTCGACGTGCAGGTAGTCGGTGGTGACCTCGGGGTACTCCTGGCCCACCTTGTCGAAGATGTTCTTCCACATGTGGCCCGCGTACACCAGGACGTTGTTCTTGTGCACCAGCGTCAGCTTCTTGCGCGGGCGGGCGTTGGCCCGCTCGTACGCGTCCCGGACCACGCGCTCGACACCGTAGGCGGTGTTGAGGCTGACCTCGGTGGCGACCTCGGCGGGGGTGCCGGTGCGCAGGGAGCCGCCGTTGCCGGTGTACGGGCCCTCGGTGCCCTCGCGGACGACGAGGAAGTCGATGTCCGGGCGGCCGGCGAGCGGCGTGGCGGTGTTCGGGAAGAGCTTCGACGGGCGAAGGTTCACGAAGTGGTCGAAGGCGAAGCGGAGCTTGAGCAGCAGACCGCGCTCCAGCACGCCGGAGGGTACGGACGGGTCGCCGATCGCGCCGAGCAGGATCGCGTCGTGCTGCTTGAGCGACTCCAGCTCCTCGTCGGGCAGGGTCTCACCGGTCGCATGCCATCGCCGGGCACCGAGGTCGTACTCCTGGGTTTCCAGCTTGACGTCCTGCGGGAGGACCGCGGTCAGGACCTTGAGGCCCTGGGCCACGACTTCCTGGCCGATACCGTCACCGGGGATCACTGCGAGGCGAATGCTGCGAGACATGATTGGACCCTACTCTCCGTCCCATTGATTGACACGTAACGTCCGCCATACGGACACATGGGGAGCCGGTCAGCTGCCGTTCACCCCGTGTCCCCGTCGCGGTCGGGTGGTGCTGCGACATTCGGCGGCATGACTGGAAACACCCGGGGGGACGTCCCCCAGTCCTCCCACACCCCGCGCGTCGGCATACCGGAGCAGCTCGCGGCCCAGATGAGCATGCCCGAGCAGCATGACTACCTCCGTACGAAGCTGAGCCGCCGCGGTCTGCTGCGCACCTCGGCCGCGACCGCGGGCGTCGTCGCGGGCTCCGGACTGCTGGCCGGTTCGGGCCAGGCCGCCTCCCCCACCCTGCTGGCCTCGCCCGCCGCTGCCACCGTCGACGGTGCGCTGGTCGCTCCGTTCGGCCGCCATCTGGCCTTCGGCGCCGACCCCAGGAGCCAGATGCGGGTGAGCTGGCAGGTGCCGTTCGCGGTCAGGCGGCCGTATCTGCGGGTGGGTCTCAAGCCGTGGGACCTGGGGCGCAAGGTCGAGGCCGAGGTCCGTGATCTGCACACGCCGTCGCTGTCCGCGAAGCTGCCGGCCGTGCAGCAGTACTACCTGCACGCCGCGCTGGACGGGCTGCGGCCGGGGACGACGTACTACTACGGCGTCGGCCACGACGGCTTCGACCCGGCCGACCCGCGCCACTTCTCCACCCTCGGCACCTTCCGTACCGCCCCGGCCCGCGCCGAGAAGTTCGTCTTCACCGCCTTCGGCGACCAGGGCGTGAGCTACCACGCCCTGGCCAACGACCAGTTGATCCTGGGCCAGAACCCGTCGTTCCACCTGCACGCGGGCGACATCTGCTACGCGGACACCGACGGCGACGGCTCCGAGCACGACGCCTACGACGCCCGCGTCTGGGACCAGTTCCTCGCGCAGACCGAGTCGGTGGCCAAGTCCGTGCCGTGGATGGTGACCACCGGCAACCACGACATGGAGGCCTGGTACTCCCCCAACGGCTACGGCGGCCAGAACGCCCGCTGGACGCTGCCCGGAAACGGCCCGGACGCCCAAAACGCCCCCGGCGTCTACTCGTTCACCTACGGCAGTGTCGGGGTCGTCGCGCTGGACGCCAACGACGTCTCGTACGAGATCCCCGCCAACCAGGGCTACACGGGCGGCAAGCAGACCCGTTGGCTGGACCGCAGGCTGGCGGAGCTGCGCGCCGCCGAGGGCATCGACTTCCTCGTCGTCTTCTTCCACCACTGCGCCTTCTCCACCACCAACTCGCACGCTTCCGACGGCGGGGTGCGCGACGCCTGGCTGCCGCTGTTCGAGAAGCACCAGGTGGACCTGGTCATCAACGGCCACAACCACGTCTACGAACGGACCGACGCCCTCAAGAGCGGGCGGGTCAGCAAGAAGATGCCGATCGGCGCGAGCGTCGACACCACGCGCGAGGGCATCGTGTACGTGACCGCCGGCGGCGCGGGCCGGGCCCTCTACGACTTCCCCGTGCCCGACAGCTACGAGGGCCACGTCAAGGACCTCGACCACGTCGAGACCTACCACTGGACCAAGGGCAAGGCGAAGGCCAAGGACACCGTGGAGTGGTCCCGGGTCCGCTACACCGGCTACTCGTTCATCGCCGTCGAGGTCTCGCCGGGCCACCGCCCGCGGATGAAGGTCACCGCCCTCGCCGAGTCCGGTGAGCGCATCGACCACTTCGAGGTGACCCGCTCGCCCGTGCAGTGAGCCGGCGGACGGACCGACAGGGGCGCCCGGCATGCGGGCGCCCCTGGACGCTTACGGGAGATAGATCCACCGGGCCACGGACAGCCGGATCCGCCAGCAGCAGCGGCAGGACATGGACATTGGCCTCGACAGCAACGACCCGGGTCGCGCGCGCATCATCTCAGTGCCCGGTGGAGCCGCCGTTGTCACGGCGGTCGAGGGCGCGCTGGAGTGCGGCGGCGGCGTTCCTGCGGTCGGCGTCGCTGGTCGAACGGGCGGAGTGACGGGTCCTGCGGACGGCAGTCTCAGCCATGATTCACGTCTCCTATGCCAGAGCCCCGAGAAGAAATGGGATGCGTCGATCCAGAAGCGGCCGGAAAGGGCGGGGGCCTCGGCACGGCAGGGGTCACCTGCGCTTGCGCACCGGGCCGCGTCCGCAATCGCTCGATGGAGCGTTACGTTCGGCTCCTACAACGCTAGGACAGCTCGGCCGTGATGTCTGCACAATTACTTGGGCTTCCTACTATCTGAGACGGCGGGCGCCCGGCGGACGTGCGTAAGGTCTGGTTTCCGGACGTCATCGTCGCCGTCGAAGACGCCATCACCGCCCCCCTTCGCGGACGACACCTGAATATGTGGCCGAAGACGGGATCGGCCTCGACGTCGGCTGCGTAGCACTCGTCGCCGAGGTGGTCTCGCCCGGTCCTGACTGCAAGCAGCGCGACCGCGTCCGCAAGCGCCCTGCGGGCTTCACCATCGGCGAGGCCATCACCGGCCCCCCGCGCAACGCCTGAAGCAACGCCGACGGCCCGGCGCCCCTGGGGAGAGGGGAGCCGGGCCGCCGTCGTACCCGCGGGCGTCAGCCCATGTGCGGGTAGCGGTAGTCCGTCGGCGGGACCAGGGTCTCCTTGATGGAGCGGGTGGAGGTCCAGCGCATCAGGTTCTGCTTGGCGCCGGCCTTGTCATTGGTGCCGGACGCACGGCCGCCGCCGAAGGGCTGCTGGCCGACGACGGCGCCGGTCGGCTTGTCGTTGATGTAGAAGTTGCCGGCCGCGAAGCGCAGCAGCTCGCAGGTGCGGGCCGCCTCGGCACGGTCCTGGGCGATGACGCAGCCGGTCAGGCCGTACGCCGAGGCGGACTCCATCTGGGTGAGCATCGCGTCGTAGTCGGCGTCGTCGTAGACGTAGACGCCGAGGATCGGGCCGAAGTACTCGTCCTTGAAGATCTCGTTCTCCGGGTCGGTGGAGACCAGGACCGTCGGGCGGACGAAGTAGCCCTCGCTGTCGTCGTACGTGCCGCCGGCCACGACCTCGACGGTCGGGTCGGCCTTGGCGCGGTCGATCGCCGCCTTGTTCTTGGCGAACGACCGCTCGTCGATGACGGCGGACATGAAGTTCGACAGGTCCGAGACATCGCCCACGGACAGGGAGTCGACCTCGGCGGCGAACTCCTCCTTGAGGCCGCTGTTCCACAGCGAGGCCGGGACGTACGCGCGGGAGGCCGCGGAGCACTTCTGGCCCTGGAACTCGAAGGCGCCACGGGTCATGGCGGTCTTCAGCACGGCGCGGTCGGCCGAGGGGTGGGCGACGATGAAGTCCTTGCCACCGGTCTCGCCGACGAGCCGGGGGTAGGTCTTGTAGTTCTCGATGTTGATGCCGACCGTCTTCCACAGGTGCTGGAAGGTCTTGGTCGAACCGGTGAAGTGGATGCCCGCCAGGTCGGGGTGGGTCAGCGCCACCTCGGAGACGTCCTTGCCGTCACCGGTGACCAGGTTGATGACGCCCTTGGGCAGCCCGGCCTCCTCCAGCAGCTCCATCAGCAGCACGGCGGCGAGGGTCTGCGTCGGGGACGGCTTCCAGACGACCACGTTGCCCATGAGGGCGGGGGCGGTCGGAAGGTTGCCGGCGATCGCGGTGAAGTTGAAGGGCGTGATCGCGTAGACGAAGCCTTCGAGGGGGCGGTGGTCCGAGCGGTTCCACACGCCCGGGGAGTTCGCCGGGGGCTGCTCGGCGAGGATCTGGCGCGCGAAGTGCACGTTGAAGCGCCAGAAGTCGATGAGCTCACAGGGAGTGTCGATCTCGGCCTGCTGGGCGGTCTTGGACTGGCCGAGCATGGTGGCGGCGGCCAGCGTCTCGCGCCAGGGGCCGGAGAGCAGGTCGGCGGCCTTCAGGATGATCGCGGCGCGGTCGTCGAAGGACATCGCGCGCCAGGCCGGGGCGGCGGCCAGCGCGGCGTCGACCGCGTCCTGGCCGTCCTTGACGGTGGCGTTGGCGTACGTACCGAGCCGGGAGGCGTGGTTGTGCGGCTGCACGACGTCGAAACGCTCGCCGCCGCCCATCCGGCGCTCGCCGCCGATGGTCATCGGCAGCTCGATCGGGTTGCCGGCCAGCTCCTTGAGCTTGGCCTCCAGGCGGGAACGCTCCGGGCTGCCGGGGGCGTAGGTGTGGACCGGCTCGTTCACCGGCACGGGGACCTGGGTCACAGCGTCCATAGCGGCCGTGTCTCCTTCGATCTCGATCGTCGTTTTCGTACGTCGGTGGTGCGGCCGCGGCCGCGTCGGGTGGGCGGCTGCGGGCGGCGCCGTCCGGGAGGTACCCCGGGCTTCCAGCATCCACCCGTGTCCGCCCCCACGGGGCGATCGGCCCGCGGCGGTCGGCCGCGGGTCGCCGGCGACCTCAAGCTGCGGTGTTCCGGGGAAGAACCCCCGGGCCCCGGCCGGAGAGCCGCGCGCCCTCCTGCGTCAGCCGCGGGTCGCCAGCGACCTCAGGAAGAACCCGAGGTTCGCGGGGCGCTCGGCGAGCCGGCGCATGAAGTATCCGTACCAGTCGGTGCCATAGGGGATGTACACCCGCATACGGTGCCCATCCGCCACCAGGCGCTCCTGCTCGGCCTCGCGGATGCCGTACAGCATCTGGAATTCGTAGTCGGCCGGCTTGCGCCCGTTGCGGTGCGCCAGCTCCTGGGCGATGGCCACCATCCGCGGGTCGTGCGACCCGATCATGGGGTAGCCCTCGCCGCCCATCAGGATCTTCAGGCAGCGCACATAGGCCTTGTCGACCTCCTGCTTGTCCTGGAAGGCGACGGTCGCGGGCTCCTTGTACGCACCCTTGACCAGCCGCACCCGGGAGCCTTCCCCGGCGAGCGCACGGCAGTCGTCCTCGGTACGGAAGAGATAGGACTGGAGCACCGCACCGGTCTGGGGGAAACGCTCCCGCAGGTCGGCGAGGATCGCGAGGGTGGAGTCGACCGTGGTGTGGTCCTCCATGTCGAGGGTCACGGTCGTACCGGCCTCGGCAGCGGCTTCGACCACCGGAGTGACGTTCTTCAGCGCCAGCTCGTGGCCGCCGGCCAGCGCCTGCCCGAAAGCGGACAGCTTGACCGACATCTCGGCCTTGACGCCGAGCCCGTGCTCCTTGAGTGCCGCGGCCAGCTGGAGATAGGCGTCGCGGTTGCGCAGTGCTTCGGCCGGGTCGGTGATGTCCTCGCCGAGGTGGTCGAGGGTGACCTCCAGGCCGCGCGCGGCCAGGGACCGCACGGCCGCCATGGACTCGTCCAGGCGCTCGCCGGCGACGAACCGGTCCACCACGGGGCGGGTGACCGGTGCGGCCGCGACGAGGCGGCGGATGCTGTCGCTGCGCGCTGCGGCGAGAAGCACGGGACCCAGCATGGGCACCTCCACGATTCAGGGTGACAAGTACCGGGCGGACGCCGGACGGGGCGAACGCGTCGGCAATATTGAGCCACCTGAAACTTAAGGATCGCGCTACTTCCCGGCCATCGACAGCTGTCACGCCTTCGTGGTCGGGATCTCAGACAGATGTATGAGAATGAGGGAGGGACGACCGTGCCAGTGGTGCCAGTGGTGTGAGAGGTGCCCGGGGTGCTGACGGTGCCGGTGGTGTGATGACAGGAGAGGAGCCGGGCGGCGGATGCGGGGCGATTACCAACAGCTCGTGGACGAGATCTCGGCGGCGCTCGGCGCACCGGCGACGCTGGAGGACCGGGATTTCGGACTGATTGCCTTCGGCGCGCACGAGGGCGACGACGACGAGGTCATGGACCCCGTACGGACCCGCTCGATCCTCCAGCGCCGCTCATCGGCGGCGGTACGGGCCTGGTTCGAGGCGTTCGGGATCGCCCGCGCCAGGACGGCGCTGCGCATTCCCCCGGACCCGGCGGCAGGGGTCTTCAAGGGCCGCATCTGCCTCCCCGTACGCCACCGGGGCATCGTGCACGGCTATGTCTGGCTGCTGGACGACGGGCATCTGACCGACCTCGAACTGGGCGGCCGCGGCGCGCCGGCCGACCCGCGGATCGCACAGGCGATGGAGACCGCCGCCCGGATCGGCGCGCTGCTGGCCGACGAGGCCCGTGCCGGGTCCGAACTCGGCGATCTGCTGCGGGAGTTGCTGGTCTCGCAGCCCGCCGGGCGGGCGGCCACGGCGGCCGCGCTGCACGAGGCGCTGCGGGATACCCTGCGCTTCACCCCGGGCGTCCCGCTCACCGTGGTCGCGGTACTGCCCTGGGACACCTCGGACACCGACGCGGCGCCGCTGCCCAGCCTGCCGGGCCTGCTGGCGGCGTGTGCCCTGCCGGCGGGCTCTCCGGCGCCCCCGGCGGAGGGGGCGGACGAGGCGGATTCCGCCGCGCAGCACGGCAACGGACACCAGGGCCGCTCCGCAGCCGGCGGCCGTCCGTCGTCCGCCGCCGTGCCCGCCCTGGCCGCGCTGGTGCGGCTGCGCTCGGCCGGTGCGCTCACCCCGGCCCATGCGGTGGCCGAGCATCTGCTGCGCTCCCCGCGTGCGGGCGCCGCACCGGCCGAGGGCCGCTCGCCGCGCGGCGCCTCGCGCGGCGGCCCTGCCGGACACCCCCTGCCGCCCCGGCCGGGCGCCGCCGGAATCGGCGTCGGCACCACGGAGTTGACCGACCTCCCGGCCACCTGGCGAGAAGCGCTGGACGCGGCCCGCGCGGCCCGCGCCGAGCCCCGGCTGGGCCCGATCACCCAGTGGGACGCCCTCGGCCCGTACCGCATGCTGACCGCTCTGCCGGGCACGGCCCCCGACCCGGCCGTCGGCCCGCTGCTCTCCCCCGCACACGCCGAACTCGCGCGTACCGCCGAGGTGTTCCTCGACTGCGCGGGCCAGGCGAGCCGCACCGCGCAGGCCCTGGGCATCCACCGCCAGACGCTCTACTACCGCCTGGGCCGGGTGGAGAAGCTGACCGGCCTCGACCTCGCCGACGGCGAGCACCGGCTGCTGCTGCACATGGCGCTCAAGGCGGCGCGGCTGTGAGGGAGTTGTTCGTATGGTTCCCGGCGGCGGAGTGTCCGGCTCCGCGCGAGCGGACGCTGCCGGCTACTTCGCGCCCAGCACCTCGCCCGCCGTGACCCGGCGCAGTGCGGTCGCCAGGTCCCGGCCGGAGGGCATCGCGTCCGGCGTGAGCAGTGACTGGACCATCAGGCCGGTGAGCAGGGCCTGGTAGAAGGAGCCGACGATGCGCGCCGCCTCCGGATCGACCTCGGTGTCCGGCACCCCTTCGAAGACCGCGACGAGCCCCTCGCCCCCCTCCGGGAGCACCTCGCCGATCGCCTCGCGCAGCGCCGTGTCGCGCGGCAGCAGCCCCAGCACCTCGACCTGCGCGGCGATGAACTCCCGTTCCGTGGCGATCCGCTGGAGGACGGCGTCCCAGACCGCGGCGAACCGCTCCAGCGGCTCCGCGGCGCGCGCCTCCGCCCCGCCGCCGACGGCCGGCACCTGGGCCACACTCGCGCCCCACTCCTCACTGGACGCGATGATCGCCTGGCGCATCAGGGCGTCCTTGGAGCCGTAGTGGTATCCGATGGAGGCGAGGTTGGCGCCGGATGCGGCCACGATGTCGCGAGCGGTGGTGCGCGCATACCCCTTCTCCAGGAGGCAGCGCTTGGCGCCCTCCAGAAGGTCTTCACGGTGTCCCATGAGGGCAGCCTATCTCCGCACATACGCTCGTACCAGACATCCGTATTAAACGGGTGTACACCTTCCGTCGGCTCGGGCGCCCCCGGCCCTACCCGAGCGGCCTCCCGCCGGTGCCGGACGTGCCGCCGGGGTCCGGGGTGCCTCCGGAGCCCGGGTCCGGCGTACCGCCGGTGCCGGACTCCCCGCCGGGGTCCGGCGCGTCCCCGGGGCGGGACGCACCCGGCCGGGCCATCCCGTAGTGGCGGTAGAGCTCGGCTTCTTCGGAGGGGTCGAGATGGCCGTCGGCGTCGATCCGCGGCGCCGCTTTGATGGTTTCCTTGTCATGCGGAACGTGCAGTTCGTCGCCGGTCCGACGGGCCCCGGCGAGCGGAATGAACGTCTCCTTCATCCCGAACAGCCCGGTGCGCACCGTGATCCACTCGGGGTCGTTGGTGGCATCGTCCCGGTAGACCTGCTGGACCGTGCCCACCTTCGCGCCGTCCGCATCGACCACATGCAGGCCTGTCAGGCTCCGCGGGGGGTCACCCAGGGGTGCATTCATGGCCTCTTTCTCCTTCCGCACGCACCGGCGGGGCACGCACAGTTCCCATTGCGCGACGCGAACATCTCCCCAGCGACTCGGGAGGGCCGGCCGCGGGCGGCCCCACAGCGGTGCCGAAGGCCCCCGCGGCCTCGCCACCCGATACGCCATTCGGGTGAATGGTGGACGCGTGAGACCTCCCGGACGTGGAGTCGCGGACCGCGACGGCGTGCGTACGATGCGGGCACGCGAACGGGCCCGGACTCCGCCGAAGCGGCGTCCGGGCCCGTTGACCTGCGGATCCTGCGACTCAGTCGCCGAGGTTCACCGCGCGCACCGAGGTCGCGCCGATCTCCTCGGCGATCTCGGCAAGCACGTTCGGCGGAATCGTGTCGTCGACGGTCAGCGCGACCAGCGCCTCGCCACCGACATCCGCCCGGGAGACCTGCATCCCGCCGATGTTGATGCCGGCCTCGCCCAGGATCCGGCCGACGGTGCCGACGACACCGGGGCGGTCGCTGTAGCGCATGAAGGCCATGTGGTCCGCGAGCGACAGGTCGATGGAGTGGTCACCGACCGCGACGATCTTCTGGGTGTTCTTGTGGCCCGACAGCGTGCCGGAGATCGACACCTCGTCACCGCCCGCGAGGGTGCCGCGCACGGTCACCACATTGCGGTGCTCGGGCGACTCGCTGCTGGTCGTCAGCCGCACCTCCACGCCGCGCTCCTGCGCGAACAGCGGGGCGTTGACGTAGGACACCGTCTCGTCCACGACGTCCTCGAACACACCCTTGAGCGCGGAGAGTTCGAGCACCTTGACGTCGTGCTGGGTGATCTCGCCGTACACCTCGACGTCGAGGCGCAGGGCGACCTCGCCGGCCAGCGCGGTGAAGATCCGGCCGAGGCGCTCGGCCAGCGGCAGCCCCGGCTTGACGTCCTCGGCGATCACACCGCCCTGGACGTTGACCGCGTCCGGCACCAGCTCGCCGGCCAGCGCCAGCCGCACCGACTTGGCGACCGAGATGCCGGCCTTCTCCTGCGCCTCACCCGTCGACGCACCGAGGTGCGGGGTGGCGACGACCTGGTCGAACTCGAAGAGCGGCGAGTCGGTGCAGGGCTCGGTCGCGTAGACGTCGAGGCCCGCGCCGGCCACCCGGCCCTCCTTCAGCGCGGTGGCCAGCGCCGCCTCGTCGACGATCCCGCCACGCGCGGCGTTGACGATCCGGACCGACGGCTTGACCTTGTGCAGCGCCTCGTCGCCGATGAGACCGACGGTCTCGGGCGTCTTGGGGAGGTGCACGGTGATGAAGTCCGAGACCTCCAGCAGCTCGTCGAGGGTCAGCAGCTTCACGCCCATCTGCGCGGCACGGGCCGGCTGGACGTAGGGGTCGTAGGCGACGACCTTCATGCCGAAGGCCGACATCCGCTGGGCGACCAGGACGCCGATCCGGCCGAGGCCGACCACACCGAGGGTCTTCTCGCTGAGCTCGACGCCGGTGTACTTGCTGCGCTTCCACTCGCCGTTCTTCAGGGCGGTGTTTGCCTGCGGGATGTTGCGGGCCGTGGCGACCAGCAGACCGCAGGCGAGCTCGGCGGCGGTGACGATGTTGGAGGTCGGGGCGTTGACGACCATCACGCCGGCCTTGGTGGCGGCGGAGACATCGACATTGTCCAGGCCCACGCCCGCACGGGCGACGACCCTCAGCTTCTTGGCGGCGGCAATGGCCTCGGCGTCGATCTTCGTCGCGCTGCGCACGAGGACGGCGTCGACATCGGCGATCGCGGGAAGCAGCTCGGCGCGGTCCGCGCCGTTGCAGTGCCGGATCTCGAAGTCCGGACCGAGGGCGTCGACGGTGGCGGGCGACAGCTCTTCGGCGATCAGTACGACAGGTTTCGGGCTCACGTGGTCTTCAGTCCTCACTAGTCCTTCGCGGACGGCCGTCCCGACGGCCGAAGGCGGTGAAGGGGGAAAGCCGCGTGGAAGACGCACGACGCTGTGAGCCTGACGCGCTTGTGATTGGCAGTGTAGTGGCGGTGGGGGGCGCGTCCTGTGCCAGTGCGGAAGGATCACCCGTGCGTGGTTCTACGCGGTGGACAAGGCGCCCCGGCAGCCGTGGCCGGGGGCATGGACGAGGGGGCCGCGAGTGGCTTCGCGACCCCCTGTCCGTTCGGCTTACGCCTCGTCGTCCACCCAGCTCATCAGCTTGCGCAGCTGCTTGCCGGTGGTCTCCAGCAGGTGGTCCTCGTCGGCCTTCTTGTACTCGTTGTACTTCGGCAGGCCGGCGTTGTACTCCGCCATCCAGTTGTTGGCGAAGGTGCCGTCCTGGATCTCGGCGAGCACCTTCTTCATCTCGGCCTTGGTGTTCTCGTTGATGATCCGCGGGCCGGTGATGTAGTCGCCCCACTCGGCGGTCTCGGAGACCGACCAGCGCATCTTCTCCAGGCCGCCCTCGTACATCAGGTCCACGATCAGCTTGAGCTCGTGGAGGCACTCGAAGTACGCGATCTCGGGCTGGTAGCCCGCCTCGACCAGGGTCTCGAAGCCGGCCTTGACCAGCGCCGAGGCGCCACCGCACAGGACGGCCTGCTCACCGAACAGGTCGGTCTCGGTCTCCTCGGTGAAGGTGGTCTTGATGACGCCGGCGCGGGTGCCGCCGATGCCCTTGGCGTAGGAGAGCGCGAGCGCGAAGGCGTTGCCGGTCGCGTCCTGCTCGACGCCCGCGATGCACGGGACGCCGCGGCCTTCCTCGTACTGGCGGCGGACCAGGTGGCCCGGGCCCTTGGGGGCGACGAGGGCGACGTCCACGCCGGCCGGGGGCTTGATGAAGCCGTAGCGGATGTTCAGGCCGTGGCCGAAGAACAGCGCGTCGCCGTCCTTCAGGTGGTCCTTGATGGACTCCTCGTAGACCTTGGCCTGGATCGGGTCCGGCACCAGGATCATGATGACGTCGGCCTCGGCGGCCGCCTCCGCGGGGGTCACCACGCGCAGGCCCTGCTCCTCGGCCTTGGCCTTGGACTTGGAGCCCTCGTGCAGACCGACGCGCACGTCGACACCCGAGTCGCGCAGGGACAGCGCGTGGGCGTGGCCCTGGCTCCCGTAGCCGATGACCGCGACCTTGCGGTTCTGGATGATGGACAGGTCGGCATCGTCGTCGTAGAACAGCTCGGCCACTTCGGGTATCTCCTTGGATCTAGCGGGGTGCCCACACAGTACGTCGGGCGGGGCGGGAAAAGTCGGGGGGTCTCGCCATGCGGTCCGGGTGGAACGCGAGGTCAGGCCGAACGGTCCAGGGCCCGCAGCGAGCGGTCCGTGATGGAGCGGGCGCCGCGGCCTATGGCGATGGTGCCGGACTGGACCAGTTCCTTGATGCCGAACGGCTCCAGCATCTTGAGCATCGCTTCCAGCTTTTCACTGGATCCGGTGGCCTCGATCGTGACGGCCTCAGGCGAGACGTCCACGGTCTTGGCGCGGAAGAGCTGGACGATCTCAACGATCTGCGAGCGCGTCTCGTTGTCGGCGCGGACCTTGGCCAGGACCAGTTCGCGCTGGATCGCGGCGCCCGGTTCCAGCTCGACGATCTTCAGGACGTTGACGAGCTTGTTGAGCTGCTTGGTGACCTGCTCCAGCGGCAGCGACTCCACGCTGACCACGATGGTGATGCGGGAGATGTCGGGGTGCTCGGTGACCCCGACCGCGAGCGAGTCGATGTTGAAGCCGCGGCGGGAGAACAGCGCGGCGATCCGGGCGAGGATGCCGGGGGTGTTCTCCACCAGGACGGAGAGCGTGTGCTTGGACATGGTCTTCTCTCTTCTTCCGTGCGTCCGTGACGTCCTGGGCTCAGTCGTCTTCGTTGTCGCCGAAGTCGGGACGCACGCCCCGGGCGGCCATGACCTCGTCGTTGGAGGTGCCGGCGGCGACCATGGGCCACACCTGGGCGTCCTCGTGGACGATGAAGTCGATCACGACCGGGCGGTCATTGATGGCATTGGCCTTGGCGATGACCGCGTCCAGCTCGGCCGGGTCCTCGCAGCGCATCGCGACGCAGCCCATGGCCTCGGACAGCTTCACGAAGTCCGGGACGCGGGTGCCGCCGCTGGCCTGGCCCGCCGTCACCAGGCCGTCGGACTCGGGGCCGCTGTGCAGCACGGTGTTGGAGTAGCGCTGGTTGTAGAAGAGGGTCTGCCACTGGCGGACCATGCCCAGCGCGCCGTTGTTGATGATCGCGACCTTGATCGGGATGTTGTTCAGCGCACAGGTGACCAGCTCCTGATTGGTCATCTGGAAGCAGCCGTCGCCGTCGATCGCCCAGACCGTACGGTCCGGCTGACCGGCCTTGGCGCCCATCGCGGCGGGGACGGCGTACCCCATCGTCCCGGCACCGCCGGAGTTCAGCCAGGTCGAGGGCTGTTCGTAGCCGATGAAGTGGGCGGCCCACATCTGGTGCTGGCCGACGCCCGCGGCGTAGATGGTGTCGGCGGGGGCGAGCTTGCCGATCCGCTCGATGACCTGCTGCGGGGAGAGGCTGCCGTCGTCCGGCAGGTCGTAGCCGAGCGGGTAGGTGTCGCGCCAGCGGTTGAGGTCCTTCCACCAGGCGCTGTAGTCGCCCCGGTGGCCGGCGTCGTACTCGGCCTGGACGGCGACGATCAGGTCGGCGATGACCTCGCGGGCGTCACCGACGATCGGGACGTCCGCGGCGCGGTTCTTGCCGATCTCCGCCGGGTCGATGTCCGCGTGCACGACCTTGGCGTACGGCGCGAAGGAGTCCAGCTTGCCGGTGACGCGGTCGTCGAAGCGGGCGCCGAGGGTGATCAGCAGGTCCGACTTCTGGAGCGCGGTGACGGCGGTGACCGCACCGTGCATCCCGGGCATCCCGACGTGCTGCGGGTGGCTGTCGGGGAAGGAGCCCAGCGCCATCAGGGTGGTGGTGACGGGGGCGCCGGTCAGCTCGGCGAGCACCTTCAGCTCTGCGGTGGCACCGGCCTTCATCACCCCGCCGCCGACGTAGAGCACCGGGCGCCTGGACTCGACGATCAGCCGGGCGGCCTCGCGGATCTGCTTGGCGTGCGGCTTGGTCACCGGGCGGTAGCCGGGGAGCTCGGTGTGCGGGGGCCAGACGAAGGTGGTCTGCGCCTGGAGGGCGTCCTTGGCGATGTCGACCAGGACCGGGCCCGGCCGGCCGGTGGCCGCGATGTGGAACGCCTCGGCGATCGTCCGGGGGATCTCGGCCGGGTCGGTGACCAGGAAGTTGTGCTTGGTGATCGGCATCGTGATGCCGCAGATGTCCGCCTCCTGGAAGGCGTCCGTGCCGATCGCCTTGGACGCGACCTGGCCGGTGATCGCCACCAGCGGGACGGAGTCCATATGGGCGTCGGCGATCGGGGTGACGAGGTTGGTGGCACCCGGGCCCGAGGTCGCCATGCACACCCCGACCCTGCCGGTGGCCTGGGCGTAGCCGGTGGCGGCGTGGCCCGCACCCTGCTCGTGGCGCACCAGGACGTGCCGGACCTTCGAGGAGTCCATCATCGGGTCGTACGCAGGCAGGATCGCACCGCCGGGAATGCCGAACACGGTGTCGGCCCCGACCTCCTCGAGCGAACGGATCAGGGACTGCGCGCCCGTGACGTGCTCCACGGCGGCGGGCTGCTGCGGTCCGCCTGAGTGACGGGCCCGCGGCTGCGGATGGTGGGCCCCGGAGGCCTGCTCGGTCATCTGCGTCTCTTCTCGAAGCTGAGGGTTTTGACGGATTTGTGAGGTTGCTGTGCAACAAAAAACCCCCCGTGCCAGGTGGCAAGCGAGGGGAGCGCGTCGGTGCGATGAGCTGGTTTCGTCAGGGACCAGCTTCAGCCGACGCGCTTTCCAAGTACGAGAATTCGGGTGCGCATGGCACTGACCCTCCCCCCGCCGTGCACCGAGTGTCAAGTGGGTGGGACGGAGGTCTCACTATTTGAGCGCAATGGCGGATGCACGAGCGAATCCGGACCCGCCGGTCCGCCGTGCCGGACGGGCAGTCCGCTGCCGGAGAGCACCACCGCGCGACTCTGGCCCGGGAGGTCCGGCACCGGGTAGTGGGCGTGCGTCAGGGACCGCCGCAGCCGGTGTTCGTCGAGCGGCCCGGAGAAGGCCATACCCATGCCGTGCGTGCAGCCCATGGAGCGCAGCGCGAGGACCTGCTCGGGCAGATCCACGCCGTCCGCGACGGACTGCATGCCGAGGTCTCCGGCGATCCGCAGCAGCCCTGCGGTGATCTTGTGCAGCCGGGCGGACTCCACCACTCCGTCGACCAGCCCACGGTCCAGCCGCAGGACGTCGACCGGGAGCCGGCGCAGCGCGCTGATGGCGGCATAGCCGCTGCCGAAGCCGTCGAGGGCGATCCGCACGCCGAGGCGGCGCAGCGCCACCAGCCGGCGCTCCAGGTCGTCGAGCGGGATGCGGGAATCACTTTCGGACAATTCCAGTACGAGCGCGCGCGAGGGCAGGCCGTGCCGGGTGAGCAGTGCCTCGACACCCTTGGGGGAGAGCGCATGGTCCAGCAGCCGGCGGGCGGAGAGCCGGACCGCGACCGGGACCGCGTAGCCGGCGCGGTGGCGCGCCGCGGCCTGCTCGACGGCCTCCTCCAGCTGCCAGCGGTCCAGCTCCGCGGCGCGGTCGCCGTCGTCGGAGAACCGGCCGCGGTCGCCGACCCGCAGGAATTCGGCCGGGGTGAAGAGGATGCCCTCGGCGGAGCGCCAGCGGGCGTGGGCCGCGACCGCGGTGACCCGGCCGCCGGCCAGCTCCACCACCGGCTGGTGCAGCAGCGTGAACGCACCCTCGTGCAGGGCCGTACGGAGCTTGGTGGCGAGTTCGGCGCGGTGTGCCACCTCGCTCTGCATCTGGGGGGCGTACAGCTCCACCCGGCCCTTGCCGGCCTGCTTGGCGCGGTACATCGCGAGGTCGGCGTTGCGCAGCAGGCCCGCGGGGCTCACACCGGGGTCGGCGAAGGCTACGCCGATGCTGGCCGCCACCCGTACGTCCCGTCCGTCGATGCGGTAGGGCTCGGAGAGCTTGATGCGCAGCCGGTCGGCGATCTCGTGGATGCGGAACTCACGGGCGGCCCGGTCGCGGGTGCCGTCGCCGGTGATCAGCGCGGCGAACTCGTCGCCGCCCAGCCGCGCCGCTATGTCCCCGGAGCGCACCGAGTCACCGAGCCTGCGGGCGGCCTGCACCAGCAGTTCGTCGCCCGCCTGATGGCCGATGGTGTCATTGACCTGCTTGAAGCCGTCGAGGTCGATGTAGAGCACGGCGGTGTCGTGGTCGCTGGCCCGGCGGCCGGTGACGGCCTGGGTGACGCGCTCGGTGAACAGCGCGCGGTTGGGCAGGTCGGTGAGCGCGTCGTGCGAGGCGTTGTGCTGGAGCTGGGCCTGTAGCCGGACGCGTTCGGTGACATCGCGGGAGTTGAAGATCAGGCCGCCGTGGTGGCGGTTGACCGTGGATTCGACGTTCAGCCAGCCGTCGCCGCCGGAGCGCTGTTCGCCGGCGCGGAAGCGGCATTCGATACGGGTGGTCGGTTCGTCCTCGGGGGCGGCGGCGAGGAATCTGCGGACCTCGTGCACCACCCGGCCCAGGTCCTCGGGGTGGATCAGCGAGGCCAGCTCGGAGCCGACCAGTTCCTCGGCGTCGCGGCCGTAGACACCGGCGGCGGCCGGGCTGACGTATCGGAGCACACCGGTCGGGGCGGCGATCATGATGACGTCGCTGGAGCCCTGCACCAGGGAGCGGAAGTGGTTCTCCTTCTGCGCCAGTTCCTGGGTGAGGGTGATGTTGTCGAGCAGCATGATGCCCTGGCGGACGACCAGCGCCAGGACGACCGTGCAGCCGGTGAAGAGCACCACGCGGTCGATGCGCCGTCCGTCCAGGACGTTGGTGAGGATGCCCAGGGTGCAGACGGCGGCGGCGAGGTACGGGGTCAGTGCGGCGAGCGAGCCCGCGATGGGGCGGCTGCCGTGCGGCTGGACCCGGCGGGCGGCGGGCTTGGCCTCCTCCTCGGGGGCCTCGTCACCCCCACGGCGGGCGACCCAGGGCGCGTACGCGAGCAGCATCGAGCCGGCGAACCATCCGGCGTCCAGGATCTGCCCGGAGCGGTAGTGCTCGCGCAGCAGTGGCGAGCTGAACAGGGCGTCGCACAGGACGGTCAGCGCCAGTGCGGCGACGGCGGTGTTGATGGCCGAGCGGTGCACCGAGGAGCGCCGGAAGTGCAGCGCGAGCACCATGCTCACCAGCACGATGTCGAGCAGGGGGTAGGCCAGTGACAGCGCGCTCTGGGCCACGCTGCGGCCCTGGAAGTGGGCGGTGTGGGCGAGCGCGAGGCTCCATGACAGGGTGACCAGCGACCCCGCGATGAGCCAGGAGTCGAGGCCGAGGCAGACCCAACCGGCCCTGGTCACCGGCCTCTTGGCGAGGACCAGCAGACCGACGATGGCCGGCGGCGCGAACAGCAGGAAGCAGAAGTCGGCCAGGCACGGGCTGGGCACCGTGGTCCCCTGGATGACCTCGTACCAGCCCCATACGGCGTTGCCGAGCCCGGCCATCCCGGACGAGGCGGCGAACAGCATCCATGCCGGGCGGAACCGGCTGCGGCGCTTGCGGGCGTACAGGCCGCAGGAGAAGGCCGCCAGGAACGCCGCGAAGCTGAGACCGAAGTCCCCCATGAACGCTGCGACTTCGGGCGACCCCCAGCCGAAGGCGGCACCGACGGCATAGCCGCCGCAGACCACGGCGAGGACGATCTGCGGTACCGCGCCCGGCGGATTGCCGGCCGGCGCCGGCGGCCGGGAGAGCATCGCCCCGGGGGCGCTCACCGGACTCTTCCCCTCACCTGTACCGGGCGTCGTCGGGAGCGGTGCGCCTGGGGGCCTCGCAGTATTCCCGTGGGCGCTCGTGGATCGCGCTTCTCGCGAATCATCCATCGGCTGTACATCGCCCGTCGCCCCCCTCGAGTTCCGGATCGTTCGCATCGCGCCGCGTCCTTCCCGGCGCCGTCCCCGCTCGGGACGATACACCAGTTCCGTCACTCAGGGACATAGTGTCTCTACGGAGCGTGACTGGCAGCGCGTTGTGTGCACTCTTTGCAGTCGTACGGCCTCGTAGTGCTACACGCAAGCGGTCAGCCGGCGGTGGCAACCACGTTCCGCATGGGCTCGCCGGCCGCGAAAAGCGTCAACTGGTCGCGCAGCAGCCGCTTCGCACGGGGCAGGAAGGCAGAGCTGGGGCCACCGACGTGTGGAGTGATGAGTACGCCGGGAGCGTGCCACAGCGGATGCCCGGGGGGCAGGGGTTCCGGATCGGTGACATCGAGTGCGGCGCGCAGCCGCCCGGATTCCAGTTCGGCAAGCAGCGCCTTGGTGTCGACGATCGCGCCGCGCGCGATGTTCACGAGCAGTGCGCCGGCCTTCATCCGCGCCAGGAAATCGGGTCCGACCAGGCCACGCGTCGTGTCGGTGAGCGGAGTTGCCAACACGACCACGTCCGCGCCGGGCAGGAGGGCGGACAGGTCGGAGAGTGGATGCACAGGACCGCGCACAGTGTCACGCGCGGTGCGCGCGACGCGCGCCACCCGCGCACATTCAAAAGGTGTGAGCCGGTCCTCGATGGCACTGCCGATCGAACCATAGCCCACAATGAGGACCGACTTGTCGGCCAGCGCAGGCTGGAAGCCCTGCCGCCACTCCCCCGCGTCCTGGCCCCGTACAAATCCGGGGATATCGCGCAGCGCCGCCAGGATCAGAGTGAGCGCCAGCTCGGCGGTGCTGGCGTCGTGCAGCCCACGGGCGTTGCACAGTTGGGCACCGGCCGGCATCCGCTTCAGTCCGGGGAGCATGTGCTCGACACCGGCCGTGAGGGTCTGCACCACCCGTACCCGGCTCATCAGGGACAGCGGGCGCAGGCTGACCTCCGCGCCCTTCATGTAGGGGACGGCGTAGAAGGCGCACCGGGCGGGGTCGGCCGGGTAGTCGGGGCCGGCGTCCCAGTGGACGTACCGGAGGCCGTCGGGCAGGCCGTCGATCTCGTCGGGCGGGATCGGGAGCCATACGCCGTTCGCTTTGGTGCGCTGGTCTGCGGTTGCCATGGCCGCAGGCTATGCGAAAAGACGTTCCGCTCAGACGTTAGTTTGGTCAGGCCCTTGACCGGGGGCGAGGGGACGGAGGCACAACCAGGTGGAGCGCAGGACAATCGGTGCGGCGGCTCTCGAAGTGGGCGCCATAGGGCTCGGCTGTATGCCGATGAGCTGGGGGTACACCGAGTCGCAGCGCAGCTTGGACAGCTCGCTGCGGGCCGCGCACACCGCACTGGACCGGGGGTGCAGCCTGCTGGACACCGCCGATATGTACGGCCCTTTCACCAACGAGCTGCTGGTGGGCCGGGTGCTCAAGGAGCGGCGGGCGGACGCGTTCGTGTCGACCAAGTGCGGGCTGCTGGTGGGTGAGCAGCACATCGTCGCCAACGGGCGGCCCGGCTACGTCAAGCGCGCCTGCGACGCCTCGCTGCGCCGGCTGCAGACCGACCGTATCGATCTCTACCAGCTGCACCGGGCCGATCCCGAGGTGCCCGTCGAGGAGACCTGGGGGGCCATGGCGGAGCTGGTGGCGGCGGGAAAGGTGCGGTCGCTGGGGCTGTGTGCGGTGGGTGCGCGGGCGGTGCGGCCGGCCCGCGCGGCCCGTGCGGAGCGGCGGCCGGCAGGCGGCAGGGGGCGCCCCCGCTCCCGGATGCACGACGGCACACTGGCCCAACTGGAGCGCATCCAGCAGGTGTTCCCGGTCAGCAGCGTGCAGGCGGAGCTGTCGGTGTGGTCGCCGGAGGCGCTGGAGGCGCTGCTGCCGTGGTGCGAGGCGCGGGGCGTCGGCTTCCTGGCGGCGATGCCGCTGGGAAACGGCTATCTGACCGGCACCCTCACTCCGGGGCAGGGCTTCGAACCGGAGGACACACGGGCCCGCCATCCCCGCTTCACCGCCGAGATGATGGCGGCGAACCAGCCGGTGGTGGCCGGGCTGCGGCGGGTCGGCGCCCGGTACGGTGCGACGCCGGGGCAGGTGGCGCTGGCGTGGGCGCTCGCGCAGGGCCGGCATGTGGTGCCGGTGCCGGGCACGAAGAAGGAACGCTGGGCCGCACAGAACGCCAAGGCCGCTGAGCTGACGCTCACCCGCGAGGACCTGGCCGAGATCGCCGCGCTGCCGCCGGCGCGCGGGTCCTGGTACTGAGGCCGGCCTGCTGAGACCGGCCTGCTGAGGTGGACGCACCGAGGCCGACGTCGACGTACTGCGGCCGGCCCGGCGGAGTCCCGGGGCGGGGCAGCACACCGTGGGTCCGGGCGTACCGGGATAGCCGGCGCGCCACGGACGCCCGGCGGATTCCCGTGGCGTCGCGGCGGCGGGCCGGCAGCCCGTGGTCCCGCTCGCGACACGGCTGCACCGGCCGGATCATGGCAGGTGGGAGTGGTTCCGGAACCGATAAGGCGCGGCGCGGCGGGGCCGCGATGTGGTGTTCTTGTCCACGCCCTGCCGACGAGAGGACCCCTGCCGTGCAACGCCGTTCCCAGACCGCCGTGTTGGCCGCCGCTTCGCTGCTCCTGGCAGCGGGCTGTTCGTCCGGCGGCGCGCAGCCCCAGGGCGGGGCGAGTTCCGCACCGGCGAAGAGCCCCGGCGCCGGTGCCTCGCCGAGCGCCACGCCGTCGTCCACCGCGCCGCCCGCCAAGGGCTCGGTGAAGGTGACCGGCACCCTGGCCACCGGCCTGAAGTCGCCCTGGGGCGTGGCGGTGCTGCCGGGCGGGGACCTGCTGGTCGCCTCCCGGGACACCGGGAAGATCGTCCGGGTCGCGGCACACGGCGGGAAGATCACCGAGCTGGGGTCGGTGCCGGGCGTGGACCCGGGGGGCGAGGGCGGGCTGCTGGGGATCGCGGTGTCCTCGACGTTCGGTGCGGACCACCAGGTCTATGCGTACTTCACCACCGCGTCCGACAACCGCATCGCCCGCATGAACTACGACGAGAAGCGTCCGCCGGGCAATCAGCTGGGCGCGCCCGACACGGTCTTCAAGGGCATCCCCAAGGGCCAGATCCACAACGGCGGGCGGATCGCCTTCGGCCCGGACAAGATGCTCTACGCCGGCACGGGGGAGACCGGAGACACCGGGCTGGCCCAGGACAAGCAGTCCCTGGGCGGCAAGATCCTCCGGATGACGCCGGACGGCGAACCGGCGCACGGCAACCCCGAGGCGGATTCGGTGGTGTACGACTACGGCCACCGCAATGTGCAGGGGCTGGCCTGGGACGATGACAAGCGCCTGTGGGCCTCGGAGTTCGGGCAGGACACCTGGGACGAGCTCAACGTCATCGAGCCGGGCAGGAACTACGGCTGGCCGAAGGCCGAGGGCAAGGCCAAGGGTGGCGCGGCGGGCTCCGGGTTCATGGAGCCGGTCGAGGTGTGGAAGACCGCGGACGCCTCGCCCAGCGGCATCGCCTACGCCAAGGGCTCGATCTGGATGGCTTCGCTGCGCGGCGAACGGCTGTGGCGGATCCCGCTGAACGGAACGAAGCCGGTAGCCGCTCCGCAGGCCTTTTTGAAGGGCACCTACGGACGGCTGCGGACGGTCGTGGCGGCCGACGACGGTGCGTTGTGGCTGGTCACCAGCGACACGGACGGACGGGCCACCCCGCACAAGGGCGATGACCGGATTCTCCGTCTCCAGGTGAGCTGATCCGGCTGCTCCCCTTTTCGGGTGCCCTGCCTACACTCGGAGGCAGGGGACGGGTGCGCCTCGACCGAAGAGGGGGGCACGGCACCATGTTCAACATCGCGGAGGAACTGTTCGCGCCGGGGCGCAAGCACACCGACGAGGAGCGGCAGAAGATGTCGCTCGTCGTCGATGACGTGGGTGACGGCGACCCCGGGAAGGGCCCGATCGACCTCTCCTCGGGGACCGTCGTCGTCAGGGCACCCGGGCAGCGGCAGGGCCGGGGTCGGGAGCAGGGCCGGGGCCGGGAGCAGGACCGGGGTCGGGAGCAGGACCGGGGTCGGGAGCAGGACCGGGGTCGGGAGCAGGGCCGGGGTCGGGAGCAGGGGCCGCCCGAGCCGGAGGGCACGCCCTAGCCGGCTAGCCGGGCGTCCGCTCGCCGAACAGGCGCAGGCGGTGCGCCACGGCGCCCGCCTCGCCGCGCCCGGAGACGCCCAGCTTGGCGAGGATGTTGGAGACATGGACGCTGGCGGTCTTCGGGGAGATGAACAGGGCGTCGGCTATCTGGCGGTTGCTGCGCCCGTCGGCGACCAGGCGCAGTACATCGCGTTCGCGCGGGGTCAGGCCGAGGGATTCGGCGCCGGCGGATGCGGGCTGTCCGGCGGCGCCCCGGCCGGCCGCGGCGGCTGCCTCCGTCGCGGCGGCAGGTATCAGGCCGGGCAGGGGGATGCGGGCGCGCTGGGCGAGGAGTTCGAGTTCATCGGCGAGCGGACGGGCGCCCATCGCCGTGGCGGCGGTGTGTGCCTGGGTGAGCAGGAGGACGGCGGTCTCGCGCGGGGTGCGGCCGTGCAGTCCGAGCGTGGCCCGTTCGCTGCCGTGGAGGAGTGATTCGGCCCAGCGGTAGCAGGCCCTGGCGAGCTCGTGCGGACGCTCCAGGGGCTCGAAGGCGGCGACCACCCCGGCCCAGGAGTCGGGGGTCTCGCGGCCCTCGGCACGGCGGAGTTCGGCGTCGACCGCGAGGCCGTGGGCCGTCCAGACCGGGCAGAGCCGGGGAAGTTTCTTGGCGGCGTCCCGGATGCGGGCGAGGACCGGGCCCCGGCCCGGCTCGGCGGCCGGCAGTCCGCGGGCGTCCGCTTCGGCGGTGGCGGCCGACCAGAGCAGCGGCCAGGCGTAACGCTGGGTGCCGGGCGGGAAGCCGGCGTCCAGGGCCTGCTGGAGGACGCTGCGGGCGTCGAGGATGCGGCCCTGATGGGCGGCGATCCGCAGGGCGTGCCGCGCCATGACGATGGCGTTCTGCGGCTGCGGGTCGTGGGTGCCGTAGTACTCCTGGGCGACGGCGAGTTCGCGTTCGGCGCCGGCGAAATCTCCCTCGTTCAGCGCGAGATCGGCACGGCGGCTGGCGGTCAGCGCGATGGCACGGGGGTTCTGGACGAGGCGGCGGGCGTCCGCGACGGCCCGGCCCGCTTCCTCCCAGCGGCCCAGTGACTGGAGGGATTCGGCGCGGTTGCCCAGCACCCAGCTGGTGCTGTCCTTGAGGCCGTAGCGGGTGGTGAGTTCGACGCCCCGCTCGGTGACCTCGACGGCTTCGCGGGAGCGGCCGACGCCTTCCAGGGTGGACGGGAGGTTGATGTGGCCGCGGGCGATGACGGCGAAGTAGCCGCGGTCGACGGCGCGGTCGAGGCACGTACGGAAGTCGGCGAGGCCCTCGTCGACCTCGCCGGAGTCGACCCGCAGCCAGGCCAGGGTCAGCCGGGAGTTGAGCTCGGCCTCCTCGTCGCCCACCAACCGGGCGAGTTCCACGGCGCGTTCGGCCGTGGCGAAGGTTTCCGGTCCCGGCTCGTGCAGCACCGCCCAGCTGGCGACGGCGGCCAGCACCTCCGCGTGCACGGAGGAGGGGGGCAGGCCGCGCATCAGCTCCTGTGCGGTGCCCAGGTCCTCCCAGCCGTTGCCGCGGCCGGTGCCCTGGCAGAGCCGGGAGCGCTGCACCAGGAACCATGCCGTGCGCAGGGGGTCGCTCTCGCCGCGCAGCGAGCGCAGGGCGCGCTTGACGATCGTGAAGGCGCGTTCGTTGTCGCCGGAGAGCCGGGCGGCCACCGCGATCTCGGCGAGCAGGTCGAGGAAGCGCAGGGCGTCGCCGTCATGGCAGCCACAGGCCGGGTACGCCTCGGCGTAGTCGACCGGGCGCACCCCTTGGCGGACCTCCGTCGGCGCGTCGTCCCACAGCTCCAGGGCGCGGTCCAGCAGCCGCAGCTGCTCGGCGTAGGCATGGCGGCGGCGGGCCTGGACGGAGGCGGCGAGAACGGCGGGCAGCGCCTTGGCGGCGTCATGGGACTTGTACCAGTAGCTGGCCAGCCGGGCGGCGCAGACATCGGCGCGGACCAGTGCGGGGTTGGCCTCCAGGGCCTCGGCGTAGCGGCGGTTGACGCGGGTGCGCTCACCGGGGAGCAGGTCGTCGACGACGGCCTCGCGGACGAGGGCGTGCCGGAAGCGGTAGCCCGTGCCGTCCTGGGTGGGCACGAGGGTGTTGCTGCCGACGGCGGCCCGCAGCGCCTCGATGAGGTCGTCCTCGGGCATCCGGCAGACGGCGGAGAGGAGTTCGTGCTCGACCGTGGAGCCGCCCTCGGCGGCCGTGCGCACCACGCGCTGGGTGTCCTCGGGGAGCGCCTCGACGCGCACCAGCAGCAGATCGCGCAGCGGGTCGCTGAGGCCGTGCAGAGCGCCGTCGGCGAGGCCGCGGGCCAGTTCCTCGACGAAGAAGGCGTTGCCCTCGGAGCGCTTGAAGACCCGGTCGACGGTGTCCTCTTCGGGATCGCTGCCGTTGATCCCGGCGATCTGGGAGCGCACCTCCTCGCGGGTGAAGCGGGCGAGTTCGACGCGGCGGACCGTGCGCATCCGGTCGATCTCGGCGAGGAAGGGGCGCAGGGGGTGGCGGCGGTGGATGTCGTCCGAGCGGTACGTCGCCACCAGGAGGACGCCTGCGTCGTGCAGGGATTTCAGGAGGTAGGCGAGCAGCTCGCGGGTGGAGCGGTCGGCCCAGTGGAGGTCCTCGACGACGATGACGAGGGTGCGGTGGGCGGCGAGGCGCTCCAGGAGGCGGGCGGTCAGCTCGAAGAGGCGGGCGCGGCCGATCTCCTCGTCATGCGCCTCGCCGGGGGCCTCTCCCAATTCGGGCAGGATGCGGGAGAGTTCGCCCTCCTGGCCGGCGACGGCGACGGCCAGCTCGTCGCGCAGATGCCAGTTGAGGGTGTGCAGGATCGCGGAGAAGGGCGCGAAGGGCAGGCCCTCGGAGCCGATCTCGATGCAGCCGCCGAGCGCGACGAGCGCGCCCCGGGCGCGGGCGGCCTCGGTGAACTCCTCGATGAGGCGGGTCTTGCCGACCCCGGCCTCACCGCCGATCAGCAGGGCCTGGGGCTCGCCGGACGCCTCGATGCGGGCGAGCGCGTCCCCCAGCGCGGTGAGTTCGGCCGCGCGGCCGACGAACACGGGACTGACGGACCTGGTCTCCACGTCGGTGAGCATCGCACAGAGGTCTGACAATCCGGCAGTGGTTTCCGGTATGCGAAGCGCCCGGCCCGGTGCGGAGGGCACCTGGAGCCGGGCGGACGGCTGCGGGGCGGGCTGCGGGGCCGCCACCTGGGACGTCATCGGAGTCTCCCGGTCAGGCGGCGGCGCGGCGTATCCGCAACCACCGGCTCCGCCCACGCACCCGCCCTTCGGGTTCGTTCTCCCCGGAGCGGGCGGTGCCACGGTGCCCGGCGCGCCGTGCCTCGGTGGCCTCCCGCACCAGGCGCTGCCGGTCGGCCTCGCGGCGCAGCTCTTCGTAGCGGATCCGGATCTCCAGCTCGGAGCGGTACATGTCGGCTCTCCCCTGACGGCGGTGAGGTGGTGTCTCGACGGCTTGTCGATGTGCTCAAGCCTCGTCGCCAAGGGGGGTCCGCCACATGGGGAGAGTTCCCGATCTTTGGCCCCGGGCGGTGCTCAGAAACCCCGCGATGCCGCTCAGGGGCTCCTTAGGCACCGCCCGCGGCACCCGTACGGTGCTTAGAAAACGGCCCGGGTGGCCTTACGGAGCCGCGGGGCCGCCGGCTCCCGCGGGGGCCTTGGGCACGGTGGGCATGCTCGCGAACAGGTCGAGGTACATGCCCGCGGAGATCAGGATCCCCAGCGCGCCGAGCGCCAGCCCGCCCCATGCGACGGCCCGCACCCAGGTGGCGCGCGAGCGGGTCAGCACCACCGCGGCGGCGATCACGGCGAGCAGTGCGAAGAAGCCGTTGACCAGGGCATTGGTGTGCCAGGAGGCGCCGTAGACGGCGGAGATCTGCTCCGCGGCCTGGGCCTTGCCCGACTGGACCTTGATCTGGCCCATCAGGTTCGCCCGCTCGGCCAGCGTCGTGCCGAGCCAGGTGCCGGTGACGGACGCGAGGCCGAGCCCCGCGGCGACGACGGCACCAGCGCCGGCGGCGATGCCGGTGGCGGGCTGTGCGGTGGCGTATGTGCCGCGGTCGGGAGCGTCGGAGCCGTCGTCCGCTTCGCGGTCACTGGCCTCGTCCTGCGCGGCGAGGGCGGCGTTGTCGTCGGCCTCCTCGTCGACCTTGGCGCCGGCCTTGCCGGCCGCCTCCGCCTCGGTGGTCTCCGGGATCGCAGCAGTCTCCTTGGCCCCCTGCGCCGGCACGGTCGTCTCGTCGTCGGTTCGGTTCTCTGTCGTCCTGGTCGTTCCCATGGGCGCGACCGTAGGTGCCGCGTCTGAGATTCGGATGAGAACCGCGGCAGCAGGCGGGCGAGAGCGGGCGACACGCCGGGCGCCGGCCTCCGGACCGGGCCGGGCCGGGCCGTTCCCAGGCCCCGGGGAGCCACCCGCTAGACCCCCACCAGCGGTTTCTCACCGTCCTGCGGTCCGGGCAGCCACGCCGCCGTGCCCGGCTCCGGCGGCGGCTCGATGCTGATCCGGGGCAGCCACCGGTCGAGCCAGGACGGCAGCCACCAGTTGGCGCCGCCCAGCAGGTGCATCAGGGCGGGCACCAGGAGCGTACGGAGCACGAAGGCGTCCAGGGCGACGGCGGAGGCCAGGCCGATGCCGAACATCGCGATGATCCGGTCGCCGCTGAGAACGAAGGCCCCGAACACCGCGATCATGATGACCGCCGCCGAGTTGATCACCCGGCTGGTCTCGGCGAGCCCGACCCGTACCGCACGGCAGTTGTTGTGCGTCAGCTGCCACTCCTCGTACATCCGGGAGACCAGGAACACCTGGTAGTCCATGGACAGGCCGAAGAGCACCGACACCATGATGACCGGCAGGAACGGTTCGACCGGTCCGGCGCTGCCCAGCCCCAGCAGCTCACTCCCCCAGCCCCACTGGAAGATCGCGACGACGATCCCGAAGGACGAGGCGACCGCGGCGACGTTCATCAGTGCGGCCTTCAGCGGGATGCCGATGCTGCGGAAGGCGAGCAGCAGCAGGACCGAGCCGAGCGCGATGACGACGCCGATGAAGAGCGGCAGCTTGCCGACGATGACGGACGCGAAGTCGTCGTAACTGGCGGTGATGCCGCCGACCTGCACCCGCAGCGTGCTCGCGCCCCCGGCCGCGGGCAGCACGTCCGTACGCAGGTGTCGCACCAGGTCGGAGGTCTGCCGGGACTGCGGCGAGCCGGCGGGCACGACGGTGATCACGCCGAC
Source organism: Streptomyces decoyicus (assembly GCF_019880305.1). NCBI lineage: Bacteria > Bacillati > Actinomycetota > Actinomycetes > Kitasatosporales > Streptomycetaceae > Streptomyces > Streptomyces decoyicus. The sequence continues at coordinate 5,881,464 of NZ_CP082301.1, read as the reverse complement.
GCTGTGGCTGCCGTTGAAGTCGGGGGCGCTGACCTGGGCGACGCCGGGCGTGCCCCGCAGACGGTGCGGCAGCTTGTCGAAGGCGATCCGGTCCTTGGCGCCGTCCAGGGTGCCGACGAGCGTCAGCGGCCCGTTGGAGCCGGGCCCGAAGCCGCTCCCGCGTCCGGCGCCGGGACCGCCGCCCGCCAGCAGGTCGTACGCCTTGCGGGTGGTCGAACCGGCCGGGTTGTTGCCCTGGTCGGAGGTGCCCAGGTGCAGCCCGAAGGCGGGCAGTGCCAGGGCCAGCATCAGGGCCGCGGCGACCGTTCCCAGCAGCTTGGGGTGCCGCTCGACGAACCCTGACCAGCGGGCGGCGATACCGGTGGGCCGGTCGGGACGCGGTCCGTGCTCGGCCAGCTGCCGGCGCTCGCGCCGGCTCAGCGCCCGCATCCCGATCAGTCCGAGCAGCGCCGGCAGCAGGGTGACGGCGGCGGCCACGGTCAGCACGACGGTCAGCGACGCGGCGAGGGCGACGCCGTTGAGGAAGCTCAGCCGCAGGATCAGCATGCCCAGCAGCGCGATACAGACGGTGGCCCCGGCGAAGACGACCGCCCGCCCGGACACCGCGGCCGCGCGGACGGCGGCCTCCTCGACCGGCAGCCCCGCCCGCAGGCCCTTGCGGTGCCGGGTGACGATGAACAGCGCATAGTCGATGCCGACGCCGAGCCCGATCAGCATGCCGAGCATCGGGGCGAAGTCGGCGACGGTCATGGCGTGGCTGAGCAGGGTGATGCCGGCCGAGGCGGTCCCGACGGCGGCCAGCGCGGTGACGATCGGCAGGAAGGTCGCGGCGAGCGACCCGAAGGCGAGGAAGAGCACCACGGCCGCGGCACCGAGCCCGATGATTTCCGGGAGCTGGGCGCGCGGCGCCTCGGTGAGCGCGATCCCGGCGCCGCCCAGCTCGACCTGAAGGCCGCGGCCGGACGCGCGCCGCGCGGTGTCGACGACCTTCTGGACCTGGGCGGGGTCCAGCTCGTCGGTGGAGCGGCCGAAGAGCACGGAGGCGTAGGCGGTGTGCCCGTCCTTGCTGATCTGCCGCCCGTTCCGCCCGCCGGACGGGTGGGCGCCGGGCCCGCCGTAGGGGCTCCGCACCGCGGCGACGCCGGGCAGCTCGGCGACCTTCTCCAGGGTGTCCGTCATCGTCCTGCGGACTGCGGCGGAGCGCACCGTTGCGGAGTCCGTGTGCCACACGATGCTGTCGCTGTCCCCGGACTGCCCGGGGAAGGCCCGGTCCAGCAGGGCCGCCGCCCGCCCGGATTCGGTCCCGGGGACCTCGTAGTCGTTCGAGTACGCGGACCCCGTCACTCCCGCGGCGACGGCGACCCCCGTGAAGGCGGCGAGCCAGAGAACGATCACGACGATGCGGCGCCTGAGACACCACCGAGCCAGAGCGGTCACGGACCTCGTCTGCTTCCCGGGTTGTGCGTCGATAGCTCCCGGGAGCGGGCGGTGCCGAGCGCGGATGTACGGGGGACGGGGCGGGCCCGCCGGATGCCTGGTGGGAGCGGCGGGCTCCCCTCTTGTGCAGGGTGTCAGCCCGGAGAGATCCTTTGAGGTGTTTGTGGACTTCCCCACAAAGAGCCGGGAATGGGGAGCTCGTCCCCTGCGCCTCCCCCGCCCCGTCCGCCGCGTCTCAGCCGGTGACCGACTCCTTGCCGTTCTCCACGTGTCCCATCAGCCGGCGGCGGAAGGACGTGTCCTCGGCGGCCGTGAGGCCGAGGTCGTACCAGCCGTGCGCGTCCGCGGCGGAATGGGCGACGGTGCGGATGCTGCCGGCCTTCACCTTCACCGTGCGCGGCGCGCTGTCCGCATAGGCCAGCGGCCTGAGGGTGAAGGTGAGGTCGGTGCGGCTGTGGTTGGTGACGGTCAGATGGAGCTCCTGCCGCCCGGCGTCGATCCGTGTGCTGATCCTGACGGCCGCGGCGGCGCCCTGCCCCGTCCCGGCGAACTCCCGCCGGAAGCCGTTCGGCCCGGTCACCGTGAAGCGGTACGTGCTGTCCTTGACCGGTACCTCCCACTCCCCCTTGCCCCGCACATCCCGGTGCTGCGGGGCGTCGAATTCCTTCGCGTACGGGTAGAGCGCCAGATGCGCGGTGGCCTTCCCGTCGTTGCGTACGGCCAGCCGGAAGACCGAGGCGCCCGGGTCGAAGCCGCCGTCGGCGTCCGGCTGGTACGGCAGCGCCCTGGCCGGGCGGCTGCCGCCCTCCTGGCGGGGCAGCGCCTGCTCGGCCGGCGGCCGCGGCGACCAGCGCCCGCTGAACGCCGGGATCTCGCCGGGCCGCCGTACGGACGGCTGCTTGCGCCCGCGGGAGAAGTCGAAGGCGGCCGTGAGATCGCCGCACACGGCGCGCCGCCAGGCGCTGATGTTCGGCTCCTCGATCCCCGTCCAGCGCTCCAGGAAGCGGGTGATCGAGGTGTGGTCGAAGACCTGGGAGCAGGCGTAGCCGCCGACCGTCCAGGGCGAGATGACCAGCATCGGCACCCGTATGCCCAGACCGGTCGGCAGGCCGTCGCAGAACTCCCCGGCCGTCCCGGGCGGCGGGACCGGCGGCGGCACATGGTCGAAGAACCCGTCGTTCTCGTCGTACGTCAGGAAGAGCGCGGTGTGCCGCCAGACCTCCGGGTGCCTGCCGAGCGCGTCCAGCACCTTGTAGACGATGGTGGCGCTCTCGGCCGGCGAGGACGAGCCGGGGTGCTCGGAGTCCGCGGCGGACGGCACGATGTACGACACCTCGGGCAGCTTGCCGCTCGCGACATCGGCGGCGAACGCGGTCGCCGTGGAGTCCGGCTCACCGCGGCGCAGCGCCCGCTCGAACAGGCTGCGTTCGGCGCGGCCGAGGCCCGTGACCCCCTTCTCCAGCAGCCCCTTCAGCCGCTTGCGCCCGGCCTCGTCGGCGGCCGCCAGCTTCCCGTAGAAGCCGGTCATGTTCTGCACGCCGTCCACCTCGGCCAGGGCCTTCTTCGCGACCGCCTTGAAGCTCGCGTAGAACTCCAGGTTGTTGTCGGTGAAGTTGTCCCACTCCTGGTAGACCCGCCAGCTGCGGCCGGCCCTCTCCAGGCGCTCGGCGTAGGTGGTCCAGGTGTAGCCGGTGTGGGTGTCCTCCTCGTAGGCGTCGTTGCCCACCGCCCGCCTTCCGTTGGGCTCGTAGCCCGTCCACCCGCTCACCAGGTGGTTGCGGTTGGGGCTGGTGGAGGAGTGGATCGAGGAGTGGTAGGCGTCGCAGACGGTGAAGGTGTCCGCGAGCTCGTAGTGCAGCGGGACGTCCTGCCGGTCGTAGTGCGCCATGGCGGCGGCGGTCTTGGCGGTGACCCAGTTGTTCGTCCAGCCGCCGTTCCACGCCACGGCCCCGCCGAACCAGCTGTGGTCCAGCGCGCCGATGTACTGGAGGTCCTTCTTCTGCGCCGCGGCCGCCTCGCGCACCGGGAAGGGCAGCACGGTCCCGAGGCCCGGCGGCCCCGGCTGCTCGTAGACGCTGCGGCCGCCGGGCAGCTCGATCGCATTGCGGTCGGCATAGCCGCGTACGCCGCGCAGCATCCCGAAGTAGTGGTCGAAGGAACGGTTCTCCTGCATCAGGACGACGACGTGCCTGATGTCCTCGATCCCGCCGCAGCCCCGCGCCGGCCGTGCCGCGTCGTCCGCCAGCGCCTGCTGCAACGACGGCGGCAGCATCGACCCCGTCATCGCCGCGCCCGCCGCTGCCGCGCCAACTCCCAGTACACGTCTACGAGATACCTCAGGTGTCACGCCCGACCTCCCAGTCGACGGTCCCTCAGCCAGTCAATGGTCCGTGCCCACTCCACTGCGAGGGTGCGACGGGGACGCTAACGGACTGCCGTGACGGACGACAGATAGCCGGGTGACAACTTCGGGAACGGCCGGCGCAGCCGCTTCTCAGGCCTTCGGATGATGCTGACGACCCACACCGGATCAGTGTGCATCAGCAGGCATATGGGATGCTGCGATCGCAGGCGCATTCCTCGCGGACGTCATCAACTGCCGGAGGCCTAAGTCATCATGAAGCAGCGTCAGCTCGGCACACACGGGCCGAACGTCTCCGCGCTCGGCCTCGGCTGCATGGGGATGTCGGCCTCGTACGGCGTCCCGGACGACGCCGAGTCGCTCCGTACCCTCGACCGTGCCGCCGAGCTCGGCGTCACGCTGCTGGACACCGCGGACGCCTACGGGCGGGGCGCCAACGAGGAGTTCCTCGGCCGCTGGCTGCGCCGCCGTACCGCCTCGCAGCGGGACGAGCTGGTGCTCTCCACCAAGTTCGGGCTGCGGCACGACGCCGCCACCGGGCGGGTGAACGAGGTGGACACCTCCGCCTCCTGGGTGCGCGAGGCGTGCCACGCCTCGCTGCGCCGCCTCGGCACGGACCGCATCGACCTCTCCTACATGCACCGCCGCGACCCGGCCGTTCCCATCGAGGAGACGGTCGGTGCGATGGCCGATCTCGTCGCCGCCGGTGCCGTACGCCACCTCGGCCTCAGCGAGGTGAGCCCGCAGACGCTGCGCCGGGCGCATGCCACGCACCCCATCAGCGCCGTACAGCTGGAGTACTCCCTCTTCACCCGCGACGTCGTGGAGGGCGAGATGCTGGCGACCTGCCGGGAGCTCGGCATCGGCGTCGTGGCGTACGCGCCGCTCGGGCGCGGGATGCTGACGGGCGCGCTCGGCTCCCGCGACGACCTCACCGCCGAGGACGCCCGGCGCCGGTGGCCGCGGTTCGCCGAGGAGAACATCGACCGCAATCTGCGGCTCGTCCAGGCCGTGCGGACCACCACGGACTCCCTCGGCTGCACCCCGGCGCAGGCCGTCCTCGCCTGGCTGCTCGCCCAGGGCGAGGACATCGTGCCGATCCCCGGTACGAAGCGCCGTGGCTACCTGGAGGAGAACGCGGCGGCGGCCGGCATCGAACTCGATGCTGAGCAGGTGGCCCGGCTCCGGGCAGCCGTACCCGACGGCGCCGTGTCCGGGGAGCGCTATCCGCTCGCCGCCCTGGAGCGGCTGGGCCACTGAGGCGGGCAGGGGACGGCTTCAGGCCGCGCCCGCAACCCCCACCGCGCCGCCGCCCGGCCTCAGGCGTTGATCAACACCGGTGCCAGTTCCCGCAGTTGGTCGATACCCAGCCCGCGGTCCGTCGCGAGCGGCTGGATGGCCACATGGTCGGCACCCGCGTCATGGTGTTCCTGTACGCGCCGCCGGACGGCGTCCACGTCGCCCCAGGCCACGATCGCGTCCACCAGCCGGTCGCTGCCGCCGCCCGCGAAGTCCTCGTCCCCGAAGCCGAGGCGGCGCAGATTGCCGGTGTAGTTCGGCAGCTCCAGGTAGAAACGCGTGTGGTGCTCGCGGGCCAGCGAGCGGGCCGTCGCGGGATCGGACTCCAGCAGCACGGCCTGCTCGGGGGCGAGCAGCGGACCGGTGCCGAGGATCTCGCGGGCGCGGGCGGTGTGCTCGGGAGTGACGAAGTACGGGTGGGCGCCGGCCGTACGGTCCCTGGCCAGCTCCAGCATCTTCGGGCCGAGTGCCGCCAGCACCCGGGCCGGTGCCGGGTCGGCCACCGGGCCTTCGTACGGGGCGGCGTCCATCGCATCGAGATATTCGCGCATCGCGGCGAACGGCTTGGCGTACGCATGGCCGCGCAGGTTGACGATCGGGGCGTGGCTGGCGCCCAGGCCGAGCAGGAAACGGCCGTCGTACGCCTCGGCGAGGGTGTGCGCGGCGCCGTTCGCGGCGGCGGCGTCGCGGGCCCAGATGTTGGCGATGCCGGTGGCGAGGGTGATCCGCTCCGTGGCGGCGAGCAGCAGACCGGCGTGGCTGAACGCCTCTTTGGCGGCGGGCCCTTCGCCCAACCACAGAGCGCCGTAGCCGAGTCGCTCGATCTCGGCAGCCGCCCGGCGCTCGATGGCGGCCGGGACGCTCCCGAGACCGCCGTGCCAGACCCCGACCCGGCCGATCCTTGCGGCGAGAGTGTCCTGCATCGTCAGCTCCTCACTGCCGGCGTACCGCTCTCGTCAAGGAGCGACCCGCTGAGGCGATCATGTCGCCCCCTCCCTCAGCACCGGTAACCCCCTCGGCATTCCGCCACGCGGACACGTCCACGAATTCAGCCGCATACCCTGATCAGCAAGCCGCACAGTGGATCGCATCCCCGGCCGGCGCCGGCACGAGTGCCCCGCCGCCCTTCCCCTTTCCCTCTCCTCTCCTCCTCCCACCTCCCTCCCGGCGAAGGATTCACACCATGCCGACCGGCAACCACTACCCGCGCCACATCGCCCTGGGAATCAGCGCTCTCGCGCTGTTCCTCACCGTGGCGGCCCTCATCAGCGCAGGCAGAGGCGACCTCCGGCCCGGGCCCGTCGTGGTGGACCTGGTCCTGTTGTGCAGTGCGGTGTTCGCCGTGCTCGGGTGGCGCAGGGAGAAGGCCTGGATGACGTTCGCCGCGTGCTGCGGGCTGCTGCTCACGGCCTTCGGCGGAAGCCTGCTCTTCGCGGAATGAGGAGCAGGGCGCACCCCGGGCGGGCGCGCGGGGCGCCTCCGGCATGCAGAGAGCGGCCGCCCTTCCGAAGAAGGACGGCCGCTCACCGTCATGCGCAGGGGAGCGCGCGTCAGCCCTCGACGCCCAGCTTCTCCAGGATGAGTTCCCGGACCCGGGCCGCGTCGGCCTGGCCGCGGGTGGCCTTCATGACCGCGCCGACCAGGGCGCCGGCGGCGGCCACCTTGCCACCGCGGATCTTGTCGGCGACGGCGGCGTTGGCCGCGATCGCCTCGTCGACGGCGGTGCCCAGGGCCCCCTCGTCGGAGACGACCTTCAGGCCGCGCTTCTCGACGACGGTGTCCGGGTCGCCCTCGCCGGCCAGCACGCCCTCGATGGTCTGGCGGGCCAGCTTGTCGTTGAGCGAGCCCTCGGCGACCAGTGCGGCGACCCGGGCGACCTGCTCGGGGGTGATCGGCAGGGCGGCCAGGTCCACACCGTCCTCGTTGGCACGGCGGGCCAGTTCGCCCATCCACCACTTACGGGCCGAGGCGGAGTCCGCGCCGGCGTCGACGGTGGCGGTGATCAGGTCGACCGCGCCCGCGTTGAGGATCGACTGCATGTCGTGCTCGGAGATACCCCACTCCTCGCGCAGCCGGTTGCGGCGGACCCGCGGCAGCTCGGGGAGCGCGGCGCGCAGTTCCTCGACCCACTCGCGGGAGGGGGCCACCGGCACCAGGTCCGGCTCGGGGAAGTAGCGGTAGTCCTCGGCGTTGTCCTTGATGCGGCCGGCCGTCGTGGAGCCGTCCTCCTCGTGGAAGTGCCGGGTCTCCTGGACGATCGTGCCGCCGGAGGAGAGCACCGCGGCGTGCCGCTGGATCTCGAACCGGGCCGCACGCTCCACGGAGCGCAGGGAGTTGACGTTCTTGGTCTCCGAACGGGTGCCGAACTTCTCGGTGCCCTGGGGACGCAGCGACAGGTTCACGTCGCAGCGCATCTGGCCCTGCTCCATGCGGGCCTCGGAGACGCCCAGCGCCTTGATGAGCTCGCGCAGCTCGGCGACGTACGCCTTGGCGACCTCGGGGGCCCGCTCGCCCGCGCCCTCGATGGGCTTGGTGACGATCTCGATGAGCGGGATACCGGCGCGGTTGTAGTCCAGGAGGGAGTGCCGGGCGCCGTGGATACGGCCGGTGGCGCCACCGATGTGGGTGGACTTGCCGGTGTCCTCCTCCATGTGGGCGCGCTCGATGTGGACCCGGAAGATCTCCCCGTCCTCCAGCTGTACGTCGAGGTAGCCGTCGAAGGCGATCGGCTCGTCGTACTGGGAGGTCTGGAAGTTCTTGGGCATGTCCGGATAGAAGTAGTTCTTCCGGGCGAAACGGCACCACTCGGCGATGGAGCAGTTCAGCGCCAGGCCGATCTTGATCGCGGACTCGACGCCGATCGCGTTGACGACGGGCAGCGAGCCGGGCAGGCCCAGGCAGGTGGGGCAGGTCTGCGCATTGGCATCCGCGCCCAGGGTGGTGGAACACCCGCAGAACATCTTGGTCTTGGTGCCGAGCTCGACATGGACCTCCAGGCCCATGACGGGGTCGTACGTCGCGAGGGCGTCCTCGTACGACACCAGGTCAGTGACAGTCACGGTGAAACTTTCCCTCTCAGCCCAGCAGGACGTCGTCGTCGCCCAGGCGCTTCAGTTCGCGGTAGAGGATCGCCAGGCCGGTGACGATCGCCGCGGCCGAAACGGCGGCGTCGATCAGGCGGAGCGTGTCGTTCTCCTGACGGGCCAGCTTGGCCTGCTTCGCGACGCTGAGGGCGCCGAACGCGGTGCTGCCGATCGACAGATACAGGCCGCCCTTGGACTTCTTGAAGTTCTTGGCCTTCTTGGTCATGGCGCTCACAGTGCAGGTGCCTCCTCGAGCAGCGGGTGACCCCACTTGGCGGTGAACGCGGCCTCGACCGCGGCACCGACCTTGTAGAGCCGGTCGTCGGCCATGGCAGGAGCAATGATCTGCAGGCCCACCGGCATCCCGTCCTCGGGGGCCAGGCCGCAGGGCAGCGACATCGCCGCGTTGCCTGCCAGGTTGGTGGGGATCGTGCACAGGTCGGCGAGGTACATCGCCATCGGGTCGTCGGCGCGCTCGCCGATCGGGAAGGCGGTGGTCGGCGTGGTCGGCGAGACGATCACATCGACCTTTTCGAAGGCCTTCTCGAAGTCACGGGTGATCAGCGTCCGCACCTTCTGGGCGGAGCCGTAGTACGCGTCGTAGTAGCCGGAGCTGAGCGCGTACGTGCCGAGGATGATGCGGCGCTTGACCTCGTCGCCGAAGCCGGCCTCACGGGTCAGCGCGGTGACGTCCTCGGCGGACTTGGTGCCGTCGTCGCCGACCCGCAGGCCGTAGCGCATGGCGTCGAAGCGGGCCAGGTTGGAGGAGCACTCCGAGGGCGCGATCAGGTAGTACGCGGACAGCGCCAGGTCGAAGGACGGGCAGTCCAGCTCGACGATCTCGGCGCCCAGCTCCTTCATCAGCGCGACGGACTCGTCGAAGCGCTGGATGACACCGGCCTGGTAGCCCTCGCCGCGGAACTGCTTGACGACGCCGACGCGCATGCCCTCGACGCTGCCGTTGCGGGCCGCCTCGACGACCGGCGGTACGGGGGCGTCGATGGAGGTGGAGTCCAGCGGGTCATGGCCGGCGATGGCCTCGTGCAGCAGCGCCGCGTCCAGGACCGTACGGGCACAGGGCCCGCCCTGGTCGAGGGAGGACGAGAAGGCCACCATGCCGTAGCGGGAGACGCCGCCGTAGGTGGGCTTGACGCCGACCGTGCCGGTGACGGAGGCGGGCTGGCGGATGGAACCGCCGGTGTCCGTGCCGATGGCGAGCGGGGCCTCGTAGGAGGCCAGCGCGGCGCTGGAGCCGCCGCCGGAGCCGCCGGGGATCTTGGTCAGGTCCCAGGGGTTGCCGGTCGGGCCGTAGGCGCTGTTCTCGGTGGAGGACCCCATGGCGAACTCGTCCATGTTGGTCTTGCCGAGGATGACGACGTCGGCGGCCTTGAGCTTCTTGGTCAGCGTCGCGTCGTACGGCGGGATCCAGCCTTCGAGGATCTTCGAGCCGACGGTGGTGGGAATCCCCTCCGTCGTGAAGATGTCCTTGAGCGCGAGCGGGACGCCGGCCAGCGGGCCGAGCTTCTCGCCGCGGGCGCGCTTCTCGTCCACGGCGCGGGCCTGGGCGAGTGCGCCCTCGCGGTCGACGTGCAGGAAGGCGTGCACCTTCTCGTCGACGGCCTCGATGCGCGCCAGGTGGGCCTCGGTCACCTCGACGGCGGTGACCTCGCCGGAGGCGATCTTCGCCGCGATCTCGGCGGCGGTGAGCTTGATCAGGTCTGCCATGGCCCTAGCTTCTTCGTTCGCTTCTCCGCCCGCGCGGCGCAGAGGTGCGGCTTTCGCGGTCGGGTACGGCCCGGCGGCCGCGCGTGCGTCGCTCACGGTCACTCCTCCCCCAGGATCTGCGGCACCTTGAAACGCTGCTGCTCCTGGGCCGGGGCGCCGGAGAGCGCCTGCTCGGGGGTCAGCGAGGGACGGACCTCGTCCGGCCGCATGACGTTGGTCAGGGGCAGCGGGTGGGAGGTCGGCGGTACGTCTTGGTCGGCGACCTCGGAGACGCGGGCGACCGCGCCGATGATGTCGTCGAGCTGTCCGGCGAAGTGGTCGAGCTCTTCTGCCTTCAGCTCCAGACGTGCCAGCCGGGCGAGGTGGGCGACCTCCTCGCGCGTGATGCCAGGCATGCAGCGATCCTCTGGTGTTCTGGGCGGAGTGTTCCGGGCGGAGAGTCCAGGCGGAGTCTTCTCTCGAATGCTCCTGTGAACTTTTCCGGCCCAATCCTATGGCGTACGGAAGAGCTGCCGCGAAACCGTTTCGCCGGGGGCGGCCGTGAACGTCGGGCGCGGCGCGTTTCCGCGATCCGCGCCGAGCGGTTCCAAGGACCGCGCCGAGCGGTTCCGAGATCTGCGCGGGACGGTTCCCAGATCCGCCCGGCGGGTGCCGGGGCCTGTCGGCCGGAGGGTGTCGGGGCCCGTCAGGGAGCCTCCGGCCCGGCGGGCTCCTCTGCCTCAGCTGCCTCTTCCCTCTCCTCCGCTTCCTCGGTCTCCTCCGCCTCCTCCGATAAGACGAGGTCGCCGGACACGTCGGAGGCGGCGTTCTCTCCGGACGCGTCGGAGCCGGCGTTCTCTCCGGACACGTCGGAGCCGGCGTTCTCTCCGGACGCGTCGCTCTCGTCGGCCGGCCGGTGCTCGGCGGGATGGTCCGCTGTTGGGGGCGTCTGGGCGGGTTCTTCGGAGCGGGGACACGGGACGGCCGGTGGCCGGGTCAGTTCAAGACCTGTCCCGAAGGGCGCTCGGCGGCCTTCTCCGCCGCCAGGGCGGCCGTCTCCGATTCACGCTGCCAGCCGCGCTCGCCGCGGGCTCTGAGCCAGGCCGTGGTCTCGTCCGGTGGCATCGCGGCGGCCACCAGCCAGCCCTGTACGGCGTCGCAGCCGAGGTCGCGCAGCCGCTCCCAGGTCTCGTCGTCCTCGACGCCCTCGGCGACGACCAGCAGGCCGAGGGAGTGCGCGAGGTCGAGGGTGCAGCGGACGATCTCGGCGTCCTCGTTGTCGACGGCCAGCCGGGCCACGAAGGAGCGGTCGATCTTCAGCTCGCTCACCGGGAGCCGCCGCAGATGGACCAGGGAGGAGTAGCCGGTGCCGAAGTCGTCGAGGGACATCTTCACGCCGTGCGCGGTGAGCCCGGCGAGGGTGTCGGCGGCCCGCTGCGGGTCCTCCAGGAGGACGTGCTCGGTTATCTCCAGTTGGAGGGAGCCCGGTGGGACGCGGTGCCGGGCGAGCCGGGCCGCGACCGCTCCGGCGAAGCCCGGGGAGTGCACATCGCGCGGGGAGACATTGACGGCGACCGGCACCTCCAGGCCCATCGCACGCCAGCGCGCCACCTGGGCGAGCGCGGTCTCGAGGACGTACTCCGTCAGCCGCGGCATCAGCCCGGAGGACTCGGCGATGGCGATGAATTCGTCCGGTGGCACCCGGCCGCGGTCCGGATGCACCCACCGGACCAGCGCCTCCAGCCCGGCGACATGCCCGTCGAAGCCGACCTTGGGCTGGTAGTGCAGCTCGACGTCGCCGGCGTCCAGGGCGCGGCGCAGATCGCCCAACAGGCCCAGCCGGTCGGGGGTGTTGCCGTCCCGCTTGGCTTCGTAGAGCTCGACGCCGCTGCGGTCCCGCTTGGCCTGGTACATGGCCACATCGGCGCGGCGCAGCAGCCCTTCGGCGTCGAGGGCGTGGTCGGGGAAGACGGCGACCCCGGCGCTGGCTTCGAGCACGAGGGTCAGTCCGTCGAGGTCCAGCGGGGAGCCGAGGGCGGCGACGAGATTGCGGGCCACCCGCTGGGAGCTGGTGAGGGAGTCGGTGGTGGGCAGCAGGACGGCGAACTCGTCACCGCCGAGCCGGGCCGCCTCGGCGCCGCGCGGGAGGGCGTGCCGCAGGCGGTCGGCGATCTGCAGCAGCAGGCGGTCGCCGGCGAGGTGGCCGAGGGTGTCGTTGACGGAGCGGAAGCGGTCCAGGTCGATGAGGACCAGCGCCGAGCGGGAGCCGACGCGCTCGGCGTCGTCCAGCGCGGTCCAGGTGCGCTCCAGCAGCCATTGGCGGTTGGGCAGGCCGGTGAGCGGGTCGCGGAGCTGTTCCTCGGCGCGGGCGCGGGCGATCCAGAGGGTGGAGTCCAGCGCGATGAGCGGGACCGCGAACAGCGGCAGCAGCAGGGGTGCGTGGAGGGCGCAGACGGCGATCAGCGGGGAGATGCCCAGCAGCGCGATGCCGACGAGTGCCTGGCGGAGTACGGCCGTTCGGGGGATGGCGGGCAGCTGGCCGGTGCGCGGGGTGAGGCTGACCCACAGGAGGCCGCGGCTGACGAAGAGGTAGCCGGCGGCGGTGACGACGACTTCGGGGAGGACGGACAGATTCCAGGCCGGCGGGGCCCAGGGGTGGCGGACGCTGGAGACCACGCCGAACGCGGCGAGGCCGAGCGCCGCGGCGCCGATGCCGAGGATGTCCACGGCACCGTGCACCACGGCCTGTCGCCAGCGGTGCCGGCGGGCGGCGCCGACCAGGACGACGACGGAGAGGCTGACGAGGGTGGCGGGCACCCAGCCGTAGAGCAGCAGGACGGCGAGGGCCAGGGCGGCGCCGGAGCCCGTGCCGCCCCACCAGCGGTCCCGGCCGAGGGCGACCAGATGGCCGACGATGATGCCGGTGAGGATCGCCAGCGACCAGCCTATGGAACCGCCGGGGAACAGCGCGTCACCTTCGCCGAGAGTGACGATGACGCCCGTGGCGAGCGCGAGGCCCGCCACGGAGACGATGGTCGCGGGCAGCGCGGGCACGACGAGCCGCCGGAGCCGCGACGCCGGAGCGGCGCTGTCGGTCGGTTTCATTCCGATCCCTCTCACAGCCGGCTGTGCCCGCGCCACGGCAGGCGCACTCCTCAACAGTAGGCCGCGGAAGGCCGCCACGGGCAGCGATCGACGACGGTTGCCCGAATGCGACCCGGCGTCGCGGATCAATCTGGTATGCGCCGATGGGGTGACACCTCACTCCTCCTCAGGCGGAGTGACAGCTACCGCTCGCGCTGCGTCAGGACCCTGCTCCAGCAGCACCGCGAAGCCATCATCGTCCAGCACGGGGACCTTCAACTGCATGGCCTTGTCGTACTTCGAACCGGGGTTGTCGCCCACCACTACGAATCCGGTCTTCTTCGAAACAGAACCGGTCACCTTCGCTCCGAGGTTCTGGAGGGCCTCTTTCGCGCCATCTCTGGTGTGTGACTGAAGTGTGCCCGTTACGACGACGGTGACGCCTTCGAGGGGACGCGGGCCCTCATCACCCGTTTGCTCCTCCTCCATCCGGACGCCTGCGGCCCGCCAGCTCTCGATGATCTGCTGGTGCCAGTCCACGGCGAACCACTGCTTCAACGAGGCGGCGATCGTGGCCCCGACGCCGTCGACGGCGGCCAGCTCCGTCTCGTCCGCGTCCCGGATGCGGTCGATCGAGCGGAACTCCCGCGCCAGCGCCTCGGCCGCCACCGGGCCCACATGCCGGATCGACAGGCCCGTGATGATCCGGGCCAGCGGGCGCTCCTTGGCGGCCTGGATGTTCTCCAGCATGGCCAGGGCGTTCTTCTTCGGCTCGCCCTTCTGGTTGGCGAAGAAGGTGACGACCTTCTCCTCGCCGGTCTTCGGGTCGCGCTTGGGCAGACCGGAATCGGGGTCGAGGACATACGACTTGATGGGCAGCAGCTGCTCGATGGAGAGACCGAAAAGATCGCCCTCGTCCTTCAACGGCGGCTCCGCGGGCTCCAGCGGCTGGCTGAGCGCCGTCGCCGCGACATAGCCGAAGTTCTCGATGTCCAGGCATTTGCGGCCGGCCAGATAGAACAGCCGCTCACGGATCTGGGCGGGGCAGGCGCGGGCGTTGGGGCACCGCAGGTCGATGTCGCCTTCCTTGGCGGGCTGCAGGGCCGTCCCGCACTCGGGGCACTCGGCCGGCATCACGAACTCCCGCTCGCTGCCGTCCCGCAGATCGACGACCGGGCCCAGGATCTCCGGAATGACGTCGCCGGCCTTGCGGATCACGACGGTGTCCCCGATGAACACGCCCTTGGCCTTGACCACATCCTGGTTGTGCAGGGTGGCGAACTCCACCTCGGACCCGGCCACCGTCACCGGTTCGACCACGGCATACGGGGTGACCCGTCCCGTGCGGCCGACGCCGACGCGGATGTCGACGAGCTTGGTGTTGACCTCCTCCGGCGGGTACTTCCAGGCGATCGCCCAGCGCGGCGCCCGCGAGGTCGAGCCCAGCCGGCCCTGGAGGCGGATCTCGTCCAGCTTCACGACCACGCCGTCGATCTCGTGCTCGACGGCCGTACGGCGGGTCTCGGCGTCGCCGTAATGGGCGATGAACTCGCGCACCGCCGCCAGGGAATCGAGGACCTTGTTGTGGGTGGCCGTCGGCAGGCCCCACTCCTTGAGCAGGTCGTAGGCCTCCGACTGCCGGTCGATCTCCAGGCCTTCGCGGGCACCGACACCATGGACGACCATGTGCAGCGGTCGCCCGGCCGTGACCTTGGGGTCCTTCTGGCGCAGCGAACCGGCCGCGGCGTTACGGGGGTTGGCGAACGGAGGCTTGCCCTCCGCCACCAGCCGCTCGTTGAGCTCCAGGAACTTCTCCATCGGGAAGTAGACCTCCCCGCGCACCTCGACCAGATCCGGGACCCGGTCGCCCTTGAGACGGTGCGGGATCTCGGCGATCGTCCGGACGTTGGGCGTGATGTCCTCGCCCGTACGGCCGTCGCCGCGGGTGGCGGCGCGGGTCAGCCGGCCCTGCTCGTAGGTGAGGTTGACGGCGAGGCCGTCGACCTTCAGCTCGCACAGGAAGTGGTAGCCGGCGCTCTTGGGGTCGCCGCCCAGCTCACCGGCGATCCGCTCGGCCCAGGCCGCCAACTCCTCGTTGTCGAAGGCGTTGTCGAGCGAGAGCATCCGTTCGCGGTGCTCGACCTCGGTGAACTCCGTGGCGTACGCCCCGGCGACCTTCTGGGTCGGGGAGTCCGGGGTGCGCAGCTCGGGGTGCTCGTCCTCCAGAGCCTCCAGGGAGCGCAGCAGCTTGTCGAACTCCGCGTCGCTGACGACCGGGGCATCCTTCACGTAATACCGGAAGCGATGCTCGTCGATCTGCTCAGCGAGCTGCGCGTGCTTCTCCCGCGCCGCTGCGGGCACCTTGGATTCCGCTGCGTGCTGTTCGCCAGCCACCGTTTTGTCCTCCCGTGGTCCTTGAGTGCGGTCACTCAGGGTTGTCTGCGAGTGATCTCGCCGCCCGGACGCAGTGGGCGAGCGCCGAGCGGGCATAAGCGGGCGAAGCGCCCGCAAGTCCGCACGTGGGGTGAGGACCACGGACTCGCCGAGAGTCCCTGGCGTCAGCCCCAGCCTGCGCCACAGCGTCCTGACACCCATGACGCTACCGGCAGGGTCTGACAATCGGCTGTCCACGCCCGGCACCACGCCTGCGAACAGCGTCGTACCGCCCTCGACGGCCTCCCCGATCACTTCCTCCTCACGCTCGGTGAGCAGTGAGAAATCGAACGAGATACCCGTGACACCGGCTCGCCGCAGCAGCCCGAACGGCACCTCGGGCGCGCACGAGTGGACGACCACGGGGCCGCCCTCCGCCACCGCGACAAGATCGCGAAGCGCGCCCTCGACGACCACCCGGTCCACGGCCCGGTGGGTGCGGTAGCCGCTCGCGGTCTTCACCCGCCCCTGGAGCACCGCCGTCAGCGACGGTTCGTCGAGTTGCAGCACGACCTGGGCGCCCGGCACCCGCCGCTGTACGTCGGCGAGATGGCCGCGCAGCCCCTCCGCCAGGGACGCCGCAAGATCCCGGCAGGCGCCGGGGTCGCCGAGGGCCGCCTCACCGTTGCGCGTTTCCAGCGCGGTGGCCAGGGTCCACGGGCCGGCCACGGAGACCTTCAGCGGCCCCTCGTAGCCCTGGGTGAACTCCTCCAGGGCGTCGAGATCCTCACCGAGCCAGGAGTGGGCGCGGCGGGTGTCGCGGCCCGGCCGGTCGCTGATCCGCCAGCCGCTGGGCTCCACATGGCCGTAGACCTCGACGAGCATCCCCAGGGTCCGCCCGATCATGTCGGCGCCGGGCCCCCGGGCCGGGAGCTCCGGCAGATACGGGAAAGCCTCCACCGATCCCGTGACGGTCTTCGCCGCCTCCCGCGCGTCACCGCCCGGCATGGATCCGATCCCGGTCGCCGCGCCCGCGGCCCACTTCTGCGTGCTGTTCTCGCTCACCCAGGAAGGGTATGCGGCAGCACGGCCGGCGGGGTGCGCCAGGTGTGCGGACAAGCCGGTCGAATCGAGGGGTGGCGGGGTACGTGGTGCGTGGACGAGCCGGCCGTACCGGTGGGGGGCGAGGTGCGTCAGGAGGGGAGCGCAGGGCGGCCCGTAACGCTGCCGCCGCCCCGCCCGAAGACGTACGGCGGTCACGCTCGGGTACGTACGGCGGTCAGGCTTCGGTGCGTACGCCCGGCACCCGGACGGGTACCTCCCCCAGGCCGGGCCGGGTACCCCCTCATACCCGGGTGCGTATGCCCAGCCGGGCGGCCAGCGCCGCGACGGCCAGCGCGCCCGCCGTCAGCACGAAGGCATAGGCGGCGCCCTGGTAGCCGTCGCCCGCGCCCGTCAGTACGGCGCCCATGCCGGCGATGCCGACGAGGGAGCCGGTCTGGCGGTTGGCGTTGAGGGTCGCGCTGCCGATGTCGGTGTGCTCGCGGCCCGCGGCCGCCATCAGGACGCCGGTCATCGCCGGGGAGCTGACCCCGCTGCCGATATTGGTGAGCGCGAGCACCACCGCGATCACCCAGTACGGCAGACCGGGCGCGAGGAGCAGGAACAGCAGGACGTAGCCCGCGGCGGAGAGCGCCAGCGCCCCGGTGAGCGCGGCCCGGTTGCCGATCCGCGGCGCGATCCGGGCGTAGAGCATGTTGCCCACCGGGATGACGAGGACGGCCGGCAGCATCTGGAGCCCCGCCGCCACCGGGCTCGCGCCGCGCGCGGTCTGGAGGAAGAGGCCGAGGACGAACAGCGCCCCGTAGAAGGCGAAGTTGAAGAGGAAGCCGACCATATTGGCCGCGGTGAAGCTGCTGTCCGCGAAGAGCGCGACCGGCAGGACGGGGGTGCGGGCGGCCCGCTCACGGAGCAGGAATCCGGTGAGCGCGAGCGCGGCGACCACGAAGGCCCCCAGGACGAACGGTGCGGACCAGCCCTTGTCGGGCCCTTCGATGAGCGCGTAGCTCAGCGACCCGAGGGCGAGCAGGCCCAGGACGTGGCCGCTGCCGCCGAGCGCCGTGCCCCGGGCCGGGACGGCCGCCACGAACCGCCGGGTGAGCAGCAGTCCCGCGACGCCGATGGGCAGGTTGACGAGGAAGATGCTGCGCCAGCCGAGGGTGCCGACCAGGAGGCCGCCGATGGTCGGCGCCAGGCCGACGGAGGTGGAGATGATCGCGGACCAGATGCCGAGGATCTTCGCCCGGCGGGCCGGTTCGGGGAAGGCGTGCATCAGCAGCGACAGCGAGCTGGGCATGAAGAGCGCCGCACCCACGCCCTGGACGAAGCGGGCGGCCACCAGGACGACGCCGTTCGGCGCGACGGCGCCCAGCAGGGACGCGCCGGTGAACACGGCGAGCCCGACGAGATAGATCCGGCGGGCGCCGAACCGTTTCGCCAGCGACCCGGCGAGCAGCAGCAGCGCGGCGAAGGCGAGGACATAGCCGTCGACGACCCAGGTGAGGCCGGACATGCTCAGTCCGAGCCGGGCCCGCAGGTCGGTGGCGGCGACATTCATGATGCCGGTGTCGAGGCTCGCCATCACGAACCCGAGCGCCAGGACGAGGAGTTGGACGCCGCTGCGGGAGTGCGGCCGGGGGCCGCGGCCGCCGTCAACGGCCTGGTCCGGGCTCGCCGTCACGCCCGGCGCCGCTTTCTCAGTGATCATGAATTTAGTTAAAGCTGTAGCCATTCACGCGCACAATGATTACAGCTATAACTTTACTGAACGCATACGAAAGAGGCCCCGGGCATCCCGGGGCCTCGGTGCGGCAGGTACGCCGACGGGGTCAGTCGCCCCGCCCCAGCGCCTTCAGCAAGTCATCGCGCAACGCGGCCCGCTCCTCGTGCGACAGATGGTCGAGCGGCGAGGCGGTCCCCATCCGCCGCAGCAGATCGAGCCGCAACTCCCGTCCCGCATCGGTGAGGACGAGCTGCTTGGCCCGCCCGTCCAAGGGGTGCGGGCGGCGCACGACCATGCCCTGCTTCTCCAACTTGGAGATGACATAGGTGACATTCGGCGGCTCGCAGCACAGCACCGCGGCCAGCTCCCGCGCGGTCTTCGGCTCGCCGAGCTCCTCCAGCGCCTTGGCCTGCGTCGGCGTCAGACCGAGCTCGGCGATCCGGCTGCGCTGATGGGCGTCCAGCCGTCGGCCCAGCTCCGTCACGAGCCCCCGGATCTCCCGGAACCCGCACCCCGCCGCCGCGGTCGACTTCGCTTCAGTGGTCACTCATGCAGCGTACGTCGCCACGGCGGAAAGCTTCCGGGGGCGGCGGCCCCGGTTCCTAGCGGCCGGGCCGCACCGACACGTCGTTCATCTCGGCATCCCGCGGCAGGTCGATGGCCGTGAGGATGGCCGTCGCGACCGACTCCGGGTCGATCCAGCGGGCCGGGTCGTACTCCTTGCCCTCCTGCCGGTGGGTACTCTCCTGCATCGGCGTGGCCGTACGTCCCGGGTAGACCGAGGTCACCCGGACGCCGTTGTCGTGCTCCTCCGCCCGCAGCGAGTCGGCCAGCGCCTTCAGGCCGTGCTTGCTCGCGGCGTACGCGCCCCACTGGGCGTTCGCGCGGAGCCCCGCGCCGGAATTGACGAAGACGACATGCCCCTGGGCGACCCGTACCAGCGGCAGCAGCAGCCGGGTGATCTCGGCGGGCGCGACCAGGTTGGCGGTCAGCTGCCGCTGCCAGGCCTTGGCCGGCAGATCGCCGACCGCGCCCAGCTCGATGACGCCCGCGATGTGGTGGAGGGAGTCGATCCGGTCCGGCAGCGGCTGCTGTCCGAACGCCCAGGACAGCTTCTCCGGGGTGGCGAGGTCACCCACGAGCGTGCGGGCACCCGGGAACTGCGCGGCCAGCTCCTTGGCCCGGACGGCGTTGCGTGCCAGCAGCCACAGGTCCTCCCCGCGCTCCGCGAGCCGCCGTGCGACCGCCGCTCCGATGCCCGATCCTGCGCCCGTGATCAAGTGCGTACCCATGGGGCCGATCCTAACGAGCGGGCGACGGGGCCGCGGGGTGCGGCCGCTCAGGCCTGGATGCCCGCCTTCTCCTCCAGATAGGCCAGCGCGCCGACACCGTCCGCCGCGAAGAAGACCAGGTCGGTGAGCGGAATCGGCAGGAACCCCTCCGACTCCATCCGCTGGAACTGCTCCTTCAACCCGTCGTAGAAACCGGCGGTGTTCAGCAGTACCACCGGCTTGGTGTGCATCCCGTGCTTGCGCAGCTCCAGGATCTCGGTGGCCTCGTCCAGCGTGCCCGTACCGCCGACCATGATGACGATGGCGTCGGCGCGCGCCAGCATCTGCGCCTTCCGTTCGGCGAGGTCCTTGGTGACGACCATCTCATCGGCGCCTTCGCGCGCCTTGTGCCGCAGGAAGTCCACGGACACGCCGATCAGCTTCCCGCCGGCCTCCTGCACCCCGTCGGCCATGACCTTCATCAGGCCGGTGTCCGAACCGCCCCAGACCAGCGCATGCCCACCCTTGCCGATCAGCTCGGCGAACCGGCGGGCAGGGACGACATACCGCTCGTCGAGGTCGGCGGCGGAGCAGAAGACACAGATATTCATGCGGTCACCTTACGAGCCGGGGGCCGCGAAGCCGCCCCCAAGGAGCTCGTCGACACCGGGCCCACAGGTGTCGTCGACGCCGGGCCCACGAGTCTCGCCGACACCGGCCCACGGGTCTCGTGACGCTGCCGTGAGGCTCTGGCCCCACGGGTCTCGCCGACGCTGCCGCGAGGCTCTGGCCCCACGGGTCTCGCCGACGCTGCCGTGAGGTGGCCCCAGGGGCTCTCGAAGCTGCCGCGAAGCCCCCAGAGGCTCGTCGACGCTGCCGCGAAGCTCTCCCCAAGGCTCCTCCGAAAGCTCTCCCCCGCCCCCTCCCCCCTCTCCCCCTTCGGGGGAGGGGGCGGGGGTGGGTTCGGGGGTGGGGGGAGCTGAGCCTTCGGCTGCTGAAGCCAGCAGACGCGACGCCGTCGCGCCTCAGGAGACGCGGGGGGGGGGGAAGCCGCCCCGGCAGACGCGACGCCGCCCCGCCGGCAGGAGGCGCGGGAGAAGCCACCCCACCCGCAGGAAACGCGGGGGGGGGAAGCCGCCTCGGCAAACGCGAAGTCGCCCCCGCCGGCAGGAAGCGCGGGAGAAGCCACCCCGCCCGCAAGAGACACGGGGGGAGAGAAGCCGCCCCGGCAAACGCGAAGTCGCTCCGCCCCGCCCCGCCTCAGATCAGTCCCTGGTCCAACATCGCATCCGCCACTCGCTCGAAGCCGGCGATGTTGGCGCCCGCGACATAGTCACCGGGCAGCCCGAAGCGTTCCGCGGTCTCGTAGCAGCGGTGGTGGATCGAGCGCATGATCGTTGCGAGCTCGCCCTCCGTGCGCTCGAAGGACCACGCCTCGCGGGAGGAGTTCTGCCGCATCTCCAGCGCGCTGGTCGCCACACCACCCGCGTTGGCGGCCTTGCCGGGGCCGAAGGCCACACCCGCCCCCTTGAGGAGCGTCACCGCGGCCGGGGTGGTCGGCATGTTGGCGCCCTCGGAGACCGCCTTGACGCCGTTACGGATCAGGACCTGGGCGGCGTCCGCGTCCAGCTCGTTCTGGGTCGCCGACGGCAGTGCCACCTCGCATGCGACATCCCACACCCGCCCACCGGGGACATACCGGGCCGACAACCCGCGCCGCTCGGCATACTCACTGATCCGGCCGCGCTCGACCTCCTTGATCTGCCGCAGCAGTGCCAGATCGATGCCCTTCTCGTCGACGACAAAGCCGCCGGAGTCCGAGCAGGTCAGCACGTTGGCGCCGAGCGCCTGCGCCTTCTCGATGGTGTAGATCGCGACATTGCCGGACCCGGAGACCACCACCTGCTGGCCGTCCAGCTCCTCGCCGCGCTGCTTGAGCATCTCCTCGGTGAACAGCACATTGCCGTAACCGGTGGCCTCCGTACGGGCCTTGGAGCCGCCCCAGGCCAGCCCCTTGCCGGTGAGCACACCGGGCTCCCAGCGGTTGGTGATCCGCCGGTACTGGCCGAAGAGATAGCCGATCTCCCGGCCGCCGACGCCGATGTCACCCGCCGGTACGTCCGTGTGCTCGCCGAGATGACGATGCAGCTCCGTCATGAACGACTGGCAGAAGCGCATCACTTCGGCGTCCGACTTACCGTGCGGATCGAAGTCGCTGCCGCCCTTGCCCCCGCCGATGTTCAGCCCGGTCAGGGAATTCTTGAAGATCTGCTCGAAGCCGAGGAACTTCACGATCCCCAGATTCACCGACGCATGGAAACGCAGACCGCCCTTGTACGGGCCGAGCGCGCTGTTGAATTCCACCCGGAAGCCCCGGTTGACGTGAATCGCTCCGGAGTCGTCCTGCCAGGGGACCCGGAACATGATTTGCCGCTCCGGCTCGCAGATCCGCTCCAGGATCTTCGCGTCGGCGAACTCCGGGCGGGCCTTCAGCACGGGCGCCAGCGTCTCCAGCACCTCAAGAGCCGCCTGGTGGAACTCGGGCTCCCCGGGATTCCGCCGGACCAGCTCGGCGTACAGGGATGCCGGCCCGGCCGGATGAACGCCGGGCTTGACCTCAGATTGAACAGTCGACATGACTTCCGTTCCCTTCGTGGCCGCGGAAAAGGCCGTCTGTGGTCCGGACCCTGACGAGCCCTCACAAGTGCAACAACTCCTTGTGAGTCCTTATCGTCACCATTCTTCGACCCGGCAACCTTTGACGTCCCGTCGCGTTGCCGACCTTATGGGCGGCACCCCGCCGATCGACTGTGGGATGCGCGACACGGCGTTCCCGTACGCAATTCCGCCAAGCCGCCGACGTCCCCGGCGCGCCCCTCCCCCACCTCATGTCCGCAGGTCAGCGCCTCGACACCGCCCCTCTGGCACCACTCACCGCACCGCACGCTCCCCTTCCCGGCGGGCGCTGTGCGACACCTCACAGTTGACCGGCGGACACCTTCCCGCACCTCATGGCCCCCGGGCGCCCCGCTCATCACCCCCTCCACAAACGCCGACCGGTGGACGATGCCGTCATTTCCATCACGAGCTGTTTCCGAGGCCGATGCCGATGCCGTGGATGACAGCTGGTGCCACAGGACCGGCCGGGACCAGCCCACCCCCGTGATGCGGCTGGTCCCGGCCCGCCCGGCCCCTCGGTTTTGCCGGACAGGACTTGGCCCCAGGACGCCTCGGCCCCTGGGCCCCTCAGCTTCCCGTCACCGCCGGCACGGGGGCGGCCCCAACCGCTCCCGCTGCACCCGCCCGGACGCCGGCGTCGCGCTCCGCCTCGGCCTCCGCCTCGGCCCGGACCATCTTCGCCATGGGTTCGGCGCAGCTGCCGCCCGCGACGACCATTGCCAGCAGGATGGCGACCACCATCAGCACGGATCCCAGCCAGACCATCGTGTGCACCGGAACGGTGTAGGCGCCGATCACCCGCGCCACACACTCGACGAGCAGCACGGTCCCCCATATCAGCGAGAACCTCCGCTCGGCCCTTCGGAACGGTGCGAACCCGGCCGCCAGCCGGTCCCAGGCGGCGCTCCTCGCCGCAAGCCCCTTCGTCACGAACGGCTTGAGGCCGGCGGTCATCAGGGGCTTCCCCATGAACACGGAAACGATCACCGCGATACCGACGATGCTGCTCACCCCGCTGTCCTTGGCGAGCATCAGCCGCGGATCGCCGGTCATCGTGCTCAGGGCCAGGCCCACGACATTGACCACGAGGATCAGCAGCGCAAGGCCGTTGACCTCCGCGCGCCGCACCAGGGCCCAGACCGTACGCAACGCCGGCACCACACTGCTCCAGCCCAGCGCCGCGACCTCGCTCAGCCCGAACCCGTCGCTGAGGATGTAGTACGACGCCAGGGGAATCCCCACGTCCAGGACCAGCGGCAGCAGGCTCTGCGCCAGCGGAGGGGAGCCCGTGCCATCCGCGACACCCTGGCTCTGCTTCCGGCTCCGGTGTTTGCTCCGTCTCCGACTGTCGCTCTCACTCCGGCTCTCAATCCGGCTTTCGCTCCGGCTTTCGCTCCGGCTCCGGTTCACGGCGGCTCCCCCAAGGTGCTCTCCGAACAGCGTCTTCCTCGACGCCTTCAGCTTCGGGCACGGCCACGCGCGGCAACAGTCTCGACTGTCCTCACTTCCCCATGACATTTGTCAGTTGCGGGCGCCGCGCAGCACCTCGGGCCGGCGCTTCGGCCGGCCGCCGCGAGCGGAAGCGGAACGCGCGTCCACGGGAGCAGGCCCACCCGCGTCACGAAAGGCCCGGAACGCTCGGATGTGGCGGTTCATTCATCATGCGGAGGGGCCTCCCGGCCGCGCCCGCAGCGAGAGATCCGCCCGCCCCCAACCGTCCGCCTCCGCTACCCGAAGGCCACATCTTCCGCCCCGCCGAGGAAAAGGAACCCTCCTCTTGACACGGAAGTGGCCCCGCCCGGAACACCGGGCGGGGCCGTTTCGCATTTCCCTACTTCCAGCACCACTTCTCGATGGAACGCCACGACGAGAGGCTGGACTTGCGAGAGCCGCTACCCACCGAGACAATCCGCTTGTTGTGCGAGCTAAGCCCGTACCAGGTCTTTCCCGTCCGGTTGCGCACGGACTGGGGAAGCGACTTCGTTCCCTCATAGGGGTAATACGCGCCCTTGCCGCACTTGAGATCCGAAAACGCCTTCGCCTCCCAGGCGGACTTCCGGTACTTGTAGTGGGGGCGGTCCCACAGGCACAGCCACCCCTTCCGGTGGCAGTCCCATGCACGCTGCGCCGTCACCTGCTTCCCGGCGGACACCTCCGCGTGCGGGGTGGCAGAAGCCGGCGAGGCCACCGGCGCCAGTACAGCGACCGCCACACCCAGGGACATGCCCACGGACTTCAACTCACGCTTCAACGCATCTTCCTCTCCTAGAACGATGACCAGCGAGATAACGGCGTCGAGTGCGCCGCGCTCGTACGCACGGAATACTTTCCGCACCGAAAGACCCTGGCGACGCTCCCGCAGGCACCAGTCAGCTCTTTTTCACAGCACGCCACGGCAGCGATAATGACAAAGAGAACCGCACAAAGGGAGAAACTCCGCGCGCAAGGTAAACCCCCCACAGGTGCCCCTGCGGCGAACCCGTACCGATCGGCCGCGATCACATCTTCCGCATGCGAACTTCCCGGTGTCAAACACCTATTCACCACCGTCAGATCCTTGATTGTCCTTTCGGGCACTGCCCCATCGGACATTCCGCGGCGACGTTTCGCCGCACTACAGTTCGATCATGATCAAACGCCGCATGGCCCAGACTGCCGCAGCGACCGCCATGGCCGGCACCGTCGCCCTCGCCGGTGCCTCGGACGCCTTTGCCTGGCACGGCACCTGGAAGACCGACGGCTCGCGCGCCCAAGTCATCACCAAGGCCCACCACGTCAAGGCGGGCCAGAAGTTTCTGCACTTCGGCATCAAGGGCAAGGGCGACCACACGTTCACCGCCCGCGCCTACAAGGTCGTCCCCGGCAAGGGCGGCAGCAACGACAGGCTCGTCCAGCAGTTCAAGTGGAAGGACACCGGGTCCGAGTACACGGCGCCCTTCCAGAAGTACACGGCGGGCGACTACTACCTCGTCCTCAACTACGGCCTGAAGGGGAAGAAGGCCTACGGGGGCATCGACTGAAGGCCCCACGACCGCGCGCGGGCCCCGGCCGCCCATGCCTCCGAGGCCCGCGCGCCCCCCTTCCCCGGGCAGTTGAGACCCTGAAGCGACCCAACCGGCAGACTGCACCGAGGACTTCCCGTGAAAACCCCGCCCCGGATCATCGTCCTGTCCCTGGCCGCGCTCACGGTCGTCGCCCTCGGCGTCGGAATGATCGCCGCCCACGACGACCCCGGCACCCGCAAGGGCTACCACCAGGGCAAGGGCGGCGTCCTGACCATCGAGGCCCGCCACCGGCCGCAGGCCCCCGGCTTCACCGGCAGCGGCCTGGACGGCAAACCCCTGAGCCTGTCCGCCTACAAGGGCAAGGCTGTCCTGGTCAACGGCTGGGCATCGTGGTGCGGGCCCTGCCGCGCGGAGACCCCCCTCCTGGTCAGGACCCACAAGAAGCTGCGGTCGCGCGGGGTCGTCGTGCTCGGCCTGGACCAGGACAACTCGGCCGCCAACGGCCGCGCTTTCGCCAGTGAATTCCACATGAGCTACCCCAGCCTCGTGGACTCCGACGGCAAGCAGGCCCTCAAGCTCCCCCAAGGCATCCTGAACGCCCAGGGCCTCCCGTTCACCTTCGCCATCGACCCTCGCGGGAAGGTCGCTGCCGCCTCCTCCGGCCCACTCGACGAAGCCAAGATCGACGCATTGGTGAAGGCAGCTCAGGCCGGTACGGCCCCTGCGGGCCACGGCTCCTGACGCTCACTCAGGTGTGTGCACGGGACGAAGGGCAGACGGCCGAAGAGACACTGTCGAGCCGACGCGGAACGATGAGGCGTGCGTCAGCGCGAACGCGCCTCCTTCGCGACGTCACTGAGGGCGATGCCCCTTCGGGCGCTGCCCACTTGGACATCACCCCGCCCACAAGGAACCAAGGCCTCTCACCATGCCCCGCCCCACCCGGCGCACCGCCCTCGTCGTCGGCGCCGCCGCCGTCACCGTCGCCGCAGCCTCTCTCCTAGCCCACGAAGGCTTCGCCTCCCCCGCCTTCGGCCTCGAAGCCGCACCTCGCGCCGAGTCCGGCGCATGTACCCGCCTCACCACCGCCTACCCCGACGAGGTCGCCGGCGCGGACCGGACTCCCACCGACGTGAAAGGCGCCGCCGTATGGGGAGACGGCGCGGTCATCGTCCGCTGCGGCCTGGCCGCGCCCCTGCCCACCAACGACCCCTGCGCCCAGGTCGACGGCGTGGACCGGGTCTGGCGCGCCTCCCAGGACGACGACAGCAAGCTCCTGATCACCTACGGCCGGGCCCCTGCCGTCGAAGTACGCATCGACACCCGCCACGCAGCCCCTGACGCGGCCCTGGTCGACCTGAGCCGCCTCGTCAAGCCCCTCCACCAGGGCCACAAGTGCATCGGCCGGAGCGACGTTCCTACGCCCCCGCCCGCACCCGCCGCTCCGTAGAGGCGATGGTCGCCGAGCCGACCACCCGGCTGCCGTCGTACAGCACGATCGCCTGGCCGGGGGCGACGCCACGGACCGGCTCCGTGAACGTCACCTGGAGCTCGGCGCCGTCCAGCAGCTCCGCCGTGACCTCGGTCTCGCCGCCGTGGGCGCGGAGCTGGGCCGTGTAGGTCGCGGGGCCCGCCGCCGGGGGGCGGCCGCACCAGCGGGGGCGGATGGCGGTCAGGGCCGTGACGTCGAGGGCATCGGCGGGGCCGACCGTGACGGTGTTGTCGACCGGGGAGATGTCGAGGACGTAGCGCGGCTTGCCGTCGGAGGCAGGGTGGCCGATGCGCAGGCCCTTGCGCTGGCCGATCGTGAAGCCGTACGCGCCCTCGTGGGTGCCCAGGACCGCGCCGGACTCGTCGACGATGTCGCCGGGGGCCGCGCCGAGCCGCTTGGCGAGGAAGCCCTGGGTGTCGCCGTCGGCGATGAAGCAGATGTCGTGGCTGTCCGGCTTCTTGGCGACGAACAGGCCGCGGCGGGCGGCCTCTTCGCGGATCTCCGCCTTGGTGGTGAGGGTGTCGCCGAGCGGGAACATGGCGTGCGCCAGCTGGCGGTCGTCGAGGACGCCGAGGACGTACGACTGGTCCTTGGCCATGTCGGAGGCGCGGTGCAGCTCGCGGGTGTCGTCCTCGCGCAGGACGACCGTGGCGTAGTGGCCCGTGCAGACCGCGTCGAAGCCCAGCGCCAGGGCCTTGTCCAGCAGCGCGGCGAACTTGATCTTCTCGTTGCAGCGCAGGCAGGGGTTCGGGGTGCGCCCGGCCTCGTACTCGGCGATGAAGTCGTCGACGACATCCTCGCGGAAGCGTTCGGCGAGATCCCAGACGTAGAAGGGGATGCCGATGACGTCGGCGGCGCGCCGGGCGTCGTGCGAATCCTCGATCGTGCAGCAGCCGCGGGCACCGGTACGGAACGACTTGGGATTCTCGGAGAGCGCGAGATGCACGCCCGTCACGTCATGGCCGGCCTCGGCGGCGCGGGCGGCGGCAACGGCGGAGTCGACACCACCGGACATGGCGGCGAGTACGCGGAGGCGGGGAGCGTCATCAGTCATAGCCAGTCCAGAGTAGACGGAACCGCCGACAGGTCCGAAAGCGTTATGCAGCGCATGGGGAAGAGGGACGGGGAACGGGGCGCAGGCCAGGGTGCCGCGCCCGGCATCACGCGGCGGCGGGCGTTGTGGATCGGGGGCGGCGGGGCGGTGACCGCCGGGGTCGGGGCGCTCGCCGCGCAGGGTGAGCTGGCGCACTGGTGGTGGCGGATGCCGGGGAACGAGAAGCCTCGTACGGCGGGGGCGGTGGATTTCCGGGGCGCGCAGTGGGTCTCGGCGTCCCCGGAGAACTACCGGCGGGCGGACCGGCCGGCGGATTACGCGGTCGACCGGGTGGTCATCCATGTCGTCCAGGGCAGCTATGCGACCGCGCTGGATGTGTTCCGGGACCCGGACCACGAGGCCGCCGCTCATTACGTGGTCCGCAAGGACGGGCATATCGCCCAGATGATCCGCGAGCTGGACGTGGCGTTCCACGCGGGGAACCGCGGCTACAACGAGCGGAGCGTCGGGATCGAGCACGAGGGGTACGTGGACCGCCCGGAGTCGTTCACGGATGCCATGTACGCGTCGTCGGCACGGCTGACGGCCGCGATATGCCGGCGGTACGGCCTCCGGGCCGACCGGGAGCACATCGTGGGGCACGTGGAGGTGCCGGGGACGGATCACACGGATCCGGGGCGGCACTGGGACTGGGACCGGTATCTGGGGCTCGTACGGGCCGAGCTGCGCGAGCCCGTACGAGCCCGCCAGACCTCACTTCGCGACAGGCCCTGAGGGGAGACGCCCCTAGCTCAGGCCCGCGCTCCTAGCTCAGGCCCGCGCTCCGCGCCCGTTCCACGACCGGGCCGATGGCCTGGGCCAGTGCCGCCACGTCCTCCGTGGTGGAGGTGTGGCCCAGCGAGAACCGCAGGGTGCCGCGGGCGAGCTCCGGGGACATTCCGGTGGCCAGCAGGACATGGCTGGGCTGGGCGACGCCGGCGGTGCAGGCGGAGCCCGTGGAGCAGGCGATGCCCTGGGCGTCCAGGAGAAGCAGCAGGGAGTCGCCCTCGCAGCCGGGGAAGGAGAAGTGGGCGTTGGCGGGGAGACGGCCCGCGGGGTCCGGGTCGCCGCCGAGGACGGCGTCGGGGGCCGCGGAGCGTACCGCCTTGATCAGGTCGTCACGCAGGGCGCCGATGTCGCGGGCGAAGTCCTCGCGGTGGGCGGCGGCATGCCGGCCGGCGGCGGCGAAGGCGGCGATGGCGGGGGTGTCGAGGGTGCCGGAGCGTACGTGCCGTTCCTGGCCGCCGCCGTGCAGCACCGGCACCGGGGCGTACTCACGGCCGAGCAGCAGCGCGCCGATGCCGTACGGGCCGCCGATCTTGTGGCCGGAGACCGTCATCGCGGCGAGCCCGGAGGCGGCGAAGTCGACCTCCAGCTGGCCGAACGCCTGCACCGCGTCCGCGTGCAGCGGTATGCCGAACTCCCTGGCCACCTCGGCAAGTTCACGGACCGGCTGGATGGTGCCGATCTCGTTGTTGGCCCACATGACCGTGGCGAGCGCGACATCGGCGGGGTTGCGGGCGATGGCCGCGCGCAGTCCCTCGGCGGGCACCCGGCCGTAGGTGTCGACCGGCAGCCACTCGACCCGGGCGCCTTCGTGCTGGGCGAGCCACTCCACGGCGTCGAGGACCGCATGATGCTCGACGGGGCTGGCCAGGACGCGGGTGCGGGCCGGGTCGGCGGCCCGGCGCGACCAGTACAGGCCCTTGACGGCGAGGTTGTCGGCCTCGGTGCCGCCCGCGGTGAAGACGATCTCGCTCGGGCGTGCGCCGAGCGAGACGGCGAGGGATTCGCGCGCCTCCTCGACGGTACGCCGGGCCCGCCGGCCGTCGGCGTGCAGCGAGGACGCATTGCCGGTGACGGTCAGCTGGGCGGTCATCGCCTGCACCGCCTCCGGGAGCATCGGGGTGGTGGCGGCGTGGTCGAGGTAAACCATGGTGCACACGATTCTACGAGCTGGCGCCGCGGGCTCCGGGGGCGCATGCGCAGCGCGCGGGAGCGCCGTGCGCCGGGGAGCCGTCGGCCGCTCGGCCCCGGGCTCCTGCGGGTGACGCGCGGGAGGGGACGCGCCCGATTCCCGCGGCCCGCCCCCTCGACACCCCTGTAAGGAGTCACTAGCCTGACACTCATGACACAGTGGCTCTTGGACCGTACGTTCCGCAGCGCGTCCGGCGACGAGGTGCGGTGGGCGGTACACGGCAAGGGACCGGCGGACGCCCCCGCCGTGGTCCTGCTCCACGGGACGCCGTTCTCGTCGTACGTGTGGCGGGGTGTCGCACCTGCCCTTGCCGCGCGGCACCGGGTGTTCGTCTGGGACATGCCGGGGTACGGCGCCTCGGAGATGCGGGAAGGGCAGGACGTCTCACTCGCCGCGCAGGCACGGGTGTTCGGAGAGCTGCTGGCGCACTGGGAGTTGGACGGGGAGGCGGCCCGTCCGGCCGTGGTCGCGCATGACTTCGGCGGCTGCGTCGCGTTGCGGGCGCATCTGCTGCACGGTGCGCGCTACGAGCGGCTGGCGCTCGTCGACCCGGTGGCGCTGGCGCCCTGGGGCTCGCCGACGTACCGGCTGCTGGGCGCGCATCCGGAGGTGTTCGGGCAGCTGCCGCCGGAGCTGCACCGGGCGCTGGTGCGCGAGTACGTGTCCTCCGCGAGCCATCCGGGCCTGCACCCGGCCGTCCTCGACCGCCTGGTCGAGCCCTGGTGCACGCCGGAGGGCCAGCCGGCGTTCTACCGGCAGATCGCCCGGAACGACCAGCGGTTCACGGACGAGATCCAGGCGCGCTACGGCGAGATCGAGCTGCCGACGCTGATCTGCTGGGGCGCGCAGGACAGCTGGATCCCGGTCGCGAAGGGGCACGAGCTGGCCTCCCGCATCCCGGGCTCCCGCCTCCACGTGATCGAGGGCGCGGGGCACCTGGCGCAGGAGGACGCACCGGCGGAGCTGACGGCGGCGTTGGCGGAGTTCCTGCGGACGGGACGGTAGGCCCCTCGGGCCTGTCGTCCGGGTCAGAGGACCGAGGGGAAGACGCCCCTAGTCCTGCAACAGCGCCCGCGCCAACTGCCGTGACTGGGCGACCAGTCGGTCCTCGGAGTCCCAGACCTCCGCGTCCTCCTCCAGGAAGCCGCCCGCCAGGTTGCGGGTGGTGATGGCGACCCGGAGCGGGCCGGGTGCCGGGCGGCGGCGGATGTGGGCGGTCAGCTCGACGGTGGGCACCCAGCCGGACAGGCCCATCTCGAAGGCGGTGGGCGGCAGCGCGTCGACGGTCAGCAGGAGGGAGAGCGGGTCGGGCTCGCGGCCGTCGGCAAGGCCGAACCAGGCGCGCATCTCGCCCTTGCCGGAGGGGGCGCCGACGGCCCAGCCCGCGGTCGCCGGGTCCAGGCGGAGGGCGAGCCGCTCGGCGATGGCGGTGCTGCCGGGGATCGCGGGGCGGCCGTCGGGGGCGCTGTCCGTGCCCAGGCAGTGCTCGTACGGCGGGATGGCCGGCGGTTTGGCGGTGGTGCGGATGTCGTCGGGCAGCGCTCCGAGGTCGCCGTACGCCGCGAGCACCCGCAGCCGCTCGATCTCGCTGCCGTCCTCCGCGAACTGGATGAGGGAGGCGGTGCCGGTCGACATCGTGCGACCGGTGCGGACCACGTCGGTGCGGATGACGGCGGGGCCGGGGACCGAAGCCGTCAGGTAGTGCGCGGTGACGGAGAGCGGGTCGGGGTGCGGGAGGGCGTCACCCAGGGCGCGGCCCATGAGAGCGAGGAGATAGCCGCCGTTGACCGCCTGGATGATGGTCCAGCCGGCGGAGAGGTGTGCGTCGTAGACGCCGGGGGCGCGGCGGGTGACCGCCGTATCGCGGTCGAACTCGCTGTTGCCTTGGGTCACCAGAGCCATGGGTTGCACGCTACACCGGATAGTTACCGACCGGTAGTGTCAGATTTAACGGCCTCAGGCGGAAGCCCTCCTTCCGCGCCTGCGATGATGTGCGCCATGCTTCACGTGCTCTACCTGGTCGGCGTGGCCGCCTTCGCCGCGAGCGGGGTGCTGGCCGCCTATCGCGCCAACATGGACCCGTTCGGCGGCCTGGTGCTCGCCTTCGCCGCATCCATCTCCGGCGGCACGCTGCGCGATCTCATCCTCAACCGGCAGCCGCTGTACTGGACGCACGACTGGGTGCTGCTGACCGTGATCATCTGTGTCGGCGTCGGCACCATGGCCTATCTGCGGTTCTGGCAGCTGCCGCACAAATCGCTGCTGGTGGTCGACGCGATCGGGCTGTCCGTCGTCACGGTGATCGGCGCCCGCGCCGCCATCGACGCCGGCGCCACCCCGCTCGCCGTGATCATCCTGGCGGTGCTGACCGGAGTCGCCGGCGAGGTCATCCGCGATGTGCTGTGCGGGGAGTTCCCCCCGCTGCTGCTGCGCGAGGACGTCTATGCGATCGCCGCGCTGGCCGGCGGCTGCTGCTATCTGCTGCTGCATCACCTCGGCACCGGCGCCACCCCCGCCGCGGCGATCTCGGCGGGGGTGGTGTTCGGCCTGCGGATGGGGGCCGTCTACCTCGGGCTGCATCTGCCGCGGCCGCAGCAGCTGCGCGACTGCCGAGCGCAGCAGGACACCGACTGACGGTCGCGCAGCCGCCCGAGGCCCTAGTTGCCCGGCAGCGGCGGCTTGCTGTCCGTGTTCAGCCAGGCGGCGAAGAGATCGTCGAGCTGCTGCCCGGAGATCTTCTCGGCGAGCGCGATGAACTGGGCGGTGTCCGCGTTGCCGTAGCGGTGTGCGGAGGTCCAGGCCGGCAGCAGTTTGAAGAACGCCTTGTCGCCGATCCGCTCGCGCAGCGTCTGGAGCGTCATCGCGCCCCGGGTGTAGACCGCCTGGGCGAACATGGTGTCCCGCTGCGGATCGGCGACCTTCACCTTCCAGAAGGCATCGCCCGCCGGCCTGGCGTCGTACGCCTTGCGGAAGGCGTCATGGGCGCTCAGGGTGCCCTTGTGCTCGGCCCACAGCCACTGCGCATAGCTGGCGAAGCCCTCGTTGAGCCAGATGTTCTTCCACTGCCTGACCGAGACCGAGTCGCCGAACCACTGGTGGGCCAGCTCGTGGACGATGGTCGTCTCGTTGCGCACGGCCGAGTAGGCGGGCTTGGACTGCACCTCCAGCGAGAAGCCGGCCTGCGGCATGTCGTCGACGATCGCCCCGGTCTCCTCGAAGGGGTACGGGCCGAAGACCTTCGACCAGTAGTCGGTGGCCTCGGCGGTGACGCCGTAGACGTCGACGTTGCCGGTCGGCAGGGTCGGGTCCGTGGCGACATAGATGGGTGTGCCGCCGGGTGTGGTACCCGTACGGACATCGAACTTGCCGATGGTGGCGGTGGCCAGATACGTCGCCATCGGGCGGCGCTCGCGCCAGTGGGCGTACGAGCGGCCGTGCGCCTCCCCGGAGTTGACCAGCCGGCCGTTGGAGACACCGGTCAGGCCCTTGGGGGCGTCGATGCGGATGTCGTAGGTGGCCTTGTCACCGGGGTGGTCGCTGGAGGGGAACCACGTCGAGGCGGCGTTCGGCTCGCAGGCGACGAAGACACCGTCCTTGGTCTTCATCCAGCCGTAGTCGGAGCCGAAGACTATCGGGCCGCTCAGCGGCTTGGGGACGCCGTGGTAGGTGACGGTGACGGTGAACTTTCTGCCGCGTCGCAACGGGAAGTCGGGCCGTACGGAGATCTCGTCGCCGGATCTGGCGAAGTGCGCCCGCCGGCCGTTCACCCGGACCGAGTCGACCGTCAGCTTCTGGAGGTCGAGGTCGAAGGCGGAGAGATTCTGGGTGGCCCTGGCCGCGAGCGTGGTGCGGCCGTCGAGGCGGCCGCTGCCGGGGTGATAGCTGACGCCGAGGTCGTAGTGCAGGGCGTCGAAGCCGCCGTTGCCCAGCTCGGGGAAGTACGGGTCACCGATGCCCGGGGCGCCGGGGGAGGCACCGGGCGCGGCGGCGATCGTGGCGGCCGAGGCCACCGCGGTGGCCAGCGCGAGCCAGCGGGAGGTGCGACGTGCGGAACGGGAGAGTGCCATGAGCCATCCCTTCGGACACGGATGAAGTTCGTCTCAAGATCGAACAACCGTGCTGACTCTGCACTCTCCCGCCGCTTTTCACCCAGGACTTTGCCAAGTCCCAAGTGTTACTTGCCGGTTGCCGCCGCACCGGCCGCCGGATCCGCGCCTTCCGCGTTCTCCGGGTGGTGGCAGGCCACCTGGTGTCCGGTCCGCAGCGCGACCAGCGGCGGCTCGGTGGTGGCGCACACCTCGGTCGCCTTCCAGCAGCGGGTACGGAACCGGCAGCCGGAGGGCGGGTTGATCGGCGAGGGCACATCGCCCTTGAGCAGGATCCGGTCGCGCTGGGTGCGCCGCTTGGGGTCGGGCACCGGCACGGCGGACAGCAGCGCCTTGGTGTACGGGTGCATCGGCGACTCGTAGAGCGCCTTGCGGTCGCTCAACTCCACGATCTTGCCGAGGTACATCACCGCGATCCGGTCCGACACGTGCCGGATGACGGACAGGTCGTGGGCGATGATGACGTACGTCAGGCCCAGCTCCTCCTGGAGGTCGTCCATGAGGTTGACGACCTGGGCCTGGATCGACACGTCCAGCGCGGAGACCGGCTCGTCGGCGACCACCAGCTTGGGCTTGAGCGCCAGCGCACGGGCGATGCCGATGCGCTGCCGCTGGCCGCCGGAGAACTCGTGCGGATAGCGGTTGTAGTGCTCCGGGCTCAGGCCCACCAGCTCCAGCAGCCGCTGCACCTCCTTCTTCACCCCGCCCTCGGGCTCGACGCCCTGGAGGCGGAAGGGGGTGGAGACGATGCCGCCGATGGTGTGCCGCGGGTTCAGCGAACCGTACGGGTCCTGGAAGATCATCTGGACGTCCCGGCGCATCGGCCGCAGCCTGCCCGAGGACAGATGGGTGATGTCCTGGCCCTGGAACTCGATGGAGCCGCCGGTCGGCTCGTCGAGGCGGGTGATCAGCCGGCCCATCGTCGACTTGCCGCAGCCGGACTCGCCGACGACGCCGAGCGTCTCCCCGGGCCGTACGTCGAAGTCGATGCCGTCGACCGCCTGCACCGCCCCGACCTGCCGCTTGAGCAGGCCCTTGGTGATCGGGAAGTGCCGGACCAGACCGCGGACCTTCAGCAGCGGCTCGGCGTCGGAGGAGGACTCCGCGGAACGGTCCGCCGGGGCGGCCGTCTTCTGGAGCGGAATCTTCTTGTTCTGGTCGTCAGTCGTCTCGGTCACAGCTTCGGCGCAATCTCTTCGGTCCAGATACGCTCCCGCTCCTCCTGCGACATATGGCAGGCGGAGAAGTGCCCGCCGCCGGCCTGGCGCAGTTCGGGACGGACCGTACGGGTGAGGTTGTCCTTGGGCACATCCGCGTACGGGCAACGGGGGTTGAAGGCGCAGCCGGACGGGACGTTGATCAGGCTGGGCGGGGATCCCTTGACGGGGATCAGCCGGTCCGTCTGGTCACGGTCGATACGCGGCATGGAGCCGAGCAGACCCCAGGTGTAGGGGTGCTGGGGCTCGTAGAAGACCTTGTCGGCCGGGCCGCGCTCGATGCACCGCCCGCCGTACATCACCAGCAGGTCGTCGGCGAGCTCGGCGACCACACCGAGGTCGTGGGTGATGATGATGACCGCCGAGCCGAACTCCTTCTGGAGATCGCGGATCAGGTCCAGGATCTGCGCCTGGACGGTGACGTCCAGTGCGGTGGTCGGCTCGTCCGCGATCAGCAGCTCCGGGTTGTTGACCAGCGCCATCGCGATCATGGCGCGCTGGCGCATACCGCCGGAGAACTGGTGCGGATGGTCGTCCACCCGCTTGTCGGGCTGCGGGATGCCGACCCGGTCGAGCATCTCGACCGCCCGCTTGCGCGCGGTCTTCTTGTCCACGTCGTTGTGGACGCGGTAGGCCTCCACGATCTGGGCGCCGACCGAGTAGAAGGGGTGCAGGGCGGACAGCGGATCCTGGAAGATCATCGCCATCTCGCGGCCGCGCAGCCGGCGCACCTCGTCCGGTTCGGCGGAGACCAGCTCCTTGCCGTCCAGCCAGATCTCGCCGGACATGTTCACCTTGCTGCGCTGCTGGCGCGAGGCACGGTGCAGGCCCATCACGGCGAGCGAGGTCACGGACTTGCCGGAGCCGGACTCGCCGACGATGCCGAGCGTCTTGCCCTTCTCCAGGGTGAAGTTCAGCCCGTCGACGGACTTCACGAGCCCGTCGTCGGTGTTGAAGTGCACCTTCAGGTCCCGCACTTCGAGGAAGGCGGAAGAGGGCCGGGAGCCGGCCGCGGTGGGCGCGCCCACGACGGCCTCGGTCTTGTCCTCGGAGGAGTCGGTCACGAGAGCCTCACCCGCGGGTCGACGGCGGCGTACAGCACATCCACCACCAGATTGCATATGACGATGAAGAACGCGGCGAGCAGGGTGACGCCGAGGATGTTCGGGAGGTCGTTGGCGTTGATCGCCTCGACGGCGAAGGCACCGACTCCCTTGAGTGAGAAGACCTGTTCGGTGATCAGCGCGCCGCCGAGCAGCAGGCCCAGGTCCATGCCGAAGACGGTGATGATCGGGGTGAGCGCGGCCCGCAGACCGTGCCGTACGACCACCTTGCGCTCGCGCAGGCCCTTGGCGCGGGCCGTACGGATGTAGTCCTCGCTCAGCGTCTCCAGCATGCCCGCTCTGGTGAGCCGGGCGTAGAGCGCGGAGTAGAGGAAGGCCAGGGTGACCCAGGGCAGGACCAGGGTCCGCGCCCAGCCGAACGGGTCGTCGGTCAGATAGATGTAGTCGCTGCGCTCGAAGATCGGCCACTGGTAGGTGAACAGCGCCAGTGCCAGGGCCCCCGTGAAGAACATCGGGAGGGAGACGCCGGCCAGGGCGACGCCCATGGCCATCCGGTCGAAGAGCGAGCCGGGGCGCAGCGCGGAGAGCACGCCGGTGGCGACACCGGAGACGACCCACAGCACGGCCGCGCCGGCGGCCAGGGAGAGGGTCACCGGAAGCCGGGACTGGATCTCCGGCCAGACCTCGATATGGGTTTTGAAGGAGTAACCGAAGCACGGCACATGGCACTTGGCGACTTCGGGACCGAATTTGTAGTCGACGCCGACGAAAATGCCCTTGAGGAAGTCCCAGTACTGCTCGTACACGGGCTTGTCCAGGCCGAGATTCTTCTTGACCGCGGCGATGTCCGCGGCCGTGGGGGCCTTTCCGATGTACTGCTGGGCAAGCTGGTCGGTGCTCTGCCCGGCCAGCTTCGGCAGCAGGAAGAAGATGCCGAAAGTGACCGCGCTGACGATCAGCAGCAGGATCACTGCGCTGATCAACCTGCGGATGATGTACGAGAACACGGGGATGCGGCGTCGGCGCCGCGAGCCGGTTCACCGGCCCGCGGACACCAATGCCTTCACCTGCCTTCCAGGGCTGCTACTTCTTGACGCCGATGTTGAGGTAGTCGTACTGACCGCTGAAGGCCGAGGTGGACACCAGGTTGGTGGCCTTGGGCGAGCGGTACATCAGGACCTTGAAGTAGGTGAGCGGGACCAGCGCCGCCTGCTCCATCGTCTTCTTGTCGATCTCGGCGTATGCCTTCTCGCGGGCCGCCTTGTCGGTGTTGGCGATGGCGCTTTCGAGCAGCTTGTTGATCTCCGGGTCGTCCAGCTCCGACAGGTTGGTGTTACCGGACTGGCTGATCGCCTTGCCGTTCAGGATCTGCTGGAGGTAGCCGTAGCCGGTCGGGAAGTCCGAGCCCCACTGCATCATGATCATGCCGACGTTGTTCTTCTTGTTGAACTTCGGCACACCGGCGTAGTCCGAGAAGTACTTGCTGGTCGGGTAGGACTGGATCTTGGCGGTGACGCCGATCTTCTTCAGCGAGTCGATGACCGTGGTGGCCGCGTCGACCTCGTCCTGGCGGTCGTTGCGGGCCAGGATCGTGGTCGTGGTCTTGCCCGCGCCGCACTTGGCCCAGTGCTTCTTGGCCTCGGTCAGGTCCAGCTTGTCGCCGTCGTACTTCTGCGGGTACAGGTCGTACTTCTGGTAGCCGTCGATGTCGGTCGGCAGGACCGTGGAGGCCAGCTCACCGCGTATCGGGCCGCCGAGCGAGGTCTGTACGGCCTTCTTGTCGATGGCGTACTCGACGGCCTTACGGCACTCGATGTTGTCGAACGGCTTCACCTTGGTGTTCAGCGCCGTGTAGACGAGGCGCTGGCCGAGAGTGTTGTCGGTGTTGCCCTTCGCCTTGGAGTCCGTCAGGAGCTGGGCCTGCGTCTGCCCGTCGACACCGCGGCCGGCCAGGTCCACCAGGGTGTTGCCGGACTGGAGGTCCTTGTCGATGGTCGACTGGGCGACCTTCAGGTTCAGGACGATCTTGTCCGGCAGCTGCTTGCGCAGCGGGTCGGTCTTCGCGGACCACTGCGGGTTGCGGACCAGGGTGAGCTTCTTGCCCTCCTGGTAGCTCTCGAACTTGTAGGAACCGGTGGACAGCACGGACTTGGTGTAGTCCGCGCCCTTGTCCTTGGCCTGCGGGACCGGGGCGGTCTGCGGGGCACTCACCAGGTAGTCGAACTCGGCGAACGGCTTCTTGAGGTGGAAGACGATCGTCTGCTCGTCCGGGGTCTCGATGGACTTCAGACCGGCCTTGCTCTTGTCCTTGTAGGGACCCTTGTAGCCGCCGTCGTTGTCCTTGAGGAACTGCTGGAAGTAGTTCGGGCCCAGCGAGAGGGTGTCACGCGCGAAGTTGCTGCGCTCGACGGCGTACTTGACGTCCTGCGAGGTGACCGTGGAACCGTCGTCGTACTTGACGCCCTTGCGGAGCTTGTACGTCCAGGTCTTGCCACCGTCGCTGGGCTTGCCCATCGACTCGGCGAGGTCCGGTACCAGCTCGTTGCCCTTGGTGCCGGGGCCCGGCTTGAAGGTGGTGAGCGGGCGGGCGTAGAGCCGGCTGAAGTTGTAGATGAAGGCGTAGTACGTGTTGCCCGGGTCGAACGACTCGGGGGCGTCGCTGATCGCGTAGGTGAGCGTGCCGCCCTTCTCGTCCGAGGCGTTGACGATGCCCTTGGTGGCGGCGTTCGCCTCGCCCGAGCCCTCCGAGGAGCCCTTGCCCCCGCTACAGCCGGCCAGCAAAAGGCCCGCACTGGTGATGGCCGCGACAGCCGCGACCGGAACTGACCTTCGCATGATGGTCGGTGTCCCCTTCGTTCGTCGAGAAACGCAGAAACCAGAAACACAAGCAACGCAAGTAACGCAGTAACTCTGTAACGCGGTAACGCAGTTGGGACGTCTGGGAGAGCGCCGGGAGCGCCGTCAGCGGCTGCGCGGGTCCAGCGCGTCCCTCAGTCCGTCACCGAGCAGGTTGAACGCGAGCACGGTGACGAAGATCGCGAGGCCAGGAACGATCATGTACTGGGGGTCGACCTCGTAGTACTTGACCGCCTGGTTGAGCATGCCGCCCCAGGACGCCTGGGGCGGCTGGATGCCGACGCCCAGGAAGCTCAGCGCGGCCTCGAAGAGGATGTTGGAGGGGATCAGCAGCGTCGAGTAGACGATGATCGGCCCCACCAGGTTGGGCAGCAGCTCCCGGAAGAGGATGAAGGGCCCGCGCGCACCCATGCCGCGGGCGGCGTCCACGAATTCCCGCTCGCGCAGCGACAGCGTCTGCGCACGCACGATCCGGCCCATGTAGGGCCAGTTGAAGAAGCCGATCACGAAGATCAGCACCGAGATGTGCAGCGGCAGGCCCTCCAGGCCGAAGGCGCCGCCCTGGAGCGATGCGGAGATCGCGATGGCGAAGAGCAGCAGCGGGAAGGCCAGGAAGACATCCATCATCCGGCTGATGAGGGAGTCCACCCGCCCGCGGTAGAAGCCGGCGACCACACCGAGGACGGTGCCGATGGCGACCGACAGCAGGGTCGCGCCGAACGCGACGATCAGCGACACCCAGGAGCCCTCCAGGATCCGGGCGAGCAGATCACGGCCGAACTTCGGGTCCACACCCAGGGGATGGTCGCCGCTCATGCCGCCCATGTCGCCCTTGGGGAGCGTGGTGTTGGGATCGATCAGCGACTGGTTGGGACTGTTCGGGTCCAGCCCCAGCAGGGACTGGATCGGACGGGAGAGCGCGGCGACGACGATGAGCAGGATGACAACGATGGCACCGGCCACCGCAACCTTGTCCCGCCGGAAGCGCAACCATGCGATCTGACCGAGCGAACGCCCCTCGATCTGCTTTCCTTCGACGCCCTTCAGCACCGCTTCCGGCTGCGCCTCAGCAGCCGCCCCGGTGGTCTCGATCGGTGCGGTCACAGTGCCTTTGACCCCTCTCGGCCGACGGTGGCCGGCCCCTGCCCGCCGCGGATAGCGGCCTGGTTCACATCACTGGTGCAAGTCGGTGCAAGTGGTGCAAGTGCTGCGGACATCGCGGAAGTTCGCACTATGGAGATCAGAGGCTCGCGCGACGCCGTACGGGATGACGCTCGTACAAAGGGCCGAGGCCCTGTTGTTTCCGGAGTCTTCATCCCTTTCGCGATCAGTCACCAGTCCTGACGGGGAAAGGATGCGCAACTGTGATGTGCTCCACGGCATTCCGTTATACGGACAACAGTTCGGGCTGAGCGGGGCGATCACCAGCGGGAGGGGGCCTCAACCGCCGGGCATACAGGGTGAATTCACCACAGGCCCGACGCCCGGCCGGCACGGTCGGACGTCGGAGACAGGCTGTCAGTAAGCGCGCGGGTAGCCGTAGCCGTACGACGGCGCGGGGGCCGGCTGGCCCGGCGCCTGGACGTAGCCGTCACGGTCAAAGAAGGGGCGCGCGGAGGCCCGCATCCACATGCCGACCGGGTCGTACTCGTCGTTCATCGCGACGGTGGAGACGGGCAGACCGTCCGGAACCGCGCCGATCGACTGCTGGATCATCAACCGTACCGAATCCACCGCTTGTTGGCCGGTGTCGTACAGATCCAGACCGATCGCCAGATACGGGGCACCGAGCGCGGGCTGCACCCAGGCCCGGCGCAGCGACCGCACGGCGGGCGTCCGATGGGCGTTCTGGGCCAGCAGCGCATAGAACTGCGGGATGTCGATGACCGGTTCGGAGATCCGCAGCGGACCGGCGGGCAGCCGGTCCAGACCACCGGCGATACGGCGCAGATCCAGCCAGGGGATGCCGACACCGCCGCCGGGGGCATGCGGATTCAGCCACAGGCCCCAGCGGTCGGGGAAGAGCGAGGCGGCGATCTCCGGGCCGGTGACGACTTCGTGGTCACGGTTCCAGCCGGAGGCGGCGAGCTCGGGCGCCGAGGTCACACACGGCGCATAGCCGAGGCCCTCGACCTCCATGTTTCCGTACTGCGCATCGGGCATTCCGGCCCGGCCGTGCCAGAGCAGCATCCAGACCTGGCTCGCGGCGAGCGCGTGCAGCAGTGCCTCGTAGGCGTCGTAACGGCCGGGCGCGACCTGCTGGAGCAGCTGCTCCAGCTGTCCGGCCGCCGCCGGCCCTTGATGCGCACCCGCGCTCACGTGGTCCGTCCCTTCTGTCAGCAGGGCACGTGTGGGTGCGCCCGCCCGTCATCCAACCAGCTTACGAGTGGTCCCGAGAGTAGAAGGGCCGCACACGCTCCAGCATCCAGTCGGCGACCGGGTCACCCTGGGCGAGGTCGAGCATGACGAGCTGTACGGGCCAGGGCAGCGGTACTGCGCCGAGCGCACGTCCGAGGGCTGACAGTACCGCCTCGCGGGCAGTGCCGTCGTGCAGTGCGGTGACCTCCGCCCCGATCTGCACTCCGACGAACAGTGCGGGCGTGTCGCCCTCGACGCTTGCCAGGGCACGCCGGGCAGTCAGGACAATTCCGGCGCCGGAGAACTCCAGTCCGGCGGCGGCCAGGAAATCCACCGGTTCGTCCTGCCAGTCCGGCTCGAAGAGCCGCACCCGGCCGCCGCTCGGCAGGCCGGCCGGCTCATGGCGCCCCTCCCGGCACAGTTCGGCCACCGCGGGCGGCGGCAGCGGAACGCCTATCGCGCCGTCGGGGTTGACCGCGATGCCGATGTGCGGCGGCAGCCCGCGGGCGAACTCCCGGGCCGGGGCGACGGTGAAGGACAGGTGCGAGCCGACCACCCGCAGGAACTCCTGCTCGGAGCTGTAGACCGGGACATAGGCCGCACCGCCGAGTTCGACCGTGGGCAGATCGAGGCCGCGGGCGCCGGGGCCCGCGCTCTCCGGCCCGCCGCCGTTGGGCAGCGGCACCCACACCCGGCTGCGGCCCAGTACCTCGACGATCCGGCCACCGGCCTCCGGGTGCCCGACCGACGCGGCCAGCACCTCTTCGAGCTCGTTCGCCGGCCACGCCAGCTGCGGTATCCCCTGCTCCGGAAATGTCATGCGTATCCACCCGTTCCAAACCGCGCCATCTGGCCAAAGACCCTAGACGAGAAGGCGGGAGGGGGAACCCGGGGGGCGGGGTGCGGGTCCGCTCAGTCGAAGCTGACCGTGTCCAGGGCGCTCGCCGCCCGCCGGTCGAGCAGTACCGCCGAGCTGAACCCCTTCGGCAGCCGGCCCGACTCCGCCGCGCCGACCAGCCGGCCCACCGCCCCGCGGTGCCGCGCGAAGGCGTACCCCGACACCCCGCGGCCCCGGGACTCCTGGCCGGACAGCGCCACCTCGGGCGCCACATCGAGCAGCACCAGACGCAGCCCGCGGCCGCCGCGCGCCGCGGACCGCGCGATCCAGCGGCGCACCCACGCCAGGGTGCCGCAGTCGTGCACCACCACGCTCTCGCCGGAGCGCAGCGCACGGTGCAGCGTCAGATAGTGGGCGGCCCGGACCAGCGGGCGGTAGAGGGCGTACGGCAGCCGGCGCAGTCTGCCCCGTGCCCAGCGCTCCCGGACGTCCTGCGAATCGATGCGGTGCACCGCGGCGCCGTGCGCGTCCAGCGGCGGCACGACACGGTGCATGAGGGTGCTCTTGCCGCTGCCCGGCAGCCCGGAGACCACCACCAGGTCACCGGCCGGAAACCGCAGCTCGGCGGCGCCCCGCGCCCGTCCCCCGCCCCGGAGGTCCACGATCTCGGCACCGCGCCCCGGCCGGACCACGGGCCGCGGCGGCCGCCCGGTCCGGGCCGCGACGGGCGGCGCCGCCGGCACGACGTCCGGGGGCGCGACCCCGGAAGTGGCCCCCCATGCCGCTTCGCTGTGCACCGTGATCGTCCTCCCCGTCCGGTTCTGCTCCGGTTCGAGTCCGTCCCCTACCCGCAGAGTGTCAAGAAAAGGTAATGCCCATCAAGGAGATTGTCCGATCTGCCCATGTCACGGGCCGGGCGGCGGCCGGGACTCCTGTATCCGGCGATCCCGTGCAATGATGTGGCCGCCACGTGCACCAGCGCAGCTACTCGTGCACGGCCAACTCCATACCGGCCGCTTGAACCCGCGCGGGAGAGTCCCCGGCCGCCATGGCGGGGCGCCGAAGGAGCAAGTCCTCCCTTGAATCTCTCAGGCCCCTATACCGCGCGGGCGAGGCAGATCTGAAAAGCGAGCCACTGCCCGGCCTACGGGGCGGCTCCACCCAAGGTGCAAACCGGGTCCGTTCGCGCGATCCCGGTGAACCTCTCAGGTTCCGATGACAGATGGGGAGAACGTCTTGTCACCCATGCCTGGGAGCCCAGAACCATGACAGATGCCCCCCGCCGTACCGCCCTGGACGCCACCCATCGCGCGCTCGGTGCCACCATGACCGACTTCGCCGGCTGGGACATGCCGCTCCGCTACAGCAGCGAGCGTGACGAACATGTCGCCGTCCGCACCCGCGCCGGCCTCTTCGACCTCTCCCACATGGGCGAGATCACCGTCACCGGCCCGCAGGCGGCCGACCTCCTCGACTACGCCCTGGTCGGCAACATCGGCGGCGTCAAGACCGGCCGCGCCCGCTACACCATGATCTGCGAGGCCGAGGGCGGCATCCTCGACGACCTGATCGTCTACCGCCTGGCCGACCAGGAGTACATGGTCGTCGCCAACGCCTCCAACGCCCAGGTGGTGCTGGACGCGCTCACCGCGCGCGCGGGCGGCTTCGACGCCGCGATCCGCGACGACCGCGACGCCTACGCACTGCTCGCGGTGCAGGGCCCGGAGTCCCCCGCGATCCTCAAGGCGCTCACCGACGCCGATCTGGACGGGCTCAAGTACTACGCGGGACTGCCCGGCACGGTCGCCGGTGTCGAGGCACTGATCGCCCGTACCGGATACACCGGTGAGGACGGCTTCGAGCTGTTCGTCCGGCCGGCCGACGCGGTCGCCCTCTGGGAGGCGCTCACCGAGGCGGGCAAGGACG
The DNA here is from genome assembly GCF_019880305.1 of Streptomyces decoyicus. Lineage (NCBI taxonomy): Bacteria > Bacillati > Actinomycetota > Actinomycetes > Kitasatosporales > Streptomycetaceae > Streptomyces > Streptomyces decoyicus. Next base: position 5,837,457 of record NZ_CP082301.1, on the reverse strand, counting down.
CCGGTCTGGTGCCCTGCGGTCTGTCCTGCCGCGACACGCTGCGTCTGGAGGCCGGTATGCCGCTGTACGGGCATGAGCTGACCACCGCGACGACACCGTTCGACGCGGGCCTGGGCCGGGTCGTGAAGTTCGAGAAGACCTCCAACGGCGGTGACTTCGTGGGCCGCGACGCGCTGGCGGCGGCCGCCGGGCGCGCCGAGACCCAGCCGCCTCGCAAGCTGGTCGGCCTGGTCGCCGGGGGCCGCCGGGTCCCGCGTGCCGGGTACCCCGTCGTCACGGCCGACGGCACGGTCATCGGTGAGGTCACGTCCGGGGCGCCGTCCCCGACGCTCGGCAAGCCGATCGCCATCGCCTATGTCGACGCCGCCTACGCCACACCGGGTACCGAGGGTGTCTGTGTGGACATCCGTGGAAGCCATGAGCCGTACGAGGTCACCGCTCTGCCGTTCTACAAGCGGCAGAAGTAACGGTCCATCCGCGGCGGACCCGGGCAGCGGTGCGCCCGCGCGTCTCACTGTGCAAGACCCTCCCCCTGGCCGTGCCAGGGGCGACCCCCTTCACGATCACACCCTCGCGTACAGGAGAATCGAGCCATGAGCAACCCCCAGCAGCTGCGCTACAGCAAGGAGCACGAGTGGCTGTCGGGCGCCGAGGAAGGCGTCTCGACGGTCGGCATCACCGAGCACGCGGCCAACGCGCTCGGCGACGTCGTCTACGTGCAGCTCCCCGAGGTCGGTGCCACGGTCGCGGCGGGCGAGACCTGCGGCGAGCTGGAGTCGACCAAGTCGGTCAGCGATCTCTACTCGCCCGTCGACGGTGAGATCACCGAGATCAACGAGGATGTCGTCAACGACCCCTCGCTGGTGAACTCCGCCCCGTTCGAGGGCGGTTGGCTGTTCAAGGTGAAGATCAGCGGCGAGCCGGGCGAACTGCTCTCGGCCGACGAGTACGCCGCCTTCATCACCGGCTGAGCCACCCGGCTCCCCCCGACCGCCACCGCCCGCGTGACAGCTCCCCCGGACTCCGCCCAGGGGACCCCCTCGCGCCCCTGACTCCCCAGGAAAGACTCATGTCGCTTCTGAACAGCTCCCTCCATGAGCTCGACCCCGACGTCGCCGCCGCCGTCGACGCCGAACTCCACCGCCAGCAGTCCACCCTCGAAATGATCGCGTCGGAGAACTTCGCCCCCGTCGCCGTCATGGAGGCCCAGGGCTCCGTCCTCACCAACAAGTACGCCGAGGGCTACCCCGGCCGCCGCTACTACGGCGGCTGCGAGCACGTCGACGTCGTCGAACAGATCGCCATCGACCGCATCAAGGCGCTCTTCGGCGCCGAGGCCGCCAACGTCCAGCCGCACTCCGGCGCACAGGCCAACGCCGCCGCCATGTTCGCCCTCATCAAGCCGGGCGACACCATCCTGGGCCTCAACCTCGCCCACGGCGGCCACCTCACCCACGGCATGAAGATCAACTTCTCCGGCAAGCTCTACAACGTGGTGCCCTACCACGTCGACGAGAAGTCGAACCTGGTCGACATGGAAGAGGTCGAGCGCCTCGCCAAGGAGCACCGCCCGAAGCTGATCGTCGCCGGCTGGTCCGCCTACCCGCGCCAGCTCGACTTCGCCGAGTTCCGCCGGATCGCGGACGAGGTCGGCGCCTACCTGATGGTCGACATGGCGCACTTCGCCGGCCTGGTCGCCGCGGGTCTGCACCCCTCCCCCGTGCCGCACGCCCACGTCGTCACCACCACCACGCACAAGACCCTCGGCGGTCCGCGCGGCGGCGTGATCCTCTCCACCCAGGAACTCGCCAAGAAGATCAACTCGGCGGTCTTCCCGGGTCAGCAGGGCGGCCCCCTGGAGCACGTCATCGCGGCGAAGGCGGTGTCCTTCAAGGTCGCGGCGTCCGACGACTTCAAGGAGCGCCAGCAGCGCACCCTGGACGGCGCCCGCATCCTCGCCGAGCGCCTCATCCAGCCCGACGTGACCGAGGTCGGCGTGTCCGTGCTGTCCGGCGGCACCGACGTGCACCTGGTCCTGGTCGACCTGCGCAACAGCGAGCTCGACGGGCAGCAGGCCGAGGACCGCCTCCACGAGGTCGGCATCACCGTCAACCGCAACGCCATCCCGAACGACCCCCGGCCCCCGATGGTCACCTCCGGCCTGCGCATCGGCACCCCCGCGCTGGCCACCCGCGGCTTCCAGGCCGAGGACTTCCGCGAGGTCGCCGACATCATCGCCCAGGCCCTCAAGCCCGCCTATGACGCCGAAGCCCTCAAGGCCCGCGTCACGGCGCTCGCGGACAAGTTCCCGCTGTACCCGTCCCTGTGACACGTCTCATGCAGTGACCTTCCTGGCCGTCGGCGACCGGCGGCCAGGAAGGGAACGAGCCGGTGAGCCCGGGGCGCCCGGTCCCGGGCTCGCTGTCCGCGTGCCCGTTCTTCTCCCCGCTTCCGCGCCGTCACGGCGCACTCCGGTGTGGTCGCCCGTGCATGGCCGACGCGGCGGAGGGCAGCAGACCTTCCACGGGGAGGCGGCCTTGCGGCCGGGCCCCGCTCCGGCGGATCAGAGCCGGACCGGCCTCCTCGACAGGCCGGGACCCGTGCGCCGCCCGGCACCGCCCCGGCGCCGTATCCACACCGGCACCGAGCGTTACCCGCGGCGCCGGGAACCCGACGGTTTCCGTCCGGCGGCAGCCGACCGGGTCCGCGTTACGCTCGAACAACGGCGCAGAAACGTACCTCCTGCCCCATTGCTCCACCGTCCACCACGAGCAGACAAGGGAGTCAGCCTCCGTGGCCATCTCCGTCTTCGACCTCTTCTCCATCGGCATCGGCCCCTCCAGCTCCCACACCGTCGGCCCGATGCGCGCCGCCCGGATGTTCGTCGGACGCCTCAAGAAGGACGGCCTGCTCGCCCAGACGGTCAGCGTCCGCGCCGAACTCTTCGGCTCCCTGGGCGCCACCGGCCACGGCCACGGCACCCCCAAGGCCGTCCTCCTCGGCCTCGAAGGCCACTCCCCCCGCACCGTGGACGTCGAATCCGCCGACGACGAGGTCGAGCGCATCCGCACCACCAAGCGCCTGCGCCTGCTCGGGGCGGAAATAGGCACCACCCATGAGATCGACTTCGACGAAGCCACCGAACTCATCCTCCACCGCCGCCGCGCCCTGCCCTACCACGCCAACGGCATGACGCTCTTCGCCTATGACGCCGCCGGCGCGCCCCTGCTGGAGAAGACCTACTACTCGGTCGGCGGCGGCTTCGTCATCGACGAGGACGCGGTGGCCGGCGAGAACCCGATCGTCCCCGACGACACCGCCCTGACCCACCCCTTCCGCACCGGCGACGAACTCCTGCGCCTCTCCCACGACACCGGCCTGTCCATCTCCGCCCTCATGCTGGAGAACGAGAAGGCCTGGCGCACCGAGGACGAGATCCGCGCCGGACTGCTGGAGATCTGGCAGGTCATGCAGGCCTGCGTCACCCGCGGCATGTCCCGCGAGGGCATCCTGCCGGGCGGCCTCAAGGTCCGCCGCCGCGCCGCCCACTCCGCCCGCCAGCTGCGCTCGGAGGGCGACGCCACCGCCCACGCCATGGAGTGGACCACCCTCTACGCGATGGCCGTGAACGAGGAGAACGCCGCGGGCGGGCGCGTGGTGACCGCACCCACCAACGGCGCGGCCGGCATCATCCCCGCCGTCCTGCACTACTACATCAACTTCGTGCCCGGCGCCGACGAGGACGGCATCGTCCGCTTCCTGCTCGCGGCCGGTGCGATCGGCATGCTCTTCAAGGAGAACGCCTCCATCTCCGGCGCCGAGGTCGGCTGCCAGGGCGAGGTGGGCTCCGCCTGCTCGATGGCCGCCGGCGGCCTCGCCGAGGTCCTGGGCGGCTCGCCCGAGCAGGTCGAGAACGCCGCCGAGATCGGCATGGAACACAACCTCGGCCTGACCTGCGACCCCGTCGGCGGCCTCGTGCAGATCCCCTGCATCGAGCGCAACGGCATGGCCGCCGTCAAGGCCGTCACCGCCGCCCGCATGGCCCTGCGCGGCGACGGCCGCCACCATGTCTCCCTCGACAAGGTCATCAAGACCATGAAGGACACCGGCGCCGACATGAGCGTCAAGTACAAGGAGACGGCGCGGGGCGGTCTGGCCGTCAACATCATCGAGTGCTGAGGAAGGGGCGGAGGGCGATGTCCGGAAGGGCGCCCTCCGCCCGCCGGGAGTGAGCCGTCGGGCCGGGTGCACGGGCAGGCGGGACCGCCGGTCCGGGCTATCTGCCGATCTCCCAGGCGAAGGGCGGGAGTTCGCGGGCCCGCGAGTAGATCTCCAGGGCCTGGCTCGTGGGGACGAAGGGGTGGACGCGGGCGCCTTCGAGGCCGGCCAGCAGACGGGCGCAGTGGTGGACGCAGCCGGCGACCTCCCTGCCCTGGCGGTCGACGAGAGTGGCGGCCTCCCGCGGCCCCTCGCAGGGGGTCGGGTCCTTGGCGGCGGCGGCCGCGCAGCGGCGGGGGGCGGGCGCGGCGGTCCCGTCGGCTGACGGGCGCGGCGGTGAAGCGTCGAGCGGCTGGTTCATCGGTGGTCCCCCTGGTGGTGCGGCGGTACGTGCCGTGAGCGGCGCCGGTGGCCGAATCGCTCCCGTCGTCACGGCACCTCAGGACAGTGCTGCTCGGCGCGGGACGCGTCCATGCCCGCCTTGGGGAAGACCTGATCCGATCGTCAGCTGTTCATGGGAATGCGCATATGCGGGGATGGGCACTATGGGGCTCTCGCCGGCCCGCATCGGGAGCGGCCCCGGCGGGGGAAGGCGAACGGCTCCAGGAGCAGTGCGAGGGCCAGCAGGGTCGCCGCCAGGAGCCAGCCCCCGAGGACATCGCCGGGCCAGTGGAGGCGCAGGGCGACACGGGTGAGGCCGACTCCGACGGCCCAGAGGGCGAGCACCACGTACCAGGTGCGGGCGACGGAAGGCCGGGCCCGTTGGGCGATGCCCCAGGCCAGGATTCCGGCCGCCAGCGCCGAGGTGGTGGCATGGCCGGAGGGGAACGCGTAGCCGGAGGCGCGCCCGGCCCAGTCGACGGCGGGCGGGCGGGGGCGGGCTAGCAGCTCCATCAGGCCGTAACGGATCGCCTGGCCGACGGCGAGCACGACGAGGGTGCAGATCACCGCGCGGAGCCGGCCCGCCGCGTCCCGGCCGGCCAGCAGGCCGGCGAGTACTGCCAGCAGATAGGGGACCGGCCCGGTTCCGGTGGCGGTCAGCGCACCGGCCATGGAGCGCAGCGGCTCCCCGTGGTGGGCGGCGGCCCAGCGGAGGGCCGCCCGTTCGGGAGCGACCGGGGCTCCGTGCCGTACGGACACGGTGACCGCCAGGGCGGCGAAGAGCGCGGCGCAGACCGCGGCGAGGACGAGAAGCGGGGCCGTACGGGGGCGCCGCCGCGGCCCGGCGCGCGAAACCGGCTCCGAGCCCGGCCGTGACGGCCGCGGCCGCGGGCCCGGTCCCGGCTCGGACGCCGTCACCGTGCGGCCACCAGCGGGCGCAGCCGGGTGGCGCGGATCCGGTCGACGGCGGGGGCCGCGCGGCGGGCGAGCGGGGTGAGTCCCCGGGCGACGAGGGCGCCGACGATCAGGCCGGCGGCGACGTCGTGCGGGTAGTGGGCGCCGACCCAGACGCGTGAGGCCGCCATCAGGAGCGCGGCCGGTACGGCGATCCGGCCCAGCTGCCGGTCGCACAGCAGCAGGGCGACCGCGGCCGCCGCCACGAGGGCGGAGTGGTTGCTGGGGAAGGACCAGTCGCCGGGCCCGGGACAGACCTCGATGGTGACGGCGTGGAGCGTCCGGCAGGGACGTGGTTCGCCGAAGAGGCTCTTGGCGAGGTCGTTGACGAGAAAGGCGGTGACCACGACGACGGGGGTGGCCAGCGCGGTCGCCATGGTGCCGGAGTCGCGGGTCCGCGCCCGCCACCAGCCGGTCAGCATCAGGAAGGCGAAGAGGGCGAGGCCGTAGTCGGTGGCGTACGTGATGAGGGTGTTGAGCTCGTGCGGGGTGTGCCGGGCGAGCCAGGTGATCCGGGTATACAGGCCGCCGTCGATCGAGGCTCCCCCGAAGGCGAGGTGGGTCACGGGGTTCTCCTTGGCGGCTCGGATGCTCGGCGGCTCGGCGGCCGGGGCGGTGCTGCGGAGGGGGCGGTGGTGCGGAGGGGGCCGGTGGTTCAGGCGCCGGGCGGCGGGGTGGGGTCGGGCGCCTGGTGCGGGCGCCTGCGGGAGCGGAGCAGTTCGACGGCGAGCGGGGCCAGCGAGACCAGCACCACCAGGGCGACCAGCGGCAGCAGATAGCGGTCGACGTTCGGTACGGACGAGCCCAGGGCGTAGCCGGCGAGGGTGAGGCCGAGGGTCCAGAGCAGGCCGCCGGCGATCTGCCAGAGGGCGAAGGTGCGGGCGGGCACGCCCAGGGCGCCGGCCAGCGGGTTCAGCACGGTGCGCACGACGGGGACGAAGCGGGCCAGGACGAGGGCCTTGGCGTGGCCGTAGCGGGCGAGGAGCGCCTCGGCGCGGGCGGCGCCCTCGTGCAGCCGGCGGGCGCGGCTGCGGGCCAGCAGGGCGCGGCCGCCGCGCCGGCCGATCCAGAATCCGACCTGGGAGCCGGCGAGCGCCCCGACGGCAGCGGCCGTGAGCACCTGCGGCAGCGCGAGGTGGGCCCCGCCGCCGGTGCCCGGGGCGCACAGCAGACCGGCGGTGAACAGCAGCGAGTCGCCGGGCAGGAAGAAACCCACCAGCAGCCCCGTCTCGGCGAAGAGCACGACGGCGACGCCCAGCGCGCCGAACGCGGCCAGCAGCGACCCGGCGTCGAGCACGTTCACGGCCTGGTTGACCGCTGTCACCTGCGGAAATGCGGCGGCGGCAGACATGTCGGCGGCCCCTTACATAATGGGTTGCGGGCCGGCTTCCGGCCGCCCCGACCGACTACAGTTACGTAGACGGTCTACTGAACTGTAGACGACGAAGAGGTCAAGGGGCGTTCCATGTCGGAGACATCACCCGTGCAGCGGCGCCCCTCAGGCGAGCTGGAGGCGAGCGTGCTCGCGGCGCTCTGGGCGGCCGGGGGGCCGCTGAGCCCCGCCGAGGTCCAGAGCGCGCTGGGCGGCCGGCTCGCGCGCACCACCGTCACCACGATCCTGACCCGGCTGCACGACAAGGGAGCGGTCTCCCGCTCCCGGGCCGGCCGCGGGTTCGCGTACTCGCCGATACAGGACTCCGCGGGGCTGACCGCCCGGCGGATGCGCAGCGAGCTCGACAAGCAGGACGACCGCGGCACCGCGCTCGCCCGCTTCGTCTCGCAGCTGACCAGTGAGGACGAGCAGGTACTGCGGTCCCTTCTGGCGGGCGCGGAGGGCGGCGCCCCCGAGGGAACGGGAACCGGCCAGCGGCCCGGCCCCGGGGCCGGGGCCGGGGCGTGATCTTCGCCGTTCGGATTCCCTGCTGATGCCGCTGCTCGCGGTACCGGCCGCCCGCCGGCCGGCGCAGTCGCTGCCACCGCGCGCCGCGGCCTGGCTGCTGACCGCGTCGCGGTCGTTCGTCGGGAGGGGCAGGCGCCCGTCGGGAAGGGCAGGCGCCCCGTGCTACGCGCCCGGCCCGGCCCCCGTGGCGGGCCGGGCTCCCGGACCGTCGTCCTTTCCCGTTCCGACCGTGAAGCCCAGGGTGGCGCCGCCGCCCGGACGGCGGGTGGCGAAGGCATGGCCGCCATGGGCGGTGGCGATCTCGCGGACGATGGCGAGGCCGAGGCCGGAGCCGGGCAGACCGCGGGCCGTCGCGGCCCGGTAGAAGCGGTCGAAGACCCGGGCGAGGTCGGCGTCCGTGATACCGGGGCCGCGGTCGAGGACCTCGATGCGGGCGCCGGTGACGAGGACCTCGATCGGCTCCGTGCCGCCCGCGTCGAACTTGGCGGCGTTCTCCAGCAGATTGGTGAGCGCACGGTGCAGCGCGGCGGACCGGCCCTCCACCACCGCAGGGCGGATGGTCCGGACGGTGATCTCGCGGCCGGTGCGGCGGCGGGCCGAAGCCGCCGCCTTCTCCGCGACATCGGCCAGGCTCACGTCGGAGAGCGGGTCGTCGTCGCGCTGTCCGGCCGCCAGATCCACCAGCTCGTTGACGAGATCGCTCAGTTCACGGGCCTCCCCCGCCAGATCGGCCAGCAGCTCGTCGCGGGCGTCCGGGGGCAGCTCGTCGAAGCGCTTGAGCAGCGAGATGTTCGTCCGGAGCGAGGTCAGCGGGGTGCGCAGCTCGTGGCCGGCGTCCTGGACGAGGCGCTGCTGGTCCTGGACGGCGCTGGCCAGCCGGCCGAGCATGTCGTCGAAGGCCCGCCCGAGCCGGGCGACCTCGTCCCGCCCCGCCACCGGTACCGGCACGTCCAGCCGCCCGTGCTCCGCCACCTTCTCGGCGACCGAGGTCAGCCGCACCAGCCGGCCGGTGATCCGGCGCGCCAGCCACCAGCCGCCCGCACCGGACAGCGCGATGACCCCGCCGGCCAGCAGGGCGGTGCGCTGCTGGAGCGCGGAGAGCAGATCCTCGGTCTCGCTGAACTTCTGCGCGACCTGCACCGCACCGTGGCCGCCGCCGAGCGCCACCGTCGCGACGTGGTACTCCTCGTCGCCGATGTCCGCCTCCCGCTCCGTATCGCGGCCGGCCTGCGCGTCGGTGGCAATACGGCGTTCCGCGGCACCGACCGGGAGGGCCGGGCGCCCCGGCTCCACGATCCGGCCGCCGGTGCCCAGGATCTGCACCTCGGTACGGGTGGGCCGGGTGAGGTCGTCGCGCGGCCCGTCGTGGTCGGGGTCGGCGCTCGTGTAGTCGGCCGGCACGAACTGCTTCTCCTGGACCTGGCTGCGCAGATCCCGTACGACCTGCGAGAACACCGACTTCTCGTCGACCCGTACCAGCCGGGCCGCCGCGTCGTAGCTGAGGAATCCGACGAGCAGGGTCACCGCAGCGGCCCCCGCCGCGAACGCCACCGCGAACGCGGTGCGCAGGCTGGCGGGCTTACGGGTGCGCAGCCAGGCGGCCGACCCGCCGCTCCGCCAGGAGCGCAGCCGGCTCCGCAGCCGGGCGCGCAGCCGACGGCCGGGACGGGTGCCGGGACCGGTCCCGGTGCGGTCGCGGGGGCCTGACATCTCAGTCCTCCCGCAGCACGTAACCGACGCCGCGCACCGTGTGGATCAGCGGGCGGCTGCCCGGGACGTCGACCTTGCGCCGCAGATAGCCCACATACACCGCGAGGTTCTTCGAGCCGGGCCCGAAGTCGTAGCCCCAGATGCGGTCGTAGATCGTCGAATGGTCCAGGACGATCCCGGCGTTGCGGGCCAGCAGCTCCAGCAGCTCGAATTCGGTCCGGGTCAGCTCCAGCTCCCGCTCTCCGCGCCAGGCGCGGCGCGAGGGACCGTCGATCCGCAGATCCGCCGCCTCGACGACACCGCTGTCCGCCACCCTGGGGTCGTACGGCCCCTCGGCCGCCTCGTTCCCGTCGCCGCCGGAACCGGCAGCCGCGCCGCCGTCCTCCGGCACCGATCCCGCCGTCGTCCGCCGCAGCAGCGCCCGCAGCCGGGCGAAGACCTCCTCGACCTCGAACGGTTTGACCACGTAGTCGTCCGCCCCGGCATCCAGACCGGCGATCCGGTCGGCCGTCTCGACCCGGGCGGTGAGCATCAGGATCGGGGTGCGGTCCTGCTCGGCCCGCAGCACCTGGCACACCTGGAGCCCGTCGATCCCCGGCATCATCACGTCCAGCAGGATCACATCGGGCCGCTCACGGTGCGCGGCGGCCAGTGCCTGAATGCCGTCGGCAACAGCGGTGACCTGGTACCCCTCCAGCGTCAGGGCACGCTCCAGCGCGGTGCGGATGGGGCGGTCGTCCTCGGCGAGCAGCACGGAATGGGTCACCCGGCAAGTCTGCCAAGGGCCCGGAGGTGCGGCGGCGGGCAGCCGGTCCGGCGGGGGCTTTCTTACCCGGATCTCACCCGCGGTTCTTACCGGGCTCTCACCCTCGCCACGCCATCGGCTTACCCCTTACCGCCACGGTTGCCCCGTGCCGGACGGGCCGGTCGGGGCGACCGGACCGCGAGCGTACCGGCCGGTCGGAACGATTCGGCACATCTCGGGGAAGAGCACGACACCGTATGAAGATCACCCTCCTGCTGCACAACGCCTATGCCATCGGCGGCACCATCCGCACCACCTTCAACCTCGCCGCCGCGCTCGCCGACCGGCATGACGTCGAGATCGTCTCGATGCTGCGGCACCGCGAGGTCCCGCGGTTCGCCCTGGATCCGCGGGTGCGGCTGATACCGCTGGTGGACACCCGGGTGGGCAGCGAGGACATGGCCGATCCGCTCTTCGGCGAGCCCGCCCGGGACTTCCCGCTCGCCGAGAAGCGGCACCACCAGTACAGCCGGCTGGTCGACGTCCGTGCCGCGGAGTTCCTGCGCACCACCGACGCGGAGGTGCTGATCGGCACCCGGCCCGGCATCAATGTCTACCTGGCGCGATTCGGCCCCCGCCGGGCGCTGCGGATCGCCCAGGAGCACCTCCGGTACGACGCCCACAGCAAGCGGCTCCGGTCCGAACTCGCCCCGCATTACCGGACGCTGGACGCCGTGGTCACCACCACCGAGGCGGATGCCTCCGTCTACCGCGCACGGATGCCGCTGCCCGGGGTACGGGTCCTGGCCGTGCCCAACATCGTGCCCGCGCCGGCCGGGCCACCGTCCGAGGGCACCGCGAAGGTGATCGCGGCAGCCGGCCGGCTGGTCCGCGGCAAGCGCTTCGACCTGCTGATCGAGGCGTTCTCCGCGGTCGCCGCCAAGCACCCCGACTGGCGGCTGCGGATACACGGCGGCGGCGCCGAGCGCGCACAGCTCCAAGGGCTGATCGACGGTCTCGGGCTGAGCCGGCAGGCGGAGCTGACCGGGCCGCGCTCCCCGATAGAGGCGGAGTTCGCCAAGGCGTCGATCGTCGCCTCGGCCTCGGACGCGGAGTCCTTCGGCATGACCATCGTCGAGGCGATGCGCTGCGGAGTGCCCGTCGTCAGCACCGACTGCCCGCTGGGCCCGGCAGAGATCATCCACGACGGTACGGACGGGCTGCTGGTGCCGCGCGGCGACGGCCGGGCGCTGGCCGCCGCTCTCCTCCAGCTCGTCGAGGACCCGCAGCGCCGCCGCGAGATGGCCCGTACCGCGCTGGAGAGCTCACGCCGCTACGACCCGGAGCCGATCGCCGAGCGCTACCAACTCCTCTTCCAGGAGCTGCGGTCGACGCGCGCGAGCCGCGCCTGGCAGCGGGCCCTCGGCCGCGCCCGCGCCCGCGCACGACGGCTGGTACGGCGCATCAGGCGGCGCTGAAACGGCCGTCTTTCGGCCTGCGGGCCGGTCCGGCGGCGAAACCGGCGCCGCCGCAACTTGACCGCAGCACAAGGAACTTCCTGACCGCAGCCTGGCGTCCCCGGTAGCGAACATGCTGAACTGCTGGAAAGCGAACAGGCACCACCGCCGGAACAAGCAGGAACAAGCAGGAACAAGGCGGAACAAGGCTGCCTCGCAGGAAGAAACGCCGGCTCACAGGAAAAACTGATCACCGAAACGCAAGGGCCCGGGAACCCAGGAACCCGGGTACGTCCGGAACACACTGCAACGCAGGGGTCGCTTCGAGCAGTTGACGCTTCGAATCCGCAGGTCCGATCGGCAGGAGGCCGTTCATGCTGCATGGTGTCGATGTCAGCTCCTACAACACTTCGTACTCCGCCGAGGGGCTGGACTTCGTTATCGTCAAGGCCACCGAAGGCCGCTCCTACATCAATCCGCACCAGTCCGCGCAGGCGTCAAAGGCCCGTAAAGCGGGCTGCGTGGTCGGTTTCTACCACTTTCTGTGGCCGGGGAATATCGCGGCCCAGGCGAAATACTTCGTCGAGAAATGCGCATCGGTCCAGGGCGACCTCCTCGCCTGCGACTGGGAGCGCACCGGCGAGGGGACGTATGCGAGCAACGCGCAGAAGGACCAGTTCCTGGCCGAGGTGAAGAAGCTGCGGCCCACCCACCGGGTGCTGCTCTACTGCAACCGCGATTTCTGGCTCAACCACGACACCACGTCCTACGCGGCCGACGGCCTGTGGATCGCCGACTACGTCTCCGCCGGCCATCCGCGGATCAAGGCGAAGTGGCGTATCCACCAGTACACCGACCGGCCGCTGGACAAGGACGTCGCGGACTTCTCGACCAAGGCCGCCCTCAAGAAATGGGCGCACCCGGCATAAGGTTTCCTACCGGCGCGCCTTTCGGCGTCCCCAGGAACCGCGCCCACGCAGCGGGGGAACACTGCGTGGGCGGCACAGAACAGCGCGTCACCCCCACCGCACGACGCAGCACGAGAACAAGAGGAGCAGCCGTGACCGACCCGGCGTCCAAGGCCCTGCAACAGGAGATCGCCCGGGATCTCCAGGTGACCGCGTCCTTCGACGCCGAGCAGGAGATCGAGCGCCGGGTGGCCTTCCTCACGGAGCGGCTGACCTCCACGGGCCTGCGCTCCCTGGTCCTGGGGATCAGCGGCGGCGTCGACTCCACCACCACCGGCCGGCTCTGCCAGCTCGCCGTGGAGCGGGCCCGCGCCGCCGGGCACGACGCGACGTTCTACGCGATGCGGCTGCCGTACGGCGTCCAGGCGGACGAGAAGGACGCACAGCGGGCGCTGGAGTTCATCCGCCCCGACCGGGAGCTGACCGTCGACATCCGCCCGGCGAGCGATGCGTCGCTCCAGGCCGCGGTGGACGGCGGGCTCACCTTCCGCGACGCCCACCACCAGGACTTCGTCCAGGGCAACATCAAGGCGCGCCAGCGCATGATCGCGCAGTACGCGGTCGCGGGTGCGCACGACGGCCTGGTCGTGGGCACCGACCACGCGGCCGAGGCGGTCTCCGGCTTCTTCACGAAGTTCGGGGACGGTGCGGCCGATGTGGTGCCGCTGACCGGGCTGACCAAGCGCCGGGTGCGCGCGGTGTCGGCGGCGCTGGGCGCCCCTCAGGAGCTGGTGCACAAGGTGCCGACGGCCGACCTGGAGACGCTCGACCCGGGCAAGCCGGACGAGGACGCGCTCGGTGTGAGCTACGACCAGATCGACGACTTCCTGGAGGGCAAGCCGGTCGACGCCGCTGCCGCCGAGGCCATCGTCCGCCGCTACCGCCTCACGGACCACAAGCGGGCGCTGCCGCTCGCTCCCTGAGGGGCGGGCGCTGCCGCTCGCTCCCGGGGGGAGCGGTCGGGTCCGGGGCGGCTGCGGGGCTGTGGAGTGGCTTTTGCACGGCCTCTGGGGGCTCGGCGGGCACGGAACGGCTCGGGGTGACCTGCGGCGGGGCTTCGGCTGTGCGGCTGCGAGGCGGCTGCGGCGAGGCTTCGGATGTGCGGCTGCGAGGCGGCTGCGGCGAGGCTGCGTGCGCTGAGGCTGCGGCTGCGGCTGCGGCTGCGGCTGCGCGCAACGGCCTCGGAGCTCTCCCCCGCCCCCTCCCCCCTCTCCCCCTTCGGGGGAGGGGGCGGGGGTGGGTTCGGGGGTGGGGGGATGGGGCCCCGCCGCCCTGACATGAGCAGCACGCCACCGCCGTAGCGTCCCCGCCGGCACCCCGCCGCCGTAGCGTCCCCGCCGCCACCCCGCCGCCGTAGCGTCCCCGTCAGCACCCCGCCGCCGTGACGTCCCCGGCCCCCGCCCCGCCCCCGCCCGTCATGGACCGGCAAGGCGACCGTCACCATCCCGGTGCTAAATCGTGGGCGTGAGCGGGCATGCATGCGGCCATGGGAAGCCGCGAAGTGCGATCGGAAGATCAACTGTCAGTGGGGCCGCCTACGCTCCAAGGCATGGGTTACGCAAACCTGCGCGAACTCCAGACCGCGCTGACCACCGCCTCCGACCTTGCCTCGTCCCTGCAATCCGCGCCGACCCGGCGCGATGCGGACCAGCTCGTCGACGTCCTCCGGCAAGCGCTGACCGCTGCCAGCTCGCTGGGCGCCGAGACCGGCCCGACCGGCTGCGCCATACATCCGAACGGCGCGGTCGACCCGTTGTACGGCGACCCGGAGGACCCTCTCCCGCCGGGCTACGGAAAGTGCCTGCTCTGCAACGACCGCCGGCGCAGGGCGGACGCCCACCATCCGCACCCCCGGCCACATGCCCGCCCGCATCCGCGCTGGCGGCGTCGGCTGAGCGCCTAGGGGGAGACACCCCTGGGCAAGGAGGGCCCGAGACCCACCGGCCGGACCCGGGCGGGCAGGTCGGGACTACCATCCGCGCATGCGACCTGCCACGTACAGCGATGAGGACCTGGAACAGCACTCCCTGCGGCGACGGGTGCCCGACGACGGGCAGCGGTCCGGCTTCGAGCACGACGTCGACCGGATCCTGTATTCGACGCAGTGGCGGGCGCTGGCCGGCAAGAGCCAGGTGGTGGCCAGCGCCGAGCTGGGCGCGTACCACACCCGGCTGACGCACTCGATGAAGGTGGCTCAGCTCGGCCGGCGGATGGCCGAGCGCCTGGAGCGCCAATACGGCGGGCCGAATCCGGCGCTCGTCGAGGCGGCGTGCATGGCCCACGACATCGGCCATCCGCCCTTCGGGCACGCGGGTGAGCTGGCGTTGCGCGCCACGATGGACGAGCTGCACTTCGCGGACGGTGTGCTGGACAGCTTCGAGGGCAATGCGCAGACCCTGCGGGTACTGACCTTCCTCGCCGCCCACAAATATCCGGGCCATCGCGGGCTGCATCTGACCCGCGCCTGTCTGGACGCCGCCACCAAATACCCGTGGGAGCGGGCGCCCGTCGACCAGGATCCGGCGCGGCATGTGAAGTGGGGGGTGTATGTCGCCGACCGGGAGGCGTTCTCGTGGGTGCGGGCCGGTCGTACGGACACCGCCGTGCCGGTCGAGGAGCAGGTCATGGACTGGGCGGACGATGTCACCTACGCCTGCCATGACGTCGAGGACTTCTACCGTACGGGCCTGATCCCGCTGGCCGCGCTGTTCCCGCCGGACGGTGCCGCGGGCGCCGACACCGAGCGAGAGATCCGCCGCTTCCTGGATTACGTCCAGGCCAAACGGGCGCGGGAGGGCGAGGCCTTCGACCGTGCCGCGGCGCTGGTGATGATGACGGACATCGGCAAGCGGCTGGCGGTGCCCGCCCCGTACAGCGGCAGTCATGAGGACGCGGTCGCGGTCAATCGCCGCACGGCCGATCTGATCTCGTACTTCACCCGTGGGATCGAGCTGGAGGTGGGCGGCGCGGCGGCGATCCGCTACGGGGCGCAACTGGTGATACCGCCGGAGCGGCGGGCCGCCTGCGATCTGCTCAAGGAGCTGGTGTGGTGCTATGTCATCGACCGCCCGGCGCTGGCGACCCAGCAGCACGGCAAGCGGCGGGTGGTGAGCGAACTGCTGCGCTGGTCCCATGACGCACCGGAGCTGCTGCCGCCGGACCGCGCCGAGGAGCTGTCGCTGCACGGCGACCGGCTGCGTGCCGCCGCGGACCACGTCGCCTCGCTGACCGAGGACCAGGCGCTGGCCCTGCACCGGCGGCTGTCCGGCACGGGCCTGGGGTCGGTCAACGACAACGTCTGGCTGTGAGCCCGGGGGCGGGAGGCCGGCGCCGTTTCCCAACGGCCCGGCCCCGCCCCACGGTCACTCGGTCCGGCCCCGCAGCCACTCGGCCCCCGCCCCACGGCCGCTCGGTCCTGCCCGGTGGCTATGTGGTCCCGCACGCCGGTGGCTATGCGGTCCCACCGCGCGGCTGGTCGGCCTCGTCCCGGGGCCGTTCCTTCCCGCCCGGGGCCCGTTCCTTCCCGCCCGGGGCCCGTTCCGACCCGCCCGGGGCCCGTTCCGACCCGCCCGGGGCCCGTTCCGACCCGCTCCCCGGCTGACCGTCCCCGTTCCGGGCCTGTTCCGTCCCGCCCCGCGGCTGACCGGCCCCGCCCCCCGGCTGGCCGGCCCCGCCTCGCGGCGGTTCCGTCCCGCCCCGCGGCTTCTTCTCCGGCCGGAGCGCGATACGGCCGAGCACCCCGGCGACGGCCAGCGCGGCCACCGCGATCAGCACCTGGTCCGGTACGCCGTTCCCGATCCGCGTCGCCCATTCCTCGGCCCGGACTTCGGCGTCCGCGTCGAGAATCCCGGGCAGCGCACTGGTCCCGTTGAACCGCAGGAAGAGCACGCCGATGCCGATGAAGAACACCCCGGACAGCACCGAGGTGGTGTGCAACCGCAGCTTGCCGAGGGTGAATTCACGGCCCCGGAGCCAGCCCCGGGTGCCGAGCTTGCAGCGGTCCCACAGCAGCGCCAGCACGAACAGCGGCAGCGCCATGCCCAGCGCGTAGACGGCGAGCATCGAGGCGCCGTACACCGGTGAGCCGCTGACCGCCGTCACCGTCAGCACCGCGCCGAGGATCGGGCCCGCGCAGAAGCCGGCGAGGCCGTAGACACAGCCGAGCAGAAAGGTGGAGACGGCCGACCGCGGGGTGATCCTCGCGGCGGCGGCCTGGGCGCGCCGGGAGGCGAAGCCCAGGCCGAGGATCTGGGCGAGACCCAGCGCGATGACGACCCAGCCGCCGACGGCGATCAGGAGGTCGCGGTGGCCGTTGAACAGCCGGCTGGCGGCCGTACTGGCCGCGCCGAGCGGCACCAGCGTCGTGGCCAGCCCCAGGTAGAACACGCCGGTACGGGCCATGAGCCGGCCGGGCGTGGAGAGGGAGTAGGCGAAGAAGGCCGGCAGCAGCAGCGCGCTGCACGGGCTGAGCAGGGCCAGTGCCCCGCCCAGGAACGCCGCGAGGTAGCCGATGTCGGTCACTGCCCGGCCCCCTTGGCCGTCGGCCCGTTCTTGGCCTCCGGCCCCTTCTTGGCCGCGCGCGCCGCGGCGTCCTTGATGCCCTGCGCGAAGACCTCGGCGGGCTGGGCCCCGGCGACCGGCCGGCCGTTGATGAGGAAGGACGGCGTGGACTGCACCCCGAGCTGGTAGCCCTCGTCCTGGTCCTTCTTCAGCGCCCGCTCGGCGTCCGCGCTCTTCATGTCCGCACGGAACTTCTCGATGTCGGCCACACCGCTCGTGCGGGCCAGCTCGACGAGCTTGTCCTCGGCGAGCGCCGCGCCCTTGCGGGTCTTGGCGTACAGCGCGTCGTGCAGCTGCCAGAACTTGCCCTGCTGCCCCGCGGCCCAGGAGGCGCGGGCGGCGCGCTCGGAGTCGGCGCCGAAGACGGTGAAGTTGCGGAATTCGATGCGCAGGGTGCCCGCGTCGACGAACTTCTTGATCAGTCCGGGCTGGGTCTCGCGGGTGAAGCGGCCGCAGAACGAGCACTGGTAGTCGGCGTATTCGACCAGGACCACCGGGGCGTCCTTCTTGCCGGCGGCCAGTGGGTCGCCGTCCTGGCGCCGGCTGGTCCGCTCGGCGAGGTCGTCGAACATCTTCTGCTGTGCGGGATCTTCCTCCGGCTCGGCGGAGGCGGCTGCCTCGGGGGCGCCACTGCGGTCGGTGCCGCGGTCGCCCTCGACGGACTTGCCGATGGCGACCCCGATGGCGATGACGGCCACGACGAGGGCGATGACCGCGCCGATGGCGGCCAGTTTGCGGGTGGGAGAGGCGGAAACGGGCATGCGGAAGCTCCAGACGTACGGAAGGGGAATTCAGGCCGTGTGCGTCGGGGCGGCGGCCTATATCCGCAGTACGGGCAGGAGCGTGGTGTGGTCGGTGGCGGACGCGCCGTCGGTCGGTGGCCGGGCGAGCGCGTACTGCGCGGGCAGATCCGCGGCGAGCGGCCCCGGGCCGGTGGTGGCGGGGGCGAGGGGCTCACCGCGGTGCGGGGTGGGCAGCGGGGCGGACTCGTCGGGCCCCGGCGCATGCCGGTCCGAGCACTTCTTGGGCGCGTGGACAACGGCGACCGGGGCGTCGGGATCGAGCTGCGGGCCGCTGTCGGCGGCAGCCGGCCAGTCCGGCGTGGCACCGCCCGCCGGGTTCGCGGCATCCGGTGCAACCGCCGTCGCGTCCGGTGCGGCCGCCGCCGCGTTGGGTGCGGCCGCCGTCGCGCCGCCGGTGCGCCATGCCGCCGCGGCCGTCGCCGCCCGGCCCGACAGCCAGGCCTGGTCGCCGCCGACGCGGCACAGCAGCGGACCGAAGGTGACGGCGAGGAGGAGCAGCAGCGTCAGCGTGGCCGACCGGCGCACGTGGTGCATGTCCCTCCTCTCCGTACCTGGCGCGAGCATGAACAACCCATCCTACGGATCGTCACCGCGCGAGCGGAGCACCGACCGGCCTCGGGGCCGTCGGGGTGCCCGGGGCCTGCGGCCGAGCGGGGAAACCGGTTCTCAGCGGTCGGCGATCCGCATCTCGAACCAGGTCGTCTTGCCGCGGGGCAGCAGGTCCACGCCCCAGCGGTCGGAGAGCTTGTCGACGAGGAAGAGGCCGCGACCGCTGATGTCCATTTCCTGGACCGGCATGAGACAGGGCAGACCGCGGGACGGGTCGCGTACCTCGATACGGATCCAGCCACGGCGGCGGAGCATCCGCAGCCCGAACGTGCGGGCGCCGGTGTGCCGCACGGCGTTGCCGACCAGCTCGGAGACCAGAAGCACGGCGTGCTCGGTGAGCTGGGGGGTCAGGGACCACTGCTTGAGGAGTACGGCGGCGGTCAGCCGGCGGGCGATGCCGGCGGACTGGGGGCGCGAGGGGAGCCGGACCTCACCGAGGGTCGGTTCGCCGACCAGATCGAGCGCCGCCGACACCGGTTTGCGAGGAGCCGGCGCGATGTCTTCGTCCCCCTCGGGGATGCCCCATCGCGCGGCGGCCGTATCCCTCCGCGGCCGCGGCTGCTCCATTCCTTCGAGGCCCGCCATGCCTCCCATCATGGCTGCTGCGTGGCATCCACGGGGGCGGAACCGACGGAATCGATTGTCCGGAATCGTCGGTTCCAGCCCCCCGGCGAGACATATGCCAACGGCAGTTAAGGTTCCGGTGCGCCGTGGCTGACCTGCGACGACACCGAGCCCGCGAAGGAACGTCCGAGCAGATCAACAAGGTTGCCTTAAGGCACAATTAAGCCTTTTCCTTGTCGCCCACACGAGGCATTGCCTCCCGGTCAAACCTCAGACACCTCACCAACACCAGCAATTTCAGAGGAACTTGGCCTTGCCGGGCCCCTCCTCGACGAAGCTGCGCATACCGGTCTCCCGGTCCTCGGTCGCGAACAGCCCCGCAAACCAGTTGCGTTCGATGGTCAGGCCGGTGTCGATGTCCGTCTCCAGGCCCGCGTCGACGGATTCCTTGGCGGCCCGCAGCGCCAGCGCGGGGCCGGCCGCCAGCCGTGCCGCCCAGGCGTGCGCCTGCTCGTAGACCTCGGCGGCCGGCACCACCCGGTCGACCAGGCCGAGGGTGAGCGCCTCGTCGGCCTTCACATGCCGGCCGGTGAAGATCAGGTCCTTGGCCTTGGACGGGCCCACCAGCCGCGCCAGCCGCTGGGTGCCGCCGGCACCCGGGATCAGGCCCAGCAGGATCTCCGGCTGGCCGAGCTTGGCGTTGTCGGCCGCGATCCGGAAGTCGGCACAGAGCGCCAACTCGCAGCCGCCACCGAGCGCATAGCCGGTGATCGCGGCGACGACCGGCTTGGGGATCCGGGCCACGGCGGTGAACGAGTCCTGGAGGGCCTTGGAGCGCACGATCATGGCCGGGTGGTCCATGGCCTGCATTTCCTTGATGTCCGCGCCGGCCGCGAACACCTTCTCGCCGCCCCACACGACGACGGCACGCACGTCGTCGCGACGGGTGACCTCCTCGGCCAGCTCGCGCAGCCGGTCCTGGGTGGCGATGTCCAGTGCGTTCATCGGCGGACGGTCCAGGCGGATGGTGCCGACGCCGTCGGCGACCTCGAGATTCACAGTCATGCGGGAAGGTTAGTACGCGTTAACGCCGTCGGGCCCGGTGCACTCCGTCACAGTGCACCGGGCCCGGTCGTCTTCCGCCGTCCTACTGGCGGGCCTTCCACTTCTCCCAGGAGAGGTTCCAGTCGCTGAAGCCGTTGTCAGGCCGGATCGTTTCGTCATGCGAGTTCTTGACGATGACCACATCGCCGACGACGGAGTTGCGGAAGAACCACGCCGCCGGGGTGGAGCTGTCGCCGCCACCGCGCTGGTCGAAGAGGCCCACACAGCCGTGGCTGGCGTTGCGGTTGCCGAAGGTCGCGCTGCCCGACCAGTAGTTGCCGTGGAGGAACGTGCCGGAGGTGCTCAGCCGCAGCGCATGCGGGACGTCCTTGATGTCGTACTCGCCGCCGAAGCCGACGGTGTCACCGTTCATCCGCGTCACGAGATGCTTCTCGCTGATCACCATCTTGCCGTTGTACGTCTCGGTGCCGGGCGCGCCCGAGGTGATCGGGATGGTCTTGATCCGCTTGCCGTCGCGGACCACGGTCATCTTCTTCGACTCGGCGTCGACCGTGCTGATCTGGCTGCGGCCGATGGTGAACGAGACCTCCTTGGCCTGGGTGCCGTAGACACCGGGCCGGCCCTCGACGCCGTTGAGGTCGAGCTTGAGGGTGACCTTGGTGCCGGGCGCCCAGTACTTCTCGGGGCGGAAGTCGAGGCGGTCGTTGCCGAACCAGTGGCCCTCGACCGGGACCGACGGCTTCGCGGTGACCTTGATGGCGTCCTCGACGGCCTTCGGGTCGGTGATGCCGCGGGTGAAGTGGATCGAGACCGGCATCCCGACACCGACCTGCTGGCCGTTCTCGGGGGTGTACTGGCCGATGAAGGTGTTCTTGGGGACGAGGGTGGTGAAGCTGGAGTGCTCGGCGGCCTCCCGGCCCTCGCCGTCCACCGCTATGGCGTCGACGGTGTACTCCGTCGAGGCGCCCAGATGGCCGCTCGGCTGCCACAGGGCGCCGCTGCCCGCTATCTTCCCGTCGACCTCGTTGCCCTTGCCGTCCTTGACCTTGACGGACTTGAGCTTGCCCTTCTGGGCGGTCACCTTCAGCGCGCCACTGGTGGCGACGTCATGCGCGCCGTCCTTGGGCGCTATCGTCACGGCCGCCTGCGAGGCGGCCTTGTCCCCGCCCGCCTTGCCGGCCGGACTGTCCTCGTCGCCGTCGCCGCCACATGCGGTCACCAGCAACACCGCCCCGAGCACCAGGGCCAGCGGGCCCCCGCCCTTGTACGGCCACCGACGCCGGCGAGCCGGCTCCCCCGAATTCGGCTGGACGTTCACAACTGGCCCCTTTTCCCCTCGCACGGCCCGCAGTCCCCCGCGCGCGGGTGCGGACAGCCGCGCGCTTGCCGTTAGATAACCACACCGCGGTGACAGTGAACTCCCCGTGAATGTCACCGTTTAGTCCCAAGTGCGGGGGTGGTGCGGGGGCAGGGGGCGGGCGGGGGTCGGCGGGCCGGTGCCCGGTCAGTCCAGCGCGGACCCGGCCCGCCACAGCTCCCAGGGCATGTTCCAGCCGCCGAGGCCGTTGTCCGGCGCGACCGTACGCTCCGGGGAGTGCTGCACCACCACGGTGTCGCCGACGATCGAGCGGCCGAAGAACCAGCCCGCCGGGGTGTGCGGGCCGCCGCCCTTGATGTCCTTGAGCCCGACGCAGCCATGGCTGGTGTTGAGGCCGCCGAAGATCTCGGGCGGCGCCCAGTAGTTGCCGTGGAGGAAGGTCCCTGACCTGGTGAGGCGCATGGCGTGCGGCACGTCCGGGATGTCGTACTCGCCGCCGAAGCCGACGGTGTCCCCGTCCATCCGCGTCATCGAGTGCCGCTCCAGGATCACCATCTTCCCGTTGTAGGTGGGGTTCTCGTCGTCGCCCGCGGTGACCGGCAGCACCGCCACCACCCGGCCGCCCTGGCGCACCGTCATGGTGTGCCGGGCAGCATCGATGACGCTGACCTGGTCCCGGCCCACCCGGTAGCGGACGGTCCTGCGCTGCGTCCCGTAGGCGCCCGGTCCGGCCTTCACCCCGCGCAGCCGCAGCTCCACCGTGATCTCGGTGCCCGGACGCCAGCGCTCACGGGGCCGGAAGTCCAGCCTGCGGTGGCCGAACCAGTGGGCGGCGATCTCGACGGCGGGCCGGGCGCCGACCTTGACGGCGCGTTCGACGGCCGCGCGGTCGGCGAGCGGCCGGTTGAAGACCAGCGAGAAGATCAGGCCGGTGCCGACCGTGGCGTCGCTCTGCGGTGAGAAGTGGCCGGTGAAGCGGCGGGCGGGTACGGAGGTGGTGAAGGTGGTGTGGCGGGCCGAGCGGTGGCCGGCGCCGTCCAGCGCCACCGCGTCGACGGTGTACTTCGCACCGAGTTGGAGACGTCCGGGAACCGGCCGCCAGGCCATGCCGTCCGGGGAGATCCGCCCGGCGACCGGCTGCCGGCCGGCGTCACCGGTCCGGCTGACCTCGACCCGCTCCAGCCGCCCCTGCGGCACCCGGACCTCGAACCGCCCGTCGGCCCGCACGCCGTGTGCGCCGTTGTGCGGGATGACCCTGATCGTCTCCTCCGGGGAGCGCGGCTTGCCGCCGACGAACACCTCCGCGTCCGTGCAGCCGGCCAGCGCCACCGCCCCGGCGAGCCCGGCCACGGCGGCGAGGACGACGCGGGTACGGCGGGCCGCCCGCGCCGCCGCCCGACGGCCCGTCCGAACGTGCGCCCGGTCCGGCACCCGGCCCCGCACACGGATTCCCTGGCGGTGCTTCGCTCGGTCCCCTGCTCGGTTCTGCTGATGGGCGGTCATATACCGGATTGTGACGGATGATGCTCAAGTTAGGAGGTATGCCGCGTAACGGAATGTCACGGACACGCAGGGCAGCGGAACAATCAGCCCTCGCCGCGAGAAGCGTGAGGCAACGCCTGGTTGCGGGAAGAACAACGGGGAGGGCGGGGACACCTGCACGGCCGGGACTCCTCCAGCTGACGCTGGGCGGTACCCCCATGCCGGGGACACCGCCCGACCGAGCCATGAGCCGCAGGAGGCCGGCACGTGTCGAGCGCACCCGAGCAGGAGGCGGTGGCGGATGAACCACTCGCCCCACCCGCTGACATCCGCCCCGGCAACCCCACGCCCCTAGGGGCCCGATACCGCACCGCCCCCGATGGCATCGCCGGCACCAACTTCGCCCTGTGGGCGGGCGGCGCCGAGGCCGTGGAACTGTGTCTCTTCGACGACGCGGAGCGCGAGACGCGCCATGCGCTGACCGAGCTCACCCACGAGATCTGGCACGGCTTCCTGCCCGGCGTCCGCCCCGGCCAGCGCTACGGCTACCGGGTGCACGGCCGCTGGGACCCCTGGAGCGGCGCCCGCTGGAACCCGGCGAAGCTGCTGCTGGACCCGTATGCCAGGGCCGTGGACGGCGATTTCGGCACCCGTACGGAGCCGTCCGGGGCGGGGTCCGCGCTGCCCGCCCAGCTCTACGGGCATGTCCGCGACTGGCCGCAGCAGCAGGTCGCCGACACCGTGCGCGACGACCGGGACTCGGCGCCGTACGTCCCCAAGGGCGTCGTGGTCGGCGAGGGCACCGGGGACGAGGGCGGCGCCGACGAATGGGAGGACGACCGCAGGCCCAAGACGCCGTGGCCGGATTCCGTCCTCTACGAACTGCATGTGCGCGGCTTCACGATGCGTCACCCCGGTATTCCGGAGCGGCTGCGCGGCACGTACGCGGGGCTCGCGCACCCCGCCGCGCTGGAGCACCTCGTCCGGCTCGGCGTCACCGCCGTCGAGCTGCTGCCCGTCCACCAGTTCGCGCACGAGGACCATCTGGTGCGCCGGGGGCTGCGCAACTACTGGGGCTACAACTCCATCGGCTACTTCGCGCCCCATGCCGGATACGCCGCCACCGGGACCCGGGGGCAGCAGGTCGGCGAGTTCAAGCGGATGGTGCGGGCGCTGCACGACGCGGGCATCGAGGTGATCCTCGACGTCGTCTACAACCACACCGCGGAGGCCGGCGAGCTGGGACCGACGCTCTCCCTGCGGGGCATCGACAACCGCGGCTACTACCGCCTGGCGGGCGAGGCCCGCCGCTACACGGACTACACCGGCTGCGGCAACACCCTGCATGTCGTCCAGCCCCATGTCCTGCGTCTGATCACCGATTCGCTGCGCTACTGGGTCACCGAGATGGGCGTGGACGGCTTCCGCTTCGATCTGGCGGCCGCACTGGCCCGCTCCATGCACGACGTCGACATGCTCTCCCCGTTCCTGGCGGTGATCGCCCAGGACCCGGTGCTGCGCCGGGTCAAGCTGATTGCCGAGCCCTGGGACGTGGGATCGGGCGGCTACCAGGTCGGCGCCTTCCCTCCGTTGTGGACGGAGTGGAACGACCGCTACCGCGACACCGTCCGCGACTTCTGGCGCGGCGCCCAGCACGATGTCCGCGACCTGGGCTACCGCCTCTCCGGATCGAGCGACCTGTACGCCTGGGGCGGCCGCCGCCCGTACGCCTCGGTCAACTTCATCACCGCGCACGACGGCTTCACCCTCCGCGACCTGGTCACCTACGAGCACAAGCGCAACGCGGACAACGGGGAGGGCAACCGCGACGGCACCCACGACAACCGGTCGTGGAACTGCGGTGCCGAGGGCGAGACCGACGACCCGGACGTCACCGCACTGCGCCACCGCCAGCTGCGCAATCTCCTGACCACCCTCCTGCTGTCGACGGGCGTGCCGATGCTGGTCGCGGGCGACGAGATGGGCCGCACCCAGCACGGCAACAACAACGCCTACTGCCAGGACAACGCGACCAGTTGGCTCGACTGGTCGCTGCTGGAGGATCCCCGGTGGCGGCCGCTGGCCGACCTCGCCGCCCGGCTCATCGCCCTGCGCCGCGCCCACCCCGTGCTCCGCCGCCGGGCGTTCTTCTCCGGGCGGCCGCATCAGCAGGGCGGTCTGCGCGATCTCGCCTGGTTCACCGCGGACGGCACCGAGATGGCCGAACAGGACTGGTACACCCCGGGAGCCACGCTGGGCATGTACCTCTCCGGGAACGACATCTCCCAGCGCGACGCCCGGGGCATCCGCATCGTCGACGACAGCTTCCTCGCCGTGCTCCACGCCGCCGCCCACCCGCGCCCGTTCACCCTCCCCGGACCGCCCTGGGCCCGCGCCTACGAGCTCCTCGTCGACACGGCCAGGGAGGAGCAGCCGGGGGCGGCGGAACCGCCGTACGCGGCGGGCGGCACAGTCACCCTGGCCGGGCGGTCGGTGGTGCTGTTCCGGGCGGTGCCGGGCTGAGGCGGATGGCGGCGGCGGCACGGGGCCGTCGACGGTAGGGCGGCCGGACCTCGGCGCGGGGCGGCTCCGGCCGACCCGCGGCGCGGCTCGAAACAACGGGCGGGGGCGCCGGTCGGGGAAAACCGCATGAGCGTTGTCAGTGACGCGCCTTACGCTCGCGAGTGATGGCCGATACCGCGCACACCTCGCCCCCGCCCGACCGGACCGCCTTACCTCAACGCTCCGCAGCGCGCTCGCTGTTGCGCCTGTGGCCGTTCGCCCGGCCCGTGCGGGTGCGCCTGTTCACGGCTGCGTGCGTGGGCGTGCTGGCCTCGTGCATCGGCCTGGTCATCCCGCTGGTGCTCAAGTGGATGGTGGACGGGCCCGTGGCGGAGCGCGATCCGGGCGGGGTGTGGCTCGGTGGCGCGTACCTGTTGCTGCTCGGGATCGCGGAGGCGCTGCTGTTCGGGCTGCGGCGACGGCTGGTGGCGCGTCCGCTGGCCGGGGTGGAGGCCGCGATGCGTGACGCGCTGTACCGCCACCTCCAGCGGCTGCCGGTCGCCTTCCACGACCGCTGGTCCTCGGGCCAGTTGTTGTCGCGTGGCACGACCGACCTTCAGCTGGTGCGCCTGTTTCTCGCCTTCCCTCTGACGTTTCTGCTGGTCAATGCCACCACCATCCTGGTGGGCGCGGTGCTCCTGCTGGCCCAGCGGTGGTCGCTGGGGCTGGTGCTGCTGGCGCCGGTGGTGCCGCTGATGGTGCTGTGCTCGGTCTTCGAGGCGAAGTACGGTCGCGCCGCGCGCCGGACCCAGGACCAGCTGGGCGATCTGACGACGGTGGTCGAGGAGTCGGTGCTCGGCATCCGCATCATCAAGGGCTTCGGACGCCATCGCAGCCAGGCGCGGGCCTTCAGGGAGCTGACGCACGCGCTGCGTACGTCCGAACTCCGCAAGGCGCGGCTGCTGGCCTGGATCCTGGGGTTCAACACCACCCTCCCGGAGATCGCGATCGGCGGCGCCCTGGTGCTCGGCACCCTCCAGGTGGCCGACGGCGTGCTGTCCGCGGGCACCCTCGTCGCCTTCCTGTCGACCGCGCTGGCACTGCGCTGGCCGGTGGAGTCGATCGGCTTCCTGCTGGCCATGGGCAACGAGGCGGCGACGGCCAGCGACCGGTACTTCGAGGTCATGGACGTGCCGGCCGTGGACGCACCGGTTACGGGAGCACGGGCCGCGGGCGCACCGGCTGCGGACGCTCCGGCCACGGGCGCACCGGACCGGCACGAACCGGCCGCGCAGGAACCGGCATCCGCCGACGCGCGCCCCGGCACCGGCGGGCTGGTCTTCTCCGGTGTCGAGTTCCGCTACCCCGACGCGCCGCCGGACTCCCCGCCCCTCCTCGAGGACATCACCCTGCACATCCGGCCCGGCGAGACGATGGCGCTGGTCGGGGCGACGGGCAGCGGGAAGACCACCCTCACGGCGCTGGTGCCGCGGCTGTACGACCCCACGGCGGGCCGGATCAGCCTCGACGGGCGCGATCTGGCGACGCTCGGCCGGGACGAGGTCCGTGCGCTGGTCGCGGTGGCCTTCGAGGAGCCGACGCTCTTCTCGGCGACCGTCGCGGAGAACGTGCTGATGGGCGGGGAGAACGCCCAGGAGAGCGATCTCCGGCGGGCGTTGGCGGTGGCGCAGGCCGAGGGATTCGTCGGCGCTCTCCCCGAAGGCAGTGCGACCCAGGTCGGCGAGCAGGGGCTGAGCCTGTCCGGCGGGCAGCGGCAACGGCTCGCCCTGGCCCGTGCCGTGGTCGGCCGCCCGCGCTTCCTGATCCTCGACGATCCGCTCTCCGCCCTCGATGTGCACACCGAAGCTCTGGTCGAGGCGGCGCTGCGCCGGGTCCTGGCGACCACCACCGCCCTGGTCGTCGCCCACCGGCCGTCCACGGTCCTGCTCGCCGACCGGGTGGCGCTGCTCTCCGGCGGCCGGATCGCCGCCGTCGGCACCCACCACCAACTGCTGCGGGACAACCCCGAGTACAGCACCCTGATGTCCGGCGAGGGAGAGGGCGCCCGATGACCACCACCGCCACCGGCCTCCCGTCCGACGACCCCGAGGGTCCCGAGGGCCGCCCCGGCCCGCAGCAACCCCCTTCCCCGCCGCGGCCGCCGGAGGCCGGGGACTCCCCCGCAGCCGACTCCTTCGCCCTCGATGTGCTCCCCACCCCCAAGGGCGCCTCGCGCACCCTCCTCGGCTCGCTGCTGGCGCCGCAGCGGCGCCGGGTCTGGGCGGCGGCCGTCCTGCTGCTGCTCCAGCAGGCCGCC
The DNA here is from genome assembly GCF_019880305.1 of Streptomyces decoyicus. NCBI lineage: Bacteria > Bacillati > Actinomycetota > Actinomycetes > Kitasatosporales > Streptomycetaceae > Streptomyces > Streptomyces decoyicus. The sequence continues at coordinate 5,809,904 of NZ_CP082301.1, read as the reverse complement.
GTGCAGGCCGGTCCGCTGCTGGTCGCCTACGCGCTCGACCGCGCGGTCCCGGCGCTGCGGGCGGGCGATCACGGACCGCTGATCGCCGTGGCGGTGGCGGCGGTGCTGTGCGCGGGGGCGTCCGGCGGGCTCCAGTTCGGCTTCATCCAGCTCTCCGCACGGGTCAGCCAGGAGGTCCTGCTCGACCTCCGCGGGCGGATCTTCCGGCATGCGCAGGCGCTCAGCCTGGACTTCCACGAGCGCTATACCTCCGGCCGGCTGATCTCCCGGGCCACGACGGACGTGGAATCGCTGCGCGAACTCCTCGAAGAGGGGCTCCAGGAGCTGGTCACGATCATCCTGTCGACGGTCTACATCACCGCCACCCTGGTCTACCTGGACTCGGGCTTCGGCGCGGCCGCCCTCGCCTCCGCCGGGCCGCTCGCCCTCCTCGTACGCTCCTTCCGGCGCCGTTCGCACCGGGTCTACAGCGCGAAGTCGACGGCGATGGCGGGCGTCATCGTGAAGTTCACCGAGACCCTCAACGGCATCCGCCCGGTGCAGGCGTTCCGCCGCGAGCGGCCGAACGACGCCGCATTCGCCCGGCTGAACCACGCACACGCACGGATCAACGGCGACACCTTCCTGGAGATGGCGCGCTATGTCGTCCTCTCCCGGCTGGCGGCCAATACCGCGGTCGCCGCGATCGTCCTGTGGGGCGCCTATCGCGTGGCCACGGGCGGCCTGGCGCTCGGCGTCCTGGCCGCCGGGGTGCTCTATCTGCGGCGGCTGTACGACCCCATCGACCGCCTCGGGATGTTCCTCAACTCCTATGAATCCGCGGCCGCTTCCCTCCAGAAGGTCGCCGGACTGCTCTCCCGGCGCCCCGGCGTCCCCGAGCCCGGGGCACCCGCCACGCTGCCGGCCGTAGCGGCCGGCCGGCCGGGCCGCGAGGTCGTCTTCCGCGACGTCCGCTTCGCCTACCGCACCGGCGGTGAGGTGCTGCCGCGCTTCGAGTTGACCCTTGCGGCGGGCACCACCGTCGCCGTGGTGGGCGCCACCGGCGCCGGCAAGTCCACCCTCGCCAAGCTGCTGGCCCGCTTCTACGACCCCACCGAGGGCCAGGTGCTGCTCGACGGCGTCGATCTGCGCGCGCTGTCCACCACCACGCTGCGCCGCGGCGTCGTCATGGTCACCCAGGAGGCGTTCCTGTTCTCCGGCACGGTCGCCGACAACATCGCCCTCGGCCGCCCGGACGCCACCCGCGAGGAGATCGAACACGCCGCGAAGGCCATCGGCGCCCATGACTTCATCGCCGCCCTGCCGGACGGCTACGACACCGACGTCCGCAAGCGCGGCGGCCGGATCTCCGCCGGCCAGCGCCAACTGGTGGGCTTCGCCCGCGCCCTGCTCGCCGACCCCGCCGTGCTCATCCTCGACGAGGCCACCAGCTCCCTGGACATCCCCGGTGAACGTGCGGTGCAGCGCGCCATGACCACGGTGCTGCACGGCCGTACGGCCCTGGTGATCGCGCACCGCCTCTCGACCGTCGACATCGCCGACCGGGTCCTGGTGATGGCCGACGGCCGGATCGTCGAGGACGGCCCGCCGGCCCACCTCATCGCCGACCGGGGCCGGTTCGCCGAGCTGCACCAGGCGTGGCGGGACAGCGTGGGGTAGGGGGCGGAGACGCGGTACCGCGAGCGGCAGAGCGGGCCGGCGGCACGGCTGACGGACCTGGTCGGCGGACTGCGGGTGCTCAACGGCCTGGGCGGGGAAGAGGTGTTCGCCGACCGCTACCGGCGCGCGTCACAGGCGCTGCGCGGCGAGGGGTACCGCGTCGGATCGGTGAAGAGCTGGGTGCATGCCCTCGGGGTCGGCCTGCCGACGCTGTTCCTGGCCGCGGTGACCTGGCCGGCGGCCCGGATGGCGGCCCAAGGACCATCACGGTGGGCGAGTTGGTGGCGGTCGACGGCCATGCGGCGGCCCTGGTGGTACCGGTGTCGTTCTTCATCGAGGGCGGCTACGACCTCACCCGGGGGCTGGTGGCCGCCCGGCGGGTCGTACGGTTCCTGGCGCTGGAGCCGGAGCGCCCATGGGGTGCCCGTGCGGCACGGGACGCTCCCGGCGCCGGCTCCGTGCTGCATGATCCGGCGTCGGGTGTCGAGGTGTTCCCGGGCTGCTGACCGCACTGGCCACCGCCCGGCCGGCCGAGTGGGCGGCGGTGGTCGACCGCCTCGGCCGGTTCGCGGATTCGGCCGCGACCTGGGGCGCGGCACGTCTCGACGAGATCGCGCCACGGCAGCTCCGTGAGCGGATCCTGGTCGCGGACAACGAAGCGGATCTGTTCGCCGGGATGCTGCGCGAGGTGGTCGCCGGACACCGGGACCCGTCCGAGGAGGCGATCGGCCGCGCCGTCCGGACGGCCGTGGCCGGTACATCGTCCGCGGTCTGCCGGACGGGCTCGACGCACCGGTCGAGGCGCAGGGCCGCAAGCTCTCCGGCGGTCAGCGACAGCGGCTGCGCCTGGTGCGGGCGCTGCTGGCCGACCCCGAGGTGCTGCTCGCCGTCGAACCGACCTCGGCCGTCGACGCGCACACCGAGGCGGCCCTCGCGACCCGGCTGCACACCGCACGACGCTGCGCGGAGCACTTTCCGCCGTGGGGCCGACCGGGCCGCCGAGCTGCCGGCCGGCCTGGACACCGAACTGGGCGCCGGCGGCCTCCACGACGGTGCCCAGTCCCAGCAACTGGCCCTGGCCCGGGTGGTGCCGGCGGATCCGCACACCCTGATCCTGGACGAGGCGACCGCGCTGCTCGATCCCCGTACGGCACGGCACACGGAGCGCGCTCTGGCCGCCGCTCTGAAGGGCCGTACGGTCATCGCCATCGCGCACCGTCTGCACACCGCACACGACGCGGACCGGGTGGCCGTCATGGAGGCCGGCCGGCTGGCCGAACTCGGCACCCACGACGAGCTGGTGGCGGCGGACGGCGCGTACGCCGCCCTGTGGCGCTCCTGGCACGGCTAGGGCCTGTCGTTTGCATCAGGCCCTAGGGCGGGCCCGCAAAGTCCCGCCCCTGGGGCCCGAGGTGCCCGGCGGGGCGGATCTTCAGGGGACGGGATCCGGACGGCTATGAGCTGCGGTGGGAGCGGTTTACGAAGGTTTGAAAGGGCGTGGACGGGTCGCGCGGCCGATCACGGGCCGTCCGGCTACCGGACACCGATTTCGCGCAACGGACGGTTTTTGGCCAATCGTTGAACGGACCCTGACAACAAGCCACTTGTGGTGGGACTCTTCCCGGCAACCGCCGCACGGATCCCCACAGCACCACATCCCGCGGCCCCAGGTACCGCCTGCTCCACCCGTACGTCCAGCACCTCCCGTACGTCCAGCACCTCCCGTACGTCTCCCCCCACACGCTCCAAGAGTTCTGCCTCGCTCTGCCCGGACGGCCGCTTCGCCGCCCGGTCCCCCTCGGCCGCCTCGCCACGCAGCGGCCACCGCAGAAGGAGTCAGTGTGAGACGCACCCCCCATGGACGCGCCGTTGCAACCGGCGCACTCGTCGCCGTCACGGCGATGCTGGCAGTCGGCGTCCAGGCCGGCACCGGCACGGCGGCCGCCCCGCGGCCGGGCACCACGCATGCCACCCCCGATCCCGGCGCCCTGCCGGCCAAGCTGTCCCCGTCCCAGCGTGCGGAGCTGATACGGGCAGCCGGCGCCACCACCGCCGAGACCGCGCGGCAGCTGAAGCTCGGCGCGAAGGAGAAGCTGGTCGTCAAGGACGTCTCGAAGGACGTCGACGGCACCGTCCACACCCGCTACGAGCGCACCTACGACGGGCTGCCCGTCCTCGGCGGCGACCTCGTGGTGCACGAGAGCAAGGGCGGCACGCTCAAGGGCGTCACCAAGGCCGTCCGTTCCCAGATCAAGGTCGCCGGCACCACCGCGAAGGTGAAGCCGGCCGCGGCCGAGGCGAAGGCCGTCAAGTCGGCGCAGGCGCTCGGGTCGAAGAAGACCGAGGCCGCGAAGGCACCGCGCAAGGTGGTCTGGGTCGCCGACGGCAAGCCGCTGCTCGCGTACGAAACCGTGGTCGGCGGGCTCCAGGACGACGGCACCCCCAACGAGCTGCACGTCATCACGGATGCCACGACCGGCGCCAAGCTCTTCCAGTACCAGGGGATCGAGAACGGCGTCGGCAACACCCAGTACAGCGGCAAGGTCACCGTCGGCACGTCGGGCTCGGCGCCGAACTTCTCGATGACCGACCCCACCCGCGGCAACCACAAGACCTACGACCTCAAGCACGGCTCCTCCGGGACCGGCACGCTGTTCACCGACGCGGACGACACCTGGGGCGACGGCACCCCGCAGAACGCCCAGACGGCGGGTGCCGACGCGGCCTTCGGTGCCCAGGTGACCTGGGACTACTACAAGAACGTGCACGGCCGCAGCGGCATCAAGGGCGACGGCGTCGGCGCCTACTCCCGGGTCCACTACGGCAACAGCTACGTCAACGCCTTCTGGGACGACGGCTGCTTCTGCATGACGTACGGCGACGGCAGCGGCAACTCCGCCCCGCTGACCTCCATCGACGTGGCCGGCCACGAGATGTCGCACGGTGTCACCGCGGCCACCGCCGACCTCACCTACAGCGGGGAGTCCGGCGGCCTGAACGAGGCGACCTCCGACATCTTCGGTACGGCGGTGGAGTTCTACGCCAACAACTCCTCCGACCCCGGTGACTACCTCATCGGCGAGAAGATCGACATCAATGGCGACGGCACCCCGCTGCGCTACATGGACAAGCCGTCCAAGGACGGTGCGTCGGCCGACTACTGGTCGAGCAACGTCGGCAACAAGGACGTGCACTACTCGTCCGGTGTCGCCAACCACTTCTTCTACCTGCTGTCCGAGGGCAGCGGCCCGAAGGACATCGGCGGCGTCCACTACGACAGCCCGACCTTCGACAACCTGCCGGTCCCGGGCATCGGCCGGGCCAACGCCGAGAAGGTCTGGTTCAAGGCACTCAGCCAGTACATGAGCGCCAACACCAACTACGCGGCCGCCCGCACCGCCACCCTCAAGGCCGCCGCCGACCTGTTCGGTGAGGGCAGCGCCTCGTACAACACGGTCGCCAACACCTGGGCGGCGGTCAACGTCGGCTCCCGCGTCCCGGACAGCGGCGCGGTCTCCGTCACCAACCCGGGCAGCCAGACCAGCACCGTGGGCCAGGCTGCGAGCCTCCAGATCAAGGCGAGCAGCGGTACCGCGGGCGCACTGTCGTACGCGGCGACCGGGCTGCCCGCCGGGCTGTCGATCAACGCGACCACCGGTCTGATCTCCGGTACGCCGACCACGGCCGGCACCGGGAATGTGACGGTCACGGTCACCGACGCCGCGAAGAAGACCGGTACCACCGCCTTCACCTGGACCATCAACCCGGCCGGCGGCAGCAACGTCTTCGAGAACACCGACGACGTGGCGATCCCGGACGCGGGCGCGGCGGTCACCTCACCGCTCAATGTCGGCCGCACCGGCAACGCGCCGAGCACGCTGAAGGTCGCGGTGGACATCGTGCACACCTACCGCGGTGACCTGGTCGTGGACCTGATCGCCCCGGACGGCACGGCCTACCGGCTGAAGAACTCCAGCGCCTTCGACTCGGCGGCCGACGTGAAGACCACCTACACCGTCAACGCCTCCGCGGAGAAGGCGAGCGGGACCTGGAAGCTTCGGGTCCAGGACGTCTACTCTCAGGACTCCGGCTACATCAACGGCTGGAAGCTGACGTTCTGACCGGACGGCGGCACTCGGCCTTCACCCTCGTGTGACATAGGCGGGCCGGTGGATCAAGAACCTCGCAACTGACCTGTCAGGGCAAGCCTGTTGGGCGTCACTCCCGGATCTTCGGGGGTGGCGCCCAGCTCCGTTATACGAACAGCGATCACCTCTCTACGGACATTTTTCGGCCAATCTCCGAACACCCTCCTGACATGCACGCGTTCGAAATGGCAGTCTTCCCGAACGCACGTCACACCCGCATCGCTTTGCACCCCCACCACTTGGCAAAGTTGAAGGAGCACGCGTGACCCCCCACATGTCCCGTAAGACCCGTGTCGCCGGTACCGCCATAGCCGCAGCGGCCCTCCTGGCCGCCGGCATCACCGCAGGTACCGCCGGCGCCTCGTCCGTCCAGGCCCCCACCGCGGACGGTTCACCCCTCAAGCTGAGTGCCTCGCACCGCGCGGAACTGCTGCGCGACGCGGGCGCCACCAAGGCGCAGACCGCCAAGGAACTCGGTCTGGGCGCACAGGAGAAGCTGGTCGTCAAGGACGTCATCAAGGACGCCGACGGCACCACGCACACCCGCTACGACCGCACCTACGCCGGACTGCCGGTGCTGGGCGGCGACCTGATCGTGCACACCGCCAAGGGCGGCGCGATCAAGAGCACCACCAAGTCGACCGACAAGTCGGTCAAGGTGGCCTCCACCACGGCGAAGATCGCCCCGACGGCCGCCGCACAGTCGGCGCAGGGCACCGCGGCGAAGTCGCTCAGCGCGAAGAAGGCCGACGCGCAGGCCCCCAAGAAGGTCGTCTGGGCCGCCTCCGGCAAGCCCGTCCTCGCCTACGACACCATCGTCAAGGGCGTCAAGAAGGACGGCACCCCCAGCCGGATGCACGTCATCACCGACGCCAACAGCGGCAAGAAGCTGTTCCAGTACGACGACATTCACACCGGCAAGGGCGAGAGCGAGTTCAGCGGCAGCGTCGAGCTGGGCACCACCAAGGAGGGCAGCGGCTTCACGCTGACCGACAAGGAGCGCGGCGGTCACAAGACCACCAACCTGGAGAACTCCGAGTCCGGTGAAGGCAAGGCCTTCACGGACGAGGACGACAAGTGGGGCACCGGCAAGCCCGACGACCCGCAGACCGCGGCCGTCGACGCGCACTACGGTGCCGCCGAGACCTGGGACTACTACAAGACGGTGCACGGCCGCGCCGGCATCAAGGGTGACGGCAAGGGTGCCTCCTCGCGCGTCCACTACGGCAACAACTACGTCAACGCCTTCTGGGACGACGACTGCTTCTGCATGACGTACGGCGACGGCGAGGGCAACAAGGCCCCGCTCACCGCCATCGACGTCGCGGCGCACGAGATGTCGCACGGTGTCACCTCCGCCACCGCCAACCTCACCTACAGCGGTGAGTCCGGCGGCCTGAACGAGGGCACCTCGGACATCTTCGGTACCTCGGTCGAGTTCTACGCCAAGAACGACAAGGACCCGGGCGACTACCTCATCGGCGAGAAGATCGACATCAACGGTGACGGCACGCCGCTGCGCTACATGGACAAGCCGTCCAAGGACGGTCAGTCGAAGGACTTCTGGGACTCCAGCACCGGTGGCCTCGACCCGCACTACTCCTCGGGCGTCGCCAACCACTTCTTCTACCTGCTGTCCGAGGGCAGCGGCCCGAAGGAGATCGGTGGCGTGAAGTACGACAGCCCGACGAAGGACAACACCAAGGTCGAGGGCATCGGCCGGGACAAGGCCGAGAAGATCTGGTTCAAGGCCCTGACCGAGTACATGACCTCGAACACCGACTACAAGGCCGCCCGTGAGGCGACCGTCAAGGCGGCCACCGACCTGTACAAGGCCGGCAGCCCCGAGGTCAAGGGCGTCGAGGCCGCGTGGGACGGCGTCGCCGTCAAGTGACGCACCGCGCGGGAACGCGCTGATCGTCCCGGGGTGAACCACCCCGGAGCGGGCGGTGTCCGGAGAGCACTTCTCCGGGCACCGCCTTCGCGCGTCACGGGGCGGCCGCGCCCACCGGGTGCGCGGCCGCGGGCCGTGGCGCGCCGGCCGGAGGAGGGCGCGGGAGCCGGATCAGGTCTCCGGCGCCCGGCCTCGTGGTCGCGGTGTGCGGTAGCGGGGCTGCGGCCGTAGCCCCGGCGGCCCGTCAGGAGCAGGCGGCGCCGGCCGGCGAGGGGGCGCTGCGCGGCGAAGCCATAGCGGGGGCCGTCTCCCCAGGTCAGGGCCCCCGGGGCGAACGCGACCGGTGGCCCGCGCCCTCCGCCCCGTCCCGCTCGGTCACCTGTACGCCCTCGGCCCTCCCCCTCCGCTCCGCACGGCCCGGCGCCGCCCTCCCGCAGCGGAAGTACGCGTGGACCCGGGGCTCCGGGCGCCGGCCTTCGCGTCAACTCACCTGCTCAAAAGCGTAGTTCGGCGACTTTCCGCAACCGGCACCCCTCCCCGATCCCGGCATCCGCCGATATGGCTGATTCCACCCCCTCATGCGCTCTTGTACGGACTCCCTCCTAGAGGGAGGCTGCGTGTGGCGCCGAGGAAACCCGGCCCGGCACCGGACATCCGCACACCGCAACTCCGCTGTGATCACAACGAGTTGAGGAGGCGAACGCCGACCGTGTCTGCGCAGCGCCGCAGTCTCCCGCGAGGGGACGGGGAGGTGTCCGCCGGGTCACGGCGGGCCGGTGGATACGTACCCGTAGTTCACCGTCCGCCGGATCGCCCGGCCGCCGTCCGCGGGAAGGCTCGCCGGGTACGTCCTCGCTCGCCCGCGTCGCACACCTGCACAGGATCCACCGGGGGAACCACCGACCGGAGGCCGGCGGAGCACCGACCCGCCCCGCCGTGCCATCCGCCAGCCGAGTGAAAGCGGACAGGAGCGCCCATGCCCGCACCCGGTCCCCTGCCCGTGGAGCGGATACAAAGGACAAAACCCCGCAAAGCGTCACAAGCCCAGGTGAGCCCATGATCGGTCGCATTCCTGTTCTGGACATCCGCCCGCAGATCGATTGCGGCCGCCGCCCGGCGAAGGCGGTGGTGGGTGAGACCTTCGAAGTCTCGGCCACCGTTTTCCGCGAAGGGCATGACGCCGTCGCGGCGAATGTGGTGCTGCGCAATCCGGCCGGCCGCTGCGGCCCGTGGACCCCGATGCGGGAGCGGTCACCCGGCTCCGACCGGTGGAGCGCCGAGGTCACCCCCGGCATCGAGGGCCGCTGGTCGTTCACCGTCGAGGCCTGGTCCGACCCGGTCGCCACCTGGCGGCGCCACGCCACCGTCAAGATCCCGGCGGGCATCGACACCGAGCTGGTGCTCGCCGAGGGCGCCGAGCTCCATGAGCGGGCGGCCTCCGAGGTCCCCAAGAGCGATGGCAGGGAGTCCGTGCTCGCCGCCGTGGATACCCTGCGCAACCCCGAGCTGCCCGCCGCCACCCGACTGGCCGCGGCGCTCTCCCCGCAGGTCACCGCGGCGCTGGACCGCCATCCGCTGCGCGAACTGCTCACCGTCTCGCGTCCGATGCCGCTGGTCGTCGAGCGGCGGCGGGCCCTGTACGGCTCGTGGTACGAGCTCTTCCCGCGCTCCGAGGGCGCCACCGTCACCCCGGGCGGGACGGCCGTCAGCGGGACCCTGCGCACCGCCGCCGAACGACTCCCGGCCGTCGCCGCCATGGGCTTCGACGTCGTCTATCTGCCACCGGTCCACCCCATCGGCACCTCCTTTCGCAAGGGCCCCAACAACGCGCTCTCGGCCGGCCCGCACGATGTCGGCTCCCCCTGGGCCATCGGCTCGCCGGCCGGCGGCCATGACGCGCTCCACCCGGACCTGGGCACCTTCGAGGACTTCGACCACTTCGTGCGCACCGCCCAGGAGCTGCGGATGGAGGTGGCCCTGGACTTCGCCCTCCAGTGCTCCCCCGACCATCCCTGGGTCACCCTGCACCCCCAGTGGTTCCACCACCGCGCGGACGGCTCGATCGCCTACGCCGAGAACCCGCCGAAGAAGTACCAGGACATCTACCCCCTCGCCTTCGACGCCGACTTCCGCGGGCTGGTCCGCGAGACCGAACGCCTGCTGCGCTTCTGGATGGCCAAGGGCGTACGGATCTTCCGGGTGGACAACCCCCACACCAAACCGGTGGCCTTCTGGGAGAAAGTGATCGGCGAGATCAACCGCACCGACCCGGACGTGCTCTTCCTCGCCGAGGCCTTCACCCGCCCCGCCATGGTGCACACCCTCGCCCGGATCGGCTTCCACCAGTCGTACACCTACTTCACCTGGCGCAACACCAAGCAGGAGATCACCGACTACCTCACCGAGCTGTCCGGGGAGAGCGCCGCCTACCTGCGGCCCAACTTCTTCGTGAACACCCCGGACATCCTGCACGCCTACCTCCAGGAGGGCGGCCGCCCCGCCTTCGAGGTACGCGCCGTCCTGGCCGCCACCCTCTCCCCCACCTGGGGTGTCTACGCCGGATACGAGCTCTGCGAGTCGACGCCGCTGCGCCGCGGCAGCGAGGAGTACCTCGACTCGGAGAAGTACCAACTGAGGCCGCGCGACTGGGATGCGGCGGCCAGAGAGGGGCGCACCCTCGCCCCGCTGATCTCCACGCTCAACCGCATCCGGCGCCGGCACCCTGCCCTGCAGCAGCTGCGCAATCTGCATTTCCACCAGGTCGACAACGACGCCGTGCTCGCCTTCTCCAAGCACGAGGGGCACGGCGACCGGGCCGACACGGTGCTCACGGTGGTCAACCTCGACCCGCACCACACCCACGAGGCGACGGTGTCGTTGGACATGCCGGTACTCGGCCTCGGCCGGCACGAGTCCTTTCCGGTGCGCGACGAGCTCACCGGCGATACCTACCACTGGGGCAGGGACAACTATGTGCGCCTGGAGCCGGGCCGCTCGCTCGCGCCCGCCCATGTGCTGTCGCTGCGACCGTCCTCACCGATCGGAGGGTCACCCAATTGATCGTCAATGAGCCTGTCCCCGACACGTTCGAGGACACCCCGGCAAAGGACCGCGATCCCGACTGGTTCAAACGGGCCGTCTTCTACGAAGTCCTGGTGCGCTCCTTCCAGGACAGCAATGGCGATGGCATCGGCGACCTCAAGGGCATCACGGCGAAGCTCGACTATCTGCAATGGCTGGGGGTGGACTGCCTCTGGCTGCCGCCGTTCTTCAAATCCCCCTTGCGGGACGGCGGTTATGATGTCGCCGATTACACCGCCGTGCTTCCCGAATTCGGCGATCTGGCCGACTTCGTGGAATTCGTGGATGCCGCACACCATCGCGGCATGCGGGTGATCATCGACATGGTGATGAACCACACCAGCGACCAGCACCCGTGGTTCCAGGAGTCGCGCAGTGACCCCGAGGGCCCGTACGGCGACTATTACGTCTGGGCCGACGACGACAAGCAGTACGCCGACGCCCGCATCATCTTCGTCGACACCGAGGCCTCGAACTGGACCTTCGACCCGGTCCGCAAGCAGTACTTCTGGCACCGCTTCTTCTCCCACCAGCCAGACCTCAACTACGAGAACCCGACGGTCCAGGAGGAGATGATCTCCGCCCTGCGCTTCTGGCTCGACCTGGGGATCGACGGCTTCCGACTGGACGCGGTGCCGTACCTCTACGCCGAGGAGGGCACCAACTGCGAGAACCTGCCCGCCTCGCACGCCTTCCTCAAGCGGGTCCGCGCGGAGATCGACGCGCACTACCCGGACACCGTGCTGCTGGCCGAGGCCAATCAATGGCCGGAGGACGTCGTCGACTACTTCGGCGATTACGGCGTCGGCGGCGACGAATGCCATATGGCTTTCCATTTCCCGGTCATGCCGCGCATCTTCATGGCCGTACGGCGCGAATCGCGCTATCCGGTCTCGGAAATCCTCGCCAAGACCCCGGCGATCCCGTCCGGCTGTCAGTGGGGCATCTTCCTGCGCAACCACGACGAGCTGACCCTCGAAATGGTCACGGACGAAGAGCGCGACTACATGTACGCGGAGTACGCCAAGGACCCGCGGATGCGCGCCAATATCGGCATCCGCCGGCGGCTGGCCCCGCTGCTCGACAACGACCGCAATCAGATCGAGCTCTTCACGGCCCTGCTGCTGTCGCTGCCGGGTTCGCCGATTCTCTATTACGGCGACGAGATCGGCATGGGCGACAACATCTGGCTCGGCGACCGGGACGCGGTACGGACCCCGATGCAGTGGACACCGGACCGCAACGCCGGATTCTCCTCCTGCGACCCGGGCCGGCTCTCCCTGCCGACGATCATGGATCCGGTCTACGGCTACCAGGTCACCAACGTCGAGGCCGCGATGAGTTCGCCCTCCTCGCTGCTGCACTGGACCCGCCGGATGATCGAGATCCGCAAACAGAACCCGGCCTTCGGGCTCGGCAGCTACACCGAGCTGTCCTCCAGCAATCCGGCGGTGCTGGCCTTCCTGCGGGAGGCGCCGGGCGCCGGCGGCGCGGACGACGACCTGGTGCTGTGCGTGCACAACTTCTCGCGCTTCGCCCAGCCGACGGAGCTGGACCTGCGGTCGTTCAGCGGCCGCCATCCGGTGGAACTCATCGGCGGCGTCCGCTTCCCGGCCATCGGGGAGCTGCCGTATCTGCTGACCCTCGCCGGCCACGGGTTCTACTGGTTCCGGCTGCGCAGAAATACCGGCCGGCCGCCGGCGCCCTGACCGGGGACGGGCGCCGCAGACTCGCCCGTACGCGGCCGCACGGCGCGTACGGGCGTTTTTCGACCTTTCGTTCGGGCAGTCTCCCTACTACCGCACGGGCCGGGTGAGCCATCGTCGGTCCCCCCGGCTCGGGAGGGAGACCGCCGCGCAGCGGAGCAGGGCACGCCGGTATCGCCGCTGCCGCACCAGACGCACTCGCCCGGTGCCCGCCCCCGGACCCCGTCCAGGGGCACCGCCGGCACCCTCCGTCTGGGGGTACCCCCACCGCGCCACCGCACAGTCAAGGCCGTATTCCGGGACACTTTGCCCTATATGTCGTGTGCCCGGGGAAAGGACGCGACGCCATGTCGGACACCGCCTCGACCCGTGCCACCCGAAACACCCCTGATCGCCGCCCGCTCGTCGCCGCACCCGATCTGCTGTCCTCGCTGGCGCCCCTGCTCGCCGAATGGGTACCACGCCAGCGCTGGTTCGCCGGCAAGGGACGGCTGGTCACCGGCTTCACCCTGCTCTCGGCGACCGAGCTGCTGCCGTGCACCGACGCGAGCGCGCCCGGCCTGCTGCTGCTGCTCGTCCGCGCCCAGCAGAGCGCGCCACCGAGCCGTACGCCGGCCGGCGGCGACTGCTACCAACTCCTGCTGGGCGTGCATCCGGCGCTGTCGCCCCAGCTGGCGCACGCGGCGATCGGCCGTCCGGGCGGCGGCCCGCTGCGCGGTCGCACCGTCTATGACGCGCTGCTCGACAACCGGCTGTGCGGGCTGCTGCTGGAGCGGCTGCGGGTGCCGGGCCGGCTCGGCACGCTGCGCTTCTGCCGGGAGCCCGATGCCGACATCCCCTCCGGGCTGCCGGGCCGGCCGATCGCCGTCGAACAGTCCAACTCCTCGATCGTCTACGGTGATTCCTTCATCCTGAAGGTCTTCCGGCGGATCGAACCGGGCATCAACCCGGATCTGGAGCTGCCGCGGGCCCTGGCGGACGCCAAGTGCGCGCGGGTGCCGGCGCCCGCCGCCTGGTACGAGTCGGCGGCCGCCGAGGAGGGCGGCGAGGCGACGACGCTGGGCGTGCTCCAGCCCTTCCTGCCGGGCTCGGCGGACGGCTGGCAGCTGGCGCTGAACGCGCTGGCCGTCCGCGCGGACTTCACCGGCTCGGCGCGGGCGCTCGGCCATGCCACCGCCGAGGTGCACACCGCGCTCGCCCAGACGCTGCCGACCACCGAGCTGCGCCGCCCGCAGCTCGATGTGATCGCCGCCCAGATGAACGAGCGGCTGGAGGCCACCGCCCGCGCCGTGCCCGTCCTCCAGCCCTACCGCGCCCGGCTGCGCACCGCCTTCGACGCGCTCGCCACCATCGGCCACGACGGCCGCAGCTGGGCCGCCCAGCGCATCCACGGCGATCTGCATCTGGGCCAGACGCTGCGCTCCGCCGACGAGGGCCGCTGGTCGCTGATCGACTTCGAGGGCGAACCGGCCCGCCCGCTGGCCGAGCGGCGCCGCCCGCAGCCGGCCGTACGCGATATCGCGGCGATGCTGCGCTCCTTCGACTACGCCGCGCGCAGCGGCCCGGCCGGCGGTGACCCCTGGGCGCTGGAGTGGGCCCGGCGCACCCGCGACGCCTACTGCCGGGGCTATGCGGAGGCCGGCGGGCTCGATCCGCGCTCGGCGCCCGAACTGATGCGCGCCTACGAGACCGACAAGGCCGTCTACGAGGTGCTCTACGAGGCCCGGCACCGGCCCGACTGGCTGTCCGTCCCGATGGCCGCCATCCGGCGGCTGGCCGCCGGATGGGAGCCGGGCGTGGACGGGACCGGCCGGGCGCGGTCCGCCGGGTCCGACAACGGCCGGGGGTGAGGGGCCGCAGACGAACCGCCGATCCGCCGCCCGTACGCCCCTGAACCCGCCCGACGCCCCGCCCCGCCCCGAGGAGGCCCTCTCGTGACCGCCCGCCCGCCGTCCCGCCCCACCACTCCCGACACCGCACCCGCTCCGGGCGCGACCGACGACAGCGCGGCGGGGCGGTCCGGCCACGCGGCGACGCCCCGGCCGCCGGCCACCGCCCAGCAGGGCACCTTCGCCGGCAGCGCGGCCGGTACCGCCGCCTTCACCCGGCCGGCCGCACCCCACGAGACGGCCGCCCCACCCCGCGAGACAGCCGCCGCACCCGGCCGGACTGCCGGGCCCGCGGGCCCGGCACGTGCGGCGCAGCCGGGGGCCGGCAGCCACGGTGTCCGGGCCGCCGCCCCGCTGTCCGACGGGGACCGCGGCCGGCTCCTGGGCGGTGCCCATCACGACCCGCACGGGCTGCTCGGCGCCCATCCCGTGCGCGGCGGGCTGCTCATCCGGGTCCTGCGGCCGTACGCCGAGCGCGTCACCGTCCTGGCGAAGGGACTGCGCGCCGACCTGCCCGCCGAGGGCGACGGGCTGTTCGCCGGGGTGCTGCCGCTGCGCACCGTCCCGGAGTACGAGCTGCTCGTCGACTACGGCGACAACACCCTGACGGTGCAGGACCCCTACCGCTTCCTGCCCGCGCTCGGCGAGCTGGACCTGCATCTGTTCGGCGAGGGCCGGCACGAGCAGCTGTGGCAGGCGCTCGGTGCGCGGATCACGGACCATCAGGGCGTGACCGGCACCCGCTTCACGGTCTGGGCGCCCAATGCCCAGGGCGTCCGGGTCGTCGGCAACTTCAACTACTGGGACGGGACCGGCCACCCGATGCGCTCGCTGGGCTCCTCGGGCGTCTGGGAGCTCTTCGTGCCGGGCATCGGCGAGGGCGAGCTGTACAAGTTCGAGATCACCCGGCCGGACGGCTCCCGGACCGTGCGGGCCGACCCGATGGCCCGGCGGACCGAGTGCCCGCCGGCCAACGCCTCGGTCGTCGACGCCTCGCACTACCGCTGGACGGACGGCGACTGGATGGCCCGGCGCGGCGAGCGGCCGGTGCACGAGGCGCCGTTCTCCGTCTACGAGGTGCATCTCGCCTCCTGGCGCCCCGGCCTCACCTACCGCCAGCTGGCCGTCCAACTCCCCGCGTACGTCAAGGACCTGGGCTTCACCCACGTCGAGTTCATGCCGGTATCCGAGCACCCCTTCGGCGGCTCCTGGGGCTATCAGGTGACCGGGTTCTACGCACCCACCGCCAGGATGGGCACCCCGGATGACTTCAGGTTCCTGATCGACGCGCTGCACCGGGCCGGCCTCGGCGTGCTGATGGACTGGGTGCCGGCGCACTTCCCGCGCGACGACTGGGCGCTGGCGGAGTTCGACGGCCGCCCGCTCTACGAACCGCAGGACCCGGCACGGGCCGCGCACCCGGACTGGGGCACCCTGGAGTTCGACTACGGCCGCACCGAGGTCCGTAACTTCCTGGTCGCCAACGCCGTGTACTGGTGCGAGGAGTTCCATATCGACGGCCTGCGGGTGGACGCCGTCGCCTCGATGCTCTACCTCGACTACTCCCGCGAGGACGGCGGCTGGACCCCGAACGTCCACGGCGGCCGGGAGAACCTCGACGCGGTCGCCTTCCTCCAGGAGATGAATGCGACGGTCTACCGCCGCTGCCCCGGTGTCGTCACCATCGCCGAGGAGTCCACGGCCTGGGACGGCGTCACCCGCGCCACGCATCATGTGGGGCCCGGCGGCTTCGGCGGTCTGGGCTTCGGCCTGAAGTGGAACATGGGCTGGATGCACGACTCCCTCGGCTATGTCTCCAAGGAGCCGGTGCACCGCAAGTACCACCACGGCGAGATGACCTTCTCGATGATCTACGCCTACTCCGAGAACTATGTGCTGCCGATCTCGCACGACGAGGTGGTGCACGGCAAGCGCGCACTGGTGTCGAAGATGCCCGGTGACTGGTGGCAGCAGCGCGCCAACCACCGGGCCTACCTCGGGTTCATGTGGGCCCACCCCGGCAAGCAACTCCTCTTCATGGGGCAGGAGTTCGCCCAGGGCGCGGAGTGGGCGGAGAGTCACGGCCCGGACTGGTGGCTGCTCGACCCGTCGTACGAGGCGGAGCCGGACCACCGGGGCGTACGCGATCTCGTCCGCGAGCTGAACCGCCGGTACGCCGCCACACCCGCGCTGTGGGAGCGCGACACCGACCCGGCCGGTTTCTCCTGGATCGACGGTGACGCACGCGAGGACAATGTCTTCTCCTTCCTGCGCTTCGCCGCGGACGGCACCCCGCTGATCTCGGTCACCAACTTCTCGCCCGTCGTCCGCCGCGCCTACCGGATCGGCGTGCCCGACACCGTTCCCGCCTGGCGGGAGGTCCTCAACACCGACGACCCGCGCTACGGCGGCAGCGGCGTCACCAACGCCGACGTCCTCAAGGCCGAACCGACCCCCTGGAACGGCCGCGCCTCGTCCGTCTCCCCCGTCCTCCCCCCGCTGGCCACCCTCTGGCTACGACCCTCCTGACCACCTCATGGCGGATGGCTGTCGGGCCCTTCTCCCGCAGCTGCGGCACCCCCGCCGAACAGATCCGTCCCCCACGTCGCTGTCGCGCCGAAGGGGCGGGAGCCGTATCCGGCACCCGCCCCTTCTCCCCTCCTGCGTCGGGGGTTCAGACCTTGACGGACGTCTTCTCCAGCCCGCCCCGCGGCTCGATGACCTCTGCGGCAGCCGGCGTGGCGGCCGCGTCGTCGACCAGCGTCTCGTCGAACGGCACCCGGCCGGCCAGCACCTCCGAGGCGCGGGCCTTGTCGATCTCCTTGGTCCAGGTGCCGATCAGAATGGTGGCCACCGCGTTGCCGGCGAAGTTCGTCAGGGCGCGGGCCTCGCTCATGAAGCGGTCGATGCCGACGATCAGGCCGACGCCGTCGACCAGTTCGGGACGGTGCGACTGGAGGCCGCCGGCCAGCGTCGCCAGGCCCGCGCCGGTGACGCCCGCCGCGCCCTTCGACGCGATGACCATGAACACCAGCAGCGAGATCTGCTGGCCGAGCGGGAGCGGCTTGCCCATCGCCTCGGCCACGAACAGCGAGGACATCGTCAGGTAGATGGCGGTGCCGTCGAGGTTGAAGCTGTAGCCGGTGGGGACGGTGATGCCGACCACCGGCCTGCTGACGCCCAGGTGCTCCATCTTCGCGATCAGCCGGGGCAGCGCCGACTCCGAGGAGGAGGTGGACAGGATCAGCAGGAATTCCCGGGCGAGGTACTTCAGCAGCAGGAAGATGTTGACGCCGGCGACCAGCCGCAGCAGCGCGCCGAGCACCACGATCACGAACAGCAGACAGGTCGTGTAGAAGCCGACCATGATGACGGCCAGGGACTTCAGTGCGTCCAGGCCGGTCTCGCCGACCACGGCCGCGATGGCGCCGAAGGCTCCCACCGGCGCCGCCCACATGATCATGGACAGCACCCGGAAGACCAGCTTCTGGAGGTGTCCGACACCGCGCAGCACCGGCTCGCCCGCCGAGCCCAGCGCCTGGAGCCCGAAGCCGACCAGCAGCGCCACCAGCAGCGTCTGGAGCACCTCACCGTGGGTGAAGGCGGAGACCAGCGTCGTGGGGATCATGCCGAGCAGGAACTCGGACAGGGACTCGCCGCCGCCCTCGGTCTGGGCGTGGCCCGCGTGCCGGACGGTCTCGGTGAGATGGAGACCCGATCCGGGGTCCAGCAGGTTGCCGACGACCAGGCCGATGGCCAGCGCGACGGTGGACATCACCATGAAGTAGCCGAGGGCCAGCCCGCCCACCGCGCCGACCTTGGCGGCCTTCCGCACCGAGCCGATGCCCAGCACGATGGTGCAGAAGATGACCGGCGAGATCATCATCTTGATCAGGTTCACGAACCCGGTGCCCAGCGGCTTGAGCTGGACGGCGACACCGGGGGCCGCGAAGCCCACGATGATGCCGAGCAGCACCGCCCCGATCACGGCGATGTAGAGGAAATGGGTCCGGTCCCGCTTCGCCGGCGCGGTCTCCTCGGTGGTGCCCCCGGTGGACGGGGTCTGTGCAGCCACGGCTGCCTCCTCGGTCTACGGCTGTGCGCTGATCTGCGGCTCTGTCACACAACAAGTTCCGGCGACTATGCACGCCGCTGTGGCGCCCGTCACCCTTACGTACATTTCGTTCACGTAAAACTGACCGTGCAGACGGTTCCGAAAGTGACCGTGCAGACTGTTGCGTATGCGACTCCCCCGACCCCGCCCGTCCCGGCGGCTGCGCGGTCCCCGCAGCCTCGCCGGACAGCTCTTCGCCATGCAGGTGGTGCTGGTGGCGGTGGTCGTCATGGGCTGCGCGCTCTTTGCGTACGTCAGCGCGGGACGGCAGGCGGAGGAGACCGCGCGGCGCCAGGCGACCGCGGCGGCCACCGCCGTCGCCGACTCCCCGGCAGTGGTGGCGGCGGCACGCACCAAGGACCCGACGGCCGCGCTCCAGCCGTACGCCGAGCGGCTGCGGCGCGATGCCGGCGTCGACTTCGTGGTGGTGATGGCGCGGGACGGGACCCGCTGGACGCACCCCGAGCCGTCCGCGATCGGCAGGAAGTACCTGGGGCACATCGGTCCTGCGCTACGCGGCAAGGTCTTCCCCGAGACGCACATGGGGGTGCTCGGACCGTCCGTACGGGTCGTCGCGCCGGTCCGTGATCCGCAGCGCGGCGGCCGGATCACGGCCCTGGTCAGCTCCGGGATCACCATCGAGACGATCAGTGCGCAGCTGCGCGACCAGGTCCTCGCGCTGGTCGGTGTGGCCGCTGCGGCGCTCGCGCTGGGCGGCCTGGGGACGTATGTGATCAATGCCCGGCTGCGGCGGCACACCCACGGGATGAACGCGGCGGAGCTCAGCCGGATGCACGAGTACCACCAGGCCGCGCTGCACGCCGTACGCGAGGGGCTCCTGATGCTCGACGGGCAGCGCAGGGTCGCCCTGATCAACGACGGCGGGCGGGAGCTGCTGGGGCTGTCGGACGACGCGGTGGGCCGTCTCGTCACCGAGCTGGGGCTGCCGGAGCCGCTGACCGAAGCGCTGCTGGCGCCCGGACCGCGCGTCGACGAGCTCCAGCTGACCCGCGAGCGGGTGCTGGTCGTCAACTCCGCACCGGTCTCCGGCGGGGAGCGCCGCGGCAGCGTCGTCACCCTGCGCGATCACACCGAACTCCAGGCGCTGTCCGGGGAGTTGGACTCGGTACGCGGCTTCACCGAGGCGCTGCGCTCACAGGCGCACGAGGCCGCCAACCGGCTGCACACCGTGGTCTCGCTGATCGAGCTGGGGCGGGCCGAGGAGGCCGTGGAGTTCGCGACCGCGGAACTGGAACTGGCGCAGGCGCTGACCGATCAGGTGGTCGGCGCGGTCGCCGAGCCGGTGCTCGCCGCGCTGCTGCTCGGCAAGGCCGCGCAGGCCAACGAGCGCGGCGTCGAACTGACCCTGACCCCCGACAGCCGGATCGACGACGGGCTGCTGCCACCCGGTCTGCCGGCCCGCGATCTGGTGACGGTGCTGGGCAATCTCCTCGACAACGCCCTCGACGCCGCCGCACCCACCCCGGAGCACACCCCCACCGAGCCGCCGCGGGTCCGTGTCACCGCGCGGGCGGACGGCGACGAGCTGCTGCTGCGGGTGGCGGACAACGGTCCGGGGGTGGCCGCGGACGCCGTCGAGGAGATCTTCCGGCGGGGCTGGAGCACCAAGGAGAGCACGGCCGCGCCCGCCCGGGGCCGCGGCCTGGGCCTGGCCCTGGTCCAGCAGGCGGTACGCCGCAACGGCGGCACCGTCACCCTGGACCGGGCGCCGGAGGGCGGCGCACGGTTCACCGTACGGCTGCCCCTGCGGGCGGGGGCGACGACATGAGCGCGGCGGCGGGCGCGGCCCGCCCGGCGGCGAGAGGATGTGCCCGGTGACCCCCTCCGACATCCGGGTCCTCGTCGTCGAGGACGATCCGGTCGCCGCCGACGCACACGCCCTGTACGTGGGGCGGGTGCCCGGCTTCACCGTCTCCGGCACCGTGCACTCCGGCGCCGGCGCCCGCCGCCACCTCGAACAGCACGCCGTCGACCTGCTCCTGCTCGACCTCTATCTGCCCGACGGTCACGGGCTCCAGCTGGTGCGGACGCTGCGCGCGGCCGGACACACCGCGGACGTCATCGCGGTCACCTCCGCCCGCGATCTGGCGATGGTGCGCGAGGGCGTGTCGCTCGGCGTGGTGCAGTACGTGCTGAAGCCGTTCACCTTCGCCACCCTGCGCGACCGGCTCACCCGCTATGCCGAGTTCCGCGCCACCACGGGCGAGGCCAGCGGACAGGACGAAGTGGACCGGGCGATCGCCGCACTGCGCGCACCGCGTCCCGCCTCGCTGCCCAAGGGGCTGACCGCGGCCACCCTGCGGGCGGTGACCGATGTGCTGCGGACCGCGGGGAGCGGGCTGACGGCGACCGAGGCGGCCGCCGACGTGGGCATCTCCCGCATCACCGCCCGCCGCTATCTCGAACATCTCGTGGAGAGCGGCCGGGCCGCCCGAGCGCCCCAGTACGGCCAGGTCGGCCGCCCGGAATTGCGCTATCGGTGGTCGGGCCATTGACCGGCTGTGATAGCTGACCTACTTTCAGCGGGCAGCCCGCCGTGGTTAGTTGGAGGTCGCCGTGCGCCCCACCGCCCCGCTGATTCTTCTGGCCGCCGCCGTCGTGGCCGCCGGCACGCTCACCGCCTGCGGCAGCGGGTCCGGGAGCGACAAGAACACCGTCAAGGTCGCCTTCATCAAGGACACCAACGGCAAGGTCACCGTCCGGGACGACTATGTCCGCCTCGTGGCACGGCAGTTCGAGAAGAGCCACCCCGGCAAGAAGGTCCGGCTGATCCCGATCCAGGCGTCGGAGAACGACTACTACACCAAGATCCAGCAGATGATGCGCTCCCCGCGGACCGCACCGGACGTGGTCTACGAGGACACCTTCCTGGTCAACTCCGATATCAAGGCGGGGCTGTTGCGTCCGCTGGACGACCACCTCGGCACCTGGGACGACTGGCGGCAGTTCGAGCCGGCCGCGAAGGCCGCGGCCAAGGGGCAGGACGGCAGGACCTACGGCGTCCCGGACGGCACGGACACCCGCGGGCTGTGGTTCAACAAGAAGATCTTCAAGAAGGCGGGACTGCCGGCGGACTGGCGGCCCGAGGACTGGGCCGGGGTGCTGGACGCGGCCCGGACCATCAAGCGCAGGGTCCCCGGTGTCATCCCGCTGAACGTCTTCACCGGCAAGGGCGCGGGCGAGGCCGCCGTGATGCAGGGCTTCGAGATGCTGCTGTACGGCACCGGCGAGCACCAGCTCTACGACCCGGGGGCCAAGAAGTGGGTCACCGGCACCAGGGGCTTCAAGGACAGCCTGCGCTTCCTCGACACGGTCTACAAGGAGAAGCTCGGCCCCGACGTCTCCGACGCGCTCAGCCCCAACATCCAGACTCAGGTGGCCGCCGAGCTGCTGCCCGAGGAGAAGCTCGCCATCGACCTCGACGGCTCGTGGCTGGGCCAGCAGTGGCAGAAGACCGGTGGCGGCAACCCCTGGCCGGCCTGGTCGGCCACGCTCGGCCAGGCGCCGTTCCCCACCCAGCACGGCACCCCGCCCGGCAAGGTCAGCCTGGCCGGCGGCTGGACCTGGTCGGTGCCGCAGAAGTCCCGGCAGCCCGAGCTGGCCTGGAAGCTGATCAAGACCTTCCAGTCGCAGCGGAACGCCCTGGAATGGTGCGTACGGGGCGCCCAGATCGCGGTGCGCAAGGACGTCGCGGCCGACCCGCGCTACCGGACCTCGGTGCCCGGCATCGGCTTCTTCACCGGTCTGGTCAAGATCAGCCAGTACCGGCCCGCCCTCCCCGAGTACCCCCGGGTCGCCTCGGCGATCGGCGAGGCGATGGAGGCGGTCACCTCAGGTGACGCCTCGCCGGACAAGGCCGCCGCGGACTACGACGCGGCGCTGACGTCCCTGGTCGGCGGCCGGACCGTCGCCAGGCCATGACCGGCGCCGTCGCCGGGAAAGCCGCGGCCCGCGCCCGGACGCCGGGCGCACCGTCGCCCGGCAGGGTGCTCACCCGTCTGCTGCGCTGGTCCCCGCTCGCCCCGGCCACCGTCCTGCTGCTGCTCTTCCTCGTCGGCCCGATCGGCTACTGCGTCTTCATCGCCTTCACCGACACCCAGCTGACCGGCCAGGAGTCGGCGTCTTTCGTCGGCCTGGCCAACTTCCGGCACGCCTTCGGCGATCCGGCCTTCCGCAACGCCGTGGTGCTGACTCTGGTCTTCACCGTGCTCTCCTCGGTCCTCGGGCAGAACACCCTGGGCCTGGCGCTGGCCGGTCTGATGCGCCGCGCCTCGCGGCCCGTACGGTCGCTGACCGGCGCGCTGGTGATCTGCGCCTGGGTGCTCCCGGAGATCGTCGCGGGCTTCCTGCTCTACACCTTCTTCGAGCGGCGCGGGACCCTCAACGCCCTCTTGGAGTGGCTCCATCTGCCCGCCCAGAACTGGCTGTTCACGCTGCCCGTCCTGGCCGTGTCGTTCGCCAACGTCTGGCGCGGTACGGCCTTCTCGATGCTGATCTATTCCGCGGCGCTCGCCGAGATCCCCCAGGAGGTCACCGAGTCGGCCGAGGTCGACGGGGCGGGCGGGGTGCGGCGGCTGTGGCACATCACGCTGCCGATGATCCGCCGCTCCATCGGCACCAACCTGATGCTCAACACCCTCCAGACGCTCTCCGTCTTCGGGCTGATCTGGGCGATGACACGGGGCGGTCCGGGCAACCGCAGCCAGACGCTGCCGGTGTTCATGTACGACCAGGCGTTCCTGAAGTCCCTGATCGGCTACGGGACCGCGGTGGCGCTGCTGTTGCTGCTGGTGGGCGCGCTGTTCTCGGCCGTCTATCTGCGCCTGATGCGCGAGGAGGTCTGAGCCGTGCCGCCTTCCCGCCGCCTCCTCCCCCGGACTCTTTGGCGCGCTCCCCGCAGGGGGAACCGCCATCGGCCGGCCGCCGACGCCGGACTGCTGGCCGTCGCGGTGGCGTTCGCGATTCCGCTGGTGTGGCTGGTGCTGTCGTCGCTGGACACGGAGGCGACGCTGCGGGTGCGGCTGCCCACGTCCCCCTCGCCGGACAACTTCTCGGCGGTGCTGACCGACGAGATCACCTTCACCCCGATGCTCAACAGCCTGCTGATCTGCGGGGGCGCGACCCTGCTCACGGTGCTCTGCGCGGCGCTCGCCGCCTATCCGCTGTCCCGTTTCCGCTCGCGCTTCTCCCGCCCGTACCTGCTGACGATCCTGTTCTCCACCTGTCTGCCGATCACCGCGGTCATGGTCCCGGTCTACGCGCTGTTCGTGCAGGTGAACCTGATCGACACCCGGTACGGCACCGCACTGTTCCTGGCCGCCGCCCAACTCCCGTTCGCCATCTGGCTGATGAAGAACTTCATGGACGGGGTACCGAAGGTGCTGGAGGAGGCGGCCTGGACGGACGGCGCCTCCTGGCCGCAGACCCTGCTGCGGGTGATCCTGCCGCTGATGGGCCCCGGGGTCGCCGTCGTCGCGATCTACACCTTCATCATGATGTGGGGCAACTTCTTCGTGCCCTTCATGCTGCTGCTCTCCCCGGAGCAACTGCCCGCCTCGGTGAGCATTTTCAATTTCTTCGGCAATTACGGGGCCATTGCCTTCGGTGAACTGTCGGCATTCTCGATCCTGTACTCGACACCGGTGCTCGTGCTGTACATCCTTATCTCCCGGCGGCTCGGCGGCGGCTTTGCGCTCGGTGGTGCGGTGAAGGGCTGAGCGCAGCGCGTGCAGGGAAACCCACGAGGCCGGGACGGAAAACCGGCCGGCTAGTAGCTTCCTACGACTTTCCGGCTTGGCTCTCCACACGATAGGAGCGGAGCCGCCCCGTCACTTACCGTGTGCCGGTGAATACGCAAGCCGGGGAGCCCCGCAGGCCCCCTTTCGACGCCGAAGCCGCCCGACGGCTCCGCGAGGCCCTCGGCATGACCCCTGCCCATGTCGCCTATGGAATAGGGGCCGCGTTCGGAATACCGATATCGCCCGCGACGGTGGCGTCCTGGGAAGGCGGCCGGAGCACCCCCTCGGAGGCCGAACTGACCGCGCTGGCCGGCGCCCTGTGGTGCGCGCCGGGCGAACTCCTCGGCGCACCGGACACGCTGCGCGAATACCGGATGACACGGGGCCTCGCCCCGGCGGACCTCGCGCTGCGGATCGGCATGGACCAAGCGGCGTACGAGTGTCTGGAGGCGGGCGGGAGGTGGAGCGGCAACGACCGGCAGGCCGCGGCGCTCGCCGAGGTACTGGACCTGCCGCTGCCGGCGCTGATCCGCTTCACCGGCCAGGACGGGAAGCTGACCGAGCTGCTGACCAGCGCCGCCACCACCCGCTGGCAGGCGTATGTCCGGCCGGTCGGCAAGGTCGTACCGCTGCCCAAGAACCGGCTCCAGGACGTTCTCCAGGAGTTGCACGCCGAGTACCAGGCGACCATGACCGCTACGCTCAACTGGGGCGGCGGAGGCAGCGCCGACGAATCCGGCAGGGCGGGACGCGCCTTTCTCGACGGCATCCTGGCGGAATTCTGGGCGCGGGCCGGCACACAGCACCCCTGAGGTACTCGCGCAACCCTGAGGCCCCCCGTCAGTCAGAGGTCGGACGGCCGTCCGTCCAGAGAATGACGCCGGGCACGCTGATGGCACTTCCGGCCGGTGCGGCTTTCGGTCCTTGCGGCCGAGGCATGGGCTGACCTGTGCATTCGAGAATGAGGACGTCGAATCTTCCGTCCCCCTCCAGGAGTTCCCGTGTCCCACGCGGCTGCCCTTCCGGGTTTCCCCGGTTCCCCCGCCCCCACCCGTGCCGCCGTCGCCGCCCGCGCCACGGACCTGAGCAAGGTCTACGGCCAGGGGGAGACGCGTGTGGTCGCGCTGGACTCCGTCTCGGTCGAGTTCGGCAAGGCCCGGTTCACCGCGATCATGGGCCCGTCCGGCTCCGGCAAGTCGACGCTGATGCACTGCATGGCCGGCCTGGACGCGATCTCCTCCGGCTCGGCCCGGATCGGCGACGTGGAGCTGGCGTCGCTGAACGACAAGCAGCTGACGCGGCTGCGCCGGGACAAGATCGGCTTCATCTTCCAGGCGTTCAACCTGCTGCCCACGCTGACGGCGCAGGAGAACATCACGCTGCCGATGGACATCGCGGGCCGCAAGCCCGACCGGGAGTGGCTCCACGCCGTCATCGAGACCGTCGGCCTGTCCGGGCGGCTCGCGCACCGGCCGGCCCAGCTCTCCGGCGGCCAGCAGCAGCGGGTCGCGGTGGCACGGGCGCTGGCCGCCCAGCCGGAGATCATCTTCGCGGACGAGCCGACCGGCAACCTCGACTCCCGCTCGGGTGCCGAAGTGCTGGGCTTCCTGCGGGAGTCGGTGCGGGCGATGGAGCAGACGGTCGTGATGGTCACCCATGACCCGGTCGCCGCGGGCTACGCGGACCGGGTGGTCTTCCTCGCGGACGGCCGGATCGTCGAGGAGCTCCACGACCCGACCCCGGACGCCGTCCTGGACCGGATGCGGCTGTTCGACGCCAAGGGCCGTACGCGCTGACCCCGGCACACCGCGCCCCGCCGTTCTCCGCCCCCCGGGGCGCTGCCCTTCATCCCGAGCCACCGGACCCAGGACTGACACCACCACCATGCTGCGTACTGCCCTGCGCAATGTCCTTGCGCACAAAGCCCGATTGATGATGACCGCGCTCGCGGTACTGCTCGGCGTCGCCTTCGTCGCCGGCACCCTCATCTTCAGTGACACCATCGGCGAGGCCATCAAGAAGGCCTCCACGAAGAACCTCAAGGACGTGGCCGTCTCCGTCCAGGCCGTCTCCGACGACAACGCCCCGCCGACCGGCAAGGACGGCAAGCGCACCACCCTCCTCGACGACAAGCTCGTGAACACCGTCCGCGCGCTGCCCGGCGTGCAGTCCGTACGGCGCAATGTCGCCGGCACGGCGACCCTCGCCGGCCCGGACGGCATCCCGATCGGTAACGGCTGGCAGAACATCGCCACCAACTTCCAGCCGGACAAGGACGGCTACGACGAGCGCTATCCGCTGATGGCGGGCCGCGGACCGGCCGCCGCGAACGAGATCGCGCTGGACGAGGCCACCGCGAAGGCGGCCGGACACAAGGTCGGCGACTCGGTGCGGTTCGCCACCGACGGCCCGGTGCTGACGAAGAAGCTGGTCGGCATCGTCACGACCGAGGACCCGCAGGTCACCGCCGGCGGCAGCCTCGCGCTCTTCGACACCGCCACCGCACAGAAGCTGTATCTGCACCCCGGCCAGTTCGACGAGCTGGTGGTGGGCGCCGCGCCCGGCACCGATCAGCAGGCGCTGACCGGCAAGGTCCGCGAGGTGCTGCCCAAGGACCGCGCCGAGGCGACCAGCGGCACCGAACTCGCCGCCGAGCAGTCCCGGATGATCACCGAACAGAACAAGTCCCTGAGCCAGACGCTGCTGGTCTTCGCCGGGATCGCGCTGTTCGTCGGCATCTTCATCATCGCCAACACCTTCACCATGCTGATCTCCCAGCGCAGCCGGGAGATCGCCCTGCTCCGCGCGGTCGGCGCCTCCCGCCGGCAGGTGGTGCGCTCGGTACTCGCCGAGGCGGGTCTGCTGGGCCTGGTCTCGTCCGTCATCGGGCTCGGGCTGGGCGCCGCGATCGCGGTGGGCCTGCGGGCGGTGCTCGACGCCAACGGCGCGGGCTTCCCCGACGGGCCGGTCATCATCAGCCCGACTGCGGTGCTCTCCTCGCTCGGCGTGGGTGTCGTCGTGACCGTACTGGCCGCCTGGCTGCCGTCCCGCAAGGCAGCGAAGATCGCCCCGGTGGAGGCGCTCAACACCGTCGAGGCGCCGCCCGCGCTGCGCAGTCTGGTGATCCGCAACTCCCTCGGCGCGGTCGTCACCGGCCTCGGCATCGCGGTCATGCTCTACGTCACCACCCTCAAGTCCTCCGACGACCTGCCGGTCGCGATGGCCGGCTCGCTCCTGACGCTGACCGGCGTCATCATCCTGGCGCCGCTGCTGTCCCGGCCCCTGGTCTCGCTGGCGGGCGTGGTCACCACCCGGCTCTTCGGCATCGGCGGCAAGCTGGCCAAGGAGAACGCGCTGCGCAACCCGCGCCGTACGGCGGCCACCGCTTCGGCCCTGATGATCGGCCTCACCCTGATCACCGGCATGACGGTCGTCGGGAACTCGGCACAGCAGGCCATGGACAAGATGACGGCCAACGGCCTGAAGGCCGACTACAAGATCGCGACCTCGACGTACGTCGGTCTGGACACCAAGCTGTCGCAGAAGGTGGCGGACATCCCGGGCGTCGAGGCAATGGCCCCGCTGCGCAACTCCGGTGTCGAGACCGGTGATTCCTCCCTGAACCTGGTCGGCACCGACCTCGCGGCGATCGGCAAGGTCGCCCAACTGGACTTCACGAGCGGCTCGTTGACGGCGTCCGGCGGCGACGGCATCGCGGTCTCCCGGACCGCGGCCAAGGAGCACGGCTGGCAGACCGGCGACACCTTCGATGCGACCTTCTTCGACAAGAAGAAGGCAAAGCTGAAGATCGCCGGGATCTACGCGGACAACCCCGTGGTCGGCGAGGCGATCGGTGCCACGTCGCTGGTGGACCCGCACATGACCGAGCTGAAGAACGACGAGCTGCTGGTCAAGGCCGCTGACGGCCCGGCGGAAGAGCTGGAGAGGCAGATCCGGCACGCCCTCGGCGACAGCCCGCTGCTGAAGGTCCAGGACCACGCCGACCTGCGCAAGGAGAACGCCGGGCAGATCGAGACCGTGCTCTACATCGTCTACGGACTGCTGGGCATGGCCGTGATCATCGCGGTGGTGGGCGTCGTCAACACCCTCGCCATGTCGGTCTTCGAGCGGACCCGCGAGATCGGGATGCTGCGGGCGATCGGACTGGCCCGCAGCGGCATCAAGCAGATGGTCCGGCTGGAGTCGGTGGTCATCTCGCTGTTCGGCGCGGTCCTGGGCATCGGCGTGGGCGTCTTCCTCTCCTGGGCCGGCGGCAACCTGGTCAGCCAGGGGCTCCCGACCTACGAACTGCTGCTGCCCTGGGGCCGGCTCGGGCTGTTCCTGCTGATCGCGCTGGTCGTCGGGGTGCTGGCCGCGCTCTGGCCGGCCCGCCGGGCGGCCCGGCTGAACGTGCTGGAAGCCATCGGCGCACAGTGACCGGCTGACCGTCACCCCCCACAACGGCGGCGCGCCTGTCCTCGGCCGAGGACAGGCGCGCCGCCGTTGGTGGTTCCGGGGGGCCGGGGCTCAGAAGACCGACTCGGCCTCGTCCATCCGCCAGCCGGGCACCGTCTTGAGCTCGGTGACCGCCTCGTGCAGCGGCACCATCGTGATGTCGGTACCGCGCAGCGCGGTCATCCTGCCGAAGTCGCCGCGGTGCGCGGCCTCGACGGCGTGCCAGCCGAAGCGGGTGGCGAGCACCCGGTCGTACGCGGTGGGGGTGCCGCCGCGCTGGACGTGGCCGAGGATGACCGGGCGGGCCTCCTTGCCGAGGCGCTTCTCCAGCTCGACGGCGAGGTGGTTGCCGATGCCGGTGAACCGCTCGTGGCCGAACTGGTCGATTGCGCCCTTCTTGTAGTCCATGGTCTCCTCGGCCGGGTGGGCACCCTCGGCGACACAGACGACCGCGAACTTCTTGCCCCGGGCGAACCGCTCCTCGACCATCTTGACCAGGTCGTTCACATCGAAGGGACGCTCGGGCAGACAGATGCCGTGGGCGCCGCCGGCCATCCCGGACTCCAGCGCGATCCAGCCCGCGTGCCGTCCCATCACCTCGACGACCATGACCCGCTGGTGCGACTCGGCGGTGGTCTTGAGGCGGTCGATCGCCTCCGTCGCGACACCGACGGCGGTGTCGAAGCCGAAGGTGCGGTCGGTCGAGGAGATGTCGTTGTCGATGGTCTTGGGGACACCGACGACCGGCATTCCGGCGTCCGCCAGCATCCGGGCGGCGGTGAGCGTGCCCTCGCCGCCGATCGGGATCAGGACGTCGATGCCGTAGTCCTTGGAGAGGTCCTTGGACTTCTCGCAGGCCTCCCGGAGCCGGTTGCGCTCCAGCCGGGACGAGCCGAGGATGGTGCCGCCGCGGGCGAGGATGCCGCTGACCGCGTCGAGATCGAGCTTGCGGAAGCGTCCTTCGAGGAGGCCCTTGAAACCGTCCTCGAAGCCGATGACCTCGTCGTCGTGTCCGGTGAGGGCGCGGTGGACAACAGACCGGATCACAGCATTCAGGCCAGGACAGTCGCCGCCTGCGGTGAGGACTCCGATACGCATCGTGCTGTGTCTCCTGTGCTCGCTGTTGGTTCGTGTGAGCCGGTCCGATTGTTTCACGGACGACCGGCCCTCCCCGCATACACAGACCCCACCCCTACTGTCCTCGCACGGACTCCGCAAGGGAAACTGGGAGAGCGACTTAGCTAGATCCGCAGGTATTGTCAAGAGGGGCACGCCCACAATAACGGCTAATTTTGACCTTGTGGCCATCGATTGGATCGGAGAGCACGCGTGACGCGCAGCGTGTACGTGACCGGTATCGACCGCGGCGACGGCCGCCAGGTCGTCGAGCTGGGGGTCATGGAGCTGCTGACCCGCCATGTCGACCGAGTGGGGGTCTTCCGCCCGCTGACCCACAGTGACGGGCCCGACCGGCTGTTCGACCTGCTGCGGTCCCGCTACCGGCTCACCCAGTCCCCCGACAGCGTCTACGGCCTCAGCTACGAGGAGGCCGCCGCCCTCCAGGCCGAACGCGGCACCGACGAGCTGGTCTCCCGGCTCGTCGAGCGCTTTCATGCCGTGGCCAGGGAGTACGAATACGTCCTGGTCCTCGGCTCGGACTTCGCGGGCACCAACCTCCCGGCCGAGCTGAACCTCAACGCGCGGCTCGCCAATGAATTCGGCGCCGCCGTGCTGGCCGTCGTCGGCGGCCAGGGCCAGGAGGCCGAGTCCGTACGCGCCGAGGCCCGCAACGCCTACGGCGCCTACCACTCGATGGGCTGCGACGTCGTGGCCATGATCGTCAACCGGATCGCCCCCGAGCACCGCGAGGCCGTCGTCGACCGGCTCGCCGCCCGGCTCCCGGTGCCCTGCTACGCGCTCCCCGAGGACGGCTCGCTCTCCGCGCCGACCGTCGGCCAGATCGTGCACACCCTGGGTGCCGAGGTGCTGCTCGGCGACGACTCGGGTCTCGCCAGGGACGCCCGGGACTTCGTGTTCGGCGGCGCCATGCTGCCGACCTTCCTCAAGGCGCTCACCCCCGGCGCCCTCGTGGTGACCCCCGGGGACCGGGCGGACCTGGTCATCGGCTCGCTCGCCGCGCACAGCGCCGGGGCCCCGCCGATCGCCGGTGTGCTGCTCACCCTCGACGAGCGGCCGGGACCCGACATCATGGCGCTGGCCGCCCGCCTCGCGCCCGGCACCCCGGTGGTCTCCGTACCCGGCGGCTCCTTCCCGACCGCGGGCGAGCTGTTCGCGATCGAGGGCAAGCTGAACGCCGCCTCGCCGCGCAAGGCGGAGACCGCGCTCGGCCTGTTCGAGCGGCATGTGGACACCGTGGAGCTGACGAACCGCATCTCCGTCGCCCGCTCCGGCCGGGTCACGCCGATGATGTTCGAACACGAGCTGATCGAGCGCTCCCGCTCCGGCCGCCGGCGGGTCGTCCTCCCGGAGGGCGGCGAGGAGCGGGTGCTGCGGGCCGCCGACGTGCTGCTGCGCCGCGACGTCTGCGATCTGACGCTGCTGGGCGAGGAGGAGGCGATCCGCAAGCGCGCCGCCGACCTGGCCATCGACCTGGCGGGCGCCCAGATCATCGACCCGCAGACCTCCGAGCTGCGCGAGCGGTTCGCCGAGCGCTACGCCGCGCTGCGCGCCCACAAGGGCGTCAGTGTCGAGCTGGCCTTCGACGTGGTCGCGGATGTCTCCTACTTCGGCACCCTGATGGTCCAGGAGGGCCTGGCCGACGGCATGGTCTCCGGCGCGGTGCACTCCACCGCCGCCACCATCCGGCCCGCCTTCGAGATCATCAAGACCAAGCCGGGCGCCCAGATCGTGTCCTCGGTGTTCTTCATGTGCCTGGCCGACCGCGTCCTGGTCTACGGGGACTGCGCGGTCAACCCGGACCCGAACGCCGAACAGCTGGCGGACATCGCCATCCAGTCGGCCACCACCGCCGCCCAGTTCGGCGTCGAGCCGCGGATCGCGATGCTCTCGTACTCCACCGGTACCTCCGGCTCCGGCGCGGACGTCGACAAGGTCCGCAAGGCCACCGAGATCGTCCGCGCGCTGCGCCCCGACCTGCTGGTCGAGGGCCCGATCCAGTACGACGCGGCGGTGGACGCGGCGGTCGCGCAGACCAAGCTCCCCGAGTCCGACGTGGCCGGCAAGGCGACCGTGCTGATCTTCCCGGACCTCAACACCGGCAACAACACCTACAAGGCCGTGCAGCGCTCGGCCGGTGCGGTCGCCGTCGGCCCGGTCCTCCAGGGTCTGCGCAAGCCGGTCAACGACCTCTCGCGCGGCGCCCTGGTCCAGGACATCGTCAACACCGTGGCCATCACCGCCATCCAGGCCCAGGGCGCCCAGCCCGGCGCCGGCCACACCGCCTGACCGGCCGCTCCCCCCACACCCGTCCCCGCACCCCATCGGAAAGCGCTACATGACTGCCACCGCCACCCGCGTCCTCGTCCTCAATTCCGGCTCCTCGTCGGTGAAGTACCAGCTGATCGACATGAACGACGGCACCCGGCTCGCCGTCGGCCTGGTCGAGCGGATCGGCGAGCAGACCTCGCGCCTGGCCCACACCCCGCTGGCCGCCGGAGGCGACAAGCGGGAGACCGAGGGCGCGATCGCCGACCACGACGCCGCGCTGAAGGCCGTCGCCGCGGAGCTGGCCGCCGACGGGCTCGGCCTCGACTCGCCTCAGCTGGCCGCGATCGGGCACCGGGTGGTGCACGGCGGGCTGAAGTTCACCGAGCCGACCGTGATCGACGACGCGGTGCTCAAGGAGATCGAGCGGCTGGTGCCGGTCGCGCCCCTGCACAACCCGGCCAACCTCACCGGCATCCGCACCGCCCAGGCGATGCGCCCCGACCTGCCGCAGGTCGCGGTCTTCGACACCGCCTTCCACGCCACGATGCCGGAGTACGCGGCCCGCTACGCCATCGACGTGGAGACCGCCGACGCCCACCGCATCCGGCGCTACGGCTTCCACGGCACCTCGCACGCCTATGTCTCCCGCAAGACCGCGGCGCTGCTGGGCAAGGACCCCTCCGAGGTCAATGTCATCGTGCTCCACCTGGGCAACGGCGCCTCCGCCTCGGCGGTGGCCGGCGGCCGCTGTGTGGACACCTCGATGGGGCTGACCCCGCTGGAGGGCCTGGTCATGGGCACCCGCTCCGGTGACATCGACCCGGCGGTCACCTTCCACCTCAAGCGGGTGGCGGGGATGTCGACGGACGAGATCGACGTCCTGCTCAACAAGAAGAGCGGTCTGATCGGGCTCTGCGGCGACAACGACATGCGGGAGATCCGGCGCCGGATCGACGAGGGGGACGAGCGCGCCGAGCTCGCCTTCGACATCTACATCCACCGGCTGAAGAAGTACATCGGTGCCTACAGCGCGGTGCTCGGCCGGGTCGACGCCGTGGCGTTCACCGCGGGCGTCGGGGAGAACGCCGCCCCGGTGCGGGAGGCCGCCGTCGCGGGCCTGGAGGAGATGGGCATGGCCGTGGACGCCTCGCTCAACGCCATACGGTCCGACGAGCCCCGGCTGATCTCGCCGGAGTACGCCCGGGTCGCGGTCGCCGTCGTGCCGACGGACGAGGAGCTGGAGATCGCCCAGCAGACATACGCCCTGGTCAACGCCTAGGACTCGGTGTTTCCGCCTACCGAAATATTCCGCTCCGAAACAAACCGATAGGATTCCGCCCATGCGCCGTTCCAAAATCGTCTGCACCCTGGGCCCCGCCGTCGACTCCTACGACCAGCTGAAGACGCTGATCGAGGCCGGCATGAACGTGGCCCGATTCAATATGAGCCACGGGACCCAGCCGGAGCACGAGGAGCGGTATCACCGCCTCCGAAAGGCCTCCGAGGAGACCGGCCGCGCCGTAGGCGTGCTGGCCGACCTCCAGGGCCCCAAGATCCGCCTGGAAACCTTCGCCAACGGCCCCGTGGAGCTGGTGCGTGGCGACGAGTTCGTCATCACCACCGAGGACGTCCCCGGTGACAAGACCATCTGCGGGACGACCTACAAGGGCCTGCCCGGGGACGTGTCCAAGGGCGACCCGATCCTGATCAACGACGGCAACGTCGCGCTCCAGGTCGTCGAGATCGACGGCCCGCGGGTGCACACCATCGTCATCGAGGGCGGGGTCATCTCCGACCACAAGGGCATCAACCTGCCGGGCGCCGCGGTGAACGTCCCCGCGCTGTCCGAGAAGGACATCGAGGACCTCAAGTTCGCCCTGAAGCTGGGCTGCGACATGGTCGCGCTGTCCTTCGTGCGGGACGCCAAGGACGTCCAGGACGTGCACCGCGTCATGGACCAGGTCGGCCGCCGGGTCCCGGTCATCGCCAAGGTCGAGAAGCCGCAGGCGGTCGCCAACATGCAGGAGGTCGTGATGGCCTTCGACGCCGTCATGGTCGCCCGTGGTGACCTGGCGGTGGAGTACCCGCTGGAGAAGGTCCCGATGGTGCAGAAGCGCCTGGTGGAGCTGTGCCGCAGGAAC
This sequence comes from Streptomyces decoyicus, assembly GCF_019880305.1. NCBI lineage: Bacteria > Bacillati > Actinomycetota > Actinomycetes > Kitasatosporales > Streptomycetaceae > Streptomyces > Streptomyces decoyicus. The sequence goes on along the minus strand of NZ_CP082301.1, from coordinate 5,775,650 downwards.
GCCAAGCCGGTGATCGTCGCGACCCAGATGATGGAGTCGATGATCACCAACTCCCGGCCGACCCGCGCCGAGGCGTCCGATGTCGCGAACGCCATCCTCGACGGCGCCGACGCGGTCATGCTCTCCGCCGAGTCGTCCGTCGGCGCCTACCCGATCGAGACCGTCAAGACGATGTCGAAGATCGTCGAGGCCGCCGAGGAGGAGCTGCTCTCCAAGGGCCTCCAGCCGCTGGTGCCCGGCAAGAAGCCGCGCACGCAGGGCGGCTCGGTGGCCCGCGCGGCGTGCGAGATGGCGGACTTCCTGGACGGCAAGGCGCTGATCGCCTTCACCAAGTCCGGTGACACCGCCCGCCGCCTCTCCCGCTACCGCGCGGCCCAGCCCATCCTGGCCTTCACCACCGAGGCGTCCACCCGCAACCAGCTCACGCTGAGCTGGGGCGTCGATGCCTTCGTCGTGCCGCACGTCGACAACACCGACGCGATGGTCGACCTGGTCGACGCCGAGCTGCTCAAGCTCAAGCGCTACAGCAAGGGCGACACCATGCTCATCACCGCCGGTTCGCCCCCCGGCGTCCCCGGCACCACCAACATGGTGCGCGTGCACCACCTCGGCGGCGAGCAGGCCTGACGCCCCGGGCACACGAAACGGCGGTGGGCCGCCCCCGGCAAGGGGGCGGCCCACCGCCGTTTTCTGCGGCTCCCGGACGGGTTCGTGGTCCTCGGCCCGCGGCCGTGGTCCTCAGTCCGTGATCGACTGGTGCAGACCCGGGATGTGGAGATTGCCGCCGAACTGGCCCGCCTGGTCGATCTTCACCTTGGTGAAGTACGCGAACGGGACGTTGATCGGCGGCGGGTGCTCGGGGTCGAAGACGATCGGGATCAGGCCGAAGAGGTTGCCCTGAAGCCGCTCGGTGTACATCGTCACCTTGCCGCCGCGGATCGTGGACGTCGACCCCGGTGCGCCCTGGACGTGGTAACGCTTCTTGGATGCCGGGTCGTCGACGATCTGGTGCAGATCGCCGATGTCGACGCTGTCCGCCGTGAACTTCAGGGCCTGCTTGGTGTGGCCGTTCTGCGTCTGGACATTGACGACGCCCTCGTAGTTCAGGCCGCGCAGGGTGAGCGCGCTGGACTCCAGGTGCCAGGGGTCGTCGGGCAGGGTGGCGGGGGTCTGCTCGCCCTTGCCCTTCTGCTTGTTCTCGACGACGCAGGGGAACGCCTTCTTGCCGTCGGCGTCCTTGCCGTCGACGCCGCCGCCGGGCAGGGCGTTGTCCGCCGCACCCACCGCGCCGTGGACGGTGTCGTTGACCGTCTTCGACCCGTTCTTGGCGGCGTCACCCGCCTTGCCGGCGCCGTCCTTGAGGCCGTCGACCGTGTCCTGGACCGGCTTGGTGACCTTGTCGGTGACGGAGCCGGAGTCCTTGGACGCGGACGGCGAGGGGCTCGGCGAAGCCGGTTCGGACGCCGAGGGGCTCGGCGAATCCGCCGGCTCCTCGGACTTGTCGCCGCCGAGGAGGCCGCCGAGCGCGTCACCGATGCCGCCCAGCAGACCGCCGTCGTCCTTCTTCTCCTCGGAGGCCGACGGCGACGGGGTCGTGGAGCCCGAAGGCTCATCGGTCTTCGCGGAGTCGGACGGCGAGGGCTCGGGCGCCTTGTCGGCGTCCTTGCCGGCCGAGGGCGAGGCGGAAGGCCCGTCGGACGGCTCGGCGCCGTCCTTGCCCTGCGCGTCGTCCTTCTGGTCCTTCGCACCGTCCTTGGACTTGGCGTCCTTGTCGTCCACCTTGTCCGGAGCGGTGACGCACGGGCCGTCCTTGAAGGGGCTCTTGGGCGCCGGCTTGGCTATCGCCATCTGGGGCGTCAGCCCCATGCCCATGAGCACGGCGGACGGCATGGCGGCGATGGCTATCGCCTTGCCCGCGGGCACGTGGAGCCGAGTCAGCAGCGGCTTCCTCGGTGCCGCGTGCCTCGGCCCGGTTCTCGCCCCGGCAGCTGCGCTCTCGTGCAGCTCGTCACCCGGCACGGTGCCTCCCGTTCGTTCCGTTGGTCGGGCTCGTTCCTGACAGGTCGTCCAGTCCATTGCCCAACCCGGGACCGGCAGCCGGCGCGGGGTGCGTGGCGACCACCGGTCCGGCGACCGTGGTGCGGCCCGCCTCGTCGGCGTCGTCCCCGCTCCGGCCGGCCTTGCCCGGCGCCCAGGAGACTCCCAGCGCACCGCCGATCAGCCCCAGGAGGAAGCCGATCAGGAAGGCGCCGAAGTTCGAGACGACCAGGGAGACCAGAGAGAGCAGAATCGCCGCCACACCCGCGAAGACGCGCGAGGCGGGCTGGAACCACATGGTCAGACCGAGCACGACCAGCAGTACGCCGATAATCAGCGAGCCGGCGCCGGCGGTGGTCGCCATGCGGACGGTCAGGGAACCGATCGTGAGATTCGCGTAAGGGATGTACATGATCGGGATGCCGGCCAGCAGAGTCAGCATGCCGCCCCAGAACGGGCGGTATCCGCGCCACTCCCGGAACGAAAGCCGCTTGCGGCCGATGGTCTCGATCAGCCGTGGTCGCGTGTCGGCGCTCATGTCGTACAGCTCCTCGGGACTGGCAAATCGGTGGTTCTGTGCTGGGTGTCCTACTGGGCGCTACCCGGCGTACGGGCACGGGGAACGGCGATGGCCGCACAGCTCGCCCCGCGCCCGCACGCTCAGTGCGTCAGTAGCACTCGCTCTTGCCCTTGGCGACGCTCATCTTCAGGCCGCTGAGCTTGAACGTTCCGGCCGTAGTGGCCCATGCCTGCTGCCTGACGTGGGTCAGCGTGGCCGAGTCGGCCTGCTGGGCGAACGAGCCCGGATCGGCCTTGTCGCCCTTGTGCATGCCCGGACCCTTGGTCGTCGAGCCCGCAGCAACACCGATGTCGATGTTGTTGAAGGTCGCGTCCGCGTCCAGCTGGTCGAGGTCGATGTAGAGGTTCTTCGCCTCGACAGGCGTGTCACCGCCACCGGCCGACAGCTTCATCGACACATCGCCGAAGACCGGGACCGGCACAACTACGGACTGGCACAGGTTCTTGATCTTGGCGTTCGAGAACCCCGAGACCGCCACCGGGACCTGCTTGCCGCCCTTCTGGGCGTCAATGGCTCCGTACTGAACGAAGCCGGTGCCGTCCAGGCGGTCCGTAGTGACCTTGAACTGCTGGCCGGACACGCTGAACGACGCTGCGAGCGCACCCTGCGAGAGGGCAACTCCGATCGCGGCCGTAGCCGCGACGCTCGGCACCATGACGACGGCGAACCGCTTCCATCTGGTCCCGCCACGAGCCAGGGACTCCATGACTTTCCTCCTTCTCGGACGTACATCTCCGGTACGGGCCGCCTCAGTTGGGGCAGCTGCACCTGGGATGGGAGAAGTGCTACGTCCTCGGGAAGGAGAGCGCCTGTCTCGGAGGCACATCGTGTTCCGAATACCGGCGATCACCCCCGAGCGACAACCACTGGCCACGCTCTCGCGCAACCTCACTGGACAGGCCCTGCCGGGTGGGGCAGAGACCCCCCTGTCCACGACCGGTGACACTGCCGCCGGCCACTCGGTGGGGACCCAAATACCCCGCGGTGCCGACCGGATGCCGGACTGCGGGAATGGACCGAGCGTGGCCGATCGTGGTCCATTCGCGGCCGCCGCACAAGGGGCTCGTTACTTGCGGGTAACGGCCCGATAACCACGCCACGACCCACCGAAATCAACCGGATACACACGGTCGCAACTAACGGTGAGGGGACATTGGGCAATTGTGGACACAGTGCCGCAAGGAGGTCGCCCAGGCTTACTTGAAGTAACAGCGGCCACGATTACCAAGTTTTGGTAAAACGTGGCCGCTGTGTCGTTTGTTCGGTCAACTCGCGGAGGGCGTACTGGTCAGAAGCGGGCGACTGCGAAGACAGCGGGTCAGAACAGCACCCGGGCAAGGGCGGTACGTGCCGCCGTCACCCGCGGATCCTCCGCACCGATGACCTCGAACAGCTCCAGCAGCCGCCGCCGCGCGGACTCCCGGTCGTCGCCCGCCGACCGCTTCACCGCGTCGACCAGCCGGCCGAACGCGTCCTCGACGTGCCCGCCGACCAGGTCGAGGTCCGCGGCCCGGATCTGCGCCTGCACATCGGCCGGGTTCTCCGCGGCCTCCTTGCGCACCGCCTGCGGATCCAGGTCCTGCACGCGGTGCAGGAGTTCGGCCTGCGCCAGACCGAGCTTGGCCTCCGGGTTGGCCGGATCGTCGTTCAGCACGTTCTTGTAGGCCTGGACGGCGCCGCCCAGGTCGCCGGAGTCCAGCGCCTGGTTCGCGGCCTCCAGCAGGGCGTCGTAGGGACCGGCCGGCTCCGGGGCCTCGTCCTCCTGGACCGGCTCGCCCGCGGCCTGCGGGTCGACGGGCGCTCCCACGATGCCGAACTGCTGCTCGGCGGCCTGCACCAGCTGGTCGAGCACCTGGCGGATCTGCGACTCGGGGGCCGCGCCCTGGAACAGCGGGATCGGCTGGCCCGCGACGACCGCGAAGACCGCCGGGATGCCCTGCACCCCGAACTGCTGGAACAGCATCTGGTTGGCATCGACGTCGATCTTGGCCAGCACGAACTTGCCGGCGTACTCCCCCGCGAGGCGCTCCAGCAGCGGACCCAGCTGCTTGCACGGCTCGCACCACTCGGCCCAGAAGTCGATGACGACCGGGACCTCGGTCGAGCGCTGCAGGACGTCCTGCTGGAACCCCGCCTCATCGACGTCGAACACCAGGCGGGCACCGCTCGCGGGTGCCTGGCCCGTACGGGCGGCCTCGGCACGTGCCTGCTCCGCCTTCTGCTTCGCTTCCCCCGCCGCCTTCACCGCTGCGAGGTCGACGACTCCACTCATGGACATATTGCGTGGCTGCATGGGTCCATCCTCCCCCCTGGGCGGGCCGTTCCGGAAAGCGATCCGGAAAGCGCTGCGGTCTGCGATGCGATCGGTGCTGCGGGCTGCGGTGCAAAGTGCCGGTCCGGTGCCGCCACCGGGCCTTTCGCCGGGCACCGCATCCCGTCCGCACGCCCCGCCGGAATGCCGGCGTACGTCCGGGACCGCTGCCCGATTCCGGCCCCGAGGAGGGCCGGAGTGCGGTCCCGAGGAGGACCGTCGTGCGCGGCCATGGGTCCCCACCCACGGCCAGTGGCTGTCGCTCTTACGCTACGACCCGTAGCGTAACTCGCCGTCGCCCCCGGGCAACAACCGGTTCCGGCCCCGTGGGGAGTGATCTGCCTCACGGGCGGCATCGCTCGTACTCGCCGGTATGGTCGCCCGCATGCACCACTCCGCCAGCCCCCGGAAAGGCCGCACGGGACGACCGCGCAGCGCCGAGACCGATCTTGCGATCCTCCACGCGACCCGTGCGGCGCTGGTCGATCTCGGCTGGGGACGGCTCACCATGAGCGATGTGGCGGCCCGGGCCGGGGTCGCCAAGACCACGCTCTACCGCCGCTGGGCCAACAAGAACGAGCTCGTCGTGGACGCCGTGGCGGTCCTCTTCGACGAGCTCGAACTCCCCGACCTGGGCTGTCTGAAATCCGACATCGAGGGAGTGGTGCTTCAGTTCGGCGCGCTGCTCGCGCGGCCGGAGACCAAGACGGCGCTGATGGCCGTGGTGGCCGAGTCCACCACCGACGAGGCGCTGCGCCAACGGATCCGCTCGGCGATCGTCGACCGCCAGAAGCGGCTGGTCCTGCTCGGCCGCTCGCGCGCCCAGGCCCGCGGCGAGCTCCCCCCTGACACCCCCGGTGAGGAGGGCGAACAGGTGGCCGCCCGCAACATGGACCTGATCTTCGATGTGATCGCCGGCGCGATCGTGCACCGCACCCTGGTCAGCGGTGAACCCGTGGACGCCGCGTGGGGGCGCGACTTCACGGCGCTCTTCCTCACCGGGCTGTCCGGTCTGGGCGACCAGCGCTGAGGCCGGGGGCCGGGGGTCCGGCCGCGGCACGGCACCGAGGTGCCGCGCCACACTCCGGTCAGACCTGGTAGCGGTCCGCCGCGAACAGCCGCAGGTTCTCGGCCACCCACTCCGACGTCCGCTTCAGCCCCTGCTCCAGGGAGACCTCCGGCCGCCAGGAAGCCCACTCCCGGGCCCGGGAGTTGTCCGACAGCAGCCGCTCGACCTCGCTGCCGGCGGGCCGCAGCCGTTCGGCGTCCACCACCACCTCGGCCTCCCGGCCGGAGGCCGCTATCAGCGCCTCGGCGAGCGCCCCGATGGAGATCTCCCGCCCGCTGCCGAGGTTGACGACCTCGCCCAGCGCCCGGTCGCAGTCGGCCAGCGCCAGGAACCCGGCCGCGGTGTCGGTGACATAGGTGAAGTCGCGGGTCGGGGTGAGCGAGCCGAGCTTGATCTGCCGGGCGCCCGAGTGGAGTTGGGCGAGGATCGTGGGGATCACAGCGCGCGCGGACTGCCGGGGCCCGTAGGTGTTGAACGGCCGCACCACGGTCACCGGCAGCCCGAAGGCGTGCCGGTGCGACAGCGCCATCATGTCCGCGCCGATCTTCGAGGCGGAGTAGGGCGACTGCGGCTGGAGCGGGTGGTCCTCACCGATCGGCGCGGTCAGCGCGGTCCCGTAGACCTCACTCGTGGACGTGTGCACCAGCCGCCGCACCGCATGCCGCCGGCAGGCCTCCGCGACGTTCTCCGTCCCGACGACGTTCGTCTGCACATAGGCACCCGGTGAGTCGTAGCTGTACGGAATCCCGATCAGCGCGGCCAGATGGAAGACGGTGTCGCAGCCCGCGACCGCGTCCATCACCCGGCCCGCGTCCCGCACATCGCCCGCGACCATCTCGACCGGGCTGCCCGGCACCAGATAGCGCGCCAGATTTCCCTTTTCGGCGTACGGCTTGTAGTGGACGAACGCGCGCACCTCGGCGCCGGCCTCCACCAGCATGTCGACCAGGGCCGAGCCGATGAACCCCTCGGCTCCGGTGACCAGGACCTTACGGCCCGTCCACTGCTGGGGATTGCTGCTCATGCTGACTCCTTCATCGTGAGGTGGTGGGGGGCAAGGGGGTGACCGGCCAGCGCCAGCGTCTTGGCGGCCAGCAGGTCGGCGGCCCGCGCATGGGTGCCGGGGTCGGCGGCCGCGCCCATCGCGGCGAGCCGGGCAGGGTCGTCGAGAAGCGGGGTGACCAGCTCGTCCAGCCGATCCGCCGAGGTCTGCGGATCGGGCAGCAGCAGCGCCGCCCCGGCGTCGGACAGCACCCGCGCGTTGTGGGTCTGGTGGTCGCCCGGCGCATGCGGATACGGCACGAGAACGGCCGGCATCCCGATCGTGGCCAGCTCCGCGACGGTCGCCGAACCGGCCCGGCACACCACGAGATCGGCGGCGGCATACGCCAGATCCATCCGGTCCACGTACGGCACGGCCTCGGCGACCGCGTCCCCGCCGTTCGCCGCCAGGAGGGCCCGGGTCTCCTCCAGGGCCGCGGGCCCGGTCTTGATCAGCAGCCGGAGGTCCTTACGCCCCCGGTAGCGGCCGGCCAGGCCCACCGCCGCCTCGGTCAGCCGGGCCGCCCCGAGGCTCCCGCCGTTGACGAGTAGCAGCCGCGCTCCGTCCGGCACGCCCAGGGCCCAGCGGGCGTCGGGCCGCAGCCGCTCGCGGTCCAGCTCGGCCAGCGGCCCGACCAGCGGCATGCCCACCGTCTCGGCCCGCTCGCCGCCGGCCAGATGCTCCCGGCTGCGGTCGAAGGCGAGGGCGATGTGCGGGGTGAGCCGGGCCGCGAACTGGTTGGCCCGGCCGGGCACCGCGTTGGACTCATGGATCAGGCTCGGCAGCCCGGCCAGCCGGGCCCCGAGGATCACCGGGGCGCTCGGATAGCCGCCCATACCGACCGCGACCTGGGCTTTCTGTTCCTTGAGGATCGCCCGGCACTGGGCACCCGAGCGAAGCAGGGCGGCCGGCAGCAGATAACGTCGGGCGCCGAGCGAGGGGTCGAAGGGGATCATGTCGACGGTGTGCAGGCGGTATCCGGCCTTCGGGATCAGCCGCGTCTCCAGGCCGCGTTCGGTCCCGACGAAGGAGATCACCGCATCGGGCACGGCCCGGCGGAGCGCGTCGGCGAGGGCGAGTCCCGGATAGATGTGGCCGCCGGTGCCGCCTGCACCGATCACGACGGAGAGTGGTGTGCGCATGGCCGCCACGCTCGCGATACGCCCTAAGAAGCTTCTAAGAGAGGTGTTTGGCAGCCTATGTCCATGCCGCCCACGCCCGGGAACACCCCAGCCCCCAAGATCCTCGTCGTCGACGACGAACCGGAGGTGCGCGCCGCCCTGGAGGACGGCCTCGCCGTGGAGGGCTATGCGGTACGCGGCGCCGCCGACGGCCTGGCCGCCCTCTCGGAGGTCGCCGACTGGCAGCCGGACGCCCTCGTCCTGGACGTGATGATGCCGGTCCTGGACGGTCTGGCCGTCTGCCGCCGGCTGCGCGCGCTGGACGACCGCACCCCGATCCTCGTCCTGACCGCGCTGGACTCGGTCAGCGAACGGGTCGACGGGCTCGACGCCGGCGCCGATGACTACCTCGTCAAACCGTTCGCCCTGGACGAGCTGGTGGCCCGCGTCCGGGCCCTGCTGCGCCGGGCCTCGACCGGCGCCGTCGACGACAGCCGGCTCTCCTTCGGTGATCTGGTGGTCGACCCCTTGACCCGCACCGGCCACCGGGCGGGCCGGCCCCTGGAGTTCAGCCGCACCGAATGGGCGCTGCTGGAACTGCTGCTCCAGCACCCCGGACAGGTGCTGCCGCGCGAAGTCATCCTGGAGCGCGTCTGGGGCCGCGACTTCGGCCCCGACTCCAACTCCCTGGCCGTGTACATCGGTTATCTGCGCCGCAAACTGGAGGCGGGCGGCGAGCCCCGCCTCGTCCACACCGTGCACGGCGTGGGCTACCGCCTGGACCACGCGGACGGCGCATGACCGGCACCCGCGGCCTCGGGGCCCGCTGGCGACGCCGCCGCCCGCTCCGCACCCGGCTGGCGCTGGCCGCCTCCTCCGCAGTGGCACTGGTGGCGGTCGGCGTCTGCGCGGCCGCGTTCACCATCATCGACTACCAGATGACCCGGCAGCTGAAGCTGACCCTGACCCAGACGGCTGCCCAGGCCATCCGGGACCGGCACGACTGGGGCCCGACGCCGAGTGACACCCTGTGCCAGTACCCGGCCTCGGCCTGTATCCAGATCGTGCCGTCCGACGCCGCCAAGGACCCGCACAAGCGGTATGTGCTGCCCGTCTCCAACGCCACCCGGCAGGTCGCCGACGGCCGGCGCGCGGCGTTCTACAGCAAGCTGACGGTGGCCGGCCATCCGGTCCGGATGCTCACCACGCGCCTGGCGGACAAGGACGAGGCGGTGCAGGTCGCCCAGCGCTCCGACACCGTCGACCGGGGCGTACAGCAGGCCGCCTGGGCGCTGTCCGCGGTCGGCGCCGCCGGCGTCCTGCTGGCCGCCGCCCTCGGCTACTGGGTGTCCCGTACGGGCCTCGCCCCCGTCGCCCGGCTCACCGCCACCGCGGAACGCATCGCCGCCACCCGCGACGCCGGCCACCGCATCGAACTCCCCGCCGGCCCACCCGCCCGGGAGGACGAGGTCACCCGCCTCGCCACCAGCTTCAACACCATGCTCGGCGAACTGGAACAGTCCGTCACCGCGCAGCGCCGCCTGGTCGCCGACGCCTCCCACGAACTGCGCACCCCGCTGACGGCGCTGCGCACCAACGCCGAACTCCTGGCCCGCGCCGACCGCCTGACCGACGCCCAGCGCGACCGCGCCTCGGCCGCGCTGGGCCGTCAGCTGCGCGCGGTCACCACCCTCGTCAACGACCTGATCGAACTGGCCCGCGACGAGGAGCCGCAGCCCCTGGTGGAGCAGGTACGCCCGGCCGCCCTCCTGGAGCACGCGGTGGGCACGGCCCGCGAACACTGGCCGGAGATCACCTTCACCACCGCCATCGCCCCGTCCGCGGCCGGCCTCACGATCCCCGGAGTGCCGCCCCGCCTGTCCCGGCTGCTGTCCAACCTCCTCGACAACGCCGCGAAGTTCTCCCCGCCAGGGGGCCCGGTCGAGGCCGAACTCACCTTCACCTCGGACGAGTTGTACCTGTCGATCCGCGACCACGGCCCCGGCATCGCGGCGGACGACCTCCCCCACGTCTTCGACCGCTTCTACCGCGCCAAGACGGCCCGCGCCCTGCCCGGCTCCGGCCTGGGCCTGGCCATGGCCCGCCAGATCGCCCGCGCCCACGGCGCCGAACTCACCGCCGAACGGGCACCGGGGGGCGGGGCGATGTTCCGGTTGCGGGTGCCGGTCGCGGCGCCGTGACGCCGTGGTGCGGGGACGTCGTCACCTCATGGCGCCGTCCGGTCGTGGCGCCGTCCGGTCGTGGCGCGGTCCGGTCGTGGCGCGGTCACGGCGCAGCACGGTCACGGCGCAGCACGGGTCAACGCATCCGGCCGCCGGCCGGACCGCCCGCCTCCGCCTCGTCCGCGTTCTCCTCCACCGTCGCACGGACCGCCTGCCGGTCCTGCGGCGTCATCGACCGCCATCCTTCCCGCATGCCGGCAATGCCGTCGGTGAGCGCGCGGTACCCGGACGGATCGTCGAGGACGTCCTTGACTTCGAGACGGCCGCCGAGCACCTTGCGGGCCAGGTCCTGAAGGGCGGGCGGGGTGGCCGGGTTGCTCCGTACGGCACGGAGGGACCTGGTGAGGTGCTCGTTCTGCTCCTCCGACAAGTCCTTGTCCTCGACGGGGTACTCCCGCTCGCCGGGGCTGGTGACGTCGTTCCTGCTGTTCATGGGGGTTCCTCTCAGCCGTCGCCGGCCGGTGTCAGCCGAAGGCGTTGCGGACGCGACGGGCCTCGTCCCGACCGTCGTCCGAGCCGGGTGCCTCGTTGTCGGGGATGCCGTCCGAGAGCCGGGGCCGCGCCCCGCTCGCCGGCGCGGCCGCGGCGCCGTCGGAGCCGCCGGAGGACGCGGGGCCGCCGCTTCCCCCGTCGGACGCACCGCCGGAACCGCCGTCGGACGCCGAGGTCGTACCGGTTCCGGAGGAGGCGCCCGAACCGTCGCCGGACGAGCCGCCGTCACCCGTCCCGTCTCCGGACGTGCCACCGTCACCCGCCCCGTCGCCCTCGGGCGCCGCTTCCTTGTCCTTGTGGCGGATGTCGTAGACGCTCTTGATGCCCCCGGCGGTCTCCTGCTCCCCCTCCCAGATCTGCTTGCCGCCCTCGGCGAAGTCGCCCTGCGCGACCTTGCCGACGCCCTGGGCCATATGGAGGCCGCCCGTGCCGACCTTGCCGACATCCTTGGCCTTCTCGGCGAGGGGGTCGAGCAGGGCCTTGCCCGCGTCCTTCGGTTCGAACCCGTCCTGCGCCCCGAAGTAGTTCTGGATCCCCTGTGAGACGAGGTTCTGTCCGACGCCCTTGGCCATGTCCTTGCCGAGGTCCTTGGCCAGGTCCACGGCAATCTCCCGGGCGCCCTTCACCACCTTCTTCTCCAGGGCCTCCTTGACGGCCTGGACGATCTTCGTCTTCGCCTCGTTGAGGATCTTGCGAATCATCACCCTGGTCGTCGCCGTGGCCGCGGCCGCCCCGGCCTCGGAGGCACCGAGGGTGACCGGCGCGGCGGCCTGAGCCATGGCGAACTCGATTGCCAGCGCGATGAGCTGCACGATCACCGCAATCTTCATCACCATGACGAGCGCGGCCACGACCTGTAGCACCACCGCGAGCACCTCGGCGGCGTCGGCCACATCATCGAGATAGCCGTCGCCGCCCGCGAACTTCTTCCAGTGGTTGCCGAAGGCCTCGACCGCCTCACCGGAGTTGGCGCCGTGCACCGTGTTCGAGGCGGTGACGCCCTGCTGTTGGTACTGGCGGACGGCTGCGGCGAAGTCGCTCCAGGCCTCGGCCGCATCCCGGATCTTGTCCTCGTCGACATTGGGCCATTGGAAGCCCAGCAGATCGAGAACCCAGTCGACCTCCACAGGAAGCATGATGGTGGCCACGGTGTGTTACTCCCCGGTGCAGCATTTGTTCATTGACGGGCGGGACATATGCGGGACGGGCGCGCCGGCCTGATTCGGCGTCAATTCGCGATATTCGGGCGGTGCGCCGCGTACTTGGCGAGGTGATCGTGCTGCTCCCGCTCGGTGGAGTCGTAATGCGCACCCATCGCCTGGAGTTTGCTGCCGATCTTGGAGATCTCTTCACCGAGGTGCGGCATCGATTCGGCGATCCCCTCGCTCACCGGCTTGTAGAAGTCATTGAAGATCTTCACGAATTCATCGCTGCCCCACTCCTCGGCTTCTTTGAGGGTGGCCTTCAGCTTCTTGGCGGACTCGCCGAAATCGGAGCCGATATCCTCGAAGACACCGCCCTGCGTCTTGAGGACGGCCGGATCCACGTCGTACCCGGAGCCTGCCATGGGTCCCCCTCGATCTGCGCGGCTTAAGGATCGGATAAGTCTCGCGACGTACGGTATCCAACCCCCGAGGCGACCCTGGGGCGGAACCGTGAAGATCCCTTTCACGTACGCTGCACCGCCGCTTTCGCGGCAGGTTGCCGGACAGCAAGCCCAAGGCCCCCGTCACCGACCGGGAAGCCGGGTGTTCCGCCTGCCCCGCTCCCCTCGCGCCCGCTATACAGCGATTTCCGGGCCGATATGGCCGCCTGTCTTTCATCACCCATGTCCTGGCACTCAAGTGCGATTTCACCGGTAGCAGGCCGGACGAGGCGGACACCGTGGGCACGCACGGAACATTCACGTCCGAGAAGTTCCACAAGGTCAGTCCGGGGTGACGCGCCATCGGCCCGGCCTCGATTCCGCACGGCAAGGAATCGAATAAAGCGCATGGCGTACGGTATTCGGCATCCGCGCCCACCAGGGCGGGAGGACCCTGAGGATCCGTTTCGCATCCGGTGCAACGCCTCTTGCACGCCGGACTGCCGGGCAGCAGACTCCATGGCTCCATGAACGACCAGGAAAGGCAACAGTTCGTCATGCCCCCGCTCCCCCATGCCTCCGGCAAGAAGTCATTCGGAGGGCTGTGCGCCCACCTGGCGCTCCTTGTCATTGTGCTGCTGGCCAGTTCCCTCTTCGCCATGAAAGGGCTGACCGCAGCAGGCCGGACGGGTATACACGGAACGTTCACGGTCACGGACTGCTTCGTCCATCACAGTTCCAGCTCACGGCACTCCAAATCGCCGTCCAACGAGTTCGACTGCGAAGGAAGCTTCCGTTCGGACGACGGGAAGGTCAGGGACGACAAGGCTTCCCTGGACGGCATCGATACCGACTACGACGCGCGTGCCCGGGTACCGACCCAGGCCCAGCGCGACAACTCCGTGATCGGGTTCCTGAATTCGGACTACACCATCGCCAGTCGCGGGGAAGTCACGAAGAACTTCATGGCCGCCTTCGCCTTCCTTCTCCTGCTCCCCGTCCTGCTCTTCGACTGGCTCACCGGCTTCGGTGAAACCGGCGGCACGTTCCGCCACATGAAGGAGAAGTGGCGCGCGACCGCGGGTACGCGAACCCGCAAGATCGTGCTCACCGCCGCGGCGGTGGCCCTGGGCGGCGTGGTCGTCGTCAGCCCGGTCCTCGGGCTCGTCCTGCCCGTATCCGGCTGAGCCGGCCGGCGGCGCAGTCGCCGCCGGCCCCGCAACCGGGGCAGCCCCGGCTCGCCTCGCCTCAGAACCCCGCCGGCTCCGTATAAACCCCCCACTCGTCCCGCAGCACTCCGCAGATCTCGCCGAGCGTCGCCTCGGCCCGTACGGCCTCCAGCATCGGCTCGATCATGTTGCCGCCGTCCCGGGCGGCTTCCAGCATCGCCTTCAGCGAGGCCTGGACCCGGGCGTCGTCACGGGCCTCCTTGCGCTGCGCGAGCGCCCGCACCTGCTCGCGCTCGACCTCGTGGCTGACCCGCAGGATCTCCAGGTCGCCGGTGACCGAGCCGTGGTGGCAGTTGACGCCGACGACCTTCTTGTCGCCCTTCTCCAGCGCCTGCTGGTACTGGAAGGCGGATTCGGCGATCTCGCCGGTGAACCAGCCGTCCTCGATGCCGCGCAGGATGCCGGAGGTCATCGGGCCGATGGGGTGCTCGCCGTTCGGGACCGCCCGCCTGCCGCGCTCCTTGATCTGGTCGAAGATCTTCTCGGCGTCCGCCTCGATCCGGTCGGTCAGCGACTCGATGAACCACGAACCGCCCAGCGGGTCGGCGACGTTGGCGACCCCGGTCTCCTCCATCAGCACCTGCTGGGTGCGCAGCGCGATCTCCGCGGCCTGCTCACTGGGCAGGGCGAGGGTCTCGTCCAGCGCGTTGGTGTGCAGCGAGTTCGTGCCGCCGAGCACGGCCGCCAGGGCCTCGACGGCGGTCCGTACGACGTTGTTGTACGGCTGCTGGGCGGTCAGCGAGACACCCGCGGTCTGGGTGTGGAAGCGCAGCCACTGCGCCTTGTCGCTCGTCGCGCCGTAGACGTCCCGCATCCAGCGGGCCCAGATCCGGCGCGCGGCCCGGAATTTGGCGATCTCCTCGAAGAAGTCCAGATGCGCGTCGAAGAAGAAGGACAGGCCGGGGGCGAAGGTGTCGACGTCCAGCCCACGGGAGAGGCCCAGCTCCACATAGCCGAAGCCGTCGGCGAGCGTGTACGCCAGCTCCTGGGCGGCCGTCGCGCCCGCCTCGCGGATGTGGTAGCCGGAGACCGAGAGCGGCTTGTACGCGGGGATGCCGCGCGCGCAGTGCTCCATCAGGTCGCCGATCAGACGCAGATGCGGCTCGGGCTGGAAGAGCCACTCCTTCTGCGCGATGTACTCCTTGAAGATGTCCGTCTGGAGCGTGCCGTTCAGGACCCCCGGATCGATGCCCTGCCGTTCGGCGGCCACCAGATACATGCAGAAGACCGGGACGGCGGGCCCGCTGATCGTCATGGACGTCGTGACGTCGCCCAGCGGAATGTCCTGGAACAGGACCTCCATGTCGGCCGCCGAGTCGATGGCGACACCGCAGTGCCCGACCTCGCCCAGCGAGCGCGGGTCGTCGGAGTCCCGGCCCATCAGGGTGGGCATGTCGAAGGCGACGGAGAGGCCGCCGCCGCCCGCCTTCAGGATCATCTTGTAGCGCTCGTTGGTCTGCTCGGCATTGCCGAAACCGGCGAACTGGCGGATCGTCCACGTCCGCCCGCGGTAGCCGGTCGGATACAGGCCCCGCGTGAAGGGGAACTCACCCGGCCACCCGATCCGCTCGAAGCCCTCGACCGAGTCCCCGGGCCGGGGCCCGTACGCCGGCTCGACGGGATCTCCCGAGAGCGTGGTGAAGTCCGCGTCCCGCTTCCGGGCGGAGTCGTACCGAGCCTGCCAGCGGCGGCGGCCCTCATCGATCGCGTCAGCGTTCATACCTTCGAATTTACTTGGACGTCCTAGTACTTGTCGACGGGAGAGGGGTGTGAGTCGCGATACGCATCACCTCGGTCACCATCCGTAATGGCTGCCGGCCGGCGAAAACGCGCCCGTCCCGTGCAGGGACAGGCGCGTCGGAGGAGGCCGGCAGGGGTGCCGTCGGACCGCGCCGAGGGGGCGGTCCGGTTGGCGTCAGGCCTTCACCGGCTCCGGAGCGTCATCGGTGATCAGCGGCTCGACCTCGCGCACCACCTGGCGCTCCACGAAGAACGCAGCGGTGGGGATCGTGCCCGAGACCAGCACCCAGAGCAGCTTGCCGAACTTCCACTTGGCCTTGGAGCCCAGGTCGAAGGCGAAGACCAGGTAGATGATGTAGAGCACGCCGTGGATCTGCGAGACGACGAGGGTGAGGTCCTTGCCCATCCCGAAGCCGTACTTGAAAACCATGCACGTGCAGAGCACCAGCAGCATCACGGCGGTGATGTAGGCCATCGCCCGGTAGCGGGTCAGGACGCTTCGCTTCATGCCCCGAGCGTAACCACCCGTTCCGGGGCGATCTTCGCCGCCCCCCCGCCAACGCCGGGCTCGCTACTCGTCCTGGAAATCCTCCGCCGCCACCCGCAGCGGCCGCAGCATCGCGAAGATCTCCCCGCACTCCTCGGCGTCGTACGCCCCGAGCCCGAAGTCCATCGCCATCAGATCGCGGGTCGCACTGTCACACACCTCGCGGCCCTTCTCCGTGATGGTGGCGAGCGTGCCCCGCCCGTCGTTCGGGTTCGGCCGCTTGGCGACGAGACCCGACTTCACCAGCCGGTCGACGGTGTTGGTCACCGAGGTCGGGTGCACCATCAGCCGCTCGCCGATCTTCGACATCGGCAGTTCACCGGCCTTGGAGAAGGTCAGCAGCACCAGCGCCTCGTAGCGGGCGAAGGTCAGTCCGTACGGCTTGACCACCGCGTCCACCTCGGCCAGCAGGATCTGATGGGCGCGCATGATCGAGGTGATGGCGGCCATCGAGGGCACGGCGCCCCAGCGCTGCTGCCACAGTTCGTCGGCACGCGCGATGGGATCGAAAGCAAGGCTGAGCGGCTTCGGCACGCGTCCGACCCTACCCGGCGGTCATATGGTGGTCAGCCGTGTCTCAGTTTTCGGTACCGGGGACCGGGCCGGCCGGGTCCCGCACCGGACCGGCCGGGTCCCGCACCGCTCCGGCGGCCGCCCCGGCCGCTCCCGCCGGCCACCCCGGCGCCGTACGCCGCACCTCCCGGATCACCGCGAGTACGCAGACCGCCCCCACCACCCCGGCGGCCGGCATCACGACCCGCAGCGGTGCGTACTCCGCGGCGGCGCCGGCCAGCCCCATCGCCGATCCCATGACCGTCATCCGGCCCGCCTGCATCACCGTCATCGCCTGCCCCAGCAGCGCGCCGGGGACCGCGGCGACGAACCAGCGGTCGACACCGAAGTTGTACGAGATCCCGGTACCGGTCAGCACGAGCAGCAGCACCGCCCAGCCGAGCGAGGGCTGCGCGGCGAAGCCGAGCGAGGGCAGTACGGCGAAGACGCCCATGGGGAACGTCAGCCGGGTACGGGCCCGCGGGCCGAGGAACGAGCCCGCCAGGCTCTCGGCGGCCACCGCCCCGACGGGCATGCTGCACATCAGCAGCCCCATACCGGCGGGCCCGACGCCCAGCCCGTCGGCATAGGGGATCAGCAGCGCCTCGGGGACGACGACGAACGCCGGCGGCAGCCAGGTCAGCAACAGCAGCGCCCGTACCCGGCGGTCGGCCAGCAGCCGCCGCACCCCGCCCAGCGAGGCCCCCAGCAGCGCACCGCGCCCCTCGCCCCGTGCCCCGTCACGCGCCGGCCGCGCCAGGGTCCCCAGCCGCAGCAGCAGCGCCGAGCCGAGGAACGTACCGGCGGTGAGCGCGAGCACCGCCGCCGGGGACACCACGGCGAGCAGCAGGCCCCCCGCCGCGAAGCCGGCGAGCTGTGCGCTCTGGTTCACGATGCGGATCACCGAGCGCCCCAGCACGAACAGCTCTCCCCCGCCGAGGATCTCTCCCAGCGTCGCGGCCCGGGTCCCGGCGAAGACCGGCGCGATGGCCGCGATCACACAGCGCAGCACCAGCAGGACCGCGACCGGCGTGCCCGGCAGCACCATTCCCGCCGCCGCCAGCGCACACAGCACATCGCAGAGGACCAGCACCCGCCGGGCCGGACAGCGGTCGGCGACGGCGGACAGCAGCGTCCCGCCGAGCACGTACGGCAGCAGTCCCAGCGCAAAGGTCAGGGCGCTCATCAGCGGCGACGCGGTGAGCCTGAAGACGAGGACGGTCAATGCGATCTCGCAGACCACCACGCCGAGCGAGGACAGCAGATGCGCGGCGAAGACGAACCGGAACTCCGGGACCGCGAACACGGCGCGATAGCCGTCGGCGCGGACCTCGCCGGCGGACGGTCCGGCGTCGGCGGACGGTCCGGCACCGGCGGACGGCTCGGCGCAGGCGGACGGCTCGGCGCAGGCGGCGGCGCCCTCTTCGGGGCAGGCGGGAGGACGGCCCGACGGCGCGGGCCCGGAGGGGGAGGGCATGCTCGCAGCCTGCCGGACCCCGCTCCCGCCCCGTATTCTTTCGGCTCCAGCCGAATCCCGGGCCGGGGGGGAGCGTGCACGGCCATGCCGGTGAACCTGCACTTCGGCGCCGACGACCTGCTCCGCATCCGGTTCGCCGTCTCGGCACTGTGCGAGACCCATGAGGCCGTACGCACCCTGCGCCGCGCGGACCGGCACGGCTATCACACGCCGTGGCTGCGCCGGATGCGCGAGACGCTGGCCGGCCTGGACCTGACGCCGCTGTGGCTGTTCATGCCGTCGTCGGGCTACACCCCCGACTTCCTGGGCCGCCCGCCGGACACCCCGCTGGCCGGCTTCGACGACGAGCTGGCGCGGCTGCGCGCCACCGACCCGGCCCTGGCCCGCGCCGAGATGGCCAAGTCGCTGGCCGGTACGCCGGGTGCCGCACAGTCGGCGCGCGGCCGGGCGGCGCTGGCGGACCCGGCGCGGGCCGTACGCGAGCTGGCCGAGGTCACCGAACGGGCCTGGCGGGTGCTGATCGCCCCGGACTGGCCGCGGCTGCGGGCACTGCTGGAGGCCGAGATCGCCTACCGGTCGCGCCAGTTGGCGGACGGCGGGCTCCAGCGGCTGTTCGCCGATCTGCATCCGCGGGTGTCGTGGTCGGGCGACACGCTCACCGTCCGCACCCGTACCGACGTCGCCCGGATGCAGGATCTGGACGGCCGCGGGGTGCTGCTGCTGCCCAGCGTCTTCGTGTGGCCGGACGTGGTCAGCGGTTTCGAACCGCCCTGGCAGCCGACCGTCATCTATCCGGCGCGCGGCATCGGCGGGCTGTGGACCGAGCCGCAGACGGGCCCGGCGCTGGCGCGGCTGCTGGGGGCGAACCGCGCCGCCGTACTGGCCGCCCTCGACGCGCCGTCGACCACGACGGCCCTGGCCCACCGGCTCGGCCTGGCGCCGTCCTCCGTCTCGGTGCATCTGTCCGTGCTGCGCGACGCCGGTCTGCTGGCCTCGCGCCGGCACGGACATCAGGTGCTGTACGAGCGCACTCCGCTGGGGATCACCCTGGCGGCGGGCGGGTGAGGCCCGGACGGGCGCTCAGGGACGTCCCGGGGCTTGCTCGGGGACGTCCCGGGGCTCGCTCAGGGATACGCCGGGGCTCGCTCGCGGTATCCGGCGCTCGCTCAGGACCGGCCGGTGCCGCCCTCGGCGAGATACCGCTCCACGGTCTCCACCTTCGAGGTCAGGCCGTCCGTGACGCCGGGCCGGATGTCGGCCTTGAGCACCAGGGAGACCCGCCCGGCGCGCGCCTCGACGGCCGCCACCGCGCGCTTGACGACGTCCATGACCTCGTCCCATTCACCTTCGATGGAGGTGAACATCGCGTCCGTGCGGTGCGGCAGCCCCGACTCGCGGACGACCCGGACCGCGTCGGCGACGTACGCGCCGACGTCCTCGCCGACGCCCAGGGGGCTCACGGAGAAGGCGACGATCATGTGTTCAGGACACCTTCCTTGCGGGCGCGGGCCGCGATCACGCCCGCCTCCTCCTCACGCTTGAGGATCTTGTCCCCGAAGAGGCCGCCGAACGGCAGGACCGCCAGCACGAAGAAGAAGGCGACGCGCTTGACGGGCCACTTCGTGCGGTTCCACACGTCCAGCAGCAGCACCACGTAGGTGATGAAGAGCAGGCCGTGGATCAGGCCGAGCGGCATCACCAGGGAGTCGTAGTCGAAGGCCAGGCGGAAGCCGGTGCCGAAGATCAGCAGCGCCGGGAAGGAAATCGCCTCCGGGATGGAGGCCAGGCGCAGTCGGTGCAGGGCGGCGGCGGTCTTGATGTCCACGGGAACCTCGTTCGGGTGGCGGGCGAGGAGCACGGCTTGTGCAAGAGTTCACAAGCTCGGCCCCATTGTTACAGCCGCCTCGGCGATCTCGGCGCCGGGGGGAGGCAAGGGGCCGGGACGGGCAGGTGCCCGCGAGAGATCAGGGCGGGATCAGGGCGATATCAGGGCCAAAGGGCCTGCCCTGCGCGGCCGCGGCCGACTACCGTCTGACCCGTGGCTCAGTTTCGGCTCCAGGGGAGCAAGGTGCTCGCCGTCGACATGACCGGCGACGCCGTCAAGGCGAAAAACGGTGCGATGGTCGCGTACGACGGCCAGATGGCATTCAAGAAGATGTCCGGCGGCGGTGAGGGCCTGCGCGGCATGGTGACCCGGCGGCTCACGGGTGAGCAGATGGCCGTGATGGAGGTGAAGGGCCACGGCACCTGCTACTTCGCCGATCGCGCCAGCGAGATCAACTTGGTGCAGTTGCAGGGCGAGAAGCTGTACGTCGAGGCCAGCAATCTGCTGTGCACGGACGCCGCGCTGCGTACGGGCACGACCTTCACCGGCCTGCGCGGCGCCTCCCAGGGCAACGGCCTGTTCACCACCACCGTCGAGGGCAGCGGCCAGGCGGCGATCACGTCCCACGGCCCCGCGGTGGTGCTGCGGGTCACCAAGCAGTACCCCCTCCAGGTCGACCCGGGCGCCTATGTCGCCCATACCGGCGACCTCAAGCAGCACTTCCAGTCCGGGGTGAACTTCCGCACCTTCATCGGTGAGGGCTCCGGCGAGGCCTTCCAGATCCGCTTCGAGGGCGAGGGCCTGGTCTACGTACAGCCCAGCGAGCGCAACACCGTGGGAGGTGAGGTCTGATGCCGTTCACCGTCCTCAACTCCCGCATGGTGGAGGCCAGGATCGGGCCGGGCCAGCGGCTGTTCAGCCAGCGCGGCGCGATGCTCGCCTACCGCGGCGAGGTCAGCTTCACCCCCAACATCCAGGGCGGCCAGGGCGGTGTCGGCTCGATGATCGGCCGCCGGATCGCCGGCGAGGCCACGCCCCTGATGACCGTCGAGGGCACAGGGACCGTCATGTTCGGCCACGGCGGCCATCACGTCCAGGTCGTCGACCTCACGGGCGAGACGCTCCATGTCGAGGCCGACCGCCTGCTGGCCTTCGACGGCGCACTCCAGCAGGGCACGATGTTCATGGGCTCGCAGGGCGGGGTGATGGGCATGGTGCGCGGCCAGGTCACCGGCCAGGGCCTGTTCACCACGACCCTCAAGGGCGTCGGCTCGGCCGCGGTGATGGCGCACGGCGGCGTCATCGAGCTGCCGATCACACCCCAGCGCCCGGTCCATGTCGACCCGCAGGCCTATGTCGCCCACCGCGGCGACGTCCGCAACAAACTGTCCACGGCACTGGGCTGGCGCGACATGGTCGGCCGGGGCTCGGGCGAGGCCTTCCAGCTGGAGCTGTCGGGCCAAGGCACCGTCTACGTACAGGCGTCGGAGGAAAAGCTGTGACCGGTCCCGTCGTCCACGACGTCTCTTCGCTCCCCGCCGACGACAACGTCAACGCGTACGCCTTCAGCGTCGAACTGAACGGCCAGTGGTTCCTCCAGAAGGGGAAGATGATCGCCTACTACGGGCAGATCGACTTCCACGGCATCGGGCACGGCCGCCTGGACCGCCTGGTCGCCGGAAGTTTCCATTCGCCATTGCACGCCGCGGACTGGGTCGTCGCCGAGGGCCGGGGAAAGATGCTGCTCGCGGACCGTGCCTTCGACGTGAACTTCTTCGACCTGGACGAGGGCAACCTCACGATTCGCGCGGGCAACCTGCTCGCATTTCAGCCATCTCTCGCGCTGAAACAGTCGATCGTCCCGGGCTTTCTCACCCTCATCGGGACGGGCAAGTTCGTGGCCGCGTCCAACGGCCCGGTGGTCTTCATGGAGCCGCCGCTCCGGGTGGACCCGCAGGCGCTCGTCGGCTGGGCCGACTGCCCCTCCCCGTGCCATCACTACGACCATCAGTACCTGCGGGGATTCCTCGGCGGACTGCGGGCGCACACCGGAATCGGCGGCGCCTCCGGCGAGGAGCACCAGTTCGAGTTCGTCGGCGCCGGCACGGTCCTGCTCCAGTCGACGGAGCAGCTGATGCCGGAGCTGGAAACCGGGGCGGTACCCACCGAGGCGGGCGTTCCGGGCGGGGGCGGACACGTCCCGCAAAGTGGCTCACAACTGCCCCAGCTACCCGGCAACCTCGGGAGCCTCCAGCGCCGCTTCGGGCTGTGAGCGGTAGTCTGCGGACGGTGACCTCGAACGTCTGACCAACGTCCGGCCCCCGCCGGTACCGTCACCGCCCCCACGATTAATTCATTATTCAACTTTCACGGGTAGAATCATTCCATGACGACCGACAGCGACACCCCCTGGCTGACCGACCAGGAGCAGTGTGCCTGGCGCACCCACCTGGACGTCAGCAGACTGCTGATGCACCAACTCGAGCGCGATCTCCAGCCGTTCGGCCTGACGAACAACGACTACGAGATCCTGGTCAACCTCTCCGAGGCCGAGGACCGAAGGCTGCGGATGAGCGACCTGGCGGCCAGCACCCTCCAGTCCAAGAGCCGCCTCTCCCACCAGATCACCCGGATGGAGAACGCCGGTCTGGTGCGCCGTGAGAGCTGCGAGTCGGACCGCCGGGGCCTCTACGCGGTGCTCACGGACGAGGGGTGGGACACCATGCGCCGGGTAGCCCCGCACCATGTCGCCTCGGTCCGCAAGCACTTCATCGACCTGTTCACCACCGAGGACCTCCAGGCGCTGCGCACCTCGCTCACCCCGGTCGCCGAGCACCTCCGCAAGGAGCGTGGCGGCCTCTGACCGCCCGGCCTCGGCCCCCTGACCGGGCCGAGGCCCCGCGGCCCGGGGCCGCGGGGGATCAACCGGCCACCGGCAGCCGCAGCTCGAACACCGACCCCGCACGCACGGCCAGCGAGCCGCCGTGCCGCTCCGCGACGTCCCGTGCGATGGCCAGCCCCAGCCCGGCCCCGCCGTCGTCCCGCGTCCGCGCGTCATCGAGCCGTACGAACCGCTCGAAGATCCGCTCCCGCTCGCTCTCCGGCACCCCGGGCCCGTCGTCCTCGACCCGCAGCACCACCCACTCCCCGTCCCGCGCCACGGCCACCCGCACGGACGAGACAGCATGCCGCTGCGCGTTGTCGAGCAGATTCCCCAGCACCCGCCCCAACTGACTGCGGGACCCGGCGACTTCCCCGCCCGCCAGCTCACCGATCTGCACCGGGACCCGGTCCGCGACCCGCTGCGAGCTCTCCTCGCGCACCATCGCCGCCAGACCGACCCGGGCCTCCGCCGGCCGCTCCCCCGCATCCAGCCGGGCCAGCAACAGCAGGTCCGCCGCCAGCCGCTGCAACCGCACGGTGTCCTCCACCGCGCCCGGCACATCCAGCAGCTCCGGGTGTGCCACCCCCACCTCGAGCTGGGTGCGCAGACTCGCGATCGGGCTGCGCAGCTCGTGCGAGGCGTCCGCGACGAACCGCCGCTGCCGCTCCACGGACGACTCCAGCGCCGCAAGCGTCTCGTTGGTCGTCCGCGCCAGCCGGCCGACCTCGTCCTGCGACGACGGCACCGGCACCCGCCGGCTCAGATCCGTACTCGCGGTGATCGCGGCCATCTCCCCGCGGATCCCCTCCACCGGCCGCAGCGCCCGCCGGGTCACCAGCCAGGTCACCCCCGCCACCACCACGAGCAGCAGCGGCAGCCCGATCAGCATGGCCGTCCGCACCGACCCCACGGCGTCCTGCTCCGGCGTCAGCGCCGACCCCGCCCGCACCGTCACCTGCGCGCCGTGGGTGTCCTTGGCCTCCAGCACCGCGAACCGGTAGTCGGACACCGTCCCGTCGACATTCGCCGTCCCGTCCCGGTAGTCGACGTCGTCCTCGACCTCACCGGGCTTCAGCTGCACCGTGTCGTCATCGTCGTCATCGTCGTCGTCCCCCGGCCCACGCGGCCCGGCGCTCCCCGCCCCCTGCTTCGCGCGGTCGACGGGCTTGCCTTCGACGGCCCGCACCTCGTCGCCGGCCGCCAGCACCCGCCCCCGGTCATCGGCGACCACCACCGGATGGTCGTCACCGTCCGGCAGATCCAGCTTGTCGTACGCCTTGCCCGTCGCGATCTGCGAGGCCACCTCCCGCGCCGCGACCTGGGCCTGAAGCCCGGCCTGGTCCTGAAGATGGCTGCTCAGCACCAGCAGCACCGCCGTCCCCGCCGCGATCAGCGCCAGCGCCACCACGACGGTCGCCCCGGCCGCCGCCCTGGCCCGTACGGAGCCCAGCACCCTACTCACCGGACACCAGCCGGTATCCCGCACCGCGCACCGTCACGATGTGCCCCGCGCCCAGTTTGCGCCGCAGTGCGCTCACATACACCTCGATGATGTTGACATCGCCCTCGTAGGCGAAGTCCCAGACGTGCTCCAGGATCTCCGCCTTCGAGACCACCTCGCCCGCCCGCAGCGCCAGCTGTTCCAGCACGGCGAACTCCTTCGCCGTCAGCGTCACTTCGCGGCCGCCCCGCTCGACCCGCTGCGCACCCTGGTCGACGACCAGCGCCCCCACCCGCAGCACCGGCTGCGCACTCCGGCCGTGCCGCCGCAGCAGCGCCTTCACCCGCGCCACCAGCACCACATACGAGAACGGCTTGGTCAGATAGTCGTCGGCGCCGGTGTCCAGCCCCTCGGCCTCGTCGTACTCGCCGTCCTTGGCGGTCAGCATCAGCACCGGCACGTCATGGCCGGCGGCCCGCAGCGCCCCGCACACGCGGTAGCCGTTCATCCCCGGCAGCATGATGTCGAGCACGATCAGGTCATAGCCCTCCTCGGTCGCCAGGCGCAGGCCCTCCAGACCGTCGTGCACCACGTCGACCGCGTACCCCTCGGCCATCAGGCCCTTGGCCAGCGACAGGGCCAGCCGCTTCTCGTCCTCCACGATCAGGAGACGGAAGGGACGGCGCGCGACGCCCCGCCCAGGACGGTGGTGAGTGACGTGCGGGTGCATGCGCCCACCATGCCATTCCGCAGCTGAAGCCCCCTTCAGGTGCCTTCAGGGTCCCTTCAGCTTCGTTCGGCCAGTGTGTGGGCACAGCCGATCGCAAGGGAGAAACACCCATGAAGCGCCATCTCGTCATCGCCACCGCCGCCGCGGCCGCCCTCATCGCAGGCGGCACGGTCACCGCCGCCGCGGTCAGCAGCGACGCCGGCTCCGCCGATGCCGCCTCCGGCAAGCAGCTCTCGGCGCAGCCGGCCGCCCACGACGCGAGCTCCGGCACCGCCCAGGTGCAGGACGGCCGCTCCAGCATCCCCATGCAGGACGACGACGCGAACGGCGGGCAGGACCTGCGCGAGGCCAACGCCGCCAAGGTGACCGCGCCGGACGCCGCGGCCGCCGCCCGCAAGGCCGTCCCCGGCACCGTGACCTCTCTCGACCTGGACGCGGACCGCCCCGGCCTGGTCTGGGACGCGGACGTGCTGGGCGAGGACGGCACGTGGCACGAGATCACCCTCGACGCGGGCAACGGGCGGGTACTCAACCAGCACGTCGACCGCGGGGATGACGACGACGCCCAGGAGCGGGCCGCCGCCAGGAACGCCAAGACCGACGCCGCGGCCGCCGCGCGCACCGCCGCCTCGCACGGCAAGGTGACCTCCGTCGAACTGGACGACGAGCACGGGACGCAGGCCGCCTGGGAGGTCGAGACGATCACGAAGGACGGCAAGGAGCACACGTTCCTGGTCGACACCCAGTCCGGCAAGCTGAGCGCCGCCCCGGCGCACGACGCGGACGACGACGACAACGACGGGTCGGACGACTGACACCCGACTCCGCTCGCCCGACGGCCCCCGCCCACGCCGCTGTGGGCGGGGGCCGTTGCCGTGGCGTTGCGGTCGTCGGGGGCTCAGGGAGGGCACATGGTCGCCTCGCGGCCGGGACGGGTGCGCGTTGGCCTGTGGCTGAGGCCGGACCCGGGGTCGGCTCGCGGCGTGGATCGGTGCGCGTTGCCTGTGGCTGAGGCTGTCTCGCCCACGCCCTGCGGGTGGCGGGCCGGAGGGGACGCCCGGTACCCCGCCTCGGCGCCGGCGCCTCTGGTACGTACAGAAGGCACCCCGGCGTTCGCTCCGGTCCTGCGGGCGGTGCACCGGACATCCCCTCCGACCGCCGCATGTTGGCGGCCGCCCCGCCGTACCGATGACCGTTACGGCCCCGAGCACTTACCCCTTGGCAGGACACTGCGCAACAGCCAGCAGGTACGAACCACAGCAGCACTTGGCAGGGCACAGCCGGGCATGCCGCAGGTTATTGGCCACCCGGCCAAGTCGTCATGCGGGCCGCCCCGCCCCGGGGGAGGCTTGGCCGACGCCGACGCGTGCGATCGGTGACGGACCGTGCCACCGGCCCGCAGCCGGGAACGGGCGTAGGCCGGAGGGGATGTACCGGGGACCGCCCGCAGGACCGGAGCACACGCCGGGGCGATCAACTCCGCGTACCAGATGCGCCCGCGCCGAGGACGGGCCCCGGTGCGTCCCCTCCGGCCCCCGCGGCAACCACGAACCCCGAAAGCCGCCGGCCCCCACCGGCACAAGGGGAATCCGGAGACGGTTCGGCCACGCCACCCAGGGGCGCGGGGAACTGCGCGACCAGCCACGACACAGCCGCAGCCGCAGCCAAACGGACGGCACCTCGCGGAAGAACCGGCCGCCCCGCGGCCCCCTCAGTCCCCGTTCGTCAACCCGTCGACCAACTCATCGGCCGCCCGGTACGGATCCGTCTCGCCCGAGACGATGCGCTCGGCCAGCGCGTCCAGGCGCCGGTCCCCCCGCAGGTCCCCGATCCGTTCCCGCAGCGCCGTGACCGCGATCGTCTCGACCTCGTGGGCCGCGCGGGAGCGGCGCCGCTCGGCAAGGACGCCGCGCTCCTCCATCCAGGCCCGGTGCTTCTCCAGCGCCTCGACGACCTCGTCGACGCCCTCGCCGCGTGCCGCCACCGTCTTGACGATCGGCGGCCGCCAGTCACCGGGCGTCCGGGACTCGCCCAGCCCCAGCATGTGGTTGAGCTCGCGGGCGGTGGCGTCGGCCCCGTCGCGGTCCGCCTTGTTGACGACGTAGACGTCGCCGATCTCCAGGATTCCGGCCTTGGCCGCCTGGATCCCGTCACCCATACCGGGCGCGAGCAGCACCACGCTCGTATCGGCCTGGGACGCGATCTCCACCTCGGACTGGCCGACACCGACCGTCTCGACGAGGACCACGTCGCAGCCCGCCGCGTCCAGCACCCGGATCGCCTGTGGCGCGGCCCATGCCAGGCCGCCCAGATGGCCCCGGGTGGCCATCGAGCGGATGTAGACGCCGGGATCAGAGGCGTGCTCGCTCATCCGTACGCGGTCGCCGAGGAGCGCGCCCCCGGAGAACGGCGACGACGGGTCGACGGCGAGCACGCCGACCCGTTTGCCCGTCTTGCGGTACGCCGTCACCAGCGCGGAGGTGGTGGTGGACTTCCCGACGCCGGGCGAGCCGGTGAGCCCGACCACATAGGCGTTGCCGGTGAGCGGCGCCAGGGCCGCCATCACCTCGCGCAGCTCCGGTGACGCCCCCTCCACGAGAGAGATCAGCCGCGCCACGGCCCTCGGCCGGCCCTGCCGTGCCTGCTCCACCAGCTGTGGGACGTCCACCATCGCTGCTCGGCTCCTTCGGTTCGCTCGTACGCGAATCGGCCCGCCCGTACGCGTCCGCGTACGGGCTCCCGCTTACTTACCCGGTACGCGAATGATCAGCGCGTCGCCCTGACCACCGCCACCACAGAGCGCGGCGGCGCCCACGCCACCACCCCGCCGGCGCAGCTCCAGCGCGAGGTGCAGCACGATACGGGCGCCGGACATCCCGATCGGGTGACCCAGCGCAATGGCGCCGCCATTGACATTCACCTTTTCCGGGGACACCCCGAGATCCTTCATTGACTGCACCGCGACGGCCGCGAACGCCTCGTTGATCTCGATCAGGTCAAGATCGCCGACGGTCAGCCCGTCCTTGCCCAGCGCGTGGTTGATCGCATTGGACGGCTGGGACTGGAGCGAGTTGTCGGGGCCGGCGACATTGCCGTGCGCACCGATCTCCGCGATCCACTCGAGACCGAGTTCCTCGGCCTTGGCCTTGCTCATGACGACCACGGCGGCGGCACCGTCGGAGATCTGCGAGGAGGTGCCGGCGGTGATCGTGCCGTCCTTGGCGAAGGCCGGACGGAGCTTGCCCAGCGACTCGGCGGTGGTCTCGCCGCGGATGCCCTCGTCCTTGCTGAAGACGACCGGCTCGCCCTTGCGCTGCGGGATCTCCACGGGGGTGATCTCGGCCTCGAAGAGCCCGTTCTTCTGGGCGGCGGCGGCCCGCTGGTGGGAGCGCGCGGCGACCTCGTCCTGCTCCGGCCGGGCGATGCCCAAACGGGTGTTGTGCTTCTCGGTCGACTCGCCCATGGCCACGCCTTCGTAGGCGTCCGTGAGGCCGTCGTGCGCCATCGCGTCGAGCATCTCGACGGCGCCGTACTTGAAGCCCTCACGGGACTTCGGGAGCAGGTGCGGGGCGTTGGTCATGGACTCCTGGCCGCCGGCCACGATGACGTCGAACTCACCCGCGCGGATGAGCTGGTCGGCCAGCGCGATGGCGTCGAGACCGGAGAGACAGACCTTGTTGACGGTCAGCGCGGGGACGTTCATGGGGATGCCGGCCTTGACGGCGGCCTGGCGTGCCGGGATCTGCCCTGCCCCGGCCTGGAGCACCTGGCCCATGATCACGTACTGCACCTGGTCGCCGCCGATGCCCGCCCGGTCCAGTGCCGCCTTGATCGCGACGGCGCCCAGGTCGGCGCCGGAGAAGGTCCGCAGGGATCCCAGGAGCCGCCCCATCGGGGTGCGCGCTCCCGCCACGATCACTGAGGTGCTGCCGTTCGTGCCGTTCGTTGCAGACATGCGGTGCGGCCTTCCTTTGCAGGGAAGTTAACGAGGGTTCCCGTCAATGTACTGAGCGGTACGCGCCGGGTCACCGGCAAGCAGGTGTGATCGCGCGCACGTTGCGTAACCAGCCATGTGAGCGGTGCACTGGAGCCATGCTGACGCGAATCGACCACATCGGGATCGCCTGTTTCGACCTCGACAAGACTGTCGAGTTCTACCGTGCCACGTACGGCTTCGAGGTGTTCCACTCCGAGGTCAACGAGGAGCAGGGAGTCCGGGAAGCCATGCTCAAGATCAATGAGACGTCCGACGGCGGCGCCTCGTATTTGCAGCTTTTGGAGCCCACCCGCGAGGACTCCGCGGTGGGCAAGTGGCTTGCCAAGAACGGCGAGGGCGTCCACCACATCGCCTTCGGCACCGCGGACGTGGACGGCGACTCCGAGGCCATCCGCGGCAAGGGCGTCCGGGTCCTCTACGACGAGCCCAGGACGGGTTCGATGGGGTCCCGGATCACCTTCCTGCACCCCAAGGATTGTCACGGAGTGCTCACCGAACTCGTCACCGCGGCGCCCGCCACCTCCGAAGACCACTGACCTTCACCTTCCCCGGCCGGTAGAGTGCAGCCTCGGCCGGGGTACGGGAGTGGGGCTCGGTCCATACTCTGCCGATGATCTGACACCATTTCTTCGGAAGGGTCAGCTCCGATGGGCGCGAGTCCGGTACGACGTGACGTGTACGGGACGAGCGCCGCAGGACCGGAGACGGCCGCCACCATGACCAGGGGACGGATGGGACCGCGCAGTGCGGGGCAACGACCGCTACGAGGCTGACGACCACCTCTCGCAGTTCGAGGCCGAGATGGAGCGGCTGAAGAGCGAGCGGGACAAGGCCGTTCAGCACGCCGACGACCTCGGCTACCAGGTCGAGGTGCTGCGCGCCAAGCTCCATGAGGCGCGCCGCAACCTCGCGACCCGCCCTGCCTACGACAACGTCAGTCATCAGGCCGAGCAGCTGCTGCGCAATGCGCAGATCCAGGCGGACCAACTGCGTACGGACGCCGAGCGCGAGCTGCGCGAGGCACGCGCGCAGACCCAGCGGCTGCTCCAGGAGCAGGCCGAGCGGCAGTCCCGGCTGGAGGCCGAGCTGCACGCCGAGGCGGTCACCCGGCGCCAGCGGCTCGACGAGGAGCTCAACGAGCGCCGGCAGACCGTCGAATCGCATGTCAACGAGAACGTCGCCTGGGCCGAACAGCTGCGCGCCCGTACGGAGTCGCAGGCCCGCCGGCTGATGGAGGAGTCCCGCAGGGAGGCCGAGCAGGCGCTGGCCGCCGCGCGGGCCGAGGCCCAGCGGCTGGCCGAACGCGCCCGGGAGCGGCTCGGCACGGAGGCCGAAGAGGCCCGTGCCGAAGCGGAAAGCATCCTGCGCCGGGCCCGGACCGACGCCGAGCGGCTGCTGAACGCCGCCTCCAACCAGGCCCAGGAGGCCACCGATCAGGCCGAGCAGCTGCGTACCAGCGTCGGCACCGAGTCGGAGGAGGCGCGCCGCCAGGCCGCGGAGCTGACCCGCACCGCCGAGGCCCGCATCCAGGAGGCCGACAAGGCGCTGCGCGAGGCGCGCGCCGAGGCGGAGAAGCTGGTCGAGGAGGCGCAGCAGAGCGCCACCAAGCGGCTGACGGCCGCCGAGTCGGACAACGAGCAGCGCACCCGTACGGCCAAGGCGGAGATCGCCCGGCTGGTCGGTGAGGCCACCAAGGACGCCGAGGCGCTCAAGGCCGAGGCCGAGCAACTGCGCGAGGACGCCCGCACCGAGGCCGACCGGCTGATCGCCGAGGCGGAGGAGACCGCCCGGTCCAAGGCGTCGGAGGACGCCGCGGCACAGCTGGCGAAGGCCGCACGCACCGCCGAGGAGGTGCTGACCAAGGCGTCGGAGGACGCCAAGGCCACCACCAAGGCGGCCGCGGAGGAGGCCGAACGGCTGCGCAGCGAGGCCGAGTCCGAGGCGGACCGGCTGCGCGAAGAGGCACATGACACCGCGGCCCAGCTCAAGGGCGCGGCGAAGGACGACACCAAGGAGTACCGCGCCAAGACCGCCGAACTCCAGGAGGAGGCGCGGCGGCTGCGCGGTGAGGCGGAGCAGCTGCGCGCGGACGCGGTCGCCGAGGGCGAGCGGATCCGCAGCGAGGCCCGCCGGGAGGCGGTCCAGCAGATCGAGGAGGCGGCCGGGTCCGCCGAGGAGCTGCTGGGCAAGGCCAAGGCCGATGCCGAGGAGACCCGTTCGGGTGCCGTCGCGGAGAGCGAGCGGGTGCGGACGGAGGCCATCGAGCGGGCCACGGCGCTGCGCCGGCAGGCCGAGGAGGCCCTGGAGCGGGCCCGTTCGGAGGCCGAGGAGCTGCTGACCGAGGGCGCCCAGGCCGCGGAGATGGTGACCACCGAGGCCGAGGAGTCCGCCGCGCGGCTGCGCGTGGAGGCCGAGCAGGCCGCGGAGGAGCTGCGGGCCGGCGCCCAGGCCGAGCTGGACCGGCTGCACAGCGAGGCGGAGGAGAAGGTCACCGCCGCCGAGGAGTCGCTGCGCGGTGCCCGCGCGGAGGCGGAGCGGCTGCGCCGGGAGACGCAGGAGGAGGCGGCCCGCCTCAAGGCGGAGTCGGCCGAGAGGCGCCGGCTGCTGACGCAGCAGGCCGAGGAGGAGGCCGAAAGGCTGCGGGCGGAGGCGGCTTCGGACGCCTCGTCGGCACGGTCCGAGGCCGAGTCGGTGGCGGCGCGGCTGCGCACCGAGGCGTCGGCCGAGGCGGAGCGGCTGAAGGCGGAGGCGCAGGAGACCGCGGACCGGGTGCGCGCCGAGGCCGCGACGGCCGCGGAGCGCACGGGCGCGGAAGCGGCGCAGGCACTGGCCGCGGCCCAGGAGGAGGCCGCGCGGCGGCGCCGGGAGGCCGAGCAGCTGCTGGGCGACGCCCGCGAGGAGGCACACCAGGAGCGGACCGCGGCGCGCGAGCAGAGCGACGAGCTGCTGGCGGCGGCCCGTACGCGGGTGGGCGAGGCTCAGGAGGAAGCCGAGCGGCTGGTCGAGGAAGCGGACCGGCGGGCCGGCGAACTGGTGGCGGCGGCCGAGCAGACCGCACAGCAGGTGCGGGACGCGGTCGCGGGGCTGCACGAGCAGGCCGGTGAGGAGATCGCCGGGCTGCGTTCGGCGGCCGAGCATGCCGCGGAGCGCACGAAGGCCGAGGCACAGGACGAGGCCGACCGGGTCCGCAGGGACGCCTACGAGGAGCGGGAGCGCGCCGCGCAGGACGTGGCGCGGGCGCGGCAGGAGGCCCAGGAGGCGACGGAGGCCGCGAAGTCCCTGGCGGAGCGGGCGGTTTCCGAGGCCATCGAGGAGGCCGAGGCGCTCCGCACCGAAGCGGCCGGGGTGCTGGACGAGGCACGCCGGGACGCCAATACGGCGCGCTCCGAGGCCGCCGACCAGGCCGACCGGCTGCTGTCGGAGGCGACCGCGCAGGCCGAGAAGCTGGTCGCGGACGCCGCGGCGAAGGCGCAGCAGCTGCGTACGGACGCCTCGGATGCGCTGGCGGCCGGCGAGCAGGACGCCGCTCGGGCCCGTGCCGAGGCGCGCAACGACGCGAACCGGATGCGCTCGGACGCCGCGGAGCAGGCCGACCGGCTGGTCACCGAGGCGCGCGCGGAGGCCGAACGGATCGTCACCGAGGCGACCGAGCTGACGTCTTCGGCGCAGGACGACGCGGACCGTACGGTCCAGGAGGCCCAGCAGCACGCCGAGCGGCTGCGGGCCGAGGGCGAGCGGCAGGCGCAGTCCCTGGTGGCGGAGGCGACCGAGGCGGCGGAGCGGCTGCGGGCCGAGGCGGCCGAGGTGGTCGAGAAGGCCCGTCTGGACGCCGAGCAGACCGGCGACCAGGCGCGCGAGGCGGCCAACAAGACGCGTTCGGACGCCGCCGAGCAGGCCGACCAGCTGATGTCGGAGGCCGCGACCGAGGCGGAGCGGCTGCGCACGGAGGCGGCGGAGACCGCCTCGGACGCCGAGCGGGACGCGGACCGTACCCGTGCCGATGCCCGCGAGCAGGCGGACCGGATGGTCGCGACGGCCACGGCGGAGGCGGACCGGCTGCGGGCGGATGCGGCCGAAACGGTCACCGCCGCGCAGGAGCACGCCAACCGCACCCGTAACGAGTCCGCGAAGCTCAAGGAAGACGCCGAGGCGGCGGCCGAGCAGACCCGGACCGAGGCCCAGCAGGAGGCGGACCGGCTGCTCGACGAGGCACGCAAGGACGCCGCCAAGCGCCGCGGGGACGCGGCCGAGCAGGCGGACCAGCTCGTCGCCAAGGCCCAGGAGGAGGCGCTGAAGGCCGCCACCGCCGCCGAGGAGCAGGCCGACACGATGGTCGGGGCGGCCCGCAAGGAGGCCGAACGGCTCCTCGCGGAGGCGACGTCCGACGGCAACGAACGGGTGGAAAAGGCGCGTACGGACGCGAACACCCTGCTGGAGGAGGCCCGCCGGGACGCCACCGGTATCCGCGAGCGCGCCGAGGAGCTGCGCCAGCGGATCGAGTCCGAGGTCGAGGAGCTGCACGAGCGGGCCCGCCGGGAGTCGGCGGAGACGATGAAGAACGCCGGCGAACGGGTCGACAAGCTCATCGCGCAGGCCACCGCCCAGCAGGTGGAGGCCGAGGAGAAGGCCGACCGGATGGTGGCGGACGCGAACAGCGAGGCGAGCAAGGTCCGGATCTCGGCGGTGAAGAAGGCCGAGGGCCTGATCAAGGAGGCCGAGAACAAGAAGGCCGAGGCGGTGCGCGACGCGGAGCGGATGCGCACCGAGGCCGAGGCGGAGGCCGCCCGGATCGTGGACGAGGGCCAGCGGGAGCTGGAGGTTCTGGTGCGCCGGCGCGAGGACATCAACGCCGAAATCTCCCGCGTCCAGGACGTTCTGGAAGCCCTGGAGTCGTTCGAGGCGCCCGGCGGAAACGGGGAGGCCAAGGGCGCCGGAGTGAAGGCGGCCGCGGGCGCGGGGGCAACTCGTTCGAGTGGCAAGCAGTCTGAGGGGTAGCCACTCAAATGAGGGGTCATTCTCCAGATCAAACGGGCAATGACTCGATGACACGCCGTTGTGACCCCTAGGATTCTCCTTATCACCTCACCGGTCTCTTCGACAGGAACCCCATGAGCGACACTTCCTCCCCTTTCGGCTTCGAGCTCGTGCGGCGTGGGTACGACCGCGGTCAGGTGGATGACCGCATTACGAAGCTTGTCGCCGATCGCGACAGCGCGCTGGCCCGCATCACGTCGCTGGAAAAGCGGATCGAGGAACTGCACCTCGAAACGCAGAACGCCCAGGCGCAGGTCAATGACGCCGAACCTTCCTACGCGGGCCTCGGTGCGCGCGTGGAGAAGATCCTCCGCCTCGCCGAAGAGGAAGCGAAGGATCTGCGCGAAGAGGCCCGCCGGGCCGCCGAGCAGCACCGTGAGCTGGCCGAGTCGGCCGCCCAGCAGGTCCGCAACGACGCCGAGCAGTTCGCCACGGACCGCAAGGCGAAGGCGGAGGACGAGGGCGCCCGGATCGTCGAGAAGGCCAAGGGCGAGGCGTCCACGCTGCGCGCCGAGGCGCAGAAGGACGCGCAGTCCAAGCGCGAGGAGGCGGACTCCCTCTTCGAGGAGACCCGCGCCAAGGCCGCGCAGGCCGCAGCCGACTTCGAGACCAACCTCGCCAAGCGCCGTGAGCAGTCCGAACGCGACCTGGCCTCGCGCCAGGCCAAGGCCGAGAAGCGGCTCGCGGAGATCGAGCACCGCGCCGAGCAGCTCCGCCTGGAGGCCGAGAAGCTGCGGACGGACGCGGAGCGCCGGGCCCGCCAGACGGTGGAGACCGCGCAGCGCCAGGCCGAGGACATCGTGGCGGACGCCAACGCCAAGGCGGATCGTATCCGCAGCGAATCCGAGCGCGAGCTGGCGGCGCTGACCAACCGCCGCGACTCGATCAACGCCCAGCTGACCAACGTCCGCGAGATGCTGGCGACGCTGACCGGCGCGGCGGTGGCCGCGGCCGGCGCCCCCGGCGAGGAGGAGAGCACCTCCCGCGGCGTCCCCGCCCAGCAGACCCGCTGACCTCCCCCAGCTATCGCTGGGAGGTGCCCCCACCCCCAGCTCACGCCGGGTGGCGCCCCCAGGCAGGTGCCGCCCCGGTCCGGACCGCGCGCCCCCGTACCGCCTTCTGTGGCGGTGCGGGGGCGTTGTGCATATGGGGGGGGTCAGCCGGGCGGCCCCGCCCCGGTGGCAGGGGCCGTGGAGCGCGCCTAGCGTGCGGTACATGATCGAGCTTGAGGGGCTGACCAAGCATTACGGCGACAAGGTCGCCGTGGACCACCTCACGTTCACGGTGCGGCCCGGTATCGTCACGGGCTTCCTCGGGCCCAACGGTGCGGGCAAGTCGACGACCATGCGGATGATGCTCGACCTGGACAACCCGACGTCGGGAACGGTCCGGATCGACGGCAGGCACTACCGGCAGCTGCGGGATCCGCTGACGTACATCGGCGCGCTGCTGGAGGCGAAGGCGGTGCACGGCGGCCGCAGCGCCGCCAACCACCTGCTGTGTCTGGCGCAGAGCAACGGCATTCCGCGTCGCCGGGTCGGCGAGGTGCTGGACACCGTCGGGCTGTCCGCCGTCGCCAAGAAGCGCTCCAAAGGGTTCTCGCTCGGGATGAGCCAGCGGCTCGGTATTGCCGCGGCGCTGCTCGGCGATCCGCAGGTGCTGCTCTTCGACGAGCCGGTCAACGGCCTCGACCCCGAAGGCATCCACTGGATCCGCAATCTGATGAAGAACCTGGCGGGCCAGGGCCGGACGGTCTTCGTCTCCTCCCACCTGATGAGCGAGATGGCACTGACCGCCGAGCACCTGATCGTGATCGGGCAGGGCCGGCTGATGGCGGACACCTCGATGAAGGACTTCATCCACCAGAACTCCCGGTCGTACGTCCGGATGCGGTCCCCGGAGCAGGAGAAGCTGCTGGACCTGCTGCACGCCGAGGGCATCGAGGCGGTGCAGGTCGGCAACGGCTCGCTGGAGATCGACGGGGTGCCCGCCGACCGGCTGGGCGAACTCGCCGCCGGGCATCAGCTGGTACTGCACGAGCTGAGCTCCCAGCAGGCGTCCCTGGAAGAGGCGTTCATGCAGCTGACGGCCGAATCGGTGGAGTATCACGCACACGAGGGCGAACCGGTGCCGGCCCAGACCGGAGGGTCGCCGACCGCGCAGCCCCCGGGAGCACCGCAGCCGGCCGGCACACGGCCGGGCGCACCGCAGCCGACCGGCTGGGGTGCGGACTGGCAGAAGAAGAGGAGCTGACCCATGGCGGTGGCCGGGCAGGTCATTCGGTCGGAGTGGACCAAGATCAGGTCGGTGCGGTCCACGGTGTGGACGCTGGGCATCGCCGTCGTGGTCACCATTGGGCTGGGCGTGCTGATCTGCACCCTGGCGAGCGACGACTTCGGCTCGATGCCGGCCAGGAACCGGCTGGCGTTCGACGCCACCAACATCAGCTTCGCCGGAATGGGGCTGGGCCAGCTCGCGATGATCGTCTTCGGGGTGCTGGTGGTCTCGAACGAGTACAGCACCGGCATGATCCGTGCCTCGCTGGCGGCCGTGCCCCAGCGCGGCACCTTTCTGTTCTGCAAGCTTCTCGTGGCCACCGCGCTGGTCTTCGTCGTCGGCCTGGTGACCAGCTTCGTGACGTTCTTCGCCGGACAGTCGGTACTGGGCGAACTCCGGGCGGATATCGGCGATCCGGGCGTATTGCGCGCGGTGATCGGCGGCGGGCTCTATATGACGCTGATCGCGCTGTTCTCGATGGCGGTCGCCACGATGCTGCGCAGCCCGATGCTCTCGCTGGGCATTCTGATGCCGTTCTTTTTCCTGATTTCCAACATTCTCGGAAATGTCTCGGCGACGAAGAAAATCGGCCGCTATCTGCCGGATCAGGCGGGCTCGAAAATCATGCAG
This sequence comes from Streptomyces decoyicus, assembly GCF_019880305.1. Classification (NCBI taxonomy): domain Bacteria; kingdom Bacillati; phylum Actinomycetota; class Actinomycetes; order Kitasatosporales; family Streptomycetaceae; genus Streptomyces; species Streptomyces decoyicus. The sequence goes on along the minus strand of NZ_CP082301.1, from coordinate 5,738,807 downwards.
GTGGTGACGCCGGCCGGCGAGGATGTGCCGTACGGTCCGTGGGGCGGACTGGCCATCATGATCGCCTGGACGGCCGCGGCACTTGTCGGCGGATACGTACTCCTCAAAAAGCGGGACGCCTGACCGACCACGCCGGCCCCCGCACCCCCTCTCCAACCGCCGCGGGCGCAACGGCGAAAAGCGGCGCGGCACGGCGGGACGGCCGAGGACGAGGGGAATTGACGGGAACCGTCAACCGCCGGATAGCCTCCTAACCCTCACGGGGGCACGAGGCCGCCTCTGCCCCGGACATCTCGCGAGGGGCGGAGAATGATCGAGGCAGTCGGCCTGACAAAGCGCTACGGCGCCAAGACGGCCGTGTACAACCTGTCGTTCCAGGTACGGCCGGGCACGGTGACCGGCTTCCTGGGGCCCAACGGCTCCGGTAAGTCGACCACGATGCGCATGATTCTGGGCCTGGACGCACCGACCTCGGGGCGTGCCACCATCGCCGGCCGTCCCTTCCGCAGCCTCCCCAACGCCCCGCGTCAGGTGGGCGCGCTGCTGGATGCCAAGGCCGTGCACGGCGGGCGCAGCGCGCGCCAGCATCTGCTCTCGCTCGCCCAGCTGTCCGGCATCCCGGCCCGCCGGGTCGACGAGGTGCTCGGGGTGGTCGGCCTCCAGGACGTCGCGGGACGGCGCTCCAAGGGCTTCTCGCTCGGCATGGGCCAGCGGCTGGGCATCGCCGCGGCGCTGCTCGGCGATCCGCAGGTGCTGCTCTTCGACGAGCCGGTCAACGGCCTCGACCCCGAAGGCATCCTGTGGGTGCGCAATCTGATGAAGCAGCTGGCGTCCGAGGGCCGTACGGTCTTTGTGTCCTCGCACCTGATGAGCGAAATGGCGCTGACCGCCGAGCACTTGATCGTGATCGGCCGTGGACAGCTGATGGCGGACATGCCGGTCAAGGACTTCATCTCGGCCAACTCCGCCGATTTCGCCCGGGTGCGTACGCCGGACACCGAGCCGGAGCAGCGCGAGAAGCTGACCGCCGCGATCGGTGAGGCGGGCGGGCAGACCGCGCCCGAGCCGGACGGCGCGCTGCGGGTGACCGGGCTGCCGCTCCCCCGTATCAGCGAGCTCGCGCATCAGGCCGATGTCCGGCTGTGGGAGCTGTCGCCGCACCAGGCGTCGCTGGAAGAGGCGTACATGCGCCTGACGCAGAGCGCCGTGGACTACCGCTCGACGGCCGACCCGCGGGGCGGCCTCCAGGGCGCCCCCGCCGGGTACGCCCCGCAGGGTGCCGCCCCGCAGGGCTTCGCCGGCGATCCGGGGTACGGGGCCGGTCAGCCCGGCGTCCCCGGCCAGGTTCCGGCCGGCGCCCCCGGCCAGGGGCAGCCCAACCCCTATGCCCAGCAGGACCCGTACGCCCAGCAGGCGCCGGGAGCCGCGGGGCCGGGCTATCCGCCGCCCGCGCAGGCTCAAGGTCACCCGTACGGGTCGCCCGAGTCCTACGGTGCACCCCACCCGTACGGGCAGCAGCCCGCCGCGCCGATGCCGCCGGCGACGCCCGCCGGATCGCCCGCCGCCCCCGCCGCCCAGCCCACGCCGCACCACGAGGACGCCCGATGACCAGCCCTCAGCAGCCGCAGCCCCAGCCGCAGCCTGAGCGCGGACCCCACGACACCGGCGCGCACGAGCAGCCGGTGCCGGCCGCGCCGCCGATGCCGCCCGCCGCACCGCCGGCCGCACCGCCCCAGCAGCAGGGCATGCCGCCCCAGGCGCCGCCCGTCGGGCCGGAGCAGCCCGGTCAGCAGCCGGCACCACAGCAGCCCGCCCCCGCCAAGGAGGCCGGCACGATGATGCTCCAGGCCCAGCAGGCCCCCGGGCAGCCCGCACCCGCCAAGGAACCGGGCACCATGACGCTCCAGGCCCAGCGGGCCCCCGGGCAGCCCGCACCGGCCAAGGAAGCCGGCACGATGATGCTCCAGGCCCAGCCGCACCCCGAGCCCCAGCCGCTCGCGGCGCACGGCCCGGGCAAGGACGCGGGCACGATGATGCTCCAGACCCAGGCACCGCCCCAGGCGCAGGCCCAGGCCCAGCCCCCGCAGCACCCGGCCCAGCCGCACCCCCAGCAGGCCTTCGCCGGCGCGGCGGGCGGCTATGTCTCGCCCATCCCGGTGCGCCCCACCCACCTCGGCCACGCGCTGGCCTCCGAGTGGACGAAGATCCGCTCGGTGCGCTCGACGATCTGGACGCTGGGTGTGATGCTGCTGCTGATCATCGGCATCGGGCTGCTGGCCTCGCTCGCGGCGGGCTCGGAGCGCGAGCTGGATCCGCTGCTCGGCGTCGGCTTCGTCGGCGTCCTGCTCGGCAGCCTGTGCGTGATCACCCTGGGCGTGCTGTCGATCTCGTCCGAGTACGGCACGGGCATGATCCGTACGACGCTGACCGCCTCCCCGAGCCGGGTGCGGATGCTGACCGCGAAGGCGATCGTCTTCTTCGCCCTCGCACTGGCGCTGACGACGGTCGCGACCACCCTGGTCGCCCTGCTCGACAGCGCGATGCTCAACGGCCCCGCGCCGACCGCCGACCAGTGGCTGCGCGCCACCCTCGGTGCCGGTCTGTATGTCGCGCTGCTCGGTCTGCTGGCACTGTCCGTCGGCACCCTGCTGCGGCACTCGGCGGGCGCCATCAGCACGATGATGGGTGTGGTGCTGCTGCCGATGCTGCTGGCGCTGTTCCTCCAGGGCGAGAGCCTCAAGGACATCCAGCGGGCGCTGATCGAGTACTCGGTCCCCAGCGCCCTCGCGACGCTGTACGACATTCCCTTCCTCAGCACCGGCCCGACCGGCTGGACCCCGTTGTGGATCCTCGCCGGGGTGACCGCGGTGGTGCTGGGCGGCGCCTATGCCGCCGTCATGCAGCGCGACGTCTGACGCCGCGCCCGCCGCTGCCCGCAGAGCCTGTCTTCGTGCCCCGCCCGGGGCGCGAAGGCGGGCTCTGCTCAGTACCGGGGGGCGTTCCTGGACCGCTGGAGCCGCGCGCTCCGGCGGTCCCGTGCGTTCCAGCACGCCTTGTGCCAGTGCCTGCGGTCCTCGACATCACCGTGCTGCGGCCAGGCGACGACATGCGGCACCCCGGGCGGAATCTCCTGGTCGCAGCCGGGGCAGCGGTAGTGCTTGGCCGCGCCGCCGCCCCCGACGGGCCGGACGACCCAGTCCTCGCCGCGCCACTCCTCGGTGGTGTCCCAGCCACCACTGGGAGGCGCCCCCATCCGGCCGTAGTGGTCACCGCCCGGGCGGTCGATGGGCTTCGCACCGCCGTGCTGGCGATTTCGGCGCGGGGACACAGAACACCTCGGCTATGTACGGAGTCACTGGCTGTCACCAGCGTACGCGGCCCGGTCAGGGGTGGACGCCGCTCGGCAGGATTCTGCGATCATCGGGAAATTTCCCGTCAGGCCGTGCCCTGGGCACGTGTCACACGTTGTTGCCTGTAAGGGGGGAGTCGCGTCGGCTGCGAGGAGGCAGAGAGCGATGCGCGTTGGGGCTTTCATCCTGGCCGCTCAATTTCCCGGTCAGGGACAGGGGGAAGCACTGCACCGCGCGGTGCGCTCCGCGGAGGTCGCGGAGGAGGCCGGACTCGACGATGTCTGGCTGGCGGAACACCATTTCGTACCATACGGCGTCTGCCCGAATGCAGTGACGCTGGCCGGGCTGCTGCTGGGGCGGACCCGCCGGATCGGCGTCGGCACGGCGGTGAGTGTGCTGCCGACCCAGCATCCGGTAGCGCTCGGTGAGCAGGCGGCACTGCTGCACCTCACCACCGACGGGCGGTTCACGCTCGGCGTCGGCAGGGGCGGTCCGTGGGTCGATCTGGAGGTGTTCGGTTCCGGACTCGCCGCGTACGACCACGGCTTCCCGGAATCGCTCGATCTGCTGATGCGCTGGCTGCGGGAGCCCCGGGTCGGCGCGCAGGGCGAGCGCTATACGTTCCGCGAAGTAGCGGTGGTACCACGACCGGCCGAGGCGCTGACCGATCCGTACGATCCGGGAGCCGGTGCCCTGGGCCCGCCGGTGGTGGTGGCGTGCACCTCCCCGTCGTCGGTGCGGACGGCCGCCGAGCGCGGGCTGCCGATGCTGTTGGGCATGCACTGCGGCGACGAGGAGAAGGCGGAGATGGTCGCGCTGTGGCGGTCGGCCGCCCGGGAAGCGGGCCGGGACGGCGACGAAGTGGCCGCGGCCGAGCATGTCTCGGCGGGCGTGGTGCAGATCGGCGACACTCGCGAGGCAGCGGCGGAGACCCTGACGAAGGCGATGCCCGGCTGGCTTCAGCAGGGTCTGGGCGCGCATGTGACGGTCGACGGCCGCTACCGCGCGATGCGTGATCCGCTGGCCTATACGGAGTTGCTGTGCGAGCTGCACCCCGTCGGCCCGCCGGGGCTGTGCGCGGACCGGCTGGCGGCGACCTCGGAGCGTACGGGCATCACACGGTTCGCGCTGCTCGTCGAGGGCTCCGGCGACCTCGCGGCGACGGAGGAGAACGTCCGCCGGCTGGGCACGGAAGTCCTGCCGCAGCTGGGGTGACCGGAGCCCGCCGGGCGGACGGCATGCGGGTGCCGTATGCGGGTAAATGTGCCTGTGATGCGGTGGTGCGAGGGCGCCGTACCGGAGAGAGGTCAGCTTCTGGTGAGTGGTGCTGCCGCTGGCGCACCGGCGCGGTGTGTGTCACCACCGTGTGCAGCAGCGGCAGCAACTTCGTTCAGCAGTCGCGGAGTTCGGGCGACTGGTTCAGCAGCTGACCCCGGATGGAGGTGAAGCGGGCCAGTCGGTCGTCCACCACCGGGTCGAGCGGGAAAACCGCAACGCGGTGGCAGTTCTGAAAAGCGAGCCGCACACCGAAGTGGCGCTCCAGCGAACCACGGATGGCGTCACTCGCCAGCGCGCGCAGCAGCTGGCCGCGCGCCTGCTCGTCCGGCGGCGGCGTCTGATTGTCGGCGAACTCTCCGCCGTCCACCTTCAGCTGGGCCACCAGAGAGCTGATCATCCCCCATGCATAGGGCAGGGAGGTCCGGACGCAGTCGACAAATGCGGCTTCGTCGACCTCGCCTCGCTCGGCCTGTTCGAGGAGGGCCGGTGAGACGTCGAGCGACATGAGGTTCTCCTCTCGCGGCCCCGCCGGGACGGACAGGGCCTAGGGACGGGACTAGGGGTTCCGCGACGGAGCGTATTCGCCTCACAACCCCCCGCTTCAACGGTATGCCGCGCAAGAGGCCCGCACCAGGAGATTGCACATACAACCGGCCATTGGCGAACGCCGGGGGTGCGGGGATTTCCCCCGGAAAGGCACCGTGGTCCAGGGCGAATCGCGTGGGGGCCCTCCGGTCGAGTAGCGTTTCGCCCCATGCGTCTCGTCATCGCCCGCTGCTCCGTGGACTACGCGGGCCGGCTCACCGCCCATCTCCCCTCGGCCCCTCGCCTCATCCTGGTGAAGGCGGACGGCTCCGTCTCCATTCACGCGGACGACCGGGCCTACAAACCCCTCAACTGGATGTCGCCGCCCTGCACTCTCAAGGAGGGCGACGGTGAGGTGTGGACGGTGGAGAACAAGGGCGGCGAGAAGCTCATCATCACCCTCGAGGAGGTCATGCACGACTCCTCGCACGAGCTCGGCGTCGACCCGGGGCTCATCAAGGACGGGGTGGAGGCGCACCTCCAGGAGCTGCTCGCGGACCGGATCGAAACCTTGGGCGAGGGATACTCCCTGATTCGGCGTGAATACCCCACTGCCATCGGCCCGGTGGATATCTTGTGCCGGGACGCCGATAACCAGACCGTCGCCGTCGAGATCAAGCGGCGTGGTGAGATCGACGGTGTCGAGCAGCTCACCCGCTACCTCGAACTCCTCAATCGTGACCCGCACTTGGCGCCGGTGAAGGGGATCTTCGCGGCCCAGGAGATCAAGCCGCAGGCGCGGGTGCTGGCCACCGACCGCGGTATCGGCTGCGTCGTCCTGGACTACGACGCACTGCGCGGCATCGAGGACGACAAGCTCCGCCTGTTCTGACCCCGTGCGGCCCCCTGGCGGCCGCCGAACGCAACGGCCCCGGTACCTGTACCGGGGCCGTTGCGCTGCTCTCTGCGGGGCCGTCAGCCGGCCGGGGCGCTCTGTGTACCGGAGGAGGGCGCCGTACCGTCCGACGGCGTGCCGTCCGACGGCGTGCCGCCGGTGGCCGTGCCTCCGTCGGACGGAGTGGTGCCGGAGCCGCTGGAGGAGCCGCCGGAGGGGTTGGCGGCCGACTGCGACGGGCTCTGGGTCGTCGGCTTGTCCGTAGGGCCCTCGGTGGGCGTCGGGTCCGTCGGCTCGTCGGTGGGGTCCGTCGGCGTCGGGTCCGTCGGCTCGTCGGTGGGCGGGCGCGTATGGGTCGGGCGGCCGGTGGGCGTGGTGGGCCGCCCGGTCGGATCGGTGGGGGCGGTCGTCGGGTCGGTGGGCGCGGCGCTCGACTCGGTGGGCGAGCCGCTGGTGGCGGGGTCGCTGACCGAGGGGGACGGGGTCTGCGCGTGGCCGGGGGTGCCGGGCCGGGTGGTGCCGGCGGCGGTGGGCGGCAGGCCGGAGCCCGTACCGGGCTGTTCGGCCGGCAGGTCGGTGCTGTCGCTGTCGTCGGTGGTCTGTTCCGTGCTGACCTTGTCGTCATGGGGCTGGTCGCCGCCCGTCGCCCCGAGCGTGACGATGGTGCCGAGGACGGCCGCCAGCAGCGCGCCGGCGCCCGCGGCCACGGCATTGCGGCGCGCCCCGCCGAACACCCGCAGGGCGCCCTTGCCGGTCTTGGTGCCGTCGGCGGCCGCGGCCGGGACGGATGTGGTGGCGGCAGTGGCCGAGGCGCCCCGGGCGACGATCGTCGCCGCGGTCTCCTCGGCGCGCGGCACCCGCAGCTTGGCGGTCGAGACGCCGTCACGCGGCGTCCCGGCCCGGCCCTTCGACGCCCCTCGCTGCGCAGCCGCCTGCGGCAGGGCCGTGGTGGCGGCCGCGGCCGCGTCGGCCCGCGAACGGTCGGTGACCAGTGCCAGGGCGCGCCGTCCGGCCACCGCACCGTTGCGGTCGGAGAGCACCCCGCGCAGCCCGATGGACGCCTCCAGCTCGGCGCGCGCCCGGTCGAGGCTGCCGGTGCACAGTGCCAGCACGCCCAACTCGTGGTGGAAGTAGGCCTCTTCGGCGACCTCGCCGGCCAGCCGCGCGGCCTCCTGGCCGTGCCGCAGGCTGCGCTCCCAGGCGCTCCACTGCAACGCGGCGGCGAATGCCGGGGCGGCCGTACGGGCGAGCAGCACGGCCGCGCTGGCGTGCCCGCTCTCCCGGCTGCCGGTCAGTACGCCCATCGCGGCCAGCGCCACATCGGACTCGGCGGCCGCCCGCTCGGGGGTGACCGAGGGGTGACCGGCCCACCAGGCGTAGTGCTGGGCTGCGGTGTGCGCCCGTGCGGCGGCGCCCTCCGCGTAGCCGGCCGCCTCCAGCTGGTCCTGGACGGTGGCGGCGAGACGGTAGTGGCTGCCGACCGGGGTGATCAGACCGCAGGCCAGCAGCTCGCCGAGGGCGGCGTCGGCGTGGGTGTCCTGGGTGAGGGCCGGCAGGTGCGCCTGGTGCGGCAGCTCGCCGCCGAGCGCGACGGCGATGCGCAGCGTCTCCTGGGCGGCGGCGCCGAGCCGGGCGGCGAGCAGCGGGGCGGGGGCGGCGGCCTCTCCGAGGGAGGGCAGCAGCACCTCGGGGTCCTCACCGGGCTCGACGTCGGTGTCGGCGGGGTCGGGGGCCGTCCCCTCCTCGGGGAAGGCGGCCGTCCCGGGGAAGGCGGTTGTCCCCGCCTCGGGGAACAGGCCGTAGCCGTCGTCGAGGGCTCCCGGCCCGGCCCGCATCCGGTCGTACCGCCGCAGCAGGGCGGCGGCCTGGACGAACCGCAGCGGCAGCCCCTCGGACTCGAACCAGAGGTCGGCGGCCCAGGCCTCCTCGTCGTCGGTCAGCGGCCGGTCCACGGCACGCGCCAGCAGCCGGGCGCAGGCGTCGCGGCCGAGTCCGCCGAGGAAGACCTCTTCGAGGTGGGAGTCGGCACTGGGGGCCGCGACATCGGGAGTGGCGGCGATCAGGAAGGCGCATTCGGGGGTGGCGTCGAGCAGTTCGTCGAGCGCGGCGCCGCCGAATTCCAGGTCGTCCAGGACGACGATGGCGCCGATCTCAGCGATCATGCGCAGCAGTTCGGGCCGGTCGGGGCGGTGCTGCGGGGCCCGGTAGACGGCGGCGAACAGCTCGTACAGCAGGTCGGTGGCGGTGCGGTGGTAGCCGGAGAGCCGGATGACGCCGTCGGGGGCGAGGTCGGCGCAGCCGGCGGCGACGGCGTCCAGCAGCCGGGTGCGGCCCGAGCCGGAGGGGCCGGTGACGCGCACGGAGCGGCCGCGGGAGAGCAGCCGGACGAGGCGTTCGGTGTCCTCGGTGCGCTCTTCGAGCGGGGCCTGGTGGCCGGCGAATCCGGGCGGGCCCGGGGGCAGCGGGGGCGCGGCGGCGCGGGCGGCCGCGGCGCGTTCCTGCGGGTCGAGCCTGCCGGGGGCCTCCGGGCGCTCGCCGGGCGGGCAGGGTTCTATTTCGCTGCCGTCGACGGGGTTGACGGTGACGAGGTAGGCGCCCGAGACGAGCCGGACGACGCGGGCGAGCCCGCCGGAGCCGCCGCGCGCGCCGCCGAACGCGGGGGCCGGCGGCTCGGCAGGTCTGCCCTGCTCGCCGTACTCCTCAGGTCCCCGGTGAGGGTTCGGGTCCATGCTGCAAGCTCCCAGATCTGGCGTGCCGACTGCGCTTCCGGCCGTCCGCACTCCCCCGGCTCCGGCAGGTCGTCCTCAGCCGTCGCGTCTGGTCCGGTGCCCGCCGCGGATGATGACATACGGGCGGGAACCGAACCTTAGACCTGGAGAGCGGGCCGGTGCACCGGCGGGGGCCGGTCCTGACCGGAACTTCCTGGATTGGTCGGTATCACGCGGTTTACGACATTTCTGCCGCTCAGCTCTTCAGTTTTCGTCACGCTTTGAGGTGCGATCCTGATCGCCCGGGGGGCGCCCCGGCCCCGTATGCGGGACCCCGGGCGGCGGACCGCACCTGCCTCAGACCCGGGGAAGCGTTTCCGCTTCGATGCCGCCCTCGATGGCGAGGATGCGGTGCAGCCGGGTGGCGACCAGCAGGCGCTGCATCTGGGGCGGCACTCCGCGCAGCACCAGCCTGCGGTTGACCCGGCCGGCGCGGCGGTGCGCGCCCATGATCACGCCGAGGCCGGTGGCGTCCCAGGAATCCAGCTCGGTCAGGTCCAGCACGAGGTCGCCCCGACCGGAGTCGACGGCGGCGTGCAGGGCCGTACGGGCGTCCGCCGCGCTGCGGACGTCGAGGCGGCCCCCGACGACCAGCTCGGCGTGGTCGCCCCTGATGTGCATATGCGCTCCCCGATGTCATGGGTGGTGACGCCTGGACGTCTACAGATCTGACTGCCTCTCATGCGGCGAAGTTGCCGCCTGTAAGCGAACCGATACCGAATTCACCCCGTGGGGTGACCCCATCGGACCAATGGGGCTGACGCGGCATCAGTGCTTGTAGAAGCCCTGCCCACTCTTGCGACCGATATCGCCCGCATCGACCATTCGCCGCATGATCTCCGGCGGTGCGAACTTCTCGTCCTGGGACTCGGTGTAGATGTTGTCGGTGGCGTGCATGAGGATGTCGACGCCCGTCAGATCGGCGGTGGCCAGCGGTCCCATCGCGTGACCGAAGCCCAACTTGCAGGCGATGTCGATGTCCTCGGCGCTGGCGACGCCGGATTCGTAGAGCTTGGCGGCCTCGACGACCAGCGCCGAGATCAGGCGGGTGGTGACGAAGCCGGCCACATCGCGGTTGACGACGACGCAGGTCTTGCCGACCGACTCGGCGAACTGCCGGGCCGTGGCGAGGGCTTCGTCGCTGGTCTTGTAGCCGCGCACCAGCTCGCACAGCTGCATCATCGGCACCGGCGAGAAGAAGTGCGTACCGACGACCCGCTCGGGACGGGAGGTGGCCGCGGCGATCTTGGTGATCGGAATGGCCGAGGTGTTGGAGGCCAGCACCGCCTCGTCCTTGACCAGCTTGTCCAGCGACTGGAAGATCTCGCGCTTGACGTCGATCCGCTCGAAGACGGCCTCGACGACGATATCGGCGTCGGCGGCGGCCTCCAGGTCGGTCGTGGTGGTGATCCGGGCCAGCGACTGCTCGGCGTCGGCCGCCGACAGCTTGCCCTTGGCGACGAACTTCTCGAACGACGCCTCGATGCCACCCTTGCCCCGGGCCAGCGCCCCCTCCGTCACATCGCGAAGAACCACGTCCCAGCCCGCCTGGGCCGAGACCTGCGCGATACCGGACCCCATGAGTCCGGCCCCGATGACGGCGAGCTTCTTTGCCACTGCTGTCCCCTCACACCCTGTGCATTTGACGGTCCTGGGTGACGTTAGCGGTCGTAAGCGATCGTTTGGAGGGTAAGAGATGCGCGTCACGTCTCAGATGACGGACGTCACACCGACGGGGCGCCCGGGGCGGGCCGCGATCCGGACAGCCCGCCGTCAGTCGGTCGTCCGTACGGCGTAGTTGAGGACCTTTTCGCCGAGCAGCTCTTCCATCTCGTCGAGGAGGACGAGGGCATCCCGCGAAGCCTCGGCGGGCTTGCGGCCGGCGAGCATCTCGTGCGCGATCCAGCCCATCAGGCTCTGGTGCACCCAGCCGATCTGGCCCGCCATCAGGCCCGGCATCGGGTCGTCGGCCGCGGCGCCGGTCTCCTCCCGGAGCGTTTCCTCCAGGTTGAGGTGGATCTCCTGCTGCATGTACCAGAGGCGGGCCTTGAGGGTGGGCGCCCCATGGACCACGCGCATGAACTGGTCGTACCCCTCCATCAGTCCGACCCGCGGGGAGACCGCCTCGACCTCCTCGCGCAGCTCCCGCAGCACGGCGGCGGCCGCGGACTCCCCGGCCGGCCGGCCGCGCACGAAGCGCGAGAGCCGGTCCATGACGCCCTTGCTCCGGTCGAAGAAGAGGTCCTCCTTGGCCGGGAAGTAGTTGTAGACGGTGTTGACGGAGACATCCGCGGCCTCGGCAACCTCCGCGATGGTCACCGCGTCGAAGCCGCGCGCCATGAACAGGCCGGTGGCCACGTCCGAGATGTACTGCCGGGTCTGCCGCTTCTTCCGCTCCCTGAGCCCCTCTGCCATGCCCTCACCCTACCTTTCGTTGGGCTCAATGAAATTTTGGGGGCGTTGCAATTTTTCATTCGCTCTGTTTTTCTGTGGGCATGCCAGTCCTCAACGCGTCCGGACTCGCCCGGACCTTCACCACCGAACGCGGCACCGTCGAGGCCGTGCGGGGCATCGATCTCACCGCCGAGCGCGGCGAGATCCTCGGCTTCCTCGGGCCCAACGGCGCCGGGAAGACCACCACCCTGCGGATGCTCACGACCCTGCTGAGCCCCACCGGAGGCACCGCGACCGTCGCCGGCTGCGACCTCGTCCGCGACCCGGCAGGCGTACGGCGCGCCTCCGGCTACGTCGCCCAGTCCGGCGGCGTCGACCCCCATGTCCCGGTACGCGAGGAGCTGGTCACCCAGGCCCGCCTCTACCGCCTCGGCAAGGCCGAAGCCCTCGCCCGTGCCGAGGAGTTGGCCGCCGAGCTGGACCTGGACGGACTGCTCGACCGCAAGACCGCCACGCTCTCCGGCGGCCAGCGGCGCCGGCTGGATATCGCGATGGGCCTCACCCACCGTCCCGACGTGCTGTTCCTCGACGAGCCGACCACCGGGCTCGACCCCGGCAGCCGCGCCGCTCTGTGGGAGCTGATCCGCCGCATCCGCGCCGAGCACGGCACCACCGTCTTCCTGACCACGCACTACCTCGACGAGGCCGATGCGCTGGCCGACCGGCTGGTGATCATCGACAAGGGCGCGGTCGTCGCGGAGGGCACACCGGAGGCCCTCAAGCGCGCCCATGCCGGCTCCCCCGGCGCGTCCCTCCAGGACGCCTTCCTCGCCCTCACCGGGAGCGGCCCCGCGCCGCGGGACCCGTCCCCCCTCGCCGTCTAGGAGCCCTCCATGTCCCCGTTCCTCTCCGACACCGCGCTGGTCTTCGGGCGGTACGCCCGTCAGACACTGCGCTCCAAGCTCCAGATGCTCTTCGGCGTGCTGATGCCGCTGCTGTACCTGCTCTTCTTCGGCCCGCTGCTGACCGATCTGCCGCTGTCCTCGTCCGGCAGCTCCTGGCAGGTGCTGGTGCCCGGCCTGCTGCTCCAACTCGGCCTGTTCGGGGCCTCGTTCTGCGGTTTCGGGATCATCGTCGAGAAGCAATACGGGGTCGTGGAGCGGATGCGGGTGACGCCGGTGAGCCGGCTGGCGCTGCTGCTGGGGCGGGTGCTGCGGGACGCCGTGCTGTTCGTGTTCCAGGCGGTGCTGCTGGTGCTGGCCGCGCTGGTGATGGGGCTGCGCGCACCGCTGCCCGGCATCCTCATCGGCTTGGCGTTCGTCGCCGTGCTGACCGTGGCGCTGGCCTCGCTGTCGTACGCGCTGGCGCTGCGGGTCAGCACCCCGCAGGAGTTCGGCCCGGTCATCAACGCCGTCACCATGCCCTCGATGCTGCTGTCCGGGCTGATGCTCCCGATGGCGCTGGGGCCCAAGTGGCTCGATGTGCTCTCGCACTTCATGCCGTTCCGCTATCTCGTGGACGCGGTGCGCGCGGCGTTCGTCGGCTCCTACGCCTCTACGGCCATGCTCTACGGCGTGCTGGTGGCGGTCGCGTTCGCCGCGCTGTCCGTGACCTATTGCACCCGGGCCTTCCGCAGGTCCGCGGCGTAGGCTCGCCCATATGGTGAATCTGACGCGCATCTACACCCGCACCGGCGACAAGGGCACCACCGCCCTCGGCGACATGAGCCGCACCGCCAAGACCGACTCGCGGATCTCGGCGTACGCGGACGCCAACGAGGCCAATGCGGCGATCGGCGTGGCCCTGGCGCTCGGCTCGCTCCCCGAGGACGTCGCCGCCGTGCTGCTGCGGGTGCAGAACGACCTGTTCGATGTCGGCGCGGACCTGTCGACGCCGGTGGCGGAGAACCCGGAGTTCCCGCCGCTGCGCGTCGAGCAGAGCTATATCGACAAGCTGGAGGCGGACTGCGACCGCTTCCTGGCGGAGCTGGAGAAGCTGCGCAGCTTCATCCTTCCCGGCGGTACGGCCGGCGCCGCGCTGCTGCACCAGGCGTGCACGGTCGTCCGCCGGGCGGAGCGCTCGACCTGGGCCGCCTTCGAGGAACACGGCGAGACCATGAACCCGCTGACCGCCACCTACCTCAACCGCCTCTCCGACCTCCTGTTCATCCTGGCTCGTACGGCCAACAAGGAGGTCGGGGACGTGCTGTGGGTGCCGGGCGGGGAGCGCTGACCGGCCGCCGGGCCCGGGGTGCTCCGCAAAACGTGTCTTTGGGATCAGCCCGGCCCCGCCCGCCCCGTCCTGAGGGCTGCCCTCAGCTCAGCGTCTTCTGCTGCTGCGGCGGGGCCGCTTCCTCGGGGGCGGCGGTCCGGCCCGGGTCCTTCTTCTGCCAGATGAGGTAGCTCAGCGCGATCAGGCCGTGGATGCTGACGATCTTCAGCGAGGTGCCCTGCCACTCGTGCAGCGAGGTGGTGTCGCCGCCGTCACCGACGTACCAGATCGCGGCCTGGAGCAGCCCGCACGCGACCACTGCCATCAGCACCGTGCGCAGCCACAGCTTCCCCTCGTGCTTGGCGCGGGCCAGGCCGTAGCCCACCTTGGCCGGCGGCGGGCCGCCCGCGAAGCGGTGCGAGAAGTGCCCGTCTACCCACTTGATCGTGTGGTGGCCGTAGGCCACCGTGAAGCCGATGTAGACGGCGGCCAGGCCGTGTTTCCAGTCCGCCGCGGCCCCGTTCTTCAGGTCGATCGCCGTGACGATCAGCAAAATCAGCTCCAGCAGCGGCTCCATCAGGAGCACCGCCGCCCCGGTACGCGGCATCCGGGCCAGATAGCGCAGCGCCAGACCGGCGACCAGCAGCACCCAGAAGCCGACCTCGCAGGCGATGATCAGCGCGACGATCACGGCTGTCTCCTTTCAGGTCTCTCCACCGAACACCTCAAGCCTTCCAGCGGCCGCCGCCCGGCACGTCGTCGCACGCGATGATCCGGCACTGCATCTTTCGATGTAGCACGCGCCGTACGGGGATGACCCGGACGTGGAGGCAGCGGGGCCCGGCGCCGTGTTTGATGGAGGGGTGACCGCCAGACCCCTCGCCGCCCCCGGCCGGCCGCACCGCCTCGATGTGCTCATCGCGGGCGGCGGGCTGCTCGGCGGGCTGCTGCTCTGGGCGCTGAATCTGCACGGCGGTCCCTCGCTCCTGGGGCTGCCCCCCTCCCTCACCCTGGTCGCGCTCGCCGCCATGTCGGTGGCCGAACTGATGCGCCGTACGGCCCCGATGGCGGCGCTGGGCCTCGCGGTGCCGGCCCTGGCACTGGACATCTCCGCCGGCACCCTGGTCGCCACCGTCCTGATGTTCACGGACGTGGTCTACGCGGCGGTGCTCTACGGCCCGGCGGGCGCGGCCCGCCGGATCCCGCTGCACTCCGTCCTGGTGACAGTCCTGGCGGCCATCGCACTGACCGCGGCCTGGCAGAACCCGCAGGTCGTCATGGCCGTCATCGGCATCGCGCTGGTCACCATCACCCCCGCCTGGACCGGCATCATCCTCCGCAATCACCGCGACGCCGCGCAGGCCGCTCAGCTGCGGGCCGAGCAGATCGCGCTGCTGGCCGAGATCGACCGGACGCAGGCGGTGGCCGGCGAGCGGGCACGGATGGCACGCGAGCTGCACGACATGGTCGCCAACCACCTGTCCGCCATCGCGATCCACTCGACCGCGGCACAGTCCATCGACGACCCGTCGGCGACCCGCGAGGCGCTCGGGGTGATCCGTGAGAACAGCGTGCAGGGTCTGGCCGAAATGCGCCGTCTCATCGGGCTGTTGCGGGGCCCGAAGGCGGACGACGAGGACGAGGAGCCCGCCGCGACCCCCACGCTCGACGGACTGGACGCGCTGATCGACCAGGCCCGTACGAGCGGCCGGAGCAGCGGGCTGACCTTCGTGCTGGACGACGCCCGGAACCCGGACGGCCCGGGGGCGGGTCCGGAACCGGCGGCCCCGGTCGAGCTGGCCGCCTACCGCATCGTCCAGGAGTCGCTGACCAACGCCCTCAAGCACGCCGCGCCCGGCGAGGTGCTGGTACGTCTGGCCCATGACCGCGGCGGGGCGCTCACCGTCGCCGTCCGCAGCCCGTTCGCCGCCCGCCCCGGCCCCCGCGCGCCCGGCTCCGGCACCGGTCTGGTCGGGATGCGTGAGCGGATCGCCCTGCTGGGCGGAGCATTCGAGGCCGGCCCGGAGAGCGGGCCGGCCGGCACAGTCTGGCTGGTGCGGGCAGCGTTGCCCGCCGCCGAGGAGGAAGAGCAACGATGACAGGCGCCGACGCGCAGCCGATCCGGGTTCTCGTCGCCGAGGACCAGTCCGCCGTACGGGCCGGGCTGGTCCTCATCCTGCGCTCCGCCCCCGACATCGAGGTCGTCGGGGAGGCGGACGACGGCGAGGAGGCGGTACGGCTCGCCCGCGAGCTGCGCCCCACCCTCGTCCTCATGGACATCCAGATGCCCCGCCTCGACGGGGTCTCCGCCACCCGGCAGGTGGTCTCCGAGAAGCTGGCGGATGTGCTGGTGCTGACCACCTTCGACCTGGACGAATATGTCTTCGGGGCGCTACGGGCGGGGGCGGCCGGCTTTCTCCTGAAGGACAGCGACGCGGCCGCGCTGCTGACCGCGGTGCGCACCGTGGCGTCCGGCGAGGGGCTGATCGCTCCGGCGGTGACCCGGCGGCTGATCGCGGAGTTCGCGAGCCCGCGCACGCCGGTGCGGCGGCCTGCCCGGGAGGGCGAGGCGCCGGATCCGGCGGTCCTGGACGCGCTGACGCCACGCGAGCGGGAAGTGCTGGGGTGTCTGGGGCGGGGCCTGTCGAACGCCGATATCGCGCTCCGCCTGGCCATGGCGGAGGCCACCGTGAAAACCCACGTCAGCAGGCTGCTGGCGAAACTGGACCTGCGCAGCCGGGTACAAGCGGCCGTGCTGGCACAGGAGTTGGGGGTGGACGGGCCTTAGGGGGCCGGGGGCTGGGCCGTCTGGGCCGCAGGCCGTGGGCTGGGCCGTACGGCGGGACCGCCCGTAGGACCGGGGGGCGGCAGCCGGGCCGTGGACCGGGCCGTAGTCCTCATACCGCCCGTAGGACGTGGGCCGGCGGCCGGGCCGCGGCGGCCCGTAGGGCTTCGTCGAACACGTCCCGTAAGGGGTGGATGGCCCCCCTGCGGGGCCATAACGTAACGGGCTCGGGGGTTGTTCCCCCGGGCCGCGCGATCAGGCCACGTTCACCCTCTGTCCGGGCGGAGCCGCCTCCAGCCAGGCGAGGAAACCGGTGAGCGCGTCCTCGCTCATCGCCAGTTCGAGACGGGTGCCGCGATGCCGGCAGGCCAGCACGATGGAGTCGGAGAGCAGCGCCAGCTCCTCCTCACCCTGAGGGGTGCGGCGCTCCAGGACCTCGATGGCGGAGCGCTCCAGGAGGCGGCGTGGCCGGGGCGCGTACGAGAACACCCGGAACCATTCGATCCGGTCGCCGTTGTAGCGCGCCACACCGTAGATCCAGCCCTTGCCGCCGGCCTCGTTCTCCGGCACGTTCCAGCGCAGGCTGCAGTCGAAGGTGCCACCGGACCGCTGGATGAGCCGCCGCCTCAGTCCGAAGACGAACAGCCCCAGCAGCACCAGTACCACGACCGCGCCGCTCACAAGCAGAGCGAGGACCATCTCGACCGACCTCCTCGCCTCGGTGGGGGTGCCCCCGCGTCGTTCCGGCGTGGGGGAGGGAAACGCACCTGCATTGCCTCAGCCGCGGGCCGCTCCGGACAACTCCGGGCAGCCCGCGGCTGAGGATCGATCTCGTCGGTGACGGGGCTCAGTGAACGCCCGTCACCGCACGCAGCCGGACATCGGCGCGACGCTCGGCGGCCGCGTCGGCCTCCGACTTCGCTCGCTCCAGGGCCCGCTCCGCGCGCTGGACATCGATCTCGTCCGACAGTTCCGCCACCTCTGCGAGCAGAGACAGCTTGTTGTCGGCGAAGGAGATGAAGCCGCCGTGCACAGCGGCGACGACGGTGCCGTCCCCGCTCTCGCCGGTCGTACGAATCGTCACCGGGCCCGACTGCAGCACGCCGAGCAGCGGCTGGTGTCCGGGCATGACTCCGATGTCGCCCGACGAGGTGCGCGCGACGACCAGGCTGGCCTCGCCGGACCAGACCTGACGGTCCGCGGCGACCAACTCGACGTGCAGCTCAGCCACGATGGCTCCTCGGGTCTCCACCTGCCTGGCTCGGCAGATGTTGGGTCAAATACTAGTGGTCGTACGGACCGGGGGCGGCCAGGGCCGCCCCCGGGACCGGTACCGGGGTCAGGAGACGCCCAGCTCCTTGGCATTGGCCTTCAGGTCCTCGATGCCACCGCACATGAAGAACGCCTGCTCGGGGAAGTGGTCGTAGTCGCCGTCCGCGATCGCGTTGAACGCGGTGATCGACTCGTCGAGCGACACGTCCGAGCCGTCGACACCGGTGAACTGCTTCGCCACGTGGGTGTTCTGCGACAGGAACCGCTCGATACGACGGGCGCGGTGGACGGTGAGCTTGTCCTCCTCGCCGAGCTCGTCGATACCCAGAATCGCGATGATGTCCTGGAGGTCCTTGTACTTCTGCAGGATCGTCTTGACGCGCGAGGCGCAGTCGTAGTGCTCCTGCGTGATGTAGCGGGGGTCCAGGATCCGGGACGTCGAGTCCAGCGGGTCGACCGCCGGGTAGATGCCCTTCTCCGAGATCGGACGCGACAGAACGGTGGTCGCGTCCAGGTGGGCGAAGGTGGTGGCCGGCGCCGGGTCGGTCAGGTCGTCCGCGGGGACGTAGATCGCCTGCATCGAGGTGATCGAGTGACCACGGGTCGAGGTGATGCGCTCCTGGAGGAGACCCATCTCGTCGGCCAGGTTCGGCTGGTAACCCACCGCGGAGGGCATACGGCCGAGCAGGGTCGACACCTCGGAACCCGCCTGGGTGTACCGGAAGATGTTGTCGATGAAGAAGAGGACGTCCTGCTTCTGCACATCGCGGAAGTACTCCGCCATGGTCAGACCGGCCAGGGCGACGCGCAGACGGGTGCCCGGGGGCTCGTCCATCTGACCGAAGACCAGTGCGGTCTTGTCGATGACGCCGGACTCCGTCATTTCCTCGATGAGGTCGTTGCCCTCACGGGTGCGCTCGCCGACACCGGCGAACACCGACACACCGTCGTGGTTGTTGGCCACGCGGTAGATCATTTCCTGGATCAGAACGGTCTTGCCGACACCGGCACCACCGAACAGACCGATCTTGCCGCCCTTGACGTACGGGGTCAGCAGGTCGATGACCTTGACGCCGGTCTCGAACATCTCGGTCTTGGACTCGAGCTGGTCGAAGGTCGGGGCCTTGCGGTGGATGGGCCAGCGCTCGGTGACCTCGACCGTGGACGGGTCCACGTTCAGGATCTCGCCGAGGGTGTTGAACACCTTGCCCTTGGTGACGTCGCCGACGGGGACGGTGATCCCGGCGCCGGTGTCGGTCACCGCGGCCTGGCGGACCAGACCGTCGGTGGGCTGCATGGAGATCGCGCGGACCAGGCCGTCGCCCAGGTGCTGGGCGACCTCGAGGGTCAGCTTCTTGAGCTTGCCCTGCTCGGCCGGGTCGGCGACCTCGACGGTCAGCGCGTTGTAGATCTCCGGCATGGCGTCGACGGGGAACTCCACGTCGACGACCGGGCCGATGACCCGGGCGACGCGGCCCGTTGCCGTGGCCGTTTCAACAGTGGTGGTCATAGTGGTCAGTCACTCCCCGCGGTCGCGTCGGCCAGAGCACTGGCGCCACCGACGATCTCGCTGATTTCCTGGGTGATTTCGGCCTGTCGGGCCGCGTTGGCAAGCCGCGAGAGCGACTTGATGAGGTCTTCCGCATTGTCGGTCGCCGACTTCATCGCACGACGCGTGGCGGCGTGCTTGGAGGCGGCGGCCTGCAGAAGCGCGTTGTAGATCCGCGACTCGACATACCGCGGAAGCAGGGCGTCGAGGACGTCCTCGGCCGACGGCTCGAAGTCGAAGAGCGGAAGGATCTCGTCCTTGGACGGCTCCTCCGACTCCTCCGCCTTGTCGAGGCTGAGCGGCAGCAGGCGGTCGTCGATCGCCGTCTGCGTCATCATCGAGATGAACTCGGTGGTGACGATGTGGAGTTCGTCCACCCCGCCCTCGGCCGTGTCCCGCTGGACGGCCTCGATCAGCGGTGCAGCGATCGCCTTGGCGTCCGCGTACGTCGGGCTGTCGGTGAAACCGGTCCACGACTCCACGACCTTGCGCTCGCGGAAGCTGTAGTACGACACGCCCTTGCGCCCGACGATGTAGGCGTCGACCTCCTTGCCCTCGGCCTTGAGCCGCTCGGTGAGCTGCTCCGCGGCCTTGATGACATTGGAGGAGTAGCCGCCGGCCAGACCGCGGTCGCTCGTGATGAGCAGCAGCGCGGCCCGGGTGGGCTGCTCGACCTCGGTCGTCAGCGGGTGCTGGGTGTTCGAGCCCGTGGCAACCGCTGTCACCGCGCGGGTCAGTTCACTCGCGTACGGCGTCGACGCCGCCACCTGGCGCTGCGCCTTGACGACGCGCGAGGCGGCGATCATCTCCATCGCCTTGGTGATCTTCTTGGTCGCGGTGACGGAGCGGATGCGACGCTTGTAGACCCGGAGCTTGGCTCCCATGGATCAGGTCCCTTCCGTCGTCACTTGCTGGTGCCGGCCGGGGCGTCCTCGCCGAGCAGCTTGCCGTCCGAGGTCTCGAACTGCCGCTTGAAGCCTTCGACGGCCTCGGCGATCGCACCGATGGTGTCGTCGGACATCTTGCCGCCCTCGACGATGCTGGTCAGCAGGTCCTTCTTCTCCCGGTGGAGGTGGTCCAGGAGCTCCCGCTCGAAGCGGCGGATGTCCTCGACCGGCACGTCGTCCATCTTGCCGTTGGTGCCGGCCCAGATGGAGATGACCTGGTCCTCGGTGGAGTACGGGGCGTACTGACCCTGCTTGAGCAGCTCGGTCATCCGCTTACCGCGCTCCAGCTGCGCCTTGGAGGCCGCGTCCAGGTCGGAACCGAAGGCGGCGAACGCCTCCAGCTCGCGGTACTGGGCGAGGTCCACGCGAAGCCGGCCGGAGACCTGCTTCATGGCCTTGTGCTGGGCGGAGCCACCGACACGGGAGACGGAGATACCGACGTTCAGCGCCGGGCGCTGGCCCGCGTTGAACAGGTCGGACTCCAGGAAGCACTGGCCGTCGGTGATGGAGATGACGTTGGTCGGAATGAAGGCCGACACGTCGTTCGCCTTGGTCTCGACGATCGGGAGACCGGTCATCGAGCCGGCGCCCATGTCGTCGGAGAGCTTGGCGCAGCGCTCCAGCAGACGCGAGTGCAGGTAGAAGACGTCGCCCGGGTAGGCCTCACGGCCCGGCGGACGGCGCAGCAGCAGCGACACGGCGCGGTAGGCGTCGGCCTGCTTCGAGAGGTCATCGAAGATGATCAGGACGTGCTTGCCCTGGTACATCCAGTGCTGGCCGATGGCCGAGCCGGTGTAGGGCGCCAGGTACTTGAAGCCCGCCGGGTCGGACGCCGGGGCGGCGACGATGGTGGTGTACTCCAGGGCGCCGGCCTCCTCCAGCGCACCGCGCACGGACGCGATGGTGGAGCCCTTCTGGCCGATGGCGACGTAGATGCAGCGGACCTGCTTCTTCGGGTCGCCGGTGCGCCAGTTGTCGCGCTGGTTGATGATCGTGTCGACGGCCAGGGCGGTCTTGCCGGTCTGGCGGTCACCAATGATCAGCTGACGCTGGCCACGGCCGATCGGCACCATGGAGTCGACGGCCTTGTAGCCGGTCTCCATGGGCTCGTGGACCGACTTACGGACCATGACGCCCGGAGCCTGCAGCTCCAGGGCGCGGCGGCCCTCGGACTCGATCTCGCCGAGGCCGTCGATCGGGTTGCCCAGCGGGTCGACGACGCGGCCGAGGTAGCCCTCGCCCACGGCGACCGAGAGCACCTCACCGGTGCGCTGCACCGGCTGGCCCTCCTCGATGCCGCTGAATTCGCCGAGGACGACCGCACCGATCTCGCGCTCTTCCAGGTTCAGCGCAAGACCGAGGGTGCCGTCCTCGAACTTCAGCAGTTCGTTCGCCATCGCCGAGGGAAGGCCCTCGACATGCGCGATGCCGTCTCCGGCATCGCTGACCGTGCCGACCTCCTCGCGCGAGGCCGCGTCCGGCTTGTACGCCTGGACGAAGTTCTCCAGCGCGTCCCGGATCTCCTCCGGCCGGATCGTGAGCTCCGCCATCTGGGTTCCCTGCTCTCCTTGTTGGGCCCGAAGTTACTTGCGGGTGTCCGGGGGTCTGTCCCCCGGGGGGTTTCCGCTTACGGCCCAACTCGGGCCGCCGTCATGCTTGTGCTGGTCCCCGGGGCTTCTTCCGGACCGCAGCCGGACCTCTCGGTCCGGCCGGCTGGTCCGGCGCCTGGCCGCCGGTTGTGCAGCTCTTGAGTTGGTGGCTGGGTCAGCCGGCCATCCGCCGGGCCGCCTCGTCGAGGCGCTCCGAGATGGTCCCGTTGATGACCTCGTCGCCGATCCGGACCTGCACTCCGCCGAGGACCTCGGGGTCCACGTCGAGGTTCAGGTGGATCTGCCGTCCGTACAGCTGCGCCAGGGAAGCGCCCAGGCGCTGCCGCTGCCCTTCGCTGAGGGGCACCGCGGAGGTGACCACCGCGACCATCCGGTCCCGGCGGCTCGCCGCCAGCTTGGAGAGGGCATCGAGCCCCGCCTCCAGGCTACGACCCCGCGGCTGTACGACAAGGCGGATCACGACGCGCTCGGTGACCGGGTTCGCCCGGCCGCCCAGCAGCGTGTGCAACAGCTCCGTCTTCGCCGCGACCGAAGCGTTCCGGTCGGTCAGCGCACGCCGCAGCTCGCCGTTGGAGCTGACGATCCGGCCGAACCGGAACAGCTCGTCCTCGACGTCGTCGAGCTGGCCGACCCGCTGCGCGGCGACGAGGTCGGCGCTGTGGGCCAGCTCCTCGAGCGCGTCCGTGAGGTCGCGCGAGCGCGACCAGCGGGACCGGACCATGCCGCGCACCAGGTCGACGGCCGGGCCGCCGACCTGGCTGCCCAGCAGCCGTCCGGCCAGTTCGGCCCGCGCCTCGCCGGGCTGCGCCGGGTCGGTCAGAACCCGACGCAGCGACACCTCGCGGTCGAGCAGAGCGGTGACGGCAGCCAGCTCCTCGGCGAGCTTCGCCGCGTCGACGGAGGTGTCGTCCGTCAGCGCGTCGAAACGCTCGCGTGTGGAGGCGAGTGCCTCGCGGCTCGCTCCGTTCATCGGCCGGCCTCAGCCTTCGTCGAGCCCGCCGCCGCCTTGCCCTCGACCTCGTCGAGGAAGCGGTCGATGGTCCGGCTCTGCCGGGCGTGCTCCTCGAGGGACTCGCCGACGATCTTGCCGGCCAGGTCGACGGCGAGCGTGCCCACGTCCCGGCGCAGCGCCTGCGCGGCCTGCTTACGGTCCGCCTCGATCTGGGCGTGACCGGCAGCGATGATCTCCTCGCGCTGCCGCTGGCCCTCGGCGCGCATCTCAGCAATGAGAGTCGCGCCCTGCTCCTGCGCCTCCTGGCGCAGTCGCGCGGCCTCGTGGCGGGCGTCGGCCAGCTGCGCGCGGTAGTCCGCGAGCACCTGCTGGGCCTCGGCCTGAGTCGCCTCGGCGTCCTCCATCCGGCCTTCGATCAGCTTCCGACGCTCGTCCAGAACCTTGTTGATGTTCGGGAGGAGCTTCTTGGCCAGGAAGCCGAAAACGATGAAGAAAGCGATCAGGCCGATGACCAGCTCTGGAATCGGCGGGATCAGGGGGTTCTCAGGAACCTCCGCCGCCATGTTGAAGCCCAGGGCGTTCACATCAATGCCTTCCGTCTGTCGGTGATTGCAGCAGTCCGTCAGGCCTTGAAGAGGAAGCCCATGACGATGCCGATCAGGGCGAGCGCCTCACAGAAGGCGAAACCCATGATCTGGTTGGTGCGGATCAGGCCGGCAGCCTCGGGCTGGCGGGCGAGGGCCTGGGTGCCGTTACCGAAGATGATGCCGACGCCGACGCCGGGGCCGATCGCGGCGAGGCCGTAACCGATCGAGCCGAGGTTGCCGGTGACGCCGGCGGCGAGGTTGACAGTCTCGAGAGCAGCGGACATGCCGTTACTTCCTTCTCTTTCACGGACCGGTGGGGGTTGGCCACCGGGCGTCTATAGGGGCTGGGGAAACAGGGGCTCAGTGGTGCTCGGCGAGCGCGCCCTGGAGGTAGTTCGCGGTCAGGAGCACGAAGACGTACGCCTGCACGGCCTGGATGAACAGCTCGAACGCGGTCAGCAGGATGGTCATGATGAACGAGGCGCCGGCGTAGACCACGCCGAACCCGTTCAGCAGGTACCAGGTGGCGATCGTGAACATCAGCAGCAGGAGGTGACCGGCGAACATGTTCGCGAAGAGCCGGACCGCGTGGGTGAAGGGCCGGATGATCAGGTTCGAGAGGAGCTCGATGACGACCAGCATCGGCAGGACCGCGCCGAGCGACTTGTCGTAGCCGCTGAAGTTCTTCAGCGCGCCGACGAAGCCGTGCCTCTTGAAGGTCAGGGTGACCCACGTGATGTAGACGATCGCGGCGAGACCGGCGGGGAACGCGATGATCGAGGTCACCGGGAACTGGGCGATCGGCACGATCGACCACAGGTTCATGATCCAGACGAAGAAGAACAGCGAGACCATGAAGGGGACGTACTTCTCGCCCTCCTTCTTGCCGAGCGCGTCGTAGACAATCCCGCGGCGCACGAAGTCATAACCCGCTTCGCCGATCATCTGCAGCTTGCCCGGGACCACCTTGGCCTTGCCGAACGCCGCCCAGAAGAACCACACGACCACGACGGTGCTGAGCAGCGCCAGCAGCATGACCTTGTTGAACTCGAAGCCGTTGATGGTGAACAGCGGCTGGAAGACGAACGAATGAAGCCCGGGAGCAGGGAAGCCGCACCCGGAAAAGATGTGGCAGTCGGTCTCGAAGGCGAGCATCGTTTCAGCACTCACCGCGAGCTCCTTCAGCGTGGCGCATGGGTACGGCAACCTCGTTGTGTCGGCGCGGCGTTGAGCCACGGAGCGGCACTGGACTGGTCTTACGGATTAGGGGGCGGCTGGCGGGCACTGGGCCCGGCCACATCACAGGCATCGGCCGCGAGAACCGCCCGTTCCATCGAGTGGAACCGGGGAGCTCAGCCGCCTGCGCCAACTGTGCCGCAGTTGGCACCGGACGATAGCAGGCCCGCAAGAGGGCTTTTATCTCGGCCCTACGTGTCACGTCGGCGACCCCGCCGTCTCCGCCTTCTTCGTCTCGGCGGAGTCGGGGTCCACGTACAGAATCTTCGCCTTCATATGACCGCGGGTCTGTGCCGCGATCCATACGAGGGTGGCGCCGAGCAAGGTGAACGCAAATGCCTTGGTGTCGAAAAACGTTGTGTCCTTGAACGCGATCAGGAAGACCGCAACGAAGAGGATCTGCACCGTGTACAGCAGAAGTCCCATCATCTGGAACAGCTGCGGGTGATTCTTCGCGGTCTTC
Organism: Streptomyces decoyicus; assembly: GCF_019880305.1. Lineage (NCBI taxonomy): Bacteria > Bacillati > Actinomycetota > Actinomycetes > Kitasatosporales > Streptomycetaceae > Streptomyces > Streptomyces decoyicus. Next base: position 5,713,985 of record NZ_CP082301.1, on the reverse strand, counting down.
TGCAGGACAACCAGACCGGCACCCATGACGAGCAGCACCAGCACGGTGCCGACGACAGCGCCGATCGCTCCTGTCGCGCCGACGACCACAGCGCTCACGGCAACGGCGATGGCGCCGATGGCGAGCGTGGGCACAACGGCGTGCAGAAGTAGTCGGGCGTCATTCGACTGCATGGCGGCGCTCCGGCAAAAGGTGGGGGTTGTGTCGTCAGGGACGAGCGTAGACCCGGCCTGCGGCGGAACCTGAGGCAGAAGAAGCGTCGCACTACGCTCCCTCGGCTCTATCGCCGGGTTTCGTGAACGGTATCACAAACTATTTGATGAGGTCTTTACCTGGTTCGTGTGGACCCTGTCACACCTGAGCGTGAACGTGCGCGTTGGTGCACTGACGGCCAGCCATTTGTCTGGTATGGGGTCAATCGGCCCGATTTTCGATGCCCATTCGAGCGATCACGCCCCGGGATCAGTGGTGACTTTCCGCTTTCGAGCGGTCCGCGAAGCGTGAGCGGTCGCCGATGGCGGTGGCCCCGTTGATGCCCGCCGGGACCGGTTCACGCTCCTCCTCCGGCTCGACGGCGCTCCCGCCGTCGGTCTCCGCGCCCGCCGCCGTCGCGTGGGCGGCCCGGCGGTAGCGCGGCGGCACCATCCACTCCGCCCAGCGCGGCGTACGCGGCGTGAAGCGCGGCAGCAGGAGCAGCACCAGACCCACCGCGCTCAGCAGCACGATGCCCAGCACGATCCACATGCTGGCGTTGTTCACGGAGTACGCGACCGCGCCGAACGCGATCAGGGCCGACCAGAAGTACATGATCAGCACGGCCCGGCTGTGCGAGTGCCCGATCTCCAGCAGCCGGTGGTGCAGATGCCCGCGGTCGGCCGCGAACGGCGACTGGCCCTGCCACGTACGCCGCACGATCGCCAGGACCAGGTCGGCGACCGGCACCGCGATGACCGTCAGCGGCAGCAGCAGCGGGATGTAGACGGGCACCATCGCGTGGGTCGCCTCACGCAGACCGCCCGCCTTCACGTTCAGCAGGTCTGGGTCCACCTGGCCGGTCACCGAGACCGCGCCCGCGGCCATCACCAGACCGATCAGCATCGAGCCCGAGTCGCCCATGAAGATCCGCGCCGGGTGCATGTTGTGCGGCAGGAAGCCCAGGCACATGCCCATCAGAACGACCGAGAACAGCGTGGCCGGCGCGGCCGCTTCGATGCCGTAGCCGAACCACATCCGGTACGCGTACATGAAGAACGCCGCGGCGGCGATGCACACCATGCCGGAGGCGAGGCCGTCCAGGCCGTCGACGAAGTTCACCGCGTTGATGGTGATCACGACGAGTGCGACGGTCAGCAGGGTGCCCTGCATCGGGGTCAGCGAGACCGTGCCGACGCCGGGGATCGGGATCCAGAGGATCGTCAGGCCCTGAAGGACCATCACACCCGCGGCGATCATCTGGCCGCCGAGCTTGACCAGTGCGTCCACGCCCCACTTGTCGTCCAGGACGCCGAGGATCCAGATCAGGGCGGCGCCGGACAGCAGCGCCCTGGGCTCGTTGGAGTTCTCGAAGACGCTCTTGAGGTTGGTCAGGTGCGAGGCGACCAGCAGACCGGCGCAGAGCCCGCCGAACATCGCGATACCGCCGAGCCGTGGCGTCGGCTCGCGGTGCACATCACGCGCGCGGATCTCCGGCATCGCACCGGCCGCGATGGCGAACTTCCGCACCGGGCCGGTCAGCAGGTAGGTCACCGCGGCCGTGACGCACAGCGTCAGCAGGTATTCACGCACGGGCTGCCCCATTGGTATAGCTGGCCATCACAGCCCCACACCCTATGCGTGTCTGCCCCCTGGCCGTGAATACAGGAGAAGACGCCTCGTGTCAGCGGGTGGTTCCCGCCGTCATCCGTGATCGGGATAAGGCGGAAAGCCGCGGACCAAAGCGACGGTCCTGGAGCGGGTCGTGCTGTCCTCCTCCAGCGCCGCCACGATCAGCTCGGCGACCGCCTTCATCTCGGCCTCGCCCATCCCCTGCGTCGTCACCGCGGCGGTGCCCAGCCGGACGCCTGTCCGGCGGGCCGCGACGTCGTCGGGGGCCTCGATGCACGGCAGTGCGCAGGTGTCCAGCACGATCCCCGCGGCGGCCAGCCGGCCCCGCGCGGTGCGGGCGTCCAGGCCGAGCGGGGCGGTATCGGCGGTGATCAGATGGGTGTCGGTGCCGCCGGTGGTGATCGTCAGTCCGTGTCCGGCCAGCGCCCCGGCGAGCGCACGGGCATTGGCGACGACCTGGTGCGCGTACGCGCCGAAGGCGGGCGTGGCGGCCTCCCCGAAGGCGACGGCCTTGGCCGCGACGGCGTTCATCTGGGCACCGCCCTGGGTGAAGGGGAACACCGCCCGGTCGATGCGCTCGGCCAGCTTCGCGCCGCACAGGATCAGCCCGCCGCGCGGCCCGCGCAGCACCTTGTGTGTGGTTCCGCACACCACATGGGCGTACGGGACGGGGCTGGGCGCCGCTCCCCCGGCGATCAGGCCGAGCGGATGCGCGACATCCGCGATCAGATAGGCGCCGGTCTCGTCGGCGATATCGCGGAAGGCGGCGTAGTCGATGTGCCGGGGGTAGGAGATCGAGCCACAGACGATGGCCTTGGGCCGGCGGGCGCGGGCCAGCTCGCGGATCGCCTCGTAGTCCAGCAGCCCGCTCTCCTCGTCGACCCCGTAGCCGACGAAGTCGAACCAGCGGCCGGAGAAGTTGGCGGGCGATCCGTGGGTGAGGTGCCCGCCGTGCGGGAGCGACATGGCCAGGACGGTGTCTCCCGGGCGCAGCAGGGCGGCGTAGGCGGCGAGAACGGCCGAAGACCCGGAGTGCGCCTGGACGTTGGCGTGTTCGGCGCCGAACAGGGCCTTGGCGCGCTCCACCGCGATCCGCTCGGCGAGGTCGACGATCTCGCAGCCGCCGTGGTGCCGGGCACCCGGATAGCCCTCGGCGTACTTGTTGCCCAACAGGGAGCCGAGGGTGGCCAGGACGGCCGGCGAGGTGAAGTTCTCCGCGGCGATCAGCTGGAGCCCGTCGCTCTGCCGGGTGCTCTCGCCGAGCAGTACGCCGGCGATCTCGGGGTCCTGGCGCAGCAGGGTGTCGAAGTCCGGGGCACCGGCCGGCCGGGTGACGGCGTCACGGGCGGCGGCCCGTGCGCGGTCCGCCGCGCTCTCAGCGGGCCCGGCCGGCCCGGCGTCCGGCGCGGGCTCTGCGGCCCGGGAAGGGGCGGCCGGGGTCTCGTTACGGGGTGACGCGGTGGTGGCAGGCATCGCTTGCTCCGGGCCTCGTACGGGGACGTAGTCCCAATGTAGGCGCGGCGGGGCGATCGGGCGCGGTGTGCGGGCCGACAGGGTCCACGCCCGCGCACAGCGGCCCTCAGGGGGCCTGTCTCCCCGGTCTCCGGGAGACAGGCCTCAGGCTCGCGCCGGGACCCCTGTGAGGGCGGTGACGACCGGGTCGAGCGCCTGGTTGATCTCGTCGCCGATGGAGCGGAAGAAGGTGATGGGGGCCCCGTAGGGGTCGTAGACCTCGTCGGACTCCGGGTTGGGCGCCAGCAGCCAGCCGCGCAGCGCCGCGGCGGCGCCGACCAGCGCGCGGGCGCGCTCGACCAGCCCGCCGTCCGGCCGGTCGGGGTCGGGCTCGGGCAGCGTGGCGGGGTCTATGGCCCGCACCAGCCGGTTGAACTCCTTGAGCGTGAACGTGCGCAGCCCCGCGGAGTGGCCCATCGAGATGACCTGGGCGCGGTGGTCGCGGGTGGCGGTGAGCACCAGGTCGGCGCGGATGACGTGCTCGTCGAGCAGCTCACGGCCGAGGAAGCCGGCCGGGTCGGCACCGTAGTCGGTGAGCACCGTCGCGGCGTGGGTCTCCATCGGGGCGCCCTCGTGGCCCCAGGTGCCGGCGCTCTCCACGAGCAGCCCGCCGCTGCGGGCATCGCCCAGCCGCAGTTCCAGGGCATGGCGGTGCAGCCGCTCGGTGATCGGCGAGCGGCAGACGTTGCCGGTGCTGACGTGGAGAATCCGAAAAGGGGGTGAGGGGGGTACAGGGGGGTGGGTGCCTGGTCCCGCTATGCCACGCCCCAGGGGCGCCATCAATTGGCCACCTCGAGCTCGGGTACCACCTTGCGCAGCTCCTCCGCGGTGATCGCGCCTTCGCGCAGCAGCACCGGGGTCTTGCCGGTGACGTCGACGATCGAGGAGGGCACGGCGGCGGGCGTGGGGCCGCCGTCGAGGTAGACGGAGACCGAGTCGCCCAGCATTTCCTGTGCGGCGTCGCAGTCCTGCGGGGACGGGTGGCCGGTGAGGTTGGCGCTGGAGACCGCCATGGGGCCGAAGTCGGTGAGCAGCTCGATCGCGACGGGGTGCAGCGGCATCCGCACCGCGACCGTGCCACGGGTCTCGCCCAGGTCCCAGGTCAGCGACGGCTGGTGCTTGGCGACGAGGGTGAGCGCACCGGGCCAGAAGGCGTCGACCAGCTCCCAGGCCTGCTCGGAGAAGTCGGTGACCAGGCCGTGCAGGGTGTTGGGGGACCCGACGAGGACCGGGGAGGGCATACCGCGGCCGCGGCCCTTGGCCTCCAGCAGGTCGCCGACGGCCTCGGCGCTGAAGGCGTCCGCGCCGATGCCGTAGACGGTGTCGGTCGGCAGCACGACCAGCTCACCGCGGCGGACGGCCGAGGCGGCCTCGCGCAGACCGGTGGTGCGGTCGGTCGCGTCGCTGCAGTCGTATCGCCGTGCCATTACGGGACCTCCTCGTGCGAAACGAATACTTCGGATGCATCGGCTGCATCAGGCGCCGAAGCGGGACGCGTCATGGCGTCGCCCGGCGCGCGGTGGCGAAACGGGGCCTGTTGTTGAGGTCCGGGTGGTCGGCCGCATCGGCCCAGCCCCGCTCCTCGGTGAAGATCCACGGCACCTGCCCGCCCTGGGTGTCGGCATGCTCGATGACGACCACGCCGCCGGGGCGCAGCAGGCGGTGTGCGGTCCGCTCGATGCCCCGGATGGTGTCCAGGCCGTCCTGACCCGAGAACAGCGCGAGCTCGGGGTCGTGGTCGCGTGCCTCGGGTGCGACGTACTCCCACTCGGTCAGCGGGATGTACGGCGGGTTGGAGACGACCAGGTCGACCTGCCCGTCCAGTTCGGGAAGCGCGGTCAGCGCGTCGCCGTGATGGAGAACGACGCGGGACCCCTCGACGTTCTTGCGGGCGTAGTCAAGGGCTTCTTCGGACAGCTCCACGGCGTGCACCCGCGAGCGGGGCACCTCCTGCGCCAGGGCGAGGGCGATGGCCCCCGAGCCGGTGCACAGGTCGACGATCAGCGGCTCGACGACGTCCATGGCCCGTACGGCGTCTATCGCCCAGCCGACCACCGACTCGGTCTCCGGGCGGGGCACGAACACCCCTGGCCCGACGGCGAGTTCGAGGTAGCGGAAGAACGCCCGGCCGGTGATGTGCTGGAGCGGCTCACGCGCCTCGCGGCGGGCGACGGCCTCCCAGTAGCGGGCATCGAAGTCCGCGTCCTTGACGTGGTGCAGCTCACCCCGTTTGACGCCGTGCACGAACGAGGCGAGTTCCTCGGCGTCGAAGCGCGGCGAGGGCACACCGGCGTCGGCCAGCCGCTGGGTGGCCTGGGCCACCTCGGCGAGCAGAAGGTTCACGGGGCCTTCCTCCTAGTGCGCTGCGTCTTCATTGGTGCGGGTCCGCCGTCGATCGGCCGGGGTCCGGGGCTGTCCCCGGGAAATGCGGTCCGGTACGTACCGGGTCGTGCGGGCTTACTGGGCGGCGGCGAGCTTGGCGGCCGAGTCGGCATCGACACACGCCTGGATGACCGGGTCGAGTTCGCCGTCGAGCACCTGGTCCAAGTTGTACGCCTTGAAGCCGACCCGGTGGTCCGAGATGCGGTTTTCCGGGAAGTTGTACGTACGGATGCGCTCGGAGCGGTCAACCGTGCGGACCTGGCTGCGCCGGGCGTCCGACGCCTCCCGCTCGGCCTCTTCCTGGGCGGCGGCCAGCAGCCGGGAGCGCAGGATGCGCATCGCCTGCTCCTTGTTCTGGAGCTGGCTCTTCTCGTTCTGGCAGGAGACGACGATGCCGGTGGGCAGGTGCGTGATGCGCACCGCGGAGTCGGTCGTGTTGACGGACTGGCCGCCGGGCCCGGAGGAGCGGTAGACGTCGATCCGCAGGTCGTTGGGGCCGATCTCGACCTCGACCTCCTCGGCCTCGGGCGTGACCAGCACGCCGGCCGCGGAGGTGTGGATCCGGCCCTGCGACTCGGTGGCGGGCACGCGCTGGACGCGGTGCACTCCGCCTTCGTACTTCAGCCGCGCCCAGACGCCCTGTCCCGGCTCGGTGGCACCGTTGCCGCCCTTGGTCTTCACGGCGACCTGGACGTCCTTGTAGCCACCGAGGTCGGACTCGTTGGCCTCCAGGATCTCGGTCTTCCAGCCGGCCCGCTCGGCGTAGCGCAGATACATCCGCAGCAGGTCGCCGGCGAACAGCGCGGACTCCTCGCCGCCCTCGCCGGCCTTGACCTCGAGGATGACGTCCTTGTCGTCGCTGGGGTCCCGCGGGACGAGCAGCAGCCGCAGCTTTTCGGTCAGCTCCTCGCGCCGGGCGTCGAGCTCCTTGACCTCGTCGGCGAAGTCCGGGTCGTCCGCGGCGAGTTCGCGCGCGGTCTCCATGTCCTCGCCGGTCTGCTTCCAGTCGCGGTACGTCGCGATGATCGGGGTCAGCTCGGCGTAGCGCTTGTTGAGCCGCATGGCCTCGCGCTGGTCGGCGTGGACCGCGGGGTCGGCCAGCCGCTTCTCAAGATCGGCGTGCTCGCCGATCAGTTCCTCGACCGCCTCGAACATCGTGGGTTCCTCTACTGGCTGCTGTGGTGACCCGGGTACCGGGGCGCTGGCACATCTGCGGCTGCGCCGCGGGGCCCCGGCCCCCGAACGGGAGCCAAGGGCCAGGACGGCAAAACGCCGGTCCGGTCACCCCTGGGCAGGGGCGACCGGAGACCGGCGCCTTGCGGGTCGCTACTTCTTGGCGGCGGCAGCGCCCTTGCCGAAGCGGGCCTCGAAGCGGGCCACGCGGCCGCCCGTGTCCATGATCTTCTGCTTGCCGGTGTAGAACGGGTGGCACTCGGAGCAGACGTCGGCGCGGATGTTTCCGCCGGCGACCGTGCTACGGGTGGTGAAGGACGCGCCACAGGTGCAGCTGACCTGGGTCTCGACGTACTCCGGGTGGATGTCGCGCTTCAAGGGGTTCTCCTAGGTTCGGGAGTGCACCGGGTCGTGTCGCGGGTTGCGTCACGTGAACCGGGGCCGACGGTCCAGTCTGCCAGGACTAGCCGTATCTCCCAAAACCGGGGTGAGGCCCCAACTATTCCCGGCCGGTTCCGGGGCCGACGGGCCCCGGAACCCTGCCGTCCGGCTACTTCACGTATTTGTCCGTGCCGCCCTGGTCACCGGCCGAGCCCTTGATCGCGGACTTGGGGATCTCCTTGTCCACCCGCAGCGCGTCCCAGACCTGCTCGCTCTTCTTCGTCAGCGGCACCACACGGTCCGGATTGGCCGGGTCGTACGTCACCGGCAGCGTCATCATGTCGATGTTCTCCGACCCGATGTTGCCCAGAGTCTTGGCCAGGCCGGTCAGTTCGCTGACCGAGTTGAGTTCGGTGTCGGTGGTGATGGCCTTGGTGGCCGTATCGGCGATGTCGTAGAGCTTGGTGGGGTTGGTGAGCACCCCGACGTCCTTGACCTGGTTCATCAGGGCCTTGATGAACGCCTGCTGCAGCTGGATGCGGCCCAGGTCGCTGCCGTCGCCGCCGGGCACGCCGTGCCGGGTCCGTACGAGGCCGAGCGACTGCTCGCCGCTGAGGGTGTGCTTGCCGGGCTGCAGATGCAGATGGCTGTGGTCGTCGTCGATCGGCTTGCTGGTGGTGAGGCCCACCCCGCCCAGCGCGTCGATGAGCTTCTTGAAACCGGTGAAGTCGACCTCGACGAAGTGGTCCATATGGACATCGCTGATCGACTCGACGGTCTTGACCGCGCAGACCGGCCCGCCGACCTCGAACGCCGTGTTGAACATCGCCCGCTGCGCGCCGGGGGCGTTCTTGCCGTCCTTGGTGGTGCAGTCGGGGCGCTTGATCATGGTGTCCCGGGGGACGCTGACCACGCTGGCCTTCTTGTGGCCCTTGTACACGTGGACGATCATCGCCGTGTCGGAGCGCGCGCCGCCCTCGTCCTTGCCGTACTCGCCGTTCTTGCCGGCGCGGGAGTCGGACCCCATCACAAGGATGTTCATCGAGCCGTCGTCGACGTTCTTCGGCCGGTCCGGTCCCAGGGCGGCGTTGATGTCGACGCCCTTCAGATTGCCGTTGAGCTTGAAGTAGACGTAGCCGAGTCCGGCCCCACCCAGCAGTACGACGCTGGTCAGCGTGCACAGGGTGATGGTCAGCGCTCGGCGGCGTCGGGTCGGGCCCTTGCGCCGGCGGCCCGTGGCACGTATGCCGCGGGCACGGCTTTCGGCCGTCTTCGCGGTCCCGTTGCTGTCCGCCATCTGCTCCTCAGTCCTCGTTCGCTCGGCTGCCCCTCGCCGCCGCCGTGCTGTGCGCTGCCACGGCCCATTGCTCCTTGTCAGACGGGAGGTCGACGGGAAGGGTTGCACAGCGAGTCATGAGCGATTTCTTAGAAATCTGCGGCGGCCCGGCCCACCGGCTCGGGACCTTCGTCCTCTCCACCTGGGCTTTCAGCCCTTTTCCCGGCATGGCTGGAACCATGTGGGTTGCACGGATCTGTGCGGAACGTCTCAAGCGCGCCGTGTGTACGGCCCGCGGAGCGCGGTCCGGCTCACACGGCGCCGCCCGGGGGGCCCCGCCCGCACCCGGCAACGCAGCGCAAAGCCCCCCTCACCTACAGCGGCGAGGGGGGCTTTGCGGTACGGCGCCAGGACGCGCCCGACGGGCGTCAGTCGTTGCCGTTGCCCGCGGTCGGCGTCGTCTTCTGGATCTGGAGCAGGAACTCCGCGTTGGACTTCGTCTGCTTCATCTTGTCCAGCAGCAGCTCGATGGCCTGCTGCTGGTCCAGGGCGTGCAGCACCCGGCGCAGCTTCCAGACGACCGCGAGCTCGTCGCTGCCCATCAGGATCTCTTCCTTACGGGTGCTGGACGCGTCGACGTCCACCGCCGGGAAGATGCGCTTGTCCGAGAGCTTGCGGTCGAGCTTGAGCTCCAGGTTGCCGGTGCCCTTGAACTCCTCGAAGATCACCTCGTCCATCCGCGAGCCGGTCTCGACCAGCGCGGTGGCCAGGATGGTCAGCGAACCGCCGTCCTCGATGTTGCGCGCCGCACCGAAGAAGCGCTTCGGCGGGTAGAGCGCGGTCGAGTCGACACCACCGGACAGGATGCGGCCGGAGGCCGGGGCGGCGAGGTTGTACGCACGTCCCAGACGGGTGATCGAGTCCAGCAGGACGACCACGTCGTGACCCAGCTCGACGAGGCGCTTGGCGCGCTCGATGGCCAGCTCGGCGACGGTGGTGTGGTCCTCGGCCGGGCGGTCGAAGGTCGAGGAGATGACCTCGCCCTTGACCGACCGCTGCATGTCGGTGACCTCTTCCGGACGCTCGTCGACCAGGACGACCATCAGGTGGCACTCGGGGTTGTTGCGGGTGATCGAGTTGGCGACCGCCTGCATGATCATGGTCTTGCCGGTCTTCGGCGGGGCCACGATCAGACCACGCTGGCCCTTGCCGATCGGCGTGACCAGGTCGATGATCCGGGTCGTCAGGCCGCCCGACTCACCCTCCAGGCGCAGTCGCTCCTGCGGGTAAAGGGGCGTCAGCTTCCCGAACTCGGGCCGTCCGCGGCCCTGTTCGGGCGCCACGCTGTTGACGGTGTCGAGCCGGACCAGCGCGTTGAACTTCTCGCGGCGCTCGCCGTCCTTGGGCTGGCGGACCGCGCCGGTGACGTGGTCACCCTTGCGCAGACCGTTCTTGCGGACCTGGGCGAGCGAGACGTACACGTCGTTCGGGCCGGGCAGGTAGCCGGAGGTCCGGATGAACGCGTAGTTGTCGAGGATGTCGAGGATGCCCGCGACCGGGATCAGGACGTCGTCCTCGGACACCTGCGGCTCGTTGCCGAAGTCCTCGCGCCCCCCGCGACGGCCACGGCGGTCGCGGTAGCGGCCGCGACGGCCCCGGCGGCCGCCCTCGAAGTCGTCCTCGTCATCGGTACGGCGGTCGCGCTGACGCTGGCCGCCCTGACCGCCCTGGCCGCCGCCGTCACCGGCGTCACCCTTGCGGCGGTCGCCACGGTCGCCACGGTCACCGCGGTCGCCACGGTCACCGCGGTCGCGCTGGCGCTGGCCGCGGTCGCCCTTCTGCCCGCGGTCCTGGCGGTCGCCACGGTCCTGGCGCTCGCCGCCCTTGCTGGGCCGGCCCTCGCCGGTCTCCTGCGGGGAGGTCGCGGTGTCGGTCTTGGCGTCCGCCTTGACCTCGGTCTTCGCCTCGACCCGGGTCTCGGTCTTGACGTCGCCCGAGGCGCCCTCGGGGCTGCCCGCGGCGGCGGTGGCGCGGCGCCGGCGGCGCTCACCGGCCGGCTGCTCGTCGCTGACCGGCTGGCCGGGGATGTCGATCTGCTGCTGGGCCCCGGACTTGTCCGCGGCCTTGTCGCCCTTGTCGGACTTGGCGGCCTTGCCGGCGGCCTGCTCCGCGCTGTCGTCGCCGGTACGCGCCTTGGAGGTCGCACGGCGCTTGGGCTTGGTCTCGGTGTCGGCGGACGCGTCGGCCTTGGCGGCGGCGCCCGAGCTGCCGGCCTGCTTCTCCTTGATGACCTCGATCAGCTGGCTCTTGCGCATCCGCGCGGTGCCCTTGATACCGAGGCCGGAGGCGACCTGCTGCAGCTCTGCCAGGACCATGCCGTCAAGGCCGGTGCCGGAACGGCGGCGCCGCGTGCTAGCAGGCGCGGCGGGAGCGTCCGTGGCGGGCGCGGTGGCACTGCCATCGGTGCGCGCGCCCATCAGATCGGTGGTGTCGCTCACGAAGGGTCCTTCCCTGGAGCGGGCGTCGGCCTGTCTGGCTCGGCGACCGGTTGTGCTGTCCGGCTTGGGTCCTTGGTCTCGTGGACCGGGCCGGGGCGGTGGTCCCGCCGGAAGTGGCGGAGAGAATCAGTTCATGGCTCCGGCGTGAAGAGATGCAGACTGGCCATGCCGTCACGCCGATTCCGGAGCGTGCTCACTTCTGCTCAGGCCATTGCTCCAAGCAGTTTGGGAGGCTCCCGGAAGAAAGTGGTCCCTATGGGGGACACGAAGCACCGCGCCACTCAGGCGTCGAGTACTGACTTGAGGTTAACACTACCGGGTCCAACAAACATTCCCCCTCTCAAAGACCGGCAATCGTCGATCACCCGCGTGATCACCCGGCGAGCGGCAGTACGCAGGTGCCTGCCGCGTCGAGGGCCAGCCGGTTGGCCGCCCACCCCTCTCCCGCCAGTGCCGCGACCTTCTCGGCCGCCGCGTCCTCGACCAGCGCGAGCACCGTCGGGCCCGCACCGGACACAACTGCGGGGACGCCGTCCGCGCGCAGTCGGTTCACCAGGGCCACGCTCTCCGGCATCGCGGGAGCGCGGTATTCCTGGTGGAGTCGGTCCTCGGTCGCGGCGAGCAGCAGCTCGGGGCGCCTGGTCAGGGCCTCGACGAGCAGTGCGGCGCGGCCGGCGTTGGCCGCGGCGTCCACATGCGGGACGGTACGCGGCAGCAGTCCACGGGCGGTCTCGGTCAGCACCGGCTTTCCGGGCACGAAGACCACCGGAACGATGGAATCCGCGGGATCCATCCGGATCGCGCGGGCGGTTCCGGTGTCCATCCAGGCGAGGGTGAATCCGCCCAGCAGACAGGCGGCGACGTTGTCGGGGTGGCCCTCGATCTCGGTGGCCAGCTCCAGCAGCGCGGTGTCGTCGAGCTTTTGCTCACCGCCTATCGTCACCGCGCGGGCGGCGACGATGCCGGCGCAGATGGCGGCGGAGGAAGACCCCAGGCCGCGGCCGTGCGGGATGCGGTTGGCGCAGACGATTTCCAGGCCGCGCGGCTGTCCGCCGAGCAGCTCGAAGGCGGTGCGCATCGACCGTACGAGCAGATGACTCTCGTCGCGCGGCAGGGAGTCGGCCCCCTCACCTGCGATGTCGATGTGCAGTCCGGAGTCGGCGACACGCACCACGACGTCGTCGTACAGGCCCAGGGAGAGACCCAGGGCATCGAAGCCGGGACCGAGATTGGCGCTGGTAGCGGGGGTGCGCACCCGGACGGCGGCGGCGCGGAACGCGGGACCGGCCATCGGTCGATGACTCTCCTTGATTGATGCTGCGGTACTGCCCCGGAGCGCCGCGGCACCGAGGTGCCCGGCCGGCTCATGGGGTCTGTTCTGACCTGCCCTGAACGCCACTGCGTTATGCCGTGGGGAGGGGAGTTGGTGCCAGCCTATCGAAGGAAGGTTCTGTCGCGACATAGGGCGCACAGGAGGCGCACGATGCGTGTCGCGCGCCTTCCTGTGCCCCGACGCTGCCTTCCCCCCGGCTTTGCACCCTTTGCACACTTTGCTCTGCAAGGGGTGACGGGACGTGCACCGTCCCGTCACCGGGTGCCGTACGCGCTGGTCGGCCCGTACGGCTGCGCCCCGCGCGGGAGCGCCGGCGGTCCTAGACGAGGCCCAGGCGCTCGGCCGCGGCGTCCGCGTCGATCGGGACCGTGACCGGCTGCGGCGCGCCGGCCACCGCCCAGTCCGGGTCCTTGAGACCGTTGCCGGTCACCGTGCAGACGATGCGCTGGCCCGGGTCGACCTTGCCCTCCTCGGCGGCCTTGAGCAGACCGGCCACGGACGCGGCCGAGGCGGGCTCCACGAAGACGCCCTCCTGCGCGGCCAACATGCGGTAGGCAGCGAGGATTTGACGGTCGGTCACGGAGTCGATGGCGCCGCCGGACTCGTCCCGCGCCTGCTCCGCGTACGACCACGAGGCGGGGTTGCCGATGCGGATGGCGGTGGCGATGGTGTGCGGGTCCTTGACGACCTCGCCGCGCACGATCGGCGCACTGCCGGAGGCCTGGAAGCCCCACATGCGCGGAGTGTGCGAGGCGATGCCGTCGGCCGCGTACTCCTTGTAGCCCCTCCAGTACGCCGTGATGTTGCCGGCGTTGCCGACGGGCAGCACATGGATGTCGGGCGCATCGCGGAGCATGTCGACGATTTCGAAGGCGGCGGTCTTCTGGCCCTCGATGCGCACCGGGTTGACGGAGTTCACAAGTGCGACCGGGTAGTTGTCGGACAGGCTCCGGGCCAGCGTCAGACAGTCGTCGAAATTTCCCTCGACCTGGAGGATCTTCGCGCCGTGGACCAGCGCCTGGCCCATCTTGCCCAGCGCGATCTTGCCCTGCGGGACGAGCACGGCGCAGACCATGCCGGCGCGGACCGCGTAGGCGGCGGCCGAGGCGGAGGTGTTGCCGGTGGAGGCGCAGATGACCGCCTTGGCGCCCTCCTCCTTGGCGCGGGTGATCGCCATCGTCATGCCACGGTCCTTGAAGGAGCCGGTGGGGTTGGCACCCTCGACCTTGAGGTGCACCTCGCAGCCGGTGCGCTCGGAGAGCACCTGGGCCGGTACGAGAGGCGTGCCGCCCTCGCGGAGGGTGACGACCTCGGTCGTGTCGCTGACCGGGAGCCGGTCGCGGTATTCCTCGATGATTCCGCGCCACTGGCTGCTCGCCGTGGTCACAGTGGAATTGGCAGACATGGGTTCCTTTACTCCCCTTCGACCCGCATGATGCTGGCGACACCACGGACGGTGTCGAGCTCGCGCAGTGCCCCGACGGTCGACGACAGGGCCGCGTCCGCCGCTCGGTGGGTGACGATGACGAGGGATGCCTCGCCGTCCTTGCCCGACTGACGGACCGTATCGATCGATACGCCGTGCTCCGCGAAGATCGTGGCGACCTGGGCGAGAACACCGGGCTTGTCGGCCACGTCGAGGCTGATGTGGTACCGCGTGACGACCGCGCCCATGGGGCTGACGGGCAGCCGCGTGTAGGCGGACTCACCCGGTCCGGTGGCCCCGGCGAGCTTGTTGCGGCAGACCGCGACGAGGTCGCCGAGCACCGCGGAGGCGGTCGGCGCGCCACCCGCGCCCGGCCCGTAGAACATCAGCTGGCCGGCCGCCTCGGCCTCGACGAAGACCGCGTTGTACGCCTCGCGGACGGAGGCGAGCGGATGCGTCAGCGGAATCATCGCGGGGTGCACCCGCGCGGTCACGGACGCACCGTCCGCGGCCCGCTCGCAGATGGCCAGCAGTTTGACCGTGCACCCCATCCGCTTGGCGGAGGCGATATCGGCCGCGGTGACCTCCGTGAGGCCCTCGCGGTGCACATCGTCGATGGTCACGCGGGTGTGGAAGGCGATACCGGCCAGGATCGCGGCCTTGGCGGCGGCGTCGAAGCCCTCGACGTCGGCGGTCGGGTCGGCCTCGGCGTATCCGAGCGCGGTCGCCTCGTCCAGCGCCTCGCTGTAGCCGGCCCCGGTCGAGTCCATCTTGTCGAGGATGAAGTTGGTGGTGCCGTTGACGATGCCGAGCACCCGGTTGACCTTGTCGCCGGCCAGGGACTCGCGCAGCGGCCGTACCAGCGGGATCGCGCCCGCGACGGCGGCCTCGTAATACAGGTCCGCACCGTTGGCCTCGGCCGCCGCGTGCAGCGCCGCGCCGTCCGCCGCGACCAGCGCCTTGTTGGCGGACACCACGCTCGCGCCGTGCTCGAAAGCGGTGGTGATGAGCGTACGGGCCGGCTCGATACCGCCGATGACCTCGATCACGACATCAATATCGCCGCGTTTGACGAGCGCGGTCGCATCGGTGGTGACCAGATGGGCCGGGACGCCCTCGCGCACCTTGTCGGGGCGGCGGACGGCGATCCCGGCGAGTTCCACGGGCGCGCCGATGCGGGCGGCGAGGTCGTCGGCGTGCGTCGTCATGATGCGCGTCACCTCTGAGCCGACAACACCACAGCCCAGGAGCGCCACCTTCAGCGGACGCGTACGCATCATTCGACCTCTGCTTCTCATCGACCAGCGAATTCCAGCTTGCTCATGCACAAGTCTCACGCACCGGACGGCGGTTTCCGTCCATCGTCCAGATGCCGAGACATTTATTTCATCCGGGATCGGGGCCCGGCGATCCGGCCCTACCCGACATCCAACCGCAGGAGATCTTCCTCCGTCTCCCGCCGGACGATCACCCTGGCCGCACCGTCCTTCACCGCCACGACCGGCGGCCGCAGCGAGTGGTTGTAGTTGCTCGCCATGGAACGGCAGTACGCACCGGTGGCCGGCACCGCGAGCAGGTCCCCGGGCGCCACATCGGCCGGCAGAAAGGCATCGCGGACGACGATGTCCCCGCTCTCGCAGTGCTTGCCGACCACGCGCGAGAGCATCGGCGCGGCCTGGGAGGTGCGCGACACCAGCGCCACGCTGTACTCCGCGTCGTAGAGCGCCGTGCGGATGTTGTCCGACATCCCGCCGTCCACGGACACATACGTCCGCAGGCCTTCCAGCTCCTTGACCGTGCCGACCTCGTACAGCGTGAAGGCCGTGGGACCCACGATCGCCCGTCCCGGCTCGACCGACAGCCGCGGCACACCCAGCCCCGCCGCCGCACACTCCTTGCTCACGATGTCGCCCAGCGCCGACGCGATCTCGTGCGGCTCCCGCGGATCGTCATCGGAGGTGTACGCGATACCGAGCCCGCCGCCCAGATCGATCTCGGGCAGCTCGATGCCGTGCTCGTCACGCACTTCGGTCAGCAGCTGCACCACGCGGCGCGCGGACACCTCGAATCCCGCCATATCGAAAATCTGCGAGCCGATATGGCTGTGAATCCCGATGAGTTCCAGCCCGTCCAGCTTCAGCGCACGGCGCACGGCCTCCGCCGCCTGGCCGTCCGCCAGCGCAATTCCGAACTTCTGGTCCTCGTGTGCGGTCGCAATGAACTCATGCGTATGCGCCTCGACACCGACCGTGACCCGGATCTGCACGCGCTGCCGCTTGCCCAGCCGCTCCGCGATATGCGCGACCCGCACGATTTCCTGGAACGAGTCGAGCACGATCCGACCGACCCCTGCCTCGACGGCGCGGGTGATTTCCTCGGTGCTCTTGTTGTTGCCGTGCAGGGCGATCCGCTCGGCCGGCATTCCCGCCGCCAGCGCCGTCGCCAGCTCGCCCCCGGAGCAGACGTCGAGATTCAGCCCCTCTTCGTTCAGCCACCGCACGATGGCCCGGGACAAGAACGCCTTCCCGGCGTAGAACACATCGGCCCCCGGACCGAAGGCGTCCTTCCAGGCCCGGCAGCGGGCCCGGAAGTCGTCCTCGTCCAGGAAGTACGCCGGTGTGCCGAACTCCTCGGCGAGCGCGGCGACGTCCAGCCCGCCGACGGTGACCACACCGTCGGCATTGCGCGAGACCGTACGGGACCAGACCCGCGGGTCGAGGGTGTTGAGATCGGCGGGCGGCCCGGCGTAGTGCCCCTCGGGCAGTACGTCAGCGTGCCGGGGCCCGGCGGGATGCGCGGAGCGACTCATGACTGTGGAGTTCCCCTCAAAATCGTTCAGAGGTGTTCGGGAGCGGAGATGCCGAGCAGACGCAGGCCGTTGGCGAGCACCGTCCCGCCGGCCTCGGCGAGGGCCAGCCGGGCGCGGTGCACGGCCAAGGGTTTCTGCTCCCCGACGGGCAACGGCGGAAAGAGGTCATGCCACCGGAAGAACGCGTCCGCCGTCGCCTCCAGATGCCGCACCACCCGGTCCGGCGCCCGCAGCCGCGCGGCGACTTCGACGACGGAGGGGAAGGTGGCGAGAAGGGTCTGCAGAGCCTGGAGGGTCTGGAGGGAGTGGGCGGGGGGTGTGGGTTGCTGCGGCGTGGGCTGAACGGCCGGGGCGGACCGGTCCTCGGGCGAAGACGAGGAGCCGCCACCCGTGAGCGGACGCCCCACCTCCCCCGGCTCGCTCGCAAACCCCAGCTCACCCGCGTTCCGCACCAGCGCCCGCGCCCTCGCGTACGCATACTGCACCCGGAACCGCGGATTGCTCTCCCGCTGCACGGGCCGCTCGGGCACCCGCACCGGATCATGCGCGGCCGGCCGCAACAGCACCCAGCGTGCCTCGTCGGCTCCGAGGCGGGCGATGAGTGCGTCCAGGTCGGGCGGGGTGGAGGCGGGGCCTGCGCCGGGCCGGATGCCGTGATGAGCCGCGACTCCCGCCGCCGCCTCGATGCGCGCGAGCGCCTCGGCCACCACCACGTCACGGGCACCGGGCGCGGTGACGGAAACACGGGAACCGGGAGGGGTGGCAGAAGCATGGGAACCGCTGCCGGAGCCGACAGCGGCCCCTCCTACGGAGCCGGCCGCGGCGCCGGGCCCAGTACCGGTCACGGAGCCGGGCCCGGCATCGGCATCGGCATCGGCATCGGCATCGGCATCGGTCACGGTGCCTCCGGCGACACCGCCACCGCCCACGCCCCGACCACTCCGCGCACTCCGCGCACTGCGGTCCCCGTAGCTCTCCCCCTGCGCCAGCACATCCCGGACCAGCGCGATCTGCGCCCCGTCCCCCAACGTGAAATTCAAGAACCCGGGCCCGGCGATCTCGACGCGGGCGATCCCGGCGCTCCCGACCAGCCGCTTCCGCAGAATCTCGGCGACCTCACGGGCCGGCCGCCCCGCCGGCCCCGCGAGTTGCAGCGCGACATTGGAGGCGTAGTCCCCACACCCGGGCCGCGGCGGCGGCTGCACCACGATCCGCGCCGGCACGGGCACGGAGAGCTCCTGCTCCTCCACTGCACCACGCACGGAGCGCAGGACGGTGCGGGAGAGCTCAGCGGGGGTCACAGGACAAGCGTATGGGAGACCAGGGGCATCCACGCGACCCGGTTTCGCCCTGTGGACACTCCGCCCGGGGATCCGGGGCGGGCCCGGGACTCACCTGAGCGCGGCATCGGGGCGACGGGCTTCCGGCGTGCCCGCACACAGCGGGGCTCGCCTACTCCCCGCCCGCATCCACCATGCCGACCCCACCGGATGTCGCGACCCCACCGGGCGGAGCGCCACGCTCCGCCGCGCCCCCGCCCCCGTCGCTCTCCCCGTCCTCTTCCTCGGCCCCGCTCTCGGGCCCACGCTGCCGCTGGCGCCCCTCGCGCACCAGCATCCCCACGGTCCGCACCAGCTCCGTCGGCTCGAACGGCTTCGCAAGAAAGGCGTCCACACCCACCGACTCGCCGTTGTCCACCTCGCCCTGCGTGCACGCGCTGACGATGGCGATCGGGATGTCCCACGTCCGCGGATCGGACCGCAACCGCGCCGCGGTGTGCAGACCGTTGAGCCGCGGCATCACCACATCGAGGGTCACCACATCAGGTCTCACCTGGTGCACCACGTCCAGACATTCGGCACCATCAGCCGCGGTCACGACCTCGAAGCCCTCCAGCTCGAGATTGACCCTGATCAACTGCCGGATCACCTTGTTGTCGTCGACAACGAGGATCCGACCGGACAAGCCAGGCACATCTTGAGACTAGGGCCCCGCCTGTGACTGCGTCCCGGTTTTCCCCACTTCCGCCCCCGTGTGAGGGACCTTTCCCCGACCCTCACCGCCACGCCCCTCGCATGCGCTAGAGACCCGGCCGCGCCCGCCGCGCCCCCTCCCCCACCTCCCACGAAACCTGTTCATGAACACCCCATCAGAGCTGGTAGGGTTCTACCCGTCGCCGCACAACACAGCGACAACGCCCCCGTAGCTCAGGGGATAGAGCAACGGCCTCCGGAGCCGTGTGCGCAGGTTCGAATCCTGCCGGGGGCACTCCAGCCAGACAGCGTGATCAATCCGCTGGACTGCTGAAGTGCCAGACTTCGAGAGCCGGACCCAGTTCCACTGGGTCCGGCTCTTTGTTGTGCTCCCTCGCTGCTCACGCAGGAGTGCGTGGGGGCCTCGGCCGGCCCCCACGGCCCCCACGGCCCCCATGGCCCGCCGTCAGCGGCGGCCCGCCGGCCTGAACCGGACCGCGGTCTGCCACGCCTTGTCGCCCCTTCGGCCGGGCCAGGCGCGGTTGTAGCAGCGCCAGTACCAGGCCCCGTTGCCGCGGCGGCGCAGGTCCACCTCGTCGCCGTGGCAGGCCCCGCAGCTGGGCGGCCGTGCGAAGTCCTCCGCGTGCTCATGCGTGAGGATCTTGCGCGCGAAGTGGCCGCCCTTGATGGTGAGCATGACCTCGCGCGAGCGGCTCTGGGAAAGGGAGTTGAGGCTGCCGAGCAGTACCGTGCGCGCGTCGATGACGACGATCTTCTGGTGCATGACGTTGACGGAGACGACGGTCGACACCACGGCGCGCAGCCGTTTGACCAGATCGGCCTGCTTCTTCTGGCCCGTGTCGTAGGGGTCTCGGACGAAGACCGTCACCCGGACTCCGCGTCGGACGGCCTCGCCGAGTACCGGGAGCAGACCGGTCAGCCGGTTCGCCGTCCAAGGGGACCAGATCCACAGGGAGGTCGTGGCCTCCGCGAGACGGGCGGCGAAGGTCTCGTAGAAGGAGATCTCGTCGTCGCTGTCGGAGACCTGGACGTGCCGGGAGAGGACGTCGGCCAGGCGGGCGCCGAACTGGCCGAGTCCGGGGTCGATGTGACCGCCCGGCGCGATGAGCTGGGTGGCGGGGACCGAGCGGGCGCGCTGGGCGCGGACGAGCGTGGCCAGTGTGCCCAGGGCGGTGTCCTCACCTGCCGCGAGGCTGCGGCTGCGGCTGCGGCTGCCGAGTACGTACAGCCTGGTCTGGACGCGGGTGACGGCGACGTTGAGGAGGCGTACGCCGTTGCGGGCCCACGAGGTCGCTTCGGGGCCGCGGGAGGCCTGGGCCATCCAGAGGCCGTCGCCGTAGTCGTCCTCCACGGTGCCGAAGACGACCACCGGGAACTCGCGGCCCTGGAAGCGGTGGGTGGTGCCGACCTCGGCGACTGACCGCCGCTGCCCTCGGTGTCGCGGAGCGCCTCCAGGGTGGCTTCCGCCTGCACGGGGTACGGCGTGACGACGCCGGCCGGCTCGCCCTCCTCGCGGTGCAGGTCGATCAGGGCCCGGGCGAGCAGCGGTCCGGCCGGCCACCAGCCCTTGCGGCGGCCGGTGAGGTGGGCCGGGCCAGGCTCTGGAGCCCGTTGGTGTCGATGATCACCACTTCGGGGTCGCCCGGCTCACGCAGCGCGGCCCGACGCCGCACCCCCGGGCCCGGCTTCGGCACCCCGTCGTACGCGAGAGTGTTCGCCAGGCCCCATGACGTCCGGGCCGGAGCGGTGCTGGACGTCCAGCACGACACAGCCCGGGTGGTTCACGGCCGCCGCGGGCGACTCGATGCCGAAGTGCTCGAAGACCTCGCGCAGCACCCATCGGGCGACATCGGGCCGCTTCTTGCCGTCCAGGTCAGGGAGTACGGGGCCGAGCTGCATGAAGGCGCCGAGCAGTACGGCCGTGGTCCTCGCCTTGCCCACGGCGAGGAGGACCTGGGGCAAGGTGGCCGCGCCGGCCTGGTCGACGAGGACGACGTCGTACCCCCCCTCGAAGACCGCCTTGTGGGTGCGGAACCGCGCCGGCGTGGTGGCCACCACGCCGGCACCCCGGATGATCTCGCCCTGGGCATCGCGTGCGAGCTTGTCGTACTGCGCTCTCGCCAAGGTCGGCGCAGTCCGCCCGCATCACCGGCCGGGCTCCCCGCAGGCATCGCCCGCCGGCTCTCGGCACGGTCCGGGAGAGCGGCCCGACACCAAAGACCGGACATCCGGCCCATCGGCCAAATGCCCGGTCAGAGGGGGCGTGGAGCAGGGGTTGTGGTCAGTCGTCCAGCCGGACCGGCAGGGATTCGATTCCGTAGACGATCGAGAGTTTGCGGAATTCCAGGTCCTCCGGTTTGGCGGCGAGGCGCATGTTCGGGAAGCGGCGTGCCAAGGCGGGGTAGGCGGCGCGGAGTTCCATGCGGGCGAGTTCCGCGCCTACGCAGCGGTGGATTCCGTAGCCGAAAGCGAGGTGGGAGGGGACGTTGCGGGTGGGGTCGAACTGTTCCATTTCCGGGCCCAGTTTGCCGTCCCGGTCCGCACCGTTCAGTGAGCACAGCACCACATCTCCGGAGGCGATCTGGACGCCGCCGATTTCCAGGTCCTCGCGGGCGAACCGCGGGAAGGCGACCTGCACGACGGTCAAGTAACGGAGGAGTTCCTCGACATAGCCGTCGACGGCGTCGTCACCGTCCTGGAGGGCCGCGAAGTGCTTGGGGTCCTGGAGGAGGACCAGGGCGCCGAGGGCCAGCATGCTCGCGGTGGTTTCGAAACCGCCGGTGAGGACGCCGTCGGCGAGGCCCGCCAGTTCTTCGTCGCTGACCGAGTCGCCGTGTTCCTTCACGATCATGCCGAGCAAGCCGTCGCCCGGGTTTTCGCGCTGCTTCTTGACGATGTCCCGGAAATAGGAAAGCGATTCGGATATGGCGCCGAAGGAGGCGTTTGCACCACTGAAAAGGTCGAAGCGGGCGGCGCTGAGTCGTTCGAAGTCGGCGCGGTCCTCGTAGGGGACGCCGAGGAGTTCGCAAATGACGAGGGAGGGGATGGGGAGGGCGAAGGAGTGGACGATGTCGACCGGGTCGCCGTCTTTGCCCGCCTTTTCCATGGCGTCGAGGCGTTCCTCGACGATCTCGTGGATGCGGGGGGTGAGCCGCCCGAGACGCCGCATGGTGAATTCGGGGGTCAGCAGCCGACGGAGGCGGGTGTGAACGGGCGGGTCGGCGAAACCGAGTCCACCGGGGTTCTGTTCGGCACCGGCACCGGCCTTGCCGACGAGGTTGGTGAAGTCCGAACTGAAGGCATTGGCCTTCCCCAGCACCGCCTTGACCTCGTCGTAGCCGGTGACCAGCCAGACGTTGGCGGCTATCGGCACGGGGAGCTTGCTGACGGGCTCCCGCTCCCTGACGGCGGCCAGATCACCCACAGGGTTGAGCCCCTCGCGCCGCAACGGCATCAGGACAGACTCGGGCAAGAAAGACATTCGAGACAGGTCGAAGCCTTTCTTCTGTGTTCTCGCCAGATACATGCGGCCGGCCCAGGCGATGATCCGGGAACGGAGAGTCGTCATGACACTAATACTGCCTTTCGTCGAGGGGGTCGGTCATCCGCGCTCCACGGCCCAAGTCGGCCGGGACGGCACGGAACCTCCACTCGGCGTGCACGGGTGTGACGTACGCCATAGCCCCTCGCTTACGGTGGTCATGGCACAGGTCCATGCCATCGACCGATGTCTTCGGTCGTCCGCATCAGCGTGACGAGCTCGGCCTCGGCCTTCTTCTTCTATTCGGTCTGGACGAGTTTACAAAGTGCCATTGGACGCGTTCACAGAACAACCCGCAACGACCCTGAGTGGCCCCTGGGGCGCCCCTGATTCCCCCCTTGGACATGGCCGTCGCTGCGGGCGCCCGTCACCCCGCATCGCCCCGAATCACCCCGCACTTCCCTGTGCACCACCCTGACGTCACGGAAGATGCGGATGAGCAGTCCGACGTTCCCAACAGGGAGACGAACGGACGAGCCGCGCGCCAATGCCGCTTTACGGGGGGTGAGTTGGGGTGGGGTGGTTCCGGCGCCCCGTAGCGACCTCCCTCTGACCTGGGTCACCGGGCCCCCCGTCCGCCACCGTCACGCATTGTGATGAGTTGCGGACTCTCCGGGGCCTCTCTAGCGTGAGAAGGGAGCGAGACAAGCGGCACGGTGCGGCGCCAGAGAGCGGCGCGCGGTTGCGGAAGCCGCACTCGCGGGCCGGGGAAGGGTGCGACAGGCACCGCACCGGCGGGGCGCAGGCCCCGACCCGTCCTCAGGTGACGCCCGGCACCTCACCCCGCAGGGATTCCCCTGAGACTCACCCCTTCGCAGGAGGAAGCACATGTTTCCGCAGTCGAAGTCCGGCAAATTCGGTTTGTTCGCCCTTTGTGTTCTGTCCGGTGTGCTGGCCGCCACCGTCACGGCCGGCCCCGCTCTGGCCTCCGACGACGGCGAGGGAGAAACCTTCGCCGCGCACGAGGGCCGCGTCGTCGCCGAGGAGGGGCTGGTGCTGCGAGCGGGGCCCAGCACCCACTACCGCGCGATCGGTTCGGAGGAGTACGGGACGGTGGTGGGGATCGTCTGCCGGGTCAAGGGGGAGAGCATCGAGGGCAACCCGGTCTGGTACAAGCTCGGCGATGCCTCGTATGTCTGGTCCTCGACGCGCGACATCGTGAACGACGGGGAGGAGCCCCGCTGGTGCTGAGGCGGGCCGTACGAGCCCCCGCGGAGGCTCGCCACGGGGGCTCGTACGTCGCGCCTCGGGCCAGCGGCCCTCGGGTCAGGGGTCATCGGGTCAGGGGTCATCGGGTCATCGGCCCTCAGGTCAGCGGCCCTCGGGCCATCGGCCATCGCGTCATGGGTCGTCGGGTCATCGGCCCTCAGGCCCCCGCGCCAAGACCCCTCGCACCTCAGCTCGTCACGAACTTGGCCACGTACGCGTCGAAGGGCTCGATGCCCACCTCCACCCGCATGTCGTCCATGCGCGCGGGGTCTTCACAGGGCCAGGGGACGGGAGAACCCTCCTTGATGCCGGCGATCTGCGTGCCATAGATCTGCTTGCGGCCCTCGTTGACCAGCGTCCGGTCGCGCAGGAAGGCCAGCTCGCGCGGAGCGGCCGAGCCTGCCGCCACCGCCTGCTCCATGAGCTGGAGGGCACGCCGCTGCACATCGAGCTGCCGGTCGGCGTGCTGCGCGATCAGCCATGCGCCGCGTGCGGCGTCCTCGCCGACGAGTTCCGCCGTCGGCCAGCCGTACTCGTCCATGATCTGGTGAAGCCGGTCGCCGTGCTGTGCGGTGAGGCGGCGCCAGGCCAATTGTTCCGCGGGATTCTCGCTGTTCGCACCGGGGGAGGCCTTCTGGTCCGCCTGAGCCATGCGGATGAGTTCCGCGGCCAATGCCGTCGTGCCGCTGTCGTTCGTCACTCTCGCTCCATGGTCCGCGCCGGTTCGGGCCCCTCACGCTAGGGGCTCTTGACGCCATGAAGATCGTTCCGAAGAACGGTGACAGGCGGGGCCGTGAGCGGCGATACCGGATCCACGCCGAAACGCATGCCGACAGCATGCAGCCCGGCCGGCGCGGTGACTCGGCCCGCAGCCGCCGGCGGCGTACTCACAGGTTTTGCACGTACGGGATACGCGCCCCGACGCCCCGAACGTCGTATCCGACATAACGGAAATACCGGCTGCCGCTTGCTACGTTGCCAGGCATGACGGCAATGGCAAGGGCGACGGCCGCCGCGCGCCCGGCGGACACTCCCCCACCCTTGCCGCCACTGCCCAAGCGACGGGGCGTCGAACTGGCCCTCCTCGTAGGCGCCGTCTTCATCAGCGTCTGCGGGTATGTCGTCGTGGGGCTGGCCCGATGGCATGCCCTGCCGGGTGGCGCGTTCCGCTACGGCGCCGGGCTCGGCGGCCTGGCGCTGCTCGCGCACCTCGCCGTGCGCTTCCGCGCCCCGTACGCCGATCCGCTGCTGCTGCCCACGGCGGTGCTGCTCAACGGGATCGGGCTGGTGCTGATCTTCCGGCTCGACCAGGACACCCCCGCCGACCACGCCGCGCCCACCCAGCTGATGTGGTCGACCGTCGGCGTCGCGCTGTTCACCGCGGTGGTGGTGCTGCTGCGCGACCACCGCATGCTCCAGCGGTACGCCTACGTCTGTGCGGCCCTCGCGCTGGTGCTGATGGCGGCGCCGATTCTCTTCCCCGCCATCAACGGGGCGAAGATCTGGATCCGTTTCGCCGGCTTCTCCCTGCAGCCGGGCGAGTTCGCCAAGGTTCTGATCACCGTCTTCTTCGCGGGCTACCTTGCCGCGAACCGCGCCGCGCTGGCGCACACCGGACGCCGGATGTGGCGGCTACGGCTGCCGACCGGCCGGGTGCTCGGGCCGATCGTCGCGATCTGGCTGATCAGCGTCGCCGTGCTGGTGCTCGAACGCGATCTGGGCACCTCGCTGCTCTTCTTCGGGATCTTCGTCGTCCTGCTGTACGTGGCCACCGGGCGGACCGGCTGGCTCGCGATCGGGCTGGTCCTGGCGGGCATCGGGGCGGTTGCCGTGGGCACGCTGGAGCCGCATGTGCACAGCCGGGTCGAGGACTGGCAGCATCCGTTCGCCGGCATCGCGGCGGGCAAGGGGCCCGGTCAGCTCGCCCAGTCGCTCTTCGCGTTCGCGGCCGGCGGGATGTTCGGCACCGGCCTCGGGCAGGGCCACTCGTATCTGATCGGCTTCGCCATGAAGTCCGACTTCATCCTGGCGACCTACGGCGAGGAGCTGGGGCTGGCCGGGCTGACCGCGCTCTTCCTGCTGTACGCACTGCTGGTGGCCTGTGGCTATCGTGCCGCGGTCGCGTTGCAGGACCCGTTCGGCAGCCTGCTGGCCGTGGGCCTCGCGGCGCTGCCCGCGCTCCAGGTCTTTGTGATCGCGGGCGGGGTGATGGGGCTGATTCCGCTGACGGGGATGGCGATGCCGTTTCTCGCGCAGGGCGGTTCCTCCGTCGTCACGAACTGGATCATCGTCGCGCTGCTGCTGCGGATCAGCAACCGGGCGCGGATGCCACGGCCGGAGGGCGGCGGTACGGAGGGGAGCGGGAGGGCGGGGAGTGCCGGTCCTGGCCACCCGGTGCACGGCACCGGGGGCAGCCCTGCGCACGCTGCCGGGGGCGGTGCCGCCGGCGACGGCAGGAGCAGTGCGGCGGATCTTCCCGCACGTGGCACCGGGCTCGGGGCAGGGAGCTGGGTGGTCGGCTTCATGAAGCCGGCCCCGCCCCAAGCGCCCGATACGCAGGGCCGGCCACGGGCACAGAACCCGCCGCCCCGGACACCGAACCCGCCGCCCCGGGCGCAGACCAGCCCCCCGGGGGCTCCGCCGACGGCCTCCGTCGACGAGGCCCCCTCCCCGGAGGCCGGCCGTTGATCCGCTGCATTCGGCTGACCGCCGCCTTCTCCTTCCTTCTCCTTCTGGCGCTGCTGGTCAACGCCGCCCGGGTGCAGGTCTTCGAGGCGGAGGACTACGGCGCCAGCCCGGCCAACCGCCGGGGGCCGATCGTCCGTTACGCGCAGCCGCGCGGCGCCGTGCTCGTGGCAGGCCGGCCGGTCACCGGCTCGCGGGACAGCGGGGGACGGCTGCGCTACGAGCGCACGTACACCGAGGGTCCGCTGTATGCGCCGGTCACCGGCTACTCCTCGCAGACCTACGGGACCTCCCTGCTGGAGAGCGCCGAGGACGGCATCCTCTCCGGCGCCGACGACCGGCTCGCCACCTTCCCCTGGTGGGACCGGCTGACCCGCGCCCACCGGCGGGGCGGCAGCGTCCACACCACCATCAACCCCCGGATGCAGCGCGCCGCGTTCGACGGGCTGGGGGACAAGAAGGGCGCGGTGGCCGCGATCGAGCCGCGTACGGGGCGGGTCCTGGCACTGGTCAGTACGCCCTCGTACGACCCGGGTGAGCTGTCCGGCAACGGCGCCGCGGTCAGCGAGGCCTGGCACCGGCTGAACGGCGCCGAGCGGCAGCCGATGCTCAACCGGGCCCTGCGGCAGACCTATCCACCGGGCTCCACCTTCAAGGTCGTCACCGCGGCGGCCGCGCTGGAGAGCGGCGAGGTCACGGATATCGAGGCCCCCACGGACTCTCCCGACCCCTACCTCCTGCCCGGCACCGACACCCGGCTCGGCAATGCCGCGAAGGGCTGCGAGGACGCGCCGCTCAAGGACGCCTTCCGGGCCTCGTGCAACACCGTCTTCGCGCGGCTGGGCGCCGAGATCGGGCTGCGCGGCATGGCCGATACGGCCCGGAGGTTCGGCTTCAACGACCGTCGGCTGGGCATCCCCTCGCCCGTCGCGCCGAGCAACTTCGATACCCGGATGGACGTCTCACAGGTCGCGCTGTCCGCCATCGGGCAGTACGACACCGCCGCCACGCCGCTCCAGATGGCGATGGTCGCGGCGGTGGTCGCCAACGAGGGCCGGCTGACCGCGCCGTCACTCGTGGACAAGGAGACCGATGCCCGGGGTGTCATGCTCGCGGGCGGCCCGCACCGCCCCACGCGCGAGGTGACCGGCCCGGGTACGGCCCAGCGGCTCCAGGAGATGATGGTCGACGTCGTCGAGCACGGCAGCGGGCGGCGCGCCGCGATCAAGGGCGTCACGGTCGGCGGCAAGACGGGCACCGCGCAGCACGGGGTGCACAACGAGGGCACGCCGTATGCCTGGTTCATCTCCTGGGCGAGGGAGAAGGACAGCTATGAGCCGGCTGTGGCGGTGGCCGTGGTGGTCGAGGACGCGGCGGCCGACCGTGCGGACATCAGCGGTGGCGGGAGTGCGGCGCCGATCGCGCGGGCGGTGATGGCGGCGGCGCTGGGCTGACCCCTTCGCCGGGTGCCCGGCCCCGGGGTCACAATGGCCGTATGGCTGATGCGATCCCGTCCATGGAACCTGCTCCGCCCCCGTTGTTGTCCCTGGCCGAGGTGGAGGCGCTGGCCCGGCGTGCGCACTCGGGGCAGACCGACAAGGCGGGCCGCCCGTATGCCGAGCATCTGGCCGCGGTCGCGGCGGGGGTACGCGAGCGAGGCGGCAGCGACGAGCAGATCGCCGCGGCCTGGCTGCACGACGCGGTCGAGGACGGGGCGCTGAGCCAGGAGTGGCTGGCGGGTGCGGCGCTGAGCGAGGCGGCCAAGGCGATGATCCTGGCGGTCACCAAGCGGGCGGACGAACCGGTCGAGGAGTACACGGCGCGCATTCTGGCCACGCCCGGGGCGCTGCTGGTCAAGGAGTCCGATCTCGCGCACAACGCCGATCCGGAGCGGCTGGCCGTACTGGATGCGCCGACGCGGGAGCGGCTGACCGCGAAGTACGCGCGGGTGCGGGCACTGTTGGGACTGTCCGCGCCCTAACGGCCGCCGGGCCCCGGGCCGTCGGCGCCCCTGCACCGCCCCCGCCCCGCCCCGCCCCCGGGGTCCGCACATCGGACACCTCCGCAGAAAGGTGTCGTACACAGCTACTCTGCGGCGATGAGCCCTACGCAGCCTTCGCAGCCCTGGGAGCCCTCGCCGTCCGCGCCCTCGCGCGCGCGGACCGCACCGCAGCCGGCCCCCGGCGCAACCGGCGTGATCGCCGCCCTGGAGGGCGTCGGCATCCGCCGGTACACCACCGGCCAGGTCATCCTCGACGCCGTCGACTGGAGCGTACGGTCCGGTGAGCACTGGGCGCTGCTCGGTGCGAACGGCGCGGGCAAGACCACCATCCTGCGCCTCATCGGGGCGCTGATGTTCCCCACCGTCGGCACCGTCGAGGTGCTCGGCCACCGGCTGGGATCGGTGGACGTCCGCGAACTGCGTGCCGTCATCGGTCTGGTCTCCGGCGCGCAGAAGGTGCCGCAGGACGCGACGGGCCACACGGTCGTCCTGACCGGCGCGACCGGCACCGTGCAGCCGCTGTGGCGCAAGTACGACGAGGCGACCCGTGAGCGGGCCCATGAGCTGCTCGCCGAGCTGGACTGCAAGGAG
Organism: Streptomyces decoyicus; assembly: GCF_019880305.1. NCBI lineage: Bacteria > Bacillati > Actinomycetota > Actinomycetes > Kitasatosporales > Streptomycetaceae > Streptomyces > Streptomyces decoyicus. The sequence continues at coordinate 5,685,349 of NZ_CP082301.1, read as the reverse complement.
CTGGCGGAGCGGCCGTTCGGGGTGTGTTCCGGCGGCCAGCGGGCCAGGATCCTGATCGCCCGCGCGCTGATGGCCGACCCCCGGCTGCTGCTGCTCGACGAGCCGTTCAACGCGCTCGATCTGCCCTCCCGCGAGGATCTGATCGATGCGCTGCACCGGCTGGCCCTGGACCGCCCCGAGTTGGCGACCGTGACGGTCACCCACCATCTGGAGGAGCTGTCCCCGTCCATCGGCCACGCCCTGCTGCTGCGCGACGGCCGGGTGCAGGCGCGCGGCCCGGTGGACGAGGTGCTCACCGGAGAGCGGATGACCGCCTGCTTCGGCCGTCCGATCGAGGTGTCCCGGCACGAGGGACGGTGGCTGGCCCGGTCCGGTAGGCGGTAGCTCACAGGGGCCGGTCCGGTAGGCGGTAGCCCCCAGGGACCGGTCCGGCAGGCGGTAGCCCCCAGGGGCCGGTCCGCTTCCCGGGCTTGCGCCGCGGAGGTTGCGGCGGGCGCCCCTACGCCTCCCCGACCGTGTCCCGCACTCCGCTCAGGAACCGCCGGATCGCCGCCTGTTCCCCGGCCTCGAAAGTGGCGAGCAGGGCGATCGTGCGGTCGATCAGCGGGCCGAAGAACGACTGGCCCAGGGCGACCGCACGCGCGTCGACCTCCAGCAGGACACGGCGCCGGTCACGGGTGTCGCGGACCCGCCGGATCAGGCCGAGCCGCTCCAGGCGGTCGATGAGTGCCGTGGTGCCGGCGGAGTTCAGGCCCAGCCGCTCACCGAGCCGGCCGGGGGTCGACTCGTCGCCGGCGCGGGCCGCGTCCAGCAGGCTGATCAGGGCCCGGAGGTCGGTGGGGTGCAGACCGTTGCGGCCCGCGAACTGCGCTCCCGCGAGGTCGAGTCGCAAGGTCACCTCACGCAGCAGATGGACCAGGTCCATCCCCTCCGGTGCGCCCGGTTCCTGCCGATCCGCCATGCGCCGTCGCCTCTCTCCATCCGGGCTCGTGGAGTTCTTTCCCGGACTCCCGCATTATTACCTCGCTGAGCGAGATACTTGACGAACGAGGCGAGTGGCCGCGCCTCGTTCGCCGCTCGTTCTCGTTCCGGAGGTGCACCATGACAGCAGACATCTCTCCGCACGCTCCCGGGTCCGGCCCCACCGCCGCCTTCCGTGACGCCTATGAGCAGGCCATGGCGCTGTGGCCGGTTCCGGTGGAACGGCTCGATCTGGCATCGGAGTTCGGCAGCACCCGGGTCACCGTCTGCGGTCCTGCCGACGCCCCGCCGCTGGTACTGCTGCACGGCGGAGGCACGACCTCGGCCATCTGGTACGCCCATGCCGCCGCGCTCGCCCGTACGCACCGGGTCCATGCCGTGGACCAGATCGGCGCGCCGGGGCTCAGCGTGCACGCCGGGCGTCCGCTGCGGCGGCCGGAGGATCTGTTCGCCTGGCTCGACGGCGTGCTCGACGGGCTCGGCCTGGAGTCGGCCACCCTGCTCGGGCACTCGTACGGCGGCTGGCTCGCGCTGAGTTACGCGGTGCATGCCGCCGGCGGGAGCGCCCGCTGCTCCGGACGGCGCCGGGTGAGGGTGGAGCGGCTGGTGCTGCTCGATCCGACCCAGTGTTTCGCCGGGTACCGGCCGTCGTACCTGCTGCGTGCGCTGCCGCTGTTCGTACGGCCCGGCGAGCGGAGCACCCGGCGGTTCCTGGCGTGGGAGACGCGGGGCACGCCGCCCGCACCGGAACTGGTGCGACTGATGGGCCTGGGCGCCGCCGAGTTCCGCGCCGCGAAAGTGATCACGGGGCCGCGCCCGGACGTCACGGGGACGGCGGGAGCGCCGGTACCGACGTTGGTGCTGCTGGCGGAGCACAGCCGGGCGCACGACCTGCGGCGGGTCGCCGCACGGGCCGCAGGGACGCCGGGCGTACGGACCGGGACCGTGCCGGGCGTCGGCCACCACTCCCTGCCGTACAGCCACCCCGACGAGCTCGGCCGCCAGGTGCTCGGCTTCCTGTGTCCCTGACCGGGGGCCTCCATGCGGCGGCGTCCGGCGGCCCGGTGGTCCGCTCCGCGCTCAGTCCGCTCCGGCTGCGCTCAGTCCCCGCCGGAGCCCTCCGCGATGGCGGCCGCGACCTCCGCCGTACGGGCCTCCTCCTCGGCCGCGAAGCGCTCCGCGTCGAGCTGTTCGGCGAGCTCCTCGTCCTGGGCCATCAGCAGATCGAGGTTCGAGTCGCCCATCTCGAAGACGCCCATGTCCACATAGGCGCGCTGGAGGCGCTCGCCCCACAGGCCGATGTCCTTCACACAGGGCACGATCCGGCTGAAGAGCAGCTTGCGGAAGAGGTGCAGGAATTCGGAGTTCTCGGTGAATTCGGCGGCTTCGTCGTGCGGTATGCCGAAGTTCTCCAGGACTTCCAGGCCGCGCAGGCGGTCGCGCATCAAATAGCAGCCCTCGATGACGAACTCCTCGCGTTCGCGCAGTTCGGCGTCGGTGAGCTGCTTGTAGTAGTCGCGCAGGGCCATGCGGCCGAAGGCGACATGGCGCGCCTCGTCCTGCATGACGTACGCGAGGATCTGCTTCGGCAGCGGCTTGGTGGTGGTGTCGCGGATCATGCCGAAGGCGGCCAGCGCCAGGCCCTCGATCAGCACCTGCATGCCGAGGTACGGCATGTCCCAGCGGGAATCCTTGAGAGTGTCGGAGAGCAGTGCCTGGAGATTGTCGTTGACCGGGTAGAGCATCCCGATCTTCTCCTGGAGGAAGCGGCTGTATATCTCGGCGTGCCGCGCCTCGTCCATGGTCTGGGTGGCGGAGTAGAACTTCGCGTCGAGGTCGGGGACGGCTTCGACGATCCGTGCCGCACAGACCATGGCGCCCTGTTCGCCGTGCAGAAACTGGCTGAACTGCCAGGAGGTGTAGTGCTGACGCAGTTCGCCGCGGTCCTTCTCGGTCATTTTGTCCCAGTACTTGGTGCCGTACAGGGACATGGACTCGTCGGGGGTGCCGAGCGGATCGTGAGGGTCGACCTCCTGGCCCCAGTCGATCCGCAGGGTGGCGTCCCACTGCTTGTCCTTGCCCTTCTGGTAGAGGGCCAGCAGCCGGTCGCGTCCGTCGTCGTAGTCCCAGCTGAAGCGTGCCGCACCGGACGCGGGCACCTTCCACACGCGGTCGCCTGGGTCCTGCACATAGAGATCTCGGATCGACACGGACGCCTCCTCGGCTCACCAAACGCCTTGTCATGGGCGGTCGTTGGCAGGCTCACACGCTTCTTACCGACGGGTCAATAAGTCGTGCACAGGGGATTGACGTCCTTGCTGACACGCAGTCTCATAAGAGATGACCGCGGGCAGGCCCTGACCCACTAGCGAGGTAGCCACAGCCATGACGAGCGCGCCCACCGCAATGACCGTGACGGACACCGAAGTCCTGCGGGACGCCCTCGGTCTGCTCAAGGACCGGGAACAGGTCGCCGAGCGGTTGCTCGACTCCTCCGCCAAGCACTCCTTCGACCCCGACACCGAACTCGACTGGGACGCGCCCCTCGAAGAGGGCAAGTGGTTCTGGCCGCCGGAGCTGGTCTCGCTCTACGACACCCCGCTGTGGAAGAAGATGTCGACGGAGCATCAGCAGGACCTCGCCCGCCACGAGGCCGCCTCGCTCGCCTCGCTGGGCATCTGGTTCGAGATCATCCTGATGCAGCTGCTCGTGCGGCACATCTACGACAAGCCGGTGACCAGCGCGCACGTCCGCTACGCCCTCACCGAGATAGCCGACGAGTGCCGGCACTCCAAGATGTTCGCGCGCATGATCCAGAAGGGCGGCGCACCGGCGTACCCGGTCTCCCGGCTCAACCACAACCTCGCCCGCGTCCTCAAGACCATCTCCACCACTCCGGGCTCGTTCGCCTGCACCCTGCTCGGCGAGGAGATCCTCGACTGGATGCAACGGCTGACGTTCCCCGACGAGCGGGTGCAGACCCTCGTGCGCGGGGTGACCCGTATCCACGTCGTCGAGGAGGCCCGGCATGTGCGCTACGCCCGCGAGGAGCTGCGGCGCCAGATGGTCACCGCGCCGCGCTGGGAGCAGGAGCTGACCCGTATCAGCTCCGGCGAAGCGGCCCGGGTCTTCTCCGTCGCCTTCGTCAATCCGGACGTCTACAGCAATGTGGGCCTGGCCAAGCGCGAGGCCGTCGCCCAGGTCAAGGCCAGCGGCCACCGCCGCGAGGTGATGCAGTCCGGCGCCCGGAAGCTGACCGATTTCCTGGACGAGATCGGCGTACTGCGCGGGATGGGCCGCAGGTTGTGGCGCAGCTCGGGACTGCTGGCCTGAAGCGGGCGGCATGAGCCCCGCAGGCCCCGAGCACCTGTACGAGGCGGAACCCGGGGCGGTTACGCTGCTGTTCATGAACGGCAGCGGCACCGCCCCAGCAGTACCCCGACCCGCCTACCGCAGGCTGAGCGTCGAGCAGCGCCGCAGCCAACTCCTCACCGCCGCGCTGAACCTGTTCGCCCAGCGCGCGCCCGAGGATGTCTCCCTGGACGATGTCGCCCTCGCCGCCGGGGTCTCGCGGCCGCTGGTCTACCGCTACTTCCCCGGCGGCAAGCAGCAGTTGTACGAGGCCGCGCTGCGCAGCGCGGCCGACATCCTGGAGCGCTGCTTCGCCGAGCCGGAGAGCGGTCCGCTCACCCGGCGGCTGTCGCGCGCACTGGACCGCTATCTGGCCTTCGTCGACGAGCACGACGCGGGGTTCAGCGCACTGCTCCAGGGCGGCAGCGTCGTGGAGACCACCCGTACGACCGCGATCGTGGACGAGGTGCGGCGCGCCGCGGCCGACCAGATCCTGCGGCATCTGGGCGAGCCCGAGCCGGGCCTGCGGCTGCGGATGACCGTCCGCATGTGGATCACCGCCGTCGAGGCCGCCTCGCTGATCTGGCTCGACGAGGACAAGCAGCCCGCCCTCGACGAACTGCGGGACTGGCTGGTCGACCACTTCGTCGCACTGCTGACCGCGACCGCGGCCACGGACCCGCAGACCGCGCGGGTGACCCGGGCGGCGCTGAAGCTGGAGACCGCCGACGGCCCGGCCGGCGAGCTGGCCCGCCGCATCCTGCCCGTCGTGAGCGACGCCGCGCATCTGCTGTGACCGGCCGCCCGGCCGTGGTGGTGTGACACTGAGGGCGTGAGAAGCGAGAACACCCTCTTCGTCGGCGGCCCGCTGGACGGCCGGGTACTGCCCGTACTGGTCGGCATGACCGGCCAGCCGCCGAAGACGTACGAGGTCCCGGTACCGCACGACGACGACCGGCCGCCGACGGTGCATGTCTACCGGCGCGTCCCCGGGCGGGTGGGACGCCTGGGCCTGCCGAGCGGCTGGAAGTACGAGTACGACCCCGCGGGCAAGACACCGGGCACCGGCCTCAAGTGGCCCTGGCGCAAGCCTAGTTGAGCCCACACTCGTCGAGCCCGGCACTCGTCGAGCCCGAGCCTCGTGGAACCGTCCGCGGCGGCAGCCCGAAAAGCCCACCCTCCCCGCCGAAGGCGGGGAGGACCGGACACGGCGGCGCACCCGACCACGTGGGGAGACAAGCCCCCGCCGCAGGCGGTTTTCAGCCCGTCAGAGAAGCCAGGTACGCGTTCGTCTTCTCCGGGTCGTAGAAGAAGTTCTCGAAGTCGGACGGGTCGTTGAAGCCGTTGGCGAAGCGGTCGGCGACGGGCTGCAGCTGGCCGGCCGCGCCGATGAGGTTCAGGATGTGCTCCGGCGGCGGCGCCAGCATCGCGTTCGTCCACTTGGTGACGTGCTGGGCGGTGTTCCAGTAGCGGTCGAAGGCGGTCTGCATCCAGTCCGCGTCGAAGGGCTGGTCACCGCGCTCGACGATGGAGGCCAGGTAGGAGGCGGCACACTTGGAGGCCGAGTTGGAGCCCTGGCCGGTGATCGGGTCGTTGGCGACCACGACATCGGCGACGCCGAGGACCAGACCGCCGGAGGGCAGCCGGCCGATGGGGTTGCGCACGGTGGGGGCGTAGCGGCCGGCCAGCGTGCCGTTGGCGTCGGTCAGTTCGACCTTGGTGGAGCGGGCGTACTCCCAGGGCAGGAACTTCTCCATCAGCTCCAGCGTCAGGGCGAGGTGCTCGTTGGGGTCCTTGACGCCCTGGAAGACGTCCAGCGGGCCGCCGGGGATGCCCTCCCAGAAGAGGATGTCGGCGCGGCCGGAGTTGGTGAGGGTCGGCATGACGAACAGCTCGCCGACACCGGGCACCAGGTTGCAGCGGACCGCATCGAACTCGGGGTGCTCGGGGCGCGGGCCCATGCCGTGGACGTAGGAGACGGCGAGCGCGCGCTGCGGAGCGTCGTACGGGGAACGGGAGGCGTCCCGGCCGAACATCGACACCAGCTCGCCCTTGCCGGCCGAGACCAGTGTCAGGTCGTAGCGGCTCGCGAAGAAGTCCAGGTCGGAGACGGCAACGCCGTGGATGACGAGCTGGCCGCCGCGCTGGGCGAAGGTCTCCATCCAGCCGGCCATCTTCACCCGCTGGTCGACGGACTGGGCGTAGCCGTCCAGCTTGCCGACCCAGTCGATGGCGCGCTGCGAGCCCTCGGGCGACTCGTGGCTGCCGGGGGCGGCGACCGAGACGCCGAGGCCCTCGATGCGCGGGGCCTGGTTCTCCCAGAAATTGATCTGGAGGTCGCGCTCGTGCTGGAGCGCGGTGTCGAACATGCACTGCGTCGACATGACCCGGCCGGCGCGGATCTCGTCCGCGGTGCGGTTGGACATGAGGGTGACGTCATAGCCCTGGGTCTGGAGGCCGAGGGCGAGCTGGAGACCGGACTGGCCGGCTCCCACGATGAGTATTTTCCGCATGGCGGCACTCTTCTCTGCTACTGCTGGTGTTCGGGGTGAAGTGGGGGGTGCGGGGCGGCCCCTGCGAGGGGGTGAGGGGGCGGCCCCTAGGGGCCGGGACCCCCGTACAGGGGCCGGTTACTCGGGCGTGGTCTCCAGGGCGTGGCCGACCAGCGCGAGCAGCGACTCGATCACCGTGGCCCGCTTCCGCGCGTCCATGATCACAACGGGCACGCGCGGCGGCACGGTCAGCGCGTCGCGCACATGCTCGACGGCGAAGGCCTCGGTGCCCTCGAAGTGGTTGACCGCGACGACGTACGGCAGCCCGCAGCTCTCGAAGTAGTCCAGTGCCGGGAAACAGTCCTCCAGGCGCCGGGTGTCGGCCATCACGATCGCGCCGATCGCACCGCGCACCAGGTCGTCCCACATGAACCAGAAGCGCTGCTGTCCGGGCGTGCCGAACAGGTACAGCACCAGCTCCTGGTCGAGGGTGATCCGCCCGAAGTCCATCGCGACCGTGGTCGTGGTCTTCTCCGGGGTGGCGGTCAGATCGTCCGTGTCCGCGCTGGCCTGTGTCATCACCGCCTCGGTCTGGAGCGGGGTGATCTCCGAGACCGATCCGACGAACGTGGTCTTGCCGACGCCGAAGCCGCCCGCCACCACGATCTTCGTGGCGATCGGCGCCCGCGAACGGTCGGTCTGCCAGCTCTGCAGCCCCGCGTCGGTGGCCGTGGCCACCGGGTCGGACGGGCTCACGGAACCGGGGGTCGCCGTCGGCCCGGCCGATATCGTGTCAGAGCCTGTGAAGTCCACTCAGCACCCTTTCGAGCAGCGCGCGGTCGGGCCGGCCGGAGCCGTGCCCGGTGCCGTAGACGCGAATCTTTCCCTGGTCGGCGAGGTCGCTGAGCAGTACGCGGACCACGCCCAGCGGCATCTTGAGGAGCGCGGAGATCTCCGCGACCGAGCGCATCCGGCGGCACAGCTCGACGATCGCGCGCATCTCCGGCATCACGCGGTCGCCCCAGCCGCCGGACGTCAGCTCACGCCGCTCCTCGGGCGCCTCCAGCGCGGCCACGAACGTCTCGACGAGCAGGACATGGCCGAAGCGGGTCCGGCCGCCGGTGAGCGAGTACGGCCGCACGCGCGAGGGTTTCCGGTCCCCGCCGCGTACCGGGAGTTTGCGGGTGCTGCTCATGCCGAAACCTCGCTTCGCCCGCCCTCGCACGCGCGCGACGCGCACCTCTCAAGGGCTCGCTCACTACGTTCGTTCACTGGGCGCTCTCCATCGACTTGCGCAATTCACTGCGGAGTTCGGGGGTGAGGACGTGGCCGGCCCGGCCGACGAACAGCGCCATGTGGTAGGCGATGACGCTCATATCGCAATCCGGAGTGGCATGCACCCCGAGCAGCGAACCGTCGCTGATCGACATGACGAACAGACTTCCCTCGTCCATCGTGATCATCGTCTGCTTGACCGCCCCGCCGTCCATCAGCTTCGCGGCACCGTTGGTGAGGCTGCCGAGCCCGGAGACGATGGTGGCCAGGTCGGCGCTGGAGCCGCGCGGACCGTCACTCCCGCCCGGCCGTGCCGCTTCTTCCGCCCGGTCCGGGTCGGAGGACAGCAGCAACAGGCCGTCGGAGGAGACCACCGCGACCGAGCGGATGCCGGGCACCTCTTCGACCAGGTTGGTCAGCAGCCAATGCAGATTTTGAGCCTGACTGCTCAGTCCTTGACCGTAAGCAGTGGGCGCTTGCGCCTTCAATCGCGTGCCTCCTCGACAACGTGGCTCTCTCCCGGGGCCCCCGCTCCGTCGGTGTCCGTCTGTGGGATGGTCAGCTCCGCTGTACGTTCCGCGATCTCGGCTTCGACCTCGCGCCGGCCGTCTCGCGCTCCCGACTGAAATCCGCCGAGCCTGCGCCGCAGCGCCTCGGCGTTGGCCGCACCCCTCTTGCGCGGAGCGGCCGGCGCCTCTTGCTGCGCCACGACCTTGGGGGTGCGCTTGGGCAGCCCCATGGAGGTCGTCCGCCGCTCCCCCGCGGACGGGGCGGCGGCGGTCTGTGGGTCGGCCGGTGCCTCGGCCGGGGACGCGGCAGCGGGTGCCGCGTCGGTGGGTGCCGCGCCCGTCCCGGCGCGCATGTGCTCGTCCGGGCCGATGGCGTACGGGTCGGACGAGGGCGCGCCGGCGGGCTCGGGGTCCGAAGCGGCATGCCGGCCGCTGCCGGCGGCCGCCGGGTCCGCGGCCGGGCGGATGTCGTCCTCGGTCCTGAGGTGCTCGCCGGTGCCACTGGTGGTGGCGGCGTAGGGGCCGGGCGACTGCGGGCCGTACGGGCTCGGTTCGGACCCGGAGTGCGTGGTGGGGCCGGCCGGCTGCGCGTCGCCCGGTGCCGGGACGCCGAGGCCGGCCGCGTCGATCGCGCGCTCCGCGGCGGCGACGAGCGGGTCGGCGGCGGCCGGGTCCGCGTCCGGGGTGCCGTCGGGTGCGGAACCCGGTGCGGCTCCGTGGCCGGCGGGCGGCGCGGCGGGCGCGGCGGCGTCCTGGGACGGGCCCTGGCCGGTCTCCTGGGCCGGGATCGCGGCGGGGGCGGGAGTGCCGCCCACCGCTGCCGGGTTGCTGCGGGCCGCCCGTGTCGGCAGTGCGTTGGAGTTCGCCTCGGCGACCGAGCCGGGCAGCACGGGGGTGTGCGCCACGTCCCGGGGCGCACCGGCCGGGGAGCCCGTCGGGGCGGGGCGGGTGGGCAGGATCGAGCCGGGCAGCACGATGACGGCAGTGACGCCGCCCTGCTTGGCGTCCCGCAGCTGGACCCGGACACCGTGCCGGGCGGCCAGCCGCACCACCACGTACAGACCCAGGCCCAGGGCCTCGTCGACGGTCTCGGAGGAGGAGGCGGCTTCGACGTCCGTCAGCCGCTCGTTGAGCTCGGCCATCCGCTCCGAGGTCATTCCTATGCCCTCGTCCTGGACCGAGAGCATGACCTCGCCGCTCTCCAGCAGCCAGCCGGACAGCTCGACATGGGCGTCCGGCGGCGAGAACGCGGTGGCGTTCTCCAGCAGTTCGGCGACCAGGTGGCTGATGTCGTCGGCGGCGAAACCGGCGACCTGGGAGTGCGGCGGCAGCGACTGGATGCGCACCCGCTCGTAGCGCTCGATCTCGCTGATCGCGGCGCGCATCACGTCCAGCAGCGGTACCGGGCCCTGGTGGTTGGTGCCGTACTGCTCCGCGCCCGCCAGGACGAGGAGGTTCTCGCTGTTGCGGCGCATCCGCGCGGCGAAGTGGTCCAGCTTGAAGAGGGTTTCCAGCCGCTCCGGGTCGTGCTCGCTCTCCTCCAGCGACTCGATGACCCCGAGCTGGCGCTCCACGAGGCCGAGGGTGCGCAGCGAGAGGTTGACGAACCGGCCGTGCACACCGGCGTGCAGGGCCGCCAGCCGCTCGGTGAGATCGGCGATCTCCTCCTGGAGCGCCTCGCCCTGCTCCTGGAGCACCTCGCGCTCGGCGACCAGCCGCTGCCGGCCGCCGACCAGCCGCTTGCGCTCGCCCTCCAGTTCGGCGGTGCGCCGCGCCAGCTCGCCGACCTGGGCGTGCAGCGCGTTGACGGACTGCACGGCGGTGGCGAATTCGTCGTTGCGGCCCTTGTAGGTGATGGGCTCCTCGTGCGCGGGGTCGGCGGCCAGCCGCCTGGCGCCGATCCGCAGCGCGGCGAGCGGCTGGGTCAGGGAGCGGGCGGCCCAGATGCCGGCGCCGACGGCCAGCAGCAGGCACAGCCCCTCCAGGCCGATGCGGATCTCCAGCTCGGTGACCTCGTCGTCGCGCAGCACGCCGAGGCGCTGGATGTCGGCGGTGGCCATGGCGGATTCGACGCCGCGGATCAGCGAGATGCGGCTGGTGAGGGTCTCCTCGACCCGCCGGCGGTTGAGCCGCAGATCGGTGGCGTCCAGACGGGGCTGGTCGGTCAGCCGGGTCAGATAGCGCTCGGCGGTGTTGACGTCCGCGCCGTTGACGGTACGGACATAACGGTCCCGGGCGCCCTGGCTCGCGGCCTGCTGGAAGTCCCCCAGCGCGCCCTGTTCGCGCAGATGGGAGACCTGGGCGAGGGCCGTCAGCCGGGGCTGACTGCCGCCCGCCTTGAGCCCGGCGAGCAGCAGGGCACGGGTGTCGGCGGCCTGTTCGACGGCGCGGCCGAGGGCGGGCAGCGCGCGGGTGTCGGCTCCGGAGGAGTCCGCGCGGGCGGGCAGTCCACGGGCGATGTCGTCGCCGATCGCACCGAGTGCCTGGAGGGCCTGGGTATAGGCGCTATGGATCTGCTCGGCCGATCCGGCCCCGGACAGCGCCTTTTGACGGGTTTGCGGGAGCGTGTCCAGCAGCTTGGCCGCGGCCTTGTACGCGGCGGTGCCGCCCGAGCCGTCCCGGGCCTCGGTGCGCAGCTCGTCGATCTGCCGGTCCACGCGGGCGCGCTGGGCCGTGGAGACCTTGGCGTCGTCGGCCCGCGCGGCGTTGGTGGCGGCGTTGCCCAGCCCCGCGGCCGTATGGCTGCCGCGTCCCGTGGCGACGTATGCGGTCATACCGTCGCGTTCGTCGGCGAGGGAGTGCGCCAGTGCGATGGCGCGGGCGTTCAGCTCGGCGAGGCCGACCAGTTGCTGGCTGTTGGTGGCGTTGTCGGCCGTGGCCATCAGCCCGGGGGCACCGGCGCCCAGCACGGCGGCGGCAACAACGGCCACCGCTCCGACGAGTCGGTTGCGCACCCGCGCGGGACGCCCTCCCGGGCGGTCCTCGCCGCCCTCCGTCCTGCCCGGTCCCTTACCAGGACCCGAGCCCGTGGTCGGTCCCGAGACCGAACCGGCCGGTGATCCCGGCTTCCTTGCGCCGCCTCGAAGCCGCATCTTCCGCACCGCTGCTCGCATTCCTGTCTCGCCTGTCCACGCCATCCGGCGTCGCGGACCCGGCTCGCTCTCCGCTCACGGGGCGGACCTGCGCGAAGACCGCAGCAGCACACACTTCCGCGAGGGGAAACAGCCCGGCTCTGCGCGTCACAACGAACGTCCTGGCCTCACCCCATGATCCGGGCAACGACCATTCCACCGGCGCCGCGCAGTGGCTCGGCAACACATGCCCGGCCACCTGAAGGAGTGAACATCAATCGGAGTTTGGCCATCAACTTCCGTGCGCCGATGTTTTCGGCCGCACCCTTGCGCAACCCCGAACGGGTTTGGAGATGCGGACCGCTCCTGGAAAGATGCGCGCCCGCATGCCGCCGGCCCCGCGGTCCTTACCTCCGGTACGCCGCCGCCCGGCCGCCCTCCGGCGCCGCCGCGACCGCCCGTCACCGGGGGCGGGAGCGGGGCCTCCGGCAGACTTACGGCCATGCGCATCGAACTCGCCACCGAGCCGGGCGACCCCCAACGCCCAAACGAGGACTACGCATCGGTCGCCCTGCCGGCCTCCGGCCAGGGCGGCGCTCTCGTCCTGCTGGACGGCGTGACCCCTCCCGAGGGGGACTACGGCTGCGTCCACCCGGTGCCGTGGTTCACCGCGCGGCTCGGGGGCGCAATGCTGGAACTGTCGGTTTCACACCGGGATATGACACTCCCTGAGGTTCTCGCCGCGGCCATCTCCCGGACGGCTGATATCCATCGGGCGACCTGTGACCTTTCTCACCCTCGCACTCCGCAGGCAACCGTGGTCGCCGCACGGTGGTCCGGGGACACGGTCGAACACCTCGTCCTGTCCGATTCGGTGCTCCTCCTGGAACGGCCGGACGGCTCGGTGCACCCGGTGCTCGACCCGCGGCTGGACGATATGCCCCCTGCGGTCCGGGAACGGCGCGCCGCCGTACGGGCGCTGCCGCGCGGCTCGGCGGAACGGGCCGCCGCGGTCCGGAAGTACGTCCGCGCGGTCGAGGCGCTGCGCAATGCGGAGGGCGGGTTCTTCACCGCGGCCGCCGACCCGGCGGTGGCCGCCCGTGCGGTGTCCGGCAGCACCCCGCGCTCCGGCCTGCGCTCCCTGACGGCGCTCAGTGACGGGGCGAGCCGCTGGGCGGAGGTCTTCCACGAGGGCTCCTGGGCCGACTGCGTGGCCCTGGTGGCCGCACAGGGCCCCCAGGCGCTGATCGACCGGGTGCGGGCGTCGGAGGCGGCGGACCCGGCGGGGACGGCGTATCCGCGCGGCAAGGCGCGGGATGACGCGGCGGTGATTTTTGTGGCTCCGTGACAATCACCGGCGGGCGGAGAAATTCTCCCGCCGCGACGGAACGGCACCACGGCGGCGCGGGTCCGGGGCCGGTACGGCGCCGGCCGCTGCGCCCTGCCGGGTGCCCCTACACCTCGTCCCCCTCCTGCTCCGCGTTCAGCCGGTGCAGCAGACGGGCCAGTTCGGCGACCTCGGCGCGGTCCCAGGAGGCGAGACGGCGGGCGTACTGGGCGCGGCGGCCGGTGCGAACGCGGGTGAAGCGCTCGCGGCCCTCGTCGGTGATGCGCACCAGGACCGCGCGGCCGTCCGCCGGGTCCGGCTCACGGGCGACGAGTCCGAGCTTCTCCAGGGCGTGCAGCTGACGGCTCATCGTGGCCTTGCCTACGCCGAAGAAGCCGGCGAGGTCGGTGGCCCGCTGGGTGCCGGCGTCGGCCAGCCGGACGAGGAGGCCGTATGCGGCGGGTTCCAGATCGGGATGCACCTCTCGTGCCAATTCGCCGGAAGAGGCACGGGCCCGGCGGAGAAATACCGCCAATTCGCGTTCCAGGGCGAGAAATACGTGGTCCACACCAATCGGTTCGCCGTCCGCCGTCGAACCGTCGGCTCCGGTGTCGTGCACGTCAGCGCCCATTCCCGCTTTCCCTCACCTGAAAGTTTCCGCCATCGGCGGCAGAAGCCGCAGCTCGGCCAGTATTTCGCAGGATTAGACCAACGGCAGCCCCGTGACCCTCTTTTGTCACGTCGTTCTACGCGCGTATCGTCATTTCTGGCATGGCCATACCAAGCGGCCCCCGGCTGTCAGCGGTTCCGCCGCGCGTCATGCACGTCGCACTTCCGTGTCCCCACGCCTGCGCCATGCCGTCAGCTCCTCCCCCCTCAGGTCATCCACCGAGATCTTCGGAGGCACGTATGTCCGTGCTCAGATCCGGCTCCCCCCACCGCCCCGCACGCTCCCTCGCGAGCGTGGCCGGGGTCCTTCTCGCGGTCCTCTCCCTCCTCCTCGGGCTGCCGGGCACCGCCGGCGCCGCGGCCAACCGGCACGCACCGGAGCCCACCCACCCCGGCCAGGACTGGGCCGGTTCCCAGATCGCCCGGCACGAAGGCACCGCGGCCGGCACCGCACCGCCGGCCTCCTCGCTCGCCGCGTCCGTCGAGGGCGTGGACGTCAGCAGCCACAACGGCAATGTGGCCTGGCCGACGCTCTGGAACAGCGGCGTCCGCTTCGCCTATGTGAAGGCGACGGAGTCCACCAGCTACACCAACCCCTACTTCGCGCAGCAGTACAACGGCTCGTACAACGCCGGGATGATCCGCGGCGCGTACCACTTCGCCACGCCCAACACCTCCAGCGGTGCCGCCCAGGCCACCTACTTCGTCAACCACGGCGGCGGCTGGTCGAAGGACGGCAGGACGCTGCCCGGCGCGCTCGACATGGAGTACAACCCCTACGGGGCGACCTGTTACGGGCTGAGCGCGGCCGGACTGGTCAACTGGATGAAGGACTGGTTCGCCACCTACAAGGCCCGTACCGGCCGCGATGCCGTCATCTACACCTCCACGAGCTGGTGGAAGCAGTGCACCGGCAACTCCGCCGCCTTCGGCTCCGTCAACCCGCTGTGGGTACCGCGCTACGGCTCCTCGGTCGGCGAGCTCCCGGCCGGCTGGGGCTTCCACACCATCTGGCAGTACACCTCGGCCGGCCCGACGGTCGGTGACCACAACCGCTTCAACGGCGCGCTGGACCGCCTCCGGGCACTCGCCAACGGCTAGCGCCCGCCTTCGAAGTCCCGTCTGCCACGCGGCGGCCGGCCCGGCCCTCTGCGGGAGCCGGACCGGCCGCCGTTGCCGTCACGCCGCGACCGGCACCTCGGGCGCGGCCCCGTTCGACGCCGGGGTCAGCGCCAGCTCCAGCACCTGGCGGACGTCCGCGACCGGGTGGACCTCCAGGGCTTCGAGGATCTCGGCCGGCACATCGTCCAGGTCCGGTTCATTGCGCTGGGGGATGACCACGGTGGTGATCCCCGCCCGGTGTGCCGCCAGCAGCTTCTGCTTCACGCCGCCGATCGGCAGCACCCGCCCGGTCAGCGAGACCTCGCCGGTCATCGCCACGTCCGGCCGGACCTGCCGGCCCGACAGCAGCGAGGCCAGTGCCGTCGTCATCGTCACGCCCGCGCTCGGCCCGTCCTTGGGGACCGCGCCCGCCGGTACGTGCAGATGCACACCGCGCTCCTTCAGGTCGGCGACCGGAAGCTCCAGTTCCGCGCCGTGGGAGCGCAGGAAGGACAGCGCGATGTGTGCGGACTCCTTCATGACGTCGCCGAGCTGGCCGGTCAGCTGGAGTCCGGACGCCCCGGTCTCCGGATCGGCGAGCGAGGCCTCCACGTAGAGCACATCGCCGCCGGCGCCGGTGACCGCGAGGCCGGTGACCACACCGGGCACGGCGGTGCGCCGCACGGCCGGGTCCTGCGCCGACTCGGGGGTGTGGTGCGGCCGCCCGATCAGCGGGCGCAGCTGCTCCGCACCGACCGTGAACGGCAGCTCCTGCTGCCCCAGTTCGTGCTGTGCGGCCACCTTGCGCAGCAGCCTGACGACCGCGCGCTCCAGATTCCGTACGCCCGCCTCGCGGGTGTACTCGCCCGCCAGCTTGCGCAGTGCGTCGTCCTCCAGAGTGACCTCGCCGGGCTCCAGACCGGCCCGCTCCAGCTGGCGCGGCAGCAGGTGGTCCCGGGCGATGACGACCTTCTCGTCCTCGGTGTAGCCGTCCAGCCGGACCAGCTCCATCCGGTCGAGCAGCGGCTCGGGGATGGCTTCGAGGACGTTGGCGGTGGCCAGGAAGACCACATCGCTGAGGTCGAGTTCGACCTCCAGGTAGTGGTCGCGGAAGGTGTGGTTCTGCGCCGGGTCCAGGACCTCCAGGAGGGCGGCTGCCGGGTCGCCCCGGAAGTCGGAGCCCACCTTGTCGATCTCGTCGAGCAGCACCACCGGGTTCATCGACCCGGCTTCCTTGATGGCACGTACGATCCGGCCCGGCAGCGCGCCGACATACGTCCGGCGGTGGCCGCGGATCTCCGCCTCGTCCCGGACGCCGCCGAGCGCGACCCGGACGAACTTGCGTCCCATGGCCCGTGCGACGGACTCACCGAGCGAGGTCTTGCCGACACCGGGCGGCCCGACGAGCGCCAGTACGGCGCCTCCGCGGCGGCCGCCGACCAGGCCGAGCCCGCGCTCGGCCCGCCGCTTGCGGACGGCCAGGTATTCGGTGATCCGCTCCTTGACGTCCTCCAGGCCGGAGTGGTCGGCGTCCAGGATCTCCTTGGCGCCGGCGATGTCGTAGGCGTCCTCGGTCCGTTCGTTCCACGGCAGTTCCAGGACGGTGTCCAGCCAGGTGCGGATCCAGGACCCCTCGGGGTTCTGGTCACTGGACCGCTCCAGCTTGTCGACCTCCTTGAGGGCGGCCTTGCGGACGTCCTCGGGCAGATCGGCGGCCTCGACCCGGGCGCGGTAGTCGTCGCCCTCGTCCTCCGGGTCGCCGTTGAGCCCGGCGAGTTCCTTGCGGACCGCCTCCAGCTGCCGCCGCAGCAGGAACTCCCGCTGCTGCTTGTCGACGCCTTCCTGGACGTCCTTGGCGATGGATTCGGCGACATCCTGCTCGGCGAGGTGCTCGCGCAGCGCCTCGGTGGCGGCCTTCAGCCGGGCGACCGGATCGACGGTCTCCAGCAGCTGGACCTTCTGTTCGGTGGTCAGGAACGGCGAGTAGCCGGAGTTGTCGGCCAGCGTCGGCACGTCCTCGATCTGCTGGACGCGGTCGACGACCTGCCAGGCACCCCGCTTGCGCAGCCAGCTGGTGGCCAGCGCCTTGTACTCCGTGACGAGTTCGGCCACCGCGCCGGGCAGCGGGTCGGGGACGGTCTCCTCGACGGTCGTGCCCTCCACCCAGAGGGCGGCTCCGGGCCCGGTCGTGCCGGAACCGATCCGTACCCGGCCCAGGCCCCGGATCAGCGCCCCGGGGTCGCCGTCGGACAGCCGCCCGACCTGCTCGATCCGCCCGAGCGTGCCGATGCCGGCGTACGTCCCGTCGACGCGGGGAACGAGCAGCACCCGCGGCTTGTTACCCGAGGTGGCGGCGGCCTGCGCGGCCTCCACCGCTGCCCGCACGTCCGTGTCGGACAGGTCCAGGGGCACCACCATGCCGGGGAGCACGACCTCGTCATCGAGGGGCAGCACGGGCAGAGTGAGCGATGTGGACGTCGAAGCCATGATCTCCCCTTCGGCAAACAAGTTGAGCTTTACCCACTCAATGCAGCCGGGCCGGAAGATGTTCCCCCGCGTGCGTTCGCTGTCAGCGATCGGCTGTCAGCGATCGAAGGCGGCGCGCTACCAGTGGGCGGGCCGGGACAGGGCCGCCGGCAGCCTGGTGCCGGCGTCGCCCTTGGCCGCGTTGAGCTGTGACTGGGTGAGGAAGAGGGCGCCGGTGAGGTCGGCGCCGCCCAGGTCCGCGTCCCGCAGATCGGCACCGATCAGGTCCGCCGTGCGCAGGTCGGCACCCGTGAGGCCGGCGGCGATGAGGTAGGCCCCGCGGAGGTTGGCGCCCCGGAGGTCGGCGCCCTTGAGGCGGGCCCCCATGAGATCGGCGCCCCGCCGCTCCTTCTTGCGGCCCGGCACCTTGGCCCGTACGAGTTCGCTGGTGCGCAGCAGCAGGGCGTTGACCTCGCCCCGGTGGGCCGGGACGTCGAGCTCCGTGAGCTCCTGGGCGCTGCCGCGGGTGAATTGCTCGGTCTTCTCCAGCGCGGTGCGCAGGTCGGCGTGTACCGGGCGGGCCGCCGGCAGGGTCAGCGCCTCGGCCAGGTACCAGAGGAGTTCGTGCAGCTGCCGCATGACGGGGAAGACGTCGAACATCTGCCGGGCGGTACCCGGGGCCTGCCGCCAGTCCTGTCCGCCGAAGGTGACCTGGGAGACCTTCTGGCCGGCGCCGAAGCAGTCGAAGACGGTGCAGCCGGAGAAGCCCCGCGTGCGGAGGCCGCTGTGGATGCCGCAGCGGAAGTCCGTTTGAAGGTTCGGGCAGGGGCGCCCCGCGTCCTTGTCGATCGCGAAGTCCGCCGAGGCGGCGAACGGCAGCGCGACACAGCAGAGCCCGAAACAGCTCCCGCAGTCGGACTGGAGCCCGAGATCGACGGTGTCCGGAATCGATTGCTTGCGGTCTGGGGACAAGATGCGTGCACTCCTGCGGCCGGCGAGCACCGCGCCAGGGCGTGACGTGTGGATCGGCCCGGATCAGCCGCGGGCCCGGGGTGATCCGAAAGACGCGCCCTGGACCGCGCTCGGAACGAGCCCCCATTCTCCCAGGCCGCGGAGGCCCACCCTCCCTGGCCGGATTCGCTCGCTGCGGGAGGGCATCGGGCCGTCGGACGCCGGGAGTTGTCAGTGCCCGCCCCTAGCCTCGGGACCATGAGCATGATCGGAGAGTACGCACGTGTCACTCCTGCCGAACTCGACCGTGCCCTCGGGGACCCCGAGTGGGCGCTGGCGCTGGTCGGCGGGCGGATGGAGACGGAAGCCGCCGAGTGCCCGCAGCCCGCGCTGGCGCGCTGCCTGGACATCGACAAGGCCTGGGACGCCCTCGGATTCCTGCTGCGCAGGGCGTCCTTCCCGGTGGACATCGTCCATGGCGAGGAGGCCGTCCCGGATGCCGACGACTGGGGCTACGGTCCGCCCCGCTACCTCACCCCGGAGCAGGTGCGGGCCGCCGCCGGGGCGCTGGCGGAGATATCCGGTGACCGCCTGACGGCGGGCGTCGGCCCGGAGGACCTCGCCAAGGCGGAGGTGTACCCGACGATCGTCTGGGAGCGGGGCGAGCCCCTGGACTATGTGAGCGAGCATTACGAGCTGCTGCGGCCGTTCTTCCGCGCGGCGGCGGACCAGGGGGACGGCATGCTGATGTGGCTCGGATAGCGGCGCGACGCGGTCCGGCCGGGCCGCACGGAAAGCCCCGCCGCATCCCCCCTCACACCTCGTCATGACTGCTACCTTCACGGCATGTTGCAGCGGATGTCCGGAGTTTTCATCGGCGCTCTCTTCGGGACGATCTTCGTGGTCGCCAACGCGCACGACCCGCTGGATCCCGCTGTCGGCATCGCCCTGCGGGTGCTCGCGGTGCTCACCTTCGCCGGGTTGCTGGCGCTCGCACTACGGGCCGGGCGCCACGGCCGGCCCGCCGAGGCGGACGCCGAGGCTCCGCAAGCCGACTGGTTCCGGGGGAAGTTCGCCTTCGTCGTGGGGGCCGAGGTGGTGCTGCTGATCGGCGGCAATCTCGCGCTGCGGGCGGCGGGCGCCCCCCAGGAGACCGCCGTGGCCTGGATCGCGCTGATCGTCGGCCTGCACTTCGTCGCGCTGATGGCGGTCTGGAAGCGGCGCAGCATCGCCGTCCCCGGCGTCGCACTGACCGCGCTCGGCGTGATCGGGCTGGGCATGGCGGCGACCTCCGCCGTGGCCTGGGTGCCGTTCGTCAGCGGCGTGCTGTCCGGTGTGGCGCTGCTGGGCGGCTGCGCCTACGCCATCGCCCATACGTACCGGGCGAGCGTCCGGTCGTAGGCGCGCGGCCCCGGAGCGCTCAGTAGGTCCGCACGCCCCGCAGCGCCGGCCGGCCCAGGTCGCCCAGGAGCGGTGCGGGCCGGGCACGGCGGGCGCGCCGGCGGCGCAGCAGCGGCCAGCTCAGCGCGCCCAGGGCGAGCGAGAGCAGATGGCCCCAGTCGGACACCGGGTCGACGTAGGCGAGCAGACCGGTCACGGCCAGGTAGCCGGCGCCGGCCAGCAGCGGCCAGCGCAACCAGGCCGGCAGCAGGCCCGCAAGAGCTCCGATACAGGTCATCACGCCGAAGCTGATGCCGTAGTCGAGGCGGTGCAGCGAGCTCTCCGGCAGCCGTCCTGCGGCGACCGAGAAGGCGACGGGCAGTTCGGTGGCGAGGGTGGCCAGCGCATGGCCGCCGAAGAAGACGGCGGCGGCCCACAGCCCGCCGATCCGCCGTTCCAGCGCCGTCAGGACGAAGAGAAAGCCGATGGCGTACGCGGAGGTCATGCCGCCCGCGATCCACAGGGCGCTGGCGACGAGCACCAGCAGCGGGGCCTGCGCGAGGTGGACGACGTCCGTACTGGAGCCCTGGAGCAGTTCGGAGACCAGTGCCGGGTCGGCGTACTCGGTGAAGAGCGAGGTGGCCACGAGAAGGAGGGCGTAGCCGAAGGTGAAGGGCGTGCCGGCCGGAGTGGGCAGCAGCCGCCACGGCCGCGCCCGGGGGGATGTCCGAGGGGCTCTGGGCACCGCCTCCGCCGCGACGCCGCCGGCCTGCCGGGGCTCGCGCTGCCGCGGAATCCCCGGCAGCAGGTCCGGCACCGCGCCCGTCCCGTTACCCGGCCCCGGTATGACGGACGGCGCACGGCCGGCCCGTTCCTTCTCGGCGGTTCCCAGCCAGCTCACTTGTCCGAGACCCCTTCCGTCCATGGCACATCCGGTCAGCCACGCCCGTCCCCCCGGCCGTGATTCCTCTGCCTCGCCCTACGTTCCGGACCACCCTGCATGCTCAACCCATGAAGAACCTGTGTGAGTGATATCCCTCACACAAGGCAACCGTCATCACAGGGGTCACGTCCGTGCCACCGGCGGCGGAACCCTGCCCAAAGCGTTGGACCGGCACGGCCCGTATTGGCCACCATGGCGCCATGGCTCCCGTTACTCCGACGCAGGCAACGACCGGCCTCCCCGAGGCCCCGCGCACGCTCGACCGCCGCGAGGGCCCGTACGGCGAGGTGGTGCTGCGACAACGGGGCGGACCCCTCGAAGGCCCGGGAACGGACGGCTCCGGGACCCCCGGCGCGCCTGTGGTCTACGAGATCATCGCCAACGGCTGCTTCCTGATGGACACTTCCGACGGCCGCTCCGAACGGCTGCTGATCGACGCCGCGCTGGCCGCGCTGCCGCCCGGCCGCGCACGGCCGTCCGTGCTGATCGGGGGTCTCGGCGTCGGTTTCTCCCTGGCCCGCGCGGCCGGGCAGCCGCGCTGGGGCCGGATCGTCGTCGTCGAGCGCGAGGAAGCCGTCATCGACTGGCACCGCACGGGCCCGCTGTCGGCGGTCTCGGCGGCCGCACTGGCCGATCCGCGCAGCGAGATCCTGCACACCGACCTGGTCGCGCATTTGTGGACGGATGCGGGCCAAGTCGCCTACGACGCCCTGTGCCTGGACATCGACAACGGCCCCGACTGGACCGTCACCGAGGACAACAACAGCCTCTACTCCCCCACCGGACTCGCCGCCTGCCGTGACCGTCTGACACCCGGCGGAGTGCTCGCCGTCTGGTCCGCACAACCCTCGCCGGCATTCGAGGAAGCACTACGAAATGCCGGTTTCAGCGGGGTACATACGGAAGAGATCCCCGTTGTCCGAGGCGTCCCTGACGTGGTCCATCTTGCGCGGAAGGGCGCGTAGCCGACAGTCACACCATGCCCGTACGCTGCTGCCCAGCAATACGCGACCACGCAGGGGACATGCAGGGGCGGGCGATGGACCAGACTCAGACAACGCAGGGCGGCGCCGCTGCCACGCCGGGCGCCCAGCGCCGGGTGCTGGTGGTGGAGGACGACCCGACGATCGTCGAGGCCATCGCGGCCCGGCTACGCGCCGAGGGCTTCCAGGTGCAGACGGCCACCGACGGCCCGGCCGCGGTGGAGACCGCCGAGGCCTGGCAGCCGGATCTGCTGGTCCTCGATGTGATGCTGCCGGGCTTCGACGGCCTGGAGGTGTGCCGCCGGGTCCAGGCCCAGCGGCCGGTGCCGGTGATGATGCTCACGGCCCGGGACGACGAGACCGACATGCTGGTCGGCCTCGGCGTCGGCGCCGACGACTACATGACCAAGCCGTTCTCGATGCGCGAGCTGGCCGCCCGGGTGCATGTGCTGCTGCGCCGGGTCGAGCGCGCCGCGCTGGCCGCGCACACCCCGCGCACCGGCATTCTGCGGCTGGGCGAGCTGGAGATCGACCACGCCCAGCGCCGGGTGCGGGTGCGCGGCTCGGACGTCCATCTGACGCCCACCGAGTTCGATCTGCTGGTCTGCCTGGCGAACACCCCGCGCGCGGTGCTCTCCCGTGAGCAGCTGCTGGCCGAGGTGTGGGACTGGGCGGACGCCTCCGGGACCCGTACGGTCGACAGCCACATCAAGGCGCTGCGCCGCAAGATCGGCGCCGAGCGCATCCGTACGGTCCATGGCGTCGGCTACGCCCTGGAGACCCCGGCCGCATGACGCGGCGGTGGTGGCGGACGCCCGCGAAGGCACTGTGGCAGCGGATCTGGGAGGGCCTGCGCCCGCTGGACCCGTACCGCTCGGTGAAGGCCGCACTCGGGGCGCTGGTCAGCGTCTCGGTGATCATCACCACGCTGCTGGTCTTCGTCGCGATGCACTCGGCGACCGAGCTGCGGGTGATCACGATCTTCTCGATCATCGCCTCGCTGCTGATCACCCAGTTCGTGGCCAACAGCCTGACCGCTCCGCTCGACGAGATGACGGATGTCACCCGGTCGATGGCGCACGGCAACTACAGCCGCCGGGTCCGCTCGGAGCGCCGTGACGAGTTCGGTGACCTGGCGAACGCCTTCAACCGGATGGCGGCCGACCTGGAGGCGGTGGACACCCACCGCAAGGAGCTGGTCGCCAATGTCTCGCACGAGCTGCGCACCCCGATCGCGGCGCTCCGGGCCGTCCTGGAGAACGTCGTCGACGGGGTCAGCGAGCCGGACCCGGAGACGATGCGGACGGCGCTGAAGCAGACGGAGCGGCTGGGCCGCCTCGTCGAGCACCTCCTGGACCTGTCCCGGCTGGACAACGGGGTGGTGCCGCTGCACGCGCGGCGCTTCGAGGTCTGGCCGTATCTGTCCGGGGTGCTCAAGGAGGCCAATATGAGCCGAGGCGCCTCCACGCTGGCCGGAGTGGCCGGCTCCGGCACCCACACCCGTACGGACGTCCACCTCCACCTCGACGTCTCGCCGCCGGAGCTGACCGCGCACGCGGACGCCGAGCGGCTGCACCAGGTCGTGGCCAACCTCATCGACAACGCGATCAAGCACAGCCCCCGGCACGGCCGGGTCACGGTGCACGCGCGGCGCGGCGAGGGTCCCGAGAGCCTGGAGCTGGACGTACAGGACGAGGGGCCCGGCATCCCCGAGTCGGAGCGCTACCGGGTCTTCGAACGGTTCAACCGCGGCGGCCCGGCCCCCTCGGGCCCCGGCTCCGACGGCGGGACGGGCCTGGGCCTGGCGATCGCGCGCTGGGCGGTGGATCTGCACGGCGGACGCATCGGCGTGGCCGAATCTGCACGCGGTTGCCGGATCCGGGTCACTCTTCCGGGGTTGGAGTCAGCTCGAAGCTGACGGCCGCTGACGTAGGGTCGGTAGTGGAAGCACTCACTCCGCGGGTGCCACGTCGATGCCCCCTACCCGCGTGCAGGCAAACATCGTGTGTTTCCCGCCAAGTCATGCCCCGAAACCCCTCCGGGAATGTGACGTACACGACGAGTGCCCCTCCCGGCCTGCATCCGGGGTCACAACAGGCGTAGCCTTTATTCCCGCTGTCCACCACCTTAGGAAGCGGAAGAGGGCGGTTGCCGCCGTGTCGCTACAGTCCCCCAACAGCTCGAGCATCTCGACCGACCAAGAGGGGCAGGGAAAGAACCCTGCTGCCGCGTTCGGTCCCAATGAGTGGCTCGTCGACGAGATCTACCAGCAGTACCTCCAGGACCCGAACTCGGTAGACCGAGCCTGGTGGGACTTCTTCGCCGACTACAAGCCGGGCGGCGCCACCGCGCCGAGCCAGCCGGCGGAGGGCTCCACCTCCGCTCCGGCCGCTCCGGCGCAGTCGTCCCCGGCGGCGCCTGCCGCAGCCGAGCCGAAGCCGTCTGCCGCCGAGCCGGTCACCCCGGCGAAGCCGGCCGCGAGCGCCCCGGCCCCGGCCAAGGCCGCGCCGGCGAAGTCCGCGCCGGCCAAGCCGGCCGCCAAGGCCCCGCAGAAGGCCGACGGCGAGATCACTGCCGGTCCTGAGTTCGTCACCCTGCGCGGCCCATCGGCCGCCGTTGCGAAGAACATGAACGCCTCCCTGGAGCTGCCGACGGCCACGTCCGTCCGCGCGGTCCCGGTGAAGCTGCTCTTCGACAACCGCATCGTGATCAACAACCACCTCAAGCGGGCCCGTGGCGGGAAGGTCTCCTTCACCCACCTCATCGGGTACGCGATGGTGCAGGCCCTCAAGGCCATGCCGTCGATGAACTACTCCTTCGCGGAGAAGGACGGCAAGCCGACGCTGGTCAAGCCCGAGCACATCAACCTCGGTCTGGCCATCGACCTGGTGAAGCCGAACGGCGACCGCCAGCTCGTCGTCGCCGCCATCAAGAAGGCCGAGACGCTGACCTTCTTCGAGTTCTGGCAGGCCTACGAGGACATCGTCCGCCGGGCCCGCGACAACAAGCTGACGATGGACGACTTCACCGGAGTCACCGCGTCGCTGACGAACCCGGGCGGCATCGGCACCGTGCACTCCGTGCCGCGTCTGATGCCGGGCCAGTCCATGATCATGGGCGTCGGCGCGATGGACTACCCCGCGGAGTTCCAGGGCACCTCGCAGGACGCCCTGAACAAGCTGGGTGTCTCCAAGGTCATGACGCTGACCAGCACCTATGACCACCGGGTGATCCAGGGCGCCGCCTCCGGCGAGTTCCTGCGCATCATGAGCCAGCTGCTGCTCGGCGACAACGAATTCTTCGACGACATCTTCAAGTCGCTGCGGATTCCGTACGAGCCGGTCCGCTGGCTGCGCGACATCGACGCCTCGCACGACGACGACGTCACCAAGGCCGCGCGGGTCTTCGAGCTGATCCACTCCTACCGGGTCCGCGGCCACGTCATGGCCGACACCGACCCGCTGGAGTACCACCAGCGCAAGCACCCCGACCTCGACATCACCGAGCACGGGCTCACCCTGTGGGACCTGGAGCGCGAGTTCGCGGTCGGCGGCTTCTCCGGCAAGTCCATGATGAAGCTGCGCGACATCCTGGGCGTGCTGCGCGACTCGTACTGCCGCACCACCGGCATCGAGTTCATGCACATCCAGGACCCCAAGCAGCGCCAGTGGATCCAGGACCGCGTCGAACGCTCGCACAAGTCGCCCGAGCGCGAGGAGCAGCTGCGCATCCTGCGCCGGCTGAACTCCGCCGAGGCGTTCGAGACGTTCCTCCAGACGAAGTACGTCGGGCAGAAGCGCTTCTCGCTGGAGGGCGGCGAGTCCGTCATCCCGCTGCTGGACGCGGTCATCGACTCCGCGGCCGAATCGCGCCTGGACGAGGTCGTCATCGGCATGGCCCACCGCGGCCGCCTCAACGTCCTCGCCAACATCGTCGGCAAGTCGTACGCGCAGATCTTCCGCGAGTTCGAGGGCAACCTCGACCCGAAGTCGATGCACGGCTCCGGCGACGTGAAGTACCACCTGGGCGCCGAGGGCACCTTCACCGGTCTCGACGGCGAGCAGATCAAGGTCTCGCTGGCCGCGAACCCCTCCCACCTGGAGGCCGTCGACCCGATCGTCGAGGGCATCTCGCGCGCCAAGCAGGACATCATCAACAAGGGCGGCACGGACTTCACGGTCCTGCCGATCCAGCTGCACGGTGACGCGGCGTTCGCCGGCCAGGGCGTGGTCGCGGAGACGCTGAACATGTCCCAGCTGCGCGGCTACCGCACCGGCGGCACGGTGCACATCGTCATCAACAACCAGGTCGGCTTCACCGCCGCACCGGAGTCGGCCCGCTCCTCCATGTACGCCACCGACGTGGCCCGCATGATCGAGGCGCCGATCTTCCATGTGAACGGTGACGACCCGGAGGCCGTCGTCCGCGTGGCGCGCCTGGCCTTCGAGTTCCGCCAGGCGTTCAACAAGGACGTCGTCATCGACCTGATCTGCTACCGCCGCCGCGGTCACAACGAGTCCGACAACCCGGCCTTCACCCAGCCGCTGATGTACGACCTGATCGACAAGAAGCGCTCGGTGCGCAAGCTCTACACCGAGTCCCTCATCGGTCGCGGCGACATCACGCTGGAAGAGGCCGAGCAGGCGCTCCAGGACTTCCAGGGCCAGCTGGAGAAGGTCTTCACCGAGGTCCGCGACGCCACGACGGCCCCGGTGGCCCCCGAGGTGCCGCAGCCCAAGGCCGAGTTCCCGGTCTACGTGGACACCGCGATCTCCCAGGAGGTCGTCAAGCGGATCGCCGAGTCGCAGGTCAACATCCCCGAGCGGGTCACCGTCCACCCGCGTCTGCTGCCCCAGCTCCAGCGCCGCGCGGCCCAGGTCGAGGACAACACCATCGACTGGGGCATGGGCGAGACCCTCGCCGTCGGCTCGCTGCTGATGGAGGGCACCCCGGTCCGGCTGGCCGGCCAGGACTCCCGCCGTGGCACGTTCGGCCAGCGGCACGCGGTCCTCATCGACCGCGAGACGGGCGAGGACTACACCCCGCTGCTCTACCTCTCCGAGGACCAGGCCCGCTTCAACGTCTACGACTCGCTGCTCAGCGAGTACGCGGCGATGGGCTTCGAGTACGGCTACTCGCTGGCCCGCCCGGAGGCGCTGGTCATGTGGGAGGCGCAGTTCGGTGACTTCGTCAACGGCGCCCAGACGGTCGTCGACGAGTTCATCTCCTCGGCGGAGCAGAAGTGGGGCCAGACGTCCGGCGTCACCCTGCTGCTCCCGCACGGCTACGAGGGCCAGGGCCCGGACCACTCCTCGGCCCGGATCGAGCGCTTCCTCCAGCTGTGCGCGCAGAACAACATGACGGTCGCCGCGCCGACCCTGCCGTCGAACTACTTCCACCTGCTGCGCTGGCAGGTCCACAACCCGCACCACAAGCCGCTGGTCGTCTTCACCCCGAAGTCGATGCTGCGTCTGAAGGCCGCGGCGTCGAAGACGGAAGAGTTCACGACGGGCGGCTTCCGCCCCGTCATCGGCGACTCCACGGTCAAGGCCGAGGATGTCCGCAAGGTCATCTTCTGCTCCGGCAAGGTCTACTACGACCTGGA
Source organism: Streptomyces decoyicus (assembly GCF_019880305.1). NCBI lineage: Bacteria > Bacillati > Actinomycetota > Actinomycetes > Kitasatosporales > Streptomycetaceae > Streptomyces > Streptomyces decoyicus. Next base: position 5,658,245 of record NZ_CP082301.1, on the reverse strand, counting down.
GGCCGAGCGCGAGAAGCGCGGCGCGAACGACACCGCGATCGTCCGCATCGAGCGCCTCTACCCGCTTCCCGGCAAGGAGCTCCAGGCGGAGATCGCCAAGTTCCCGAACGCCGAGAAGTACCTGTGGACCCAGGAAGAGCCGGCGAACCAGGGTGCGTGGCCGTTCCTCGGCCTCAACCTGATCGACCACCTCGACCTGGCCGTCGGTGCCGATGTCCCGCACGGCGAGCGCCTGCGCCGCATCTCGCGGCCGCACTCCTCGTCGCCGGCCGTCGGCTCCGCCAAGCGCCACCAGGCAGAGCAGGCACAGCTGGTCGCGGAGGCCTTCGACGCGTAGGCGTCCGGGCCGCCGGAGCACCGGTGGGTAGTGAGTGAAGGGCCTGTTCCCGCAGCTGCGGGGACAGGCCCTTCGCCGTGCCGGTGGAGGCTCACACGGGCTGCGGCTCGAAGTCCCAGTAGGGGCGGCGCCGGCGGCGGGCCGAGACCGTGTGCGGATGCTCGGCCCCGAGGGTGTCGGTGAGCTGCTGTACGGCCTCCTGCTCCAGCTTCGAGGCGTCCCTGGCCCGGCGCAGCGCCCGCAGGTCGTCGGCGAGTGCGGTCTTCGCCGAGAGGGTCAGCGGATGTGTGTCGCCCAGCGCCTCGGCGGCGCGCTGCATGGTGTCCCGGCCCAGCTCGACGGCGCCTTCCTCGTCGTCGGCGCGGTTGCGGGCCGCGGCGGCGTTCAGCGCACAGCCCAGTGTCCAGGGGTGATCGGCGCCCACGGCCGCGGTCATCCCTTCGAGCGCCTGCGTCGCCAGGGCCAGCGCCTGTGCGTGCTCGCCGAATTCGGACCGCACCAGACCCGCGTTGGCGAGCGTCCCCAGGGCGTACGGATGCTTCTCCCCGACCAGCGTGCGGTAGCGCTCGGCGACCTCTTCGGCCAGTTCACGGGCCCGGCCGAGGTCGCCGTGTTCGCGCAGGAACGTGGCGTGGTCCGCCTGCATCATGAAGGTGTCCGGGTGCCGCACTCCCAGCACCCGCTTGCTGCGCTCGACGACATCCGCCATCAGCGCGCCCGCCTGTGCGGTGTCGCCCATGCGCCGCATGCACAGCGCGAGATTGTGCTCGGCGCGCAGGGTCTGCGGGGTGTGCAGGCCCATCACCTGGCGGTGCAGCCGCGCGTTCAGCTCCTGGCGCGAGAGGGCGTCGCGGTACTCGCCGGTCAGCCGCAGCATCCGGGCGTAGCCCGTTCCGGTGCCGAGGGTCAGGTGGTGGCGGGCGCGCAGCTCCCGCTCCCGGATCGTGACCACCTCGCGCAGCAGGGCCAGCGCTTCCGGGTACCGTCCGAGCAGACCCAGCGCGATGGCGAGGTTGTTGCGTGACGCCACGGTGCGCGGGGCTTCGGGGCCGAGCAGTTCGGTGTAGTGCGCGGCGACCTCTTCGAACAGGTCGCACGCCCGTTGGTAGGCCCCCAGCGTCATCAAGGTCCCGGCCAGTCCGTCCTTGGCCCGCAGCAGATCCGCGTCGGCCTCGACGCGGCCGGTCCCGCCGTCCCCCGCGCGCTCGGCGCGCTCGGACTCCAGCTCGTCCACGATGGCGCTGCCGACCGCCTCCGCCTCGCGGTAACGGCCCAGCCGCCGCAGCATGTTGGCGTGCTGGTGGGTGAGCACCAGCATCGTGCGCTGCGTCGGTGCCAGCCTGGTCTTCCACCGGAACATGAACTGTTCGCACAGCCGCAGCCCCATGCGGTACTCGCCGCGCACCCGGAGGTACTCGACGCAGTTGACGACCAGCCCCTGCACCGACGGGTCCGCGCTGTCCAGCGCACCGGCCGGCTCCAGATGCGGGATGAGCTCGGCGTAGCGGTCCCACTCCCGGGTGTCGAAGGGGTTCTGCGGATCGGCGGAGACCAGCACCCGGCAGGCCGCCGCGGACAGCGCGTCCCGCTCCTCCTCGGTCATGTCGCTGCGCAGGAAGCGGTGGTAGAGCCGGTGCATCTGGGCGGTTTCGACGGCCGGGTCCTGCCCCGAGGAGACCTGGTAGTCCAGGCGTACGGCGGTGGATTCGGTCAGCCGCCGCAGGGCCGTGTTCCAGCTGATCGGCTCGGCCGCGAGATCGGCGAGGTGCTCGGGCAGGTCCCCGCGGCGGGCCTTGGCCAGTTTGGGGACGGGGATCGCGTCGGGGGCGAAGAAGGCGAACAGCTTGAGCAGTTCGACGGCGGCGGGGCTGCGCTCGCGCAGGGTGTTGAGGGTTATGGCCCAACTGGTCTGGAAGGCCATCGGGTAGTCGGTGGAGATGCGGATCCCGACGAGGCTCGGCTCGCCCCGCCGGATCAGCTCGATGTACTCCCGCGGCGGCATCGGGTTGGCGTCCAGCCAGGCCGCGGTCTGGGCCAGCAGCAGCGGCAGGTCCTGTACGGCGTCGGAGAGGTCGTCCGCGTCCCTCGACGTCAGCCGCGGGGCCCGCCGCCGCGCGTAGGCGACGCTCTCGATGCGGGTGAAGGGGAGGACCTCGATCTCCTGGGCGCTGCCGGAGCCCGACCAGTCGCGGGTGAGGGTGGTGATGAGGACATGGCCGCGGCCGTCGGGGACCAGGTCCTCGATCTGCTCCATGTCGTCGGCGCTGTCGAAGATCAGCAGCCAGCGGCGGTAGGGGCGGCCGGTACGCAACGCCTCGTGGACCGCCCGGATCCGGTCGCCGATCTCCTGCCCCACGGGCAGCCCGAGCCGGGAGGCCAGCTCCGCCAGCTGCTCGCGCGCCGCACCGCGGTTCGTGGCGCTGATCCACCACACCACGTCGTAGTCGTTGCCGAAGCGGTGGGCGTACTCGGCGGCGATCTGGCTCTTGCCCACGCCGGAGATGCCGTACAGCGCGAGACGGGTCTCCAGGGGCGGGCCGGAGTTCCCCCCGGAGCCCGCCAGCTTGCCGTACAGCTCTTCCAGTGCGTCGTCGCGGCCGGTGAAGCGGTTGTTGCGGCGGGGGATGTTCCAGATCTCGGGGGGATCGTTCGGAAAGCGCGGTGCGCCGGGCGCGTCCTCGTTCGCGACCGGGCCGGTCACCGCGATGCCCAGCCGGTTCAGCACCCGGCGGTTGGCTTCGGTCGCGTCCAGGTCGCGCAGGTCGGCGGGGCGCAGCAGGGAGGCCGTGGCGGGCAGGCTCTGGGTGGCCACGCTCACCGCCGCGAACCGGTCGGCGTGCGGGGAGACCACTTCGCGCAGTGCGGCCGTCCACTCCTCCTGCGTCTTGGGGCCCAGCCGGAAATACCAGTCGTCGAGCACCATCAGCAGCCGGCCCTCGGCCGTGAGCAGTCCCGACAGCTCCTCCGCCAGGGCGGTGTCCGCCTGCGGATCCCAGCGGAGCATCGTCGTGTGGTGCCCCAGCTGCTCCAGCTGATGCGAGAGCCAGGCCGCCCACGGCCTGGCGAAGCCCGCATAGCTGATCGTGATGTGGTCGGCGGCGCCGGCGGAACTGGACTGATCGGCCATGCGACCGTCCCCCTGCGATGCGGTGGGTCAAGCGTGCTCAGCTGCCTGGCTGGCTGGCACGATAACCCAAGTGTGCCCCGATATGACGACAGTGCGTCAGGTCATCTCGGGAGCCGTCCGGTTGGTTCCAGGGACGCCTTCAGGCGCCGTGCGATGTGCCGGATCAGTCTCTCCAGATCCCCGCAGTACACGGACGGGTTACGGAAGCCGCTGCCGGCGTCGCGGTAGCGGTGGGCGTAGTTCCCGCCGCCGCAGACCTCCACCAGCGCACAGGCGCGGCACTGGTCGCCGAGCCCGTCCCGGCCCTGTCTGCGGGCGGCCATGCCCGGGTGCGCGAGGGCTTCGTCGAAGCTGTGCCGGAAGACGTCCAGGCCGGTCGCGGCCGCTCCCTCGTAGGCGGACTTGAGCGAGTCCACCTGCTCGATGGCACCGTCGGTGTCCACCACCAGGGCCACGACGGGTGAGAGCCCGACCGCTTCCGTGGAGCTGGGCCGCCCCAGGAGCAAGCCGATGATCTCGGCGAACAGCCGGACCCGCAGTCCCTGGCCCGGACCGTCCCACCAGAGGTCGAACGCGGTGCACAGCCAGTCTCCGTACGGGGTGGGGCTCGCCGCGCCCACGAGGGCCGGGGGCGGGCTGGCCCAGTTGGCGTGCGGGAGGAGGAAGTCGAGCATGGGAGGGCCCATCGCCCGCAGGCTGCGGTAGACCTGTGCCGGATCGGCGGTGAGATCGATGGTGCACAGGATGCCCGCGAACGTTCCGGGACGCCCGGACAGCAGCCGTGCGGCGTGGGAGGCCGCGGGCCAGGAGGACCGGCCCGCGTGATCGATCCGGCGGCGGTTGAGCCCGGCGGTGCCGCCGTCCAGGCTCAGCCCGATCCGGAACCCCGCGTCGGCCAGCGCCCCGAGCGACGCGGCGGTGAGGAGGGTGCCGTTGGTCTGCACCCCGAAGTGCACCGCGCACTGCGCGGGGACCGCCGCCCGGATGGCCTGCGCCTGGTCGAGGAGCGGGCCGGGACCGGTGAGCAGGGGTTCTCCGCCGTGCAGGTCGATGCGGATCTCACGCAGCCGGTGGGCGGCGACGTGCTCGGCGATGCGCAGGGCGGTCTGGCGTACGGTGCCCGGCGGGGCGGCCCGCGGGCGGTGGCGCCAACTGCGGTCAGGGCTGGTGTAGATGTAGCAGTAGGTGCAGGCGAGGTTGCAGCGGCTGTGCAGCTTCAGGACGAGCTGCCGGAAGGGGACCGCGGCGGCCCGGTCGGTCTCGCACACCACGACGTCGCCCCCCGCCTCCGTCGACGTCCGGACACCCGGTCGACGCCCGCTGCTCCATACATGGCTCGCCCCTCGACAAGGCAACCAAAGTCGTTCGACAGCTGGCCGAATTCATTAACCTATTGCCCAAATTCAGTCGTTCAGGACGGGTCGGCGGAAACCCACATGCCAGGTCCGTCGTCGTAGTAGGCCACCGCTTCGCCCGCCGGCACCCAATTGCGCACCAGCTGCGCCGCGACTTCCCGGAGCATCGGATGCCCCGTCATCTCGGCCAGCGCAGCCACATCGACCCCGTCGAAGACCGGCAGCCGCTCGGCCGACGGCACCGGCGGGACGGCGACCACCGGTTCGGTGCGGGGGGTAGTCGCCACGCTGCTCTCCTCTGGCCGGCTGGACGTGTGTGTTCCCGAACTCCCGTCCACAGAAACACGTTCCGGTGTGGACTGCCAGGCAGCCGGGCGGGGGCGCGGGGCGGTCAGGCGGTGGTTTCGAGGGCGCGCATCCGGGCGCGGGTACGCTGGGCCTCGTCGCCGGTGTCCTCGGCGGCGCGCTGCCACTGTTCCCAGCTCTCGCGGTAGGCGTGCAGCGCGGAACGGGGACCTGCGGTGACCTCCAGGACCTCGCCGCGGCGGTGGTGGGCACGGGCTGCCAGCAGGGGGCTGTCGGCCCGCCGGGCGGCCGCGGCGGCGCGGCGGAAGCAGGCGGCGGCCCGGTCGTGGCGCTCGCGGGAGTCGAAGCGGCGGTCCAACAGCAGCTGGACATCGCCCACTTCGAGCCAGGCCTCGGCCGAGACCGAGTCCGGTACGTCCACACCGCGGGCGGCCAGCTCCAGGATCCAGTCGGCCTCGTGCAGATCGGCCAGCGAGGGCTGGCGTTCGTAGCGCAGCCGCAGGGCACGGCCGAACAGCAGGCGGTGGTTGCCGAGGTCGGGGTCCTGCGGCCCGACCCGGCCCAGCGCCTCGCGCAGGACGTGCACCGCCTCGTTGGCCAGGCGTTTGCCCGGTCCGTCGGCCGGCTCCAGCCGGGCGCGCAGCAGCAGCGCCGCGCCGCGTTCGGCGAGCAGCGAGCTGTGCTCGGGCGAATCGGGGGTGGTCAGACGCAGCGCGGCGGCCAGCGCGGCAATGGCGGCGTCGAGGGCGGTCAGCGCACCGGTACGGGTGTGCACGGCGCGCTGCACGGCGGCCGTACGGCGCAGACTGGCCGCTTCCAGCGCCCGGTCGTCGAGTTCACGGGCCATCGCACGGGCGCGTTCGAGGGTGGGCAGCACGGACGGCAGCCCCGCGCCGCCGTTCAGCTGCCGGGCCGCCGCGAGGTCGAGCAGCGTCTCGCAGACCAGCCGGTCGGCGGTGCTGCCGCGGCGGCGCAGCAGGACGGTGGCGGTGTCGAGGTCGTCGGCGGCGCGGACGGCGAGCGCCTCGACGGGGCGCGGTCCTTCCCCGTGGTCTCGGGCGGCCCGGCGGGCCTGGTCGAGCAGGACGCCGCCCCGGGCGGCATAGACCTCGCCGGGCACCTGCTCACCGCTGGGCCACTGGTCGAGGAGGGTGGTGAGGGAGCGTTCCGCCTCGTCCAGGGGGTCGTCGGCCGCCATGTCGCCGTCCTGCGGAGGGTCGGCGGCGGGCAGGGCGGCCAGTCGGCGCAGGACCTCGGTGCGGAGCACGATGCTCTCCAGGACGCGGGGGTCGAGCAGGCTCATCAGCCCGCAGGCGGCGTGCAGATGGCGGGCGGCGTCGGCGAGCGCGGTGCGCTCCTCGGCGGGGGTGCCGGCGCTCCGGCGTTCCTGGGCGCGGGCGTGGCCGACCCGGCCGAGCACGATCAGCGCCCGGGTGCGCTCGGCCTCCCGGCCGGTGGCGGCCTCCTGGTCGTCGGCGGCGCCACGGGCCGTGGCCCGTTCCGCCGCGCGTCCCGCGCGCTCCGCCTCCTCCAGGGCGTCCGGCTGGCGCCACTTCGCCCAGGCGTGCAGCAGGGCGCGCGCGAGGTCCGTACCGGCCACGGGCAGCCGTTCGGTGGCCGCGCGCAGCAGCCGGACGGCCTCGATCAGGTCCCGGACGGCGCGGTCCTGTTCGTAGCGCTCCAGGAGGGCGGCGCCTTCCGCGGCGGGGCCGTCGGACACATACGGCTGCCGGGCGGGCGGGCGCAGGGCCGGTTCGAAGCGGCGCAGCACACGTTCCGAGACCCGGGCGAAGGGTTCGGGGACGGCCCGCTGGCCGGTCTCGGGCTCACGGCCGCTGCCGGAGAGCATGGCGACCGCGACGGCCGGGAAGTTGCGGGCGCTGCGGCCGAAGGTGCGCTCGACGTAGAGCGAGCAGTGCTTGAGGACCAGGGCGGCCTCGCCCGCACTGAGCCGGCCGAGGAGTTCGTCGCGCACGCCGGGCACGAAGTCGTACCAGGGGCCGCTCACCCCGGCCTGCTCGCCCGACGGCCGTTCGTCCGCCGGAAGTTGCGTGACCAGGCCGCTGAGCAGCACCTCGGCCAGCTCCGCCGGGCCGGTCTGCGGCAGCATCGCGCGCTGGACGAGCTGGATGACGGGGAGGGCGAGCGGGACGGCCGAGAGATGGACGGCGAGCAGGCGGGCGGCGGGTGAGGCCTGCTGGTCGAACTCGCGGACCATACGGGCCGGTGCGGCGGGCCCGGACACCGGCGGCGGCCCGGCCGGATGCCCTTCGCCGTGGTCGGCCCGGACGACGGAGGCCGCGCCGCGCAGCGAGAGACCGGCGTCGGCGGCGGCCAGCCGGGCCCAGGAGCCGAGGGCGGAGGGAGTGGCGGAGAGGACCGGGATGGCGCGTTCGCGGGGCGCTTGGGACGGCGCGCCCGGTGCCCCGGCGGGACGCCGGCGACGGCGGGCCGGCCGGAAGTCGAGGGCTTGGTAGGGGCCCTGGCGGCGGACGAGGGTGCCGGCGACGGCGGGCAGCAGGGTGCGCGCCCACATCCGCTGCGGCAGCGGCTGGACCACGGCGAGCGGGGCGTCGGCCGCCCAGCGGTAGAGCAGCCGCTGCATCCGCCCGTCCCGCCACAGGGGGCCGGCGCAGTCGCTGACGACGAGGGTGAGGTGGTGGCCCGTCGGGTCGTGCAGCTGGTCGGCGGGGCGCAGCGGGCGGCCGGGGCCGGGGGCCGCCGCGACGCCGATGTCCGCGCCGTGCGGGTGGAGGTAATGCACCGTCACATCACGGAAGGCGCCGACCCGTTCGCAGACCTGGCGCAGGTCGTGCAGCATCTGCTCCCAGACGGCCATCGAGGACGAGCCGTCCATCAGCAGCCGCAGCGCGGCCGCGCGGCGGTGCACCCCGCGCAGCACCGGGATGATCATTTCGGCGTGGGCGGAGAGCTCGGCGGTGGCGGGCTCGTCCAGCTTGCGGCGGACCGGGGCGACCGGGGGGCGGTAGCGCTGGATGGGCCGCAGCGCGCGCTGGAGCGGCAGCAGCCCGGGGAACGCGGAGGCGATCGGGACGGCGACCTCGCCCAGGCGCTGCCGGTCCGGGTCGGGGAGCCGCTCGTCCCGGGTGGGCAGCAGCTCCGCGACGCGGCGCCGGGCGCTGTCCCGGAGGGCGGACGAGGACGGGTCGGCGTCCGAGGGACCGGCGCCGCTGCCCGCCGGCAGTGCACCACCGGGAGCCACGGATACGGCCGATCCCACCCGGAAAGTGGCCGGATCTGTACTGTCGTGACCCTTCGCACGGAGGGGCCCTGCGTCCGCGGGGCCCTCCGCCCGTGACCCGCCCGGGGTGATCCACTGGGCGAGCCAGAGGGCATCGGCCATCCCGCGGGCATCGGCCGGCAGCCCCGCCGCCGTCAGCCGGGCGACGAGTTCGTCGAGGGGGCCTGGGCCGGGCTCCCCGAGGGGCACCGCACTCACCTCGTCCGATCAAGAGGCCGCATCAGCTCCGCCGTCAGACGCCGTCGGGTCTCCTCCTCGTCCTCGTCCGTCCAGCCCGCCTTCTGTGTGAGGTGGATGGCGTTGAACAGCTGGTCGACGGCGCGCACATCGCCGGGCTCACGGTCCAGGAAACGGTCGATCACCGCTTCGTAGCGCTCGGCGGCCCCCTCGCCGAAGTGGGCCCGCACCATGGCCGCGAGCCGCTCCTTGTCGGGGGCCGGGATGTGGAGGTGGATACAGCGGCGCAACAGGGGTGCCGGGAAGTCGCGCTCGCCGTTGCTGGTGAGGACGATGAAGGGGAAGGCATGGCAGCGCACCCGGCCGTCGCGCACCGTCACCCGCGCGCCGTCGTCGCTGAGCACCTCCACCTCGGGGGCGGATCCGGCCAGCCGCTCCAGCTCCGGAATCCGGAACTCCCCTTCCTCCAGCACGTTCAGGAGGTCGTTGGGCAGATCGATGTCGCTCTTGTCGAGCTCGTCGACGAGCAGCACGCGGGGCCGGGCGGCGGGCAGCAGGGCCGTACCGAGCGGGCCGAGGCGGATATAGCGGCCGATGCCGCCGCCGGGTTCGTCGGTGGGGTCCGCGTCCGCCGTCGCCGCGCCGTCCCCGGCGGCCGGGTCGGCGCGGGCGATCTGGAGGTCCTGGAGGCGGCCGATGGCGTCGTAGTCGTACAGGCCGTCGCGGAGCGTGCTGCGGCTGACGACCGGCCAGCCGAGCACCCGGCCGAGGCCGAGTTCATAGGCGACCGAATGGGCCAGGGTGCTCTTGCCGCTGCCCGGAGCGCCGGTCACCAGCAGCGGCCGGCGCAGATAGAGGGCGGCATTGACCAGCTCGCGCTCGGTCTCGCCGGGGCGGTGGTGGCTGGCTTCCCGGTGCTGCACACCGAGCCTGCGCTCGGAGGAGGGGTCGAGGGCGGCCGGCGGCGCCACGAGGGGGCCGCCGTCGAAATCACGCCATGGTGGTGGCGGCGGAAGGTGCTCAATTCCGTCGTGCGGTGCCCCCGCGCCACGGTAGATGAGCCAGTCGCTCACGTCGGAACTCCTCGTCGCCGGCCAGGCCTCGGTCAGGAGCGATGGTCATGGCGGATCGCCGGAGACGTCGGCATCGTCCACCCCGGCCTCCCCCACGTCCGCCACCCACGATCACGCACGTGCGCAATCACGAACACGTCTTCCACGACGCTATGACAGTACCCAGCCGGACGGAAGCGCACGGGGCGGTTTCCGGTCTCCCCTGTGGGCATCGCAGGCGGCCAAGTGCCCAGTCCGGGGCGCGACTTGCCGCACGAGGGGCGGAAACGACCGGGTCGGGCACCGGGCGCGTGCGAGGTGTAGGGGGCGTGCGCGGCGCCCGAACCGCTCCGGGGGCGGCTCCCCGGTCCGCTCATCGTGGAGAGAGCTGCGGGCGGTCCGTGAAGAGGGGCGGAATCGGGTCCTCCGGGTCGTCGTAGAGGAGCACCAGATCGCGGGCCCAGTGCGCGCCCTCCTCCGCGGCCTCGGCGGCCTTGGCCCGCAACTGCCGGACCAGCTCGGGGAGCCGGGCCACCCCGCCCGAGCCCTGGAGCAGCTCCCGCACCCCGCGGTGGAACTCCTCGCAGCCGGCATCGCAGTCCCGTTCCTCGCCGTGGCCGGCGGCCGGCCACAGCCCGGCCGGGAAGCCGGTGTCCAGGGCGACGCCGACCGCGTCCCGGCCGAACCCGTCGGCGACCGTATGGCACAGCGCGGGCAGCGCGCCCTCGCCGGCCGTCTCCAGCAGCCGCCAGATCGCCTCCACGGAACCGGGCCGCGCGCCGTCGCCCGTGCGCGGCGCGAGGCGCAGCGCCTGGAGTTCCCGGGCCGCGGCCAGGCCCTGCCAGCGGCGCAGCCAGGCCGGGTCGATCTGCTCGCGCCGTCCCTGGTCGCGCAGGATCACGGCGCGCCCGGGGCCCACCGGCCGCAGCCGGGCGGTGCGCCGGGTCGAGGCCGGGACCTCCCACTGGCCGGCGGCGGTGTGCCAGTGGCCTTCGGGGACGGCGACCTCCAGCCGTACCCGGGCGCCCGGCCCGGCGTCGCTGTCGGCCCGCAGCAGCCGCCCGCCGAGCCGTCGCAGCACCTGCTCCCGCGCCTGCTCGAAGGGCACCCCGCCGGCCGACTCCTGGACGTCCACCCGCAGCCACTGCCCTTGGCCGTAGCCCTCGCTGACCGACCAGTTGAACAGCTCCGGTCCGCCTTCGTCGTAGAACAGCGGCTCGAACTCGACGAGCACGGAGCGCGGGCGGCGCCGTACCGGACCTATCCTGCGGCGGTCCTGCGGCAGCAGCACCACCGCCTTGGCCTGCACGAACTCCGCGAGGCGGGTGGCCTGCTCGCGTACCGCAGCGGCCTGTTCACCCGGTACGTCGCGCACCTCGTCGGCGGTCAGCTGCGCCACGATCCGCAGGTAGTGCACAAAGGCGCGCAGCTCCGTGTACGGGTCGCTGCCCTGGTAGAGCGCGCCATGGCCGTCCCGCCAGGTGCGCAGCGACCAGGCCCCGGGCCGGTCCCCGCGGTCCAGCACCTCGCCGACCGCGGCCTCCACGACCAGCGGATCGCGCGGTGCGGGCAGGTGGGCGAGCAGGTCCAGCGCCTGGAGCCGCTCCTGTACGCCCCACAGGCGGCCACGGCCCGCCATGATCGCGTGCTGGGCGTCGAACCAGGTGGACCCGACGGCACGGCCGAGGTCCTGACCGGCCCAGTGCCAGCGGTCGTGCAGGCTCATCAGCGCGTGATACGGGTCGGGGCCGAGGCCCTCGGCGCCCGGGACCAGGTGTTCAGGGCCCAGCCCGCGCAGCGCGGTGACCGGCACCGCGAGCCCGACATGGTCCTGTTGATGGCGGCCCTTGACGATGCCGACCACCTCGCCGCGGTCACAGTCGATCAGCGGCCCGCCCGAGGCGCCGGGCATGACCCGGACATCGCTGCCGAACTGAAGTCCCCGGGCGTCGCGGGCACCGAAGCGGACCGCGATGAAGGTGTCGACGGGTGTGACAGGGGTGACGGGAGCGCGCGGGAAGGCGGGCGCGCCGTGCACACCGTGCCCGTCGCCCGGCCCGTGCACACCACGGCCGCCGTCCGGCCCGTGCACACCACGGCCGCCGTCCGGCCCGTGCAGGCCGGGCCCGTCGTCCGAGCCGCTCCGGCCGGACCCGCCGTCCGCCTCAGGGGCGCCGCGGCCCTCACCCGGCCCGTGGCCGCGGTGTCCGTCGCGTGGCGTTCCTGCGCTGCCTGCGCCGCCTGTGTCGCCTGTGTCGCACGAGTCACGTATGACGCGTTCCCGGGACCGGCCCGCGGCCGCGCCCCCGTCCGCACCACCGCTCCCGCCGCCCCGCCCGGCCGCTTCCACGTCCTCGCCCCCGCCCGCATGATCGTGCCCGCGGAAGATGTACGCGTCCTCCAGGAGCGTCGCCGGCTGATCGCTGAGCCAGGCACAGGGGTGCTCGGTCTCCGGGTCGAGCAGCCGGACCAGGGCGAGGTCGGCGCGGGCGGCGGCGGGGCCGGCTTCCGGGGCGGGGCGGCTCAGGTCGTAAGCCAGCCGCGCGGGCACCACCCGGCCGCCGCACACGACCCCGAAGACACCGTCCGGGCCGGTGTCACGGCGCCGCCCATCGCTCGCCGCGAGCACATGAGCGCAGGTCAGCACCCATCCCGGGGCGATCAGTACCCCGCTGCCCCATGACCGGGTGGCGGTCGCGCCCGGTGCGGCGCGCAGTCCGACGGTGGTGCGTCCGGCGTGGTCGAGGAGCTGTGCGTAGTGGGCGCGGTCACCGCGGACGGCGGACTGGCCCTCGGATGTCGTCATCAGCGGCTCGCATCATCCGGCTCCCGACGGCCGGCCGCAGGTCCCCCGTGCGCCTCCGCCGGTAAGGGCGTCCCGTCCTCGCGCCGCCAGGTGAGCGTGACGGAGAGATTGGCCTTGGCCTCGCCGTCCGCGAGCAGGGCGACGGCCTTGCCCGGCTTGGCCGAGAGCTCCACGCCGAAGGTCACACTGGTCTCGTGCGGGGCGACCCGCTCGGTCGCCCTGCGGACGCTGGCGGCGACCCCGCCGATCACCTCGCGGAGCCCCTCGACCCGGGCGCCGAGCGCGTCCCAGGCGCCGACGTCCTCGAATTCGCCGTCGGTCCCGTCCATGTCGTCCGGGCCGTCGAGCCCGGGGGCGTCGAGCCGGGAGACCCGGGCCCAGACTTCCGTACCGTCGGGCAGCTCGATCCGCTGCGCGCGATCTTGCATCACGGCCTCCTGCTCCCCGTGGGCGGCAATTCCCCCATTGCCGCAGGACCGTTGACAGGTGATCAGGCTAGCCCTCGGGCGCCTGTGGCGCGAGAGGTCCGTGAGCCTGCCTATCCTGGCCGGGAATAGCCCATGACCCCTGGTGGAGAGCGCGTGTATTTCACTGACCGTGGCATCGAGGAGCTGGAGAACCGACGCGGCGAGGAGGAGGTCACCCTCGGGTGGGTGGCCGATCAGCTGCGTACGTTCGTCGATCTGAACCCGGACTTCGAGGTACCGGTGGAGCGGCTGGCCACCTGGCTGGCCCGGCTGGACGACGAGGACGAGGACGAGTAGCCGGCCGGGCCTGCCCCGGCGTACGGCGGGGCGGGTGCCGGCACCGGCCCCGGGCGGCAGGTGCGGTCCGTGCGGCGTTCCCGGAGCGGGAACGGCCCGCCGCGCGGGCAGCGGGCCGTTCACGAAGGGACCTGGCTCAGGAGTAATGGAGCGCGATGCGCAGCCGCGCCTTCGCGTTGCGTTCGGCGTGGGCCGCCGCGCGCCCGGCCCGCGAGTCGTGCTCGGCGTAGGCCCTCTTGTTGTGGTGCTCGGCCGTCTCCACTCCGCCCCGTGCACCGTCGAGCGCGCGCCGGATCTCCGCCGCGTGGCGCGCGTGCCGGCAGGCCCTCGTCGCCTGGACGAGGTACTTCTGGGTCGCCTTGTTGTGGCCGATGGCCTTCTTGTAGCTGTGGGAGTTGTCGGCCGACAGCGCCTTGTTGTTCGACGCGTTCGCCTTGACGACCAGGCGGTGACAGGCGGAGGCCGCGGAAGCGGTGGCGGGCGCGGCGTGCGCCGACGCGACCGGCCCGGCCACTGCGGCACCCAGCACCAGAACCGAGAGCAACCCCGTTGTTCTACGCATGTGTTCGACTCCTTCATGGCATGCGCCACGACGTCAACGGACACCACTGAAGACTGCGCCACCGCACCGGACGGTTCCCCGTTCCGCGCCTGAGACGAGCAAGGACGCGAGGGATGGACGCACTCCGGCCACACCCCCCCCCGGACGAGGCACTTGACTTCACCCATCCGCGATATATCGTGTCTGAAATAGACGCGATATGTTGCGTTGCAGCGTTTCAGGGGAGGCAGGCATGTCAGCCGGGACCGAGTGGTCGCACCAACCGACACAGGTGACCTCACCACGCACTCTGGAGGTCAGCGAAGCCGTCGACACCTTGAACGTGCGCGTGGTCAACGGCACCGTCAACGTCGTCGGCACCACGGACGGCGGCCCGGCCCGCCTGGAGATCAGCGAGCTGCACGGTCCGCCGCTGACCGTCTCGTGCGCCGGCGGCACGCTGTCGATCGCCTACGAGGACCTCCCCTGGAAGGGCTTCTTGAAGTTCCTCGACCGCAAGGGGTGGAACCGCAGCGCGGTGGTGTCGGTGACGGTACCGGCCGGCACCCGGGTCGAAGTCGGCGTGGTCGGCGCCGGCGCGGTGGTCTCCGGCATCTCGGGGCGTACGGACGTCCGCGGCGTCTCCGGCGACAGCACGCTCGTCGGGCTGACCGGAGGGGTGCGGGCCGACACCGTCTCCGGCAACGTCGAGGTGCAGTCGGTCAGCGGCGATCTGCGCTTCAACTCCGTCTCGGGGGATCTGACGGTCATCGACGGTGCGGGCGGCGCGGTGCGGGCCGACTCCGTCAGCGGCGACATGGTCCTCGACCTGGACCCCGCGAAGGGCGCCGACATCACCTTGACGACGGTCTCCGGGGAGGTCGCCATCCGGCTGCCCGATCCGGCGGACGCCACGGTCGAGGCCAACACCGCGAGCGGCACGGTCTCCAACGCCTTCGACGATCTGCGGGTCAGCGGCCAGTGGGGCGCGAAGAAGATCACCGGCTCGCTGGGCGCGGGCACCGGCAGGCTCAAGGTCACCACCGTCTCCGGCGCCCTGGCCCTGCTGCGCCGCCCCTCCTTCGGGGACGAGGACGGCCGGCACGGCGCCCCCGGCGGCGGCCCGGCCCCCGGTCCGCCCGAGGACTCCCCCACCGACCCGCCCGCCGAGAAGAAGGTGCTCTGAGCATGCCCCCCGTCTTCGCCCATGGCCGCCTGCGTCTCTACCTCCTCAAGCTGCTGGACGAGACCCCGCGGCACGGCTACGAGATCATCCGCCTCCTGGAGGAACGCTTCCAGGGCCTCTACGCCCCCTCCGCCGGCACGGTCTACCCCCGGCTGGCCAAGCTGGAGGCCGAGGGCCTGGTGACCCATGCGACCGAGGGCGGCCGCAAGGTCTACTCGATCACCGATGCCGGACGGGCCGAACTCGCCGACCGTGGCGGCGAGTTGGCGGACCTCGAACTGGAGATCCGGGAGTCGGTCGCCGCGCTCGCCTCCGACATCCGGGAGGACGTGAGCGGTTCGGCGCGGGACCTGCGCCGCGAGATCCGGGAGGCCGCCCAGCAGGCCCGCAAGGACGCGCGAGGAAGCGGGACGGCCGGGCGGAACGGCGACGGGACGACGGACGCCCAGGACGACGCGGCCGGGCGGCCCTTCCCCGAGGCCTCCGACTACTTCGACGCGGCGTTCGGCGACAAGGAGTCCTGGCGGCAGGCGAAGGAGGAGTTCCGGCGCGCCAAGGAGGAGTGGAAGGAGCAGGCCCGGCGGGCCAAGGAGGAGAGCCGGCGCGCCCGCCAGGACGCCCAGCGGGCCCGTAAGCAGGCCAGGGACGCCCAGGTGTTCGCGCGCGAGGAGGTCCAGCGGGTCATCAAGCGCGTACAGGAGCAGACCCAGGGGGCGGTGCGGTCGGGCGACTGGTCGGGCGCGGTGCGCGAGGCGCTGTCCGAGGTGTCCCGCGAGGTCGGCCGCTTCACCGGCGGCCAGTCCGGCGCCGGGCGCGGCGGCGAACCGGACGGGGCCGGGCGCGGCGGCGCGGAGAACGGGACCCGGGTGACGGTCGAGCGCGTCGACGTGGCCGAGGAGGGCACCACTGAGGGCACCGCGGAGGGCCCGGCGGCCGGGGCTCCGCCGGCCCCGGAGTGGGCCCGGGAACCGGCCGGCGACAACCCGGCCCGCGACTTCGACCGGCTGCTGGACCGTTTCCGCGACGACCTGCGGGACGCGGCACGCGACCACGGCGTCACCGCCGAGCAGCTGAAGGAGTCCCGCCGCAGGCTGTCGACGGCCGCCGCCCACATCGGTGCACTGCTGCGTCATCCGGAGCAGTACGCGTCCTTGGCGGACCGGGACGACTGAGCGGTCCGGGGTCGTGCCGGGGCGGGCGCACATGCGGTGCGCCCGCCCCGGCACGACCGTCCCCGTCCAGCCCCCGGGGCCTCCGGGGCCCCGACGCACTTCCGCAACGCCCCGACGAGCCGCACGGCCCCCCGGCCACCACTGGCACTCATCGGGTTGGCGGCATGGGCGAAGCCGACGCCGAACTCACCGTCTCCGAAGGCGAATTGCCCGCCCACCCGCTGCGGCCGAAACCGGTGTGACGCCAACCGGGCCCCGGCTACGCACAGTTGCCATCTGCGGCCTGGATTCACGCGGCGTAATCGGGGAAGTCACTACTTCGCACGGCTTTTCGCCCGGCACCGGGTTCCAGGGAGCCCAGACCGCCCGATTCCGCGGACCGACAGCCGTGTTCCCGACCACGGTCTCTCCTCTGTCTGCGCACGCATCGTGAAGGCCATGAGGTAAAGCGATGTCGGAATACCTTTCGGTCGCCCGCCGGATGTGGCACCTGCTGGAGCCACTGCACGCCACGCTGTACTTCGCCCCGGAGGCCCGCCAGGTCGCCGCCGACCTCGGCCATGACGTGTCCTCCCGCTGGCCCAGCTATTTCGCCTGGCGTACGGCTCCGCTGGGCGCTGCCGGGCCCGGGCTGGTGGCCGCGACGTACTACACCTTCAGCCCACGGATGATCGCCCGCTACCTCCCCCGGATCTGGACCGTCGCGGACCCGGCCAAGGTGCTGGACGCGCGGCTGCTGGCCATGGACCGCGCGCTGACCGCCCTGACCGACGGCCGGCTGAGCGCCGCGCAGCTCGCCGAAGCGGCCCGGCTCGCCCGCCAGGCCGCCGAGAACGCCGGGACGGCCGCCCGCCCGCTGGCCGCCGCCAATCGCGATCTGCCCTGGCCGGACGCGCCGCATCTGGTGCTCTGGCAGGCCGCGACCGTCCTCCGCGAACACCGCGGCGACGGCCATCTGGCCGCCCTGCTGACCTGCGAACTCGACCCCTGTGAGGCCCTGGTGTCGTTCGCCGCGATCGGTGCGGCGCCGGCCTCCGACTTCGTGGGGCGCGGCTGGAGCGCTCAGGAGTGGAGCGACGCCCGGCACCGCCTCGCCGCCCGCGGCTGGATCGCCCCGGACGGCGCCGCCACAGAACGCGCCCGCAAGGAACGCGAGGCGATCGAGCGGACGACGGACCGGCTGGCTGCCGGCCCCTGGCGGGCACTGGGCCACTCCCGCGCCGAACGGCTGGCGCAGCTGCTCCACCCCGTCCTCGGCGCGGTCTTCGAGGCCGGCTATCTGCCCCGGCACGGCACGCTGGGAATAGGGAGGGTGAAGGTCGGCTACCCGTAGGGGCGCGCCCGCCGGGGCTGCCGTAGGGGCAGACCCTGCCAGGGGCTGCCGTAGGGGCCCACCCTGCCAGGGCTGCCGTAGGGGGCACCTGCCCAACAGGCCGGGGGCGCGCCCTTGCCTACGGGCCCGCCCCCGGCCGCCTCAACTCGCGCGCCTGCCGCGGGCCTCGTCGAGCACCCGCACCACATCGCCGTACGTCACCCCGTGATCGGCGAGCACCACGGCGGCCGGTCCCGGCCTGGCGGTCAGCGCCATCAGCAGATGCTCATCGCCGATGTAGCGCTCGCCGCGGCCGACCGCGATCCGCAGGGCGCGCTCCAGCACCGACTTCGCCTCCGCGGTGAACGGCCGGCGCGTCCGCTTCCGGCGCCCGGCCCGCCCGTCGTCGGCCAGCGCGCCCTCCCCGTGCGCCTCCTCCACCCGCGCCACGACCGCGTCGATGTCGATCCCGAGCCCGGCCAGCGCCTCCGCGTCGGCCGTCGACACCCCGCCGCGCCGGCGCACCGCCGCAAGGGCCTCCACCACCGACTCCCGCTGCTCGTGCACACCGAGTGCGGCGAGCACACCGGCGGCCGGTGAATCCGTCCGGTCCAGCAGCGCGACCAGCAGCTCCGGTTCGCCGACCGTGCCGCTGCCCGTACGGTCCGCCTGCTGCACGGCGCCGCGCACCACCGCGCGCGCCCCGGCCGTGAACTTCTCGAACATCAGCGCCTCCCGTGCTTCTTGTGCACTGCCTGCCTGCTGACACCCAGCTCCGCCGCGATCTCCTGCCACGACCAGCCCTTCGCACGGGCGCTGCGCACCTGTACGGCTTCCAGCTGCTCCAGCAGCCGACGGAGCGCGGCCACGGCGCGGAGCCCGATCCTGGGGTCCCGGTCGCCGGCCCGCTCGGCGAGATCCGTTGCTTCGGTCATGGATGTCAATTTACGTTGACACTCCGGCAGTGTCAACCATTATTGACACCCGCCCCCCCGGCTCACCCACTCCCCTTGACCTCAACCGCACTTGACGAGGCAGGCTCCCGCACACACCGCCCTCCCCACACGGAACGGAGCCCCGATGCCCCGCACCACCGACTTCCCCGACGCCCGCCGGGGCGACGCGGCGACCGTCCTCGTCAGCCCCTGGCTCGTGCCAGCCGCCGCACTCCAGCGCACCGCGGCCGACTCCGTGCTCGCCGAGTGGGAGCACCGGAAGCGTCCGGACGCCATGCTCGCGCTCACCACCTTCCTGAGCACCGACGGCAGCCACGTCCTCAACTACGCGCAATGGACGGATGACGGCGCCCACCGGGAATGGGCGCGCACCGTGCGGCCCGCGGCCGTCGGCCGGATCGACGCGGCGATCACCGGCATCCGGCGGCCCGGCCTGATCCGCTACCGCCGCCACCGCAGCCATGTCCCGGAAGGGCCCGGCCCGCGCCCCGCCTTCCTGGTCACCCCCGCCTTCGCCACGACCGGCCCGGATGCCCAACACGCCCTCGCCGACACCGTCGTCGGGACGCTGGACCGCGAACCGGTGCCGGGGCTGCTCGGTGTCCATGTGCACCTGAGCCAGGACGGTGCACGGGTACTCCTCTACCAGGAGTGGGCCGGCGCTTCGGCGTGGCGGGAATCCACCGGCCACGGAGCGGCCGCGCGCCTGAGCGCGACGATCCAGGCCCTGGAGGGCGTATTGCCCACTCCGGCGGTATGCGCGGCGCCCGCGCCAGCAGATCCGCCAACGGGCGAACACCCCGAGGCGCGCGACGTGCCCGCCGTGCCAGACGTGCCAGACGTGCCAGACGTGCCAGACGTGCCGCAGTATCGCCTGCACGCATCCCTGCTCAACATCCCCGCAGCGACCGCCGGGACCGCAGCCACAGACGGGCGGCAGCCCTAGATGAATGAGTCCGATGTTCTCAGTGGTCGAAGGCGATCAGGGATCGTTTGATCTTGGCGCCGGTGGTCCAGTTGTGCCAGACACCTGCTGCGAGGGCGAGGAGTCGTTGGCCGGTGCGGGCGAACACTCCGGGCAGGGTTCTGCCGCCGTGATGTTCCAGGCTGAGCTGGCCTTTGAGCGTGTCGAACACGGCCTCGATCCACTGACGGACACGGGCGAGACGGCCGTGCCGGACGGGCTCGCCCTTCCGGTCCGGCCGCACCAGATGGACGCCCAGTCGCTCGGTCAGGAACGCCTCGAACTCCCGCCCGGCGAAGCCCTTGTCCGCGAGGATCACCTGACCGGAGCGGACAAGGCGGTGGTCGCGTGCCAGCAGTGCGGTCATCACCTCCCGTTCGCCGAGCTTGGGGTTCGCCAGGCACCACGACACCGGCATGCCTTCGGCGGTGGTCAGCAGGTAGAGCCGGAATCCCCAGAAGAAGCGGGAGTGGCTGCGGCAGTAGCCGTAGCCGGCGTGCCCGGCCAGTTCGGAGCGTTTGACGGTCTCGCGGGAGGCCGCGCAGGGCAGCGGTGTGGAGTCGATCAGCCGCAGGTCGTCGGTCCAGGTCGGGACCTGCCGGGCCAGGGCCTCGATCACGTCGCTGATCAGCGGTCCGGCGGCGTTGAGCCGCTTGTTGTAGGCGGACTGCTGAGGCAGGTAGCGAAAGAGGTGCCCCAGCCGGGCGTGGGCGAAGCGGATCCAGTGCCGGGCCGAGGGAAAGCCCAGCAGGACCTGGGCGACCGCGAGGCACAGCAGTTCGGCGTCTGTCAGTTTCGGGGGTCGCCCGATCCGGCGACGTGGCGCCACATGGTCGTCGATGAACACGTACAGTGCCGCCAGAAGGGCGTCCAGGTTTGTCGTCACACACGAGCCAACGGGCGCCCTTCGCCATGGTCGCGGCCAGCACAAACATCGGACTCAATCATCTAGGGGCGCCCCTCCCCCGAGGGCTGGAGGCACCTCCCCCTAGGGCCTGTCTTCAAAGTCCCGCCTGCCCTTCGGGCGACGACGCGACTTTGCGCAAACGGCCTAGAGCTGCGACGCCCCTCCGTCGACAGGGAACTCCGTTCCCGTCGAGAAGGTCGCACCGAACGCCAAGTACGCCACCGCGGCGGCCACTTCCTCGGACGTCCCCAGCCGCTGCATCGGGTTGGTGCTCCGGTAGGTGTCCTTTATCGTCTCGGCGACGTCGGCGGGGACGGAGCGGTCCAGGATGCCCGTGTCGGTCGGGCCCGGGCTCACGGCATTGACCCGCACCTTGTGCGGCAGCAGCTCGCGGGCCAGGGTGCGCGTCATCGACCGCAGGGCTGCCTTGCTCGCCGAGTAGACACTGAGCGTGTCGAGGCCCAGGACGTTCACCACCGACGTGGTGAGGACCACGCCGCTTCCCTCGCGCAACAGCGGCGCCAACGCCTGCACCGTGAAGTACGGGCCCTTGGTGTTGATGTCGAACAGCGTGTCGTACATCTCCTCCGTCGTCGAGTTGAACGGCGCGGACTCGGTGACGCCGGCGTTGACGAACAGCGCGTCCACCGCACCGAACCGCTCCTGGACCGTGCCGGCCAGCGCCTTGATGTCCTTCAGGGACGCGGCGTCGCTGCGGACGCCGACCGCCTTGTCCCCCAGCTGCTCAAGCGCGGCGTCCAGAGTGGATCGGGTGCGGCCGGTGATCAGTACGTGCGCCCCACCGTCCGCGAACAACCGGGCCGTAGCGAGGCCAATACCGCTGCTTCCGCCCGTGATCACGATCTTCTTGCCGTCATAAGTGGTCATGCCCTCAAGCCAATATCTACCCGCACACCCTGTCCAAGGCCTGTTCCGTATGCCGTCATGCCCCAGGCGTATGACGACGCGCGACGTACCCTGAGCGAATGGACGTCGATCTCCGGCTCGTGCGCTATTTCACAGTCGTGGCGGAGTACGGCAACTTCGGCCGGGCCGCCACCAAGCTGCACCTGGCACAGCCGTCGCTGAGCCGCCAGATCCAGCGACTTGAGGCTCAGCTCGGTGTCCGGCTTTTCGACCGCTCGCCGCAGGGCAGCAGCCTCACCGACGCCGGTCAGGCATTCCTTCCCAGGGCCCGGATACTGCTCCAAGAGGCCGAGCAAGCCGCTCGCACGGCCAGAGCCGCCGTCCAGCCCCGTACCGTCACCGTCGGCTGCGCCGAAGGACTGGTCATCACCGCCTGTGTGCAGGAACTGCGCCGCCGGCACCCCGACGGCCAGGTCCGCACCCGGCACCTCGACTGGCGGGACACGCGCGCCCTCGCCGAGGGGCGGGTCGACGCCCTCGTTGTGTACAGGCCCCTGCCCTTCCCCGCGGACGGCTTCCGGGTGACCAAGCTCCATCAGGAATCGCGGGTACTCGTCACATCGGCGAGTCATCATCTGGCGAACGAGAAAGCCGTCAGCCTGCGGGCTCTGTCGGACGAGGAACTGGTGGCCTGCGTCAGCACTCCGGTTGTCTGGAGCACGCCCAAGCCGGTCGACGACCGCCCGGCACCACCCCCGCCCGCGATCGACGACAGCTACGAGGACAAGCTGGAACTCATCGCCACCGGCCACTGTGTCGCGATCTTCCCTGCCGCCGATCGACGCGCTGCTGTGCGCGAGGACATCGCCCTGGTGCCCGTCATCGACATCGATCCCTGCGAGCTCGTGCTCGTCACGCGCGCTGGCGACCTGAACCCGCTGCTCGGATCCCTGGAAGACGTCGCACGTACATTGCTCGGCACAGCCTCCTGACAGGAGAACAGCACGCTGCCGATCAGCTGACCCCTCGCGGAGGCGTCTCCAAATGATCTTGTGTGGTGGATCATGGTCGGGTGATACGTCGCCATGAACTGTCCGATGCCGAGTGGGAGTTCGTCCGTCCTCTGCTGCCTCGGTCGGAGCGAGGGCGGAAGCGGTCGGATGACCGGACGGTCCTCAATGGGATCGTCTGGAAGTTCCGTACAGGCACGGCCTGGCAGGACATACCGGAACGGTATGGATCCTGGGCCACGCTGCACACTCGCTTCCGCCGATGGGCCAAGGACGGCACCTTCGAGCGGATGCTCCGGGAAGCCCAGGCACGGGCGGATGCGTCCGGTGAGGTCGACTGGCTGGTATCGGTCGACTCCACCATCGTGCGAGCCCACCAGCAGGCGGCCGGAGCCCGAAAGGGGGCTCCGGAACCCGGCGCTCGGCCGCTCCAGAGGCGGACTGACCAGCAAGATTCACCTGGTCTGCGACGCTGTCGGCCGACCACTCGCCTTCGTTCTCACCGGCGGGAACACCAACGACTGCACCCAGTTCACCGCCGTGATGGAGGCGATACGGGTGCCCCGCATCGGTCCTGGCCGACCCCGCGTACGGCCCGATCATGTCCTGGGAGACAAGGGCTACAGCTCGAAGGCGATCCGGGCCTGGCTGCGGCGCCGGGGCATCACGCACACCATCCCGGAACGGGCCGACCAGATCCGCAACCGGGCCCGGCGCGGCAGCCTCGGCGGACGTCCGCCAATGGTCGATCGCGAAATCTACAAGCAGCGCAACGTTGTGGAACGGTGCTTCAACCGCTTGAAGCAATGGCGCGGCATCGCGACCCGCTACGACAAAACCGCCGAGTCCTACCAGGCCGCCGTAACCCTCGCCTCGCTGCTGATGTGGGCGTGACACTTTGACGACAACTCCTAGAGAGGGTCGGGACCGGCGGCCGACAAGGCGATCACCGCCGCGGTGCCGTCCGTCCACAGGTCGGCGGCGGCCGCGTCCGGCCCCGTCAGCAGCGCCGCGTCGAACCGCTCCAACTGCGCCCGGTGTGCACCGTCCTCCGCGAGCCGGGTCCGCCCCTCGACCGCCACCACCAGGACCTCCTGCGGACCGCCGGCGCCCTCGGCACCGCCGTCGGCCGGCCGCCGCGGCCACACCACCCGGCTTCCCCGCGCCATCTCCACGGCCGCCGCCGCCCGCCCCTCCCGGAGCATCACATTGAGGTTGACCACGGGACCGTCCAACAGGCGGGAGTCGGTGGCGGCGGCGCCGGGGAAGGCGAACGGGCGGCAGCGGTCCGGGAGGAGGTGCGGGGCGCCGTCCACCGTCAGCTCCAGCCCGGCGCCGTCGACGACGGTGAGGATCCGGCGGACGCCGGGCAGCGGCGAGTACGGCCCGTCCCGGGTGACGTCCGCCAGACTGACCCGCCAGGCGAAGGCGTCCCAGCCGGCGCCCGGCGGATGGACGGCGATCTCCCGGGTCACCCCGCCGCCGTTGCTCCATGGCATGGCGGGGCGCCCCTCCGCCCGCAGGATCCGCATCGTTCCGCCCCTCCTCAAGACCTGACGAATCGTCAGCCGTCAGACGGTCAGTACGACCTTGCCGAACAGCTCGCCCGCCGCCATCTTCGTGAACCCCTCACGCGCCCGGTCCAGCGGCAGCGTCGAGTCGATGACGGGCCGGATGCCCTTGGCCGCGCAGAAGCTGAGCAACGACGCCAGCTCCTCCTTGCTGCCCATCGTGGAGCCGACGATCTTCAGCTCCAGGAAGAAGATCCGGTTGAGCTCCCCGCTCTTCGGGGTGAAGCCGCTGGTGGCGCCCGAGATGACCAGAGTGCCGCCGGGGCGCAGCGACTTGATGGAGTGCGACCAGGTGGCCGCGCCGACCGTCTCGATCACCGCGTCCACCCGCTGTGGCAGCCGCTCGCCGGTCGCGAACACCGCCTCGGCGCCCAGCTCCAGCGCCCGCTTGCGCTTGGCCTCGTCCCGGCTGGTGGCGAAGATCCGCAGCCCCGCGGCCGCGCCCAGCACGATGGCGGCGGTCGCCACGCCGCCGCCGGCGCCCTGCACCAGCACGCTGTCCCCGGGCCGTACGCCCGCGTTGGTGAACAGCATCCGGTACGCGGTCAGCCAGGCGGTCGGCAGACAGGCGGCCTCCTCGAAGGACAGCTCCTTCGGCTTGGGCAGCACATTCCAGGCCGGGACGGTGACCTGCTCCGCGAAGGTGCCCTGGTAGCGCTCGGTGAGGATGGAGGGCTTCTCCTTGGGGCCGACGCCATGGCCGGTCTGCCCGATGACGGAGTGCAGGACGACCTCGTTGCCGTCCGCGTCCACTCCGGCGGCATCGCAGCCGAGGATCATCGGCAGGCTGTCCTCGGTGATCCCCACTCCGCGCAGCGACCACAGGTCGTGGTGGTTGAGGGAGGCGGCCTTGACGTTGACGGTCGTCCAGCCGGGGCGTACGTCGGGGGCGGGGCGCTCCCCCAATTCGAGGCCGTTCAGCGGCTGGTCGGGGTCGATGCGGGCGGCATAGGCAGCAAACATGATCCCAACGTAGGCCGCGGACGGGCGCTGCGGTACCGCGTACGGGTGTGACACGCACCGCGCCCCCGGTCAGCGGCCACCGGCACCACAACGGGCCGGGCCCGCACCGGTGAGGGTGCGGGCCCGGCCCGTTGGCGTACGACACCTGGCGCCGCGGTCAGCGGCGCGCCACGCCCTCCGCACGGGCGGCGGCCGCGACGGCGGCGGTGACGGCGGGGGCGACCCGCTCGTCGAACGGCGAGGGGATGACCCGGTCGGCGCTGAGTTCATCGGCGACGACGGCGGCCAGCGCCTCGGCGGCGGCGAGCTTCATGCCCTCCGTGATCCGCGTGGCCCGCACCTGCATGGCGCCGGCGAAGATGCCCGGGAAGGCCAGCACGTTGTTGATCTGGTTCGGGTAGTCGCTGCGCCCGGTGGCGACCACGGCCGCGTACTTGTGCGCGACATCCGGGTGGATCTCCGGGGTCGGGTTGGCCATCGCGAAGATCAGCGAGTCCTTCGCCATCTTCGCCACCGCCTCCTCCGGCACCGTGCCGCCGGAGACACCGATGAAGACATCGGCGCCCTCCAGCGCCTCCTCCAGCGAGCCGGTCAGCCGGCCCTTGTTGGTGAAGCCGGCCACCTCGCGCTTGACGTCCGTGAGGTCGCTGCGGTCGGCGGAGACGACGCCCTTGCGGTCACAGACCGCGACATCTCCGATGCCCGCCTCGATGAGGATCTTGGCGATGGCGACCCCGGCCGCGCCGGCACCCGAGATGACCGCCCGCAGCTGGCCGAGCGACCGGTCGGTGAGCTTGGCGGCGTTGCGCAGCGCGGCCAGCGTGACCACGGCGGTGCCGTGCTGGTCGTCATGGAAGACCGGGATGTCCAGTTGCTCCTGGAGCCGGCGCTCGATCTCGAAGCACCGGGGCGCCGAGATGTCCTCCAGATTGACTCCGCCGAAGGACGGGGCCATCCGGACCACGGTCTCGATGATCTCGTCGGTGTCGGTGGTGCCGAGCGCGATCGGCACCGCGTCCACACCACCGAACTGCTTGAAGAGGATGGCCTTGCCCTCCATCACGGGGAGGGAGGCCTCCGGGCCGATGTCGCCCAGGCCCAGCACCGCGGTGCCGTCCGTGACCACGGCGACGACCTGGGACTTCCAGGTGTAGTCGTAGACCAGCTCGGGCTGTTCGGCGATGGCGCTGCACACCTTGGCGACGCCCGGTGTGTACGCGAGGGACAGGTCGTCCTTGTCGCGGACCGGCACGGTCGCCTGGATGGCCATCTTGCCGCCGCGATGCAGCGCGAAAGCCGGATCGAAGGCGTCGGGCGCACTGCCCGCACCCGCACCGGTATTGCTGTCGCTGCGAGGATTGACGATCTCCGCTGCCACTTGTCTTACCCCTTTAATCGTAAATCTGCTGAGGGTGGCCACTCCCTGGTTGAGGGGTGGGCGGGCACCGCGTCCGCGCCCTGCACAGCAGATGACCGCCGCGCGCGGGGAGGTACGGACGCCGGGCGCGCCGCACACGCGCCCTGAGCCCCGGATGAGGGGTGTAACGAACCTTTCTACCGGACGGGCGCGGGACCCGACGAGTCAGATTCCCCACCCTCGGCTTCAGAGTTCCGACAATAACCGCAAAATGCGCAAAAAACTCAGAAGAGCTATGCCTTGCCAGTCCGGACTTCGAGACACCCGCAGCCGCCGGGCGGCCCGGGACATCCCGTGGCACGGGGGCTCCCCTTGCGGCACAAGGCCGCCGCCCCCGCCTCTCCGTCCGTTATCCGATTTTGACCATTACGACAGTCCGCATTCCGGAGTACGGATGGCAGGATTCCGTCACCAACCGAGGTCACGACGCTCGAAGGTGTGCCTCCGGCCCTTTTGTCACGTCGGCTTCTCCATCCGCAGGAGGATCAGCATGACCGCAAGCACCACCCGTCGCTCGGCCGTCGGCAGGTCTCGCACAGCCGTGGCCGCGGCGACCGCGGTCGCCGCCTCGCTGCTGTTGCTCAGCGCCTGCGGCGACCAGACGGACGCGGCCATCGCCAAACGTGAAGCGAAGAAGAACCGCAACGTCAATGCGCCGCTGTTCAAGAAGCTGCCCAAGGACGTCCAGGAAAAGGCCATGCTCCAGGTCGGTTCGGACATCACGTATAAGCCGGTGGAATTCCGCTCCAACGGCAAGGTCGAGGGCATCGATCCGGATCTCGCCGAGGCGATGAGCAAGGAGCTGGGCATCAAGCTCAACTTCAACAACGCCACCTTCGACACCCTCATGGGCGGCCTGAAGTCCAAGCGCTACGACATTGCGATGTCGGCGATGACGGACACCAAGGAGCGCCAGGAGGGCATCGACAGCAACACCGGCAAGAAGATCGGCCAGGGCGTCGACTTCATCGACTACCTC
The DNA here is from genome assembly GCF_019880305.1 of Streptomyces decoyicus. Taxonomy (NCBI): domain Bacteria; kingdom Bacillati; phylum Actinomycetota; class Actinomycetes; order Kitasatosporales; family Streptomycetaceae; genus Streptomyces; species Streptomyces decoyicus. Next base: position 5,631,214 of record NZ_CP082301.1, on the reverse strand, counting down.
GACGTCGGTGTCTCGCTCTATGTCCAGAAGGGCAAGGCCAACGGCGTCGACGGCTGGGAAACCCTGTGCGGCAAGAAGATCGCGGTACAGCGCGGCACCGTCTCGCACGACCTGGCCAAGGACAAGTCGAAGGCCTGTGAGAAGAACGGCGAGCAGCCGATCACGATCGAGGCGTTCGACAACGACTCCGAGGCCCAGACCCGGCTGCGCACCGCCGGTGTGGACGCCGTCTCCAGCGACTACCCGGTCGCGGCGTACGCGGTGAAGGTCTCCGGTGGCGGCAAGGATTTCGAGATGGTCGGCGGCGCGCCGCTCAAGGCGGCCCCGTACGGCATCGCGGTTCCCAAGGGCAAGCAGCAGCTGCGTGATGCGCTCCAGGCCGCGCTGGAACTCGCGATCAAGAACGGCTCGTACGCCAAGGTCCTGGACAAGTGGGACGTCAAGGATGCCGCGGTCAAGAAGGTGGAGCTCAATGGCGGCTCCTGAGCCGCCGGAAGCCGTCCCGTCCCCTCCGCGCCCCTCCCGCCGAATGCTGAAAGGCAACACCCGTGTCAGTTGACGTCGACAAGTCGGCCCAGCCGCCGGCGGACGCTCCGCCGCCCCAGCCCGAGCCGATCAAAGCCATCCCGGTCCGCCATTACGGCCGCTGGGTGGCGGCGATCGTCGTCCTCGGTCTGATCGCCCTGCTCGGCCGGGCCTTCGCCTCCGGGAACGTCAACTGGGACGCCATCCCCGAGTACATGTTCAACGCGGACATCCTCAAGGGCCTCCGCAACACCCTGCTGATCACCGTGCTGTCGATGATCATCGGTGTCGTCCTCGGTGTGATCCTGGCCGTGATGCGCCAGTCCAAGAACCCGGTGACCTCGACCGTCGCCTGGTTCTACGTCTGGTTCTTCCGCGGTACGCCGGTCTATGTCCAGCTGTTCCTGTGGTTCAACCTGGGCCTCGTCTTCCAGTACATCGACATCATGCCGATCTACAAGGACGAGTGGTCGGACTTCATGACCCCGTTCCTGTGCGCGCTGCTGGGCCTCGGCCTCAACGAGGCGGCGTACATGGCGGAGATCTGCCGGGCCGGTCTCAACGCCGTCGACGAGGGCCAGACCGAGGCGGCGCACGCGCTGGGTATGAGCCACGCCAAGACGCTGCGCCGGATCGTGGTGCCGCAGGCGATGCGCGTGATCGTGCCGCCGACCGGCAACGAGGTCATCAACATGCTCAAGACGTCCTCGCTGGTCATCGCCGTCCAGTACTACGATTTGCTACAGGCCGCGCAGAACGTCGGACGGGACTCCGGTGTCGTCGTGGAGATGCTGATCCTCGCCGCCGTCTGGTACCTGATCGCCACCACGGTGCTGAGCATCGGCCAGTACTACCTCGAGCGCTACTACGCTCGCGGCTCCAGCCGCCAGCTCCCGCTCACCCCGCTGCAGCGCGCCAAGTCGAAGCTGTCCGGCGGCTTCAACCGCCCCGGAGGTATGGGATGACCAGCAAGATCACGACGAGCAAGGCCGCCGGCACGAGCGGCGGTCCGATGGTCAAGGCCGAGGGCGTCCACAAGTCCTTCGGCGCGGCCCACATCCTCAAGGGCATCGACCTGGAGGTCGCGCCGCGGGAGGTCTTCTGCCTGATCGGCCCGTCCGGCTCCGGCAAGTCGACGTTCCTGCGCTGCATCAACCACCTGGAGAAGGTCAACGCCGGCCGGCTGTCCGTCGACGGCGAACTGGTCGGCTACCGCGAGCACCACGGCAAGCTCTACGAGCTGCGCGACAGGGAGGTCGCCGCCCGCCGCCGCGATATCGGCATGGTCTTCCAGCGCTTCAACCTCTTCCCGCACATGACCGCGGTGGAGAACATCATGGAGGCGCCGATCCAGGTCAAGGGCGAGTCGAAGTCCGCCGCCCGGGAGCGGGCGCTCAAGCTCCTGGACCGCGTCGGCCTGTCCGACAAGGCCGCGAACTACCCCTCGCAGCTCTCCGGCGGCCAGCAGCAGCGCGTCGCCATCGCCCGTGCGCTGGCGATGGAGCCCAAGCTGATGCTCTTCGACGAGCCGACCTCGGCCCTCGACCCGGAGCTGGTCGGTGACGTCCTGGACGTCATGAAGGACCTGGCCGCGGACGGTATGACGATGATCGTCGTGACCCATGAGATGGGCTTCGCCCGCGAGGTCGGCGACTCGCTGGTCTTCATGGACGACGGTGTGGTCGTCGAATCCGGCCACCCGCGCGAGGTCCTCGGCAATCCGCAGCACGACCGGACGAAGTCGTTCCTGTCGAAGGTGCTGTAGCAACGGCGCGGCGGCGCGGCGCGGGCCGCGGCGGCTCCGGCCGGTGCGGCCGGTGCGGCCGGCGCGGCACCTCCGGCCACGGCCGTGCGGATCACTCGCCGCCGTGGGACCCTCGCCGCCGTGGGGGCCCTCGACCTCGCGGGGGCCCCTCGCCCTCGCGGCGGATTCTTCCTCCCGCGGCGGGACCTTCTCCTTCCGGAGAGCGTCCCGCCGCGGTTCGTCGTTCCGTTCCGCCCCCACGCCACCGCGGCGCGTCATGGCCCTACTTCAGGCCCAGCACCAGCGCATCCGTGGGCGAGGCCCATACCGGCCGGGCCTCCGCGAAGCCGGATTCGCGCAGGACGGCCGCGTGCCATGCCGCCGAGGGGGTGTCGCCGTCCGCGTGCTCGCCGTAGATCTCGAAGCGCTCGGCGGTCGGCGCGGCCAGCCGCGGGTCGGCAGCGGCCAGCTGCCACCACTCGGCCCAGCCGACGGCGCCGGACGCCTTCGCCTCTTCCATGCGCGCATGCCGGAAGGCCCGCTCGGCGGCGTTGATCCGCGGGGTGCCCTCCTCTGGCATGTGGTCGGCGTTCATGAAGACCCCGCCGTCCCGCACCAGGGTGCCGAGCTGCCCGTACAGCCCCCGGAGGTCCTCGGTGTACAGCCAGTGCAGCGCGGTGGCGGTGAGCACCGCGTCGTACGAGTCGTGCGGCAGCTTCTCCGTCCACCGGGGGTCCTTGAGATCGGCCCGTACGAAGCGGACCCGGGACTCGCCTTCGAAGTACCCTTCCGCGATGGCCAGCAGCGCGGGATCCAGATCGACGCCCACACTCTCGGCCTTGGGGAACCGCTTCAGCAGGCGGTCGGAGATACTTCCCGTACCGCACGCGAGGTCCAGAACCCGGGGCTCGGGGCCCACCAGCGCCTCGACCATGTCCAGCATCACCCGGAACCGCTCCTCGCGGTCGGGGAGGTACCACTCCTGCTGGCGGTCCCAACTGTTCTGCCACGCCTGCCAATCGGCGCCGACGACGGTCTCGGTCATCGCTTCCCCTTCAGGCCGTAATACCCTCGTACTAAGGACACCCCTTACTACGAGCAAGTACCCGCACCCTAGCCCCCGCCCGTAAGGACTACAAGTGGAACTGGCCTATTACTCGGACTATGCCGTGCGACTGGTCAACACCGAGCAGCCCGAGCGCGGCACCGACAGCCTCACCTCGGTCGAGGTCGTCCGTGAACTCTTCGGCCCCGCCCAGCAGGCCGCCCGGCGCGCGACCGACAGCGACGTGACCCGGCTGCGCACGGTCCGCGCCCGGCTGCGCGCCGTCTTCGAGGCCGCCGACGCCGGCGACGAGGTGCTGGCCGTGGACCTGCTCAACGCCCTGATGATGGAGTTCCCCGTCAGCCCGCAGATCTCCGGCCACGAATACCGGGACGACAACGGCCGCCCCGACTGGCACATGCACATCGCCGACCACGCCGCCAACGCGACCGCCGGCTTCACCGCGACCGCCTGCATGGGCCTGGCCTTCCACCTCACCGAGCTGGGCGTGGACCGGCTGGGCATCTGCGAGGCACGGCCCTGCCGCAACGTCTACCTGGACACCTCGACCAACCGCTCCCGGCGCTACTGCTCCGACCGCTGCGCGACCCGCGCCAATGTCGCCGCCTACCGCGCCCGCAAGCGCCTGGAGAGCGAGCGCTCGGCCCTCACCGGCCGGACCGCCGACACCACCCAGGACAGCACCCCGGCGACCGACCGCTGAATCCCCCGCGGCGGCCGCACCCGCACCCAGGCGCGGGCGAGGACCAGTTCGTCCGGAACCACCCCGAATTCCCGGCTGTCGTTCTCGACGAACGGATTGTCCCCCTGCACCCACCAGCCGCCGTCGCGCCGCTGCACGGCCCGCTTGACGATCAGCAGATCCTGCCGGAACGGATGCCGCAGCACGATCACGTCACCGGGCCGCACCGCCGCCCCGTACTGCACCACCAGCTGATCGCCGGGCCGCAGTGTCGGCACCATCGACGGGTTGTAGACCTCGGCCAGCCCGAACGCGCGAAGGAGCCCGCCCCGCTCGTGCCCCGTCTCCGGGTCCTCGCCCCGCTCCGGCCCACGCTCATGCACCCGCTCCGGCATCCCGTACCTCCCGGCCCAGCCCCGGTCCGATCCGCTCACCGGTCCATCCTCCATCAGTCCCGCCTCGGCACCGGACTTTTGCCCTAAGACCCCCGGGCCGACCGAGAAAAGCCTTCCCGCACCGAGTAATCTCGCACCTGAGAAGACGATCACGAGGAAGGACTGAACATGCTTTCCCGCCTGTTCGCCCCCAAGGTGAAGGTCAGCGCCCACTGCGACCTGCCCTGCGGCGTGTACGACCCTGCCCAGGCCCGCATCGAGGCCGAGTCCGTCAAGGCCGTCCAGGAGAAGTACCAGGCCAACGAGGACGCGGACTTCCGCACCCGCGCCGTCCTGATCAAGGAGCAGCGCGCCGAGCTGGCCAAGCACCACGTCTCGGTGCTCTGGAGCGACTACTTCAAGCCCCCGCACTTCGAGAAGTACCCGGAGCTGCACCAGCTGGTCAACGACACCCTCAAGGCCCTCAGCGCCGCCAAGGGTTCCAACGACCCGGCGACCGGCCAGAAGGCCCTGGACTACATCGCCCAGATCGACAAGATCTTCTGGGAGACCAAGAAGGCCTGACCTCGGCCCAGGCGGCCTGACCCGCACTGCCGCGGGCCTCTCCGCCACCTGTCCGCGCCCGGTCCGCACACCGCCCCACAGGGCGTCCGTGACGGAGCGGGTGCGGTCTTCTTTTTTGGGGGCCGGGTGCGCCCCGCCCCCCGGTCGAGGAAGGCGAGGCCTGGAGCGGTGACGGTGACGGTGAACCAGTGCAGGTCGCCGCGAGCGCCCTCCAGGTCGGCGCGGCCCTGTTCATGCGAGCCCCGGTAGAAGCGAGGCACTCGGGCATGGCGGCGCCTTGGGCGGTGGCTCGGGGACCTCCGCTGCCCGCAAACGGGCGGAACACAAGGAGCCTCGGGTGGGCAACGCTCACGACGGCGCCGGCCCGCCGCCCCGTAGCCGCCCCCGGTGCAGACCCCCCGCCGCCATCCCCCTCACGGGCAGCTCGTCCGCCGTGGTGGGGGCCGGGCCGATGTCCTTGGCCGCTGCCGCTTTCCCGTAGCGGTTCGCCAGTGGGGCGGAGGTGAGGCCGTGGGCGAGGACGCTGAGCAGGACGGTGCAGGCGACTACCGGGACCACCGCCTGGGTGTCGGGGGACTTGAGTTCCTCGACCGCCAGCAGGCCGAAGATGATCGAGGCCAGGCCGCGGGGGCCGAACCAGCCCACGAACAGCACCGTTTTGGCGTCCAGACCGCTTCCCGTCAGACACAGCGCGACGGGCAGCATGCGGATCACCGTGAGGCTCAGTACGGCGTAGACCACGGCCTGCCAGGTGAAGTGGCCGAACGCCTCCGGCAGCAGGAGGGCGCCGAAGACCAGCCAGACCAGGACGGAGAGCAGCGAGGCGGTCTGCTCGACGTAGAGCAGCACCCGATGGGGGGCACCGTGCGTCGAGCCGAAGGCCAGGCCGGCGACGAAGGCGGCGACAAAGCCGTTGCCGCCGATCGCGAGGGCGGAGGTGTAGCCGAGGAGGGCCAGGGCCAGTACGCCCGCGCCGGCGAAGTCCTCGGCCGCCCAGCCGTTGCGGAGCGTGGTCCGCAGCAGCCATCCGGCGGCCAGTCCGACCACCGCCCCGTACGCGGCACCGGCGGCGAGCTGCACCAGGGCATGGCCGGTGGCGTCCGGTCCGGCGCTGCCCTCGGCCGCGGACACTCCGGCCAGGGCGAGCACCACCAGGGGTGTGGCGATGCCGTCGTTGAGGCCGCTCTCCACGTTGATGAGCCGCCGGATCCTCGCGGGCACCACGGGGTTGACCATCATCGTGGCGCCGAGCGCGGCGTCCGTCGGGGCGAGCGCGGCCCCGACGTACAGCGCGGCCCATCCCGAGACGCCGGGAAGCAGGACGGCCGCCAGCACCGTGCCCAGGCACACGCACAGGGGCAGCCCGATCCCCAGCAGCCGCAGAGAGAGGCCGAGTTCCGGGCGCAGGGCCCGGAAGGAGAGCCGCGCGGCGTCGGTGAAGAGCACCCAGACCAGGGTGATCTCCGCGAGTACCTTCACGGTCTCGTGCGGGAGGGGGAGGTCGAGGACGCCGGTGCCCTCGCCCAGCAGCAGCCCCAGCAGGACGAACGCGGCCGGAGCGGTCAGCTCGAAGCGCTCCATCCGCCGTGAACACAGGCACCACAGGAACAGCAGGAGCAGGACCAGGGAAAAGGTGCCATCCACAGAGGTCTCCAGGGCTCGGCCGCACCGGCTTTCGGGCACCCCCACTCTCGGCCATCGCCCCACGGCCCAGCGGGTCCCCGGAGGCCAGGACCGCGGCTTTCACACCGTTGGTGGACAGACCCGGCCGACGGGCCCCGCACGCGCCGCCGCACCGCCCCGTCGTTCCCGTGAGCGGACGGGCTCAGAAGCCCGCTAGCTCCCCACCGGCAGCCGCCCGTTGTGCCGCACGAGCCACGTCCGGTAGGCCTCGCTCGCCCAGGCGGTCTCCATGTACGAGGCGGTCAGATCGGCGAACAGGTCGTCGGACGAGGCGGCCAGGGTGTCGTCCTGGCGGCAGGCCATGAAGAGGCGGACGGCCAGCGGGTCGCCGTACAGGGGGCGGATCGCCATGCCGTGCCGGGGGCGGGCGGTCGGCTGGCAGGGGGTGACCACCTCACCGGCCGTGACGAGGTCCACGGTGGTGAGGTAGTCGCCGTGCACGACACGGGGGTTGATACCGGCCGCGGTCCAGATGCGGCGCAGTCCCGCCCATTCACCGTCCACGGTCGGGTCGACCATCCACTGGTCGTCGGCGAGGTCCGCCACCCTGATGACCGTCCTGGCGGCCGCGGGATGGGTGTCCGCCACCGCGATGAACTGCGGCTCCCTGGCGATGAGTTCGTGCTCCACCAGGCCCTCGGGGACCCGTAGGGGCGCGCCCTCGACCTCGTGGACGAAGGCGGCGTCGAGCTGTCCCGTCGCGACCATGTGGAGCAGCGCATTGGCGGACACATCGGTTCTTATCGTGGTGTCGGTCTCCGGCAGCCGGCGACGGAGCCGGCGCAGCCATCCGGCGACGGCAGGGCTGTTGGTGCTGCCGATGTGCAGCCGTGCACCCTGGTCGCGGTGCGAGGCCGACGCAACCTCGTCAATGAGTGCCCGCATTTCGGCCACTATCGGCCGGGCCCGGCACAGGACAGAATGTCCCAGTGGCGTGGGCCGGCTGCCGGTCGGTTCACGGAAGAACAGCTGGCCACCGAGGGCCTTCTCGATGCGGTGCAGCTGGGTCGTCAGGGAAGGCTGGGTCATGCCGAGCTGCCGGGCCGCCTTGCGTACGCTGCCGGAGTCCGCGATGGCGCACAATGCGCGAAGATGCCTTACCTCGAGCTCCACGTCCGGAGCATAACGACGTAGGCATACGTCACACCAGACTCTCAAACCTGTCGGAACGCGCTCTTTTTTCCGGGGTATTGGCTGGTGCTATCGCCACCTGGCATCTCTGTCTTCCGGGTGAACTCCGTCCAGACTCAACGGCACCAAGAAATCCGCAGGGCCCCGGTCGCCGCCCCACACGGCGACCGTACGGCCCTCGGAAATAAAGGAGCCCCCACATGAGATCTCCCAAGACGGCGCTGTCGGCGGCGCTCGGTCTGGGCCTCGTCGCCGCGCTCGCAGCCGCGGCGCCGGTTTCGGCAGCCTCCCCCTCCTCTCCCGCCAACTCCCCCCGCAGTACCACCGCTTCGATCGCGGCCTATAACGGCTCGGCGGCCGAGAAGGCCGACACCAAGGCGTTCTTCGAGGCCGTACTGAAGTCGGCCAAGGCCAAGATGAAGGCCCACCCGGACGCCGCCTCGGTGACCGTCACCTATGACGCCAGCGCGGCCCCGACCTTCGCGAACCAGATAGCCCAGAGCGCGTCGATCTGGAACAGCGCCGTCTCGAACGTGAAGCTCCAGGAAGGCAGCGGCGGCGACTTCCAGTACCGCGAGGGCAATGACGCCCGTGGCTCGTACGCCAGCACCGACGGTCACGGAAAGGGCTTTGTCTTCCTGGACTACGCGCAGAACCAGGAGTACAACTCCACCCGCGTGACCGCGCACGAGACCGGCCATGTGCTGGGCCTGCCGGACCACTACGAGGGCCCGTGCAGCGAGCTGATGTCCGGCGGCGGCCCCGGCACGTCCTGCCAGAACGCCCAGCCGGACGCGAACGAGCGCGCCCAGGTGAACCAGCTCTGGGCCAACGGCCTGGCGGGCGTCCACTTCGGCAAGGCCTCCTGACGTACCCCACAGGCCTGGTCACCTCACAGGCCGTGTGACGTGACGAAGTTCGGCGGTGGCCGGCGGATCCGACCGTGCTCACGGTGGTCGGAACCGCGCAACGGCCGGGGGCTGTCGAGAGCCGGGACCTGGCGGCCGGCGCTCGTACCCCACCAGCCCCCGCACCTCCTGCACCGCCCGTGCGGTGGGGCTCCCCCGGGAGCCCCACCGCTTTCGTCTGTCCACGGGCCCGCGCGGCGGACGTCAGCCCCAGAGCGCCTGCCCGGCGGCCACCCCGGCGAACGCCGCCGCCAGGCCGGCCAGCACGGTCCCCACGACATTGGCCGCCGCGCTCCCCCGTGCCCGGTCGGCGGCCAGCCGGAGCGTCTCGTAGGAGAAGGTCGAATACGTCGTCAGGGCACCGCACAGCCCCGTGCCGATCAGCAGCTGGAGGTGCGAGGAGGCCGCACCGGCGGAGGCCGCACCGGTCAGCAGGCCGAGGACCAGGGAGCCGACGACATTGACGGTGAAGGTCCCCCAGGGGAAGAGCACGTCGTGCCGGGACTGCACATAGCGGTCGGTGAGGAAGCGCAGCGGTGCTCCGACCATGGCACCGGCCACCACCAGCAGCCAGTTCACCCGCGCCCGCCCTCACCTGTGCCCGTGCCGTCCGTGCGCCGGTAGGAGAGCGTCTCGCACGGGTCGAGCGTCACCAGCCCGCCGACCGCGAGGAGTTCCTCCAGCCGCGGCAGGAAGCCCCGCACCCGCTCCTCCGTGTCGACGACGACGATCGCCACCGGCAGCTCCTCGCTCAGGGACAGCAGGCGCTGGGTGTGGACGATGCCCGAGGAGCCGAAGCCCTCGATGCCCCGGAAGACGCTGGCCCCGGCCAGACCGGCGTCGTATGCGCGGTGCACGATCTCCGCGTAGAGCGGCTTGTGGTGCCATACGTCCTCTTCGCCGACGAGGACCGTGAGCCGTAGCGCCGGGGTGCCGCCCGGGTGTGCCGTGCCGTGTGTCATGCCGTCCGCCGCCTCAGTTGGAGAAGTGCACGGGTGCCGGTCACCGCGGCCCCTACGGCCGCGAGCGCGGCGAGCACGGTGCCCGCCAGATAGGCCAGGGCCTCGGCCGGCCGCCCGGCGCCGACCAGCCGCTGGATGTCGACGGCGTAGGTGGAGAAGGTGGTGAAGCCGCCGAGGATGCCGGTGCCGAGGAAGGGGCGCACCAGCCGGTGGGCCGGCCGGACCTCGGTGATCACGACCATCAGGATGCCCATCAGCGCACAGCCGACGGCGTTGACGGTCAGGGTCGTCCAGGGGAAGGCGCCGTTCCCGGTGGGCCACAGGAGTGCGGCGCCGTAACGGGCCAGGGCACCGATCGCACCGCCCACGGCCACCACGCCGATCACCGGCCACTGCCCCTGCCAGGGCGCCGCCCGGCGGCCTCGCTCGTCCATGTGTCTCCCGAGATCATCGCCGTCTTCAGGCTAACCCTGCGCGTTTGACACCGCTAAACATGGGATGTTCCCATCACCGGTGGAATGGACGGACGGAAATCCCGGACGAAGGCTTCCGAAAAGCGTCCGAAGGCTTCCGCGAAGAGGGAGGACGGCGTCGATGCCGCTGCGCAGCACCGCCCGCACCAGCCTGGTCGATCTGGTCATCGAGCAGCTGGAGCGGCTGATCGCCGAGGGCGAGTGGGAGGTCGGGGCGAAGATCCCCGCCGAGCCCGTGCTGGTGGAGCAGCTCGACGTCGGGCGCAACACCGTCCGCGAGGCGGTCCGCGCACTGGTGCACACCGGGATGCTGGAACCGCGGCAGGGCGACGGGACCTATGTCCGCGCCCACAGCGATTTCGGCGCGGCCGTACAGCGGCGGCTGCGGCGGGCCGAGAACCTGGAGGCGTACGAGGTGCGCGCCTGCCTGGAGCGGGATGCGGCGCGCTATGCCGCCGAGCGCCGCACCGACGAGGACCTCGCCGCGCTGCACGGCGCGCTGGCCGAGCGCGAGCGGGCCTGGGAGAGCGGCGAGGTGGCCGCCTTCATCGACGCGGACGTGCACTTCCACCGCACGGTGGCGGCCGCCGCGCACAACAGCGTGCTGGCCGAGCTGTACGAGCACCTCAGCGACGCGCTGCGCGGCACGTTGCAGGCCGTGCTCGGCACCCCGCTGCCCGAGGCGGTACGCCATCAGCTCGATGAGCACACCGCCATCGTCGACGCCATCGAGGCACGGGACGCCGACGGCGCCGAGCGGGCCGCGCTGGCGCACCTCACGGAGGCGATGAACGCCCTGCGCGAGCCGCCCGCAGAGGACCGGGGCCGCACCCGCACCACCCACCACGGAGACGACGCGCATGCGTGACGCAGGAGGACCTGCAGCCGTGGCGGCAGAGCCCGCCGCCGGCATACCCGAAGGGCCCGGGACGGCGGCGCCCGGTACCGGCACACCCGAGGGGCCGGTTACCGCGGCGGCCGCACCCGCCGGTGCCTCCCGCGGCGTCACCGGGCGCCGCGCCCTGTACCTCGGCCTCGGTGTCGTCCTGCTGGCCCTGAACCTGCGCCCGGCCCTGGTCGCCGTCTCGCCGCTCGTCGGCACGATCCGCGACGACAGCGGGATGTCGGCCGCCGCCACCAGCCTGCTCACCGCGCTGCCGCTGCTCTGCTTCGGTCTGCTGGCGCCGGTCGCGCCACGGCTGGGGCGGCGGTTCGGCATGGAGCGGTCGCTGCTCGGCACGATGGCGCTGATCTGCGGGGGCACCGCGCTGCGGCTGCTGGACTCGGTCGTGGCGCTGTTCGCCGGCACGGTCGTGATCGGCGCGGGGATCGCCGTCGCCAATGTGCTGCTGCCCGGCCTGATCAAGCGGGACTTCCCGGCCAGGGCCGGGCTGATGACCGGCCTGTACTCGATGTCGCTGTTCGGCGGCGCCGCGCTCGCGGCCGGGGTCACGGTTCCCTTCCAGCAGGCCGTCGGCCTGAACTGGCGTGCCACGCTGAGCTGCTGGGGCGCCCTCGCGGTGGTTGCGCTGGTCTGCTGGCTGCCGCAGATCCGTACCCGTACCCGGGTGCCGGCGGCTGCCGCCCGCGCGGCGGCACACCCCGTACGCGGACTGTGGCGCGATCCGCTGGCCTGGCAGGTCACCGGCTATATGGGCTTGCAGTCGCTGAGTTACTACGCGGCCGCCGCCTGGCTGCCGACGATGCTCACGGACGACGGCATGAGCGCGGGCGACGCCGGCTGGATGCTCTCCTTCTCCTCGCTGCTGGGCATCACGGGCTCGTTCCTCGCGCCGGTGCTCGTCGGCCGCCGGCTGCGGGCCGGCGTTCTGGCCGCGGTCGGCGCACTGCTGTGCGCGGCCGGTTTCACGGGGGTGCTTCTCGCACCGGCCGCCGGCGCCTCCTTGTGGATGGTGCTGCTGGGCCTGGGCCAGGGCGCGGCGATCAGCCTCGCGCTGCTGTTCCTCGTGCAGCGTGCCCCGGACGCCCGGCACGCCGCCCAACTCTCCAGCATGGCCCAGTGCTTCGGCTACGTCCTGGCCGCCACCGGCCCGGCCGTCCTGGGCGCCGTGCACGATCTCTCCGGCAGCTGGACGGTTCCGCTGGCGGTCCTGCTGGCGCTGCTGCTGCCGCAGACCGCGGCGGGGTGGTGCGCGGCCCGGCCGCGGCAGGTGGCGGGGCGGTAGCGGGGGCCGGCGGATCTCCGTGAAGCGGGACACGGGGAGCGGGGAGCGGGGGGGGCGCCGGACCTACGCCGGGGATCTTCCGGCGGGGCGGGGCGTCGGGCGGGCGCCCCTCCCGAGGGTCATGCCAGGGCGGGCTCCGGTACGGGGCGGGGCCGGCTGATGTTCCGGGTCAGCAGCTCGGTGGCCTCCTTGACCCCGACCTCGCCGCCGCCGTCCCCGGCGGCCGGCAGCCGTCCGTCCGCGTACTTCAGCTCGGCCATCGCGGTCTCCATCGCGCGGTGCGCGGCGAACAGACAGGGGGTGCTGTAGATGGCCACATCGATGCCCAGCGCGGTCAGTTCGCTCAGCGAGAGCCGCGGGGACTTCCCGCCCGCGATCTGGTTGAACAGCAGCGGCTTGGCGCCGGTGACCTGACGGATCCGGCGGATCCCATCGACGCTGCGCACCCCGTCGACCAGCACGACGTCCGCGTCGGTCTCGGCCAGCGCCGCCGCCCGCCGCAGGATGTCGTCCTCCTCCGTGGCGTCCGTACGGGCCACGACGAGCAGCTCGCCACGGGCGGCCAGCACCAGATTCAGCTTCTCCAGGTACTCCTCCAGCGGCAGCAGCAGCTTGCCGTCCGCGTGACCGCAGCGGCGCGGCCGCTTCTGGTCCTCCAGGATCACCCCGCTCGCGCCGCTGCGCTCCAGGCGCCGCACCACATGACAGGCCACCTCGGGGTCGACATAGCCGTCGTCGATGTCCACCAGCAGATGGTGGCGCGGGAACGCGCCGCGCAGCCGCTCCACGAAGGCGGCCATGTCGGGCCAGGCGATGAACCCGATGTCCGGGAGTCCGTAGTACGACGCGGCGAAGCCGAAGCCGGACACGAAGAAGCCGTTGTAGTGCGCGGCGGCGATCGAGGCCGAGTACATGTCGTGGACGCCGATCAGCGGCGTCGTCCCCTCGGCCGCGATCTCGTCACGCAGTGCTTGTCCGTAGCGCAATGTGCTCTCCTCACAGAACCGGCGGGGACCGCGGTCCGGCGTCCGGGGCGCGCTCGGGAGCATGCTGAAGATCCCGGCGCCGCGGCCCTCCGGCCGCTGGGGAACTGGTCACGGCATATTTATCCGGCATATCGGCAAAATGCCTCTAACACGCCATGACCTTCCATGCCTTTCTCTTTGGACAGTCCGCCAGCCCCTAGAGCCAGCCGTTCCGCTTGAAGCCGCGGTGGATCACCCAGCAGAGGGCCACGACCAGCGTCATCACCAGCGGATAGCCGAACGTCCAGTGCTTTTCCGGCATGTAGTCGAAATTCATGCCGTACACGCCGCAGGCCATGGTCGGCACGGCCAGGATCGCGACCCAGGCACTGATCCGGCGCATGTCCTCGTTCTGGGCGACGGTGACCTGGGCGAGATGGGCCTGGAGTATGGAGTTGAGCAGTTCGTCGAAGGCGGTGATCTGCTCGGTGACCCGGTCGAGGTGGTCGGCGACGTCCCGGAAGTACGTCTTGATCCGGGGGTCGACCTGCGCCATCGGCTGGTTGGCCAGCCCCTGCATCGGCCGGTCCAAAGGGGCCACCGCGCGCTTGAGTTCCAGCAGCTCACGCTTGAGCTGGTAGATCCGGCCCGCCCCGCCGCTGCCGCGCACGGAGAAGACCTCGCTCTCGACGTCGTCGATATCGACCTGGACCGCGGCCGTGACATCGAGGTAGTCGTCCACGACGAGGTCGGCGACGGCATGCAGCACGGCGGACGGGCCGAGGGCCAACTGCTCGGGCACGCACTCCAGTTGCTCACGGAGCGGGCCCAGCGAGCCATGCCCGCCGTGCCGTACCGTGATCACGAAGTCGGTGCCGGTGAAGACCATGATCTCGCCGGTCTCCACAACCTCGCTGGTGTCGGTGAGCCGGTCGTGCTCGACATAGCGGACCGTCTTGAAGACGGTGAACAGCGAGTCGTCGTAGCGCTCCAGCTTGGGCCGCTGGTGGGCGTGGACCGCGTCCTCGACGGCGAGCGGATGCAGCCCGAACAACTCGACAATTCCGGCGAATTCCTTCTCGGACGGCTCATGCAGCCCGATCCAGACAAATCCACTGCCGGTTTCGCGGACCCGGCGGATCGCCACATCGGCCGGGTGATTGCCGTCCTGCCGCACGCCGTCCACGTACACCGCGCAGTTCACCACGGCGGTGCCGAGCGGCGAGCGCGCCGGGTGGCTGAGGTCGACCCCCCGGGTGCGCGGCTGCGGCAGCCGGACGGCCTTACGGAGGTTGCTGATCATCGACACCCGGCCAGTATGGCCCGCGGGGGGCCGTGAACGGTACGGCAAAGGGGCTGTTTTTACGCAGCGGGGCGGAGCGGGGACGCTCGGTTGCCGAGCGCTTTGCGGCACCGGGCGGAGCGTCGGCACCGGGTCGTCCGCCCCGGTGCCGGCCGCCGCTCCGCCCCGCTCCGTACAACCCGGCCTGGGGGTACGGGCCTTCAGGAGACCAGGGCAGGCTGCCGCTGTTCCGGACCCGCGCCGCCCTCCGGCGCCGCAGGCTCCACCGCCTCCGCCGCCTCCCGCGCGCGGATCCGCCGCGGCAGCAGGAACAGCAGGCCGAAGACGAGGACCAGGCCGCCGCAGACCCACCACAGGGCGTGGGTGGTGGCGCCGACGAAGGAGGCCCGCAGGGCGTCCGCGGCCCCGTCGCCCGCACCTGCGCCGCCCGGCTGCCCCGTATCGCCGACGACTCCGAAGAAGGCCACCGACGACAGTCCGAGGCCCAGCGCCGAGAACGGCACCCCGGTCAGCCCGGCGTGCAGCGGACCAGGAAGATCGGGCGCCATTCCAGACCGAATAGGTTGCCCTCGGTGAGCAGGGCGCCGATCAGCGGGCCGCAGACCGCGCCGAGGCCGATCACCGCGCCGAACATCCCGAAGACCTTGCCGCGCTCCTGCGCCGCAAAGATGACGTGGATGATCGCCAGCACCTGCGGCACCATCAGCGCGGCCATCGCGCCCTGGAGCACCCGCGCGCCGACCAGCATCCCCGGGCCCACCGCGAAACCGCACAGGGCGGAGGCGAGGGTGAAGCCGCCCATGCCGAGCAGGAACAGCTTCTTGCGGCCGTGGATGTCGCCGAGCCGGCCGCCGGTGATCAGGCCGAGGGCGAACGCGAGGGCGTAGCCGGCGGTGACCCACTGCACGGCGCTGAAGCTCGCGCCGGTGTCCCGCTGGATGCTCGGGATCGCGATATTGACGATGGTCGCGCCGACCAGGTCCATGAAGGCGGCCGTCAGGACGACGGCGAGCGCGATCCGGCGTCTGCGGCCGGCCGCTCGCGCGGCCGCGGCGGCCGTCTCGGGGGCGGCGGGGACGGACGTGGTCATGACGTTCTCCAGGGGAACCGTGCGGAAGGGAGCGGAAGCCGGTGCCGAAGCCGTATGTGCTGCGGATACCGGAGCCGATGGGCGCCGGGTGGTGGCCGGGCCGGCCGTCGGCGTCCTCGACACCAGGCGGGATATAGGACAGCTCCGGTCCTAGAGGGACCGGCATCATCGGTCCCATGAGTGAGACGTCGGCGCGACTGCTGAATCTGCTGTCCCTGCTCCAGACCCCGCGTGAATGGCCCGGCAGCGAGCTGGCCGGGCGGCTCGGGGTCACCTCCCGGACCATCCGCCGCGATATCGAGCGGCTGCGCGAGCTGGGCTATCCCGTGCACGCCACGATGGGCGCGGAGGGCGGCTACCGGCTGGCCGCGGGCACCGCCATGCCGCCGCTGGTGCTGGACGACGAGGAGGCGGTGGCCATCGCGGTCGGCCTGCGCTCGGCCGCGGGCCACACCATCGAGGGCATCGAGGAGGCGTCCGTACGGGCGCTGGCCAAGCTCGAACAGGTCCTGCCGGCCCGGCTGCGGCGACGGGTGGGCACACTCGGCACGGCCACCGTCCCCATGCCGGCCGGCGGCGGCCCGACCGTCGACCCGGAGCATCTGACGGTGCTCGCCGCGGCCATCACCAACCACGAGCGGCTGCGCTTCCGCTACCGGGCGGGCGCAGGACGGCACAGCAGGCGCCTGGTGGAGCCGCACCGCCTGGTCGCCTCGGGGCGCCGCTGGTATCTCGTGGCGTACGACAACGACCGCGAGGACTGGCGGATCTTCCGGGTGGACCGGCTGAGCGAGCCGTTCCCCACCGGCGTACGGACCCCGCCGCGCGAGCTGCCCGCCGCCGACGCGGGCGCCTATGTCCGGGAGCGGATGCAGGGGATGAGCGCGTCCCACCGGGCGGTGGCGACCGTGTGGGCACCGGCCGCGGAGGTGACCGCCCGGCTGGGCGGCCCGGCGGCGGGCGAGGTCGTCGCGGTCGGCGAGGCGTCCTGCCGCTGGCACAGCACCGCCGACTCGCTGGAGTGGCTGGCGCTCCGGCTGGCCATGCTGGGGTACGAGTTCACCGTCCACGAACCGCCGGAGCTGGCCGCGTATCTGCGGGCGATGGGCGGACGGGTGAGCCGTGCGGCGGGGGCCACGGCGGACGGCGACGAGGAGGGCGGGCAAACGGAAGGGACACGGTGACGCACGGAGGAATACCCTAGGGGGGTATATGGTTGACTCGGGTAACGCGCACCCGCAGCACACCGAGGAGCTGGCATGACCACCGCGGTCGAAGAGCACGGCGTCGAATTGGAGATCGGCGGGATGACGTGCGCCTCGTGCGCCGCCCGTATCGAGAAGAAGCTCAATCGCATGGAGGGGGTGACCGCCACCGTCAACTACGCCACCGAGAAGGCCAAGGTGACCGTGGCGGCGGGCAGCGGTGTGGCGGCCGCCGACCTGATCGCCACCGTGGAGCGGACCGGCTACACCGCGGTCCTCCCGGAGCCGCCCGCCGCGGCGCCGGAGGCCGCCGGACCCACCGGCGGCGAAGGCCGGGGCGGGACGGACGGCCAAGCCGACGGCGACGGGCCCGCCCCGCTCCGCCGGCGTCTGCTGATCTCCCTCGCCCTGTCCGTCCCGGTGGTGCTGATGGCGATGGTGCCGCCCCTCCAGTTCACCAACTGGCAGTGGCTTTCGCTGACCCTGGCCGCGCCGGTGGTGGCGTACGGCGCCTGGCCGTTCCACCAGGCCGCCTGGACGAATCTGCGGCACGGCAGCGCCACGATGGACACCCTCGTCTCGATGGGCACCCTCGCCGCACTGGGCTGGTCGGTGTGGGCGCTGTTCTTCGGCACCGCGGGCATGCCGGGGATGACGCACCCGTTCGAGCTGACCATCGCCCGCACCGACGGCAGCGGCAGCATCTATCTGGAGGCCGCGGCCGGGGTCACCACCTTCATCCTGGCCGGCCGCTACTTCGAGGCGCGCGCGAAGCGCAAGGCGGGTGCGGCGCTGCGGGCGCTCCTGGAGCTGGGCGCCAAGGATGTCGCCGTGCTGCGCGACGGCCGTGAAGTGCGCATCCCCACGGCCGACTTGAGGGTCGGCGACCGTTTCACCGTACGGCCCGGGGAGAAGATCGCCACCGACGGGACGGTGGTGGAGGGCTCCTCCGCCGTGGATGCCTCGATGCTCACCGGCGAGTCCGTCCCGGTCGAGGTCTCCCCCGGCGACACCGTCACCGGCGCCACCGTCAACGCGGGCGGCCGGCTGGTCGTCGAGGCCACCCGGATCGGCGCGGACACCCAGCTCGCCCGGATGGCGCGGCTGGTCGAGGACGCCCAGAACGGCAAGGCCGCGGCCCAGCGGCTGGCCGACCGGATCTCCGCGGTCTTCGTCCCGGTCGTGATCGCGCTCGCCCTCGGCACGCTCGGCTACTGGCTCGCCACCGGCGCGGGCGCGGTGACCGCCTTCACCGCGGCCGTCGCCGTCCTGATCATCGCTTGCCCGTGCGCGCTGGGACTGGCCACGCCGACCGCGCTGATGGTCGGTACCGGCCGCGGCGCCCAGCTCGGCATCCTGCTCAAGGGACCCGAGGTGCTGGAGTCGACCCGGCGGGTGGACACCGTCGTCCTGGACAAGACCGGCACGGTCACCACCGGTGTGATGACACTGACCGGGGTCCACCTCGCCGAGGGCGCCACCGAGCCGGAGGTGCTGCGGCTGGCCGGCGCGCTGGAGCACGCCTCCGAGCACCCCATCGCCCGCGCCATCGTCACCGGCGCCGAGCAGCGGACCGCGGAGGGCGACGCGGCGGCGGGCGCCCTGCCCGCCCCCGAGGACTTCACGAACGTCCCGGGCCTGGGCGTCCGGGGAGTGGTCGAGGGGCACGCCGTCCTCGTGGGCCGTGAGCAGCTGCTGCACCAGTGGTCCCAGTTCCTGACGCCCGAGCTGGCCGCCGCCAAGGCCGCGGCCGAGGCCGAGGGCCGTACGGCGGTCACCGTCGGCTGGGACGGTGCGGCGCGCGCGGTGCTGGTCGTGTCCGACGCGGTGAAGCCCACCAGCGCCGAGGCGGTGCGCCGGCTGCGGGACCTGGGGCTGACGCCGGTGCTGCTGACCGGCGACAACGAGGCCGTCGCGGCGGCGGTCGCCGCCGAGGTCGGGATCGACGAGGTGATCGCCGAGGTGCTCCCCGAGGACAAGGTGGCGGTCGTCGAGCGGTTGCAGTCCGAGGGCCGCTCGGTGGCCATGGTCGGCGACGGCGTCAACGACGCGGCCGCGCTGGCCCGCGCCGACCTGGGGCTGGCGATGGGCACCGGCACCGACGCCGCCATCGAGGCCGGTGACCTCACCCTCGTACGGGGCGATCTGCGCGCCGCGGCGGACGCCATCCGGCTGGCCCGTGCGACCCTCGGCACCATCCGGACCAATCTGTTCTGGGCGTTCGGCTACAACGTGGCGGCGCTGCCGCTGGCCGCGGCCGGGCTCCTCAATCCGATGATCGCCGGGGCCGCGATGGCGTTCTCCTCGGTCTTCGTCGTCGGCAACAGCCTGCGGCTGCGACGCTTCCGGGCGCTGTCCGGGTAGCGGAGAGTTCCGGGCGCTGTCCCGGGAGCAGGACGTTTCCGGGCGCTGTCCCGAACGCGGAGAGCCTCCGGGCGCGTCCCGGTGGTGGGAGAAGAGCCCCCGGGACGCGCCCGCGAGCGGAGCAATACCCCGGGGAGGCCGTGGCTCTCCCGTTGGATCGGGCAGGCTGCTGCCCCTGCGTGATCCCGCCCCGCCGTCCGCGGGCGCCCCGCACCGTATGGGGGCGCCCGCGGACCCGGCGGCCCGGACCCGGCGGCACGGACCCGGCGCCGCGGACCCGACACCGCGGCCGGATCTCCCCGGTTCTGACAACTGTCTCCAGTTCTGGCGACCGAAGATTGGCAGTTCACGCAGCCGCCGGCCGGGACCGAGGGGTGAGACTGGGTGACATACCGCCCACCCACGTACAGGGGAATTCATGACCGGGTCACGCGTCCTGGCTCTCGGCCATTACCAGCCCTCCGGCGTGCTCACCAACGACGACCTCGCCAAAATGGTCGACACCGACGACGCCTGGATCCGCAGCCGGGTCGGCATCCGCACCCGCCATGTCGCCGCCCCGGACGAGACGGTGGACTCGATGGCGGCCGCCGCCGCGGCCAAGGCCCTGGCCGCCAGCGGCCTGGCCCCGCAGGACATCGACTTGGTGCTGGTCGCCACCTGCACGGCCACCGACCGCAGCCCGAACACCGCGGCCCGGGTCGCCGCCCGACTCGGGCTGGACGCCCCCGCGACGATGGACCTCAACGTCGTCTGCGCCGGCTTCACCCATGCACTGGCCACCGCCGACCACGCCATCCGGGCCGGCTCCGCGACCCATGCGCTGGTCATCGGGGCGGAGAAGTTCACCGGGGTCGTCGACTGGACGGACCGCTCGACCTGTGTGCTGGTCGGCGATGGGGCGGGCGCCGCGGTGGTCAGCGCCTCCCCGGAGCAGGAGATCGGTCCGGTGCTGTGGGGCTCGGTGCCGCAGATGGGCGGTGCGATCCGTATCGAGGGCGAGCCGGCCCGGTTCGCCCAGGAGGGCCAGACCGTCTACCGCTGGGCGACCACCCAGCTGCCGGCCATCGCCCGCAAGGTGTGCGAGCGCTCCGGGATCGCACCCGCCGATCTCGCCGGCGTGGTGCTGCACCAGGCCAACCTGCGGATCATCGAGCCGGTCGCGGAGCGGCTCGGCGCGGTCAACGCGGTGGTCGCCAAGGACGTCGTCGACTCCGGGAACACCTCCGCGGCATCCGTGCCGCTCGCCCTGTCCAAGCTGGTCGAGCGGCGCGAGATCAGCTCCGGTGCCCCGGTGCTGCTGTTCGCCTTCGGCGGCAACCTCTCGTACGCGGGGCAGGTCATCAGCTGCCCGTGAGGCGGCCGGTGCCGCGTCCGATTCGTTCAAGACCGTGGCCCGGCGGGCCGCCTACGCTCGCCGCATGACCACCACTTCTTCCTCCACCACCACACCGTCCACACCACGGTTCGCAGCCGTCGGCATGGTCGTGGCCGACATGGCCGCGGCCCTCGCCTTCTACCGCCGCCTCGGCCTGGACGTCCCCGCCGAAGCGGACGGCGCCCCGCACGCCGAGGCGCAGCTCCCCGGCGGCCTGCGGCTGATGTGGGACACCCAGGACACCGCGCGTGCCATCGACCCGGACTGGACGCCGCCGCAGGACGGCACCCCTACGGCGCTCGCGTTCGAGTGCGCGGGACCCGCCGGGGTCGACGCGGTCTACGCGGAGCTCACCGCCGCCGGCTATACGGGCGAGAAGGCGCCGTGGGATGCCTTCTGGGGGCAGCGCTACGCCGTCGTACAGGACCCGGACGGCCATGGGGTCGATCTGTTCGCGCCGCTGCCCCAGGGGACGGCCGGGGGACAGCCGTAAGACAGTTCCAAGGGACTGTCTTCAAAGTCCCTAGCCGGTGTCCCCGGGGTGCTCGCGCAGGTACAGCGCGCCGCAGCTGTGGCAGAAGGGCTCGCCCTTGGGCGTGCCCCAGACCTCGGCCGTTTGGGTGGCCGCTGCCGGTGCCAGCTCCCGCCCGCACATCGCGGTGGTGCCTTCCAGCCGCACCATGTGCCAGATCTTCACCGGCGTGTCCGCATGCGGCAGAACGCCTTCCTCGTACTCGGCGCGCATCTCGTGCTCCATGGCGGTGCACCTCCTACGCCCACGATGCGCCAGCCGGTCGGCGCCCACAACGGCAGCCGGGGCCCGGCCCCGGGCCGGTGATCCCGCGCAATCGCGTCAGAACACCGACCATCCGGTCAGCGTCGTGAAGTGGTCCAGGGCCGCGGCGCCCGCGACGGAGTTGCCGCGGGCGTCGAGTCCCGGGCTCCAGACGCACAGCGTGCAGCGGCCGGGGATCACGGCGATGATGCCGCCGCCGACCCCGCTCTTCGCGGGCAGCCCGACCCGGTAGGCGAACTCCCCGGCCGCGTCGTACGTCCCGCAGGTCAGCATCACCGCGTTGATCCGCTTGGCCTCGCGGGCCTCCAGCAGGCGGCTGCCGTCGGCGCGCAGCCCGTGGCGGGCCAGGAATCCGCCGGCGACGGCCAGATCCCGGCAGCTCATCTCGATCGAGCACTGCCAGAAGTAGTGCTCGATGACGCTGGGGACGGGGTTCTCCAGATTGCCGAAGGACGCCATGAAATGCGCCAGGGCGGCATTGCGGTCGCCGTGTTCGGCCTCGGAGTCGGCCACCGCCTGGTCGAAGGCGAGGTCCTGGTTGCCGCTCTCCTCACGCAGGAAGTGCAGCATCGAGGTGCTGGCGTCGCCGGTGAGGGTCTGCAGCCGGTCGGTGACCACCAGCGCGCCCGCGTTGATGAACGGGTTACGGGGGATGCCGTTCTCCGCCTCCAGCTGGACCAGCGAGTTGAACGGCGTACCGGACGGCTCGCGGCCCACTCGCTGCCAGATGCTGTCGTGGCCGCCGTGGCTCTGGGCCATCACCAGCGCCAGCGAGAACGTCTTGGAAATGGACTGCACGGAGAACGGGGTCTCCCAGTCGCCGACCCCGTACACGTCACCGTTGATATCGGCCACCGCGATCCCGAAACGGTCCGCGGACACCCGCTCGAGCGCCGGTATGTAGTCGGCGACCCGGCCCTGGCGCACGTACGGCCTGGCGTGGGCCGCTACCTCCTCGAGAACGGCCTGGTAGTCCATGACGGACACGCTAACCCGGGGCGAGCAGCACCCCCATCGGGGCCCCCGCCAGCGACTTCACCTCGCGGGCGAGGTGCGCCTGATCCGCGTATCCGGCACGCACCGCGACCTGTGCGTACGGCATCCCGGAGCGCGCCAGGTCGAGCGCGCGGACGAGCCGGAGCACCCGGGTCAGGGTCTTGGGGCCGTAGCCGAAGGCGTCCAGGCTCAGCCGGTGCAGCTGGCGTTCGCTGAGGGCCACGGCGCGGGCCACCTCGGCGACGGGGCGGCCGCGGGCGAGCGCCGCGGCGACGGCGGCGGTGCGGCCCCCTGTCGTGGTGGCATCCCGGAGGCGGGCCACGGCGGTCTCCTCCAGAAGGCGGCCCACACCGCCCCCGCTGGCCGTCGCCCCCGCCTCCGCCAGCCGCCCGGCCAGCTCCCGTACCCGGCCGGCGGGCCACAGGTCCGCCAACGGCACCCGTTGATCGCGTAGTTCGTGGGCCGGTACGCCGAAGACGGCCGGGCCCTGGCCCGGTGCGAAGCGCAGCCCCACGATGGGGGTGCCTCGCCCGCCCTCAGGGCCACGGGGAAGGGCGCCGGGCACGGCCTCCCCCGGGAGATGCGGCCCGGTGTCGGGCCCCGCCACCAGCAGTCGGCCCCCGCTCCAGATCAGATCCGTACAGCCGTCGGGCAGCACCGGGCGGGCCGGCAGGGTGGTGCGGGTCCACAGCACCGCGCCGGCCGGCCGGGACACCCGCTCCCGGTATCCGCCCGATACGCCGAATGGCTCGTCCGGGTCGCGCTCTTCGCCCACGTCCCCCAGCCTGGCACGGGAACCTCACGGCCGTCCGCGCCGTTGATCCCTTACGACACGGACCGCACCGGAGGTGGCACATGGCAGGGTTTCTCGACCGCGCCAAGGAGCAGGCACGGCACGGACTGGAGCAGGGCAAGCAGAAGGTCGACGAGGTGCAACAGAACCGCGCCGGCAACGAGCTGCTGAGAAAGCTGGGCTCCGCGTACTTCGCCGAGCGGCGGGGCAGCGGCTCGCCCGAGGCGACCCGGGACGCGCTCAACACCCTCGAGGCGCATGTCAACGCGCACGGGGACGCGTTCCTGCACTCGAACGGGTAGCGGACGGCCCGGTATAGCGGCAGGGCACGGGCGCGCACGGTCCTGACGGACCGCCGGCGCGGCCTGGGCCCGGCGGGCGGCCGATACCGCTCGTGCATTGGCCCGGCGGGCGGCCGAAACCGCTCGTACATTCCCGAACGAACCGCCCGCGTTGTGCCGTTCCCCTCCCCCGGCACGGCCCCGTCCCGTACAAGCGAGACATGAGGCGGTGCGCGGTCGGCGGCCGCCGTGTCCGCATCGGAGTGGGCCATGTCCGCACCCCTGTCCGCCGCCCGGTTCCTCGACGTGCTCACCTCCGAAGGGCTGCGGGTCGACGAGATCGCCGGCTGGGAGACGCACAACCGCAACACGAAGGGCCCGTGGGGCCCGGTGCACGGCGTGATGGTGCACCACACCGGCACCTCCGGCGCCGCGAGCACCGTCCGGCTCTGCCACGACGGCCGCCCTGACCTGCCGGGACCGCTGTGCCACGGCGTGATCACCAAGGACGGCACGGTGCATCTGGTCGGCTACGGCCGCGCCAACCACGCGGGCCTCGGCGACGGGGACGTCCTGCGCGCGGTGATCGCCGAGAAACGGCTGCCGCCGGACGACGAGGCCGACACCGACGGGAACTCCGCCTTCTACGGCTTCGAGTGCGAGAACCTCGGCGACGGCAAGGATCCCTGGCCCGCGGCCCAGCTGGCCGCGCTGGAGAAGGCCGTGGCGGCGGTGTGCCGGGCACACGGCTGGACCGAGCGCTCGGTGATCGGGCATCTGGAGTGGCAGCCGGGCAAGGTCGATCCGCGCGGCTTCACGATGGCCTGGCTGCGCGAGCGGATCGGCGCCCGGCTGAAGTGAGCGGCCGGCGGTACGGGCCGCGCCCGCCCGGCCGCCGCCCGCGACAATGGGCAGCGTGACCAGCACCGCCCCCGGCCCGCTGCCGGATCCGCACGCCCTGCGCCCGCGTCTGCCCTCGCCCGTCCAGGAGGTCGAGGACGAGCCGTTCGCGCGCCGCGGCGTACGGCTGCTGCTGAAGCGGGACGATCTGATCCACCCGGATCTGCCGGGCAACAAGTGGCGCAAGCTGGCACCGAACCTGCGGGCCGCTGCCGCGGCGGGCGACCGCGCGCTGCTGACCTTCGGCGGCGCGTACTCCAACCATCTTCGGGCCACCGCGGCGGCCGGCCGGCTGCTCGGCTTCGCCACCATCGGTGTGGTCCGCGGCGACGAGCTCGCCGGCGCACCGCTCAATCCTTCGCTGGCCCGCTGCGCCGCCGACGGTATGCGGCTGTACTTCCTCGACCGCGCCCGCTACCGCCGCACCGGCGGCCCGGACGTCCTCGCCACCCTGCACGACCGCTTCGGCGACTTCCGGGTCATACCGGAGGGCGGCAGCAACTCCCTTGCCGCCCAAGGCTGTACGGCGCTGGGCCGGGAGCTGCGCGGGGTCGCGGACACGGTGGCGGTGGCCTGCGGAACGGGCGGCACACTCGCCGGGCTCGCCGCGGGGCTGGGCCCGGGGCAGCGCGCGCTGGGGTTTCCCGTACTCAAGGGCGGCCGCCCGCACTTCCTCCAGGAGACGGTCGAGGAGCTGCAGCGCGGGGCGTTCGGCGGGCCGCGCGGCGACTGGCGGCTGGACGACCGCTTCCACTGCGGCGGCTACGCCCGCCGCACCCCGGACCTGGACGCGTTCGCGGACGCCTTCGAGGACCGGCACGGGCTGCCCCTGGAGCGGGTCTATGTCGCCAAACTGCTGTACGGGCTGACGGCGCTGGTCGAGGAGGGCGCCTTCGCACCCGGCAGCACGGTGGCCGCCGTGATCACCGGCACGCCCTGAACCCACGCTCCCGCCCGGGGCCGCGCCCGGTCCGGGGACGGTCGGCGGCCTGTCCGCGGCGCCCCGTGCAGCCGCCCGGCCGCCCGTCCAGCCGTCCGGCCGTCCGGCCGTCCGCCACGGCTATGAGGCGCCCTCCCGGTAGGCCGTCGCCTCCTCCAGATCCAGCCGGCGCAGCAGCGTCCGCAGCATCTCGTCGTCGATCCGGCGGGTGTCCCGCAGCTGGACGAACACCCGCCGCTCGGTGTCGATGATCTCCCGGGCCAGCCGTCGGTAGGTCTCGTCGGCGGACTCCCCGGTCACCTCGTTGACCGCGCCCAGCCGCTCCCACACGGAGTTGCGGCGCCGCTCCATGATCGTGCGCAGCCGGTCGGCGAGCGGTCCCGGCAGGGCGTTGCGCTCGTCCCGGAGGAGCTCCTCCAGGCGCTCCTCGGCGGCGCGCGAGGCCTCGTTCTGCGCCTGCGCCTCGGCGAGCGTCTCGGCCTGGGGGTCGGGGCCGGGCACCTTCAGCACGCGGATCAGCGGCGGCAGCGTCAGCCCCTGGATGACGAGGGTGGCGATGACGGTGGTGAAGGCCAGGAAGAGCACGAGGTTGCGGGCCGGGAAGGAACCGTCGCCGGGCACGGTCGGCGGGATGGAGAACGCGATGGCCAGCGACACCACACCGCGCATCCCCGCCCAGGCGACGATGACCGGCCCCTTCCAGGTCGTGTCCGGCTCCCGGGCACGGATCCGGGCCGACAGGGCCCGGGGCAGATACGTCGAGGGAAAGACCCACACGAAGCGCGACACGACCACGACGACGAACACCACGACCGCGTACCAGACGGCCTGCGCAGCGCCGAACTCCCCCAGTCCGCGCAGCACCACCCGCAGCTGGAGCCCGATCAGCGCGAAGACCGCGGACTCCAGGACGAAGGAGACCACCTTCCAGACGGCGTCCTCCTGGAGCCGGGTCTCGAAGTCGACCTGCCAGGAGCGGTGCCCCAGGTAGAGGCCGACCACGACGACGGCGAGCACCCCGGAGGCGTGGAGCTGCTCGGCCGCCGCATAGGCGAAGAACGGGATGAGCAGCGAGAGGGTGTTCTCCAGCAGCGCCGACTCGCGCAGCCGGACGCGCAGCCAGTGCAGCGGCACCATCAGGACGACACCGATGCCGATACCGCCCAGCGAGGCGACGGCGAACTCCTTGATCCCCTCGCCCCAGCCGGCGCCGGCCCCGAGGGCCGCCGCGAGCAGGACCTTGTACACGGTGATCGCGGTGGCGTCGTTGAACAGCGATTCGCCCTGGAGGATCGTGGTGACCCGGTGCGGCAGCCCGAGCCTGCGGGCGATGGCGGTGGCCGCGACGGCGTCCGGCGGGGCGACGACGGCCCCCAGGACCAGTGCGACGGCCAGCGGCAAACCGGGGATGACGAGGTAGGCGACATAGCCGACCAGGAACGTCGCGACCAGGACATAGCCGACCGACAGCAGCGCCACCGGCCGCAGATTGGCCCGCAGATCCAGATACGAGGCGTCCAGCGCCGCACTGTGCAGCAGCGGGGGCAGCACCAGCGGCAGCACGATGTGCGGATCGAGGGTGTAGTCCGGGATCCCCGGGATGTAGGACGCCACGAGCCCCGCGGCGACCAGGAGCAGCGGCGCCGGGACGGGGGTGCGGCGCGCCAGCCCGGCGATCGCCGTGCTCCCCGCGACCAGAAAAAACAGCGGCATCACAGCCATCGGTCCCGTCCCGTCCCCATACCCTTCGCCGCCCGTCCCGGCGATCTAACCTGGCCATCATGAGCGAGTGCACCCACGTTGCCGAGCTGCCGCGCCCCGAGCCGGCCCCCCTGAGCGCCACCTGCCTGGAGTGCCTGGCTGCCGGCAGCCACCCCGTACAGCTGCGGAAGTGCCTGGTCTGCGGCCATGTCGGCTGCTGCGATTCGTCGCCGTACCGGCATGCGACCCGGCACTTCGAGGAGACCGGCCATCCCGTGATGAGGACGCTCGAACCGGGCGAGTCCTGGCGCTGGTGCTTCACCGACCAGAAACTGGTGTGAAGCATCTCCGGGCCCCCGTTTAGCCTGCACCTATGATCCGCGAAGCGACTCCCGACGACGTCCCCGTCATCCTGGCCATGATCGGCGAGCTGGCGGCGTACGAGCACGCCTCCGAGGCCGCGCGGGCCACCGAGCCGCAGCTCGCCGAAGCCCTCTTCGGGCCGCAGCCGGCCGCCTTCGCACTGATCGCGGAGGCCGGCGGCGCCCCGGTGGGCTTTGCCCTGTGGTTCCGGAACTTCTCGACCTGGACCGGCACGCACGGTGTCTATCTGGAGGATCTGTACGTCCGTCCCGAGGCGCGCGGCGGCGGCCACGGCAAGGCGCTGCTCGCGGCCCTCGCGGAGCTCTGCGTGGCCCGCGGATACGAGCGTTTCGAGTGGCCAGTCCTGGATTGGAATGAACCGTCCATCGGTTTTTACCGGTCCGTCGGTGCTCAGCCCATGGACGAATGGACGGTCTTCCGGCTCACTGGAGAGGCACTGCACAACCTTGCGGGCGGCTCGCGTGCCAACGGAGCGTAATCGGCATCGATTTGACAGTGCACACCCCTAGCCACTGTCCGTACCCGTGGCTTTACAATCAGTGACAGCGACGGCTGGGGCGACCGGGGCCGGATCGCCGCCGGACGGCAGCGGTGCTCCTTCCGGGCGACACCGGCCCGCAGATCGCGATAGCGTCACAGCCGAACCATGTGCCGCGCCGGATCGTTCTCCTTTCGTCCGAGGGGAGAGAGGACCGGCGCGAAATATCCCGAACAACGCGAAAATCGCGCATTCCAGCTCAACCAGCTTGTGCCACCTTGGAGGTGAGGGTGTCCCAGATCGCAGGCGAGCCCGGGACTCAGGACTTCGTGGAAGTCCGTCTGCCCGCTGCGGGTGCCTACCTGTCCGTGCTGCGAACGGCCACGGCCGGCCTCGCAGCCCGCTTGGACTTCACCCTCGACGAGATCGAGGATCTGCGCATCGCGGTCGACGAGGCCTGCGCGATCCTGCTGCAACAGGCCGTCCCCGGCAGTGTGCTGAGCTGCGTCTTCCGCCTCATCGACGACGCACTGCAGGTGACCGTGTCCGCCCCGACGACCGACGGCCGTGCCCCGGAGCGCGACACCTTCGCCTGGACGGTGCTCTCCGCACTGGCCGGCAAGGTCGATTCCACCGTCGCCGAGGACCGTACGGTCACCATCAGTCTGTACAAGGAGCGCGGCGCCGGTCCCGGACCGTCATGACCGAACAGGGGGCCCCGTGAAAGATCTCGAACGCGGCGGGCGGATGGCGTCCAGTGCGACCATCCCCGAGCAGCAGGCCCGGCCGCATCCGGTGGGAGTGGACGACCACGGCGGCCGGTTGGACGCGGCGGAGCAGGCAGAGCGGGCGGACCACATGGAGCAGAGCGAGCAGCCGGGACAGCCGGCGCATCAGCACGATGCGCCGGCCCCCGAACACCAGCTGCAGGAACCACAGCATTCCCAGGCGCAGCCGCACGACCGCAGCGGCGCCCGGGCGATGTTCTACGAGCTGCGCAAGCTCCCCGACGGCTCCCCGGAGCGCGCGGAGCTGCGCAACACCCTCGTCCGTATGCACCTCCCGCTCGTCGAGCATCTGGCCCGGCGGTTCCGCAACCGTGGTGAGCCGCTGGACGATCTGACCCAGGTCGCCACCATCGGCCTGATCAAGTCCGTGGACCGCTTCGACCCGGACCGCGGCGTGGAGTTCTCCACGTACGCCACCCCCACCGTCGTCGGCGAGATCAAGCGGCACTTCCGCGACAAGGGCTGGGCGGTCCGCGTCCCGCGCCGCCTCCAGGAGCTGCGGCTGTCGCTCACCACCGCGACCGCCGAGCTGTCCCAGCGGCACGGGCGCGCGCCCACGGTCCATGAGCTGGCCGAGCATCTGGCGATCTCCGAGGAGGAGGTCCTGGAGGGGCTGGAGTCCGCCAACGCCTACAGCACCCTCTCCCTGGACGTCCCGGACACGGACGACGAGTCCCCGGCCGTCGCCGACACCCTCGGCGCCGAGGACGAGGCCCTGGAGGGCGTGGAGTACCGCGAGTCCCTCAAACCGTTGCTGGAGGACCTCCCGCCGCGCGAGAAGAAGATCCTGCTGCTGCGCTTCTTCGGCAACATGACCCAGTCGCAGATCGCCCAGGAGGTCGGCATCTCCCAGATGCACGTCTCCCGCCTGCTGGCCCGCACCCTCGCCCAGCTGCGCGACAAGCTGCTCGTCGAGGAGTGAGCGACGAATGAACGGGGCGGGCGGGGTCTTACGGGCTCCGCCCCTCGTGCGTTGCGGCCCCGGCCCCTCCCGTCAGGCCCGGCCGTTCGGACGGGCAGCACACGGGACGTTCCTCAGGGCGTCTCCCGCGGCCCGATGCCCAGCGCCTCGGTGGCCGTCGGATTGACCAGCAGGACGAGCACGACCAGCGCGGCCACGGCCAGCCCGACGCCGGCCGCGATCAGCGCGCCGCCGCCGTTGACGAGCGTCCAGGCCACCGGCAGCGCCACGATCTGAGTGATCAGCGAGGGGCCCCGGCTCCAGCGGCGGCGCAGCCACAGCCCCCGCGCGGCCACCAGCGGCAGCACCGCGAGCGCCAGGACGGTCAGCCCGCCCATCTCCGCCTGCTGCGGGCTGTCCGGCGAACCGGCCAGACCCATGATCAGCATGTACGCGCCGAGGGCGGCCAGCGCGAGCCCTTCGACCGCGGTGAGCGCCGCAGCGGCGCTCAGCCGGGCGGGCCGCGGACCGGTCGGCTCGGGCGCGGTGGGGGCGCCGGCGGCTCGGGAAGCGGACTGTTTCTGCTGACTGCTCACCCCAGCAGGGTAGCGCCGGCGCTCCGGCCTGCGGGGCCGCCCCGGACCCGGACGGGACGTCGGGCCGGTACCAGCAGGTAGGTACGCTGCTCCATATGCGCGCACTTCTCGTGGTCAATCCCGCAGCAACCACCACCAGTGCCCGCACCCGTGACGTACTCACCCACGCGCTCGCCAGTGACCTCAAGCTGGAGGTCGCACAGACGCAGTACCGCGGGCATGCCCGTGATCTTGCCCGGCAGGCCACGGAGGGCGGGGAGACCGACCTGGTGGTGGCGCTCGGCGGCGACGGCACGGTCAACGAGGTCGTCAACGGTCTGCTGGCGAACGGCCCCGATCCGGACTCGCATCCCCGCCTCGCCGTCGTCCCCGGCGGCTCCACCAATGTCTTCGCCCGCGCGCTCGGGCTCCCCAACGACGTCGTGGAGGCGACCGGCGCCCTGCTGGACGCGCTGCGCGACGGCAGCGAGCGCACGATCGGCCTGGGGCTCGCCGCGGGCACACCGGGCAGCGAGGACGAGGGCGTACCCGAGCGCTGGTTCACCTTCTGCGCGGGCTTCGGTTTCGACGCCGGTGTGGTCGGCCGGGTCGAGCAGCAGCGCGAACGCGGCAAGCGTTCGACCCACGCCCTGTACGTGCGACAGGTCGTACGGCAGTTCCTGGCCGAGGCGAACCGCCGGCGGGGCGTCATCACCCTCGAACGCCCTGGCGGGGCCGAGGGTGCGGCGGAGCGTGTCGAGGACCTCGCGCTGGCCATAATCTGCAACACCGCCCCGTGGTCCTACCTGGGCAATCGGCCGATCTACCCGTCCCCGGACGCCTCGTTCGACACGGCCCTGGATCTGTTCGCACTGAGCAAGTTCTCACCGCCCGCGGTGACCCGGTACGCCACCCAGCTGCTGACGTCAACACCACAGCGCGGGCCCCACGGCAAGCACGCACTCTCACTTCACGACCTCACGAACTTCACCTTGCATTCGCAGGTCCCACTCCCCTTCCAGATGGACGGTGACCACCTGGGACTGCGTACGAGTGTGACGTTCACAGGCGTTCGCCGTGCACTGCGTGTGATTGTGTGAGCAGTAGGGCCTAAAGTCCTTTCACTCGAACGTTTAGACTGGTTTCCACCCCCTGGAATGACGGCTGTGAGCTAGGCGACACCAAGGAATCAAAAAAAAGTTTCCGGAAGGGGTTGTATCCGCCGCCGAGGTTTGCGAGTCTCTTCATGGCGATCGGGACGGCCGCTTTACCGGCCCCCTTGAGAGCCCGAATCCTCCTCCTCATTCCACAGGACCGCGCCAGTTCTCAACTGGAGTTCGGCCCTTCCCTTGTGGAGGGATTCGTGAAAGCGTTCACATTCACAAGCAACGATCCCGTCACACGAGGAGATGGAGCAGCCATGGACTGGCGTCACCGCGCCGTTTGCCGCGAGGAAGACCCCGAGCTCTTCTTCCCTATCGGCAACACCGGTCCTGCGCTGCTGCAGATCGAGGAAGCCAAGGCCGTCTGCCGCCGCTGCCCCGTCATGGAGCAGTGCCTGCAGTGGGCGCTCGAGTCCGGCCAGGACTCCGGCGTCTGGGGTGGTCTGAGCGAGGACGAGCGCCGCGCAATGAAGCGCCGTGCAGCTCGCAACCGGGCGCGCAACGCCAGCGCCTGAGCCAGTAGCCCCGTGGCCCCCGAGCCGCAGCGCGCAGTACCCCCGATGCACCCCCGGAGCTGACAGGCCCGGTCGTTATCGCATCGCAACAGCTTTGAGCCCCGGACCAGATGGGTCCGGGGCTTCCTGCTGTTCAGGGCCGGTCCGCGGGCGGTGCCCATGGGCCGGCCCGGTCCTCAGTGCGGCTTCTCGGCGCGCACGGGCACGTCGAAGATGACCTGCGTACCGCGCTCGGGCGCGGGCACCATGTCGAACTTCCCGCCCAACTCCCCCTCCACCAGGGTCCGTACGATCTGGAGCCCCAGGTTGCCGGCGCGGTGCGGATCGAATCCCTCGGGCAGGCCGCGCCCGTTGTCCTGGACGGTGACCAGCAGCCTCGGCTCGGTACGGCTGCCGCCGCGCACCGCGGCGACCTCGACCGTGCCGTGCTCCGCCTGGTCGAAGGCGTGCTCCAGGGCGTTCTGGAGCACCTCGGTGAGCACCATCGACAGCGGGGTGGCCACCTCGGCGTCCAGGATGCCGAAGCGGCCGGTGCGGCGGGCGGTCACCTTGCCCGGGGAGATCTCCGCGACCATGGCCAGCACCCGGTCCGCGATCTCGTCGAACTCGACCCGTTCATCGAGGGTCTGGGACAGCGTTTCGTGCACGATCGCGATCGAACCGACCCTGCGTACGGCCTCGTTGAGCGCGTCGCGGCCCTGTTCGGAATCCATTCGGCGGGACTGCAACCGCAGGAGCGCGGCAACCGTCTGCAAATTGTTCTTCACCCGGTGGTGGATTTCCCGGATGGTGGCGTCCTTGGTCATCAGCTCCCGCTCGCGACGTCTCAGTTCGGTCACATCGCGCAGCAGAACCAGTGAACCGCTGTGCGTCCCCTTGGGTTTGAGCGGAATGGCGCGCAATTGGATGACGCCTTCTTCACCCTCGACCTCGAATTCCCGGGGAGCCCAGCCGCTGGCGAGCTTGACCAGTGCCTCGTCCACCGGACCGCGGGCGGGCGCCAGTTCGGCGGTGGTCTGGCCGAGGTGATGGCCCACGAGGTCGGCGGCGAGGCCGAGCCGGTGGTAGGCGGAGAGCGCATTGGGGCTGGCGTACTGGACGACACCGTCCGCGTCGAGCCGGATCAGTCCGTCGCCGGCCCGCGGCGAGGCATCCATGTCGACCTGCTGGCCGGGGAAGGGAAACGTTCCGGCAGCGATCATCTGGGCGAGGTCGGACGCACTCTGGAGGTAGGTGAGCTCCAGCCGGCTGGGGGTGCGCACGGTCAGCAGATTGGTGTTGCGGGCGATCACACCGAGCACCCGGCCCTCGCGGCGTACCGGGATGGACTCGACCCGTACCGGCACCTCCTCCCGCCACTCCGGGTCGCCCTCCCGCACGATGCGGCCCTCGTCCAGGGCGGAGTCCAGCATCGGGCGGCGGCCACGGGGAACGAGATGGCCGACCATGTCGTCCTGATAGGAGGTGGGGCCCGTATTGGGCCGCATCTGGGCGACCGATACATAGCGGGTGCCGTCAAGGGTGGGGACCCACAGCACGAGGTCGGCGAAGGAGAGGTCGGAGAGCAGCTGCCACTCCGAGACCAGCAGATGGAGCCACTCGAGGTCGGTGTCGCTCAGAGCGGTGTGCTGGCGTACGAGATCGTTCATGGAGGGCACGTCTTGGAGCCTACCGGCGTACGGTGTATCTGTTGTGTCTGCACGGGCATGGACAAGTAAGAATGGTCTAGTCCAGAATTCAGCACAGACCTCCGCTCTCCCCGCACAGGAGAGCGGAACGAGGCCGAAAGCGCTCTCTGCCCTGACTGCGCCGAGGCCTCCGATCGACCGGTCCCTGGACGGGGCCGCACCCCTACCGCACACAGGGGTGCCTTCCGCCCGCAAGGCGGGGCCGGCCGATGTCAGCTCCGGGCTGCGGTGCCGGACAGGTTGAGGGTCCTGTCCCGGCGCCGCGGCCCGCGGGTGCTTCCGGGGGCCTTCAGCGGGCCTTCCCGCCCGCCCCTCGCACGCCGGGCCTTCAGCGGGCCTGCTCGCTCGCACTCTCCGGCCAGGCCTTCAGCGCCAGCTCGGCGATCGCCTCCAGTTCCGTGCGCTCCGCGCCGTCCCGTGCCCCCTGGGACATGCCCTGGATGACGGCACCGACGAAGGCGGCCAGCGCCCCCGGGTCCGTGTCGGGCGGAAGCTCGCCGGAGGCGATATCCGCCCGGATGGCGTCGGCGATCTCCCGGACGTTCGACAGCCTCTTCTCCCGCAGGGACGCGGCGACTTCGGATGACGCGGGCGCGATGTTCAGAGCGGCGCTGATGACCAGGCAGCCGCGGGGGCGGCCGGGGAGGGTGTATTCGACCGCGGCCTCGCGCAGCCCCCGTTCGACACCCCGGCGGGCGGTCGGTTCCTCGGCCACGGCGCGGGAGAGAAAGCCTCCGTAGTGCCGCCCGTACTCGGCCACGACCTCGTCGAACAGTGCCCGCTTGTCGCCGAAGGCGGCGTAGAGGCTGGGGGCGCCGATGCCCATGGCGCGGGTGAGGTCGGAGATCGAGGTGGCCTCGTAGCCCCGCTCCCAGAAGGACCGGACCGCCTGCTCCAGCGCCGTCTCCCGGTCGAAGGACCGGGGCCGGCCGCGCTGCTTGCTCTCCTTGGTCGCCATGACGGGAATTCTATAGCGGTCGGTATGGAAGGCGTGCTACGGTCTTTTTGTAGTGAGCGATATATAAAGCGCTCGGCGCAAGGAACTGCGTGTTCCCGTGGGGGGCGCGTGCACATTCGGACCAGGGAGGGGCACGCCATGGGTGCGCTCAGCGGCAAGACGGCATTGGTGACCGGCGGCGGCAGGGGGATCGGCCGGGCGATCTCGGAGCGGCTCGGGAGGGACGGCGCGCGGGTGGCCGTGCATTACGGGCACGACGAGGCGGCGGCCAAGGACACGGCCTCGGCGATCGAGGCCGCGGGGGGCCAGGCCTTCGCGGTCCAGGCCGCACTGGGGGCGGCAGGAGATGCCGAGGCGCTGTGGACCGCGTTCGACGCACAGGCCGAGGGCGTGGACATCCTGGTCAACAACGCCGGGATCAACAAGGCGGTCGACGGAACGCTCAAGGGCATCGGCGAGGTGACGGCCGAGGATTTCGACCACCTCTTCGCGGTCAACACCAAGGCGCCGTTCTTCATCGTCCAGGAGGGGCTGACCCGTCTGCGGGACGGCGGGCGGATCATCAACACCTCGACGGGGCAGACGCATGGCGCGGCCAAGCCCGAGCTGATCGCCTACGCCATGTCCAAGGGGGCGGTCAATGTGTTCACCGCGACCCTCGCCAAGGTCCTGGGCCCGCGCGGGATCACGGTCAACGCGGTGGCGCCGGGGGCGGTGAACACCGATATGAACGCCGCCTGGCTGCGCGGCGAGGCCAATACCGAGGCACAGGAGCGGGTCAAGGGGATATCCCCGCTGGGCCGGATCGCCGGCCCCACCGAGATCGGTGATGTCGTGGCCTTTCTGGCCTCGGACGACAGCCGCTGGGTGACGGGCCAGTGGATCGACGCGACGGGCGGCGCGCTGCTCTGACGGTCGCCGTCCGGCCGCACGGCGAGGTGGCCGGACGGTCACCGGACCGACGGGAAAACGTGCCCGGCCGTTCGGATGCGCCAACGGGATCCGGGGCCTGCCCTCTGCTAGATTGGTCTATACCACATGGACCATTCTCCAGAACGGCAGGCCAAGCGTGGAAGTTGTCATCGTTCCGGACGCCACGGCAGGCGGCGAGCTGATCGCGGGGGCCATCGCCGCCCTGCTGCGCCGTAAGCCCGACGCGCTGCTCGGTGTGGCCACCGGCTCTACCCCGTTGCCCATCTACGAGGCACTGGCGGCGAAGGTGCGGGCCGGCGCGGTGGACGCCTCCCGGGCACGCATCTGCCAGCTCGACGAATACGTCGGCCTGCCCGCCGGGCACCCCGAGTCCTACCGTTCGGTGGTGCTGCGCGAGGTGGTCGAGCCGCTCGGCCTCGGCGAGGACGCGTTCATGGGGCCCGACGGTTCGGCCGAGGACGTCCAGGCCGCCTGCGAGGCGTACGACCATGCGCTGAGCGAGGCAGGCGGGGTGGACCTCCAGCTGCTCGGCATCGGCACGGACGGCCACATCGGATTCAACGAACCCTGCTCGTCGCTCGCTTCGCGTACCCGTATCAAGACGCTGACCCGGCAGACCCGGGAGGACAACGCCCGGTTCTTCGACAGCCTCGACGAGGTGCCGCACCACGTCATCACCCAGGGCATCGGCACCATCCTGGAGGCCCGCCACCTGGTGCTGCTCGCCACCGGCGAGGGCAAGGCCGATGCCGTGGCCCACGCCGTCGAGGGCCCGGTCGCCGCGCTGGTCCCGGCGTCGGCACTGCAACTCCATCCGCATGCCACGGTCGTCGTGGACGAGGCCGCGGCTGCCAAGCTCAAGCTCGCCGACTACTTCCGCGCCACCTACGCCGCGAAGCCGGACTGGCAGGGCATCTAGGTCTACGGCGTGCCCTTCGGCCCGTCCTGAGGCGAGCCCTCCCGCCGGGACGCGGCCGGCACACGTCCGGGGTGCAGCAGGGACACAGCCGGGGTGCAGCCCGGACGCGGCCGGGGTGGTCCGGCGGGCCACGGCCGGGGTGGTCCGGTGGGACGCCCCGGCCGCGTGGTCTGCGGAAACCGGTCGTGAGCGCTGAGCGAGCGGCAGGTTCCACAAGGACGAGCGGAAGCGCCGCAGGGACGAGCGGCAGGTTCCACAAGGACGAGCAGAAGCGCCGCAGGGGCGAGCGGCGGGTTCCGTAGGGGGCGTGGCAGGTGCGCGCGCCAGGTGTCCCTGCCGGGGCGGGGGCCTTCCGCGTCGGCGTCTACGGAGCGCGGAGGTGTTCGGCTCCGTTCGCGGGGTTGAGGCCCATGAGGGCTTCGGCGGCGGCCCGGCCGCAGACGCGGGCGGCGCCATGGGTGGCGATATGGGGTGCGCCCCGGGGCGGGGACTGGGGGACGCCCATCTCGACGACCGCGGTGCCGGGGCGGGCGGCGAGGAGTGTGCCCAGCGCGTCGGCCATCCAGGGGTGGCGGTGGACATCGCGGACCACGGCGACGACGCGGCGGCCACCGGCCGCCGTGAGCAGGTCGTCGATCAGCGCGGCGGGGCCGGCCGCAGCGGCGGACTCGGCGGTGCAGGTGGCGGTCTCGGTGCCCGGGAGAAGGCGGGCCAGTTCGGCGGCGACGCCCCAGGGGGTGTCGTCCCCGACGGCGATGTTGGCAAGGGGGGTGAAGGCGGCGACGTATGCGGGCGCGGTCAGTGGCTCGTACGGGCCGTCGGCGGTGAGGCGCAGGGCACGCCGGGCCGCGGTGAGGCCGATACCGGGCGCGGGCGCGGCCCCCTCCCCCGCGCTCGCGCTCCGGGTCCAGCGCGCCAGGGCGTGCACCCGTGCCGCGGCGTCGGCGAGCCGGCCCTCCGGCAGCTCGCCGTCGTGCACCGCCCGCACCAACGCGTCACGCAACCGCAGCACGGTGTCCTCGTCCGCCAGTCCGCCCCCCACGCAAATGGCGTCGGCACCGGCCGCGAGGGCCAGCACGCTGCCGCGTTCGATGCCGTAGGTGGCGGAGATGGCCTGCATCTCCATCCCGTCGGTGACGATCAGCCCGTCGAAGCCGAGGCCGCCCTCGGCGGCGGGGGCGCGCAGCAGCCCGTGCAGCGCGGCCGGGCTGAGCGTGGCGGGGCGGTCGCCGTCCAGGGCGGGCAGCAGGATGTGTGCGCTCATCACGGCCCGGGTGCCGGCGGCGACGGCGGCGCGGAACGGCACCAGTTCCCGTTCCTGGAGGGTGGCCAGATCGGCGGCGATGTGCGGCAGATCATGGTGGGAGTCGACGGCGGTGTCACCGTGGCCGGGGAAGTGCTTGGTACAGGCGGCGACGCCGGCGGCCTGGAGGCCGTCGACGTAGGCGGCGGTGTGCCGGGCGACCAGCTGCGGATCGGCGCCGAAGGAGCGGACGCCGATGACCGGATTGGCGGGGTTGGAGTTGACGTCGGCGGAGGGCGCCCAGTTGAGGTTGATGCCGCAGTCGGCCAGCCGGCGGCCGAGTTCCCGGGCGACCTCGCGGGTCAGCGCGGTGTCGTCGACGGCGCCGAGCGCATGGTTGCCGGGGAAGGAGGAGCCGCCCCGGACTTCGAGCCGGGTGACGTCGCCGCCTTCCTCGTCGACGGCGACGAGGATGTCCTCCCGTTCGGCACGCAGCTGCGCGGTCAGCGAGGAGAGTTGGGCGGGGTCGGCGACATTGCGTCCGAAGAGGCCGACCGAGGCCAGCCCCTCGCCGAGCCGGCGCAGCAGCCAGTCGGGGGCGGTGGTGCCGGTGAAGCCGGGCTGGAGGACGGCCAGCGCGTCGTGGGTGAGGGTGTCGGCGGAGCGTACGGAGCGTACGAGAGGCGTCATGGGCTGCGTTATCCCTTCACTGCGCCGGAGGTGAGACCGCCGACCGCCTTGCGTTGCAGGAACAGGAAGAGGACCAGGATCGGGACGGCGAAGATCGAAGCGGCAGCCATGGTGGCACCCCAGTCGTCCCCGAACTGGCTCTGGAACTGGGAGAGCCACAACGGCAGGGTGCCCATGGCCGGTTCCTTGTTGAGGACCAGTACGAGCGGGAATTCGTTCCAGGCGGTGATGAAACCGAAGAGCGACGTGGCCATCAGTCCGGGGGCCAGCAGTGGGAAGACCACTTTGAGGAACGCCTGCCGGCGCGAGCAGCCGTCGACCATCGCGGACTCCTCCAGCTCCTTGGGCACCGCGGCGACATAGCCACGAAGCGTCAGAAGGGTGAAGGGCAGCACCATCAGCATGTAGAAGCAGGTGAGCGGCAGCAGACTGTTGAGCAGGTCCGCGTCCCGGACGATCAGGTAGATCGAGATCACCATGACCTCCCAGGGGGCCATCTGGGCGATCATGAAGGTCAGCAGGATGCCCTTGCGGCCCTTGAAGCGCATCCGGGTCAGGGCGAATGCCCCGCAGAGCGCGATGACCAGCGACAGGCCGACGGCGAGCACGGTCACCAGGACCGAGTTCCCGGCCAGGGTCCAGAAGTGCGGTGCGTTCACGGCCGTCGCGAAGTGCTCGACGGTGCCGTGGAAGGGGAACCACACGGGGTCTTCGGTGATGATGTCCCGGGTCGGCTTGAAGGCCGTGCTGAACATCCAGTAGACGGGGAAGGCGAAGCCGAGGGCGAGCACGATCGCCGTGGCGTTGGGCCAGATGCGGCCGGCGAGCGAGCGCTTCACAGCTCCTCCTCCTGCTTGAGGGTCAGACGCAGGTAGTACGCGGTGATCGCCAGCAGCACCACGATCGTCAGCAGCGAGATCGCGGCCCCCATGCCGAAGTGGAGGTTGCCGACGCCCTCGGTGAAGGCATAGATCGGCAGCGTCTCGGTGAGCCGGTCGGGGCCGCCCTCGTTGATCGCAAAGATCTGCGGGAACGCCTTGAAGACCCAGATGATCTCCAGGAACGTCGTGGCCAGGAAGAAGGGCTTGAGGAACGGGAAGGTGACAGAGGTGAAGACCTTCCAGGTGCCGGCGCCGTCCATCCGGGCCGCTTCGTAGAGCTCCCTGGGGATGGTCGTGGTGGCGGCGTAGAGGTTCAGGGCCACGAAGGGCAGCGACTGCCACACGATCAGGACGGTGATGACGAAGAAGGTGGACAGCTGGGTGCCGACCCAGTCGTAGTGGGCCATGGCGTGCCAGCCGGCCTTGTCCAGCAGCCAGTTGACGACGCCGTAGCGGGAGTCGAAGAGCCACTGGAAGACGGTGGTGGCGGCGATCACCGGCATGGCCCAGGCCAGCACCAGCGCCAGGGAGAGCGTGAGGCGCATCTTCTTGCCGAGCCGGGCCAGCAGCAGTCCGATCAGCACGCCGAGGACCATGATCAGGACGACATTGACCGCGGTGAAGACGAGGGTGCGGAGGGTGACCCGCCAGAACTGCTCGCTGCCCAGGATCTCCTGGTAGTTGCCTACCCCGCGCCAGTCGGTGAGGTGCTGGATCAGCTCCTTCATATCGAGGTTCTGGAAGGAGAGCAGGAGGTTGCGGACCATGGGCCAGCCCAGGAAGACCGCGGTCGCGAGCAGGGCCGGCAGCAGCAGGAGGTACGGGGCACGGCGGGCGGACGGATGAGGACTGTGGCGGGCGGGAGGACGCGGACCCCGCCCGGCCCGCCGGCCGCCTCCGCGCCGGGTGGGCGGTGCGCCTCCCTTACCGGTCTGCGGCGCGGTCTTGTCCACCGCGTCGTCGAGCTGCACTGCCATGGGCCCTGCTCCCCCTTGCTGCCGTGAATCCTCGGTGCTCCTGCGGGAACGCCACACGCCTGCGGGGCCGGGAAACGGCCGGCCCCGCAGGCAGCTGCCGGTTACTGCTTGGCGAGCCGTGCGTTGATCTCGGATTCGACGTCCTTGGCGGCATCGGCCGGGGACTTACCGCCGAGGACGGCCGTCATATAGCTCTTGATGGGGTTCGGCAGGTTCTCCACCGCGGCCCACTGGGGAATCAGCGGAGTGGTGCCGCCGGACTTCTCCGCGGCGGGCGCGGCGGCCGCGGCGGCCGGATTCTGCTGGGCGGCACCGGCCAGACCGGCGGACTTCGGGGTCCAGCCGGACTCCTTGACCATCTGTCCGTCGTTCTGCTTCGACAGGGCGACCTTCAGGAATTCCTTGGCGAGTTCCTGGTTCTTGCCCATACCGGCGACGGCGAAGTTCGAGCCGCCGAGGAAAACGCCCTCGGGCTTGGCCGCGGTCTCGCCGGGGATGGTGAAGAAGCCGATGTCCTTCTTGATTTCCGGGTTGGCCTTGACGGCGGTGGCGGCCTCGTAGCCCATGGCGATGAGGGCGCCGGTCCGGCCCTTGGCGAAGACCTCACCCTGCTGCGGGGTGGCCTCGTCCTTGTTCTTGGGAGCGGTGCTGAAGGCCTGGTACTGCTTGTAGATGTCCATGGCCTTGGAGACCTTGGGGTCGCCGAGGTTGGAGACCCACTTGCCGCCCTGCTTCTTCACCAGGTCGGCGCCGGTGCCGATGGTCAGGCCGTCGAGGAAGTACCAGTTCTGGCCGGGGAGATACAGCGGCTCGGCGTCGGTCTTCTTCTTGATGGTGTCAAAGGCCTTGAAGAGCTCATTGCGCGTCTTGGGGGTGCCCTTGAGGCCGGCCTCGGCCCAGATCTTCTTGTTGTACATCACCACGCGGTTTCCGGCGAACCACGGCAGTGCGTACTGCTTTCCGTCCACGAGCGAGGCCTTGTTGAAGGCGTCGTTCCAGTCGGAGCCGATCTCCTTCTTCAGATCACCGAGTTCGGCAAGTGCTCCCGCCGTGGCGTAGGCGGCGGTCTGGGTGTTGCCGATTTCGACGACGTCCGGCGGGGCGTCCTCGGAAAGGGCGGTGCTCAGCTTCTGCTGAATGCCGTTCCACTGCTGGACCTTGAACTCGACGGTGGCGCCGGTCTTCTTCTTGAACTGCTCGGAGACCTGTTTGGTCCACTGCGCCGGATTCGAACCACTCATCACCCAAACGGTCAGCTTCTGGCCCTTGAAGCCATTCGCGCCCGCCTTGTTGCCGTCGCTGGACCCACAGGCAGCGACACTCACCAGCATTCCCGCGACCGCCGTCGCTGCTATGAGCCCACGCTTCATTGCGCTCTCCCCCAAAGGCCGGGTGTGGTCTTTAATGGTTTAGACCAGTGCCCGCAGCTTGGCCTAGACCTTTTGGGGTGTCAAGGG
This sequence comes from Streptomyces decoyicus, assembly GCF_019880305.1. Classification (NCBI taxonomy): domain Bacteria; kingdom Bacillati; phylum Actinomycetota; class Actinomycetes; order Kitasatosporales; family Streptomycetaceae; genus Streptomyces; species Streptomyces decoyicus. The sequence continues at coordinate 5,589,633 of NZ_CP082301.1, read as the reverse complement.
TGTATAAGAGTCGCTGTCAGGTCCGTTACCGGACCGACACCTGGCAAGCCGGGACCTGCAAGGAAGCGCGGGAAACCCACCCGTGCCACGATGTGAGCCGCTACATACGGAGGAGCCGGTGACGGCAGCGCGACAGGAGTCGGAGAGGCGGGTCATGGAGACGGACGGGGGCAACGGTGCCGAGAGCGGCGGTGGCACGCGGACCGCGCGGGTGCCCAAGTACTACCGCCTCAAGCGGCACTTGCTGGAGATCACCGAAACCTTGCCGCCCGGCACCCCGGTCCCGCCCGAGCGCACCCTCGCCGCGGAGTTCGACACCTCGCGCACGACGGTGCGTCAGGCCCTCCAGGAGCTGGTCGTCGAGGGCCGGCTGGAGCGCATCCAGGGCAAGGGCACCTTCGTCGCCAAGCCCAAGGTGTCCCAGGCGCTGCAACTGACGTCCTATACGGAGGACATGCGGGCCCAGGGCCTGGAGCCGGCCTCCCAACTGCTGGACATCGGCTATGTCACCGCCGACGACCGGCTCGCCGGCCTGCTGGACATCTCCACCGGCGGCCGGGTGCTGCGCATCGAGCGGCTGCGGCTGGCCAGCGGCGAGCCGATGGCCATCGAGATCACCCATCTGTCGGCCAAACGCTTCCCCGCGCTCCGCCGGAACCTCGTCAAGTACACCTCGCTCTACACCGCCCTGGCCGAGGTGTACGACGTCCGGCTGGCGGAGGCCGAGGAGACCATCGAGACCTCGCTGGCCACCCCGCGCGAGGCCGGTCTGCTGGGCACGGACGTCGGCCTGCCGATGCTGATGCTCTCCCGGCACTCGCTCGATGCCCAGGGGCAGCCGGTGGAGTGGGTGCGCTCGGTCTACCGGGGCGACCGCTACAAGTTCGTCGCCAGACTGCGCCGCCCCACGAACTGACCCGCCGCCCCGGGGCCCGCCCCAGGGCCCGCCCCGGGGCCCGGCACATCCGTCCGCGCCCCCTGCACATTTCCACCACTTTCACCCCAAACGGGATGAATCAGGCAGTCGGCGGTACCGCGGAGGTGTCCCTCGTGTGGATTCTCCATACCGATATGCGGACAGCTAGTGACGCGCGCCACGCCCCTGCCATAGATTTCCAGCCGATTACACAGGAGACAGCCAGGGGACGGAGCCGCGGTCATGACACAGTCAGCCGAATCACCGGGTCGCAGACAGGTGGTCACACCCACGCGTGTGGTGACCGGGATCTGCCTGATCGTCCCCTTCGTGGCGATGCTGTGGGTGAGTTCGTACGCCCGGGTCGAGCCGAGGTTCATCGGGATCCCGTTCTTCTACTGGTACCAGATGGCGTGGGTGCCGATCTCGACCGTGCTCACGATGATCGCGTACAAGCTGGTGCAGCGTGAGCTGCGCGCCCGCAAGGGAGGTGCGGCCCAGTGACTCTCACCACGACCGCGGCGAGCACCTCCGAGGCGCTCGCCGCCGCCTCGACCAAGGGCGTCAACGGCGTGGCCCTCGCCGTCTTCGTCTTCTTCTTCCTGGCCGTGACGGTCATGGGCTTCCTGGCCGCCCGCTGGCGCAAGGCCGAGCAGTCCGCCAACCTCGACGAATGGGGGCTGGGCGGCCGCAGCTTCGGCACCTGGGTGACGTGGTTCCTGCTGGGCGGTGACCTCTACACCGCGTACACCTTCGTGGCCGTGCCGGCGGCGATCTACGCGGCGGGCGCGTCCGGCTTCTTCGCCGTGCCGTACACGATCCTGGTCTACCCGCTCATCTTCACCTTCCTCCCCCGCCTCTGGTCGGTCTCGCACAAGCACGGCTACGTCACCACCTCCGACTTCGTCCGCGGCCGCTTCGGCTCCAAGGGACTGTCGCTGGCCGTGGCGCTCACCGGCATCCTCGCCACCATGCCGTACATCGCCCTCCAACTGGTCGGCATCCAGGCCGTCCTGGACGTGATGGGCATCGGCGGCGGCGAGCACACCAACTGGTTCGTCAAGGACCTGCCGCTGCTGATCGCGTTCGCCGTGCTGGCCGCGTACACCTACTCCTCGGGGCTGCGCGCCCCGGCGCTGATCGCGTTCGTCAAGGACGGGCTGATCTATCTCGTCATCGCCGTGGCGATCATCTACATCCCGATCAAGCTGGGCGGCTTCGGCGAGATCTTCGACACGGCCGGCAAGGCGCTCGCCCAGCCCGGCGCCGTCCCCGGCAAGCCGCGCGGCGAGCTGGTCAGCGGCCCGAACGCCCAGTGGGCGTACGCGACCTTGGCGCTCGGCTCGGCGCTGGCGCTCTTCATGTACCCGCACTCGATCACCGCGACGCTGTCCTCGCGCAGCCGCAACGTGATCCGCCGCAACACCACCATCCTGCCGCTGTACTCCCTCATGCTGGGCCTGCTGGCGCTGCTGGGCTTCATGGCGATCAAGGCAGGTACGGACATCCAGGGCAACCCGCAGCTGGCCATCCCGCAGCTGTTCGAGGACATGTTCCCGAGCTGGTTCTCCGGTGTGGCGTTCGCCGCGATCGGCATCGGCGCGCTGGTGCCCGCGGCCATCATGTCGATCGCCGCGGCCAACCTCTTCACCCGCAACGTCTACAAGGACTTCCTCAAGCCGGGCGCCACGCCCGAGCAGGAACACAAGGTCGCCAAGCTCGTCTCGCTGCTGGTGAAGGTCGGCGCGCTGGCCTTCGTCCTCACCATGGACAAGACGATCGCGATCAACTTCCAGCTGCTGGGCGGCATCTGGATCCTTCAGACCATGCCGTCCCTGGTCGGCGGCCTGTTCACCCGCTGGTTCCACCGCTGGGCGCTGCTGGGCGGCTGGGCGGTCGGCATGCTCTACGGCACGCTCGCGGCGTACGGCGTCGCCAGCCCGACCCAGGCCCACTTCGGCGGCTCCAGCAAGGAGATCCCCGGTATCGGCGAAATCGGCTACATCGGCCTGACCGCCTTCGTCCTGAACGTCGTGGTGACGGTGGTCCTGACCGTCGTCCTGAAGGCCGTAGGGGCCCCCGAAGGAACCGACGAGACCAGCCCCGCCGACTACACGGCGGACGCCGGCGACAAGGGCGTCTCCGTCGAACTGCCGCCGGCGGCGGCGGAGGCGCCGGCGGGGCACTGAGCCACCCGCTGACGCACCTTCACGGGCTGCCGCGTTCCTCCGGGGACACGGCAGCCCGTTGGCGTGGGCCGTTCAGTTCACCCAGTCCTTCAGCTGCTCGGTTTCGAGGGGGATGCCGACGGGGTCGGGGAGGTGAATCTCATCTTCCCGTCGATGAACTCCGGCCGCGCGCCCTTCTCCAGGCGGGCGAGCACCCGGGCGACCTCTTCGAAATGCTTGGTCTCCATGAGGTGCGGCCGGTCGGCGAGCGGGGATGGAGGTTGCTCCTTCTTCTCCCGGCAGGGCGGAGAACGTAAAACCGACCATAGCCGAGGCCACTGACAGGCACTGCGTGATCACTCACGACACACTAGATATGGGGGTGCACGCGAAGGGCCACCCCCACATGTATGCTCGTCCTCGCTGTCGCCGCAGGGGAATCCGGTGGGAATCCGGAACTGTCCCGCAACGGTGTTGGAGCGGGCTCGGCCGGCCGGACCACGGCCCCGGCACGCCGCCCGTGAAGTCCGAAGACCTGCCGACGGTACGCCCGCACCGCCATGGGTGCGGACGTCGATACGTCCGGGCCCCGAGGGTTGGGCCGGTGGACGCCGCGCGGTGTGCCCGCGCACCCCTGACCGTCATGGGGTGCCGCATGCCCGCGTGCGCCCGTCGCGTCCCTCCCCTCCCGGCCCCCGCCGAGTGAGGGAGAGCAGCACGTGACCATCGCGCCAACGGAGCCCGCGTCAGACGCCGAGGTCGTGCCCCCCGCGGTAGCCACGCCTGCCGGCACCGCCGACGGCGGGCCCGGCCAGGACGGTCCGGGTGTCGCCCTGCTGCGCACCCTGACCGAGCTGACCGAGGATCTGACCGCGACCGACCCCGGCAAGGTGGCCGCCGCCGCCCTGCGCGGCCGGCACGCGGGCTCCGACGAGGCCGAACTGCGGTCGCTGGCCACGGATGCCGCGGCCGGCCTGATCGGTGACGAGCCGCAGTACTCCAAGCTCGCCGCGCGTCTGCTCACGCTCGCCATCGCGGAGGAGGCGGCCGGACAGGGGGCGGTCGCCTTCTCCGCCTCCGTCGAGGTCGGTCACCGCGAGGGGCTGATCGCCGACGAGACCGCGGAGTTCGTGCGCACCCATGCCGCCCGTCTGGACGCGCTGGTCGACAAGGCGCTGGCCGACGGCGCCGACGACCGGTTCGGCTATTTCGGGCTGCGCACCCTGCACTCGCGCTACCTCCTGCGGCACCCCACCACCCGTCAGGTCGTCGAGACCCCCCAGCACTTCCTGCTGCGGGTGGCCTGCGGCCTCGCCGAGGACCACAGCGAGCGCGCCCTGGACGACGTCGCCGAGCTCTACCGCCTCACCAGCTCGCTGTCCTACCTGCCCTCCTCCCCCACCCTGTTCAACTCCGGTACCCGCCACCCGCAGATGTCGTCCTGCTACCTGCTGGACTCGCCGCTGGACGAGCTGGACTCGATCTACGACCGGTATCACCAGGTCGCGCGGCTCTCCAAGCACGCGGGCGGCATCGGCCTCTCGTACTCCCGTATCCGCGCCCGCGGTTCGCTGATCCGCGGCACCAACGGGCACTCCAACGGCATCGTGCCGTTCCTGCGCACCCTGGACGCCTCGGTCGCGGCCGTGAACCAGGGCGGCCGGCGCAAGGGCGCCGCGTGTGTCTACCTGGAGACCTGGCACGCGGACATCGAGGAGTTCCTGGAGCTGCGCGACAACACCGGTGAGGAGGCCCGCCGCACCCACAACCTGAACATCGCGCACTGGATCCCGGACGAGTTCATGCGCCGCGTGGAGGCGGACGCCGACTGGTCGCTGTTCTCGCCCTCGGACGCCCCGGAGCTGGTGGACCTGTGGGGCGACGAGTTCGACGCCGCCTACCGCAAGCTGGAGGCCGACGGCCGGGCGCTCAAGCAGATCCCGGCGCGGGTGCTGTACTCCCGCATGATGCGCACCCTGGCGCAGACCGGCAACGGCTGGATGACGTTCAAGGACGCCGCCAACCGCACCGCCAACCAGACCGCCGAGCCCGGCCAGGTCGTGCACTCGTCCAACCTGTGCACCGAGATCCTGGAGGTGACGAACGACGGGGAGACCGCGGTCTGCAACCTCGGGTCGGTCAACCTCGCGGCGCACCTCGGCGAGAACGGTGAGATGGACTGGGAGCGGCTGGACGCCACGGTCCGCACCGCCGTCACCTTCCTCGACCGCGTGGTGGACATCAACTTCTACCCGACCGAGCAGGCCGGGGCCTCCAACTCCCGCTGGCGCCCGGTGGGTCTGGGCCTGATGGGCCTTCAGGACGTCTTCTTCCGGCTGCGGCTGCCCTTCGACTCGCCCGAGGCGACGGAGCTGTCGACCCGGATCTCCGAGCGCATCATGCTCGCCGCGTACGAGGCGTCCGCCGACCTCGCCGAGCGGCACGGCCCGCACGAGGCGTGGTCCGCGACCCGCACCGCCCGCGGTGTGCTGCACCCGGACCACTACCCGAACGCGGAGCCGCGCTGGGCCGACCGCTGGGCGGCGCTGCGCACCCGTATCGCCGCGACCGGTATGCGCAACTCCCTGCTGCTGGCGATCGCGCCGACCGCGACCATCGCCTCGATCGCGGGCGTGTACGAGTGCATCGAGCCGCAGGTCTCCAACCTCTTCAAGCGCGAGACGCTGTCCGGCGAGTTCCTCCAGGTCAACGCCTATCTGATCGAGGAGCTCAAGGCCCTGGGGATGTGGGACGGGCGGACCCGTGACGCGCTGCGCGAGGCCAACGGCTCGGTGCAGGACGTCGAGTGGATCCCCGAGGAGATCCGGGCGCTGTACCGCACCGCCTGGGAGATCCCGCAGCGCGCCCTGATCGACATGGCCGCGGCCCGTACGCCCTACCTCGACCAGAGCCAGTCGCTGAACCTCTTCATGGCGTCGCCGACCATCGGCAAGCTCAGCTCGATGTACGCCTACGCCTGGAAGCGCGGCATCAAGACGACGTACTACCTGCGTTCCCGTCCGGCGACCCGGATCGCGCAGTCGGCGCGCGGCGGGGCCGCCGCCACCCCCGTGCCCGTACCGCAGCAGGCCACCGACCCCGAGGCGGTCGCCTGCTCCCTGGAAAACCCCGAGTCCTGCGAGGCCTGCCAGTAATGACCACCGCACCCGAGACGAACGCCGCCGCCCACACCGCCACCACCGGCACGAAGAACCTCCTGGACCCGGGCTTCGAACTCACCCTGCGCCCCATGCGGTACCCGGAGTTCTACGACCGCTACCGCGACGCGATCAAGAACACCTGGACCGTGGAGGAGGTCGACCTCCACTCCGACGTCGCCGACCTCGCCAAGCTCTCGCCGGGCGAGCAGCACATGATCGGCCGGCTGGTCGCGTTCTTCGCGACCGGTGACTCGATCGTCTCCAACAACCTCGTGCTGACGCTGTACAAGCACATCAACTCCCCCGAGGCGCGGCTGTACCTGAGCCGTCAGCTCTTCGAGGAGGCCGTGCACGTCCAGTTCTACTTGACGCTGCTGGACACCTACCTCCCCGACCCGGACGACCGCGCCGCCGCCTTCGCGGCCGTGGAGAACATCCCGTCCATCCGGGAGAAGGCCCAGTTCTGCTTCAAGTGGATGGACTCGGTCGAGAAGATCGACCGGCTGGAGTCCAAGGCCGACCGGCGCCGTTTCCTGCTGAACCTGATCTGCTTCGCGGCCTGCATCGAGGGGCTGTTCTTCTACGGCGCCTTCGCCTACGTGTACTGGTTCCGCTCGCGGGGCCTGCTGCACGGCCTGGCCACCGGCACCAACTGGGTCTTCCGCGACGAGTCCATGCACATGGAGTTCGCGTTCTCCGTGGTGGACACCGTCCGCGAGGAGGAGCCCGAGCTCTTCGACGACAAGCTGGAGCAGCAGGTCACCGACATGCTCAAGGAGGCCGTCGAGGCAGAGCTCCAGTTCGGCCGCGACCTGTGCGGTGACGGCCTGCCGGGCATGAACACCGACTCGATGCGCGAATACCTCCAGTGCGTCGCCGACCAGCGGCTCCAGCGGCTCGGCTTCGCGCCGGTCTACGGCTCGGAGAACCCGTTCTCCTTCATGGAGCTCCAGAACGTCCAGGAGCTGACCAACTTCTTCGAGCGCCGGGCATCCGCCTACCAGGTCGCCGTCGAGGGTTCGGTCTCCTTCGACGACGACTTCTAGAAGACGTACCGCGACGCCCCTTCGCCCCCGCCGTCCGCCGTTTGTGAGCGTTCTGTTACCTCGGCAACCGGAACCAGGGCCGTCACCTCTACCTGTGCATGAAGGGCACGAAGGAGCGTCGCCGGTTCATCGACTACCCACGCCGGGGACGGGAGGGTCCGCGCCGCTGGCTGCCGTCATGGCGCCAGTGGCTCGGCACCCTCTCGCTCGGCATCATCGGCCTGGCCGGGCTGTTCGCCGTGGTCTACGCGAACGTCGACATCCCGAACGAGAATGAGCTGGCGGGCAAGGAGGCCACCGTCTATTACTGGGCGGACGGCAGCCAGATGGTGAGCGTGGGCGCCGTCAACCGGCAGAACGTCACCCTCGACAAGGTTCCCGACTCCGTCGAGAATTCCGTGATCGCGGCGGAGAACGCCACCTTCTACACCGACGCCGGTGTCTCCCTCCAGGGCATCGGCCGTGCCCTGGTCAACATGGTCTCCGGCGAGGAGACCCAGGGCGGCTCCACCATCACCCAGCAGTATGTGAAGAACACCTATCTCTCGCAGGACCAGACGGTCACCCGCAAGATGCGGGAATTCATCATCTCGCTGAAGGTGAGCAACCAGAAGCCCAAGCAGGAGATTCTGCGCGGCTACCTCAACACCAGCTGGTTCGGCCGTGGTTCGTACGGCATCCAGGCCGCCGCCCACGCGTATTACGGCATTGACGCCAAGGAACTGAATCCCAGCCAGGGCGCCATGCTGGCGGCCTTGTTGAAGGGCTCGGAGCAGTACGACCCCGGACTGAGCGAGGCCAATCACGCGCGGGCCGTGGCACGGTGGAAGTGGATACTCGACCGGCAGGTCTCCACCGGGAAGATGAGCGAGAAGGAGCGGGCGAAGTACGACACCTTCCCCGAGCCCCGGGGGCTGACGAAGCCCACCAGCCAGGCCGGCCAGACCGGCTATCTCGTCGATGTCGCCAACAAGTTCATCAAGGCCGACACCGGACTGACCGACAAGGACCTCGCGCGCGGCGGCTACCGCATTCACACCACCTTCGACAAACAGCGCACCCACCGGCTGGAAAAGGCCGTGAAGGACGTCCGCCGGGAGAACATCGATCCGCAGCAGCGGGCGGCCGACAATTATGTGGAGGTCGGCGCGGCCTCCGTGCGCCCCAAGGACGGGGCGATCGTCGCGCTCTACGGCGGCGCGGACGCCACCCGGCACTTCAGCAACAACGCGGACACCACCGCGGTCCCGGCCGGCTCCGCCTTCAAACCGTTCGTGCTGGCGGCCGCACTCCAGCGGCCGGACGGCGCACCGGCGGACGCCACGGCGCAGCCGGTGGTGGATCAGAAGACCGCCGTGCCGGATCTGAGCAGCGCGCTGATGAAGGCCGAGAGCCCGCCGTTCGTGCAGGCCGGGCAGCGCATCGGGCTGGAGCGGATCCGGGACCTCGCGGTGGCCGCGGGGCTGCGCAAGGAGAGCATGGCCCGCCTGGAGCAGACCTTCCCGCTGGGCACCTCCGCCCCCAGCGCGATACGGATGGCGAGCGCCTACACCACCTTCGCCAACGGCGGGCTGCACACCGACCCGTACGCGGTGTCCGAGATGACCCACGACGGCCAGAAGGTACCCGGCATCCACCGTCGCGAGCCCGAGCAGGTCCTCGATGCCGGGGTCGCCCAGCAGGTGTCCAGCGCCCTGGAAGGGGTGGGCTGGCGGAGCCTGGTGCAGGACGGCGGGACGGCCCAGCAGCCGGTCGCGGCCGGCCGCACGGAGCGGGGTGACCGGATGAAGTCGGCCTGGTTCATCGGCAGCCCGGCGGGCGTCGGCCCGGACTTCGGTCCCGGACCGGAGAAGTGGGGCGGTGTCCGCCCCGGCCGTGTGCCCGGTGCCGTCGACGACAACGAGCCGACCACCGCCGTCACCATGTTCCGCAACAAGCCGGGAGCGCCCGAGCTGCTGCCGATGCAGGGCGTCGGCGGTGAGGACACCGGGCTGGGGACGAGCATCCCGCCGAAGATCTGGCGCGCCTACCAGCAGGCGCCATGAGCGAGCGGGGCCGTCCGGCCGCCGGGCCGGGCGCCCCGCTCCGCCCGCGTCAGTCGTTGGCGACGACGGGGTAGCGCGGCTCCAGCTCGGCCATCTGCTTCAGCGCGTCCTTGCGGTCCCGCTTGCTGAGCCGGTCGATGTAGAGGTAGCCGTAGAGGTGATCGGTCTCGTGCTGGAGGCAGCGCGCGAAGTAGCCCGTGCCCTCGATCGCGACCGGCTCGCCCTTGGCGTCCTGGCCGCGGACCACGGCGTAGTCGGGGCGGGCCAGCGAGGCGTAGGCGCCGGGCACCGACAGACAGCCCTCGTTGGAGTCGTCCAGGATCCGGCGCTCGGCCGGCAGCTCGTCCAGCACCGGGTTGCAGATCGCGCCGACGTGCCGGACGCCCTGGTCGTCCAGGCAGTCGTAGACGAAGACCTTCAGGTCCACACCGATCTGGTTCGCGGCCAGGCCCACGCCCTCGGCGGTCCGCTGGCTGGCGAACATGTCGTCGATGAGCCGGTCGAGCTGGTCGTCGAACTCCGTGACGTCCTTGCACTCCTTGTGGAGCACGGGGTTGCCGACGACCGTGATCGGCCGCGAGGTGCCGCGCTCACGGTGGGCGGTCTCCCGCTCCTCGGCGTCCGTGACGTCGTCGATGAATGCTTCGTCCACGCGCTGGTCACCGTCTTGATCAAACACAGGCTGCTGGGCCATCTCCGCCGTACGCCTTCCTGAAAACCCTGAGTAGTCGCCCTACAGCCTACGGGGGCGCGGTCGGACTCTCAGCAGACCTCTTCCAGATCCCGCCATTCCCGGGTGTCCGGGCTGTCCGCGACCCAGCCGTCCAGCAGGCCGCGCACCAGGGCGGCGGGCGCCGCGATGCCGCACTCGCGCTCCGGCACCCACAGCGAGCCCGAACCGGCGGTGCGGTGTCCCAGCGGCCCGGGGTGACCGGGCTCACTGTGATCGTGCGGGTCCAGATGCTCGCCGTCGCCCTCGTCACTGGGCATCCGGCTCTCCGAGCACGTACGGCACAGCAGCCGGACCGAGGACGACCAGTCCTCGGCGGCGAAGCCCGCATCGGCCGCCAGCCGCTCCAGGGCGTCCCGGTCGGCTTCCGTGGCGGCCTCCAGGAGCACCACCCAGGTGGGGACCGGGGAGGGCGCCCACAGCTCGATCTCGTCGAAGACGGGATAGGCCCTCGTGGCACCGTCGGCGCCCGCGGCGGTGGTCCGCTCGCCGTGCGGGACGCCGTCGTGCAGCACCACCTCGCCCCAGCGCCGCCCGGAGGACGGCAGCGGGATCGACAGCACCTCGATACGGGCCGGGTCCAGCCGGCGCCCCCAGACCACCTCGGCCTCGCCCTCCGGGGAGAGCCGGACGGCGGCGCTGCCCAGGGCCATACCGAGCGGTTCGCCGGACGGCGAGCCCGTGCCGGGGACCTTGAGGCCGTAGGCCTGCCAGGAACGGCGGGCCAGCGGCCAGTCCTGCAGGGCGGTGGCGGCGATACCGACGTTCCACCAGTCGGGCGCCCCGGTCTCGCGGTCCAGCAGCGCGACCGCGCGCAGCCCGGCGGCCCTGGCCTGCTCCCAGTCGTGCCGGAACTTGTGCAGCAGGGCGAGGTTGAACCAGGACTCCGACAGCCACGGCTCCATGTCCGCGGCACGGGTCAGCAGCGCCCCCGCGTCCTCGTAACGGCCGTCGCCGATCAGCGTGAAAGCGCGGTCGGTCGCCTGCCGCCACGAGGCGGAGGGCCGGTGCCGTACCTTGCCGAAGATCCTCACGATTCCCGCCTGCTGGTTGCTCTTGATGCCGCTGAGGAGGGGTCCCGAGCGGCGTCCGGGGCCTTCTGAGGGGCCCACTCGACAACCTGCCACAGATTGCCGTCGGGCTCAGCCTGGTTTGCTGGTCCCCCTGCGGCTCCTTGCCCTTCGCCGACCCCCTGAACCCCCTGAAAGGGGCTTCCTTCGCATCCAACCATGCCCATCTCGGAGGCCGCTCATTACCCATGGGTTCCACGACCTCGGGCAGTCTGTGAAGGCTCCACGACGGGGAGGCCGCCCGCGCGCGGGCGGAAGACGGCCCCGGCAGGCCGCCGATGACCGCCGATGACCGACCACGGCCCGTTTCCGGCCACACCGCATGCGGGAGGGCGTCGCACAGGCCGGAAGACCGGACGCAGCCCCTCCGGCGGCGCCGGACACCGGCGCGACAGTCGGGCGTCTCACACCGCCCGGCCACCGCACGCCAGGACCCTGGCCAGCGCCTCGACGACCCGGGGCTCGTGGTCCTGGGCAGTGGCCAGCCGCAGCCGCTCCAGGGCGCGCAGCGAGCCGCCGGGTCCCGCGGACTCCCCGGACAGATCGTCGTAGGCGTTGACCGTGCGGACGATACGCGCCGTGACCGGTTGGTCCCGGTACGGGTCGGCCTGCCGCTCGACGATCGCCGCGACCTCCGCGGGGACCCCGGTCTGCCGGACCACGGCGCCGCCCAGCAGGGCGATCCGGCGCTGTTCGGCGGGCGGCAGCGGCGAGGTGGCGCCGTCCGGCACCGGGTCCAGGAGCGAGAGCTGGCCGATGTCGTGCATCAGGGCGGCGTATTCGAGAACGTCCAGATCCGGTTCGTTCAGCCCGAGTTCGCGCCCCACGGCGCGGCTGAGCGCGGCCACCCGGCGGGCGTGGCCGTGCGGGGTGTAGCCGGCGATCTCGGTGGAGCGGGCCAGCGAGGCCATGGTCTGGCGGTAGGTGGTGCGGACGGCCGCGAAGCGGCGGTAGGCGAACTGGGTCAGCAGCAGGGGCAGACAGAAGACCGGCAGCGCCCACAGCCCGGCGACCGCTGTGGCCAGCGAGATCACCACCCCGGTGGCACAGATCGCCGAGCCGATCCCGGGCAGCGCCCGCAACTCGTCGCGCAGCAGCGGCCCGTACGGCCAGCCGGTACGGGCGCGGGCGAGCACCGCCGCCAGCACCGCGTCGCACAGCGCGGTCAGCGCCATCAGGCCGGTCATGAAGAGCGGATAGACCGGCCCGGAGGCCACCCAGGTGCCCAACGTTCCGGTGTTGTAGAGCGGCTGGAAGCAGGTGGCGGCGAAGCCGATGGTCAGCATCCGGCGGGCGAGATGGTCCAGCGCCGGTCCCCGGCCGCGGGCGATCTGCGGGACGAGTCCGACCAGACCGGCCGCCAGGACCACGGCGACGGTCTGCGGTACGCCATGGGTCGTCGGCCGCCCGCCGGCCTCACCGAGCAGGGCGTACGCGAGCGCGCCGGCCGCACCGAGCGGTGCGCCCTCCCGTTCGCCCGGCGCGCGCCCGCCCCCGGCCGCCGGTGCGGGGCCCCAGCCCACCAGCTCGCCCACCGCGATCAGCACCCCGAAGGCCAGCGCGATCCCGGGCTCGGCCAGGCCCTCCCAGAGCGTTTGCCCGAGCGACCAGCACGCCAGCGCACCGGCCGGGGCGTAGACCGCGGCGATCACGGCGCCGCCCCGGGTGGCCGGCACCCCGGCGCGCGGAGGACGGGTGGCGCGGCCGTCCGCCGTCCGGCTCCCGGGCGGCCGGGCCGGCCGGGGCTCCTCCGGGACGCCGCTCACCGCGCACCGTCCCGCCCGGCTCCTTCGGGCCGCAACCCGGGCCGCGGCGCCGGGTGCTGCCCGCCGGCGGCCGGCTCCCCGGCCCCCTGCACCGTGACGGCGCCCTGCCGTGCGACGCCGCCCTGCCCCTCGCGCACCGCGCCGGCCTCCGCGTCCGCCGCCGTCACCAGGTCCGGGTGCCACCCGTACCGGTCGAGCGACGCCGCCAGCGCCCGGACCATCCGCGCGTCGAACTGCTCCCCGGCACATTTGCGCAGCTCCTCCACGGCCGCCGGCACCGGCCTGGCCCGGCGGTAGGAGCGGGTCGAGGTCATCGCGTCGAAGGCATCGGCGACGGCCACCACCCGTGCGCATTCCGGGATGTGACGGCCCCTCAGCCCGTACGGGTAGCCGCGTCCGTCCAGCCGCTCGTGGTGGTGCAGGATCGCCGCCCGCGCCTCCTCCAGGAAGCCGATACCGCGCACGATCTCGTGTCCGTACTCGGGATGCAGCTCGATGACCCGGCGCTCCTCGGGCGTCAGCGGCCCGTCCTTGCGCAACAGCCGGGTGGGGACGCCGAGTTTGCCGACGTCGTGCAGGATGCCGGCGAACCGCAGCACCTCCACCCGGTCCTCCGCCATGCCCAGCTCCCGGGCGATCATCACCGACGCACGCCCGACCCGCTCGCTGTGCCCGCGGGTGTAGCGGTCCTTGATGTCCACGGCCTGCACGAGGGCACGGATGGTGGCCTGATGGGCGGTGCGTTCACGGTGGTACTGGGCGAAGACCCAGCACGAGAGGCACATCGGCAGCAGCACCAGCAGCGCCGCCACGGGCCCGTACGAGCTGCTCCACAGGACCGCCATCATCAGCCCGGCCAGGCCGTGCACCAGATGCGGCCCCAGCGAACGGGTCAGCGCCCCGCGCCAGGCGGTGCGCAGCGGGTGCCGCTCGGCGGCGACCAGCACACCGCCGTCGAGCACCGCGAGCACCGCGCAGAAGGTCGCGGCGGCGGCCGCGGCCGGCAGCAGCAGAACGGGGAACTGCGGTGCGGACAGCGGATGGTGGCCGATGGCCCGGAAGACCTGGGCGGCCGCGCAGCAGGCCAGCGCCAGCTCGGCGGCGTGCCAGAGCCGGCGGGCGGCGGCCGAGCGCGCCTCGGCCGGCCCGGTCAGCGCGCCGGGGACGGCGGCCAGCGCGGCCAGCGGCGGCGGCAGCAGAAAGACCCCGGCGAGCAGGACGGGGCTGGCCCAGCCGGTGACGGAGCCGCCGGACGCTCCGGCGGAACCCGGGCCGTAGGGCACCCGGCCGCCCAGCAGCGGGCAGCGGTGCAGCTGTTCGCACAGTGCGTACAGGGTGGCCAGGGCCAGGGTGCTGCTCCAGGGGGCGCCGGCTCCGAGCCGTGACGCCGGGGCGGCACACAGCGCCGCGGCCAGTGTGGCGCAGCCGATATACCCTCGCGCGGCCGCCGGAAGTCCCCGCATCGCGCCCTCCTCACCATGCCCACCGCTCTCCCCCACGCCCTTGAGGAGCAGAGAGACCCCGTCGCCCTGCCTCCGCAGTGCGCTGGGGTCCGGTGAGAATAGAGGGGCTGGGGCACCGGGGAAGGTGCATCAGCGGATCGGGCGGGACGAATCGCCCCGCCCCTCACCCCTTAGGGTGATGTGCCGCCTTATTCGGCCCGCGCGGTTTCGGTCCGTGCATCGGTGGAACCGGTCGCCTCGGCCGGACCGGTCCCCTCCTCGGATGCGGCCGCCTGCTCGCGCTGGGCCTGTTCCTTCTTGGCCTGTTCGAGCACGCTCACCTCGGGCACGGTCTCCCCGGCCCGGATGAGGTCGATCCGGCCCATGACCTTGGAGCGCAGATCGCTGGGCACGTCGTCATGGCCGCAGCAGCGCTTGACGAGCTTCTTGACCGCCTGCTCCAGGCCGTACTTCTCCAGGCACGGCGAGCACTCGTCGAGATGCACCTGGAAATCTGCGCACTCCCCCGCGGGCATCTCCCGGTCGAGATACTCATAGAGATGATCAAGGACCTCTGAGCAGTCCTTCTCATGCGGCTCTCCGCAGCTCATGATCCCGAGCCTTTCCGGTCGTGCGACTCCGACGTACGCGCGGACTGCGGGTCCGCGGCCGCCGCCCCCGCCGGAACCAGCCCGCGCTCGCGGGCGTAATCCTCCAGCATGCCGCGCAGTTGGCGCCGGCCGCGATGCAGACGGGACATCACCGTGCCGATGGGTGTCCCCATGATGTCTGCGATCTCCTTGTACGCAAAGCCCTCCACATCCGCGAGGTAGACCGCGATACGGAACTCCTCGGGGATTTCCTGGAGCGCGGCCTTCACGTCCGAGTCGGGGAGATGGTCGAGCGCCTGGGACTCGGCCGAGCGCAGCCCGGTCGACATGTGCGACTCGGCGCGCGCCAGCTGCCAGTCCTCGATCTCCTCGGCGGCACTGCGCTGGGGCTCGCGCTGCTTCTTGCGGTAGGAGTTGATGAAGGTGTTCGTGAGGATGCGGTACAGCCACGCCTTGAGGTTGGTGCCCTCCCGGAACTGGTGGAAGGACGCATACGCCTTGGCGTACGTCTCCTGCACCAGGTCCTCCGCGTCGGCCGGGTTGCGCGTCATGCGCAGCGCGGCGGAGTACATCTGGTCCAGGAACGTCAGCGCGTCCCGCTCGAAGCGCGCATTGCGCTCGGCGGCGCTCTCCTGAGCCTTCTCCTCAGCCGTGCCGTCGGTCCCTGCGTCGGTACCGGTGACCGGACCCACCTCCTCCAACCCCGTCATGGATCCGGATGCGGACCCACTCGATTCGGAGAATAGACGACGATCCGGTGCCGCCGCCGCTCCAGCCAGGGCGGGCTGCGTCACCTGCATCTGCGACCACGGCAGGTCGGCGGCCGGGCGGGCCGGGCAAGCGATTCCCATGCGGCGGACTCCCATTCCTCGTGCTTCACCGGACGTACTCGAGTACTACGCCTGGCACAACAGCCACGTCCGCCGGGGCATTCCCGAGTCCGCCGCCAAGATCCGAGTGCCGGACCCGCACCCGGACCGGCAAACCCGCTTGCCGCTGCGGCAAGGGGACGGGAGGGTCAGCCGAACATCCCGTCCAGCCAGGCCGCCACCGCGTCCGTGATCACGGCCATCGACTCCGTCTCGCCCACGCCCGCCTTCTTCGGCACCGCGAAGCCGTGGTCACCGTGCGCCACCTCGGTGATCTCCGTCCCCGGCGGGAACTCCCCCGGCCGGCCGAACGGATCCCGGCCGCCCTGGACGACCAGCGTCGGCACCCCGGCGCCGGTCAGCTCGTCGGCCCGGGACTTCTCCGGCCGGCCCGGCGGATGCAGCGGAAAGCTGAGCGCGAGTACCGCATGGGCGCCCAGGTCCCGCGCCGTACGGCAGGCCACCCGGGCACCGGCACTGCGGCCGCCGGCGACCACCGGCAGCCCCGGCTTCTCCAGCGCCGGCCACAGCGCGGTCCAGCCGGTGTCCAGGGTCTTCGGCGCGGGCGCCAGCTTCTTGCCCGCCACCCGCCACGGCTGCTCGACCAGCGCCACGGTGTACCCACGGGCCGGCAGCGCGGCCGCCAGGGCCCGCAGATCGCGTGCCTCGATGCCCCCGCCGGCGCCATGGCTCACGGCCACCACGGCCCGCGCCGGGGTGGCGTCGCGGTGCCAGGTGATCCGGGCGTCGCCCGCCGGTGTCGCGACCGTCTCGGTCTCCATCGCCCCTGTGCTCATACGCCCATCCTGCCCCTGCCGCGGCCGGAAGGTCACCGCAGCACGCCAGACGGCGCCCGGGGCCCGGCCGGCGGCGGCACCGCGCGCCCGCCGCGGGTCAGAACAGCGTGCCCACCTCGGGGCCGTCGAGCTCGGCGACCAGCTCGGGCCCGTTGTTGCGGACGTTGCTGACACCGGTCGGGACGGGATGGGCGCGCATCAGGCCGGCCGGCGGCGGCGTCAGCAGCTCACGCACCTCGTCGGGGTCGGTGCGGTCCGGGTCGAGCCAGGCGTCCCAGCGGTCCGGTGTCAGTACCAGCGGCATCCGGGGGTGGATGTCGGCCAGGGACTGCGGCCCCGGGCCGCCGCTCGCCCCGGCCAGCGGGGTGGTCTCGGCCTCCGTGGTGACGACCGTGCAGGTCACCCACCAGGCCAGCGGATGGTCGCCCGGCAGCGTCCGGTCCCGCCAGAATTCGTACAGCCCGGCCATCGCCATGACCGTGCCGTCGGCGGGCGTGACGAAGTACGGCTGCTTACGGGGCCGCTTCTTCTTGCCCTGCTCCTCCAGCTGCCGCTCCGCTGCGTCGGTGACCCACTCGAAATACCCGTCACCGGGGAGCAGGCAGCGGCGGGTCGCGAAGGCCTGCCGGAAGGACGGCTTCTCGTGCACCGTCTCGGCCCGCGCATTGATCATCTTTGCCGCGGCCTCGGGTGATTTCGACCACGACGGGACCAGGCCCCACTTCAGCGTCCGCAGCTGGCGCGCCGGCCTGCCCGGCGGGAAGCCGTCCGCCGCCGCGCCCTTGAGGGGACGTTCGAGCACCGCGTGCACCGGGGCCGTCGGAGCAACGTTCCAACTGGGCGCCAGGGTCTCCGTCGGCTCCCACTGCTGAACGCCGAAGATCCCCACCAGTTCCTCGGGCCGTCGACTCGCCGCATACCTACCGCACATGCATGCCACACTGCCATGCCACACGAAGGGGAGACATGGACACCGACCACCTCACCGACATATGGAGCCGGGTCTTCGGGACCCAGCCCGCCCCGTCGCTCTGGCTGGTGATCGTCACGGCGGTGCTCGCGCTGGGCGCCGTCGTCCCGCACACCGCCTGGCGGCTGGCGCGCAACGCCATCACCATCGCCCACGAGGGCGGGCACGGACTGATCGCCCTGCTCACCGGCCGCCGCCTGGACGGCATCCGGCTGCACTCGGACACCTCGGGGCTGACCGTTTCGCGTGGCAAGCCGACCGGTCTGGGCATGGTCCTGACCGCCGCGGCCGGCTACATCGCACCGTCCCTGCTCGGCCTGGCGGGCGCCGCCCTGCTCGCCGCGGGGCACATCACGGCGCTGCTGTGGGGCGCGACCGCGCTGCTGCTGGCGCTGCTGGTCATGATCCGTAACGCCTACGGCGTACTCACCGTCGTCCTGACCGGCGCCGCGTTCGTGCTGGTCTCCTGGCTGACGACGGCGGATGTCCAGGCGGCGTTCGCCTATGCCGTGGTGTGGTTCCTGCTGCTGGGCGGGGTCCGGCCGCCGTTCGAGCTGATGGGCAAGCGGCGTCGCGGGGGAGCCGTGGACTCCGATCCGGACCAGCTGGCGCGCCTGACCCATGTTCCGCCGGCCCTCTGGCTCGGCCTGTTCCATGTGGTGACGCTGTGCTCCCTGATCGGCGGCGGGCGCTGGCTGCTCGGCCTGTGACGCCAACCGCCCCGGGCCGGCGGCCGGTTCCCGTACCGCCACGCCCAGGGGCGCCCACCGCATCCCCGCCCCCGGCACGGGAGCGCACTGCCCGTGCCATGTTCCGGAGGGGTTGCGCCACTTTTGATCAAGATCGGCACCCTGGGCCAGCCATTAAAGTAAGGGCATGACCGAGAGCCCCGCACACCCCGCCCCATGGCCCGCCCCCCTCGCCGCCGGGGCCGTCGATGCCACCGTCACCGTGCCCGGCTCCAAATCGGTCACCAACCGCGGCCTGGTCCTGGCCGCCCTCTCCTCCGAGCCCGGCTGGCTGCGCCGGCCGCTGCGCTCCCGTGACACCCTCCTGATGGCCGAGGCGCTGCGCACCCTGGGCGTCGGCATCGAGGAGACGGCCTCCTCCAGTTCCGCCGGCTCCGCGGACTCCGCCGGGCAGCCCGGCGGCGGCGAGGCCTGGCGGATCATCCCGGCAGGCCTGCACGGCCCGGCCACCATCGACGTCGGCAACGCCGGCACGGTCATGCGCTTCCTCCCCCCGGTCGCCGCGCTCGCCGACGGCCCGATCCGCTTCGACGGCGACCCGCGCTCCTACGAGCGTCCGCTCGGCGGCGTGATCGACGCGCTGCGCGCCCTGGGGGCCCGGATCGACGACGACAACCGCGGCGCGCTGCCGATGACGGTCTTCGGCAGCGGCGCGCTGGACGGCGGCCCGGTCGAGATCGACGCGTCCTCGTCCTCCCAGTTCGTCAGCGCCCTTCTGCTGTCCGCGCCGCGCTTCAACCAGGGCGTCGAGGTCCGGCACGTAGGCGCGGCGCTGCCCTCCATGCCGCACATCCGGATGACCGTCGACATGCTGCGCAGCGTCGGCGCGCAGGTGGACACCCCGGAGGCGGGCGGCGAGCCGAACGTCTGGCGGGTCACCCCGGGCGCCCTGCTCGGCCGCGATCTGGTCGTCGAGCCCGATCTGTCCAACGCCCAGCCGTTCCTGGCCGCGGCGCTGGTCACCGGCGGCCGGGTCACCATCCCGGACTGGCCCGAGCACACCACCCAGCCCGGCGACGCGCTGCGCGAGATCTTCACCACCATGGGCGGTTCCTGCGAGCTGACCGAACGCGGGCTGACCTTCACCGGCAGCGGCCGTATCCACGGCATCGACGTCGACCTGAGCGAGGTCGGCGAGCTGACACCGGGCATCGCCGCGGTCGCCGCCCTGGCCGACTCCCCCTCCACACTGCGCGGCGTGGCCCACCTGCGGCTGCACGAGACCGACCGGCTGGCCGCGCTCACCAAGGAGCTCAACGAACTCGGCGGCGATGTCACCGAGACCGCGGACGGGCTGCACATCCGGCCCCGCCCGCTGCACGGCGGGATCTTCCACACCTACGAGGACCACCGGCTGGCCACCGCCGCTGCGGTCATCGGCCTGGCGGTCGACGGTGTGGAGGTGGAGAACGTCGCCACCACCGCCAAGACCCTGCCCGACTTCCCCGCGATGTGGACGGACATGCTCGACCCGGCGGCCGTCCCCGCCCGGAGAGTCTGAGGGGTACCGCCGCCATGCGCCGCTACGGCAAGAACCCCGACGAGGACGACATCCGCGTCCGTCCCAACCCCAAGGGCAACCGCCCCCGGACGAACATCCGGCCCAAGCACGAGGACGCCGGTGAGGGCCTGGTTCTGACCGTCGACCGCGGCCGTCTGACCTGCCTCATCGAGGGCCGTACGGTCACCGCGATGAAGGCGCGCGAACTGGGCCGCAAGAGCGCGGTGGTCGGCGACCGGGTCGCCGTCGTCGGCGATCTGACCGGCTCCAAGGACACCCTCGCCCGGATCGTCCGGGTCGAGCCGCGTTCCTCGACACTGCGCCGTACGGCCGACGATGACGACCCGTTCGAGCGGGTCGTGGTCGCCAACGCCGATCAGCTCGCGATCGTCACCGCGCTCGCCGACCCGGAGCCGCGCCCCCGGCTCATCGACCGCTGTCTGGTGGCCGCCTACGACGCGGGCCTCGACCCGCTGCTGGTGCTCACCAAGTCCGACCTGGCCTCCGCGGACACTTTGTTGGAGTCCTACGGTGCGCTCGGTGTCCCCTACCTCGTCACCAACCGCGACGAACTCTCCGACGGCAGCGCCGCCGACCGGGTCAGGGCCGCGCTGACGGGCCGTATGACGGCGTTCGTCGGACACTCCGGGGTGGGCAAGACCACCCTGGTCAACTCCCTGGTCCCGGAGCGCCGTCGGGCCATCGGCCATGTCAACGCGGTCACCGGCCGCGGGCGGCACACCACCACCTCCGCGCTGGCGCTCCCGCTGCCCGACGACTCGGGCTGGGTCATCGACACCCCGGGCGTACGGTCCTTCGGGCTGCACCATGTCGACCCGTCCCGGGTCATCAACGCCTTCCCGGATCTGCAGCCCGGCACCGCCGGCTGCCCGCGTGCCTGTAGCCACGACGAACCGGACTGTGCGCTGGACGCATGGGTCGCCGACGGGCACGCCGATCCGGCCCGTCTCTACTCCCTGCGCCGTCTCCTGGCCACCCGCGAGCGACGCGAGGGCGACTGACCTCCGAAGTTTGCTGACGCCCGTCCGAGGTGAAGGCATAATCACACCAAGCCCGGCGTAGTGGTCAACCAGGCCCCGATCGCCCAGGACGGGGCCGGAACGAGTGATTTTGACGTCCCGTCGATGCTCACGTAAGACCGGCCCCAGCTGACGGAGGCAATGGGACATGGCGTGGCTGCTCGTCGTGGTGGCGGGGATCCTGGAGACCGGCTTCGCGGTCTGCCTCAAGCTTTCGCACGGCTTCACCCGCCTCTTTCCCACCATCGCCTTCGCGGCCTTCGCCCTCGGCAGCTTCGGTCTGCTGACGCTGGCACTGCGCAAGCTCGACGTCGGCCCGGCGTACGCGGTGTGGACCGGCATCGGCGCGGCCGGTACGGCGATCTACGGCATGGTCTTCCTCGGCGATGTGGTCTCCACCCTGAAGATCGTCTCCATCACCATGGTCATCGTCGGAGTGGTCGGGCTACAGCTGTCGGGCTCGGCGCACTGATCCCGAGGCCGCTTGTCCGCACAGCGCCCGGTGCAGGCCCCGGTGCCCGTGCGGCCCGTCAACTTCTGCGGACAGCGCGCCACCCCCAGGGCCCACGGCCGTGACACCCCGTCATCCACGGTCGGCCGGCGGCACACCGACCGGCATCCGGGCGAAGGCCCCCCGTACGAGCCGGGACACCGCCTCCGTCTCCAGCTCCCGCCGCGCACGCTGTGCCGGTATGCGGCCCGGCGCCGGCGCCGTACCGGGAGTCGGCGGGGCCACCACGCAGGCCAGGGTCAGCCGCGCCGCGGTCTCGCAGGCGCTCCCCAGGGCCGGCAGCTCCTCAGCGGGCCAGTCGGGCTCCAGCGCCGCGACCGCGTGGTCGCAGAACCTGCCGACGAGCTCCGCGGGGCCCGGCAGCGGCCCCTCCACGGACGCCGCGGCACGCTGCGCGGGGGCGCCGGGCCGGGCGGCCGGTAGCGGCACGGCGTCGTCGGGCGCCGGCGCAGGGGTCGGCAGCCGGTCGCCCCAGCAGCCGGTCAAAGCGGCTCTGACCAGGGGATTGGCGCGGGCGGTGCGCAGCGTCCAGGCGGCCGCGGCCACCACCCGGCCCGCGGCGTCGCCCCGCGTTCCGGCGGCCGAGGCTCCCCGGGCCAGCGCCCGTGCGACTCCGGCGAGGTAGTTCTCGGTCTCCCGGCGGACCAGGGCGCGGGCCAGCCCTTCCTTGCTGCCGAACTCGTTGTAGAGGGTCTGCCGGGAGACCCCGGCGGCGGCCGCGACATCGACCATCCGTACGGCCGCCCAGGGCCGGTTCATCAGCGCCGTGTAGGCGGCATCGAGCAGGGATTCACGCGCTGCGGGCATCCGTCGCCTCCCCGGCCGCCGGCCCAGGTGGCCGGTGTGCGCACAGAATTGACGCGGCGCCAGATGCTGTCAAGGGTCGTCGCAGCACCCGCTCACCGGCAGGGCCCGGGGCCGTCACACGCCCGGCGGCGCATGGTCGTGTGGCTCCTGCGTATACCAATCGATACTGTTCGCACATGCCCGACTATCACGATGATCTTCGCCTCGGCCATGTCCTCGCGGACGCCGCGGACGCCGCCACCATGGAGCGCTTCAAGGCCCTCGACCTCAAGGTCGAGACCAAACCGGACATGACACCGGTGAGCGAGGCGGACAAGGCCGCCGAGGAGCTCATCCGCGGCCAGCTCCAGCGGGCCCGGCCACGCGATGCGGTGCTCGGCGAGGAGTTCGGCAGCGAGGGCGCGGGCCCGCGTCGCTGGATCATCGACCCGATCGACGGCACGAAGAACTACGTCCGCGGGGTGCCGGTCTGGGCGACGCTGATCGCGCTGATGGAGCGCGGCGAGGGCGGTGACCGCCCGGTGGTCGGCATCGTCTCCGCACCGGCGCTCCACCGCCGCTGGTGGGCCGCCGACGGCCTGGGGGCCTTCACCGGCCGCAGTCTGACCTCCGCGACCCGGCTGCAGGTCTCGAAGGTCGGCCGCATCCAGGACGCCTCGTTCGCCTACTCCTCGCTGACCGGCTGGGAGGAGCGCGACAAGCTGCCCAGCTTCCTCGACCTGAGCCGGGACTGCTGGCGCACCCGGGCCTATGGCGACTTCTGGCCGTACATGATGATCGCCGAGGGTTCGGTGGACATCTGCGCGGAGCCGGAGCTCTCGCTGTGGGACATGGCGGCCTGTGCGGTGGTCGTGAAGGAGGCCGGCGGACAGTTCACCGGCCTGGACGGAAAGCCGGGCCCGCACAGCGGCAACGCCGCGGCCTCCAACGGTCTGCTGCACGAGGATCTGCTGAGTTACCTCGGCGACTCCGCCCGCTGACCTGCGGCAGGGCGGGACATTCGGACACCCGTCCCGCACTTGCCCCTTGTTGCATCGGCACAGGCATGTGAACATGAGAATCCCCCACTTTGTGAACTTGTGAATCCCTTCGCAAGCACATTCACCAAGGAGGTGGCTCCACTCCATGCCCATGCACGTCAAAGACGCCATGAGCACGGTGGTCCTCACCATCGGGCCCGCTCACACCCTCCGTCAGGCGGCGCAGCTGATGGCGGCCCGCCGCATCGGCGCGGCCGTGGTCCTCGACAACGACAACAGCGGCATCGGCATCCTCACCGAGCGCGACATCCTCAATTCCCTCGGCGCGGGCGAGAACCCCGACCGGGAGACCGCCCAGACCCACACCACCTCGGACGTGGTCTTCGCCGCTCCGGACTGGACCCTGGACGATGCCGCGGACGCCATGGTGCGCGGCGGCTTCCGCCATCTGATCGTGCTCGACGGCCATGAACCGGTCGGGGTGGTATCCGTACGCGACATCATCCGCTGCCGGTCGGCCGCCACGGAGCGGGCCCGCGCCGTACCCGCCTGAGCCGCGAACGGCCCTGCGGCCGGACGCACGAAGAGGCCGGAGCCCACTGGCGTCCGGCCTCTTCGTTTATTACGGCAAGCGGCAATCGAGCAACCCCCACGGCGCGCAACCACCTCCGCGAGAGCGGCGGCGGCTCAGCCGCAAAAAGGGTCAGCCGCGCAGGGCCTGGACCGCGGCTTCCAGCCGCTTGCCGTAGTCAGCGTCCGCCTTGCGGAAGTTCTCGATCGCCCGCTGGGCGATGTCGTCGCGGGAGACCTGGGAGATGAAGCCCGCCAGGTTGTCGATCAGGCGCTCCTTCTCGTCGTCCGACATCAGGCGGTAGAGGGTGCCGGCCTGGACGAAGTCGTCGTCCTCGGCATGCGAGGGCGCCTCCTGCTCACCGGTGGGACCGCTCACGGCAACCGGCTGCCACAGGGCACGGCCGGTCTCGGCCGGGCCGCCGAAGCTGTTGGGCTCGTAGTTCTTCCGGCCCGCGTGCCGGCCGTCGTACAGCGCGCCGTCCCGGCCGTGGCTGCGCGCCTCCGTGGCGTGCGGGCGGTTCACCGGGAGGTGGTCGGCGTTGATGCCGACGCGGTAGCGGTGCGCGTCGCCGTACGCGAAGAGACGGCCCTGGAGCATCTTGTCGGGGGACGGACCGATGCCCGGCACGAAGTGGTGCGGGGAGAAGATCGACTGCTCGACCTCGGCGAAGATGTTCTCGGGGTTGCGGTTGAGCTCCAGCTTGCCGATCTCGATCGGCGGGTAGTCCTCGTGCGGCCAGACCTTGGTCAGGTCGAACGGGTTGAAGCGGTAGCCGGCCGCGTCGGCCGCGGGCATGATCTGCACCTGGACGGTCCAGCTCGGGAAGTCGCCCCGCTCGATGGACTCGCGCAGATCGCGCTGGTGGCTGTCCGGGTCGAGGCCGGAGGTCTCGGCGGCCTCGGAGGTCGTGAGGTTCTTGATGCCCTGGTCGGTCTTGAAGTGGTACTTGACCCAGAAGACCTCACCGGCGGCGTTGTTCCACTGGAAGGTGTGCGAGCCGTAGCCGTTCATGTGGCGGTAGGAGGCGGGGATGCCGCGGTCGCCGAACAGCCAGGTGACCTGGTGCGTGGACTCGGGTGAGAGGCCCCAGAAGTCCCAGACGTTGTCCGCCTCCTGCGAGCCGGTGTACGGGTCGCGCTTCTGGGTGTGGATGAAGTCGGGGAATTTGATGGCGTCCTTGATGAAGAACACCGGGGTGTTGTTGCCGACGAGGTCGTAATTGCCCTCTTCGGTGTAGAACTTCAGCGCGAAGCCGCGCGGGTCACGCACCGCGTCGGCGGAGCCGAGGTTGCCCGCGACGGTCGAGAAGCGCAGGAAGGTCTCGGTCTGCTTGCCGACCTCGGAGAGGAACGCGGCGCGGGTGTACTTGGTCACATCCGCGGTCACCGTGAAGGTGCCGTACGCACCGGCGCCACGGGCGTGCA
The DNA here is from genome assembly GCF_019880305.1 of Streptomyces decoyicus. Classification (NCBI taxonomy): domain Bacteria; kingdom Bacillati; phylum Actinomycetota; class Actinomycetes; order Kitasatosporales; family Streptomycetaceae; genus Streptomyces; species Streptomyces decoyicus. The sequence goes on along the minus strand of NZ_CP082301.1, from coordinate 5,564,456 downwards.
CGATCCGCTCCGGGATGCGCTCACGGTTGAAGTGCGCGAGCTTCTCGATCAGGAGCTGGTCCTGGATGAGGCCGGGCCCGCCGATGCCGGCCGTCTCGCTGTTCTGGTTGTCCCCGACCGGAGCCCCGGACTCCGTGGTCAGCGGTCCGGTGGTGCTCTCTACCGACACGTGCGCCTCCTGAAAAGTCTTCTCCACCTGCCCTTGGCTTGCGCCGAACCCGATCTTACATTGGACAATGTCTAAGTCAAGAAGAAGCCGAAACTCGTACTCGATCCGGTGATGGACCTGCACTGCTACCCTGGCTGTATCTGACTGATAGGTGATTGGCATGAGTGACCTGCTGGAACGGCTCCGGGGACGCGGCTGGCGGCTGACCGCGCAGCGACGCGTCGTCGCCGAGGTCCTCGACGGGGACCACGTCCACTACACCGCCGACGAGGTGCACGCGCTGGCATCCGACCGGCTTCCCGAGATCTCGCGCGCCACGGTCTACAACACGCTCGGCGAACTGGTCTCGCTCGGTGAGGTGATCGAGGTGAGCACGGACGGCCGGGCCAAGCGCTACGACCCCAACGCCCACCACGACCACCAGCACCTCATCTGCTCGCAGTGCGGCACGATCCGCGACGTCCACGTCCAGGGCGACCCGCTCTCCGCGCTTCCCGAGCCGGAGCGCTACGGCTTCCAGGTCTCCGAGGTCACCGTGACCTACCGGGGCCTCTGCCCCAACTGCCACGCCACGCCCTGACACCAAGGGGAGCCGGGCCCCCGTCCGGGCCCTCCCCGCCCCGCGTCACGCCGTACGCCTCCCCGCCCCGCGTCACGCCGTACGCCTCCCCGCCCCGCGTCACGCCGTACGCCTCCCCGAGCCCGCGTCCCTCCGGCCGCGGGCTGCTTCGCGTGCCCGGCCCGCCCACCGATCCCCCTGCCACCTGGCGCCTCATCTCCCCCACCGCACACCCGTGCCCGCACGCCCCTTGCCCGAATCTGACGCACCGTCATATCGTCGGCGGGCCGCGCTTTCCGGCCACCGGGCCCGACCGGGCCCCGCGCCCCGCACCACGGCGGCACCCTGTCCGCACTCCGCAAGGAGCACCCCGTGGGAGAGCCGCACCCTTCCCCCGCAGCGCACCGCCCACCCGCCGAGCCGTCCTCCCCCCGCCCACCGGCCCTGCGCGCCCGCGCCCTGACCCGCTCGTTCGGCCGCGGCAGAACGGCGCTGGCCGCCCTCGGCCCCGTCGACGCCGAGATCGCACCGGGCGAATTCGTCTGTCTCGTCGGCCCGTCCGGCTGCGGCAAGTCGACCCTGCTGCGGATCGCCGCCGGGCTGCTGCGCCCCAGCGAGGGCGAGCTGGAGATCCGGGCGAGCGCCGAACGGCCGGCCGCAATGATCTTCCAGGACTACGGCATCCATGACTGGAAAACCGTGCTGGCCAATGTCCGCTTCGGCCTCGACATCCAGCGCGTGCCCCGTAAGGAGGCCGACGCACGGGCCCGCTCCTGGCTCGCCCGGATGGAGCTCACCGAGTTCGCCGGCGCCTATCCGGCCGCGCTCTCCGGCGGGATGCGCCAGCGCGTCGCCATTGCCCGCGCGCTCGCCGTGGAGCCGGAGATGCTGCTGATGGACGAGCCGTTCGCGGCCCTCGACGCCCAGCTGCGCACCCTCCTCCAGGACGAGCTGCTCGACCTCACCCAGACCACCCGCACCACCACCCTCTTCATCACCCACAGCCTCGAAGAGGCCCTGGTGCTCGGTGACCGGGTCCTGGTGATGTCCGCCCGGCCCGGCCGGATCATCGCCGAACGCCGCCCGCCGTTCGGCCGTCCACGCACCGGCGCGGTCCGGGACACCCCCGAATTCACCGCCCTGAAGGCCGAGTTGTGGCAGCTGCTGCGCAACGAGGTCGACGGGGCCGCCACGGCACACCCGACCGCCGAGGGGGCCGTCCCCGCATGAGCACCGCCCTCCACCCGCCCGGCCCCGGCCACGAGGACGGCCGGCCCGCCCCGGCCGGCCGTCTTCTCGTCCGCCGCCCCGGCCCCCAGGAGCTGCATCCCCGGCGCGCCCACCGCCGCCGGCGCACCCTGGAGGTCTCCCTCGCCGTCGCCGTCCCGCTGCTGCTCGTCCTGCTGTGGCAGCTGGCCGCCGACCGGGCCTGGATCGACGACCGCATCTACCCCGCGCCGTCCACGATCCTGGCCGACGGCTGGCAGCGCGCCCTGGCCGGCGACCTGTGGCCGGACGTGTGGGCCACTCTCCGGCGCGTGCTGGCCGGGTACGCCGTCGGCACCGTCTCCGGCTACCTCCTGGGCCTGCTGATGGGATCGCTGCCGCTCGTACGGGCCGCCCTGGAACCCCTCCTGGACGCCCTGTACGTCGTGCCCAAGCTCGCGCTGCTGCCGGTCTTCCTGAACATGTTCGGGCTCGGCGAGAGACCGCAGGTCGCCCTCGTCGCCGCCACCGTCTTCTTCTTCGTCTGGATCTCCACCATGGCGGCGGTGCTGGCCATCCCGTCCGGGCACCGCGATGCCGGCCGGGTGTTCGGCGCGAGCGCCTGGCAGATGTTCCGGCACGTCCTGCTGCCGGCCTCGCTGCCCGCCATCCTGGTGGGCGCCCGGATCGCCGCGGGCGTGGCCGTCCTGGTCATCGTCGCCTCGGAACAGATCGCGGCCACCGACGGCCTCGGCCATCTGATCTTCGACTCGCGTGCCCTGTTCCAGAACGACGTGATGTGCGTCGGCATCGTCTGTGTGGCCGTCCTCGGTGTGCTCTTCTCCGAACTGGTGCGGCTGGCCGGGCGCTTCCTCACCCCCTGGGCACCCCGCGACCGCGGCCGGTCCCAGAGCTGACCCACGGCACCGCCCCGTCCGCCCCGACGCCGCCCCGCACGGAGGTCCCATGCGCACCCGCACCACCGCCGTCGCCGTGCTCCTCACCGCCCTCGCCCTCGGCGCGGGCTGCGCCGCCCACAAGGACGACGGTGCCCCCGTTGCCGGGCCCCGCCCCATCAAGCCCGTACAGGGCTGCGGCAAGCCCTCCTGGACCGACCCCGCCGGCCTCGCCCCTGGCCGCACCCCGGCACGCTGCGACAAGGGCGCCCCGGCCCCGCGCCCCCTCGCCGGACGCCGCACGCTCACGGTCGCCACCGGCACCCTCAACGCCGAGTACGTGGCCCCCCTGCGACTGGCCCTCGCCAGGGGTGAGTTCCGGAAGGAGGGCCTCGACGTCCGGCTGAAGGTCCTGCCCACCCCGGAGGCACTGCCGCTGCTGGCCAAGGGCGATCTGGACGCCCTGTGGGCGGCCCCCGAAGCCGCCGTCGTCAACGGCATCAACGGCGGTTTCGACATCCGCTGGGTGGCCGGCAACTTCTCCCCCGCCCCGCGGTCCAAGAGCGGCCTGTGGGTGCGCCTGAAGAGCGGGGAGAGCGCCTCGTCGGTCTCCCTCAAGGGATCGAGGATGGGCACCATGATCGGGAAGGGCTCCGTGATCATGTACCCGATGGCCGCGTCCTTCGCCCGGCACGGCGCCGACCTGCACTCCGTCGCCTTCCAGCAGCTCGGCTCCGCCGACGTACTGACCGCCCTGACCGGCGGCGGCGTGGACTCCGCCTGGCTGCTCGACCCGGTCTGGCGCCGGGTCGACGGCGACCGGAATTACGCCTTCCTAGGCGGCCAGCCCCAGGGCGAACCGCTCGGCGGCGCCCTGTACGGGCCGAACCTGCTCCAGCGGGACGCGGACGCCGGGGTCGCCTTCCTGCGGGCCTACATCCGCACGGTCAACACGTACTTCGCCGGCGACTACAAGGCCGACCGGTCATTCGTCACCGGGCTCGCGCACCTCCTGGACATCGACCGGACGATCCTCACCTCGGTGCCGTCGCTCCGGATGGACTGGGAGATCAGAAAGGGCACCACGGACCGGCTCCAGAAGGCCTACCGGGACGCCGGCGTCACCCGGGGCGCACCGCTGCCGGAGCACAGGCTGGTCGACCGCAGCCTGTACGCGGAGGCGGTCGGCCACCGGCTGCGGCGGTAGAACGGCGGACATGACGAAGGCCCGGATTCTCAAGGAATCCGGGCCTTCGTCTTTTCAGTAGCGGGGACAGGATTTGAACCTGCGACCTCTGGGTTATGAGCCCAGCGAGCTACCGAGCTGCTCCACCCCGCGTCGTTGTTGCCGTAACTCTAACCCCAGGCCGACGACCAGCGCAAATCCCTTCCGCACGGCCCAGGACCCGGCCCCGTGGACCGGGCCCTCGGCTGCGTGCGCCCGTAGCACCCGCTAGGCGCTGAGCTCCTCCTGGAGCGCCGTCCGCAACCGCGCCGCACGCTCCGCCACCTCCGGCGGCCCCAGCTCGACGGCGCGCGCACACCAGCTCTGCGCCTCCGCGAGCGCACCGCGCCGGGCGGCGAGCAGCGCCAGCCGCAGCGCGGCCCGGCCATGGCCGCTCTCGGCGGCACGCTGCCACCACAGGGCGGCCTCGGGAAGGCTGCCCTCGCGGGCCAGCAGCAGCCCGAGGTTGAAGGCGCCGTTACGGCTGCCGGCCTCGGCCGCCGCGCGGTACCAGTCGGCGGCCTCGACGGCATCCCCGCGAGCCGCCGCGAACATGCCAACCCGGACCTGGGCGCGACGGTGGCCCTGCCGCGCGGCTCGCTCGTACCACTGCACGCTCTCGTCGTCCGCCGTGCGCTCGCTGTCGGCCAGCCCCTCGCCCGCGGCCGCCGCCCTGCGGTCGAGCAGATCCGCGAGCCGGAAGGCCGCCTCGGCGCTGCCGCCGCCGGCCGCACAGCGCAGATTCCGCTCCGCGTCCTGCAGCTCACCGTCCCGCAGCTGCACGATGGCGACCTGGAGGGCCGCCTCCGTGTGCCCGGCCGCGGCCGCCCGCTCGTACCAGGTGTGCGCCGTACGCTCCGCACCGCGCCCGGCGAAGAGGATGCCGAGGTTGAACGCGGCATCCACGCTGCCCGCTTCGGCCGCCTTGGAGAACCACGGCTCGGCCCCCGAGGCGTCACCGCGCTGGAGCAGCAGGATGGCCAGCGCGTTGGCGGCCTCACGGTGCCCGGCGTAGGCGGCCCGGCGGTACCACTGCTCACCGCGCCCCTCCCGGCCCTGCTCGGCGCAGAGCAACCCGATGTTGTAGGCGCCGTTCACATCCCCGGCGTCCAGCGCGACGCGGTACCAGCGCTCGGCGGTCTGGAGTTCACCGCGGTCGGCGTGCAGCGCACCGAGCGCATTGGCAGCGTTGCCATCGCCGTCCTGGGCCGCCCGCCGCCACCACTCCGCGGCGCTCTCCTCGTCCCCCGCGTCACGCAGCAGGAAGCCCAGCGCACAGGCCGCGCGCGCCTCGCCGTCCTTGGCGGCGGACAGGTACCAGCGGCCCGCCTCCTGGACGTCACCGCGCTCCTCCAGCAGCGCGCCCAGTTGCAGCGCCGCCCGGCGGTGGCCCCGCGCCGCGGCCTGGCGGTACCACTGCTCGGCCTCCTCCTGCTGGGTCAGCTCGCCGTACGCGGGGACCGCACGCCGTTCCGCGTCGCGGCCGTCCTCGATGAGCCGCGCGAGGCGGTAGGCGGCCTCGCGGTGGCCACGCTCGGCGGCCGTACGGAACCAGCGCTCGGCGCCGATGTCGCCGCGGTGCTCCAGGAGGTCGGCGAGGGCGTACGCGCCCAGGCAGTGGCCGGACTCCGCGGACTGGCGCAGCCAGTACTCGGCCGCCGGCTCGTCACCGCGTTCGCGGTAGTGGCGCCCGAGGGCGTGCGCGGCGGCGGCGGAGCCGGCGACGGCCGCGATGCGCCACCAGCCGGCCGCCTCGTCCCCGTAGCCCCGCTGGTGCAGCAGGACGCCGAGGTTGTTGGCCGCGGCGCGGTCACCGGCGGCGGCCGCGGAGCGCAGATGCGGCTCGGCGCCGTCGAGGTCACCACGGCGCAGCAGCATCGCGCCGAGCGCGCTCATGGCGGCGGTGTCGCCCGCCTCGGCGGCCCGGCGGTGGCCGGACTCGGTCACGGCATCGGACGCTTCGGCAGCCTCCGCGGCCTCCATCGCGTCCATGTGCAGCTCGGATTCGCGCCCGTCGTCGGGCGCATGCACAAACCGGTCCGTCTCCAACAACCTTGCCTTGTCCCCCATAAGACCCATCGTCGCATCACCTGCAACCCGCGTACACCTGGTATACCGCAGCCAGTGAGGTCACTTCGGCGGTTTGTCGACTTCCCGACACGACGACTTGTCAAACTCAAGCACACACCTTCCCCACATCGGCCGCGCGACCCGCTGTGACCGGTAACGACCTGAACACATGCCGAAGGCCCGGATCCTTGAGGATCCGGGCCTTCGTCTTTTCAGTAGCGGGGACAGGATTTGAACCTGCGACCTCTGGGTTATGAGCCCAGCGAGCTACCGAGCTGCTCCACCCCGCGTCGTTGTGTCTTCAAGGTATCACGGTAACGGGATGCCCCAGCACCACCGCGGCCCTGTGGCCGCCGGTACGAAACCGGCGGCCACAAGGTCCGGGCATACGGCCGGCTCAGCTGCCCGGCTTGCCGCCCTTCTCGGACGCCTTCGCCGCGCGGTCCAGCGCCGCCTTGAGCTTCTTCTGGGCCTCGCCGTAACCGGCCCAGTCGCCCGAGGCACGCGCCTTCTCGCCCTCTTCGTAGGCCTTCTGGGCGTCGCCCAGGGCCTGCTGCACCGTCTGGCCGGACGGGGGCTGCTTACCGGTGTCGCCGCCCGGCGGCTCCTCGGTGCCCGTACTGGGCGCCTTCTTGCCGAAGACCACATCCAGCGCGTCCTTGAGGGAGTCCTCCAGGACGGGCTTGTTGTCGCCGTAGCTGACCAGCACCTTCTTCAGGAGCGGGTAGTTGGTGTTGGCGCCCCGCAGATACACCGGTTCGACGTAGAGCAGTCCGCCGTCCAGGGGCACGGTCAGCAGATTGCCGTACTCGATCTCCGAGTCGCCGAACTTCTTGAGGATGTTGAGTTCATTGGCGATGACCGGATCGGAGTTGAACTTCGACTGCACCAGCTGCGGGCCGGGCACCGGTGTCTCCGACGGCAGCTTCAGCAGTCTGATCTTGCCGTAGTCGCCGCTGGTCGCATTGGCGTCGACGGCCATGAACGCACCGAGGTTGTCGCGCTTGTTGGGCGTGAAGGTCGTCGTCAGCGAGAACTGGCGGTTCTTCTGGTCCGGCATCTTCATGCTCAGGTAGTACGGCGGTACGGCGTTGCCCGACTTGGTCGTCGGGTCGTTCGGGATCTGCCAGCGCTCGGAGCCGGTGTAGAAGGTCCCCGGATCGGTGACGTGGTACGTGGTCAGCAGCTGACGCTGCACCTTGAAGAGGTCCTGCGGGTAGCGCAGGTGCTCCTTGAGCGCCGGGCTGATGGCGCTCTTCTTCTCGACCGTGCCGGGGAAGGACTTCATCCAGGTCTTGAGGACCGGGTCCTTGTCGTCCCACTGGTAGAGCTTGACCGAACCGTCGTAGGCGTCCACCGTCGCCTTGACGGAGTTACGGATGTAGTTGACCTGGTTCTGCTGGGCCACCACCGCCCGCTGTCCGTCGGTGAGCGAATCGGCCGTGCTGTCCCCGAGCGTGGTGCGCGAGGCGTACGGATAGCCGTTGCTGGTGGTGTAGGCGTCCACGATCCACTTGATCCGGCCGTCCATGACCGCCGGGTAGGCGTCGCCGTCGATGGTCAGCCAGGGGGCGACGGATTCGACGCGCTCCTTGGGCGTGCGGTTGTACAGGATCCGCGAGCCCTCGCCGATCGCGCCGGAGTAGAGGATCTGCGGCTCCCCGAACGCCACCGCGTAAGCGGCACGGTTGACCGGGTTGGAGAGGTTGACGCCGCTGTTGCCCTTGTAGCTGTAGCTCTTCTCGCCGCTGTCGTCGGAGTAGTCCAGTTCCTTCTGCGGACCGCCGACGATGGAGTACTGCGAGGTCTTCTCGCCGTAGTACACCCGCTGCTGGTACGGGGGGAGCTGCCCCTTGGACGGCAGATCCGACTCGGTGTACTTCGGACCACCGCCTTCGGAGGCCTCGGTCCCCTTGGCGGCGACCGCGCCGTAGCCGTGGGTGTACTTGAAGTGGTCGTTGATCCAGTTGCGCTCGGGGATACCGGCGATGTTCAGCTCACGCAGACCGATGACGGTGTCCTGCTCGGCGCCGCCCTTGTCCTTGTAGCGGTCGACGTCGAGGGTGGAGGGGAACTGGTAGTACCCGCGCACCTGCTGCTGTTGCTGGAAGGCCGGCGAGACCACGTTCGGGTCGAGCAGCCGCATGCTGGCCGTGGTGTCGGCGTCATCGCGCAGCCGCTCGCTGTCCGCCTTGCCGGTGGGCTGGTAGTCGCCCTTGTACGGCGTGACCTCGGAGTCCTGGATGTCGTACGCATCCCGGGTCGCCTTGATGTTCTGCTTGATGTACGGCGCTTCCTTGGCCTGCTCGTTCGGCTGGACCTGGAACTTCTGCACGATCGCCGGATAGAGCCCGCCGATGAGGACCGCCGAGAGCACCATCAGGCCGAAGCCGATCACCGGCAGCTGCCACGTCCGCCGCCAGAGGGTGGCGAAGAACAGCACCGCGCAGATCGCCGCGATGAAGAACAGGATCGTCTTCGCCGGGAGATAGGCGTTGGCGTCGACATACCGCAGGCCCGTCCAGTTGTCGGCCGACTTCAGGCCGCTGGACTTGACCGCCAGGCCGTACCGGTCGAGCCAGTACGCGATCGCCTTGAGCGAGACGAAAATGCCCAGCAGCACCGACAGATGGCCGGTGGCGGCCGCGGTCGCCCGCGAGCCGGGGCTGGTCAGCCGCAGCCCGCCGTAGAGGTAGTGCGTCAGAGCCGCGGCGACCAGGCACAGCACCGCGCAGGCGAAGCCGAAGCTCAACAGGAAGCGGTACCAGGGCAGGTCGAAGGTGTAGAAGGCGATGTCCTTGCCGAACTGCGGGTCCGTCTTGCCGAACGGCACGCCGTTGACCCACTGGAGCCAGGTACGCCACTCACCGGAGGCGGAGGCCCCGGCGATCAGGCCGATCACCGCGGTGACCGCGATCAGCGCCCACTTCTTGAACGGGGCGATCCCCATCCGGTAGCGGTCCAGGCTCTGCTGCTCCACGGACATCGCGCTCAGCGGCGGCCGCAGCCGGTGCGCCAGCCAGACATTGACGCCGACGGCCACGGCCATCAGGACGCCGAAGGAGAAGAACAGGCCGATCTTGGTCCACAGGGTGGTGGTGAAGACCGAGGAGTACTTGACCGAGCGGTACCAGAGCCAATCGGTCCAGAACCCCGCAAACATCACGAAGAGCATGGCCAAGACGGCCAGCACACCCAACGTCATGAGCAGGGTCCGGATCCGCCGCGATGGTCGGCCGACTCTGATCCGTGGCCCTGTCGGGCCTCCGCCGCGGTCCGGCATCTGGAAAGCCAAGGTGCGCACCTCGAAGTTCGCTGTCGTGTTGAGCAGGCCCGGCGATAGTAGGACCCACCGATGCAACTTACGAAGGCTTTACTCAGTTCCCGCTTTCCGGGGTACACAAGGCACGATGTTGAGCATGACCAACCTCCCCGTTGACGGCACCCCCCTCGCCGCCGACCCCCTGACCCGCGCGGTGCTCGAAATCGACGAGTACAGCGCCGGGCTCGGCTGGGATCAGCCCGCCCGACTGTTCGCCCTCGTCGACACCGCCAAGCTGCGCGCGCAGGAGCCCTCGCTCGCCGCCCAGCTCGGCATCGACGACTCCACCACCGCGTCCCTGACCCCCGTGGAACAGGACGAGATCCCGGCGGGCGTCCCGCTGGACGAGTTCCTCGCCACCATCGCCTGGCCGGATGCCGTGGCCGGCTGCGCACTGACCGTGGAGCGGCTGATGCTGCCGCCGTCCGCGGAGGACTCCGAGCCCGAGGGCATGGACGAGGCGCAGCTCGCCAAGTGGGTCGCCCGGCACCCGGACCGCCAGGAGGTCCGGATGACGGTGGCAGTACTGCGCGACGGACGGCGTGAGTCGGCGCTGCGGCTGCGCGAGAAGGACTCCACGTCCGAGGTGCTCACCGGCTCGGCGCTGGTGCCGGGCCTCGCGGAAGCGCTGGCGGCGACGTTCGAGGGCTGACCGCGGCCCAGCAGGGCTGACGGCCGGGCCGGACGTGCGCGTCCGGCCCGGAGGGCTCCCGGTCCTCGGAGCTCCTAGGACCGGGCTGCGGGGCTACAGCTCGGCAGCCCGGCGGTGTCGCCCTTGCGGATCTTCTCCAGCGCCTTGACGGCGTCGCCTATGGTGCCGACCTTGACCAGGGTGAGCCCCTGCGGGGTGTCCTTGGCCGCGGCGGCGCAGTTCTCCTTGGGCGTCAGGAAGAACTCCGCGCCCTTGTCCCGCGCACCGACCGTCTTCATCGAGATGCCACCGATCGGGCCGACCTTGCCCTGGTCGTCGATGGTGCCCGTACCGGCCACGAACTTGCCGCCCGTCATGTCCCCGGGCGTGAGCTTGTCGACGATGCCGAGCGCGAACATCAGCCCGGCGCTCGGGCCGCCGACATCGGCCAGCTTGACGTCGATGGGGAACGGGAAGAGGTGATCCACCCCGGCCTGGATGCCCACGATGGCACGGCCGTCGTCCGCCTTCTGCGTGGTGATCGCGATCTGCTTCGCGCCGGCCTGGGGCTTCTTGCCCTGCTTCTCCGCCGCGGCGGCGTCCTTGACGGGGATGATCGTGAAGACGACCTTCCCACCCGGCTTGTGGCGGGTGACGAGCTTGGCGACATCGCCCACCTGCTTGACCTCCGTGCCGTCCACTGCCTTGATCACATCGCCCGCGTGCAGCCGCCCGTCGGCCGGCTTGTCCTTGACGACGGACCCGACGACGGTCTGGCTGGCGAACGGGACGCGCAGCTGGCTGAGAGCGGAGGCCTTGGCGCTCTCCTGGGACTGGCTGAACTCCTCGGCGTTCTCCTGATCGGCCTGCTCGGCCGTCTGCCCCTCGGGGTAGAGCGTCTTGTGCGGCACCACGGCGTTGTCGTGGTCGAGCCAGCCGTACACCGCCTCGAAGAGGTTCATGTGGTAGTCGGGGCCCGTGACGCGGACGGTGGTCATGTTGAGATGACCGGTCGTCGGGTACGTCTTGCGCTGCGAGATCTGCAGCACCGGCTCGCCGTCGTGATCACCGAGGGTGTTGACCGTCGGTCCCGGTGACATCTCGGCATACGGCACGGGGATCAGCACCCCGGCGCAGAGCAGCGCGATCAGCATCAGGGTCGAGGCGAGCAGCGTCGCGGTGCGGCGTGGCATGGAACGACAGTACGGGACGGGTATGACAACCGGCCCGCGGGGCCGTCCGTACGAGGTCGAACACCCGCCCCCTACGCGGCCGTCATCCCGAAGGGTGGCGGTTGTTTACGCGGACCACCGGAGAACGTCAGACGGGGTCCGACGCGGGGTCGGGAACGGAGTGCTCTCTTTCCATGGCGTCACGGAAGCGTGCATAGCCCGCGAGCTCTGCCACATCCCCGGTCCTGCGGTTCCGTAGGGCCCAGCTGCTCCACACCGCGGCAACCAGCCCGGCACCAACCGGAATCAGCAACCAGAGGAGCGCACCCATCAGCGACCTCCCAACCCCTTGTACGACCGCGATCGACGAATAAGCAGATTAACCATCTGCTGGGTCAACGCTTACGTCAGGGGGCGGGTTACGCAACCGGAGCACAAGGCACCGGTTCGGCCTCGTGTTCGGAGGCCACCACCCCATGACCACTGGGTCATTGCCCGCTGCGTCTGCCGTACCGCCTGCCCCGGGAACGCCTCGTTACGCACCGAGCCGATCTCCGCCTCGGAGGACACCTATGCGACCTACCGCCGCCCGACCTCCACCCCCAGAAGAAGGCGCTACGCGCCTACCCGCCCTCCCGTCACCCGACCTCCACCCCCAGAAGAAGGCGCTACGCGCCTACCCGCCCTCCCGTCACCCGACCTCCACCCCCAGAAGAAGGCGCTACGCGCCTACCCATTCTTCGGTGCCGTCGGAAAACGTCTGATGCTTCCAGATCGGTACCTCGTGCTTGAGGTCGTCGATCAGCTTGCGGCAGGCCTCGAAGGCCTCGCCCCGGTGCGGGCAGGACACCGCGACGACCACGGCAAGATCACCGATGCGCAGATCGCCCACGCGGTGGACGGCGGCCAGCGCCCGCACCGGGAAGTCGGCGATCACCTTCTCGGCGATCCGGCGCATCTCCGCCTCGGCCGTCGGGTGCGCGGAGTAGCCCAGGCCGTCGACGTCGGCGCCGTTGTCGTGCGAGCGGACCGTGCCGACGAACAGGGCCGTGCCGCCCGCTGCCGTGTCTCCCACGGCCGCGAACACCTCGTCCACGGACAGTGCGGTGTCGCGGATCTCCAGGAGGCGGATCGGATCCGCCGCGGCCTGCTCACCGGGGTGGTCGCGGCCGGGGGACGAAGGGGAGGGCGTGCCAGACATACCCCCATCGTGCCGTACGCGGGCACGGCGGGGAATGGCCCTTTCCGCCGGTCGTCCCGGCCGCCGTATGGAGAGTCCTCCAGCCCGACGGGGACTCCCCCGGCCCGCCGGGCCCGGTACCGCTCAGAGGCGGCGGCGGGCCTTACGGGCGCGCCGCACCAGAGCGGCGGTGCCCAGCAGTGCGACGGTGGCACCGGCGGCACCCGCGGCGGTGGCGTCCTTGCGGCCCAGCCGGCGGCCGGCGACGGTGTGCCGTCCGGCGACCTCCTCCAGGAGCTCGGCGAGCACCTCCTCGTTCGTCCACCGGGGCCGCCAGCCGGCATCGTGCAGCCGGCTGCCGCTGACCACCCACGGGTGCATCGTGTACGCGAGGTCCCCTGCGGGCGACGGCGTCAGGCCGATGCGGTGCAGCCGGGCGGCGGCGCCCAGGGCCACCGAGGACGGCAGCTCCATGCGACGGATGCCGGAGAGCTCCTCGACCTCCTCCTGCTCCAGCCAGCCGTCGCAGCCCACCGCCAGCTCGCCGTCGACCTTCTCCAGCGCGGCGAACTCCAGCGCGCTGACCAGGTCCTCGACATGGCAGAACTGCCAGGCGGGGCGGGATCCGGCGACGACCAGGAGGCGGGGCGATTCGAAGTAGCGGGTCAGCGCGGTGTCCGTGCCGCCCACCAGGACGGTGGGGCGCAGCACGGTGACGTTCAGGCCGGGGTGTGCACGCGGGGCGCGGTGTGCGAGGTGTTCGATCTCCAGGAGGTCGCCGACACCGGTGGCGTCCGCGGTGGCCCGCAGCTCGGCGTCCTCGGCCAGCGGAACGTCGTTGTCGGGCAGCGCCCCGTAGACCATGGCGGAGGTGCACAGCACCACCCGGTGGACGCCGGCGGCCGCGGCGGCGGTGAGCACGGTCTGGGTGCCGCGCACGTTGTACGCGGTGCGCGCGGCGGCGTCGGTCTCCAGGTCGAGGTCGAGCGCCAGGTGCACGACGACATCCGCGCCGCGCAGCTTTTCGGCGATGGCCGGGTCCCGGACGTCCAGGACGTGCCAGTGCGCCTCGGCGACGTCGCCGCGCCGCTCGTCGATGGCCACCACCTCCTTGACCTCGTCCGAGGCGACCAGGGCGCGCGTCAGCAGCGCACCGACTCCGGAGGCGGCTCCGGTGACGGCCACCACGGGCCTGCGCAGCGGCCGGTCCGTGGTCCCGCCTGCGCTGGTGCCTGTCTTCTCGGTCTGGGCCGCAGCGTTTCGCGCTGCGCGAACGGTCGGATCTGGGGAACTCACCGGGCGTCTCCAGCGGTTGTCTTCAGTGCGGACGTGTGGTCATGCGTGCGCACCAGGTGGCGTCCATCCTGCCCCAGCCACCGGGACAGCGAAGCACCGAGCCCCGAAGCGGTCCGGGTGTCTACGCTGGAGGTGATGTCGGGCAGCCGCCGTCGGCCACCTGGTCGGCGGCCCTACGAGCCGAGGAAACCCGTGAGTGACACCCCATTTGGATTCGGCCTTCCGCCGGAGGAGCCGGAGGACGGCGACAACGGCAAGAAGAAGGGCGGCCAGGGAGGTAGCCAGGGCCCCGCGGACCCCTTCGGGTTCGGCGGCGGGAGCGGCGGCGCGGACAACCCGTTCGCGGCGCTCTTCGGCGGCATGGGCGGCCCCGGCGGCGAAATGAACCCTGGTGACCTGGGCGCCGCCTTCCAGAAGCTCGGGCAGATGCTCTCCTACGAGGGCGGCCCGGTGAACTGGGACATGGCCAAGGACATTGCGCGGCAGACCGTCGCACAGGGCGCCGAGAACGGCAGCAAGGACGCGAGCCTGTCGCCGGGCGAGCGGACCGCGGTCGAGGAGGCCGTGCGCCTCGCCGACCTGTGGCTGGACGGTGTGACGTCCCTGCCGTCGGGCTCCGGCTCGGTGGTGGCCTGGAGCCGCGCCGAGTGGGTCGAGGAGACCCTCCCGGTGTGGAAGGACCTGGTCAATCCGCTCGCCGAGCGTGTCGGGGCGGCCATGGGCGATGTGCTTCCCGAGGAGATGCAGGCCATGGCGGGCCCGCTGCTCGGGATGATGCGCTCCATGGGCGGCGCGATGTTCGGCACCCAGATCGGCCAGGCACTGGGCGTGCTCGCCGGTGAGGTCGTCGGTTCGACGGACATCGGACTTCCGCTGGGTCCGGCCGGCAAGGCCGCGCTGCTGCCCGGGAACATCGCGACGTTCGGCGAGGGCCTGGGCGTGCCGGAAGAGGAAGTGCGGCTGTATCTGGCCCTGCGTGAGGCCGCCCACCAGCGGCTCTTCGCCCATGTGCCGTGGCTGCGCTCGCATCTGTTCGGTGCCGTCGAGGGCTATGCGCGCGGCATCAAGGTCGACACCACCAAGCTGGAGGATGTGGTCGGCCAGATCGATCCGCAGCATCCCGAAGAGCTTCAGAACGCCCTCCAGCAGGGCATGTTCCAGCCCGAGGACACCCCGGAGCAGAAGGCGGCTCTGGCGAGGCTGGAGACCGCGCTGGCGCTGGTCGAGGGCTGGGTGGACGCGGTGGTGCACTCCGCCGCCAAGCCGCATCTGCCGTCCGCGGACAAGCTCCGTGAGACGCTGCGGCGGCGCCGGGCGAGCGGTGGCCCCGCCGAGCAGACGTTCTCGACGCTGATCGGTCTGCAGCTGCGTCCGCGGCGGCTGCGGGACGCCTCGCGACTGTGGGCCTCGCTGACGGACGCGCGGGGCCTGGAGGGCCGCGACGGCCTCTGGGAGCACCCGGACATGCTGCCGACGGCGGCCGATCTGGACGACCCGGACGGCTTTGTGCACCACGAGCAGCCGGACTTCTCCGAGCTCGACAAGATGCTCGGCGAGGCCGCGAGCGGCGGCAAGCCGGAACCGGGCAAGCCCGCCCCGGGGAACGACGGCCCGGACGAGGCCCCCGGTGAGAGCAAGGGTGACGACGCCACGTGAGTCTGCATGCGGAGGCGGCGCGGATGCTCAAGGAGTGGTCCGCGCCGTCCGACGGTCAGGAGCAGCTGCGGCTGGCGTACCTGGACCACCTCGCCGCCCATCAGGACGGTATGTGGAAGCCCTGCAAGGACGGGCACCTCACGGCAAGCGCGCTGGTGATCGATCCGGCCGGCGGCCGGGTACTGCTCACCCTGCACCGCAAGCTGGAGATGTGGTTGCAGATGGGCGGCCACTGCGAGCCGGAGGACGCCACGCCGGCCGATGCCGCGCTGCGTGAGGCGCGGGAGGAGTCCGGCATCGCGCAGGGGCTGACGCTGCTGCCCGGTGGCCCGGTGCAGCTGGACCGTCATCACACGCCGTGCGCGGTGCATCTGGACGTCCAGTACGCAGCACTGGCGCCCGCGGACGCGGTGGCGGCGATCAGCGACGAGTCGCTGGATCTGCGGTGGTTCGCCTACGACGAGGTGCCCGGCGTCGCCGATGGGTCGGTGGTGCGCCTGATGGAGCGCACCCGGGCACTCCTCTAGCGGCAGCGGGCCCCACAGCGCACGTGTTCCGGCGCCCGCCCCTTCCGGGGGCGGGCGCCGGAGTGCGTCAACGGCGCATCGACCGGGGTCAGTTGGTGAAGATGTTGCCCTGGTTCTGTCCCCGGGCGCCGTGCTGGCCCATGCCGAACTGGGCGGCCGCACCGGAGCCGATGACGGCGTTCTGCGGCGGCAGCAGCTCGCTGGGCTGGACCAGTACGTAGCCCTGGCCGAGGAAGCTGAGCTCCCAGCCCTCGCCCGTGTTGCCGCGGCGCCGCCACACCCCGGAGGAGTGCGTCTGCGCCTGCATCTGCACGCGCAGCGAGGCGGACCAGGCGACCACCGCGTCGGCGTCGGCGTTGACGTACTTCTCCGGCGTGACCTGCATCATCAGCGGCTGGCCGGAGGTCATCAGGGCGACCTTGCCCCGTCCGGAGATGTTGAGCTGGTACTTGCCGGTGCCGGAGATGCCGTACTGGCTGTCGACGGAGACGACGTCCCAGTGGAGGCCGGAGTCCAGTGCCAGGACATAGCTGCTGTCGATGGTCAGGCCGTCGTGGTCGATGTCGACGACATGGACGTACTGGGCGAGGTTGGCCAGGTAGACCGTGCCCTGCCCGGAGACGCGCATCAGGTCGAGGCCCTCACCGGAGTGCGCGCGGGCCCGGTGCTGGCCCTGGGTCTGGTAGTTGCCTTCGAATTCGAGCAGCCCCTGGTAGGCGACCATCGTGCCCTTGCGGGCGAGGACGTCCTCGTGGCCCTGGAGGGCGACGCGCAGCAACTGGCTGTTCTGTAGCGCGTAGCGGTCCTGGGTCTGCGCCTCGGTGAAGGCGAAAAGCGGACTCTGCATTGGGTGTTCGTCCTCCCCCTCAGCCCCGGGCCCGGAGCCGGTCGGTGCTGTCCTCGCTGGGCTGGACGACGACGAACCCCTCGCCGGAGAAGCCCAGTTGGTATGCCTCGCCGCTGCCGCGCCCGATCATCGAGGACGCCTTGAAGCTGCGCTTGCCCTTCATCTTCAGATGCGTCGACCAGGCGACCAGGGCGTCCGGGTCCACATAGGTCTCGTCCTCGCCGCGGCCGCAGTCGACGACGATGGGCGTGCCGCGGGAGGTCAGGGCGACCCAGCCGGTGCCGGAGATGCCGACGTTGAAGAGTCCCTGGCCGGCGAACTTCGCCATGCCCTTGACGCGCTGCACGCCCCACTGGAGCTGGGTGTCGAAGGCGAGGAGGTTGGTGCCGTTGACGGAGAGCGAGTCACCGTTGAGGTTGATGCAGACCACGTCGGCGCCGTAGTCGGCGAGGTAGAGCACGCCGTCGCCGGAGCACTTCATCAGGGGTGCGCCTTCGCCGGTGAGCCACTGGGAGGCCATCTGGCGGACGGCGGGCGGGTTCGGCTCGTACTGGACGAAACCTTCGTAGGCGACCATCGAGCCGGTGCGTGCGAAGACGTCCTGGCCGCTCTGCATGGCGATCTTCACCATGGCGCTGCCGTGGTTCTCCATACGGGCGGCGGGCGGGGTCGGGGCGTAGCCCGACAGCTGCTGCTGGTTCATGACGTGCGGGCTCCCTCAGACCTCGTAGGGCTGGACGACGATGAAGTTTCCGGGCGCACCGCGGAACTGGAGGTTCACGGTCTCGCCGGAGTGACCGGGGAAGGCGTGCCGGCGCAGGCTCACCTGGCTGGAAATGATCACCTGCGAGGCCGCGGACCAGGCCACGATGGCGTTGGCGTCGGCGAAGGTGGTCGGGGTGACCGGCAGTACGACCGGGGTGCCCTGGGTCTTGACGACGAGGGTGCCGGTCCCCTGGAACTGCATGGTGAACAGGGCACCACCGGGGATGCCGTGGCCCTCGATCCGGCGGACCTCGTGCTGGAGCGACTCGTCGAAGGCGAGGACGCTCTCGGCGGACACACAGATGGCGTCGCCCTGGAGCTCGATGGGGTGGACATGGGCGCTGTTCTCCGCGAAGAAGACCTGGCCCTGGCCGGTGCAGCGCATCAGCTGCATCTCCTGGCCGGTGGCGTTGCCGACGACCCGGCCGCGGAAGCCGGCGCCCTTGTAGCCGAAGTCGACCTTGCCCTGGTAGAGCACCATGCTGCCCTGGCGGGCGAGCACCGGCTGGCCGTCGACGCCGAGGTCGACGCGGATCAGCCTGCTGTTCTGCGGGGCCCAGCGCTGGCCGGTGGGAGCTTCCTTGTACTTGTCCAGTACGACGCCGAGGCCGGGGCCGCCGCCCTGGGGCACGGCCGGTGCCTGGCCGCCCGGATACGGGGCACCCGGGGGCGGCCCCGGCTGTCCGTACGGGGCGGGCTGGGCCTGCGGGGCGCCGTAGCCGCCGGGCGGCGGGGCGGGCTGGCCGTAGGGAGGTGCCTGCGGGGCCTGCTGGCCGGGGAAACCGCCGGGTGCGGTCTGCGGCTGCCCGTACGGGTCCTGGCCGGGTGCCGGCTGGCCGTAGGGGGCCGGTGGCTGCTGTCCGGGCGGTCCGGGCACAGCGGGCGGGGCCATCGGCGCGGCGATGGTGGGCGCGTTGTGCACCTGCGGGGCGGCGGGCTGCGGCGCGGCCGGGGGCGCTTGGGGCGCGCCCGGCGGCGGGCCGAATTCGGGCGCGGGCCGGGGCGGTACGGGCGCGGCGGCGGGCGCCCCGAAGGACGGCGCCGGGGCCGCTCCGGGTGGTGGCGCGAAGCCGGGCACGCCCTGTGCTGCCGCGGGCTGTTCCGGCGCCGCCTCGGCCTCTTCGGCGACCTCGCCGCCGAAGTTCTTCAGCAGCGCGTCGAGTCCGCCGTCGAAGCCCTGGCCGACCGCGGCGAACCGCCAGACGTCCTTGAGGTAGAAGTCGCCGAGCATGACGGCGCGTTCGGTGCTGAACTCGCTGCCCGTGAAGGAGTAGCGGGCGACCTCTTCCCCGCCGGCCACGATCCGGAGGTAGCCGGGGCCGATCTGGGAGACCTGGCCCGCCCCGTCGAGTGCGGCGGTGAAGGAGAGCTTCTGGATGTGCGACGGGATCTTGTCGAGAGTGACCCGGAACGACTCGCTGTCGCCGGCCTGCGCCCCGAGCAGCTGGATCGACTCCTCGGGCGACTTGGGCTGGTTGAAGAAGATGAAGTACCGGTCGTCGGACAGCCGCTCGTCGGCGTCCAGACCGAAGCAGCTGATGTCGAAGGTCAGGCCGGGCCCGGCGATCTGCACGCCGACGTACAGATCCGTTCCTGCCGTCAGATCACCGATTTTGGCCTTGTGGCCCCGCTGGAATTCCCTGGCCATACGTAACGCCCGTCCCCCGCTCCCGCTGTGAGTTCTTCTGCGCGGCCAGGCTAACCGCTGGCGCCGACAGCGGGCGATGCCGGGGCACGGCGGATCTCGTCCGGTTCCGCGCGGTCAATCACCACGGGCGGCGGGCAGATGGGGCAGCCGGTCGGCCGCGACCACTCCTTCGAGGTAGCCGCGGGCCCGCTCCGTACGGGGATAGGCCTCCAGCAGGCGCCAGAACCGGGGGCCGTGGCCGGGGACGAGCAGATGGGCGAGTTCGTGCAGCAGGACGTAGTCGATGACGTACTCCGGCATGCCCTGGAGGCGGTGCGACAGGCGGATGCTGCCCTCGGCCGGGGTGCACGAGCCCCAGCGGGTGTTCTGGTTGGTCACCCAGCGCACCGACGCGGGGCGGGCCCGGCCCTCCAGATACTGGCCGGACAACCGCCCGGCGCGCTCGGCCAGCTCGCCGTCGCCCAGTACCCGCTTGCTCTCCTGGGCGGCGAGCTTGTCCAGCATGACGGTGACCCAGCGCCGCTCCTCGGCCTCGGACATACGGGCCGGAATCAGGACAACCGTGCGGTCACCCTCGCGGTACGCCGAGACCGTTCTGCGCCGCCGTGAGCTGCGGCGCACCTCGACGGCGCTGGTGCCGGACCCCCGGGACGGGGGGCTCGGGGCAGCCCTGCGCGATGTGTCGGCGGCGCGGCGCAAGGGTGTCTCCCCTGGGCCGTGGGAAGGGTCGGCGGGCACGCGCCCGACGTTACCCGCTGGGGCTGCGGGAAGTCCCGCCCCGCGGACGGTTCGCCACCGAACCACTCCATGGCGTGCACCGCTTGTATGACCAATGCCCACCGCCTGTGGATAACTTCCGCGGGGATCGGCCGTTCGGCGCATGCTGTGAGCCGGACGACGAAGGACGGGGGCGGAGATGGGACATCCGATGCTCAAGCCCGCGCTGCGGCGCGGCTGGCGGGACAGGGAAACGGTGCGCTTCGGCGTCGCGCCGGCACATGCGAGGGTGGTCGGCCCGGTCGACACGGCGACCGGCAGCTTCCTCTCGCTGATCGACGGCACACGCACGATGCAGCAATTGATCGAGGAGGCCGCACTGCTGGACCTCCCGCCCGAGCACGCACGGGGCGTGGTGGACCGGCTCGGCGCGGCCGGACTGCTGGAGGCCCCCACCGCAGGCGGGGCGGCGGCCGAGGCCGTACGGGCGGACCACGCCGCCTTCGAGCAGCTGCGGCCCGACCTGGCTTCCCTCTCGGTGCGGCATCCGGAACCCGCGGGCGCCCTGGGCCGGATGGGGGCGCGGCGCGCGGTCCGGGCCAAGGTCAAGGGGACCGGGCGGGTCGGCGCCGCGATCGCGGCACTGCTCTCGGCCTCGGGGATCGGCCGGGTGGAGGTGGTCGACGGCGGCATGGTCCAGCCGTGGGACGTGATGCCCGGCGGACTGCCGGCCGAGCGGATCGGCGAGCGCCGCGACGCCGCCGCGCGACGGCTGGTGCACCAGGCCTCCCCCTGGAGCCGTACGCCGCGGCCGAGGGTCCCGGTCAGCGAGTCCGGCGAGCCCGGTTTGTCCCTCGTGGTGCTCGCCCCGCGCGACGGGCTCGGCGCCTACGCCCCCGACCCCGTGATCTCCGAGCCGCTGCTCACTGCCGGAATCCCGCATCTTTACGCCGGGGTGATCGAGGGCACGGGTGTGGTGGGTCCGTTGGTGCTGCCCGGAGGTTCGGCCTGTGCCCGCTGCGATGAATTACGCCGTACGGACGCGGAGCCTGCCTGGCCGCGGCTGCTGGCGCAGTGGCGGTCGGGCCGTGGTTCCCCCGCGGTGCCGGCCTGCGATGCCGCGCTGGCTACGGCGGTCGCGGGGGTCGCCGCCGTCCAGGCGCTGACGTTCCTCGACGGTGAACTGCCGCCGTGCACAGGGGCGCGGATGGAGGTCGTCTCGCCGTGTGCGAGCGTGCGGACGGTGCGCATCGAGCCGCATCCGGAGTGCGGCTGCGGCGCTGCTGTCCCGCTGAGTACGGCAGGCGCCTCGGATCCTCGGCCGTGACACGCCACAATGACGGAGTAACCCCGGTTGGGGGACAGTGTGAGTTGGAGGGGCGCATGTCTGATCTTCCCCGCAAGGCGGTCACCCGCACCGCCAAGCTGGCCGCGCTGCCACTGGGGTTCGCCGGCCGTGCCACCTGGGGCCTCGGCAAGCGGATCGGCGGCAGATCCGCCGAAATCGTCGGCCGGGAGCTTCAACAGCGCACCGCCGAACAGCTCTTCAAGGTGCTCGGTGAGCTGAAGGGCGGGGCGATGAAGTTCGGGCAGGCGCTGTCCGTCTTCGAGTCGGCGCTGCCCGAGGAGATCGCCGGCCCCTACCGTGCCGCCCTGACGAAGCTTCAGGAAGCGGCCCCGCCGATGCCGACCAGCACGGTGCACTCGGTGCTGGCCGAGCAGCTCGGCCAGGACTGGCGGGAGCTGTTCGAGGAATTCGAGGACAAGCCGGCTGCGGCGGCCTCGATCGGGCAGGTCCACCGCGCGGTGTGGCACGACGGCCGTGAGGTGGCCGTCAAGGTGCAGTATCCGGGTGCCGGGCAGGCGCTGCTGTCCGACCTGGCGCAGCTGAGCCGGTTCGCCCGGCTGCTGGGCCCACTGATCCCGGGCATGGACATCAAGCCGCTGATCACCGAACTGCGCGACCGGGTCTCGGAGGAGCTGGACTACTCCCTGGAGGCGGAGGCCCAGCGGGCGCATGCCGAGGAGTTCGCCGACGACCCGGATGTCGTGGTGCCCGCCGTGGTCCACCAGTGCGATGAGGTGCTGGTGACGGAGTGGATGGAAGGCATGCCGCTGTCGGAGGTGATCGCCGACGGCACCGACGAGCAGCGCAACCGGGCCGGTCAGCTTCTGGCGCGCTTCCTCTTCTCCGGCCCCGCCCGTACGGGCCTGCTGCACGCCGACCCGCACCCGGGGAACTTCCGGCTGCTGGCCGGGGACTCCCCCGACGGCCCCGTCGAGGAGTGGCGGCTGGGGGTGCTGGACTTTGGCACCGTCGACCGGCTGCCCGACGGACTGCCGCCGACGATCGGCACGTCGCTGCGGATGACGCTGGACGGCGACGCGGACTCCGTCTACCAGCTGCTGTGCGAGGAGGGCTTCGTCAAGGAGTCCATCGAGCTGGATCCGGACGCGGTACTGGAATATCTGCTGCCGATCATCGAACCCGCCCAGGTGGAGGAGTTCACCTTCACCCGGGGCTGGATGCGCCATCAGGCGACCCGGATCGGCGATCCGCGCTCCCCCGCCTACCAGTTGGCCAAACAGCTCAATCTGCCGCCCGCCTACCTCCTGATCCACCGTGTGACGTTGAGCACGATCGGCGTGCTGTGCCAGCTGGGGGCGGCGGTACGGCTGCGCGACGAACTCGAGGCATGGCTGCCCGGCTTTGTACCCGAGGAGGAGCCGGCCGGCCCGGACGTGACCGGCATCACCGTCGCGGACGAGGAAATCCGTGTGGACCTCGGCAAGGAGGCCGTCGAGGAGACCCCGGCCTGAGCAGGCCGCCGGGCGGCACGGACCCGGCCGTCCGCTCCGGCCACCGGAGCGGACGGGACGGCCCGAGCGCCTACCGGGCCCCGGTGCCGCCCGGTCTCACCACCAGCTCGAATCCAGGCGTCCCTCGATGGCCCGGATGTTCTCCCGCGCGCAGCGGTCACAGAAGTAGCGGCGCTCACCGTTCTCGACGGAGCAGGTCCAGGTCGGCGGAGAGCCCTCGGCGACCGCGCCGCAACCGGCGCACGCTGTGTCCCCGTCAGTCAACTCCGCCTGTTCATGCGTCTTCTGGTCCACCAGCCGACGATATCCCTGCCAACCCCGCGAAAGCGGGAGACAACGCACGACGGGGCCCGCCCTGTCGGACGGACCCCATGGGTGGCGGTACCAGCGCGCCGCCTTACTGCATCACGGCCATCGCCAGTGCACGGCGGGCACGGAGCGACGCGCGCTCGGCGCGCCGCTGCATACGCCGCGCGGCGGCGAGCCGATGAGCCCTGCGTTCCGATTCAGCCTCTTGGAGGCGTTCGTGCATATGTGCACGCGCCAGGGCTTCTGGGATGAGTTGCATGGCGAGGTTCCTGTTCTGACGCGACTCGATCGCGTCGGCGTTCACATTCACGGGGACGGGTGTGTCGGTGAGGGAGGGATTCATCGTGAGGTCCTGCTTCTGGGGATCCCGTGTGACGGGATGGTCGATCGTTCCTGTGCCGATGGAGTTCATGCCGCAACCGGGTTCTTGCGCGGACGGCCACGCGGACGCTTCCGGGGCACGACGACGCCCTGGACGAAGAGCTCGCCGCCCCAGACACCCCACGGCTCACGGCGGTCTTTGGCGCCGGCGAGACAGGCCTCACGGACGGGACAGGTCTGGCACAGCGTCTTGGCGTACTCGACGTCGGCCGGGGACTCCGCGAAGAAGACCTCGGGGTCATACGTGCGGCACGGAACAGCGGCGCCGAGGCGGTCGATCTCGTCGTCGAGCTCGGTGAGGGGCAGCAAGGGGTTCTCCTGAGGGTCGGGCGGAGGGATCAGGTCGGTCGCTACGGACGGGGTGTGCGTCTGCAGTTGCACGGTGGTGTGTTCCTCGTCTGTTCGGCCCGGCTGGTGGCGGGCGCGTGGGCAAACAAAAGGGCCGCGGATCCCGGTGTGGGTTCCGCGGCCCTGGAAGGTGCCGACCTGATCGTGCCGATCAGGCTGGATCTCTCCAGGGTTCGAGGCCGCGGTAGGCCCACATGTCATGCTGCGTCTGGTACTGCTTCCGGGATCCGGCACCATTGGCCGCCGCGAAGACAAGGGCATTCGCCGATGCCGTCGTTGCTGCTACCGCAGGTGCCTCGGTCGGTCGCGCGGTGCGCTCACTGCGCGTCAGCACAGCGAGGGACTCGGGGCGCGCGACCTCGATACCGGACAGGCGGCCGAAGCCGGACAGACCGGTACCCGGGAGCGAGGAGCCGAGCGGGCAGGTGGCGACGACCGAGGGATCGGTCATTTTGTCGGTCTTGATGATGCTGATCACTGGGCTCGCCTCCTCTCGGCGTCTCGGTGGAACGGGAATCCCGTTCCAGGGTGTTCAAGTACAGCACGGATCCATCGGATCTCGGAAGATTCCGTTGTCTCCGTGCTTCCGAAGGCTATGGGGATGCGCTCCGCGCGCGCAAACTATTTTTCCGACGAGTTTTTCGCGGTGTCCTCGGAGCCGTCTTCCGAGGCCCCCACGAGCTCCTCGCCGGCACAGATTGCCAGCACGTCACTGCCGTAGCGGTCGAACTTCCGCCGCCCCACTCCTGAGATGACCGCAAGCTCCGATTCGGTTCCCGGAACGGCCTCCGCGATCGCCATCAGCGTCTTGTCGGTGAAGACGCAGTAGGCGGGCTGCCTCGAGCGCGCCGCCTGCTCGGCCCGCCACGCGCACAGCCTCTCGTAGAGCGCCTCGTCGAGCTCCGAGGGGCAGTCCTCACACCGCATCAGCTTCATCTCGCCCGCGTCCGTGAGGGTCCTGTTGCAGACCCGGCAGCGGGCCGGGCTGCGGTGCTTGGGACGCCGGGCCACCACCGCCGCCCCGTCGCCCCGCTCGACGCCCCCCGAGACCGCGCCCGGCGTGCGACGGCCGGCCACCGCCCCGGAACCGGGCCGCAGGCCGCTGAGGAAGCGGCTGGCGCGGCGGGAGGCCCGCCCACCGGGAGAGCGCGCCAGCGACCAGGACAGAGCCAGATGCTGCCGGGCGCGGGTGACGCCGACATACAGCAGCCGGCGCTCTTCCTCTATCTGCTCATCGGTCTTGGCGTAGGTGATCGGCATCATGCCCTCGGTGAGACCGACCAGGAAAACGGCGTCCCACTCCAGGCCCTTGGCGGCATGCAGGGACGCGAGCGTCACCCCTTCGACCGTCGGGGCGTGCTGGGCGTTGGCCCGCTCGTCCAACTCGGCGACGAGGTCGGCGAGGGTGGCCGCGGGCCGGGCCTCGGCGAAGTCCTCGGCGAGCCGCACCAGAGCCGCCAGCGACTCCCAGCGGTCGCGTACCGCCCCCGATCCGGCCGGCGGCCGGCTCGTCCAGCCCATGTCGCTGAGCACCGCCCGCACCTCGGACGGCAGGTCCACGGCGTCGTCGAGCAGCGCGTCGTTGGCGCCGAAGCGGGCCGCGCCACGCAGCTTGACGCCGGCCTCGCGCACCTCGGGCCGCTCGAAGAACCGCTCGGCGCCCCGCAGCTGATACGGCACGCCGACGTCGGCCAGCGCCTGCTCGTAGACCTCGGACTGGGCGTTGATACGGAAGAGCACGGCGATCTCGCCGGCGGGCACACCGGAGGCGATCAGGTCACGGATCCGGCGGGCGGTGCCCTCGGCCTCGGCGGGCTCGTCGGCGTACTCCGTGTACACGGGCTCGGGCCCGGCCTCGCGCTGCGAGATCAGCTCCAGCCGCTGCTCGGCCGCGCGCCCCTTGGCCTGGGTGAGCAGGCCGTTGGCGAGGCGCACGACCTGGGGGCTGGAGCGGTAGTCGCGGACGAGCTTGACGACGGTCGCGTTCGGATGGCGGGTGCGGAAGTTGAGGAGGTGGTCGGGGGTGGCGCCGGTGAAGCTGTAGATCGTCTGGCTGGCGTCGCCGACCACACAGAGGGTGTCGCGGTCCCCCAGCCAGAGCTCCAGCAGCCGCTGCTGGAGCGGGCTGACGTCCTGGTACTCGTCGACGACGAAGTGCTGATACTGGGCACGGACCTGCTCGGCGATGTCGTGCCGGTCCTGGAGCACACCCACCGTGAGCAGCAGCACATCCTCGAAGTCGATGCTGCCCCGCTCCCGCTTGAGCTGTTCGTACGTGCGGTAGATCTCCCCGATCTCGGCGGGGTCGCGAGGCGCCTCGCGCCCGGCCTTGACGACCGCGGCCGGATAGTCGGCCGGCACGGTCTGGGTGACCTTGGACCACTCGATCTCGGCCGTGACATCGCGCAGCTCGTTGCGGTCGAACCGGATGCCGCAGCGGGCGGCGGCCTCAGCGACGAGCTGGATCTTGCGCTCCAGCAGCCGCGGGACCTCGCCGCCGACGGCCTTCGGCCAGAAGAACTGGAGCTGCCGCAGCGCCGCGGAGTGGAATGTCCTGGCCTGGACCCCGCCCGCGCCGAGCTGCCGCAGCCGACCGCGCATCTCGCCGGCCGCGCGGGCCGTGAACGTGACCGCGAGCACACTCGCGGGCTGGAGGATCCCCGCCCGTACCCCGTAGGCGATCCGGTGGGTGATCGCACGGGTCTTGCCCGTGCCGGCACCGGCCAGCACGCAGACGGGGCCGTGCAGAGCGGTGGCGACCTCGCGCTGCTCGGGGTCGAGCCCGTCGAGCACCCCGTCGGCCGAGTCCGGCACCGGCGGGAAAAGAGAGGAGTGCGTTGCTGCTGTCACCCCGCCATGCTGCCAGGTCCACAGAGACGCCCGGGACCCCTGTCCACAGCCGCCGCACCCCGGTCGTACGCATCGCGGCCGCTGTGGACAACCGACGATGCGCCGACGCGGCGGATGCTTTGCTGTGTTCCGGCGGTCGAGCGGCGGGAGCCGAGCGGTCGTACGGCGGGCGGGAGAGATGTCGAGGGGGCGGGTGAGACGTCGGGCGGGGCCGTGTGGGGCGGGGCGTGTGGGGCGGGCCGCCTGAGGTGGCGAGCGGCCGGTACGGGGCGGGTCGATCGAGGCGGGGAGCGGGCCGTGTGGGGCGGGATACGGGCCGTGTGAGGGCTGGGAGCGGGCGGGCTCGGTGGAGGCGGCTGTGGGGGGCGGCTTCGGTTGGGGGCTTGGGCCCGGGGGGTTGGGGGGTCGGCTTTGGTCGGAGGGGGTGGGGTGAGGGGGTGGGGCGGGGGTGGGCCCCCGAGGTGGCCGGCGCGCGGGTTGGATGCGGGTCCCGGCGCGGGTCCGGGTTCGAGTCCGGGGCTCGGTTCGCGGCGCCGGGAACGGCTCGCCCGGGGTCCCGGCATGGCTCGCCCGGGGTCCCGGGAATGGCTGGGGCTCGATGTTCGTTGTGGTGCTTGGCCGCGCCGAGTAGGGCGTCGGGTGGTATCGATCAAGACTTAACGAAGGAGCGCGGGACGCATGGCGGGCACTGTGACGATGTACAGCACGACCTGGTGCGGCTACTGCCGTCGGCTGAAGGGTCAGATGGACCGCGAGGGCATCACGTACACCGAGATCAACATCGAGCACGACCCGGAGTCGGCGGCGTTCGTGGAGAAGGCGAACGGCGGCAACCAGACGGTGCCGACCGTGCTGTTCCCCGACGGTTCGACGCTGACCAACCCGTCCCTGGCGCAGGTCAAGCAGAAGGTCGGGGCCTGACGGCTGCTCCGAGGGGCGCTTCGCCTGTGAGGTTCTCCGGAAGGCCTTCGCCTCGGCGGCGACGCGGCTTCCCCGAGGCCTGCGTGGCTCCCCCGACAGCGTCTCCCCCGGCAGCGGTGCCGTTCCGGCAGGAGCGGTGCCGTTCCGCTGAGGGGTTCCGTTCCGCTGAGGGGTTCCGTTCCGCCTGAGGGTTCCTTCCCGCGGGGGCCGTTCCGTCTGAGGGGTTCCGTTCCGCCTGAGGGGCGGTCCCGCGCCGCCTGAGTGCGTACAGGGCGGGCAGAGGGCCGTCGGCCGGATTCATCATGTGGTGGATCCGGCCGGCGGCCCTCTTTGCGTGCGTGAGGGCGTCCGGGCCGCCGTACCGCCGCCCGCCCATCCGCCCGGCACTCACGGCCTGGGCAGCGGCTTGCCGTACCAGAGCTCGATGAGGCGGGCGGCGATGGAGATGCCGTACGGCGGGAGGACCTCGCCGGCTTCGAAGGCGGCGCGCAGGTCCTCGCGGGAGAACCAGCGGGCCTCTTCGATCTCCTCGCCGTCGACCTGGATTTCGGAGGAGGTGGCGCGCGCCATGAAGCCCAGCATCAGACTGGAGGGGAACGGCCAGGGCTGGCTGGCGACGTATTCCACCTCGCCGACGACGACACCGGCCTCCTCGAAGACCTCGCGGACCACCGAATGCTCGATGGACTCGCCCGGCTCGACGAACCCGGCGAGGGTGGAGAAGCGGCCTTCGGGCCAGTGGACCTGGCGGCCCAGAAGCGCGCGGTCCTCCTCGTCGGTGACGAGCATGATCACGGCCGGGTCGGTGCGCGGGTAGTGCTCGGCGCCGCAGGCCGGGCAGCGGCGGATGTGGCCCGCCGCGGCGATGACGGTGCGCTCGCCGCAGCGTGAGCAGAAGCGGTGCAGCCGCTGCCAGTTCTCCAGGGCGACGGCGTGGACGAGCAGTCCCGCGTCGCGCGGGGACAGCAGCAGACCGGCCTCGCGCAGGCCTGCCGGGCGCGCGGACTGGTCCATGCGGCCGGGCAGCGAGTCCTTCTGGAGGGCGAAGTAGCTGACGCCCTCGTCGTCGGTGCCGAGGTAGTAGCGGTGCGCCTCGGTCATGGGCGCCTCGAAGGACGGCGTCATGATCAGCTCGGTGCGGCCGTCAGGGGTGTCGTCGATCAGCGCCTGTCCGCCGGACACCACGAAGACGCGCGTCGTCGGGTGGCTCCAGGCCGCCGCCAGCCAGGCTTCGTCGAGGCGATGATGGGCGGAGCGGTCAATTCCGCTCGGCGCGCTGAAGGTGAGCGGCCGGCCGGCGGTATGGTCGGTCCAGGTGGTCACTGCTGTTTCCAACTCCCCCTATGGCGTGGGTGATTGCTGCGTACGGGCGCGGAGCGGTACGGCGGTGCGGGTCAAGTCGTGCGCCAGGTCTCCGCCAGGTCGCCCCACAGGTGGGCGGCGGTCTCGACGCCCTTCATCAGCAGGTCGAGCTCGACCTTTTCGTTCGGTGCGTGCCAGCCGTCCGACGGGACGGAGATGCCGAGGAAGAGGACCGGGACGCCGAGGACGTCCTGGAGGTCGGCCGCGGGCCCGGAACCGCCCTCGCGGGTGAAGCGGATCTTCTGTTCGAAGGCCCGGCCCATGGCGCGGACGACCGACTGGAGCGCGGGGTGGTCGAGCGGGGTGAGGCAGGGGCGGGTGGCGCCCCAGAAGGTGATCTCGTGGCGGATGCCCGCCGGGAGGCTCGCCGCCACCCAGTCGCGTACGGACTGCTGCACGGCGGCCGCGCTCTGGCCCGCGACCAGCCGGAAGGACAGCTTGAGCTGTGCGGTGGACGGCACGATGGTCTTGCCGCCGGGGCCCTGATAGCCGCCGCCGATGCCGTTGACCTCGGCGGTGGGGCGGGCCCAGATGCGCTCCAGGGTCGTGCTGCCGGCCTCGCCGAGAGGGGCGTGGGAGTGCGCGGTGCGCAGCCACTCCTCCTCGTCGAAGGGCAGCTCGGCGAAGAGTTCCCGCTCTCGGTCGGTGAGCTCGATGACGCCGTCGTAGAACCCGGGGACGGCGACCCGGCGGTCGGCATCGTGCAGCGCGGCGGCCAGCCGGGCGGCCTCGGTGGCGGGGTTGGGGACCGCGCCGCCGAACGAGCCGGAGTGAAGGTCCTGGTCAGGGCCGTAGAGGTCGATCTGGCAGTCCGTCAGGCCGCGCATGCCGGTGCACACCGTGGGGGTGTCCCTGGACCACATGCCGGTGTCGGAGACGATCACCGCGTCACAGGCGAGGCGGTCGGCGTGCTTCTCGATCAGGGCCGGGAAGTTCGGTGAGCCGGACTCCTCCTCGCCCTCGATCAGCAGCTTGAGGTTGACGGCGGGGGCCGTGCGGCCGGTCGCGGCGAGGTGCGCGCGCACGCCCAGGGTGTGGAAGAACACCTGGCCCTTGTCGTCGGCGGCGCCGCGGGCGTAGAGCTTGCCGTCGACGGTCTGCGGCGTGAAGGGGTCGGTGTGCCAGCCGTCCTCACGGGCGGCGGGCTGCACGTCGTGGTGGCCGTAGACGAGCACGGTCGGTGCGGACGGGTCACCGGAGGGCCACTCGGCGAAGACCGCGGGCAGGCCGCCGGTCTCCCAGATCTCGGTGGCCGCAAAGCCGGTGTCGGTGAGCTTCGCGGCGAGCCATTCGGCGCTGCGGCGCACATCGCCGGCGCGCTCCGGGTCGGCGGACACGGAGGGGATGCGCAGCCAGTCGGCGAGGTCCTCGAGGAAGGCTTCGCGATGCAGGGTGATGTACGCGCGGACGGCGCTGTCCGGGGTGTTGCTCATACGGCCGAGCCTATCGGCCTTCCGGTGGGGGCCGGTCGGCGGTCTCGCCGAGGAGGATGCGTTCCAGTCCGGCCCGGCCGGGCAGCCGTGCGGGTCTGACCACCTCGCCGCTACGGACGTAGAGGAAGGCGGCGCCGACGGCGGACGGCGGCAGGCCGTACCGCTCGGCCCAGGCGAGGCGGTAGACGGCCAGCTGGAGGGGATCGGCGCTGTGGGCACGGCCGGTCTTCCAGTCGACGATCTCGAAGCGGTCGCCGTCGGGGCCGGGCTCTTTGTAGACGGCGTCGATCCGGCCGCGGATCATCCGTCCCGCGAGGGTCAGCTGGAAGGGGGCTTCGACCCGGAAGGGTGTGCGGTGGGCGTAGGGGGTACGGGCGAAGGCCTCCTTGAGGGTTTCGAGGTCGTGCTCGTCGACGATCCCGGCTGCGTCGTCCTGTTCGGCGCCGGGCAGCTCGTCGGGGCCGAGCAGCGGCAGTGTGAGCTCTTCGAAGCGGGATTCGACCCAGGCGTGGAAGCGGGTGCCGCGGCGGGCGCCGGGCTGTGGCGGGCGCGGCATGGGGCGGGCGAGTTCGCGGGCGAAGCCGTGGGGATCGGCGGCGAGGCGGAGCAGCTGGGTGGCGCTGAGCGCGGAGGGCAGCGGGACGTCACGGACGGTGGCGCGGGAGCGGCGGAGCTCGGCGGCGAGCGCGTCCAGATCGCGGTCCCAGGAGCCGACGGTGCGGCGCTCCTCGGGGAGGAGGGTGTGGGGGGCGGCATCGCCGGGGTGGGCCGTGTCGCCGCGGTGGCGGGTGCCGGGGCCGGTGGGGGCGGTGAGATCGGGCTCGGTGGAGCGCTGGGCGACGATATGGGCCCGGAGGGGGGCGGGCTCGTCTTCGGAGATGTCGTGCGGTGGGCTGTCGTTCGGCGGGGTTCCGTGGGACGGGGTGTCGTCGTCGGAGGGGCCGGGGCCCGGTACCTCGTGCGGCACGGCGTCGTCGTCGAACGGGTCGGTCACGGGCACGCCATACGGGGCAGCGTCGTCGAACGGGTCGGTCACGGGCACGCCATACGGGGCAGCGTCGTCGAACGGGTCGGTCACGGGCACGCCATACGGGGCAGCGTCGTCGAACGGGTCGGTCACGGGTGCGCCGTACGGGGCGGCGTCCTCGAACGGCGGGGCGTCCTCGAACGGGTCGGCTTCGGCGGCGTCGTAGGGGTCGTACGGGTCGTACGGGTCGGTGGCCCAGGGCTCGTCCGCCGGGGGCGGCGGCCAGTCGGGGTCGTGGACGGACAGGGAGGGCGGGGCGGCGGCGGAGACGGCCGTCCCCTGTCCCGTCCTGCGCTCCAGGTGGGCGCGGACCGTAGCCGCGGCGGTGCGGCGGCGGGCCGTGGCCGTGGGGTCGAGGGGCAGCGGCCAGGCCTGTTCCGTGGCGGACTCGGAGAGGGCCGGGTTCTCCGCACCGTCCTCGGGGGCCTCGGCCCAGTGCTCGATCTCGCCGTGTCCTGCTTCGCAGTGCGCGCGCAGTGCCTCCAGGAAGGCGGACGGGCCGCGCGGTCGTTTCTGCTGGGGGCCCCACCAGTGGCCGGAGCCGAGCAGCAGGGAGCGGGGGCGGGTGAAGGTGACGTAGCCGAGGCGGAGTTCCTCCGTTTCCTGGTGCTGCTTCATCGCCTCCTTGAAGGACTTCAGGCCGCGGGCGGCCCATTCCCCGACGTCGGGGAGGGTGGCGGCGTCGCCGCGCAGGGCGTGCGGGAGGACCTTGGGCCGGCTGGTCCAGGACTCGCGGGCCTGTTCGCTGGGGAACTGCTTGGTGACCAGGCCGGGTACGGCGACGACGTCCCATTCCAGGCCTTTGGACTTGTGGGCGGTCAGCACCTTGACGGTGTTGTCGCCGCCGGGCAGGGAGCTGTCCAGGCCCTTCTCGTACTGGACGGCGGTGCGCAGGAAACCGAGGAAGGCCAGCAGGGTGGCGTCGCCGTCGAGGGATTCGCCGCCCTGTTTGGCGGCGAATCCGGCGGCGATGTCGAGGAAGGTGCCGAGTGTTTCGCGGCGGCGTGCGGCGAGGGCGTGCGGTGAGGCGGACAGTTCGACTTCCAGGCCGGTGGCGGCCAGCACCCGGTGGAGCACGTCCATGAGGGGGTCGCCGAGGGAGCGGCGCAGGTCACGGAGTTCGGTGGCGAGGTAGGCGAAGCGCACCCGCGCCTCGGCGGAGAACGGGAGCCCGTCGTCGGGTCCGTCGGGCTCCAGGAAGGTGTCGAGTGCGTCGGCGAGCGAGATGGTCTCGGCCGGGTCGACGCCTTCGACGGCCTCGGCGAGGCGCTGCCCGGGGTCGTCGGACGGCGCGGCGCGGTGGACGAGGGTGCGGGCGCGGCGGCCGAGGAGCGCGAGGTCGCGGGGGCCGATCCGCCAGCGCGGGCCGATCAGCAGGCGGACCAGGGCGGCGTTGGCCGTGGGGTCCTGGAGCACCTCGCAGACGGCGACGAGGTCGGCGATCTCGGGCAGGTGCAGCAGCCCGGAGAGGCCGACGACCTCCACGGGGATGTCCCGGTCGACCAGTTCGCCCTGGATGCGGGCGAAATCGGCGGCGGTGCGGCACAGTACGGCGATCTCGCCGGGCGGGGTGCCGGTGCGGACGAGGTGGGCGAGGGAGTCGGCGAGCCAGCTGAGCTCTTCGGCGTGGGTGGGCAGCAGGGCGCAGCGGACGATGCCGTCGCGCTCGGCTCCGGGGGCGGGGCGCAGCGCTTCGACGCCCTCGTGCATCCGGCGCAGTGGTGCGGCGAGGCCGTTGGCGAGGTCGAGGAGGCGGCCGCCGCTGCGGCGGTTCTCGCTGAGGGCGTACCGGCGGGCGGGGGTGCCGTCCTGGAAGGGGAAGTGGGCGGGGAAGTCGTCGAGGTTGGCCACGGAGGCGCCGCGCCAGCCGTAGATGGCCTGGCAGGGGTCGCCGACGGCGGTGACGGCATGCCCGGTGCCGGAGCCGAAGAGGCCGGACAGCAGCAGTCGTTGGGCGACGGAGGTGTCCTGGTATTCGTCGAGGAGGACGACGCGGAATTCGTCGCGCAGGATCCGGCCGACTTCGGGGCGGGTGGTGGCGAGGGTCGCGCAGTGGGCGATCTGGTCGCCGAAGTCGAGGAGGTCGCGGCGGCGTTTTTCGGCGCGGTAGGCGGTGACGAGGTCGAGCAGTTCCAGGCGGCCGCGGGCGGTTTCGGGGACCTTGCGCAGGTCGGCGTTGGTGAGTTTCACCCCGTCGAGGGCGGCGAGCAGCTCGGTGTCGTAGGTGCGGAGCGCGGCGGGGTCCACGAGATGCTCGGCGAGCTCGGCGTCGAGGGCGAGGAGGTCCTCCACGAGGGAGGGCAGGGAGGTGGTGAGCGCGGGGTAGGGGCCGGGGGCGGCACGGAGGGTGCGGGCGGCGAGCTGGAAGCGGGTGGCGTCGGCGAGGAGCCGGGCGCTGGGCTCCAGGCCGATGCGCAGGCCGTGGTCCTTGAGGAGCTGGCCGGCGAAGGCGTGGTAGGTGGAGATCCGCGGCTCGCCGGGGGGCTGGTCGGTGGCGGAGCCGGCGGCGTCGAGCGGGAGCGCGTCGGGGTCGGTGACTCCGGCGGCGAGGAGCGCGGACCTGACGCGTTCGGCGAGCTCGCCGGCGGCTTTGTTCGTGAACGTCAGCCCGAGGACCTGTTCGGGGGCGACCTGGCCCGTGCCGACCAGCCACACCACGCGTGCGGCCATCACGGTGGTCTTGCCCGAACCGGCTCCGGCCACGATGACCTGCGGGGCGGGCGGAGCGGTGATGCACTCCGTCTGCTCCGGCGTGAACGGGATGCCGAGGAGCTCCTTGAGCTGCTCGGGGTCGGTGAGGCGAGCTGACACAGCGAAAACCGTAACGGGCGGCACTGACAATCGCGGCCTCCCGCGGCGTCAGCGCAGGTCACGGGGGGGGGGAGGGATCCTGGCGAGATCCACGGCGCGCGGCCCGCGTCCCCTCCTCCCTCCCTCTGCTCCCTCGTGAGGTGCCGCTCGTCCCGCTCCCGCTCACTCCACCACGTGCCGCCCCTCCGGCTGTGCGCTGCACGACGCCCGGAAGGTGCAGTGGGTGCAGTGGGTGCCGGTGGTGGGCGTGAACCGCTCCTCCAGTACGCGGCCCGCGGCGGTGGCGAGCAGTTCACCGACCCACTCTCCCGCTGGCTCGGCCGGAGGGTCCCCCGCCTCCAGCGGCTGCTGCGCCTGTACGGCGGGCAGCGCGTCGCCGCCTTCCTTCTGGGCCGCGCCCAGCCGCAGATGCACCAGTTCCGCGCCGCCGGGTTGCGGTGTGCGGCCGTCGAAGGCCTCGTCCACGGCGCCCTCGCGCACCGCGAGCTGGTAGACGGCGAGCTGGGGGTGGCGGGCGACCTCGGGGCCGGTCGGTTTCTGTTTGCCGGTCTTGAAGTCGACGACGTACGCCCGTCCCTGCGCGTCCCGGGAGACGTGGTCCATGCTGCCCCGGATGCGCACCTCGTAGGCACCGGCCCGGAGGGTGAGGTCGAAGCCGTGCTCGGTGGCGACGGTCTCCCGGCCGCGGGTCTCGCGCTCCATGACGTGCCAGCGCAGGAAGCGCTCCAGGGCGGCGCGCGCGGTCTCCTTTTCCTGGCGTGACTTCCAGGGGGCGTCGAAGGCGAGGGCGTCCCATACGGAGTCCAGCCGCTCCATCAGGACGGACAGATCGGCGGGTGTGCGGCCGGAGGCGACCTCGTCGGCGAGCACATGCACCACGTTGCCGAAGCCCTGGGCGGCGGTGGCGGGGGCGTCCGCCTTGACCTCGCGGCCCAGGAACCACTGGAGCGAGCAGGTGTTGGCGAGCTGGTCGAGGGCGCTGCCGGAGAGGACGACGGGGCGGTCGCGGTCGCGGAGCGGGACGTTGCTGTGGGTGGGTTCGTGCAGGCCCCACCAGTTGTCCGGGTGGGCGGCCGGTACCAGGGGGTGGTGGTCGTCGTCGTGCAGGGCCGCCAGCTTCGCCAGCCGCTGGGCGGCGGCCTCGCGCAGCGCCGGGGTGGCGGCCGGGTCGACGGTGGTGGCGCGCAGTTCGGCGACGAGCGCGGCCACCGAAAGGGGGCGGCGCGGGCGGCCGGTGACGTCCTGGGGGGCGACGCCCAGCTCGGCCAGGAAACGGGACGGCTGGTCCCCGTCGTCGGCCGCGGCCTTCACGGCGGTGACGACCAGGCGTTCGCGGGCGCGGGTGGCGGCCACGTAGAACAACCGGCGTTCCTCGGCGAGCAGTGCGCCCGGGGTGAGCGGCTCGGCCAGGCCGTCGCGGCCGATCCGGTCGGCTTCCAGGAGCGAGCCGCGCCGGCGCAGGTCGGGCCAGAGGCCCTCCTGCACACCGGCGACGACGACGAGCCGCCACTCCAGGCCCTTGGCGCGGTGCGCGGTCATCAGCCGTACGGCGTCGGGGCGCACGGTGCGGCGGGTGAGGGTGTCGGCGGCGATGTCCTGGGCGTCGAGTTCCTCCAGGAAGTTGAGGGCGCCGCGGCCGCCGGTGCGTTCCTCGGCGCGGGCCGCGGTCTCGAACAGGGCGACGACGGCGTCCAGGTCCCGGTCGGCGTTGCGTCCGGCGGCGCCGCCGCGGTGAGCGGCCCGCTCCAGGCGCTGCGGCCAGGGGGTGCCGTCCCACAGCTCCCACAGGGCCTGCTCGGCGGTGCCGCCGCCGGCCAGCAGTTCGCGGGCCTTGCGCAGCAGCAGGCCGAGCCGCTGGGCGCCGCGGGCGTAGGCGGGGTCGTGGGCCACCAGGCGCTGTGGTTCGGCGAGGGCCTGGGCGATCAGCTCGTCGGAGGGCCGTGGCAGTGGCTGCCCGGCGGCCCGTTCCTCCTCGCGCAGGGCGCGCCCCAGCCGGCGCAGGTCGGCGGAGTCCATTCCGCCCAGGGGGGAGGTCAGCAGGTCCAGGGCGGTTTCGGCATCGAGCCAGCGGCGGGCGGTGTCGGCGGGGCCGGCAGCCTCGGATGGGGCGTCGCCGGGATCGGCGTCGGGGGTCCCGTCGGGGTCGGCGTCAACGGCCCGGGGGCCACCGGGGCCGGCCTCACCAGGTTCAGCGGATGCGCCCTCCCCGGATTCGGCACCGACGGTTTCGGCCTCCCCAGAGTCACCACCGGCGGTTTCGCCCTCCCCGGAGTCGCCGCCACCGGATGCGCCCACACCGGCGCCGGCATCACCGGCCTGGGCGTCACCGGCCTGGGCATCGCCCACACCGGCACCGACGGCACCCGCCTCGACGTCACCAAGGTCCGCCTCCCCGGCTTCCTCCCCGGCTTCTTCCCCGGCCCCCTCGCCCTCCCCGCCGAATTCGCCCTCTTCAAACGCGCGCCCACCGGAGTCCACAGCCGCAGCCCCCTGCCCCAGCGCGGCCCGTGCCACCGCCCGGAGCGCCGTCAGCAGGGGCGCGACCGCGGGTTCATGGCGCAGCGGGAGATCGTCGCCGTCGATGTCCAGCGGGACCCCGGCAGAGGTGAGCGCACGGCGTACGCCGGGGAGCGAGCGCCCACCGGCGCGGACGAGGACGGCCATCTCGCGCCAGGGCACGCCGTCTTCCAGGTGCGCGCGGCGCAGGATGTCGGCGATGTTGTCGAGTTCGGCACCGGGTGTCGGGTACGTGTACACCTCGACGCGGCCGCCGTCCCGTACGGGCGCGGGCTCGCGGTGGGCGCGTACCTTCTGGGCCGGGAGGCGGGTGAGCGGCATCCGGCGGGCCAGCAGCCGGGTGGCGGCGAGCAGCTCGGCGCCGGAGCGCCGGGAGGTGCCGAGGACGGCCACCGGGGCGGGGGTGCCGTCGCCGCGCCGGAAGGTCTCGGGGAAGTCGAGGATGCCGTTGACGTCGGCGCCCCGGAAGGCGTAGATCGACTGGTCGGGGTCGCCGAAGGCGACGAGCGTGCGTCCCGGGGAGCCCGGCGCCGCCGTCGCTCCGTGGTTGCCGGCGAGCGCGCGCAGCAGCCGTACCTGGGCGACGTCGGTGTCCTGGTACTCGTCGACGTAGACCGCGTCATAGGCGGCGGCCAGCTGCGCCGCGACGTCCGTGCGCTCGGCGAGCAGCACCGCGCGGTGCACCAGCTCGGCGTAGTCCAGGACGCCCTGGCCGTCCAGGACGTCGAGGTATTCGGCGAGGAAACCGGCCGCGGCGCTCCAGTCGGGGCGTCCGGTGCGCCGGGCGAAGGCGCCGAGGGCGTCCGGGCCCAGGCCCAGTTCGCGGCTGCGGGCGAGCACCGCGCGGACCTCGTCGGCGAAGCCGCGGGTGGTCAGGCAGGCCCGCAGCTCGTCCGGCCAGCTGACCCGGGCCCGCCCGGCGCCGGCCAGCTCCGCCTGTCCTTCGAGGAGCTCACGGACGACGAGGTCCTGCTCGGGTCCGGACAGCAGCCGCACCGGGTCGGCGAAGAGGTCGGCGTCCTGGTGGGCGCGGACCAGGGCGTAGCAGAACGAGTGGAAGGTCGTGGCCTGTGGGATGCCCGCCCGTGGCCCGCCGCTCCCCGTACCGGCAGGCCCGTCGGGCTGGCCCTCCGGATCCGTCAGCCGGGCCGCGAGCCGGTCGCGGAGTTCGACGGCGGCCTTGCGGCTGAAGGTGAGCACCAGGATCCGCTCGGGGTCGGCGCCGGCCCGCACCCGGCGGGCCACCGACTCCACGAGCGTGGTGGTTTTCCCGGTGCCCGGCCCGGCCAGCACCAGCAGCGGCCCGTGCCGGTGGTCAACCACGGCGCGCTGGGCTGCGTCCAAGGCAGGAGGAGCCACCCGCCCCGGCGGGGTACGCACCAGCCGGTACGTGCCGGCGGCACCCCGCGGCGCCGCCCGGTGGGGCTGCGTCTGCGGGCTGGCCGAGAAGGAGGAACTCACGTGGATCGCCGGTCCTGAGGAGGGTGCTCGTCATGGTGCGTAGGTGGTGCCCGACGCTGCGGGCCGGTGCTCCGGCTGCGCGGCGCGCGGCGTGGCCGTCGTCGTGACGGCAGTGCCCGACGCTACGCCAGGTGGCATCCGAGCCGCAGCGCGTCCCACGCCCGTCGCGCGATGACGTCGGCGCTACGTCGCGCGATGCCGTCGGCGCCAGGGGGACACCCCCTACGGAGCCGCGCCGTCGTCCGGGCGCCCGTCCCAGCGGGCCCGCCGCATGTCGAGCCGCGGTATGTGGTCCTCGGCCGCTCGCGAGGCGGTGCGCAGGGGTGTGCCCTCGTCCCGGTAGTGGGCCAGCGCGCGCAGTTCCTGGCCGGGCAGCAGCTGGCCGTCCGCGCGGACCACCCGCCACCAGGGCACGGCGCCGCCGTAGAGCGCCATCACCCGCCCGACCTGGCGCGGTCCGCCGACCCCTCGCCCGCCACCGTCCTGTGCGGGAAGCCCTTCGGGCTGCCCCTCGTCCTCGAGCCACTCCGCGACATCGCCGTACGTCATCACCCGGCCCGCCGGGATCAGCTCCGCCACGGCCAGGACCCGTTCTGCGTATGCGGGGAGTTCGCCCTCCGCCATATCTCCGGTCCCACTCATTCGGTCCATCCTGCCGCACGGCACCGACAATGGGATCGGACACAC
The DNA here is from genome assembly GCF_019880305.1 of Streptomyces decoyicus. NCBI lineage: Bacteria > Bacillati > Actinomycetota > Actinomycetes > Kitasatosporales > Streptomycetaceae > Streptomyces > Streptomyces decoyicus. Next base: position 5,525,643 of record NZ_CP082301.1, on the reverse strand, counting down.
GGTCCCGCGCCCCCCAGGAGGTCGGCGGCAAGGCGTCGTCAGGCCCGGCGCGGGGAGGATGATCCACTTCCCGCGCCCCCGAAATGCACCCTGATGCCCCCCTCCACCGGTCGGCCGTGCCACCATCTTCCGGACGGTGACTGGTGAGACGAGATCAAGAAGAGACGGCCGAGCAGCAGGGTGCGGCGCCTCCACGGGAGGCGGGCGCCCCTGAGGCGCTGGCCGTCGGCACCACCGGCACCGCGCCCGAACCGACCGCGCCGACCGGGCGGCCGATACGGCAGCAGGCGGCGCACCAGGGGAAGCACCAACGGAGGCCGGATACGGCTTCCGCTACCGAAAAGGCGAGCACGATCGAGAAGGCCGAACGACCCGGGGCGTCCGAGAGGCCGGAAGAGCCCAAGGAGCCCGAGCCACCCGAGCGGCACGAGGAGGAGAGGAACAGCAAGCAGCCCGAGCAGGCGCAGGACGGACCGGCCGCGCGAGACCAGGGCGAGGAGCCGGTGTCCGGCGCGGCCCCGGCCAGGCCCCACACGGGCTCGCACCGTTCCGACCTGGGCTCCGGCGAGTACGGCGAGTTCCACGTCGACCGGGTCTCCGGCGACGAGCCGCTGCTGCCCGCCCGGGTGCACCGGCCCGCCGACCTGCTGCGGCTGCTGCTCGGCATCGCCGGGATCGCCCTCGTCCTCGGGCTCGCCACCTTCGCCCACGGCACCACCCAGGGCCTGGCGCGGGACATCGGCACCGGCGCGAAGGCCGCGCCGCCGCTGCTGATCAACCTGGCGGGGCTGACCTCCAGCGTCGCGGTGCTGATCGTGCCGGTGGCGTTCGCCGTCGAGCGGCTGATCAAGCGGGACGGACTGCGGATCGCGGACGGTGTGCTGGCCGCGGTCCTCGCCCACGGGGTGTCGCTGGCCGCCGACTTGTGGGTGGCCGACGCCGCGCCCGCGTCCATCCGGGCCGCGCTGACCCAGCCCCTCGACAACGGTTCCCTCTCCGCTCCGGTGCACAGTTATCTGGCGCCCGTGATCGCCTATATGACGGCGGTGGGGATGTCCCGGCGGCCCCGCTGGCGGGTCGCGATGTGGTGCGTGCTGCTGCTGGACGCGTTCGCGGTGCTGGTCGGGCGGTACACCACTCCGTTCGCGATCGTCACGACCGTGCTGATCGGCTGGACCGTCGCCTACGGCACCCTCTACGCGGTCGGCTCCCCCAATGTCCGCCCCACCGGCCAGAACCTCCTAGCGGGGCTGCGCCGGGTCGGCTTCCACCCGGTCTCCGCGCTGCGTGCGGAGGACGCGGCCACCACGGACCCGTCCGAGCATCCCGACCGCGGCCGCCGCTACCTCGTCACCCTGGAGGACGGCCCGCCGATCGATGTCACCGTCGTCGACCGCGAGCAGCAGGCGCACGGCTTCTTCTACCGCGTGTGGCGCCGGCTCTCGCTGCGCGGCATCAACCAGCGCCGCAGTCTCCAGTCGCTGCGCCAGGCGCTGGAGCAGGAGGCGCTGCTGGCGTATGCGGCGATCGCGGCCGGTGCCCATGCCCCGAAGCTGATCGCCACCTCCGAGCTCGGCCCGGACGCGGTGATGCTGGTCTACGAGCACATCGGCGGCCGGACCTTCGACTCGCTGGCCGACGAGGAGATCACCGACGCGCTGATGCACAGCGCCTGGCGGCAGGTCGAGGCGCTCCAGTCCCGGCGGATCGCGCACCGGCGGCTGGTCGGGGACGCGCTGCTGATGGATCGTTCCGGCACTATCGTGCTGACCGAGCTGCGCGGCGGCGAGATCGCGGCCGGCGATCTCGTGCTGCGGATGGACATCGCCCAGCTGCTGACCACCTGCGGTCTGCGGGTCGGCGCCGAGCGCGCGGTGGCCGCGGCCGTCGAGGTGCTCGGCCCGGACGCGGTCGCCGACAGCCTGCCGCTGCTCCAGCCGATCGCGCTGAGCCGCACCACCCGCGCGACGCTGCGCCAGCTGGCCCGTGAGCGCTCCAAGCGGGAGCGCGAGGCCGTGCTGGAGGCGTCCCAGGCCGCCAAGGAGGCGCGGGAGGCACGCGAGGCGGGGAGCCCCAAGGACCGCAAGACGCTGCGGGCCGAGCGGCAGGCGGCGAAGAACGCCGAGAAACGCGCCCTGGACGAGGCCTCGGACGAGGCCCGTGAGGAGGACCTGCTCGCGCAGATCCGCAGACAGGTGCTGCTGATCCGTCCGACGGCGGTGATCCAGCCCGCCAAGCTGGAGCGGCTCAGCCCGCGCATCCTGATCAGCTGGATCGCCGGTGCCTTCGCCGTGTATTACCTGCTGTCCACGCTCACCCACTTCAACCTGGGCGATGTGGTCAGCAAGGCCGGCTGGCAATGGGTGCTGGTCGCGATGTTCTTCTCGGCGCTGACGTACATCGCGGCGACGATGAGCCTGCTGGGGTTCGTCACGGAGCGGGTGTCGTTCGTCCGGACGGTCATTGCGCAGATCGCCGGCAACTTCGTGAAGCTGGTGGCGCCCGCCGCGATCGGCGGGGTGGCGCTCAACACCCGTTTCCTCCAGCGCGCCGGGGTCCGCCCCGGCCTGGCGGTGGCGAGTGTCGGCGCGTCCCAGCTGTTCGGTCTGGGCAGTCACATCCTGCTGTTGCTGGTCTTCGGATATCTGACCGGCACCCAGGAGCAGACCCCGACGCTCTCGCCGTCCCGTACGGTCATCGCCGGGCTGCTGACCGTGGCCGTCCTGGTTCTGATCGTCACGGCGGTGCCGGCCCTGCGCAAGTTCGTCTCCCGGCGGGTGCGCTCGCTGTTCGCGGGGGTGGTCCCGCGGATGCTGGACATCCTCCAGCGGCCCGGGAAGCTGGTCACCGGCATCGGCGGGATGCTGCTGCTGACGGCGGCTAACGTGATGTGTCTGGACGCCTCGATCCGGGCGTTCGGCGGCGGCGACACGATCAGCTACGCGAGCATCGCGGTCGCCTTCCTCGCCGGTAACGCGCTGGGCTCGGCCGCGCCGACGCCGGGTGGTGTGGGTGCCGTGGAGAGCGCGCTGATCGGTGCCCTCACCTTCGCCGGACTCGCCGGTGACGTGGCGTTCCCGGCAGTGCTGCTGTTCCGGCTGCTGGTCTTCTGGCTGCCGGTGCTGCCGGGCTGGTTGGCGTTCAACTACCTGACGCGCAAGGGCGGGATCTGAGCGGGACCGGCCGCCGCGCCGGCCGGGTCACACCGCGGCGCACGAAGGCGCCGGTCCGCAGTGCACGGACCGGCGCCTTGGCGTGTGGTGGGGAAGGTCAGTAGACCGGCTTCTCCGGCTCGACGGTGTTGACCCAGCCGATGACGCCGCCGCCGACATGCACCGCGTCGGCGAAGCCCGCGGACTTGAGGACGGCCAGGACCTCGGCGGAGCGGACGCCCGTCTTGCAGTGCAGGACGATCTTCCGGTCCTGCGGGAGGTCCTGGAGGGCGGTGCCCATCAGGAACTCGTTCTTCGGGATCAGCTTGGCGCCGGGGATCGAGACGATCTCGAACTCGTTCGGCTCGCGGACGTCGATGATCTCGATCTTCTCGTCGCCGTCGATCCACTCCTTGAGCTGCTTGGGAGTGATCGTCGAGCCGGCCGCCGCCTCCTGGGCCTCCTCGGACACGACGCCGCAGAAGGCCTCGTAGTCGATGAGCTCGGTGACGGTCGGGTTCTCACCGCAGACGGCGCAGTCCGGGTCCTTGCGGACCTTGACCTGGCGGTACGTCATCTCCAGGGCGTCATAGATCATCAGCCGGCCGACCAGCGGGTCGCCGATGCCGGCGAGCAGCTTGATGGCCTCGTTGACCTGGATGGAGCCGATGGAGGCGCACAGCACACCGAGGACGCCGCCCTCGGCGCAGGAGGGCACCATGCCCGGCGGCGGGGGCTCGGGGTACAGGCAGCGGTAGCAGGGACCGTGCTCGCTCCAGAACACCGACGCCTGGCCGTCGAAGCGGTAGATCGAACCCCAGACGTACGGCTTGTTCAGCAGCACGCAGGCGTCGTTGACCAGGTAACGGGTGGCGAAGTTGTCCGTGCCGTCGACGATCAGGTCGTACTGCGCGAAGAGCTCCATGACGTTCGTGGAGTCCAGGCGCTCTTCGTGGAGGTTCACGGTGACGTACGGGTTGATGCCCAGCACCGTGTCCTTGGCGGACGCGGCCTTGGAGCGGCCGATGTCCGCCTGGCTGTGGATGATCTGGCGCTGCAGGTTCGACTCGTCGACCTCGTCGAACTCCACGATGCCGAGCGTGCCGACGCCGGCCGCGGCCAGATACATCAGCGCGGGCGAGCCCAGGCCACCGGCGCCGACACACAGCACCTTGGCGTTCTTCAGCCGCTTCTGCCCGTCCATCCCGACATCGGGGATGATCAGGTGGCGGGAGTACCTGCGGACCTCATCGACGGTGAGCTCGGAAGCGGGCTCGACCAGGGGTGGCAGCGACACGGGGACTCCGTTGGTCGGTCTTGATGGGGTTCCCCCCGCCCGAGCGGGGCCGAGAGTGGGGGAGCTTGCTCTGCCCGTAACACTGCCACGCCCTTCTTCATTCCGAGACACCTGTTCCGATGCGCGAGACGATTTCGTCCCAGTAGCCGGGCAGCGGCTCCCGGACGCCGCCGACAGCGCCTGGCGCCGCGGCGGGACGGCGGTCGGTCACGTACCCGGCGTCCGCTCCCGGCCGGCGGGTGATCCGCAGCACCCCGTCGGGATCCGTCCCCGCGGCACGCTGTGGACGAGGGGACAGAACCGCTCCGGAGGGTGCTCGGAGGCCCTCCCCTCCACGCTCTCAAGGCGCCGGGAGATACCCCCGTGGCCGCCTGTGACCGGCCGAAGGGGCACACCCCGCGCGTCCCAGCATACGGACACCCGTCTCACGCGGCTGGGCGTGGGCGGTGCCGGTGAGGCTGGTCAGATACGGCATGCGGCCTCCATCCAGATGTCGGCCAGGGACTCCTCCAGCCCGATCCGGGGGCGCCAGCCGAGCCGGTCCCGGGCGGTACGGACATCCGCCTGCTGCCAGGTGCCGCAGCCGTCCGGATACGGGTAGGTGGCGGGCGGGGAGCCGACCGGGTGCTCGGGGGACGGGCCGGGGATGACCAGCCGGGCCGGCGGGGAGTCGAGTTCGTGGAGCGCGCCGCCGAAGCCGGCGACCCGGGCCAGCACGGACGCGGCCTCCCGCAGCCGTACGGCGCGGCCGGTCCCGATGTTGACGACGCCCTGGGCGGCGGACAGCGAAGCGGCGTGCACCGCGCGTGCGACATCGCGGACATCGACGAAGTCCCGTTGCACGCCGAGCCCGCCGAGCTTGAGCTCGTTGTCGCCGGACTGCATGGCGCGGCGCATCGCCTCGGCGAGCCGGCCGAGCGGTGATCCCGCCGGGGTGCCGGGGCCGACCGGCGAGAAGATCCGCAGCACGACGGCGTCGAGCCCGGAGCCCAGCACCAGTTCGGTGGCGGCGAGTTTGCTGACGCCGTACGGGCCGCCGGGGCGCGGGATCGCGTCCTCGGCGGTGGACGAGCCGGGCTGGGAGGGCCCGTACTCGGAGGCGCAGCCCAGGTGGACGAGCCGGGCACCGCAGCTGCTGCGCCGCAGCGATTCGCAGATGGTGGCGACCGCGACGGTGTTGTGCCGGGTCAGCTCGCGGGCACCGCCACGGGTGGCGCCCGCGCAGTTGACGACGACACCGGGGTGGACCGCGTCGAAGAAGCGGGTGAGCGCCCCGGGACTGCCGGTGGCCAGGTCGAAGCGGACGTCGGCGTCGTCCCCCCGCCCGAGGGCGGTGAGCTGGACGGCGGGGTCGGCGAGCAGGCGGTCGGCGACATAACGGCCCAGGTAGCCGTTGGCGCCGATGAGCAGCACCCTCATCGTGCGACCCCCCGGTCCGCGTGGCGTGTGGTCGGCTGGACGTTCATGTGTCGTGCTCCTAAGGCGGATCGAGGGAAGCAGGTCGGCTTCGGCCGCGGCGTCGGCGTCCGCCCAGGGGGCGGGGGCCACGTGGGGGGTGAGGTCCGCGGCGAAGAGGCCGAAGCGGCTGTTTCGGGGTGCCGCTTCGGGGGTGGTGCGTGGTGGGGGTGCCCGTGTGGGGGGACGGGGAGTCGGGGGCCGGGGGGCGTCCGGAGGGTCACGGCCGGTGCGCCTCCGCCGGGCCGGGGGGAGCCGGCCAGTGGGCGCAGGCGCCGGTGAGCGCCCGCAGACCGTGGACGAGGAGGCCGAGTGCGGCGGCCGTGCAGGCCACGGCGGGTACGGCGGCCGGCCCGGCGGCGGTGGCCAGCGCCTCGACCGGGAGGCCGAGCGGCGGCAGACCGGGGAGCCGGGAGATCAGCACCAGGGACAGGGCGAGGGCCTCCAGAGCGGCGGCCGACGCCAGGCCCGTCGCGGCCGCCTCGGGGAAACCGTGCACGGCCAGCAGCCTGGCGAGGAAGAGCAGCACGCCCAGTGCGGCGGCCGCGACCACCGCCATCGTGCCGTCGTCACCGAAGACGGCGTCCGCGCCGAGGAGCAGTGCCACCAGCGCGCACAGGAAGAGCAGGGTGGTGCCGAGCAGCAACGGCCGGACCCGGGCGGCGAGTTCTCCCAGGCCCCGGCTGGCGGCCAGACCGCGCCGCCCGCGCACCGCGAACCAGTGGGCGCAGCCGGCCGCGGGGGCGAGGGCGAAGGCCAGTGCCACGGCGGTCGCGACGGCGGCCCGGGGAGCGGCGTGGGGGAGATCGGGGCCGCCGGCCAGCAGTTGCCGGAGCAGCCAGTCGCCGTACACCGCGTACCCGGCCGTCCAGCAGACCCACAGGCCGGCGGTCCGCGGTCCGGCGCCCTGGTGGCGTCGTCGCAGCGGCCCGGACCGGACGCCCAGCCGGACGGCGAGGACGACCAGCACCCCGCCCGCGGCGCCGACGGCGGTACGTACGTCGGGCGGGGCCGCACCGACCGAGGCGAGGGCGACCACCGCCGCGACGCAGACGGCGCCGGGCAGCAGGTGCAGCACCCCGCGCACGCTCCGGGAGCCCCGGACGGCGGCGGGCGCGGCCGCCGGCTCGGGCGTGGGCGGCGGGGTGGTGGCCGGGTCGGCGCGCGGCACCCGGGCGTAGAGCTCCTCGGCGAGCGAGAAGACGTCGCGGTGCCGGAAGCGGGCGGCCGTACGGTCGGTGACGCCGTGCGCCTCCAGGCCGGCGGCGATCTCCAGCGCGTCGACGGCTCGGGCGCACAGCTCCTGGTGGTGGTGCATCAGGGACCGTACGGGGTCGGCGGGGCCGCGGCGGGCGGGGCGGGCGGCCTCCTTGCGCGGCGGCGCGGTCCGGGCGGCGCTCCCTTCCTCCATGGCCGGTGCGGCGTGAGTGGCTCCGCCGTCGGGTGTGGTCACAGCACGTCCCCTCTCCCCCGGGCCGCGGCACAGCCGCCCCGGCCGGGGCGGGGGTGCGGCAGGCGCCACCGGGCCGGGCGCCCGCGGTCCCCGGGGAGGGCGTACGCCGGGCTGCCCGGACGGCTGCCGCGCCGACGACCGTCCCGGCGGCCGTGGTGCGCCACATCCGCCATGCCCGTCACCAGTGCCACGCCCACCAGACCCATCGCACACATCACATCCAGCACAGCCGTCACCACTGCTCTCTCTCCCTTGCTCCGGTCACGCCGGTCTGATCGCCGGGCCCGCCCTGTCTCCTCAGCTGTCCCGCCCCTCGGATGCCGGGCACTCCCCCGGACTCCGCGCACCCGCCGGCCTGCACCGGCAGGGCGGCGGCCCGCTCCCCCTCGGGGACCGCCCAGCTCGGCGTCCGAGCGGCGGGTACGGCGGTCCGGGTGGCGGCGCCGGTCACGGCCCAGCGGCCGGGGACATGGGATTCGGCGGGACGGGCGAAGGGCTGCGGTACGCCCTGCGCGTCCCGCCCGCGGAAGGCGACCGGGCGGGACGGGGTGTGGGAGATCAGCTCCAGGTAGATGCCACGAAATGCCGCGACGTTCTGCTCGACGGTGAACAGCTCCAGCGCCCGCGCCCGGGCCGCCGCGCCCAGCCGGGCCCTGCGGTCCGGGTCGCCGAGCAGTGCGGTGCAGGCCTCGGCGAGGGCCCGGGGGTTGCGCGGCGGGACGACCAGGCCGGTGCCGCCGATGACTTCACAGACCGCGCCGGCATCGGTCGAGACCGTGGCGCGGCCGCAGAACATCGCCTCCACCAGGGAGCGCGGAAAGCCCTCGATGACGCTGGAGAGCACCACCACCGCACCGGAGGCATAGGCGTCCTCCAGGGCCGGCACCTCGGGGCTGCCGATCTCCTCGAAGCTGACCGGGCTCTCGCCGACGGTACGGGCGTCGGCCGCCTCGTCGGGGAAGAGCTGGGCGGCCAGCGCCCGGCAGTGCGCGAGATATCCGGGCGCCTGGGGGTCGCGGCCGACGCCGCCGATGATCCGCAGGGTGGCCTCCGGCTCGGCCTTGCGGATCTCGGCGAAGGCGTGCAGCAGCGCGAAGAGGTCCTTCGAGGGCTCGACGTTGCCGACCCACACCAGCGTCTTGGAGTCGTCCGCCGCGGCGTCCGCGACGGCGGCGAAGGAGTCGGCGTCCATGCCCGGGTAGACCGTGCGCAGCCGGGCCCGGTCGGCGCCGCAGCGCTCCTGCCAGCGGCGGGCGTGGGTGTTGCCGGGGGTCATCAGCGCGGCCTGCGCATAGGTCTCGGCGACCAGCGCGCCCTGAAAGGCCGCGAGCAGCGCGCGCACCGGCGCACTCAACGGCGAGGCGGCGCGCGCGAGATAGTGCTCGCGCAGCCGTACGCCGTACTCGGTGACCAGGAGCGGGGTGCCGAAGAAGCGTTTGGCCAGCAGCCCCGGGAGGGCGGCCGCGCCACCTGAGGTGGCATGGCACAGATCCACACCGCCGAGCCCGGGACCGTGCCGGTCGCCGTACCAGTCCAGGGACAGCGGCCGCAGCGCGAGGGCGAGCCCGGCGGTGACCGCCAGCAGATCGTTGACCTGTGCGCCCTGGGCGGCGGGCAGGGCGTGGGGGCCGTGGCAGGCGGCTTCCAGGATGCGTACGGCGTCCTCGGAGTGCAGCAGCGCGGGCAGCCGGCCACGTTCCCTGGCGAGTTCGGCGAGCCCGTAGAGACCACTGGCGAAACGGTCCGCCTTGCCGGCCGCGGCGGAGCCGCCGGCACCGTCCTGTACGGTCGGCGGGTCCCCGGTCTGTTCGCCCCCGTGGGGCGCGCCCCTGGTCGGCCCGTCTCCTGGAGACACGGTGGCGAAGGCGGTCACCAGGGCGCCGAAGCACTCGGCGAAACGGCGCCGTTCGCGCCGTCCGGGGCCGCGGCCCCGGCGCTCCTCGGCCCGTCGGCCGCGTCCGCCGGAGAACTCCCCCCACAGGGGCGCGCTGCGCACCAGCCGTACGTGCTGCGGCAGTTCGGTGCGGCCGCACGCTTCCAGGCGGGGGCCGGTGCTCAGGGCGTAGACCTCGAAGTCATGGCCGGTGAGTCCGCGCACGAGCCGGTCGCACCACGCGTGCGACTCACCGGACGCATACGGATAGCCGTCTTCGGTGAGCAGTCCAATGCGCATGAGTGCACCCCCGTCCTCCCTGTCGGTGTCCCCGGCGTACCGGCGGCACGGCCGCCACCTGCGGGAAGAAGGTATGCAAAGGGCCGGTGGCGCGATGGACGGTTGTCCATCGCGCCACCGGAAGGGGTGAAAGCACGTAACTTTCCACCCCTGAGGGCGTTTCGACGCGCTATGTGATTGCCGGGCCACGGCGCGTAGCGGGCGGCGCCGCACCGCGACCTGCGGGGCGGGCACCGGGACGGCGGCGGCAGCCCCTGGACGCAGGACTGCCTCGGAGGGTCTGCGGTTCGCCACCGACCAGCGGCCGGAGCGAGGGCCAAGAGCAGGCCGGGCGCTCGCCGCGCCGGGCGAGCGGTCCGGCCAGTGCGAGCGGTCCGGTCAGCGCTGGGTGGGGAACGGCCAGGAGTTGGGCCGGCAGGTCACCCCGTCGGTCGTCAGGAACTTCGTCTGCTGCATCATCACCGGGGCGAGCGCACCCTTCCGGGAGCAGCTCTCGTGGTTGTGGCCGAGGCGGTGGCCGACCTCATGGTTGATCAGCATCTGGCGGTAGGCGAGCATCTTGTCGTGACCGTAGGTCTGAGCGCCCTGCGCCCAGCGGTATGCGTTGATCATGACCCGGTCGGTCGCCGCCGAGTCACAGGAGACGTTGTCCTCGCTGGTGTCGAGGCCGGACTTGGCGCACCACGTGTCGGTGGTCCCCGGGCTGGCCAGCGTGATCACGAAATCGGCGTCGCCGGACGCCACCCGCTGGAAGGACATCTGCCCGTCGTGTGCCCAACTCCGCTCATCGTTGAGGGTCTTGTGCACCGCGTCGGCGAACAGCTTGCCGTCCAGCGGCAGCCCTTCCTCGATGTCGACGCGGTAGCGCAGCACCTTTCCGCGTCCGGGCGCCCTGGCCTCGCTGCCGACCGGCTTGAACCGGCCGCTGGCGGTCAGATGGGCATCGAGCGGGAAGACCTGCGTCATCTGCTCGTCGTAACCGGCGGGCTTGGCGTCCTGGGTGGGCCTGGCGTGTGACCTGGAGGAGTCGTCGCCGACCCCGTCGGTACGGTCGTTGCCGCTGCGCGTCTGCGGTTCGCCGCCGTCCGTGCGCTGTTCGGCGACCTGGCCCGCGATGACCACGGCGAGGACGGTGGTCACCGCCGCGGCCGCGGCGCCGGTGAACGTCCGGCCCTTGCCGCCCTTCCTGTTGCCGTGCCGCGACTCCTCCGCTGCGTCTTCCCCGTCGCCCCCGTCGCCGTCCGGGTCCGCCGGATCGCCCGGACCGGCCCCGTCCGCACCGAATGCGGCCCGCGGGTACGGACCGTCGTCCTCGTTCCGGTCGAAGACCACCGACCGGCCGGTGAACCGGCCGCCGGGGGGCAGCCCGTCCTTGCCGGGCCCGTACGGACCGGCCGCGGGGCCCGCCGTCCGGGGCGCGCCGGCCCGGAACACGTCGTCGTCCGGGTCGTCCGCGCCGCCCGGCCCGCCCGTGCGGCCGGGGAACGGCCCGGCGTCGAAGGCGTCCACATAGTCGCGTCGCGGCCCGGGGCCGCTGCCCGGCGCGGCGAGCGGCGGTGCGCCGTACATCTCCGCGCGCGGCCGGGGGATCTTCGGCGCGCTCTGGCCGGGCTGCACCGAGGACGCCGGCGCCCCGGGGAACGCGCCCCAGCCGCCGCCCGGCTCATGCTGTTCGGGATGCCCGCCGCGCACCGCATCGCCGTCGAACGGCTCGCGTCTGCGGCGTCCCCGGCCCGGCCCCTGCCCCGGCGCACCGCCCCCCGAGGGGCTGTTGCCGGGCGGACCGGCCGTCTCCGGGGTTTCCGCAGCGGTCTCGGGCCGGCCTCGGCGGCTATGGCGTCCCACGGGGCGTGTCAGCTCCTGCCCGCATCGGCGGTCACATCGGTCACTTCACTGTCGAGCAGCTCGCGGACGGCCCGCTCCACTGTCTCCGGGTACTCCATCATCGCCACATGACCCGCCTCCGGCAGCGTCAGCAGTCGCGAACCGCGGAACGCCGCGGCCGCCCGCCGCGCCATCCGGAAGGAGACCAGGCGGTCGCGCCCACCGTAGACGAGAAGGGTGGGGGCGAGCACTCTCTCTGCCTGACGCCACAAATTGTGCTGTCCGCCGAGCGTGTAGGCGTTCACCAGCCCGCGCGCCGAGCGCTCCATCACTTCCCAGAAATAAGGGAGTTCGAGCCGTCGTGCATATTCGTCGGCCGCGGCGTTGAACCCTTCGGGGCTGACCCGGCCGGGGTCGCCGTAACAGAGCGCCAGCACCTCACGCGTGCGGCGCTCGGGCGTCCAGTCATGGGTGAGCCGGCCGAAGAGCCCGGCGATACCGGGGACGGCGAGCAGCGCCGTGGGCACCGCCGTCCGCTGCGGCCGCAGTTCGGGCAGGGCCGGGGAGATCAGCGTCAGGGTGCGGACGAGATCGGGGCGCACCGCCGCCACCCGGGTCGACGCGGCACCGCCCATGGAGTTGCCGATGAGGTGGACGGGGCCGCGGCCGGACGCGTCGAGGTAGCGGATGACCGCGCGGGCCTGCGCGGAGACGGAGTAGTTGCCGTCGTCGGGCGGCGGGGACTGCCCGAAGCCGGGCAGGTCGATCGCCTCGCCGTCCACCCGGTCGGCGAGCAGCGGCATCAGGTCCGACCAGTTCTGCGAGGAGCCGCCGAGACCGTGCACATAGAGCGCGGGCTCGCGGTCACGTCCGGCGCCGTCGCCCACGGCGCCGTCCGGTGCGTCGTCCCCTCGCGCGGGGCGCCCGTCCGGCGCCCGTACGGTCAGCGTCAGGCCCGGCAGGCTCACGGTGCGTACCGTCTCCGCCCCGCCGGCCCGGCCGGGACCGGCCGGCGGTACCGGGAGGGCGGCGGTCGCGGTGTCCGGCGACTCGGTCGAAGACATGGGCACGATGTTACGAGACGATCACACCCCCGTTCGTGTGTCCGCCGTCACACACCGCATCGCGCTGCCGGGGCCACTCTCCTACGCTCGTAGGCGAGGGCAGCCGCCCCCGGCCCCTGCTTTCATGCCAGGCACCAGCCGACGAACGAGCACGCAGGAAAGGGAGCCACCATGCGCGTCGACCCGACAGACCCGGAGACCTTCGAGGAGCAGAGCGACGCCGCCGAGTTCGACATCGAAGCACCCGAGGCGGACACCGCCGAGCAGTACGCCGATCTCGCACCCCGGAGCGACGAGCCGCTGACCGGCACCGACCCGGACGAGGCGAACGAGGCGGATCGCGCCGAACAGGCCCGCGTCGTGGAGCTCAACGAAGACGAATACCGATGACCTGGGACGTTATGTCAGCTTCTGATGAAGGGGCCCGGCAGAAATTCTCGGCCCGGACCGCGCACAGCCGGGTTACCCAAAAGTACGATGGCGACCGCGGTGCACCACCTTGTACGGGCCGCGTACGGAACCACTTCTGGGAGGCAGCGTGAGCGCCATCGAGCAGACCGAGGCGGCGCGCCCGCGGGGCACGCGCCTGCCACGCCGAGCCCGGCGCAACCAGCTTCTGGGCGCTGCCCAGGAAGTTTTTGTCGCACAGGGCTACCACGCGGCTGCGATGGACGACATCGCCGAGCGGGCGGGCGTCAGCAAGCCCGTGCTCTACCAGCACTTCCCGGGCAAGCTGGACCTCTATCTCGCCCTGCTCGACCAGCACTGCGAGGCCCTGCTGCACTCGGTGCGTGCGGCGCTCGCGTCGACGACCGACAACAAGCAGCGGGTCGCCGCGACGATGGACGCCTACTTCGCGTACGTGGAGGACCCGGGCGGCGCCTTCCGACTGGTGTTCGAGTCGGACCTCACCAATGAGCCGGCGGTCCGCGAGCGGGTCGACAAGGTGTCGCTGGAGTGCGCCGAGGCCATAAGCGCGGTGATCGCCGAGGACACCGGCCTGTCGCGGGACGAGTCGATGCTGCTCGCCGTGGGCCTGGGCGGTGTCTCCCAGGTGGTGGCGCGCTACTGGCTGTCCTCGGAGAGCAAGGTCCCGCGGGACACCGCGGTGCAGCTGCTGACCTCCCTCACCTGGAAGGGCATCGCCGGCTTCCCGCTGCACGGCAGCGACCCGCACTGACCGTGTTCGCTGCGGGCGTTGCCCATGGCGTCCTGCGCGTCCCCGTACCGGGCTAATGTGTGCTGCGTACAGCGCGGATGGCCGCGCACCCTCCCCCAGCTGACGCCGGGGGACCCCAGACCGTCGGAGGGACAAAAGCCGTGGAGGTCAAGATCGGCGTGCAGCACGCGCCCCGCGAGATCGTTCTGGAGAGCGGGCAGTCTGCCGAAGAGGTGGAGAGCGCGGTGTCCGACGCGCTGGCCGGCAAGTCACAGCTGCTGAGCCTGGTGGACGACCACGGTCGCAAGGTCCTGGTCCCGGCGGACCGGCTGGCCTATGTGGAGCTCGGCGAGCCGACCGCCCGCAAGGTCGGGTTCGGCGCGCTCTGAGCAGGGGGCGCCGGATGCGGCGCCCGCGGGTGACAAAGGGCGGCGGCCCGGAGGATTTCGCTCCGGGCCGCCGCCCTTTTCCGCTCGTTCCGCGCGCCGGCGGCCCTTTTCCCGCCCCCTGATCCGGGCCCTGGGCCGCCGCATTTCCGCAGATCAGGCCGTTCGAGTCGGTCCGGCTGGGCTGATCAGGCAGGCCACCGGCGCGGGGAGGGTTGCTGCCGGTGCCCCTTGGGTACGACCGCCTACGACCGATTTGTTCAGCTGATCGGCATCGCACGCGGGAGGGAACAGCATGATCTTGGAAGCGCTCGGCGCCGTGCTCATCGGCTTCGCCATCGCCCTGTCCGCGACCCGATGGCTGCCCGACCGTTTCCCGGCCCGCACTCTCACGCTGGCGACCGGCCCGGTCGCGGCGCTGCTCGGCGCACTGCTCACCCGCTCGATCCTCGGCCCCGGCCATCCCGTCCAGGTGACGGTGGCCGCGATCGCCGTGGGGGCGGCTCTGCTGTCGGTCCTGGCGCGCCCGCCGCGCCGGCGTCTTCGACGGCCGGCCACGCCATTGAAGGGGCACCGGACGGCCTGAACCGCCCGGTACCGCCCACAGGGACGTCAGGCCGCGAGCCCCAGCGCCGCCATCCGCTTGGTGTGCGCCTCGGTGATCCGCGAGAACATCCGGCCCACCTCGGCCAGGTCGAAGCCGTCGGCCACGCCGCCCACCAGCATCGTGGAGAGCGCGTCGCGGTCCGCGACGACCCGCTGCGCCTGCGAGAGCGCCTCGCCCATCAGGCGGCGTGCCCACAGCGCCAGCCGCCCGCCGACGCGGGGCTCGGCCTCGATGGCCGCGCGCACCTTCTCCACGGCGAACGAGGCATGCCCGGTGTCGTCGAGCACGGCCAGCACCAGACCACGGCTGTCGGAGTCCAGCCGGGCCGCGACCTCGCGGTAGAAGTCACTGGCGATCGAGTCGCCGACATAGGCCTTGACCAAGCCCTCCAGCCAGTCCGACGGTGCGGTCTGGCGGTGGAACTCGTCGAGGGCGGCCGCGAACGGCTCCATCGCCTCGTTCGGCTCCGCCTCGATCTGCGCGAGCCGCTCCCGCAGCCGCTCGAAGTGGTGGAACTCGGCCGAGGCCATCTTGGCCAGCTCGGCCTTGTCGTCCATCGTCGGCGCCAGCTTGGCGTCCTCCGCCAGGCGCTCGAAGGCGGACAGCTCGCCGTATGCGAGCGCGCCGAGCAGATCGATCACGGCGGCCCGGTACTGCGGGTCGGCGGATGCCTGCGCCCAGTTCTGGGCGGCGATCCCGGTGTGTTTTTGCGCGTCAGCCGCGGCGTTGTCAGGCGTTCCCATGACGGGCACAATAGCCCGCTCGGCCGCTCGGGGAAGGCCCTGGTCAGCCACTCCCGTTCACCCGTACGAACGGCGGCGGGACCCGGCCCCCGGCGTTGCGGCGGGCCGTGATGTATTCCTCACTCATACAAGCCTTCGGATGAGTGCGCCGTATCCGGGGTACAGTGGTATTTGGACCTGCCGAGTATCGGTGGGTCGTTCCACGAAGCGGATGCCCGGTCGGTGGCCCGATCGGCTCCAAACCGACCGCCCTCTTTTGCGGCGCGTAGCAGACATACGCACAGCAAGAGGGACACCGCTCGCGGCAGGAGTGCCTGAGCGTTGGCAGTGGTCCCGCCCCACCGGCCGCACACAGGCCGGCCCGTACGAACCCGTACGACGGTGCGGTACGACCCCCTTCGCCGCCTCATGCCGCGTCTCACAGAAGAGGCAAGATTCTGTCTACATTTCGAGACCTCGGGATTTTTCCCGAGACGGCCGAGGCGCTGGAAGCCGTCGGCATCATCTCCCCCTTTCCCATCCAGGAGCTGACGCTCCCCGTCGCCCTCTCCGGCAACGACGTCATCGGCCAGGCCAAGACCGGCACGGGTAAGACCCTGGGCTTCGGCCTGCCGCTCCTCGAGCGCACCACGGTCCCCGCCGATGTCGAGGCGGGCCGCGCGCGGCCCGAGCAGCTGACCGACGCGCCGCAGGCCCTGGTGGTCGTCCCGACCCGCGAGCTGTGCCAGCAGGTCACCAACGATCTGCTCACCGCCGGCAAGGTGCGCAATGTCCGGGTGCTGGCGATCTACGGCGGCCGTGCCTACGAGCCGCAGGTCGAGGCGCTGAAGAAGGGCATCGACGTCGTCGTCGGTACGCCCGGCCGGCTGCTCGACCTCGCGGGCCAGAAGAAGCTCAACCTCTCCCAGGTCAAGAGCCTGGTGCTGGACGAGGCCGACGAGATGCTCGACCTGGGCTTCCTGCCCGACGTCGAGAAGATCATCCAGCTGCTGCCGGCCAAGCGCCAGACGATGCTGTTCTCCGCGACCATGCCCGGCCAGGTCATCTCGCTGGCCCGCCGCTACATGTCGCAGCCCACGCACATCCGCGCCACCGCGCCGGACGACGAGGGCCAGACCGTCGCCAACACCACCCAGCACATCTTCCGCGCCCACTCCATGGACAAGCCGGAGATGGTCTCCCGCATCCTCCAGGCCGAGGGCCGGGGCCTGGCGATGGTTTTCTGCCGTACGAAGCGGACCGCCGCCGATATCGCCGACCAGCTCGCGCGCCGCGGCTTCGCCTCCGGCGCCGTGCACGGCGACCTCGGCCAGGGCGCCCGTGAGCAGGCGCTGCGCGCCTTCCGCAACGGCAAGGTCGACGTCCTGGTCTGCACCGACGTCGCCGCCCGCGGCATCGACGTCGAGGGTGTGACGCACGTCATCAACTACCAGTCCCCCGAGGACGAGAAGACCTACCTGCACCGCATCGGCCGTACGGGCCGCGCGGGCGCCAAGGGCACCGCGGTCACCCTCGTCGACTGGGACGACATCCCGCGCTGGAAGCTGATCAACAAGGCGCTGGACCTGGCGTTCGACGAGCCGGAGGAGACCTACTCCACCTCGCCGCATCTGTACGAGCAGCTGAACATCCCCGCGGGCACCAAGGGTGTGCTGCCGCGCACCGAGCGCACCCGGGCCGGGCTGGCCGCCGAAGAGGTCGAGGACCTCGGCGAGACCGGCGGACGCGGCCGTGGCCCCCGTAAGGCCGCCGCCGTCGTCGAGGAGGAGCGCCCCCCGCGCACCCGCACGCCGCGCCAGCGCCGCCGGACCCGTGGCGGCACGCCGACGGACGACCCCGCCGCCGAGGCCCCGAAGACCGGATCGCCGGCCGCCGCCGAAAGCACCGCGGATGCGGAGGCCACCGGACCGCGTCAGCCGCGCCGGCGTCGCCGTACCCGCGGCAGCCAGACCGCGGGCGCAGCGGTCGTGGCGGCCCCCGCCGCCGAGGCCGCCGAGGCGCCCGCCGCTGCCGTCGTGGCGACCGAGGCGCCGGCCGAGCCCGCCAAGCCGCGCCGTCGCCGTCCCCGGATCACCCGTCCCGAGGACACCGGGACCTTCCAGACCGTCGAGGTCGCCGCGAGCGCGCTCGCGGCGCAGGGCGCGGCGGTCGGCGCCGAGGCCCCGGCCGTGACCGAGCCCGCCGAGGCGCCGGCCACCCCGCGTCGCCGCACCCGCAGCACCGCCAAGGCCGCCGCGGCAACGGCACCGGCCTCCGTGACGGAGACCGTGACGGACGCCGCGGTGGAGGCTCCCGCCAAACCGAAGCGGACCCGCAAGAGCGCTGCCGCCAAGGCCGCCGAGGCCGTGGTGGACACGGCCGAGGCCGCCGTGGAGGCGCCGGCCAAGCCGAAGCGGACCCGTAAGGCCGCCGCAGCCAAGCCGGCCGCCGAGAGCGCCGTCGACACCGCCGAAGCCGCACCGGCCAAGCCCAAGCGGACGCGGAAGACCACGGCTGCCGCGAAGTCCACGGCGGACGCACCCGCCGCGGAGGACGCCCCGGCCAAGTTGAAGCGGACTCGCAAGAGCGCCGC
This sequence comes from Streptomyces decoyicus, assembly GCF_019880305.1. Lineage (NCBI taxonomy): Bacteria > Bacillati > Actinomycetota > Actinomycetes > Kitasatosporales > Streptomycetaceae > Streptomyces > Streptomyces decoyicus. The sequence continues at coordinate 5,507,758 of NZ_CP082301.1, read as the reverse complement.
CGCGAAGCCGGCCGCAGAGGCGACGGACACCGCCGAGGCCAAGCCGGTGCGCCGCCGCACCCGCGCCAAGGCTCCCGCCGCCGAGGCGACGCCCGAGAGCTGAGCCTCTCCCCCGGCTGACGCCGGGATCCCCGGCCCGACGACCCGGCCCCGCACTTCGCGGGCGCCGGGTCTCGGCGTCCCGCCCCGGTTTTGCCGACCGGCCCGGATAACCTCACCTCATGAGCAGGCCGCCCTCCCTCACACTGCCGCCGTGCGCGCGTGCGTACCGACTCGACACCGAGCGCGGCACCTTCGCCGTGCAGGACGCCCGGCCCGATGCCGCGCCGATCGGGACCGCCCTGCTGGTGCCCGGATTCACCGGCAGCAAGGAGGACTTCGTCGCCCTGCTCGCACCGCTCGCCGCTGCCGGGTTCCGGGCGGTCGCGGTGGACGGGCGCGGGCAGCACGAGTCTCCCGGCCCTCGCGATGAACGGGCGTATGCACAAAGGGAGTTGGCGCTTGATGTGCTGGCCCAGACGCAGGCCCTGCGGGAGCCGGACGGCGGGCCGGTGCATCTGCTGGGGCACTCGCTGGGCGGGCTGGTCACCCGGGCCGCGGTGCTGCTCGACTCGTCCCCGTTCCGTTCCCTCACCGTGCTCAGCTCCGGGCCCGCCGCCATCGATCCGTCCCAGCAGGCCCGGGTGCGGATGCTGATCGAGGCGCTCGGCAGGCTCGACATGGAGGGCGTCTGGCAGGCGATGCGCGAACTGGATCCTCCGGAGGCGGCGGAGGCGACGACGCCGCCGGAGATCGGCGCGTTCTTGCACCGTCGTTGGCTGAACACCGTCCCCGAGCAGCTGATCGCGACCGGCCGTCAGATGCTGGAGGAGCCCGACCGGGTGGCCGAGCTGGCCCGTACCGGGCTTGCCACGCATGTCGTCTCCGGAGCCGTCGACTATGCCTGGCCGGTGCCGTCGATGGATGCGATGGCCGAGCGGCTGTCCGCCCGGCGCACCGTCATCGAGGGCGCCGAGCACTCCCCCAACGCCGAACGGCCGGAGAAGACCGCCGAGGCGCTCGCCGGGTTCTGGAGCGGGGTGGGCTGAGCGTCCGGTCGTGGGGCCCGGCCGTCCGCCGTGTGGGCCGAGCGGGCGGTGTCGCCAGGACAGCGCCGGGCCGTTCGGCGAGCATCGAAGAAGGCGGGCCGTCACCGGCGCCCGGCCGACACCGGCTACGCACGAAGGGCTCGACCATGACCGAGAATCCGGCGACTCCCCCGGCCGGCGCCGAGGACGGCCCGCACGGCATCGCGCTCACCCGGACCTTCGACGCCCGCCGCGAGCTGGTCTTCGAGGCCTGGACGACGCCCGAGCACTTCGCGTACTGGTTCGGCGGGGAACTGGAAGTGCCGGTCGACCGGATGGCGATGGACGCCCGGCCGGGCGGGGTGTGGAGTCTGGTCATGCGCACCCCGGACGGCGGTGAGCTGCCGTTCTCCGGTGTCTACCGCGAGGTCGCCGTGCCGGAGCGGCTGGAGTTCACTCTCAAGGACGCGTCCGCGCCGAGCGGCACCGAGGGCGAGATCGTCCGGGTCACCCTGACCGATCTCGGTGACCGTACGGAGATGGCCTTCCGCCAGCTCGGCGGCAACCTCACCTCCGAGCAGTACCGCCAGGCGGAGGCGGGCTGGGCGGGCTTCTTCGACCGTCTCGGCGAGCTGCTGGCGAGGGCCTGAGCCCGGCTCTGGGCGAGGCTCCGGCGTCGCGGGACGGGGCCGGGGCGTCGCGGGGCGGGGCCGGGGCGTCGCGGGCCGGGGGCGGGGCGCGGCCGGGGCGGGGCCGCCGTCAGCCCGTCGTGATCCTGGAGAAGGCACCCTGGTCGCGACTTCGAGCGGCGCCCCGGTCGCGGTCCGTGCGATGCCCGGTCCCAGGGGGGAGCCCTCTAGTACTGCCCCTGGACGTGGTCCCAGAAGCCGTCGCGCAGGACCCGCCGCAGATCGGCATGGCTGCGCAGGGAGTGCCGCAGCAGCGCCTCCGCGGCGGTGAGAAGTTCCTGGTCGACGGCGCCGGGCAGATACGGGTGGCCGGGCAGCAGCCCGGCCACCCACTCGCGGCCCCGTTCCGACAGCCACTGCGCGGCGACCTGTGCGCCGACGAAGCGGACCTCTTCGCGGCTGGGCGCAGGCCCCTCGCCCGCCGTCTGCTCGCTGTATTCGACGCCGACCCGCCGGGTGACGTACGGCTTGCAGAACTCCAGGTCGAAGGTGCGCGCACTGTCGACCTCCCACAGCAGCGGCTCGGCCTGATTGCGCCCGCCCGAGGCCTCGATGCCCCACAGGTGCACCCGGGCGCCGTAGCCCTGCGCCGCCTCCACGGCGGAGACCAGGTCCTCGTCCCCGCCGATGAGCACCGCATCGCTGATCGCGCGGTGCCGGGCCAGCGACTCCAGATCCGAGCGGATCAGGGAGTCGACGCCCTTTTGCTGGTTGTTGGCGTTGAGGTTGCCGAGCCTGACCTTCACATCGGGCAGCTCGGCGATCCGCTGCTGCTCCTGGGTGTGGATCCGGCGGCGGGCGCCGTCGTACCAGTAGACGCGCAGCAGCCGGCTGTCCGGGAAGATCATCCGGGCCTTGTCGATGAAGGCCTCGATGATCCCTTCGGCGTCGAGGTCGAAGGCCTTGCGGTCCTCCGTGCCGGCGACCAGCCGACCCGCCGCGGCGTAGACATAGCCCGCGTCCACGAAGGCCGCATGGGTGGACGGGGTGGTGGCGACCTCGGCGAGCACCCGGGTGAGCAGCTCGTTGGTGCGCTCGATCCCGGCGGCGAGCGCGGTGAGGTCGGTGGGGCCCGTGGGCCGGACGTCGTTCATACGGGTCCCATTGTCCGGGCGGTCACTCCGCGGGCACAACTGCGCACGCTCGTCGTATTTAGACCGTCGAAATTTTTCTTTAGCGTAGGGAATGATTGCACTGGGCAGGTCGTTGTACCTGTACAGAGCGCCAGGCAGCGACGCCTGGCAGCTCGTCTACCCAAGAGTTCTCCGCAGGAGGATCAGACGAAGGGAGAAGCCGTATGCGCTTCGAGATCATGCGCCTGGACGATGTCGACGGCACCGCCGTGGACAGCACCGTCGTGGACGCCGCCTCCGTCAACCGGATCGTGCAGCAGGCCGCCGCCATAGGCCAGCGCATCTACATCCGCCCGGCCGAAGCCGCCGCTCGCTGACACCTACCCCGCCGCCCGACGACGCGCGCGACAGCACCGCCGCCGCGCACGGCTCGGACGCACCGCACGAGCGCCCCCGTACGAACACGTCGTACGGGGGCGCTGCCTTGTCCGCGGCCGCCTCTCGGGGCCCGTGCAGGGGTCAGGCTCCCTGGATCACCTGGAGCACGCCGTTGATGATCTGCTGCACGGCGAGCGCGGAGAGCATCATGCCCGCCAGCCGCGTCACCAGGACCACGCCGCCGTCCTTGATCACGCGGATGATCACCAGCGAGAACCGCATCACCAGATAGAGCACCACGTGGATCGCCGCGATCGCCGTCCAGACGGAGACGTGCGCGGCCACCCCGTGCGCATGCTGCACCGCGAGGATCACCGACACGATCGCGCCGGGCCCGGCCAGCAGCGGCATGCCCAGCGGCACCAGCGCCACATTGACGTCCTTGGTCTGGGTCGGCTCCTCCGACTTCCCGGTCAGCAGGTCCAGCGCGACCAGCAGGAGCAGCAGTCCGCCCGCGATCATCAACGCGGGCGTCGAGATGTGCAGCCGCCCCAGGATCTGCCGGCCGAAGAGGCCGAAGACGGCGATGACGCAGAAGGCGACGGTGGCCGCCTGCCAGGCCATCCGGCGCTGCACCTTGGCCGGCCGGCCGGAGGTCAGGCCCAGGAAGATCGGGGTGATACCCGGTGGGTCCATGATCACGAAGAGAGTGACGAAGAGCGTACTGAAGACAGCGATGTCGAACACGGTGAAGGCCTTGCGAGAGGTGGTACGGGACGAGCACTCACGGGCGGCGCACGGGTGCGTCCCGTAAAGGAGGGGAAGGCGGGGGAAGTTGGCGGGCGGCGGCGGGCGCAGGGCGCGCTCCGCACGGTGCGGACGGCACCGGGCAGGTGTCGAGGACCCCGGGGAGGGGGCGCGCGGCGCGGCCGGCGGCCGTGGCGGGGTCAGCCGCCCGTGCCGGGAACGGGGAAGGCGCCGGTCGCGCGGCGCACGATCTCGCCGTAGATCTCCGGGTCGGTGGTGTATTCGCCGAGGCGGCAGGTCTTGCGGCTGCCGTGGTAGTCGCTGGAACCGGTGGCCAGCAGGCCGAGGTCGGCGGCCAGGCCGCGCAGCCGCGCGCGGGTCGGGGCGTCGTGGTCCATGTGGTCGACCTCGATGCCGTCGAGGCCGGCCGCGGCCAGTTCGGCGATCGCGCTCTCCGGTACACAGGAGCCGCGCTTGACGGCCAGCGGATGCGCGAAGACGGTGACCCCGCCCGCGGCCTTGACCAGCCGGATCGCGTCGAACGGGTCGAGCTCGTGCTTCTGTACGTACGCCCGGCCGTCGTTGGCGAGCCACTCGGAGGTGAAGGCGTCCGAGACGGTATCGATCAGACCCAGGTCGACGAGGGCGGTGGCGATGTGCGGCCGTCCCACGGCGCCGTCCCCGGCGACCCGGGCGACCTGCTCCCAGGTGATCGGCACACCGAGCTCGCGCAGCTTGGCGACCATGCCCTGGGCCCGCGGCACCCGGTCGTCGCGCACCAGCTCCCGCTCCCGGGCGAGTTCCGGCTCCTCGGGGTCGAAGAGGTAGGCGAGCATGTGCAGGCTCACCCCGTCGATCCGGCAGGAGAGTTCGGCGCCGGTGACCAGCGTCAGCCCCGCGGGCAGCGCGGCACGCGCCTCGGCATGCCCGCCGACGGTGTCGTGGTCGGTGAGCGCGACGACGTCCAGCCCCGCGGCCGCGGCGCCTCGCACCAGCTCGGCGGGGGTGTCCGTACCGTCCGACGCCGTGGAGTGGGTGTGCAGATCGATGCGCACGACGCGGACTCCAGACTGCTGCGGGACGGATACGGGACGGGGCCCGGGAGGAACGCCGGGCGGAAGTGCACCGTAGGGGGACCTCAGAAGGATACCGGGCGGCCGGTAGCGTCCGTCGCCCGTCGGAGGGTGAGCGGCGCCACCCCGCCGCCCGGCGGCAGCGGTCCGCAACGCCGGCGGGCGGCCCTCAGCCCAGAATCCGCGGCGAGATCGCCCCGCACGGCAGCAGATCCACCTCGGCGCCCGCCTCCCGCAGATCCGTCAGCACCAGTTCGTCGTACAGCAGCAGCCCCGACTGCGCGGGCCAGGCGATCGCCCAGAGCCACAGCCCGCGGGCCTCGCCCGCGAAGACCGCACGGTCCGGCGGCACATCGTCGACATGCCACAACGGGGTCGGGCGGCCGGCCGCGAGCACCTTGGCGTGCGGCGGTTTGTCCACGCACATATGGGGACCCGGGTCGGGGCCGTCGATACCGGCATAGCGCGCGCCGAGCCCGACGCCCAGTTCCTCGGCGATCAGCAGCAGTTCACCGGGGCCGCCGAGCGGTCCGGGGCCCGTGCAGGCCACCGCGGTCGCGCGGCCGCCGCTGCGGTCGTCGCCGGCGCAGGCCACGCCCGTGAACAGCCAGCCCACCGGCAGCGGCCAGGGCATCCATACGGGCACCTGAGCGCGGTGCACCACCACACCGAGCGCCTCGACGCTCGGCGGGACCACGGGCTGGAGTGGGTGCACGGTGCCGTGCAGCGTGCACTGCCAGGTGTCGGAGAAGAGACCGGGCGCCCGTACCCGGCCTCCGCACTTCGGGCAACTGGGTTCGCCCCTCATAGGCATCCACGGTCCTCCAGCCCCGGCGCCCCGTCAAGGACGATCACCCGACCGGTGTGCCCCGAATCACGTACGGCGCCGCGCATTTGACCGGTTTCCCGGCCCGCCCCTCGTCACCAGGACCGATAGTTGCCACTTGCACTCTTTAGCGTACCTAACTTATTGTGTGTAAACGTCAACGATCTCGGCGACTCCACAGGGCGGGGGTCAGGGATGCGCAACCGGCAACGGGAAGGGGAAACCGCAGCATGAGCGGCACGAAGAGCAGCGGCCACGGCCGCGCGGACGATCCGTTCGAGGAGGGCGGCACGTCCCTCCTGCGCCAGCCGAAGGCCGTATGGGCCACGGCGGGCGCCTCGGTCGTGGCCTTCATGGGCATCGGCCTCGTCGACCCGATCCTCCCCTCGATCGCCCAGGGCCTGCACGCCACCAACAGCCAGGTCTCCCTCCTCTTCACCTCCTACTTCCTGATCACCGCCGTCGCGATGCTGGTCACCGGATTCGTCTCCAGCCGTATCGGCGGCCGGAAGACGCTGCTGGCCGGACTGGCACTGGTGGTGGTCTTCGCCGCGCTCTCCGGCATGTCGGGGTCGGTCGGCGAACTCGTCGGCTTCCGGGCCGGCTGGGGCCTGGGCAACGCCCTGTTCGTCTCCACCTCGTTGGCGGTCATCGTGGGCGCCGCGGCCGGCGGGAGCGCGGCGGCGATCCTGCTCTACGAGTCCGCGCTGGGGCTCGGGATGGCCTGCGGCCCGCTGCTCGGCGCGGTCCTCGGCGACATGAAGTGGCGCTACCCCTTCTTCGGCACCGCCGTCCTGATGGCCATCGGCTTCCTCGCCATCACGGCCTTCCTCAAGGAGCAGCCCAAGCCGGCGACCAAGACCTCGCTCCTCGACCCGGTCAAGGCGCTCGGCCACGGCGGCCTGGCCTCCGCCGCCGTCTCCGCGTTCTTCTACAACTACGCGTTCTTCACGGTGCTGGCCTTCACCCCGTTCGTGCTGAACATGTCGCCGTACAAGTCCGGTGGCGTCTTCTTCGCCTGGGGCGTGCTGCTCGCGGTGTTCTCGGTGATCGTGGCACCCCGGCTCCAGCACCGCTTCGGCACGCTCAAGGTATTGGGCGCCTCGCTGCTGCTGCTCGCCGCCGACCTGCTCGTGCTGGGCTACGGCGACCACACCACCGCCGTCGTCTGCACGGTCGCGTCCGGCGCCTTCATCGGCCTGAACAACACCGTCTTCACGGAACTGGCCCTGGGCGTCTCGGACGCGCCGCGTCCGGTGGCGAGCGCCGGCTACAACTTCGTGCGGTGGTTCGCGGCGGCGGCCGCGCCGTTCCTCGCGCCCAAGATCGAGGAGTGGACCGACATCCACATCCCGTTCGTGATCGCGGCCGCGGCGGCGGCGGTCGGCGCCGCCATCGTCGCCCTCCGGCGCCGGGCACTGACCCTCGACGCCGAGGAACGGGAGCCGCAGCACGCCATGGAGGACGGGGTGGCCGTCTTCGCCGACTGAGGCGGAACCCGCGCGCCCGCCCGCCTGCCGTCCCGCACAAGGAAACTGACGCCCCGTCCGCCCCCTCTCCCGGAGGGCGGACGGGGCGCGCTGCCGTGGCGGCTCAGTCGAGCGGTACGCCCGTACGCAGCGGGTCGCGCAGATCCGTGCCGCGCTCCAGCCAGCGCTTCTCCAGGGCCTCGGCGCCGTGCACCCGCTTCCAGGCGGCCTCGTTGGGCGTCATCGGCAGCAGCGGCAGGAACCGGACCGGCTCCCTCGGCTCGTCGAGTTCGAGGTCCTCGACGAGTCCCCCGGGCGACGCGACCAGGACCGAGGTGAAAGCCGCCTCCGGCCACAGCGGCTCCCCCACGTCCAGCGAGGCACCGGGAGCCACGACCACCCCCTCGACCTGCGGCGACGCGGCAAGCACGGCGAGCGGCCTGAGCACCTTGTCGCTCTCCACGCGGCCGGCCCTTACGGACAGCAGGAGTTCGGCGCGCGGGCCCCGCAGGGGGTCGGCCAGCACGGCGGTGGGATCGGCCATGGGCTGCGCGGACATCCCGAGCGTGGCGTAACGGACCACCCCGTTGTCCACGAAGCGGAGGACCTCGATACGGTCGGTGCCGAGGAAGGTGACGGCGGCGCGCGCGTCCGGCTCGCCCAGGGTTGTCCGCAACCGGGCCTCGACCAGCTCAAGAACGTCAGACATGCCGCGAGCATACGGCCGGTCCCGCACCCGGCCGGCACCTCGGCGGCCTCCCCCGGGGCTCCGTCCGGGGGCTCCGCCGCAGCGCCCGTCCTTCGTATGGAACAGGCAAAGCGGCACCGTAACGCTTCAGGCGGCTGATAGCCTTGCCGTCTGGTCAGGGAATGACGTCGTCCCCCAACGGGGACCGGCCGGAGGAGGTGGGGCTGCGGTGGATCCGAGTCGACCGTGCAGTACCGATAGTTCTCCTGTCATCCCCTTCGCGCAGCGAATCTCCTGATCCGAGAGCTTCCGTACCCCGCCGCTCAGCGGCGAAACCAGGGAAGCACCTTTGCGCCGGATGTAGATGACGGAAGAGCGCCTTCGACTCTTTGTTCCGTGTTTTCTGCGAACTGCCGTCAGTGTCCCCGCACGGAGCGCCGCCCGCTTTGCGGACGTACAGCCGATGACGCCTTGTACGTCCACGTTCCGGGCAGCGTTGCGCCCCGCGCTCGCAGCTGACGGCCGGCCCGTGAAGGAGCCTGCCATGTCGATGATCCGTGACCTGCGTGCCGCCGTCCGTCCGTCCCGGCGTCGCGACGACGCCCCGTACCGCTATGAGAAGTCCGTCCCCTGCGCGAACAGCGCCATCGTCGACTGCGGTGTGTACCGCGAGGGCCGCCGGGTGAGCGAGCACGTCAGCCCGGCCGAGGCGATGGCCGGGGTCCGGGCCGAGGGCGGCTTCGCCTGGATCGGCCTGCACGAGCCCACCGAGGCCGAATTCGCCGGTATCGCCCAGGAGTTCGGGCTGCACCCGCTCGCCGTCGAGGACGCCGTGCACGCGCACCAGCGCCCCAAGCTGGAGCGCTACGACGAGACCCTGTTCACCGTCTTCAAGACGGTCCACTACGTGGAGCACACCGAGCTGACCGCGACCAGCGAGGTGGTGGAGACCGGCGAGGTGATGTGCTTCACCGGCCGGGACTTCATCGTGACCGTGCGGCACGGCGGCCAGGGCTCGCTGCGGGCGCTGCGGCACCGGCTCCAGGACGACCCGGAGCTGCTGGCCAAGGGGCCGTCCGCGGTGCTGCACGCCATCGCCGACCAGGTCGTCGACGGCTATATGGCGGTGGCCGGTGCGGTCCAGGACGACATCGACGAGGTGGAGATCGACGTCTTCAGCTCGGGCACCAACGGCAAGGGCAACGGCGGCAAGGGCTCCCCGAAGGGCGGCGACGCCGGGCGGATCTACCAACTCAAGCGCGAGGTACTGGAGTTCAAGCGCGCGGTGTCGCCGCTGCTGCGGCCGATGCAGCTGCTGAGCGAGCGCCCGATGCGGCTGGTCGACTCCGACATCCAGAAGTACTTCCGGGACGTCGCCGACCACCTCGCGCGGGTCAACGAGCAGGTGCTGTCCTTCGACGATCTGCTCAACTCCATCCTCCAGGCCAATCTCGCGCAGGCGGCCGTCGCGCAGAACGAGGACATGCGCAAGATCACGGCATGGGCGGCGATCTTCGCCGTCCCCACGATGATCGCCGGGATCTACGGCATGAACTTCGACTACATGCCCGAGCTGCACTGGAAGTTCGGCTACCCCGCCATGATGCTGGCGACGGTCGCCCTCTGCTTCGGCATCCACCGCGGGTTCAAGCGCAACGGATGGCTGTGACCTCCCCCGTGTGACGTCCGGGTCCGCCGCGTCTCAGGGCCTGGGCGGGCCCGGGGGGCGGTGGCCGGGGCTATTAGGCTGGACCGCATGACGGAGACCGTGTCGCAGGCCCTGCAGGATCGGGCGCTCATCGAAGAGGCCACGAAGAAGTCCGGCCTCATCTGGGTGCGGGGAAGCGCCGGCCCGGCCCGGGCGCTGTGGCATCTGTGGCACGACGGCGCCGCCTGCCTCATCGGGGACGGGTCCGGCGAACAGCCGCTGGCCGACCTCGGGCTCACCGACGGCGGTACGGCGACGGTCACCGTACGCAGCAAGGACAAGGGCGGCCGGCTGATCGCCTGGCAGGCCAGGGTCGTCGAGCCGGCGCCCGGGAGCGAGGCCTGGCAGTCCGCGGTCGGCGAACTGAAGGGCAAGCGCCTCAACGCGCCGGACGCCGACACCCTCACGGAGCGCTGGGCGCGCGAGTGCCGGGTGCTGCGGCTGGAGCCCACCGGGGAGGCCGGGCAGCGCCCCGGGCAGATGCCGGAGGACTCGCACGCCGCACCGCCGCTGGCGACCTCCGCGATCACCCGGCGACCCGCTCCGGCGGCGCTGCCGAGGCTGCTGCGGCGGGGGCGTAAGGGCTGAAGCGCGGAGGGCGCGGGCCGAGCCGGACGTGTCAGGACGGCGCGGCCCCGAGGAGCGGCCGGACGGGGCCCGGCGAGCTGCCGGGCCGCGGTCCGTCCCCGGTGCTCAGCGCTTGCCGGCGATCTTGCTGCCGTAGTCGACGACCTGGTCCTTGGCCGGGGCCTTGAGGTCCACGCTCTTGCCCCAGTCGGCCAGCCGGACCACCCCCGCACCGCCGGCGCGGTGCAGCCGCAGCGGGTAGGGCGTGCCCTCCAGCGAGACGTCCAGGGTGCCGCCGGAGCCCGCGCCGGCCGCCACCCGGATGGTGCGTACGCCGTTGATGTCGCTGCGGTCACCGGTCGTCAGCTTGCCGTGCAGCCCGAGCAGGCCGGCGAGCAGGGTGTCCTTGTCGGTGAAGCCGCTGAAGCGCTTGTAGACGGGGTCGGTGGCGGGCACCTTGACGTACTTGCCGCCGAGCTTGTCCGCCGCCTGGTTGGGTCTGCCCTGCGCACCGCTCTTCTCCCCCGCCCAGAAGGCCGCGTTCGCCTTCAGATAGAGCGCATTGCCGACCCGCAGCAGCTGGAAGGCGGCCGCCTTCGTGGTCAGCTCGCCCTTCGCGCCGTCCTTCGCCAGACTCATGTCGAGCTTGTAGGTGCGGCCCTGGCTGACGACGTTGCCGGAGAGGTGCACCGTATCGGCGCGCTGGGCCGCGGCCCGCGCCCTGGACTCGATCTTCGAGGCGGGCAGCTTTCCCACGCCATTGGTGCCGGCGTCCGGGTCTTCTTCCCCACCGCAGCCCGTCAGCGCCACGGCCAGTACCGCACAGGACGCCCCCACGAGCGCGGCCCGTCCCGTACGACGGGTTCCGGCCAGGGATCGGGGGCCGGCCCCCTGGGGGATTGCACTCACGTCGGCTCTGCCTCCTGATGCGGGTGTCCTCGACAGCAGTACGGCAGCGTACCTGGGCCGTGCACGGTCTTCGGCGGGGTGCGTGGCGGTCACCCTACGGCCTCTCCCACCAGGGCGGCGGGGGCCGGGGCGCGTTAGCCTGAACCCGAATTGATGCCTTATTTCGGTGCCGAACGGGAGAAAGGGCGGCACTCTGCATGGCAGTGGTGACTCCCCGGGTCTTTGTCTCCCATCTCGCCGGCATCGCCGTCTTCGACCCCAACGGCGACCAGGTCGGCCGGCTGCGGGACCTCGTCGCGCTGCTCCGGGTCGGCGACCGCCCGCCACGGCTGCTCGGCGTGGTCGTCGAGGTGATCAGCAGGCGCCGGATCTTCGTGCCCATGACGCGGGTGACCGGAGTGGAGTCCGGCCAGATCATCATCACCGGCGTGGTCAATATGCGGCGCTTCGAACAGCGGACGTCCGAGACGCTGGTGCTCGGCGAGCTGCTCGACCGGCGGGTGCGGCTGGTGGAGACCGGCGAGGAGGTCACCGTCCTCGACATCGGCATCACCCAGCTGCCGGCCCGCCGGGACTGGGAGATCGACAAGGTTTTCGTACGGAAGGGCAAGGGCGGGGCGCTGCGCCGCAAGGGAGAGGTGCTGACCGTCGAGTGGTCGGCGGTGACCGGCTTCTCGCTGGAGGAGCACGGGCAGGGGGCGGAGAGCCTGCTCGCCACCTTCGAACAGCTGCGGCCCGCCGACCTGGCCGGCGTACTGCACCACCTCTCCGCCAAGCGGCGCGCCGAGGTGGCCGCGGCGCTCGACGACGACCGGCTGGCCGATGTCCTGGAGGAGCTGCCGGAGGACGACCAGGTCGAGATCATCGGCAAGCTGAAGGACGAGCGGGCCGCCGACGTCCTGGAGGCGATGGACCCGGACGACGCCGCCGACCTGCTCTCCGAACTGCCGGAGGAGGAGAAGGAGCGGCTGCTGGCGCTGATGCGGCCGGAGGAGGCCGCGGACGTGCGGCGGCTGATGTCGTACGAGGAGCGGACCGCGGGCGGTCTGATGACCACCGAGCCGATCGTGCTGCGCCCGGACGCGACGGTCGCGGACGCCCTGGCGCGGGTGCGCGACCCGGACCTCTCCCCCGCGCTGGCCGCCCAGATCTACGTCTGCCGGCCACCGGACGAGACCCCCACCGGCAAGTACCTGGGCCTGGTGCACTTCCAACGGCTGCTGCGCGACCCGCCGTTCACCCTCGTCAGCTCGATCGCCGACACCGATCTGCCGGCCCTGCCACCGGACACCCCGCTGCCGGAGGTGACCAGCTATCTGGCCGCGTACAACATGGTCGCCGCGCCGGTGGTGGACGAGGGCGGGGCCCTGCTGGGCGCGGTCACCGTCGACGATGTGCTGGACCATCTGCTGCCGGACGACTGGCGCGAGGACGGTCTGCACGGCTCGGCGGCGGCCGGTCTGACCGGCGACAGGCACGTCGGGGAGCGGGCCGATGGGCGCTGAGGAGCGGGAGAGCGGCCGGGAACGGTCGCGGGCGAACGGGTCCTCGGCGGTGCGCCGGGGCGCCGCCGACCGGCCGCGGGTCCGTCTCGACCAGCCGCGCGCACCGCGCCGTACGTTCCTGCCGGAGTACGACCCGGAGGCGTTCGGGCGGCTGTCGGAGAAGATCGCCCGCTTCCTGGGGACCGGCCGCTTCATCGTCTGGATGACCGTCACCATCATCGTGTGGGTCATCTGGAACACGACGGCGCCCAGCAGTGTGAGGTTCGATCAGTACCCGTTCATCTTCCTGACGCTGGCGCTGTCGCTCCAGGCGTCGTACGCCGCACCGCTGATCCTGCTGGCGCAGAACCGCCAGGACGACCGCGACCGGGTCACCCACGAGCAGGACCGCAAGCAGAACGAGCGCTCCATCGCCGATACCGAGTATCTGACCCGGGAGATCGCGGCCCTGCGGCTCGGTCTGGGCGAGGTCGCCACCCGCGACTGGATCCGCTCCGAGCTCCAGGACATGCTGCGGGATCTGGAGCTGCGGCAGCCGGCCGGTGCGGAGAGTGACGAACGCGACCGCTGACGGGCTTTCCGGAGGCACCCTCACGCGCCGTACCATCGGGACATGGCTACCGACACTCCCCCAGGCGCCGCGCCGAGCGAGGACGCGATCCGCGAAGCGCTCGCGACGGTGAACGACCCCGAGATCCACCGTCCCATCACCGACCTGGGGATGGTCAAATCGGTCGACATCGCTGCGGACGGCGCGGTGGCGGTCGTGGTCTACCTCACCGTCTCCGGCTGCCCGATGCGCGAGACGATCACCAACAACGTGCACGACGCCGTCGCACAGGTCCCCGGCGTCACCGGCGTCACGGTCGAGCTCGATGTGATGAGCGACGAGCAGCGCAAGGAACTGGCGACCTCGCTGCGCGGCGGCACCGCCGAGCGCGAGGTGCCGTTCGCCCAGCCCGGCTCACTGACCCGGGTCTACGCCGTGGCCTCCGGCAAGGGCGGTGTCGGCAAGTCGTCGGTGACCGTCAACCTCGCCGCGGCGATGGCCGCCGACGGCCTGAAGGTCGGTGTCGTGGACGCCGACATCTACGGCCACTCCGTGCCCCGCATGCTGGGCGCCTACGGCAAGCCCACCCAGGTCGAGAACATGATCATGCCGCCGTCGGCGAACGGCGTGAAGGTCATCTCGATCGGCATGTTCACCCCCGGCAACGCCCCCGTCGTCTGGCGCGGCCCGATGCTGCACCGCGCGCTCCAGCAGTTCCTCGCCGACGTCTACTGGGGCGACCTCGACGTCCTGCTGCTGGACCTGCCCCCGGGCACCGGCGACATCGCGATCTCGGTGGCCCAGCTGGTGCCGAACGCCGAGATCCTGGTGGTCACCACCCCGCAGCAGGCCGCCGCCGAGGTCGCCGAGCGGGCCGGTTCGATCGCCGTGCAGACCCACCAGAAGATCGTCGGCGTGGTCGAGAACATGTCCGGGCTGCCCTGCCCGCACTGCGACGAGATGGTCGATGTCTTCGGCACCGGCGGCGGCGAGCGGGTCTCCGAGGGCCTGACGAAGACGACCGGCACCCAGGTCCCGGTGCTCGGCGCCATCCCGATCGACGTCCGGCTGCGCGAGGGCGGCGACGAGGGCAAGCCGGTCGTGCTGACCGACCCCGACTCCCCCGCCGGCTCGGCGATCCGCGCGATCGCGGGCAAGCTGGGCGGCCGGCAGCGGGGCCTGCAGGGCATGTCGCTCGGCATCACCCCGCGCAACAAGTTCTGAGACCGCGGCCGGTGCCACGACCGGCTCCCCGAGGGTGGGGGCCGCCGCGGACGCCGGCTCCCGGATAACGCTAAAGGGGCGGGCCCGTATGGGCCTGCCCCTTTCCGCCGTGCCTTCAGCCGTCGTACGCCGCCAGGTCCTGGATCACCGAGAAGCCCAGCCCGTACGCGCTCATCCCGCGCCCGTAGGCACCGATGTGCACGCCCTCGGGGTCCTCGCTCGCCGAGCCGGCCAGCACCCAGCCGTACTCGGACTCGCGGTAGGCGAACGACGTCGGCACGCCGTCCACCGGCAGCATCAGCTCGCTCCAGCTCCCGCCGCCGAGATCGTCGGCCAGCTCCCAGGCGAGCATCGTCTGCTGGTCCAGCCAGTCCTGACGCAGCGTCCGGTCCATCTGGGTGGGCCAGGTCTGCGCGAGCAGGCCCGACCCGGCGAGCCAGGCGGCCGTCGAGACCGAGGTCGCCTCCAGTACGCCGGTGCCGTCGGCGCTGCGCCGTACGGGGCGGCTGGCGACCGTGACCACCACTGCGAACCGCTCGTCCTGCGGGGGTTCCACCTTGATCGTGGGCTCCTCGCCGTGCCCGGTGGCGCCGTGCTCGACGGTGCCGTCCGCGGCCGCGCCTACCTGCATCAGCCAGCGCGGACCGGTGAACGCCTCGTCGAGGCCGTACCACGGGAACGCGGCCAGCAGATAGCCGTCGACCTTCCGGCCGGCCTCGGCGGACACCTCTTGTGCCGCTGTCCGACTCGTCGTCTCCATCTGCGCGGAGCCTCCTTGTTGCCCTGCGTCGTGGGCGGCCCGCCCCCCTCAGGCGACCGAACCCCGGACACCCGGAGCATAGCCATAGGCGTCAACACAGCCGGTCATACCGGTGTGTGTCAGGTGGCGTCGGCGTCGAACGGCGGACGCTCGTCCGGCTGAGGGCTTCCGGCCTTCTTCACCAGGTCAGGGCGCCCGGCGGAGGCGGCCGGGGACTCCTTGGACAGGCTGGGACCTGCCCCGTTCGAGGGCGTGGCGGAGGAAGCGCTGTCGTGGCCGTTGACGGCGTCGGTGACCTCGGCCATCTCCTTCTTCAGGTCGAAGCCGTTGCGGATCTCCTGAAGGTCCTTGAGGCCGTACTCGTCCTTCTCCAGGACATGCTTGCGCACGAAGTTCTTGGGCTTGAGGTCCTCGAACTCGAAGTCCTTGAAGTCCGGCCCCAGCTCGCTGCGGATGTCTTCCTTG
The DNA here is from genome assembly GCF_019880305.1 of Streptomyces decoyicus. Taxonomy (NCBI): domain Bacteria; kingdom Bacillati; phylum Actinomycetota; class Actinomycetes; order Kitasatosporales; family Streptomycetaceae; genus Streptomyces; species Streptomyces decoyicus. The sequence continues at coordinate 5,492,060 of NZ_CP082301.1, read as the reverse complement.
GCACTGTCGGAGAACGCCCGCACCTTGCGGATGAAGCCCATGACGTCCTGGATGACCTTGGGAAGCTTGTCCGGGCCGAAGATGAGCACCGCAAGGATCACGAGCGCCACCAGCTCGAGGGGTCCTATGTCGAAGAACACCTAGCAGCTCCTTGGGTAATCCGCGGCCTTCGTCGGCCTATGGGCCAGGCCGCCTATCACGGTACCTGGCCCCGTACGTCCGGCGGGAGTCGCCCGCCCCAACACCATGCAAACGATCAACCCGTGCTGGAGGAACCCAGGCTGAGCCGTACGGACCGTTCCTTGCCGCCCCGGTGGAGGGTGAGCGCCAGCGTGTCGCCGGGCCGGTGGCTGCGGATCTTGACGATCAGCTCCTCGCCGCTGTGCACCGGGGAACCGTCCACGGTGGTGATCACATCGCCGGCCTTGATCCCCGCCTTGGCGCCGGGTCCGCCCGGGATGACCGGCGGCTTGCCGCTCTTGCTGTGCTCGCTGACCCGCGCCCCGTCACCGGCGTACTCCATCTCCAAGGTCACGCCGATCACCGGATGCGTCGCCCGGCCGGTGTTGATCAGCTCCTCGGCCACCCGCTTGGCCTGGTTGATCGGTATGGCGAAGCCCAGCCCTATGCTGCCGCCCTGGCCGCCGCCGCCCAGTCCGCTGCCGCTGTCGGCCGCCCGGATGGCGCTGTTGATGCCGATCACCCGCGCCTTGGCGTCCACCAGCGGGCCGCCGGAGTTGCCCGGGTTGATGGGCGCATCGGTCTGGAGCGCGTCCACGTACGAGACATCGCTGCCGTCGCCCTTCTCGCCGCCCGCGGTGATCGGGCGCTGCTTGGCGCTGATGATCCCGGAGGTGACGGTGTTGGCGAGGTCGAACGGGGCGCCGATCGCCACCACCGGGTCGCCGACCTGCACGGAGTCGGAGTTGCCGAGCGTGAGCGGCCGCAGTCCCGTGACGCCCTCCACCTGGATGACGGCGAGGTCGTAGCCGCCGTCCTCGCCGACGACCTTGGCCTTGGCCGTCTCGCCGCCGCTGAACGTCACCGAGATCTCGCCGCCGCTGCCGGCCGGCTGGACGACATGGTTGTTGGTGAGGATGTGGCCCTGGCGGTCGAGGACGAAGCCGGTGCCGGTGCCCTGCTCGGCGCTGCCGCGTACGTGGATGGTGACCACCCCGGGCAGCGCGCTCCGGGCGATCCCGGCGACGCTGTCGGGCCTGCGGCCGGCCTCGTCACCGGCGGACTGCGGAAGCCTGATGTCGTTGATCCCGCCGTAGCGCTCGACGTATGCGCCGATGCCGCCGCCGATGCCGCCCGCGAGCAGCGCGAGCGCCACCGCGCCGGCGACCAGCAGGCCGCGCCGGCGGCGCCGTGCGTGCGGTGGCCCGGCGACGGGCCCGCCCTGGAGCGGCGCGCTCCAGGGGTCGTACTGCTGCCAGGCACCGTGGGAGGCGGACGGCTGTCCCTGGGCGGAGGCCGGGCCGTGGTCGCCGAGCGGGCCGCAGAAGGGCTGCTGCTGGGCGGCGTAGGGCCCGGCCGCGGCTGCCGGGCGGGGGCCGCCGTCGCCGGGGTGCGGGAGGAAGGCGCCGTCCGCGGCGTTCCCCGCCCCGTCGGGTCCGGCGGCCGGTCCGGCCGCTGTGTCCAGGGGGGCGGTCCGCGGGCCGGTGGGATGTTGCGGCGTGGGCTGCGGGCCGGGGTGCTGCGGTGCGTCGGTCCGGGAGGCGGTGGTCGGGGCGGAGCCGGTCTGCGGGGGGCCGGACTTCTGGAGTCCGGGCCGGTGGGATGCGGCGGGCTCGGCGGCCGGGCGGGGGTGCGCGGCGTCGGCCGTCCCGGCCGGCTGCGGCTGCTCGCCGGGGGGCGTGAGCGGCGGGCGGTCCTCGGTGGTCGTCCCCGGCCCGCCCGTCGGCGGAGCGGGCTGCGCGGCGGGCTGCGCCGGACTCGGGTAGCCCGCGCCCGGGACCGTGCCCTGCGGGGCCGCAGGGGCACCGTACGGGGGCAGCGGCCCGGCGGCGGGCGGGAGCACGGTGCCGTGTGCGGGGGTCGCCACCGGCCGCTGCACGGGCGGCGCGGGCGCCCACGGCCCGGGGCCGCCGTACGGAGGGGTGCCGTACGGGTCCTCGGGATGCAACGGCTGCTGCCGCTGCGGCGCCGCGCTCGGGGTCTCGGCCGGTACCAGCGCCGTGGGCGGCACCGGAGCGGTTTCGGGAGCGGGGGCCGCCACCGCGGTCGGCGCCGTGTCGTCCGCAGACGTGGGCCGCGTCTCGTCCCGCGCGCCCCCGGCCACCCGGCGGAGCGTCACGGTCGACGGGGCCGGGCGCGCACCGCTCGGCCCGGCGCCCACGGCCCCGGCACTCTCCTGCGGCGTCCCGTCCGCGGCGCCCGCGCCCCGGGCTACCGTCAACTCCTCGTCCGCGGCGGCCGCTTCGGGCGCCTCGGCGCTCCCGGCCGACGCGTGCGCCACATCTGCCTCCGCGGCGTGCCGCGGCTCGGGCGGGCGCACGATCCAGTCCTCCGCCTCCTGCACCTCGGACGGGCCGGACGCGTCTGCCCCCGTCCCGCCCGCCGGGCCGTCGGCGGGCGGCATCGCCTGCGGACCGGCCTCGGCGGACGGTTCCGTGCGCGGGGTGCCTCCCGGACGGCTCCACCACTTCAGCTTCGGCCCGGCGGCCTTACCGTCGTCCATGCTCTCCCCAGAATTCGCCCGCGGTCGTGCGCGGGCCGCCACCACCTCGCGGCACGTGCCCGGTCAGGGGTGCGCCGCCCCACCGCGATTCAACCAGTTCCGCGCGGGGCTGCGCAGGGGACGGTCAGCGGTGGGCGGAGCTTGAGCCAGGGGCGGAGGGGCCTGCTGCGGCCGCGGAACCGATCAGCGGGCGCATGGGCTCCAGGGGCGGGAGCCCATGCGGGTTCTTCCGCACGGGGGCGTTGCCGGTCGCGGCGGCCAGGGGCGCGAGGTGGTACGCCGAGGCGGGACCGGTCGCGGCTATCAGCGGCGACAGGCCGAAGCGTCCCGCCGGGGCGGTCGCTGCCGCCGACGGCTGCGGGGAGGGAGGCGCAGTCGTGGGGCCGTACAGGGTCATGGCGCTGGGGGCCGGGGCCATGGTGGGGCCGCCGGACGGCTGCCAGCCGCCGGACCGGGAATTCTTGGCGGGAAACTCCTCACGGCGCAGGAGGGAATTGCTGTCGGCCGCCGGGCTGACGCTGAGCGGGGTGACGGCCGTGCCGCCGCCGTCGATGCGTCCACCGGGCAGGTCCACCGCCGCCTCCAGCGGGAGGGCGCCGCCCAGCGCGAAGGCCGCGAGCGAGACCGCACCGGCCGCCGCGAAAGCGAACCGGCGCCGCTGTGCGGGCCGGTCGGTCTCCTGCACACGGAAGCCGCGCGCGCGGGACTGTGGGGGCACCGCTGCCATGGCATGGCCGGAGTGGCCGTCGGAGGGGAGATAGCGGAACGCGCCGCCGCCGCGGGCGAAGTCGCCGCGTCCGAAGCTGCCGTTGCCGAGCCGGCTGCCGGGACCGCCGAGGTCTCCGCCGGGCAGCTGTTGCAGCCGGGCCAGCAGCCCCTCGGACGGGCCGGGGGGTGCCGTCTCGGCGAATACGCTTTTGAGCCGACGCTGGGCGTCGGCCTCTGCTTTGCACCGTCCGCATGTCGCAAGATGCGCGAGCACCCGCTCGCGTGCGTCATGCCCCAACTCGCCGTCGACCAGAGCCGCGAGGCGGTCGCCGAGATGCTGCTCGGCGGGGGACGGACCGCCCATGGCGCTCACGCGATCCCAACCTCCCCCGTGGGCACCACGGCCAGCGAGCGCCGCTGCTCACGCTCTTCGGCCCGCGTGGCCGGAGCGCGGTGCTTGAGCGCCTTGCGCAGATGGGAGCGGCCGCGGTGGATCCGGCTGCGGACCGTACCGAGCTTGACGCCGAGCGTCGCGGCGATCTCCTCGTACGACAGGCCCTCGATGTCGCACAGGACGACGGCGGCACGGAACTCGGGCGCGAGGGTGTCCAGCGCCTGCTGGACATCGGCGTCGAAGTGGGTGTCGTTGAAATGCTGCTGCGGGGAGGGCTCACGGCTGGGGAGCCGCTCGGCGGCATCGTCACCCAGCGCATCGAAGCGGATGCGCTGACGGCGGCGGACCATGTCCAGGAAGAGGTTGGTGGTGATCCGGTGCAGCCAGCCCTCGAAGGTGCCGGGGGTGTACGTCGACAGCGAGCGGAAGACGCGGACGAACACCTCCTGGGTGAGGTCCTCGGCGTCGTGCTGATTGCCGGTGAGGCGGTAGGCGAGGCGGTAGACCCGCGCACTGTGGGTGCTGACGATCTCCTCCCAGCTGGGCGGAGTCCACGCCTGCGCATCCGCGTCTGCGGCAAAGGTCGCGGTCGTTGCGGAGTCGGCGACGGGGGCCCCTCCCATGCCCTTGGGGCCATGGGGGCGGGAACGGTCAGCAGTGTTTGTCACGGATTTCGGCTCGGCGAACGACCTCTTCAAGCGCCTCAGCACCCCTCGGTCACCCGCCGCAGCCGCACCTCCCCTGGTGGCTCTGGTGGTGTCCAGTAGAGCCCCTACCATATCCACCTCGCCCGTTAGCTCCGGATAAGCAGTTTTGACCTGCATTTGGTCCTGCTTCTGGTCTTGCTGCGTGTCTCGCGCGGTCTTCACCAGTCCATCCCCCCGTCATCCCCCTGCCTCTCCTCAACGTCCGGTCCCATCTGCGGGTTCCCGCACGCAGCGGATACAGTCACGGTTGCGTCAACCACGGGGACAGGAGAGGGCCATTACCGGCAACCGGCAGACGAACTTGGCATTCGCCGAGGCGTACGGCGCCGGGACCATCGACGACAGCGCCGAGGCCGCCCTGCGCTGGTCCCGTGACTGCGCGCGGGAAGCCGGCATCCGGGCGGTGACGACCGGCACCGGCGCGGCCCTGCGTCTGCTCGCTGCCACCACGGACGCCAAAGCGGTCGCCGAGATCGGCACCGGCACCGGCGTGTCGGGCATCTATCTCCTGCACGGCATGCGTCCCGACGGGGTGCTGACCACCGTGGATCTCGAACCCGAGCGGCAGACGTTCGCCAAGCAGGCGTTCCGTTCGGCCGGCTTCGCCGGGAACCGCGCCCGCTTCATCCCGGGCCGCGCCCTGGACGTGCTGCCCCGTCTCGCGGACGGCGGCTACGACCTCGTGTTCTGCGACGGCGACCTGATGGAGTGCCTGGAATATCTCGCTGAATCGTTGCGTCTGCTGCGCCCCGGCGGCCTGGTCTGCTTCGAGGGCGTCTTCGCCGACGGCCGTACGGTCGACTCCGCGATGCAGCCCGCCGAGGTGCTCCGGCTGCGGGAACTGCTGCGGGCCGTCCGGGAGAGCACCACGCTGGTGCCGGCCCTGCTGCCGGTCGGCGACGGCCTGCTCTGCGCGGTCAAGCGCGGCTGACCTGCACCGGAGCCGGTACCTGTACCTACCGGGAGGACATGAAACGGCCCCGGCACGTGGCGCGCCTTCACTGCGCGCCACGTGCCGGGGCCGGGGTATCTCGGCTGGGGATACCGGGGTCAGCCCCGGGAAACCGCCGGTTGCGCCGCCCTTGTCAGACGGTGACCTTGTCCAGGGCCTCACCCAGGGCCTTGGCTTCGTCGGGGGTCAGCTCGACGACGAGCCGCCCGCCGCCTTCGAGCGGAACGCGCATGACGATGCCCCGCCCCTCCTTGGTCACCTCGAGCGGGCCGTCGCCCGTCCGCGGCTTCATGGCCGCCATGCTCGTTCCCCTTCCTGAAACCAGCTCAATCAAGCTCATCTCAGCCGACGGCCCGAATAGGCACGTGTCACCGGCATCGAACAGATTGCTTCCAGGCCATTATCCCGCATCGAACGACCCGATGACCAACATCGGGCAGCATCCCTTCGGCAACCCGCTCTCTCAAACCCCCTCAATTCGGGGAGGTGGCTGCAATACTTCTCCGCCCGGAGACCTCCGACGCGCCCGCAATCTTTGATGTACGTCACATGCCGGGGCCCGATGATCTCCGGCATCCTGAGCGCTGACTGCCGCTGCCGAGCAGTCCGAGCCGCGACGGAGGGGACTCCACACTATGGCCGACACCGTGCTCTATGACGTGACCGACGGACTCGCGACGATCACTCTCAACCGCCCCGACGCGATGAACGCGCTGAACATCGAGGCGAAGGTCCTGCTGCGGGACACCCTCAAGGAGGCCGCCGCCGATCCGGCCGTACGCGCCGTTCTGCTGACCGCCACCGGGCGCGCCTTCTGCGTCGGGCAGGACCTCAAGGAGCACATCGGCCTGCTGGCCGAGGACCGGGCCAACGGCACCGGCGCCACCATGAACACCGTGCGTGAACACTACAACCCGATCGTGACGGCGCTGACCGAGATGCCCAAGCCCGTGGTCGCGGGCGTCAACGGGGTCGCCGCGGGCGCCGGCGCGGGTTTTGCGCTCGCCGCCGACTACCGCGTCGTCGCCGACTCCGCGGCCTTCAACACCTCCTTCGCGGGCGTCGCGCTGACCGCCGACTCCGGGATGTCCTGGACGCTGCCCCGGCTGATCGGCCATGGCAGGGCCGCCGATCTGCTGCTCTTCCCGCGCAACATCAGCGCCCAGGAGGCGTACGACCTGGGAATCGCCAACAAGGTGGTCCCGGCCGGCGAGCTGGCCGCGGAGGCCGCGGCCGTCGCCCGTCGGCTGGCCCAGGGCCCGACCGCCGCGTATGCCGCCCTCAAGGAGTCGCTGGCCTACGGGGCCGGGCACACGCTCGCCGAGACCCTCGGCAAGGAGGACGAGCTACAGGGGCGGGCCGGGGCGTCGGAGGACCACCGGATCGCGGTCGAGGCGTTCGTGAAGAAGGAGAAGCCGGCCTTCCTGGGCCGCTGACCCGCGCCGCTGACCCCGACACGCTTCACGGCCCCGCCGGCCCCGCCGCGCTGACCCGCACCCGCTGACCGGTCCGGGTCAGCCGGCCGCCGCTTCCACGGCCTGACGGACATGGCAGTCCGCCAGATGGTCGTTGACCAGGCCGCAGGCCTGCATCATCGCGTACGCGGTGGTCGGGCCGACGAAGCGGAAGCCGCGCTTCTTGAGGTCCTTGGCGAGCGCCGTCGACTCCGGGGTCACCGGCTGCAGATCGCTGACCGTGCGCGGCACCGGCCGGCCGGCCCGGCCGGGGGCGTAGGACCAGATGAGGCCGTCGAGTTCGCCCGCGGCCAGCTCGGCGGCGATCCTGGCGTTGTTGATCGTCGCGGCGATCTTGGCGCGGTTGCGGATGATGCCCGGGTCGGCGAGCAGCCGCTCGGCGTCCGCGTCCGTGAACCGCGCCACCTCGGCAATCCGGAAATCGGCGAACGCGGCGCGGAAGCCGGGGCGGCGGCGCAGGATCGTGATCCAGGAGAGCCCGGACTGGAACGCCTCCAGGCTCATCCGCTCGAAGAGGGCGTCGTCGCCGTGGACCGGCAGGCCCCATTCGGTGTCGTGGTAAGCGCGGTAGTCGGCCATCTGCGCCGACTCCATCCCCCAGGGGCAGCGCGGGATGCCGTCCGGTTCCGTCACCACGCCGCTCATGCCCGGTCCCCGCCTTCCTGGTCCGTCCCGGACGCTTCGGATGTCCCGGGGTGCTCCGGGGCGCCGGGCCCGGGGGCCGGCCGCGTCTCCTCGACCGGCCCGAGCACGGGCGGGCCGTCCTGTATCAGCCCCGGGCCGCCCATGGCGGAGGCGTGCGCTCCGGCCAGCGCGGCCTCCAGCTCGGCGATCCGGGCGTCCCGCTCGGCGAGTTCGGCGCCCAGGCGGTCCAGGACGTCGTCGACCTCGTCCATCCGGTAACCACGGACGGTCACCGGAAAGCGGACGGCTTCCACATCGGCGCGGGCCACCGGGCGGTCCTCCGGCAGCGGGTCGTACAGCCGGTCCGGCTCGGCGTCCCGCAGCCCACCGCCGTCACCGCCGCCGACGACGACGAGGGTGACGGCGGCCACCACCACGACCATCGCGATCAGCAAGAACCAGAACACGACCAACTCCCCGGACTATGTGCCTGCACTGATCGTGCCATGCGGGTGTGACAGTTAGGGTCGCTCCCGGACCATGGAGAGGGAGTCAGGGAATGCTGCGGCTGGGGAATCGCGAGTTCGGGGCGCACGAGCCGGTGATCATGGCGATCGTCAACAGGACGCCGGACTCGTTCTACGACCAGGGCGCCACGTTCCGTGACGAACCCGCGCTGGCCCGTGTGGAACAGGCGGTGGCCGACGGTGCCGCGATCATCGACATCGGCGGCGTCAAGGCCGGCCCCGGTGAGGAGGTCGGCGCCGAGGAGGAGGCCCGCCGCACGGTCGGGTTCGTGGCCGAGGTGCGCAAGCGCTTCCCCGATGTGGTGATCAGCGTCGACACCTGGCGGCACGAGGTCGGCGAGGCGGTCTGCGAGGCCGGCGCGGATCTGCTCAACGACGCCTGGGGCGGGGTCGATCCGCGGCTCGCGGAGGTCGCGGCGCGCTACGACGTGGGCCTGGTGTGCACGCACGCGGGCGGCGCCGAACCGCGTACCCGCCCGCACCGGGTGACGTACGACGACGTGATGGCGGACATCCTGCGGGTGACGCTCCAACTGGCCGAGCGGGCCGTGGAGCTCGGCGTCCGGCGGGACGCGATCATGATCGACCCGGGGCACGACTTCGGGAAGAACACCCGGCACAGCCTGGAGGCGACCCGCCGGCTGGGCGAGATGACGGGCACCGCTCCCCAAGCTCTCGGCTTCGCCCGAGCAGGGGATACCCCATTGCCGGTGCTGGTCTCGCTGTCCAACAAGGACTTCGTCGGCGAGACGCTCGACAAGCCGGTCAAGGAGCGGGTGCTCGGCACCCTCGCGACCACGGCCGTCTCGGCCTGGCTGGGCGCGCAGGTCTACCGGGTCCACGAGGTCGCCGAGACCCGTCAGGTGCTGGACATGGTGGCCTCGATCGCCGGCCACCGGCCCCCGGCGGTCGCCCGCCGGGGACTGGCCTGAGGAGTCCGGGCCTCAGATCCCGACCTCCTTGGTCACCAGCGCGATCGCCTCGTCCACGTCATCGCTGAGGTGGAAGAGCTCCAGATCGTGCATCGACGCCTTCCCCTCGGCGATGAGGGTGTCGCGCAGCCAGTCGACCAGTCCGCTCCAGTAGGCCGTGCCGAACAGCACGATCGGGAAGCGGGTGACCTTACGGGTCTGGACGAGGGTGAGCGCCTCGAAGAGCTCGTCGAGGGTGCCGAGTCCGCCGGGGAGCACCACGAACCCCCGGGCGTACTTCACAAAACACGTCTTGCGGACGAAGAAGTAGCGGAAGTCGACCCCGAGGTTCACATAGGCGTTCATGCCCTGCTCGAAGGGCAGCTCGATGCCCAGCCCGACGGAGGTGCCCCCGGCTTCGTTGGCGCCCTTGTTGGCGGCCTCCATGGCGCCGGGGCCGCCGCCGGTGATCACCGCGAACCCGGCCTCGACCAGGGCCCGTCCGATCCGTACGGCGGCGTCGTACTCCTTGGAGTCGCGCGCCGTACGGGCCGAGCCGAAGACGCTGACGGCCGGGCCGAGCTCGGCCAGCGCGCCGAAGCCCTCGACGAACTCCGACTGGATGCGCATCACGCGCCAGGGATCGGTGTGCACCCACTCGGAGGGGCCTTCGGAGTCCAGCAGGCGCTGGTCCGTGGTGCCGGTACGCACCTGGTCCTGGCGGCGCAGTACGGGACCCAGCCGCTGCTCCTCGGGGACCGGTGCTCCCTCGGGACTGGCCATGTCGTGCTCCCTCCGCTGGCAGATCGTTTGCCGTTTCAGCGTAGATCCGCCGACGTGAAGAGCAGGGGAATTCGCCGGGTATGCGGTCGGGCGGCGGCCGGTCCCCGGAGCTGCGGCCCGGCCGTCAGGCGGTCAGCCAGGCGCGCAGCCGCTCCTCGCAGTGCAGGATGCGGTCGATCTCGACCCGTTCGTCCTTCTTGTGGGCAAGCAGCGAGTAGCCGGGGCCGTAGTTGACGGCCGGAACGCCCAGCGCACTGAAGCGGGAGACATCGGTCCAGCCGAACTTGGGCATCGCGCTGCCGCCGACGGACTCCATGAAGGCCTTGGCCGCCGGGTGGGAGAGTCCGGGCAGCGCGCCCGGGGAGTGGTCGTCGACGACGAACTCGTCCACCGGGCAGTCCGCGAAGACCTCGCGTACGTGGGCCAGCGCCTCGTCGGGGGTGCGGTCCGGCGCGTAGCGGAAGTTCACGGTGACCGTGCAGGCGTCCGGGATGACGTTGTTGGCGACGCCGCCCTCGATGCGTACGGCGTTGAGGCCCTCGCGGTATTCGAGGCCGTCGATGACCGGGCGGCGCGGTTCGTACGCCGCGAGCTTCGCCAGGATCGGGGCGGCGGCGTGGATCGCGTTGTCGCCCATCCAGCTGCGGGCGGAGTGGGCGCGCTCACCGGTGGTGCGCAGCAGGACCCGCAGGGTGCCCTGGCAGCCGCCCTCCACCTGGCCGTCGGAGGGCTCCAGGAGGACGGCGAAGTGGCCGGCGAGCCAGTCGGGGTGGGCGTCGGCGACATGGCCGAGCCCGTTGAGGTGCGCGGCGACCTCTTCCTGGTCGTAGAAGACGAAGGTCAGGTCGCGGTTGGGTGCCGGTACCGTGGCGGCCATCCGCAGCTGGACGGCGACACCGGACTTCATGTCGCAGGTGCCGCAGCCCCACAGGACGCCGTTCTCGTCCAGCCGGGAGGGGACGTTGCCGGCGATCGGCACGGTGTCGAGGTGGCCGGCGAGCACCACCCGCTCGTCGCGGCCCAGGTGCGTGCGGGCCACGACGTTGTTGCCGTGGCGGTCGACGGTCAGGTGCGGGAGCGCGCGCAGGGCGTGCTCGACGGCGTCGGCGAGTTCCTTCTCGTTGCCGCTCTCGGAGGGGAAGTCGACGAGCTGCGCGGTGAGCGCGGCGGCGTCGAGCGACAGGTCGAGGGCGGGGTGGTCTGTGCGGCGCTCCATGAATCCGACCCTATCGGCAGCACTCCAGTACGGTGGGCCCGTGTCCGCACAGCCCTCAGCCTCCCTCCGCCGCAGCCGCCGGTGGCGTATCGCCGCGGCCGTCTCCGTACTGATCGGCCTGGCCGTCTATCTCGTGGTGCAGTACGTGACCGGTGGTCCCGGGGCGCCGAGCTGCACGGTGCGCGCCGAGGGCGACGCCGAGGCCTACGAGCTGTCCCCGGAGCAGGCCGCGAACGCCGCGACGATCTCGGCCGTGGCGTCCTCGCGCGGACTCCCGGAGCGGGCGGTGACCATCGCGCTGGCGACGGCGATGCAGGAGTCGGGGCTGCGCAACATCGACTTCGGTGACCGGGATTCCGTCGGGCTCTTCCAGCAGCGGCCCTCGCAAGACTGGGGCACCGTGAAGAAGATCATGGACCCCGTCTACTCGGCCGGGGAGTTCTACCGGCATCTGGCCAACGTGCCCGGATACTCCCGGTTGCCGCTGACCGTCGCCGCGCAGAAGGTCCAGCACAGCGGCTATCCGCAGGCGTACGCCAAACACGAGGCGAACGCCGCGCAGTTGACCGGGGCGCTCACGGGACGCGACCAGGGCGCGATGACCTGCACCGAGAGCCGCCCGGTGGGCAGCGGGGGCGCCGACGCCGCGAAGGTGCGGGAGAAGCTGGTGCGGGAGTTCGGCCCCCAGGTGCTGCCACGGGCGGGCGGCTCCGGCGGCCGCAGCGCGGGCGACGGGCGCGGCGTGACGATACCGGTGAAGGCGGCCGGTCCGGTGGTGGCCGCGGGCGATGCCTCGCGGCGCGGCTGGGAGCTGGCGACGTGGGCGGTCGCGCACTCCGCGGAGCTGCACATCGAACAGATCTCTTACGCCGGCCGGACGTGGACCGCGGCCGATTCGGGGAAGGGCTGGCAGCAGAAGCCGGCCGCTTCCGCGGCGGCCGCGCGCACCGTTCGTATCATCACCGAGCAATAGTTTGCCGGGTCCCTCTAAAGGGGCACGGGCGGCAATTCCTTTGATGCGTAAGGGAGTTGGCCGGAGCGCGTGCATGCGCTCCGCCAATTCCCTTGCACGCAAAGGGCTGTGACGTTTCGGCAGCCCACCGGGCCGTGCGCATATTGCCCTTCTTTATCCAGGGCCGATTATGTGACGCGTTACCAACTCTTTACCGGAGTTCACCGCAACCTTCGGGGTTCTGACGCGGTAGTCAGTGCGTCCGCCAGGCGGACATGGCACATCTGTCAGAAGTACGAGTCCTTCTCCGTCAAAGGAGCACCATGTCCCTCCCCGTTACGCGTCGGATCGCCCGAGCCGCCCTGCTCGTTGCAGTGGGTGCCGCTCCCGTGGTCGCTGCGGCAGGTACCGCCACCGCTGCGGAACCGGCCGCCAAGGCACTCGGCGGGCTGACGGCGCCCCTGGACTCCCAGAACACCAGCCAGACCCTCGACCACACCGCGCGCCACGGCGTCGGCCTGGTGAACGAGGCCGGCAGCAAGGCGGCGACGAAGCTCGCCCCGGCGCTCGTCGAGACCGCCGGCCCGGTCGTGAAGAAGGCCATGCCGCTCACCCAGGGCGCAGCCGACAAGACGGAGAGCGTGGTCCGCCCGGTCGCCAAGCACGGCATCACCACCAACGCGCTGCCGCTCGCCAAGGACCTGGTCGGATCGCCCCAGGGCCTGCTCGCCCCGGCTCAGAGCCTGCTCGGCGGCCTCCCGCTCGGCGGCCGCTGACCAGGCCGGCAGTCCGCCCGTACGACGCGCAGGGGCCCGGGGAGTTCGCTCTCCCCGGGCCCCTGCGCGTCGTTGTGCGTCGTTGCGCGTCGGTCAGTTGCGGCGGCTCACTTCGCCAGCCGGCGCACCGCGGCGGCCACCCGCTCGTCGGTGGCGGTGAAGGCGATGCGTACGAACCGCTCCCCCGCGGCGCCGTAGAAGTCGCCGGGGGCGACGAGGATGCCGCGCTTGGCGAGCTCGCCGACGGTGTCCCAGCAGGGCTCGTCACGGGTCGCCCAGAGGTAAAGCGAGGCCTCGCTGTGCTCGATGCGGAAGCCCGCGGCCTCGAAGGCGGAACGCAGCGCGGCGCGGCGGCGGGCGTAGCGCTCACGCTGCTCGGCGACATGGGCGGTGTCGCCCAGCGCCGCGACGGTGGCGGCCTGGACGGGTGCCGCGATCATCATGCCGCCGTGCTTGCGGATCTGGAGCAGGTCGCCGAGGACCGCGGCGTCGCCGACGAGGAAGGCGGAGCGGTAGCCGGCGAGGTTGGAGCGCTTGGAGAGGGAGTGGACGGCGACGAGGCCGTCGTGGGAGCCGCCGCAGATGTCCGGGTGCAGCACGGAGACCGGGTCGGCCTCCCAGCCCAGTTCGAGGTAGCACTCGTCGCTGAAGACCAGCACACCGTGCTCGCGCGCCCAGGCGACGGTGCGGCGCAGCTCGTCGGCGCTCAGCACCCGGCCGGTCGGGTTGGACGGCGAGTTCAGCCAGAGCAGCTTCAGGCCGCTGGGGTCCAGCTCCCAGGGCTCGTCGTAGACGACCGGCTCGGCCCCGGCCAGGCGGGCGCCGACCTCGTACGTCGGGTAGGCCAGGCGCGGGTAGCCGACCTTGTCCCCGGCGCCCAGGCCCAGCTGGGTCGGCAGCCAGGCCACCAGCTCCTTGGAGCCGACGACCGGCAGCACGTTGGTGTGCTCCAGGCCCCGGGCACCGAGGCGGTCGGCCGCCCAGCCGGTGAGCGCGTCCCGCAGCGCGGCCGTGCCCCACACCGTCGGATAGCCCGGACTGTCGGCCGCGGCGGTCAGTGCCTGCTGGACCACCGCGGGGACCGGGTCGACCGGGGTGCCGACGGAGAGGTCGACGATGCCGTCGGCGTGCGCGGCGGCGGTGGTCTTGTACGGCTCCAGGCGGTCCCACGGGAAGGCGGGCAGGCGGTCGCGGAGCGACGCGCGGGGGGAGACGGGCTGGGGAGACGATGCTGCGCCCACGGTGCTCTCTTTCTCAGTGGTGCGGGACACCGGCGCACAACGCGCCGGTCCCGTACGGCGAGCTGGCCGTACGGGACCGGGCGGCGCCGTGCGACCTCCCCCGGCTCACACCGGGGGGCGCCCCCGACGACGTCGGAGGCGAAGGGGAGCGGGCGGGCTCCCCTTCGGTCCTCGGGTCGTTACTGGTTCTGCGGCGGCAGTGCCGCGATGAACGAGTGATCGCGGTCGATCAGGCCGAGCTTGCTGGCGCCACCGGGCGAGCCGAGCTCGTCGAAGAACTCCACATTCGCCTTGTAGTAGTCCTTCCACTCCTCCGGGGTGTCGTCCTCGTAGAAGATGGCCTCGACCGGGCAGACCGGCTCACAGGCACCACAGTCGACGCATTCGTCCGGGTGGATGTACAAGGACCGCTTGCCCTCGTAGATGCAGTCGACCGGGCACTCCTCGATGCACGCCTTGTCCTTGACGTCGACACAAGGCTGCGCGATGACGTAGGTCACGCTGTCGTTCCTCCTCGGTAGGGCCGGCGGACCGATTGGCAGTACCGCCGCTGGGCGCGCGGGAGCGCGGCGTCGTCGATGCCCGCCATCTAGTATCTCCGTTCCCGGGCGCGAGACGAACAAGAGGGGCGGTTTGAGCGATGGAATTCCTGGCCGGCGGCCACGCGGAGGTCCGCATCACCCGTGCTGACGTGGGCAAAAGGGTATCCGTCCGGCGTCTGACCGGGGGTGGGGCGGGGGAGGCGACGTTCACGGACGCGGTCGGGGTTCTCACATCCTGGGACGAAGGTGTGCTGAGCATCACACGGCGCAACGGTGAGTGCGTCCGGATCGCGGAGTCTTCGCTGGTGGCGGCCAAGGTCGTGCCCGCCCGTCGCCCGGCCACGGCCCCTGGGGGAGCTTCGCGCCCTTCCGCGGCGGAGCCGTCCCGCCGGCGCGGGCCCGCGGCCACCGCCCGGGAGCTCCAGCAGGTCGCGGCCCGTGGCTGGCCCGCTGTTGAGACAGAGCGTCTCGGGGAATGGACACTGCGCGCTTCGGGGGGATTCACCCGCCGCGCCAACTCCGTCCTGCCGCTCGGTGAGGCCGGCGTCCCCTTGGACACCGCGCTGGAGCGGATCGGCCAGTGGTATGACGAGCGCGGGCTGCCGGCAGTGATCGTGGTCGCCACGGGGCGGGCGGACACCGATGAAGAGCTGGCCGCGGCGCTGGCGGAGCGCGGCTGGGCCGACGAGCGGCACACCACGGTCCGGACCGCGGCACTGGCACCGCTCGCCGACACCGACGCGGACCTTTCCCGCGTCACGCTTTCCCGGGAGCCGGACGCGGACTGGCTGGCCCTGTACAACCGCACCGGCGAGGCCGACCGGGCCGGCGAGGCCGCACAGAACGCCCTGAAGGTGCTGACCGGCGGCCCCTCGGTGTGGTTCGCGACGGTCCACGACACGGACGGCGCGACGGCGGCGATCGGGCGGCTGGTCGTCGACGGGCGCTGGGCGGGCTTCGCGGCGCTCGAAGTGGCGCCGGCCGCACGCCGTCAGGGACTGGCCACGCTGGTGATGGCGGCGCTCGCCGAGCGGGCTCTCGCGGAGGGCGCCTCGGCGGCGTATCTCCAGGTCGAGGCGGACAACACGGACGCCCTCGCGTTCTACGACCGGCTCGGCTTCACCGACCACCACGGCTACCACTACCGGCGCGCCCTGCCGGGCGGCGGCCGGCACTGAAGGGGTGCCCCTCCCATGCCCCACGCACCCGATCCCGAGCCGGACGACGCCCGCGCCGCACGGCGGCAGCAGTTCGCCGACGCCGCGCGCGCCGAGCGGCCCGATCTGGCACTGCTGTGCCTGCTGATCGGCGCCGAGGCCGATCCGGCGCTGGACGAGGCAGGTCTCGACGCGGCCCAGATCGAGCTGGACCGGCTGGCCGGCCTGCTGCCGTTCTCCCCGGCCGGCGGCCCCGGTGCCTGGGCCCGCAATCTCGCCGAGCTGCTCGGCACCCGGTGCGGCTTCGGCGGCTCACCCGCCGACTACCGGCGGCTGGAGTCCTCGCTGCTGCACGAGGTGCTGCGGCGGCGCCGGGGCCTGCCGATCCTGCTGTCGGTGGTGTGGATGGAGGTGGCGCGGCGGGCCGGCGCGCCCGTCTACGGGGTCGCGCTGCCCGGTCACTTCGTCGTCGGCTTCGGTGAGCCCGCCGGCGCGCATGTCCTGGCCGATCCGTTCGCGGGCGGGCGGCGGCTCACCGAGGAGGACGCGGGGCTGCTGGTCGCGGGCGCGACCGGTGAGCCGCTGAGCGAGCGGATGATGACGCCCGCCGACCCGCTGGAGATCGTGCTGCGGGTGCTGAACAACATCCGGGCCTGGGCGCAGGCGCGCCCGGAGCACAGCGCAGTGCAGCTGTGGGCGCTGGAGCTGTCGCTGCTGCTGCCGAGCCATCCGGCGCGGCTGCGCCATGAGCGCGCCCAACTGCTCGTCCAGCGCGGTGAGTTCCTCGCCGGAGCGGCCGAGCTGGAGGAGTACGCCCGAGTGGTGGAGGCCGTCGAGCCGGCCGGTGCGACCGCGATACGGCGTCAGGCCGCGGCGGCGCGCGCCATGCTCAACTGAGCGGCGGCCGGGCTGCGCCGGACGACCAGCACGGTCGCGTCGTCCTTGAGCTCGCCGTCGGTGAAGCCTTCCAGATCGGCGCGGAGGGTACGGGCCAGCTCGGCGGGCTCCAGGTCCGTCCACCCGGCCAGCCGTTCGGCCAGCGGGTAGAACTCGCCGTCCTTGCCGCGTGCCTCGGTCACCCCGTCCGTGCACAGCACGATCCAGTCGTCGGGCTCGGGATGGACCCGGACGCTGTGACGGGGCTCGCCGCTGAGCGGGCCCAGGCCGAGCGGCAGTCCGCCCTCGCCCTCCCGGCGCTCGGAGACCTTCCCGGCGCGGATCAGGTAGTACGGGATATGGCCGCAGGAGAGCACCCGGCCCTGCGCCGGGCCGCGCACCTCCATCAGCAGCGCCGTGACGAAGCGCTCGTCGGTGCCCTGCTCGACCGAACGGGTGTTGTAGCGGGCCAGCGCCTGCTCCATGCGCTCGGCCACCGAGTCCAGCGACTCCAGATGCTGTGCGGCCTCCCGGAACGACGCCAGCACCTCCAGGCCCGCGCCGATCGCCGGCATGCCCTTGCCCTGCACATCGCCGATCATCAGCCGCAGCCCGTGCGGCGTGTCGATGGCCTCGTAGATGTCGCCGCCGACCCGGGCGCCCTCCTGGGCGGAGACATAGAAGCCGTACGCCTCGACGGGCCCCGCGCTCAGCGGCAGCTCGCGCAGCATCGCCCGCTGCACCGTGTCGGCCACCAGGCGCGTACGGGCATGCAGCGCCTCCCGCTGGAGGCGGGTGCGGCACAGCATCAGCGAGAAGACGGCCACCAGGATCACACCGAAGATGCCGACGACCCGGCTGGCCGGGGCCCAGTCGGGGACCGTGAAGATGTCGACGTAGGTCAGGCACACGACGAAGACGGCTGCCACCAGGAACGTCATCCGGAACGACCAGCGCAGCGCGGCGTACAGCGGGGCAATGCCCAAGAAGGCCGAGATGTGCAGCTCAGGGCTGGTCGTGGCGTCCAGGACCGCGACGACGAAGATCGCGAGGATCAGCAGCGCGGGGGCGAGGTGGCTGCTCTCCGTGGGTCGGTCGGCAGGCATAACACTTCAAGAGTGCGGGACACCGCCCGGCACCGCACCGGGGCGGAGGTCCCCGGCGCGGCGGGCCGGAGGTTCGGGCCCCGGGTGCCTGGCCGGTGGCTGCCCGCTGCCTGCCCGCTGCCTGCCCGCTGCCTACAGCCAGCCCTTGTCGCGGGCCGTGCGGACCGCCTCGGCGCGGTTGCGGGCGCCCGTCTTCTGGATGGCGGTGGAGAGGTAGTTGCGGACCGTGCCCCGGGACAGATGCAGGGCACCGGCGATCTCGGCGTTGGTGGAGCCGTCGGCGGCCGTGCGCAGCACCTCCCGCTCGCGCTCGGTCAGCGGGCTGGCGCCGTCGGCGAGCGCGGCCGCCGCCAGCACCGGGTCGATGACGCGCTCGCCGCACAGGACGCGCCGTACGGCATCCGCGAGCCGGGCCGCCGGGGCGTCCTTGACCAGGAAGGCGTCGGCGCCGCACTCCATCGCACGGCGCAGATAGCCGGGGCGGCCGAAGGTGGTGAGGATGACGACCTTCACACCGGGCAGCTCGGCACGCAGCGCGGCCGCGGCGTCCAGTCCGCTGAGGCCGGGCATCTCGATGTCCAGCAGCGCGACATCCACGGGGTGGGCCCGCGCGGCAGGGAGCACCTCGTCCCCACGCGCCGCCTGCGCCACGACCTCCAGATCGTCCTCCAGCGACAGCAGCGCGGCCAGCGCCTCCCGGACCATGGACTGGTCCTCCGCCAGCAGCAGTCTGATCATGCGGGTCACCTTAAGCCGTACGAGGGGTGGGAGGGGGTGGGCCCGTGAGCCGCTGACCGGATCGCGCGCCTACGCCGGGTCGTTGACGGACTCGGGGGATATCTCCGGGGCGGCCGGGGCACGCCTCGGTGCTGCGCCCACGGGGACGAAGGCGCGCAGGGCGAAGCCGCTGCCGCGCGGGGCGGGGCCGGTTTCCAAGCGGCCTTCGGCCAGGGCGAGGCGTTCGCGCAGGCCGCTGAGGCCGTTGCCGTCCTGCTGGGCGCGGGGCGGGCCCGCGCCGTCGTCGAGCACCGTCAGGCACAGGTAGCGGCGCTCGTCGGCCTCCCACTCCTCGGCGAGCAGCAGCTCGCAGTGGCGGGCGCCGCTGTGCCGTACGACGTTGGTGACGGCCTCCCGCAGCGCCCAGGCCAGCGCGCCCTCCTCGTCGGCCGCGAGCCCGCGGTACTCACCCTCCAGGGCAGGGTCGGCGGTGAGCCGCACTCCTGCCGTACGCAGCGCGGCCCGCGCCCCGGCCAGCTCGACGGCGAGCCGGGGTCTGCGGTAGCCGGTGACCGCTTCCCGCACATCGACCAGCGCCTGTCGGCTGACCTGTTCGATGTCGGCGACCTGCCGGGCGGCGTCGGACGGCCGGTCGGGCAGCATCCGTCCGGCCAGCTCGCTCTTGAGCGTGATCAGCGAGAGGGAATGGCCGAGGAGGTCGTGCAGATCGCGGGCGAGCCGCAGCCGCTCGTCGTTGGCGGCGAGGCGGGCGACCTCCTGGCGGGCGGCGCGCAGCTCCGTGGTCGTACGGATCAGATGCTGCACCCCGACCATCATGAAGCCGCTGCCCAGGGCGGGAAGGCCGTAGGCGAAGAAGTAGTAGCCGCGGATCTCCGGATAGCGCGCCCCGACGGCGAGCAGCACCGCGGCCACGAGCGGGATGGCCCAGCGGGACTGCCACCAGGGCAGCACCACGGCACAGGCCACGCTGGTGAAGATGAACAGCACCAGCCACGAGAAGTCCAGCGTCCACGAGAGTGCGGTGGACAACGTCAGCATCAGGGCGAGAGCGGCGTACATCAACGGGCCGGTGCTCTTCCGCCACATGTGGCGGAAGACCACGACGAAGTAGGAGAGCACGAAGAGCGCGAGCCCCAGGCCGCCCCCGAGCCGCTCGGTGGTGGAGGCGCCGGCCCGCAGCAGCTGGCCCACCGGGCCGGCCAGATACAGCAGCCAGATGCCGAACCACATCATCTTGCCGAGCGCCTGGCGGCGCGTACGGGGCGGCTGCCCGATCATCATGGGGCCGGCGCCCTCGGGCTCGCCCGTCATCTCCCGTGCCTCACGCCTTCCGGGTGTCCTTGCGGTAGAGCCAGGCCGCGGCGCCGGTGAAGACCAGCAGATACCCGGCCAGGATGGCCATGTCCTTCCCGTGCGGGGCCTGGCCGGCCTCGACGGCGGTGCCGAGCGCGGTGTACGCGTGGGTCGGCAGCCACTCGGCGATGTTCTGCACCCACTGGGGCAGGATCGTCAGCGGCATCCACAGGCCGCCGAGGAACGCCAGGCCGAAGTAGAACAGCATAGAGATCGGGCGGACCGCGTCACCAGAGGCCAGATAGCCGATGGCGACGCCCAGGGCGGCGAAGACGAAGCTGCCGAGCCAGGTGCCCGCGGCGATGGCGATCCACTGCCAGGCCTCGAGACGTACGCCTTTGACCACCGCGGCGACGAGCATGACCAGCAGGATCGACGGCAGGCTGACGGTCGCGGCGGCGGCCATCTTGGCGGCGACATAGCCGCGGCCGGGCAGCGCCGTCAGCCTCAGCTGCCGCACCCAGCCCTTCTCCCGCTCCTTGGCGATCCGCTCGCTGTTGCCCAGCAGCACGGCGGTCATGGCGCCGAACGCTGCCATCGACACCATGAAATAGAGCCCCATGTCCAGCTTCATACCGGGGATCGGCTTGCTGTCCGCGCCGCCGGCGATGATCAGATACAGCGCCGGCGGATAGATCACCGAGAAGAACATGAACTTCTTGTTGCGCAGTGCGCGGATGATCTCCAGCTTGATCAGAGTGGTCATCGGGCCGCCTCCTCGGCGGCGGAGGTCGCGTCGGAAGCGGTGGTCAGGGCGATGAAGGCCTGTTCCAGGCCGAGGCCGGAGACTTCGAGGTGGTGCGGGTAGATGCCGAGGCCGTAGAGGGCGTGGACGGTGGCGTCGGCGTCGTGCGACTGGAGGCGGACCGTGCGTGAGGAGACCTCCAGGGCGGTCAGGCAGGGCAGGCCGTGCAGCGCCTCGCGGTCGACCGGCTCGTCGAGCTCGAAGGTGACCCGGCGGGCGCCGGCCCTGGCCTTGATCTCGGCGGCCGTGCCGTCGGCCAGCACCCGGCCGCGGTGCAGCACGATCACCCGGTCGGCGATCTCGTCGGCCTCTTCGAGGTAGTGGGTCGCGAAGAGGACCGTACGGCCCTGCTGGGCCTGTTGGCGCATCGCGCCCCAGAAGGTCTGCCGGGCGGAGACGTCCATGCCGGTGGTCGGCTCGTCCAGCACGATCAGATCGTTGGCGCCGGCGGTGGCGAGGGCGAAGCGCACCCGCTGCGCCTGGCCGCCGGAGAGCTTGTCGACCATGCGGTCGGCGATGTCGGTGATACCGGCGGTGGCCAGGATCCGGTCGAGCGGATAGCCGCGCGGATGCAGATCACGGGCGAGCCCGACCAGCTCCTTGACCTTGACGCCGTCCATCAGGCCGCCGCTCTGGAGCATCGCGCCGACCTTGCCCTGCGCGATGGCGCGCTGCGGGGTCGTGCCGAAGAGGGTCACGCTGCCGGAGTCGGCGCTGCGCAGCCCGAGGAGCAGGTCGAGGGCCGAGGACTTGCCCGCGCCGTTCGGGCCGAGGAGGGCGACGGTCTCTCCCGGGGCCAGCTCCAGACTCAGGTCGGCCACCGCGCGCACCGCGCCGTAACTCTTGCTGACCTGCCGGAAACTGACCACGGGTGCCCGGTCCGCCCCCTGCGCGGTGGTGGCTGGGGTGGTCGCTGTGGTCGTCATGCTCTTCAGCTTCCGGGATCCGCAACGCGCGCGGCAGTGCCGACTGTATGCACTGTGCCATGACATCT
Source organism: Streptomyces decoyicus (assembly GCF_019880305.1). NCBI lineage: Bacteria > Bacillati > Actinomycetota > Actinomycetes > Kitasatosporales > Streptomycetaceae > Streptomyces > Streptomyces decoyicus. The sequence continues at coordinate 5,470,600 of NZ_CP082301.1, read as the reverse complement.
GTCATGGGTGAGGCCCCCTAGGGGACTTCTCGGGGTGTGCCGAGAAGCCGCCCTGCGGGGGCCTCTTCCTGCGGTTTCGCGCCGGGTGGCGGTCAGTTGCCGTTCGTGGCGATGGTCTGGACCCGCTCCGCCGCTCCCGTGCCGAGCAGGGCCTTGCCGACCGCGCTCGCCACCTCCTCGACGCTGACCGGGTGCTTGGAGCCGTCGCCCTTGGTCACCATCACGCCGTTGAAGGTGTCGCCGTAGAGCTCCTTGAGAGCCGGCCGGTCGTAGTACGGCACCAGACCGCCGTCGACGATCTTGAAGGACAGGAACTTCGGGATGGACTTCTGCGGGCTGAAGGAGACCGTGTGCGCCGCGTCCGTACGGACCGTCACCAGGCCGGACATCGCGGGCTTGGCGAACTGCTCCAGCGCCTTGTCCACCGCGGCCTTGTCGACCCGCGGCTGCTGGGTGCTCGCGGCCAGCACGACCGGTGCGTCGGCGCCGGTCGTGGCGCGGTTGCGGTAGGCGTCGGTGACCTTCTTCTTGGACGCCTTCACATCGATCGCCTTGTGGGGCACGCCGTAGTGCGGCACCGCCTTGCCGTTCTCGAAGGTGATCCCGCCGTCCTTGGCGGCGCCCGAGGGCCCGGCGACGTTCTCCAGCGCGATCTGGAGCTTCTCGTCGTCGACGACCACCTCGGGCTCGGCCGTGCGCGTACCGCCGAACAGCGAGCCGATGACGGAGACGGGGTTGTAGTCCCGGCCGGCCGCCTTGCGGACCGTCGCCTGCGGGTCGATGTCCAGGCCGGCCTTGCCGGGTTCGAGGGTCGCGGCCTTGCCGTCGACGGTGAGCTTGAGCGGCGTGGCGCGGCGGCCCTTGAGCGCCGTCTCCAGCTTCTTGACGGCGTCTTCCTTGGTGGTGCCGCCGATGTCCACGCCCAGCGCGGTGGTGCCGTTGGGCACATCGGCGTGGTCGAGCAGCAGGCCCGCACCGTAGGCGACACCGGCCAGGACCACGACGGCAACGCCCACGAGAACGAGCTTGTTGCGGCCCTTCTTGGGCGGGTTGATCGGCTCGGGGATCTTGGGCCGCGGCTTCGGCGCGGACCTCTCACCGTCATCGCCCGGGGCTGCCGCGAACGGCGACGGGGACGACGGCCCCTCGGCCCCGGGGACCTTCGGGATGCCGCTGACCAGCGTGTCGCCGGACACCCGGCCGCGGTCGCCGGGGGCGCCCGCCTGGGGGGCCTTGACGCCACGCTTGCCCTTCGGGCCGCCGGGCGCGGTGCCCTGGGGACCGCCGGGCAGTCCGCCCGCGATACCGCCCGCGGCACCGAGGCCACTGCCGGGACCGGCGAGCGGCGCCGGCGGCTGCGGGGTGAGCTCAGCGGTGTCGTCGCTGATCGGGGGCGTGCTGCCGGGGCCGGGGTTGCTGAAACCGGGCGGGAGGTTGAGCGACGCATTGCCGCGCGCCGGCCCGGTCGTGGGGCCGCTGGGGCCGCCCGCCGGGGCGTCGAACGGGGTGTGGTCCCGGGTGGGCCCGGCGGCGGCGTCGAACGGCGACCCGCTGCCGGGCGCCGCACCGTCGAACGGCGAAGCGCCGCCCGGCCGGCCCTCGTCGAACGGCGAACCGCCGCCCCGCGGACCGCCGTCGAACGGCGAGGCGCCGCCCGGCTGGGCACCGCCGCTCTGCCGTCCACCGCCGTCGAACGGCGAGGCGCCGTCCTGCGGGGCCGGGTTGTCGGAGAAGTACGGCAGGTCGGGGCGCTGCGGCGGCTTGGCGCCGGACGGCGGCCGCGGCGGGGTCGCACCGCCCGGGGCGGGCGGCATCGCATGGGACCCGGTGGAGGACTGCTGCCCCTTGCGCGGCGCGAACCAGTCACTGGGCTTCTCGGCCTGGCCGCCCGCGGGAGCCTCGTCCGCCGGAGCGTCGGGCCGGGGAGTGTTGGCCGTGCGCTCCGCGTTCCGCTCGCTGCCGCGGGCGGGGCGGGGCGCCCCTCGGGAACCGGCGGGCCCGCCGGAACCAGACGATCCGTTCATGCCGGACTCCTCACCGACGGGCTTGCGCACGACGACCGGCGGGATGGGGCGCGACCCCGGAATGTTGATCTTGATCCGCGTCGTCAGTGTGGTCTCGGTTTTGGGCTCCTCCGGCTGCGCCGCGGCACCGGGCGCCGGCGCCTGGTCGGCATCTCCCCTGGGCGAGCCGTACGGCGGCGTCCCTGAGGGGTACGCGGCTCCGCCACGGCCCTGAGGGCCGGAGGACGAACTGTCAGATTCACGACTCAAAGCAGGTTCTCCCGGTTGGCTCCGCCGCTCGTCAGAGATGATCCCCGGCCACAGGCCGGGGGGTGCCCCCAGGGCGGCGCGACGGCGCGCACCACCATACTGTCCGCCACGGGCGGCCACCCGGGGAGCGTACGAACACCGCCGCCGCACGCAAACCCCCGGCCCCCGGTCCGTTCACCCGGAGCCGCGCGGCATCCGTCCCGTTATGGACCACGTCATCCGCCAACTCGGCCGTACCGGACGCCCGTAGCGCCTACCCGGGCGGCGGTGGCGCAGATCACAGCGACCAGAATGCCGCCGAGCAGGAAGATGTACGAGCCGAGCCCCGCGCCGAAGAAGAAGTCGCCTTCCGGCCGGACGTTGCTGAGCAGCAGGAAGACCGTGACCAGCCACGCCGCGCCGGGCACCAGGACGCCCGCGGAGGTGCCGGTCGCCCGGCCGCCCCCGTAGAAGAGGCCTCCGACACCGGCCAGCGCCAGCACCAACCCGCCGGGGAACCAGGCCGCTTGCACCAGCGTTCCGGCGAACGCGACCAGCACGCCCGCGACCAGCAGCAGCACATATATGCCCACCCGGCCCGGCGTCAGCGGCGCGGTCAGCGCGGCACCGGCCGCGGGCGTCACGGGAGCGCCGGACCGCGCACCGGACGTACCGCCCGCGCCCGCCCTCGACCGCTGCCCTTTGCCGGAGGCCGCACCGCCCTTGCCGCCGGACGCCGCGGCGCCCTCACCGGAGGCCCCGCCACCGTTTCCCTCGGCGCGGCCGCCGCCGCCCTTCGCCGTACTCATTCCGCCGCCTCCTCGATCCGGGCACTCTCCTCCATACCCACCATTTCGCCGATACCCGCGAAAAGGTCATCCTCGCGCGCGCCACCCGCGGCGCCCGGCACACCGCGCACCAGCCGATAGTGCTCCGTGCCGAACAGCGGCTGGCCCAAGTCGTTGGAGAGCGCGAAGAACGGCCCGTCGACCGCGATCTGGGTGTAGTGCGCCCGCATCGCCGCGGCCTTCGCGGCCGTGTGCGCCGGATCGCCGGTGAGGGACGCCGTGACCTCGGAGTCCGGCACCACCCCTGGCACATCGTCGACGGTGGCGACTCCGGGGAAGGTGTGACCGGCCGCCCGCAGCCGCTCGAAGCCCTCCTCGACCACGGACCGGGGGTTGCAGTTCCAGTAGATCTTCCCGATCTGATGCGCACTGCCCAGCTCTGGCCCGAAATCCGCCTGCGCGGCCAGCTCGGCGCCGCGCATGGCCACCCGGTGGGCCTGGATGTGATCGGGGTGGCCATATCCGCCGTTCGGGTCGTAGGTGACCAGGACCTGCGGCCCGACCTCACGGATCACGGCCACCAGATGGGCGGCCGCCTCGTCGAGCGGGGCCTGCCAGAAGGCGTCGGGACGCTCGTTCTGCACCGCGCCCATCATCCCGGAGTCCCGGTAGCGGCCCGGCCCGCCGAGGAAGCGGTGGTCCGTGACGCCCAGGGCCTCCATCGCGGCGGCCAGCTCACGGGCGCGGTACGGGCCGAGGGTGTCGTCGCGGTCCGGCGCGAGAGCGGCCAGCTCGGGCGGGATGACCTCGCCCTCCTCGCCGAGCGTGCAGGTCACCAGGGTGACCAGCGCACCCTCGGCCGCGTACTTGGCCATGGTCACGCCGTTGTTGATCGACTCGTCGTCGGGGTGCGCATGCACCAGCAGCAGCCGGCGGGAAGGGGCCGGGCGCGAAGCGCTCCCCTCGGAGGGGGCCGGCCGGGGGCGGGCGGGCTGATCGGTCATACCGACAGCCTACGAGCCGCCCGGTCCGCCTCCCGCAGCCGATCCCGGCCGCCACCCGTACGCCCGGCCGGAGGGCGGGCGCACGGTGGACGGGACCGGCCGGGGAGGGATCAGAACTTGATGTTCCCGAGCATGCCGGCGACGTTCGTCGTCAGCTGCTTGATCGTCGGAGCGATGGACGAGCTGGCCAGATAGAAGCCCAGCAGCATGCACACAAACGCATGCGCGGCCTTCAGTCCGGACTTCCTGACAAGCAGGAAGACGATGATCGCCAGCAGCACCACCGCCGAAATCGAGAGTGCCACGGCGGCTCACCTCCAAGTACTCGCGTTCCGAACAGAGTTGATGGTGGCACAGACCGTCTTCACGAACCTGCGCACCGGGGTATGCCAAGGGCTCTTTACCCCGTACCCACTACGCGCAAGGGATCATAACTTTCCGTCCTAGCGCATAAGTCGGAGCACGGAAGCAGAGCGGGGGCGCACACGATCTTCACGAGCGCGACCGCGGTGAGCCTGTGCCCGTTTAGGCTCGGCCCATGACCGGACAGCCTTCGTTCCCGCGGCAATACGCCCGTACGCAGCGCTTCACTCTGGGCGCACCGCGCGGCTACGCCATCTCCCCCGACGGCACACGTGTCGCCTTCCTCCGTTCCCGTTCGGGCACCGACCGCAGTCAGCAGTTGTGGGTGCTCGATCTGGAAGCGGGACGGGAGCTCACGGCCGCCGACCCGCAGGCCCTGCTGGCCGGCGCGGAGGAGGACCTTCCCCCGCAGGAGCGGGCCCGCCGCGAGCGAAGCCGGGAGAGCTCGGCGGGCATCGTCGGCTATGCGACGGACTCCGCCGTGGAGTTGGCGGCCTTCACCCTTTCCGGCCGGCTGTTCGTCTCCGAACTACGGGCCGGCACCACCCGTGAACTTCCGGTCCAGGGGCCGGTCGTGGACCCCCGCCCCTCGCCGGACGGGCGGCAGGTGGCCTTTGTGGCGGACGGCCGGCTGCGGGTGGCCGCGGTGGACGGCGCCGCGACCGCCGACGGGGGCGACGGCGGCACGACGGGCGCCGGGTCGGCGGACCGGGTGCTGGCCGAGCCCGACGGGCCCGAGGTGACCTGGGGTCTCGCGGAGTTCATCGCGGCCGAGGAGATGGGCCGCTACCGGGGCTTTTGGTGGTCGCCGGACAGCGATGCGGTGCTGGCCGCGCGGGTCGACGAGGCGCCGGTGCAGCGCTGGTGGATCTCCGACCCCGCCCATCCGGACCGGGAGCCCGCCCGGGTCGCGTACCCGGCGGCGGGGACCCGCAACGCCGAGGTCACCCTGACACTTTTCGGCCTGGACGGCTCGCGCACGGACATCGGCTGGGACACCGAGCGCTACCCCTACCTCGCGCGCGTCCACTGGTCGTCGGCCGGGCCGCCGCTACTGCTCGTCCAGGCCCGCGACCAGCGCGACCAGCGCTATCTGACCGTCGACACCGCGACCGGTGCGACCAGGACGGTGCACGAGGAGGAGGACGAGGCGTGGGTCGAGCCGTTCCCCGGGGCGCCGGCCTGGACGCCGGACGGGCGGCTGGTGCGGATCTCGGACGAGGGCGGTGCGCGCAAGCTGTTCGTCGGCGACCGTCCGCTGACCGGGGCGCCGCTGCACGTCCGGGCCGTACTGGACATCGGCGAGGAGGATGTCCTCTTCTCCGCGAGCGGCACCGAGATGCACGACATCGGCGTCTACCGCGCCTGGTTCCGCGGCAGCGGTGACCAGGGCGGCTGGGAGCGGGTGGGCGAGCGCCCGTATGCGACGGTGTCCTCCGCGGTGCGCGGCGGCATGGTGACCGTGCTGTCGCAGACGTCGCTGGAGCGGCCCGGCACCCAGGTGGACGTGGTGCGGCTGGATCCCGACGGTGGGGAGAAGACCCTCGCCACGATCGGCTCCTGTGCCGAGGAGCCGGTGCTCACCGCCCGCCCCCGTCTCGTGCGCGCCGGGGAACGCGAGATTCCGTGCGCGGTGCTGCTGCCCGGGGGATATAAGGAGGGCGACGGTCCGCTGCCGGTGCTGATGGATCCGTACGGCGGCCCGCACGGCCAGCGGGTGATCGCCGCGCACCACGCCCATCTGACCTCCCAGTGGTTCGCCGACCAGGGGTTCGCGGTGATCGTCGCGGACGGGCGGGGCACCCCGGGCCGCTCCCCCGCATGGGAGAAGGCGATGTTCCGCGACCTCGCGGACGTCGCCCTGGACGACCAGGTCCATGCCCTCCAGGCACTGGCCGGATCCTTTCCCCTGGACATGGAGCGGGTGGCGATCCGCGGCTGGTCCTTCGGCGGCTATCTCGCGGGGCTGGCGGCGCTGCGCCGCCCCGATGTCTTCCATGCGGCGGTGGTCGGTGCGCCGGTGACCGATCTGCGGCTGTACGACACCCATTACCAGGAGCGGTATCTCGGCCACCCGGACGAGGAGCCGGCCGTCTATGCGGCGAACTCGCTGATCACCGACGACGGGCTGTCCGGGGCGGTGGAGCCGCACCGTCCGATGCTGATCGTGCACGGCCTCGCGGACGACAACGTGGTGGTGGCGCACTCGCTGCGGCTGTCCTCGGCGCTGCTGGCGGCGGGCCGCCGGCACGAGGTGCTGCCGCTGTCCGGGGTGACGCACATGGCCTCGCAGGAGCAGGTGGCCGAAAACCTACTGCTGCTCCAAGTCGACTTCCTCAAGCGGTCGCTGGGGATGTCGTCCTGAGGACGTAGCGCCGCGGGGGCCGGGGCCGCCTCACCAGCCGGGCGGAAGCCTGGACGGCGGGGGCGGGGCGTGCGGCGGCCGCGCCTCGCCCGGGGCCGCGCCGTAGGCCAGCACACCGTCCGCGCCCCGGGAGGCGTCCGGTGCGCCGGGCCGGGCCGCCGCGACCAGCGCGGCCAGCCCGGCGGCGGCCACGAAGGCCGCGGTCCCCACCTCCAGCCGGGCCTGGACGGGCAGTGCGGCGAGCCGGCCGAACTCCCCGGTGCGCACGGCGAAGACGAGCGCCACGGCCCCGTGCACGAGCAGCAGGGCCGCGGCCGTCATCGCGGCCGGCCTGGCCCAGGCCGCGCGGCGCAGCACGGCGGCCGCGGCCCCCACGGCCAGCAGCGCGAGCGCCGCGGCCTGCCAGTGGACCGGGGGCTGGAGCAGGGCGCGGAAGACGGACGCATCGCCGAGCAGCCCCTTGCGGTAGACGGCCCCGCCGAGCTGCACCTGCCAGTGGATCTCCCAGCCGGCCACGGCGAATCCGGCGGTTCCCAGAAGGACGGCGGCCGTGACGGCCGGGCCCCTGTACGGCCTGCCGGGCCGCTCGGGGGCCGCTCCGTACGGCGCCGCGTGGACCACCCCGTACGCCGATGACGCCCCCTCCGGCAGCCCGCGCACCGCGTGTCCGGCCCGCCGGCCCGCCCGGCCGCCGGACTTCCGGCCCGCCACGACCACCACGACCAGTGCGGCCACCAGCGCGAGCTGGGCCAGGGCGGTCAGCCGTGCCCGCTCCGTGAGCCCGCTGTCCAGTCCCTGGAGCCAGCCCGCGCCCAGCACCCACACCAGCGGGAGCCGCAGCAGTGCGGTGGCGGCCGCCAGCGCGAGCAGTGCGCCCGCGGCCACGGACGAGGTGACGGCGCCGCGCAGCGTGGCGACCGCGGCGGTGAGCGCGCCGAGCACCAGCAGCGGGTCGAGCTCCGAGGTGGCCCAGGCGGTGAACTCCCGTGGCCGGCGGGCCTCGCCCAGCCAGGTCCGCCACACGTCCGCGCCGTGCTGGGCGATGGTCAGATCCCGGATGATCCAGGCCGCGGTGAGGAGTGCGAGCAGCAGGCAGACCAGTGCGCCGATGCCGCGTGCCCCGTGCGTGAGAACGCCGTCCCGCCCTGTGGACACGGCCAGCCCCCCCGTCCGTGTCGATGTGCCTGGGTGGTCCATGGCAGCCCCGCACAGGGGGTGCCCACCGCAGGTCTACTCCAGTCCCGGCGCAGGGACAACACGCCCGCAGGGAGCGAGGGGAGGAATGCCCCAAACGGCAACCGGCCGGGACGCCACCTGGCGTCCCGGCCGGTCTACGGCACCCGCACGGCCGTACGTTGTTCATCATGGCGCGTCCGTATATCGGTGTTGCGACAGTGAAGTTGCCTTCATGTTAAAGAAGTTCGTGACGATATGTCCCCCATGCCGTATATCCCGCCCACCTGTCAAGCACGCCATGGGATCAACTTGCGCAATCTTCGCTCAAGAAGTAGACGACCTGTTCACGAGCACACCCGATCCCCTTGACTCCGCCATAAATCACTTGCGAAAGTCCGCTCATCCAGCGGTGCGTTCGGTGCCGCTTCACGTTCCAAGAGAACTCGGCGCGGGGGCACTTCGCGATGACTAGTCCATCCCAGACCGCGGGGACCACGACCGACACCCCTGGTCTTGGCCCCGAAGGACTGACCTCGAAGAAGAACGGAAAAAACGGCAAAAAAGATCCACTGCAAGGCCGTTCGCCCGGCCAGCTGATGTGGACGCGCTTCAAGCGCGACCGGACCGGTGTCATCAGCGCCGGCGTCGTGCTCTTCTTCTTCCTGATCGGCGTGCTCGCACCGGTCATCTCCAAGCTGTACGGCAAGGATCCCTACACCCGTTACGGGATGATCACCCCGGGGCTCCTGGTCAACCAGTACCCGGCCGGGCCCAACGGCGGGATCAACGGTGACTTCTGGTTCGGTATCGAACCCACCCTGGGCCGCGATGTGTTCATGCAGCTGCTCTACGGCATCCGCAACACACTGGGCCTCGCCGTGGGCATCACGCTGGTCTCGGTGCTCACCGCGATCCTGCTGGGCGTCGCCGCCGGCTACTTCGGCGGACGCACCGACTACTTCATCGGCCGGTTCATCGACCTGCTGATGGCCTTCCCCAACCAGCTGTTCTTCGTCGCCTTCGTGCCGGTCGTGGGCGCCGTCTTCGTGGCTCCCGAGGACGAGATGCCCACCTGGCTGCGCGCCGGGATCATCATCCTGGTCATGTGGTTCCTGGGCTGGATGAGCCTGGCCCGTCTGCTGCGCGGCCAGGTGCTGTCGCTGCGCGAGCGGGAGTTCGTCGAGGCCGCCAAGGTCAGCGGCGCCTCCCCGTGGCGGATCATCCGGCGCGAGCTGGTGCCCAACGTGATGACGCCGATCCTGGTGCAGACGACCTACATGCTGCCGAACTTCGTGACCTCCATCGCGGGGCTCTCGTTCCTCGGCGTCGGTCTCGTCGAGCCCACGCCCGACTGGGGCCGGATGTTCGCCAACGCGGCCGAGTACTACCGCAACGACATCACGTACTTGTTCTTCCCCGGCCTCGCGATGGTCATCTTCATCGTCGCGTTCAACCTGCTCGGGGACTCGGTCCGGGACGCCTTCGACCCGAAGAGGGCTCGGTGAATCCGTTCCGCGGGGGGGTGCTGCCACCCCACCAGCACCGCATCAGTCAGGCAGCAGCAACGGATCAACGACAGGCAGGTGCATCCACCACCATGAGCAACGTTCGTATGCGCAGAGCGCGCGCCACCGTCGTGGCGCTGGCCGCGGGGGCCATGGTCCTCACCGCGTGCAGCAGCGGCGCCACCAAGGGCGCCGGCGACGACGACGCCCGCAAGAACGCCGAGAAGCAGCGCGCCCAGATCACCTACGGTGACGCGGCCGCCTCCAAGGGACCGGCCGAGGCCGTTCCCGGCGCCACCCCGGGCGGCACCATCAAGGTCTACCAGCGTGACACCTACGCGCACCTGGACCCCGCGCAGATCTACGTCTCCGACCAGGGCACCCTCTCGACCCTGCTGTTCCGCAGGCTCACCAACTTCCACCTGGACAACAAGGGCAAGTACACCGTGGTCGGCGACCTCGCCACGGACAGCGGCCAGAAGTCCGACGGCGGCAAGACCTGGACGTACAAGCTCAAGGACGGCATCACGTTCGAGGACGGCAAGCCGATCACCTCGGCCGACATCCGCCACACCATCGAGCGGACGTTCGCGGACTTCATCTCCAGCGGCCCGACGTACGTGCAGCGCTGGCTGGCCGACTCGGCGGACTACCGCAAGCTCCTCAAGGGCGGTCCCTACGAGGGGAAGCACCTGCCCAAGGACGTGCTGGACACGCCGGACGACAAGACCATCGTCTTCCACTTCAAGAAGCCCGTGGGTGACCTGCCCTACGCACTCGCCATGGCGGGCTACGGCGCGGTCGAGAAGAGCAAGGACACCAAGGAGAAGTACGACAAGGCCCCGGTCGCCTCGGGCCCGTACAAGATCCAGCCCGGCTCGTTCAAGAACGGCAAGGGCATCACGCTGGTCAAGAACACCAAGTGGGACCCGAACACCGACATCTCGCGTCACCAGTACGTCGACAAGTTCGACATCCAGTTCAGCGTGGCCTTCACCGACTCCACCCAGCGTCTGATGGCCGACAACGCGGACAACCGGACCGCGGTCAGCTTCAACAACCAGGTCGACGCCGCGAGCATGCAGCAGGTGGCCAACGACCCGAAGATCAAGGCGCGTTCGACCTCCGGCTACCAGCCGTACGTCGGCGTCATGAACTTCAACATGCGGCGCCTGAAGGACAAGAAGATCCGCGAGGCCATCGCCTACGCGCTGCCGACGCAGGCCGTCCTCGACGCCTACGGCACCCCGGGCGGCGGTGAGCTGGCCGGCAGCTACATCAGCCCGACGCTGACCGGCTTCAAGGACATCGACCCCTACGGCAAGCTCAAGAAGCCGCTGGGCGACATCGAGAAGGCCAAGAAGATCCTGAAGGACGCCGGCAAGACCGGTATGAAGCTGACCTACGCGCACAACACGGCGACCGAGCCGTCGAAGTACTCCGTCGCGGTGGTCGACAACCTCAAGAAGGCCGGCTTCGACGTCCAGAGCAAGGAACTGCCCTCGGACACCTACTACGACATCATCGGCAAGACGGACAACAAGTTCGACATCTACCCCTCTGCGTGGGGTGCGGACTGGCCGAGCGCGCTGACGGTGCTCCCCCCGGTGTACGACGGCCGGCAGATCCAGGACGGCGGGACCAACTACTCGCTGTACAACAACCCGGCGACCAACAAGGAAATCGACCGGATCGAGCAGGAGACGGACCAGAAGAAGGCCGCGGACGACTGGTTCGCGCTCGGCGAGAAGATCCTCAAGGAGGACCTGCCGCAGATCCCGACCTTCTACTACAAGCAGATCCAGCTGCACGGTTCCAAGGTCGGCGGCGTCGTGAACAACGACATCATCAGCTCCGTCGACCCGACCAAGATGTACGTCAAGAAGTAACCGCGACCGTTCCGGTTACCCAGGCACCCGGTGTGCCCGCCTCACAGGGCGGGCACACCGTGCCACCTCTTACCCCACACCTCCGCTGCCCCACGAGAGCTGCGATCTGCCATGCTTCGATTCCTCTTCCGCCGGTCTCTCGGCGCGATCGTGATCTTGCTGCTCATCAGCGCGTTCACGTTCTTCCTCTTCTTCGCCGCCCCCCGGGACCCCGCGCTGCTCGCGTGCGGAAGGAACTGTGGCCCCGAGGCACTCGCGATCATCCACAAGAACATGGGGCTCGACCAGCCGATCCTGGTGCAGTACTGGCACTTCATGTCCGGCATCGTCAGCGGCCGTGATTTCGCCCAAGGGCCGTGCCCCGCACCCTGCTTCGGCTACTCCTTCGCCACCGGCGACGCGGTGTGGAACACCATCGTCGACCGCTTCCCGATCACCCTGTCGCTGACCCTCGGCGGTGCGGCGGTCTTCCTGCTCGTCGGCCTGGCCACCGGAATGCTGGCGGCCTGGAAGCAGGGCACGATCATCGACAAGGTCTTCAGTTCGGCCTCGCTGGTGCTCAGCTCGATGCAGATCTACTTCGTCGGCCCGATCGTGCTGGCGTTGCTGGTCTACAACACCAATCTGCTGGGGCAGCCCAAATACGTCCCCATCACCGAAAATCCCGGCGGCTGGTTCATGGGCCTGCTGATCCCGTGGTGTGTGCTCTCGATCATCTTCACGGCGCAGTACACCCGTATGGCGCGCTCGGCGATGATCGAGCAGCTCCAGGAGGAACACGTCCGCACGGCCCGCGCGAAGGGGATGTCGGCCAGGACGGTCTTCTTCCGCTACGCCTGGCGCGGCTCGCTGATCCCCATCGTCACCATCTTCGGCATCGACCTCGGCACCCTCTTCGGCGGAGCCATGATCACCGAGGTGACGTTCGCCCTGCCGGGCCTGGGCACGCTGTCGATGGAATCGGTGCTCAAGACCGACCTGCCCACAGTCATGGGCGTGATGCTCTTCGCAGCCGCCTTCATCGTCCTGTTCAACATCATCGTGGACGCCTGCTACGCGTTCATCGACCCGCGCGTGCGTCTGGCCTAGGAGAACCACCAGTGACCACACTCACCAAACCCGAGGGTGCGCCGGTCCCGACCGGATCTGATGCGTTTCTCTCCGTACGCGACCTGCATGTGCGGTTCTCCACCGAGGACGGCATCGTCAAGGCGGTCGATGGTCTCTCCTTCGATCTGGAACGCGGGCAGACGCTCGGCATCGTCGGCGAATCGGGCTCCGGCAAGTCGGTGACCAACCTCGCCGTCCTGGGGCTGCACGACCCGAAGGCCACCGAGATCGGTGGCGAAATCGTGCTGGACGGCCAGGAGTTGACCGGGGCCAGGGACAGGACCCTGGAGAAGCTCCGTGGCAACAAGATGGCCATGATCTTCCAGGACGCGCTGACCTCCCTGTCGCCGTACTACACGATCGGCCGGCAGATCGCCGAGCCGTTCATCAAGCACACCGGCGCCACCAAGCGCGAGGGCCGGCTGCGCGCCATCGAGATGCTGACCAAGGTCGGTATCCCGCAGCCCGATCTGCGGGTGGACGACTATCCGCACCAGTTCTCCGGCGGTATGCGCCAGCGCGCCATGATCGCCATGGCGCTGGTCTGCAACCCCCAGCTGCTGATCGCCGACGAGCCGACCACCGCCCTGGACGTCACCGTCCAGGCGCAGATCCTCGACCTCCTCAAGGACCTCCAGCAGGAGTTCGGCTCCGCGATCATCCTGATCACCCATGACCTCGGCGTGGTCGCCAACACCGCGGACGACGTGCTGGTGATGTACGCGGGCCGGGCCGTCGAGCGGGGCTCCGTCAAGGAGATCCTCACCCAGCCCCGGCACCCGTACACCTGGGGCCTGCTGAGCTCCATGCCGCGGCTCTCCTCGGACGTCAACGAGGCGCTGCACCCGATTCCCGGCTCCCCGCCGAGCCTGCTCAACCCGCCCTCCGGCTGTGCCTTCCACCCGCGCTGCGGCTTCGCCCAGGAGGTCGGCGGTACCCGCTGCACCGACGAGCGGCCCGCGCTGGAGCTGGGGCGGGCGGCCGCGTGCCACCTGAGCACCGAGCAGAAGCAGACCCTCTTCACCGAGCAGATCAAGCCCCGGCTGGGCTAGGGAGCGACACACCATGGCAGACAACGTCACCCTCCCGGCGCCTCGCGACGCCGCGCCCTCCCCGGGCGAGCCGCTGCTCACCGCCGAGGGCCTCACCAAGCACTTCCCGATCTACGGCGGCTTCCCGTTCAAGCGGAAGGTCGGCGCGGTCCAGGCGGTCGACGGCGTGGACCTGACCGTGCACGCCGGCGAAAGCTTCGGCCTGGTCGGCGAGTCGGGCTGCGGCAAGTCCACCACCGGACGGCTGCTCACCCGGCTCATGGAGCCGACCTCCGGCAAGATCACGTACGCGGGCCGGGACATCACCCACGCCGACCGCAAGGAACTGGCGCCGATCCGGTCCGAGATCCAGATGATCTTCCAGGACCCGTATGCCTCGCTGAACCCGCGGCAGACGGTCGGCACCATCATCGGCGGCCCGATGGAGATCAACGGGATCAACCCGCCCGGCGGCCGGGAGAAGCGGATCCGTGAGCTCCTGGAGACCGTGGGTCTCAACCCGGAGCACTACAACCGTTTCCCGCACGAGTTCTCCGGCGGCCAGCGGCAGCGCATCGGCGTGGCCCGGGCGCTCGCCCTGGAGCCGAAGCTGATCGTCGCCGACGAGCCGGTCTCCGCGCTCGATGTCTCCATCCAGGCGCAGGTCGTCAACCTGCTCCAGAAGCTCCAGCGCGAGCTGGGCATCGCGTTCCTGTTCATCGCCCACGACCTGGCGATCGTGCGGCACTTCAGCGAGCGCGTCGCGGTGATGTACCTCGGCAAGATCGTCGAGGTGGGTACCCGCGACGAGATCTACCACCGGCCGCGCCACCCGTACACCCACGCGCTGCTCTCGGCGGTGCCGGAGGCCAAGCTGGTGGAGAGCGACGAGGAGGACCGCGAGCGCATCCGCCTCGCCGGTGACGTCCCCTCCCCCATCAATCCGCCCTCCGGCTGCCGGTTCCGTACGCGGTGCTGGAAGGCGCAGGACAAGTGCGCGACCGAGGAGCCGCCGCTCGTCCAGATCACCGGGAACAAGACCGGCCACCTCACGGCCTGTCACTTCCCCGAGGAGCCGACGACCGCAGCCCGCGACGAGGACATCATCCTCGACCCGGCGCTGGCGGCGATGGAGGACATCGAGCCGGCCGGCGAGGTCGGCAAGACCGATTAGCGACGGCGCCGCTGCTCGAAGCCGGAGCCCGCTTCCCCTACGGGAGGCGGGCTCCGGCATGTGCTCCTCCGGGGGCCGCGACGGGCTGCCGCCGTACGGCTACTCCCTCGCCACGACCTGCCGCTCCTCCGCGAAGTGACAGGCCGAGGCGTGCCCGGCCGGTCCCGCCTGCTCCCGGAACTCCGCGGGCACTTCCAGCGGCGGCACGACATCCGCGCACAGCTGCTGAGCCTTCCAGCACCGCGTACGGAAGCGGCACCCGGACGGCGGGTGGGCGGGCGAGGGGACATCGCCCGCCAGCAGGATGCGGTCCCGTTGGGTGCGGGCGTCCGGGTCGGGGACGGGCACGGCGGACAGCAGGGCCTGGGTGTACGGATGGGTGGGGTGCTCGTAGATCTGGTCCTCGGTACCGATCTCGGCGAGCCGGCCCAGGTACATCACCGCGACGCGGTCGGAGATATGCCGTACGACGGACAGATCGTGGGCGATGAAGACGTACGACAGGTCGAACTCGTGCTGCAACTGCTCCAGGAGGTTGACCACTTGGGCCTGGACGGAGACGTCCAGGGCGGAGACCGGCTCATCGGCGACGATGATCTCCGGGCGCAGGGCGAGGCCGCGGGCGATGCCGATGCGCTGGCGCTGTCCGCCGGAGAACTGGTGCGGATAGCGGTTGATGTACTCGGGGTTGAGCCCGACCACGTCCAGGAGTTCCCTGACCTTTCTGCGGCGGTCGCCCTTGGGGGCCACCTCGGGGTGGATCTCGTACGGCTCGCCGATGATGTCGCCGACGGTCATCCGGGGGTTCAGGGAGGTGTAGGGGTCCTGGAACACCATCTGGATGTTGCGCCGTACGGCCCTCAGCGCCCGGCCGGAGAGCGTGCTGATGTCCTCGCCCCGGTAGCGGATCCGGCCCGCCGTCGGGCGTTCGAGGCCGACCAGCAGCTTGGCGACCGTGGACTTGCCGCAGCCCGATTCGCCGACGATGCCGAGCGTTTCCCCTTGGTGGAGGTCGAAGGAGACCCCGTCGACGGCCTGGACGGCGCCGACCTGCTTCCTGAGGAGCACACCCCGGGTGAGCGGGAAGTGCTTGACCAGGTCGCGGACCTCCAGGATCGGTTCCGCCGTGCCGGCCGACGCCGCGCCGGCCGCCGGGGGGCCGCTGTCACCGTGCGCCATCGAGGGTCTCCTTCCAGAAGTGGCAGGCGCTGGCCCTGCCGGGTCCGGCCTCGTAGAGCGGCGGAAGGTCGGTGCGGCAGATGTCCTGGGCCAGCGGGCAGCGCGGGTGGAAGGGGCAGCCCGGTGGAATGGCGGTCAGATTGGGCGGCAGGCCCTTGATCGCGTACAGCCGCTGGCCCTTCTGGTCCAGCCGCGGGATGGAGTCCAGCAGGCCGCGGGTGTACGGGTGGGCGGGCGCCTTGTAGAGCTGGTGGACGGGGGCGGTCTCGACGATCCGGCCCGCGTACATCACCGCGATGGTGTCGGCGACATCCGCGACCACCCCGAGGTCATGGGTGATCAGAATCAGGCCCATGGTGAGTTCGCGCTGGAGCTCCGCCAGCAGATCCATCACCTGCGCCTGGACGGTGACGTCCAGGGCCGTGGTCGGCTCGTCCGCGATGATCAGGTCGGGGCCGAGGGAGAGCGCCATCGCGATCATGATGCGCTGGCGCATGCCGCCGGAGAACTGGTGCGGGTAGTCGCTCACCCGCTCCCTGGCCGCGGGAATGCCGACCCGCTCCATCAGCTCCACGGCCTTGCCACGGGCCCCCTTACGGGACATCCCCTCGTGGACCTGGAACATCTCCCCGAGCTGTGCCCCGACGGTGAGGACCGGGTTCAGCGAGGACAGCGCGTCCTGGAAGATCATCGCCATCTTCGCGCCACGGACCCGGCGCCGTTCGTCCTTGCGCAGGGTGAGCAGATCGCGCCCCTGGAAGAGGATCTCGCCGCCGGTGACGAACCCCGGCGGGGAGTCGAGGATGCCCATCACGGCCTGTGCGGTGACGGACTTGCCGGAGCCCGACTCCCCGAGCACCGCCAGCGTCTGGCCCGGCGCCACGCGGTAGCTGACGCCGTTGACGGCCTTCGCCACACCGTCCCGGGTGCGGAACTCGACCCGCAGATCGCGCACGTCCAGCAGGGCCGTGTCCGCGAGCGCCGTGGCGCCGCCCGCGGGCTTTCCGGCCGCGTCCTCGTTCGTCATGGTCCGGCTCCTCAGCGCAACTTGGGGTCGAGGGCGTCGCGCACCGCGTCGCCGAGCATGATGAACGCCAGCACCGTGATGCTCAGCGCACCCGCGGGCCACAGCAGCATGTGCGGTGCGCTGCGGATGTACGTGGAGGCCGTGGAGATGTCGATGCCCCAGGAGACGGTGGGCGGCTTCAGGCCCGCGCCCAGATAGGAGAGCGTCGCCTCCAGCGCGATGTACGTACCGAGCGCGATGGTGGCGACGACGATGACCGGCGCGATCGCGTTCGGTGCGATGTGCCGCAGCAGCATCCGCCCGTTGCCGGCGCCCAGCGCCCGTGCGGCCTGGACGTAGTCGTTCTGCTTGGCGGTGACGACGGAGCCGCGGGCGATACGGGAGATCTGCGGCCAGCCGAGCAGCACGATGAAGCCGACCACCGGCCAGACCGTGGTGCTGGTGACGACGGAGAGGAAGACCAGGCCGCCGAGGATCACCGGGATGCCGAAGAAGATGTCGGCGAGCCGGGAGAGCGAGGTGTCCCACCAGCCCCCGAAGAAGCCGGCCAGCCCGCCCAGCAGGCTGCCGAGCAGCGCCGCGCCGGTCGTGGCGCAGACCCCCACGGTGATGGAGGCACGGGCCCCGTAGACCACGCGGGTGTAGACGTCGCGGCCCTGGGTGTCGAAGCCGAAGGGGTGGCCGGGCTGGGAGCCCTGCTGCGCCTTGGCGAGGTCCGCGCGGTAGGGGTTGCCGGTGGCGATCAGCTGCGGCCAGATCGCGATGATCACCAGGAAGACGATGACCAGCGCGGAGACCACGAAGACGGGGTTGCGGTACAGATCGTGCCAGGCGTCGCTCCACAGGCTGCGGGGCTTGCCGAACAGCTCCCCGCCGGGTGGGCCGCCGCCCGGCGGGGCCGCACCGGGCCGCCGCTCCAGCGACTCCGCCTCCCCGATGGCCAGTGCGGCGGAGCCGCCGTCGCCATGGCCGATGGCTTCCTTCGGGACGTAGGACTCAGGCATAACGGATCCTCGGGTCGAGTACGGCGTACAGCAGGTCGACGAGGAGGTTCGCCAGGAGGAAGACCAGCACCAGGATGGTCACGAATCCCACGACGGTCGGCGAGTTCTGCCGCAGGATGCCCTGGTAGAGCTGGAAGCCGACGCCATGGATGTTGAAGATGCGCTCGGTGACGATCGCGCCGCCCATCAGGGCCCCGATGTCCGTACCGATGAAGGTGACGACCGGGATCAGCGAATTGCGCAGCAGATGGCGGGTGATGACGCGGTGCCGGGGCAGGCCCTTGGCGAGGGCCGTACGGACGTAGTCGGCTCGGGCGTTCTCCGCGATCGAGGTCCGGGTCAGCCGGGTCACATAGGCGAGCGAGACCAGCGCCAGCACCAGCCCCGGCAGCAGGAGTTCGTTCAGGGGCGCCTCCGGGGCGACGGAGGGCGCGGCCCAGCCCCACTGCACCCCGAACACGAACTGGAGCAGATAGCCGCTGACGAACGTCGGGATGGACACCACGACGAGGCTGAGGACCAGCACCGTGGTGTCGATGTCCCGGCCGCGCCGCAGCCCGCTGAACACGCCCAGCACGATGCCCACCACCATCTCGATCACAATGGCGACGATCGTCAGCCGTAGCGTGACGGGAAAGGCACTGGCCATCAGCTCGGTGACCGACTGGCCGTTGAACGCGGTACCGAAATTCCCCTGGAAGATCTGCCCCATGTAATGCAGATACTGCTTCCACAGCGGCTCATCGAGGTAGAGGTCGCGGCGGATCTGCGCGGCGGTGGCGGGGTCGGGCGCCCGGTCGCCGAACATCGCGGCCACGGGGTCGCCCAGCGCATAGACCATGAAGAAGATCAGGAACGTACTGCCGATGAACACCGGGATCATCTGGAGCAGCCGCCGGATCACATAGCGTCCCATGAAGCGCCAACCTCCCTCGCACCGCTGTCAGTTGACCTTGATTTCGTTGTAGACCGGAACGCTGAACGGATTCAGCGACACATGGCTGATCCGGTCCGAATAGCCGCCGCTGCCGTTCTGGTACCACAGCGGAATGGCCGGCATCTGCTGGGCGAGGATCTTCTCCGCGTCCTGGAACTTCGCGACGGCCTGACCGGTGTCCGTTGCCGCATTCGCCTCGTTCACCAGCTTGTCGAAAGGGCGGTTGCTGAACTTGCCGTCGTTGGACGAGGCGTTGGTGTAATAGAGCGGCTGAAGGAAGTTCTGGATCAGCGGATAGTCCATCTGCCAGCCGGCCCGGAACGGCCCGGGCATCCGCTTGGCCGTGATCTTGTTACGGAAGTCGGCGAAGGTCCCGACCGGGTTCCCGACGCAGGCGTTGTCGTCGCCCAGGGACTTGTTGATGCTGTTGCAGGTGGCGTCGATCCAGTCCTTGTGGGACCCCGTGTCGGCGTTGTACGTGAGGGTCATCCTGCCGCCGGGAATCCCGCCGCCCTCCTTGACCAGCTGCTTGGCCCTGGCCGCGTCGAACACACAGGCATCGCCGCACAGCCCCGGCTTGTACCCCCCGTCCGCCCCCAGCACCGGCGAGGTCCAGTCCGTGGCGGGCGTCCGGGTCCGCTGGAAGATCTCCCGGGTGATCTGGTCCCGGTCGATCGCCATCGAGATACCGCGCCGCACCTTCTCCGCGCCCGGACGGTTCCACCTCTTGTCGTACATGGGGAAGGTAAGGGTCTGAATGATCCCGGCCGGCTGATTGATATAGCGGCCCACGAGATCCGACTTCACATGCTTGAGCTGCGCGGCCGGAATGTCGTCGACCAGATCGAGGTTGCCGGCCTGGAGATCGGTATAAGCGGTGTTGTTGTCCGTATAGACCCGCAGATCGATGCCGCCGTTCCGTGCCGGATCGTCACCCGGATACTTCCCCCACTTCCGCATCCGCAGCACGGACCCCTTCTCGTAGGAATCCACGAGATACGGCCCGTTCCCCACGGGCTTTTGGATCCAGGCATCGTGATCCCGGAAGAACGCCTGCGGCAATGGCATGAAGGCCGAGTAGCCCAGCGTGTCCGGCCAGCTGGAGAACTTCTGGTTGAGCTTGACGGTGAAGGTCCTGTCGTCCTTGACCACCAGCCCCGACAGCGTCTTGGCCCGAGGGCTCCCGCCGTCCGGGTGCACCTGCGCAAAACCATCGATGTACTGGAAGAACGCCGCGTTCTTCTGCTTGTTGCTCAGCAGCGCCCCATAATTCCAGGCATCCACAAAAGACTTGGCGGTGACCTTCTCGCCATTACTGAAGGTCCAGCCGGTCTTCAGCGTCACCGTGAAATTCTGCGAATCCGACGTCTCGATCCGGTCCGCAATCACATTCTCCGCCGCGCCCGTCTTCGGGTCGTAGCGCTTGAGCCCCCGGAACAGCATCTCCAGAACCTTGCCGCCCTGGACCTCATTGGTGTTCGCCGGCTCCAGCGGATTCTGCGGATCGCCCCACGAGGAGCTGACCACCCCGGAACGGCCGGCCCCCGCTCCGCCCCCGCATGCCGTGGCCACGAGAGCGACGCCGACGGCGCAGACGCCCCACTTCGCGCGCGTGGCTCTGCGCATGACGCCTCCTCAGGTCCGGGAGCATGCCTGAGGCCTGTCCGGCGGATCAGGGGCAGGCAGGCCCTGCGCCACATAAGATCGCAAAGCGGGACGTACCGCACTCCGGCGGCGACCGCCACTGCTCCGAAAACCTGAGAAACCCCTCGGATGCCCGAGCAGGGGGGCGAGCGGGGGCGAGCGCAGGCCCGTTCGGACGCCCCCCGGCAGGGGCGGCCGAACGGGGCCGCCCGGACCGGGGGGGGCTCCCTATATGTGGTGTACGGACTCCACCGCATACAGCCGGGGATCGAATCCCTCCGCCAACGCGGCGGCCTGCGTCATGTGCTCCTGCGCCGTCGGATCGGCCAGCATCGCCCGGAAGTGCGCCTCGCTCTCCCACTGGGCATAGTTGACGACCCGTTCGCCGTCCGCACTCGCGTGGATGTTCGCCGAGATGAATCCCGGCCGGTCCTTCATCGTCTCCTCGGTGGCCCGGCTCAGCAGCGCCACCAGCTCCGCCTGCCGCTCCGGCAGCACGGTGAACACATTGATGAGTGTGGCGATCTCGCGCCCGGTCTCGATCTTCGTCGTCATTGCCATACCGCCAGTCTCCCGCCGACCACTGACAACAGGCCGCGAAGGGCCCCTGTGCTGCGCCGGCACAGCAAAGGGGCGCCCCTCACACGGAGGGGCGCCCCATCACTTCAGGCCATCATCCCGGCCCGGACGGGCCCGGACGGCCGGACCGCAGCCGGCGTTACCGCTTGGCGCGCGACGCGGTGCGGCCGCGCTCCTTCTGGTCCAGGACGACCTTGCGGATACGGACCGTCTCCGGGGTGACCTCGATGCACTCGTCGTCGCGGCAGAACTCCAGCGACTGCTCCAGGGAGAGCTTGCGCGGCGGGACCACGTTCTCGGTGGTGTCCGCCGAAGCCGCACGCATGTTGGTGAGCTTCTTCTCCTTGGTGATGTTCACGTCCATGTCGTCGGAGCGCGAGTTCTCACCGATGATCATGCCCTCGTACACCTCGGTGCCCGGCTCCGTGAAGATCACGCCGCGCTCCTGGAGGTTGATCATCGCGAACGGCGTGACCGAACCGGCGCGGTCCGCGACCAGCGAACCGTTGTGGCGGGTGCGCAGCTCGCCGAACCACGGCTCGTGGCCCTCGAACAGGGAGTGCGCGATGCCCGTACCGCGGGTCTGGGTCAGGAACTCCGTACGGAAGCCGATCAGGCCGCGCGACGGCACGATCCACTCCATACGGATCCAGCCGGAACCGTGGTTGGTCATGGTCTCCATACGGCCCTTGCGGGTCGCCATCAGCTGCGTGATCGCGCCGAGGTGCTCCTCGGGGGAGTCGATCGTCAGGCGCTCGATCGGCTCGTGCAGCTTGCCGTCGATCTCCTTGGTGACGACCTCGGGCTTGCCGACGGTGAGCTCGAAGCCCTCCCGGCGCATGGTCTCGACCAGGATCGCCAGCGCCAGCTCGCCACGGCCCTGGACCTCCCAGGCGTCGGGACGCTCGGTGTCCAGCACGCGCAGCGAGACGTTACCGATCAGCTCGCGGTCCAGACGGTCCTTGACCTGGCGGGCGGTGACCTTGTGGCCCTTGCCGCCCTTGCCGACCAGCGGCGAGGTGTTCGTGCCGATGGTCATCGAGATGGCCGGCTCGTCGACCGTGATCAGCGGCAGCGCGATCGGGTTCTCCGGGTCGGCCAGCGTCTCGCCGATCATGATGTCGGGGATACCGGCGACGGCGCAGATGTCGCCCGGGCCGGCCTTCTCGGCGGGCTTGCGGGTGAGCGCCTCGGTCATCATCAGCTCGGTGATGCGGACGTTGGACATGGTGCCGTCACGCTTGATCCACGCGACGGTCTGGCCCTTCTTCAGCTCGCCCTGCTCGACTCGGAGCAGCGCGATGCGGCCGAGGAAGTTGTCCGCGTCGAGGTTGGTGACGTGGGCCTGGAGCGGGGCCTCCTCGTCGTACTCCGGCGCCGGGGCGTGCTCCAGCAGCGTGGTGAAGAACGGCTGGAGGTTCTCGCTGTCGGCGGGGACGGTGCCGTCCTCCGGCTTGGTCAGCGAGGCGACGCCGTCACGGGCGCAGGCGTAGACGATCGGGAACTCGATCTGGTCCTCGTCCGCGTCCAGGTCCAGGAAGAGGTCGTAGGTCTCGTTGACGACCTCGTCGATCCGGGAGTCGGGGCGGTCGGTCTTGTTGATGCACAGGATGACCGGCATCCGGGCCGAGAGGGCCTTGCGGAGCACGAAGCGGGTCTGCGGGAGCGGGCCCTCGGAGGCGTCGACCAGAAGGACGACCGCGTCCACCATCGACAGACCGCGCTCGACCTCGCCACCGAAGTCGGCGTGGCCGGGGGTGTCGATGATGTTGATCGTGATCGGGTCCCCGCCGTCCTTGGGGTGATACTTCACCGCCGTGTTCTTGGCGAGGATCGTGATGCCCTTCTCACGCTCCAGGTCGTTGGAGTCCATCATCCGGTCGTCGAGCTTCTCGGCGGCGTGTTCGGCGAAGGCGCCGGCCTGCTTGAGCATGGCGTCGACGAGGGTCGTCTTCCCATGGTCGACGTGGGCGACGATGGCTACGTTACGAATGTCGTGGCGCGTGGGCATACTGGCGGCGCTTCTCCCGGAATCGTGGGTGGCGGCACGTCCATCCGGTACGCGCGCCTGCCGGGCATAACGAAGCCACGGCCTCACCCCATCGTACGGGGCTGCGGCAGCATTGGCCGCCGCAGCCCGTACGCACACCACCTGACCTGCGATTTCTTACCTTTTATCCGGGGAGATGCGGCCCCTACTTCTGGTAGCCGATGTCCTGGAAGCGGGGCGTGCCGAAGCCGAAGGCGCCGACGTTGGCGAGCGTCTTCTTCGTGGCCACCAGCTCGGGCCGCTGGTAGAGCGGAATCGATCCGGCGGCCGCCCAGATCCGGGCGTCGGT
Source organism: Streptomyces decoyicus (assembly GCF_019880305.1). Taxonomy (NCBI): domain Bacteria; kingdom Bacillati; phylum Actinomycetota; class Actinomycetes; order Kitasatosporales; family Streptomycetaceae; genus Streptomyces; species Streptomyces decoyicus. The sequence continues at coordinate 5,447,234 of NZ_CP082301.1, read as the reverse complement.
CTGCGCCATCAGCGTGCGCGCGGCGCCCTCGTCCAGCTCGGAGGCGGCCTGGTCGAAGAGCTGGTCGATGTGGTCGGTGCCGACCCGGGTGTAGTTCTGCTCGACGGTCAGCGAGCCGTCGGGCGCGGGCTGCGGCTTGGCGTAGATCGGCCGGGCGTCGGTCGCCGGGTAGGCGGTGCCGGGCCAGGAGTACAGCGCCAGGTCGAAGTCGCCGGAGGCGATGTGGTCCTGGAAGTAGCTGGCGTCGGAGACCCGCTGGAGGGAGGTCTGGATGCCGATCTTGCCGAGCATCGTGGCGATCTGCCGCCCGACGGTGCGCAGCTGCTCCGAGCCGGCCCCGTCGGGGAGCACGAAGCGCAGGGTGAGCGGCCTGCCGTTCTTCCTGACGGCGGCGATCCTGGCCTCCTTGTGACCGGCCGGCTGCGGTGCGGCCGCCGCGTCGGCGCGCCGCTCGGCGGCCGCGTGCAGGGCGCCCGGGTGGCCGCCGGACCCCGGCAGATGCGGGGCCTGTCCGGTCTCGATCATTTCGGCGGCGCCGAGCGCCTGTGCCGCGCGCCTCTTGTACCGCTTGTACTTGGCGTACGCCGCGGACTCGGTGTCACCGTCCGCGTCCTCCTTCTCACCGGCGGCCGCCTCCTTGTAGAACGAGGCGCTCTGCCGCAGCAGGGCGGACTGCTGGACCTCGGAGCCCACCGCGCCCGTGAAGGACAGCGGGGCCTCGGCCGCGGCGGGCCGGACGCCTTCCCGGTCGCCCTTGGCGGGCGGGGCGGCGTGGCCGGAGCGGGCCGGGTTGCGGTCGTCGGCACCGGCGTCGTATCCGCCGTCCGACCGGTCGTCGGCGGGCTCGTCCCCGTACCGGTCGTCCGACGGGTCGAAGCCGTCCTCGTCCCCGTCGGCACGTCCCGCGTCCGGTGCCGGTGCGCCCGCTCTCTCGCCGGCCTGCTGACGGTCGGCGCCGTCGCTCTTCCAGCCGGCATCCGCGAGCAGCGCCTTGGCCGCACCGGTGTCCTGGCCGCCGAGCGCATCGCTGTGGTCCTGGTAGCCGTACTGCTCGGCCATCAGCAGATGGCTGCCGAGCGGGCGGGACGGCAGGTCGAGCGGCTTGAGGACGGTGTCCGCGAGCACCTGGCGGTCGATGGCGCGGGCCACCGCGCGGCGCACTCGGTCGTCGGCCAGCGGCCCGCTGCTGCCGTTGAGGGCGAGCTGGGTGTAGGCGGGCTCGAGCGCCTTGCGGATGGTGTAGCCGCGCAGTGCGGCGTTCTCCGCGGCGACGGTCTTGGCGTCCGACCGGGCACCGGCCCGGTTCTTGTCGCCCTGCGGGGCCGCATTGCCGTCGCCGGCCTTCTTGGGGCCGTGGGATGCGGCGCGGCGGGCGGAGGCGACCCGCTTCGCGGCGACCTGGTCGACCGCGGCGACATCGACGCTCCCGTTGGCGAGCGCCGCGGCCCGCTTGTCCCCGGGCAGTGACTCCAGCACGATCTTCTTGAGCTTGGCGGGCTCGCCCCACCACTTCGGGTTGCGTACGAGGACGACCTGGCCCGCCTCGGCGTCCCGCTTCTGGACCAGGAACGGACCGGCACCGACCTTGAGCTGCTCGCGCGCGCCGTCGTTGAAGGCGTCGGCGCTGCCCATCACGCTCCTGGGGTAGAGCGGGGTGAACAGGGACCGCCAGTCGGCATAGGGCCGGGCGAAGGTGACCTTGACCTCGTGGGCGCCCGCACCCTGTTCGACCTTCGCGATCCGGTCGTAGCCGGCGTTGCGGGCGGTCCAGAAGGCGTTGTCCTTACCGCGCAGCGCGGTCCACTGGGCGATGAAGTCGGCAGCGGTGATGGCCGTTCCGTTGCTCCACCGCGCCTTGGGATTGATCTTGTAGGTGACGACCTGCTTGGGGTCGCGGGTGCTGATGTCCGCGGCGTCCAGGTAGTCGGCGTTGCGCTGCGGCCGGCCGCTCGCGTCGATGGTGAACATGCTGGGCAGCACCGCGCCGGTGATCCGCGTGGTGGTCGTGTCGGCGTCGGACTGGAAGGCGTTCATGGTGCCGGGCATCGCGTCGACGGCCCAGCGCAGGGTGCCGCCGTTCTTCAGCTCGCCACGGGGTGCGGGCGCGATGTCCTGGGACGTCGCGACGGACGTGTCCCGGGTGTCGTCGCTGCATCCGGTCAGGGCCGGCAGCGGGAGCAGCACCCCCGCCGCGATGAGCGCGGCACAGCGGCGTCCGCGGCACGCCGTGCGGCGGCCTGAGGGGTGGTCGTGGTCGGTCATGACGGTTACCTCCGGGCTCGCCCGCGCCGCGCCGCGCGCCGCCTGGGGCCTGACCGGCGCACCACGTTCGGCCGACTTTGCGGCTCATCACATCTATGGCCCCCCTACTGAAAGCGACCGCGTCCGGGCCGGCCGCCCGACACGTCGGCCACGGCGCCAAGGCCACCCGCCCGGCCCAACAACAGGCCCCTGGAGTGGGCGGAAACGGCGCTGCGCAGCGGTGCGGGCGACCCCGCGGACCGGCTCTTCCCGTATCGGCGTTCGAACTACGCCGAGGCGCATGGTTGCCGAAACGCACCGGTTCGAGTCGTAATCGCGCCCGACCCCTTCCCAACCCCTACTGTGACGCGCGACACTCTCGGGCGCATGAGATCGCCCACCACACCTTCAAAAGTGAGGGCACGTTATGTCCCTTCAGGACGAATTGACGGCGGTTGAACGCAGCCTGGACGGCCTGGTCCGGTCGGTGGGAAGGCTGGAGACGCAGCTCGACGCCGGTCTGGACATCCGGCGGGTCCGCACTGACGCGGACCATCTGCGCGAGAGCCTCGCGCTGTTGAAGCAGAGCGTGGCGGCCGGCCCGCCCCGCCGTAAGAGCGCCGTCGTGGACGAGATGGTGCCGATCCCCGACGCCCCCTACAACTCGGCGCTGTGGACCGACGCCCAGGACGAGGGGCTCGGCTCCAGGAACGGCCACGCGCCCTAGGGACAACCCCTGGTCGCCCTGGGGGGCTACCCCTGGTGGAGGCCCCTTAAGGAGTGGCCTCGCCCCACTCAGACCCCTACCCCGTTGCCGCCCCGGCGGAAGCATTCCGGCCGGAGCGCCCTTCACGGAGACCGACGTTGGCCACTGGCACCGAACCCTCCTCACCAGCGCCCGCGACCGGTGTGCACACCGCCTCGCGTGCCGCCATCCCCGCCCGTCATCTGCGCACCGACCGCTGGTGGCTGGCACCGGCCGGCACCGCAGCCGGGCTGTTCGCGTTCATCGTCTACTCGACCTGGCGGGCGTTCGCGAACGCCGACTACTACGCCGCGCCCTATGTGTCGCCGTTCTACTCGCCCTGTCTGGCGGAGAACTGCCGCACCATGCGCGGCGGCCCCAACTGGGAGCTCTTCGGCAGCTGGTGGGCCCTGTCCCCCGCGCTGCTCATCCTGATCTTCCCGCTGGGCTTCCGGCTGACCTGCTACTACTACCGCAAGGCCTACTACCGCGGCTTCTGGGCCTCGCCGCCGGCCTGCGCGGTCGCCGAGCCGCACAAGAAGTACACCGGTGAGACCCGCTTCCCGCTGATCCTTCAGAACATCCACCGCTACTTCTTCTACTTCGCGGTGCTGGTGGCGGGCGTGCTGACCTACGACACGGCGCTCACCTTCCGCGACGAGAACTACGCCTGGGGCCATATGGGCCTGGGCACCCTGGTCTTCCTCGCCAACATCGTGCTGATCTGGGCGTACACCCTCTCCTGCCACTCCTGCCGGCACATCATCGGCGGCCGGCTGCGGCACTTCTCCAAGCATCCGGTCCGCTACCGGATGTGGGGCTGGGTCGGCAAGCTCAACGAGCGGCACATGCTGCTCGCGTGGTCCTCGCTGATCAGCGTGGCCGTCGCGGACTTCTATGTCTTCCTACTGGCCAGCGGGGCCATCTCGGACCCGCGTTTCTTCTGACGACAGCATCTCCTAAGGAAAGGTGTGCCCTCTGATGGCGCATGTGGACCGGCAGGCATGGGACGTGGTCGTGGTGGGCGCCGGCGGCGCCGGACTGCGTGCCGCCATCGAGGCCCGCGAAGCCGGCATGCGGACGGCCGTGATCTGCAAGTCCCTGTTCGGCAAGGCCCATACGGTGATGGCCGAGGGCGGCATCGCCGCCAGCATGGGCAACGCGAACGAGCACGACAACTGGCAGGTGCACTTCCGGGACACCATGCGCGGCGGGAAGTTCCTCAACCAGTGGCGGATGGCCGAGCTGCACGCCCGTGAGGCCCCGGACCGGGTGTGGGAGCTGGAGACCTGGGGCGCGCTCTTCGACCGCACCGCGGACGGCCGGATCTCCCAGCGCAACTTCGGCGGCCACGAGTATCCGCGCCTCGCGCACGTCGGCGACCGTACGGGCCTGGAGCTGATCCGCACCCTCCAGCAGAAGATCGTCTCGTTGCAGCAGGAGGACGAGCGGGAGTTCGGCGCGTACGACGCCCGGCTGAAGGTCTTCCAGGAGTGCACGGTCACCCGGGTGCTCAAGACGGAGGAAAAGGTCTCCGGCGCCTTCTGCTACGAGCGGGAGTCCGGCCGCTTCTTCGTCCTGGAGGCCCCGGCGGTGGTGCTGGCCACCGGCGGCATCGGCAAGTCCTTCAAGGTGACCTCGAACTCCTGGGAGTACACCGGCGACGGGCATGCGCTGGCGCTGCTGGCCGGGGCGCCGCTGATCAACATGGAGTTCGTGCAGTTCCACCCCACCGGCATGGTCTGGCCGCCGTCGGTGAAGGGCATCCTCGTGACCGAGTCCGTCCGCGGTGACGGCGGGGTGCTGCGCAACAGCGAGGGCAAGCGCTTCATGTTCGACTACATCCCGGACGTCTTCAAGGAGAAGTACGCCCAGACCGAGGACGAGGGCGACCGCTGGTACGAGGACCCGGACAACAACCGCCGCCCGCCCGAACTGCTGCCCCGCGACGAGGTCGCACGCGCCATCAACGCCGAGGTCAAGGCGGGCCGCGGCTCCCCGCACGGCGGCGTCTATCTGGATGTCTCCACCCGGATGCCGGCCGAGGTGATCAAACGCCGGCTGCCGTCGATGCACCACCAGTTCAAGGAACTGGCGGATGTGGACATCACCGCCGAGCCGATGGAGGTCGGCCCGACCTGTCACTACGTGATGGGCGGCGTGGACGTGGAGCCGGACACCGCGGCGGCGACCGGCGTACCGGGCCTGTTCGCGGCAGGTGAGGTGGCCGGCGGGATGCACGGTTCCAACCGGCTCGGCGGCAACTCGCTGTCCGACCTGCTGGTCTTCGGCCGCCGGGCGGGGCAGCACGCGGCCGAGTACGCCGCGTCGCTGGCCGAACGGCCGGTCCCCGACCCGCTCCAGATCGACGCGGCGGAGGCGGAGGCGCTGCGCCCCTTCAGCGCCGAGGTCGAGGCGGACACCGGCCGCGAGCCGGGCCCGGCGGAGAACCCGTACACCCTGCACCAAGAGCTCCAGCAGGCGATGAACGACCTGGTCGGCATCATCCGCAAGGAGAGCGAGATGTTCGAGGCCCTGAAACGGCTGGCCGATCTGCGGGTACGGGCCCGCCGGGCCGGCGTCGAGGGGCACCGGCAGTACAACCCGGGCTGGCATCTGGCCATCGATCTGCGGAACATGCTGCTGGTCAGCGAGTGTGTGGCGCGGGCGGCGCTGGAGCGCGAGGAGAGCCGGGGCGGGCACACCCGCGACGACCATCCGGCGATGGACCGCACCTGGCGCAACATCAATCTGGTCTGTGAACTCGCCGGCCCGCAGGGCGATGCGCGGGCCGCCGAAGCGGCGCTGGGCCAGATCCGGCTCTCCCGCCGCGAGACCCCGCCGATCCGCCGCGACCTCCTGGAACTTTTCGAGAAGGACGAGCTGGCGAAGTATCTGACCGACGAGGAGCTGAGCCGGTGAGCGTGTCGCAGGAAGAGCAGCAGTCCGGCGTCTACCAGGCGCACTTCAGGGTGTGGCGTGGTGACACCGCCTCCGGGGACCTGGAGGACTTCAAGGTCGAGGTGCACGACGGCGAAGTGGTGCTGGACATCATCCACCGCCTCCAGGCGACCCAGGCCCCCGATCTCGCCGTCCGATGGAACTGCAAGGCGGGCAAGTGCGGCTCGTGCAGTGCGGAGATCAACGGGCGGCCGCGGCTGATGTGCATGACCCGGATGTCGGTCTTCGACCGTACGGAGACGATCACGGTCACGCCGATGCGGGCTTTCCCGGTCATCCGCGACCTGGTCACCGATGTGTCCTTCAACTACGCCAAGGCCCGCGAGATCCCGTCGTTCGTGCCGCCCCCGGAGCTGGCCCCCGGTGAGTACCGCATGCAGCAGGAGGATGTGGGCCGGTCGCAGGAGTTCCGTAAGTGCATCGAGTGCTTCCTGTGCCAGGACACCTGCCATGTCGTCCGTGACCACGAGGAGAACAAGGCCGCCTTCGCCGGTCCGCGCTTCCTGATGCGGGTGGCCGAGCTCGATATGCATCCGCTGGACGCGGCCCCGGCGTCCGGTATCGACCGCAAGCGCACCGCGCAGGACGAACACGGGCTGGGGTACTGCAACATCACCAAGTGCTGCACCGAGGTCTGCCCCGAAAACATCAAGATCACCGACAATGCGCTGATCCCGCTGAAGGAGCGCGCCGCGGACCGTAAGTACGACCCGCTGGTGTGGCTCGGGAACAAGATCCGGCGTCGCGGCGAATGAACGGTGGCGGGCGGGGCCCGGGGTGCGCCCCGGGCCCCGCCCGCGTCCGCAGAACGGGCTCAGCAGAACAGGCTCAGCAAGAACGGCCCCAGCAACGCTAGAACAGGCTCAGCAGCGCTTCCGCCGGGTCCACCGCCGCCGACTCCCCGTCTCGCAGGGCGAGTTCGAACCACACGGTCTTGCCGCGCGGGGTACGGCGGCTGCCCCAGCCCTGGCTCAGCAGACCGACCAGCTGGAGCCCGCGGCCGCCCTCGTCGGTGTCCCGGGCACGGCGGCGGCGGGGCTGGGCGAGATCGGCGTCCCAGACCTCGCAGACCAGGGTGCGGTCCAGCAGCAGCCGCAGCCGGATCTCGCCGTGGCCGTGCCGTAGCGCATTGGTCACCAGCTCGCTGACCAGCAGCTCCGTGGTGTCGACCAGGTCCTGGAGGCCCCAGTCCGTCAGCTGGTCACGGGCGAGTTCGCGGGCGCGGGCCACCGAACGGGCCTCCGGCGCCAGACTCCAGTCGCCCACCGCGTCCTTGGGCAGCCCGTGCACCCGCGCCATCAGCAGCGCGATGTCGTCCTCGCCGTGCGAGGTGTCCATGGCGCTCAGGACCTGGTCGCAGGCGTCCTCCAGCGGACGGTCGGCGCCCGAGAGGGCCGTCCGGAAGGCCTGAAGCCCCTCCTCCAGCGGATGGTGGCGGGACTCCACCAGGCCGTCGGTGTAGAGCGCCAGCAGCGCACCGTCCGGCAGCTCGACCTCGATCTCCTCGAACGGTTCGCCGCCGACGCCCAGCGGCATCCCCGGCGGGACGTCGAGCAGCAGCGCGTCCTCACCGTCCTCGACCAGCACCGGCGGCAGATGCCCGGCGTTGGCGAACGTACAGCGCCGGGTGACCGGGTCGTAGACGGCGTAGACGCAGGTGGCGAGGTAGACCTCGGAGAGGTCGGCGGTCCGGGCGGAGCGCCGCGGCTCCCCCGGACCCTCGGACCGGCTGCGGGCGGAGCGCGCGCTGGACGACCGGCCCTCGCCGTCGCCGCCGAGCCCACGGGCGATCTCGTCGAGCGCCGAGAGCACCTCGGCCGGCTCCAGGTCCAGCAGCGCCAAGGTCCGTACCGCGGTGCGCAGTTCTCCCATCGCCACGGCGGCGCGCAGCCCGCGTCCCATGACATCGCCGACGACCAGCGCCGTACGGTGGCCCGGGAGTTCGATGACATCGAACCAGTCGCCGCCGACCTCGGTGGCGGTGGTGCCGGGCAGGTAGCGGCAGGCGATGTCCAGACCGGCGGCCTCGGGGTCGCCGGGCGGCAGCAGGCTGCGCTGCAATATGAGTGCGCGTTCGTGCTCACGGCGGTAGAGGCGGGCGTTGTCGATACAGACCGCGGCGCGCGCGGCCAGCTCGACGGCGAGCGCGGTGTCACGCTCCCCGAACGGCTCGCTGCCCTTCGTACGGGAGAACTGCACCAGTCCGACGACGGTGTCCCTGGCGACCATCGGGACGGCGAGGGTGGAGTGCACCACCGCGCCCAGCTCCGGCCCGTCGTCGCTCTCCCGGCCCGGGATGATCTGGGCGTGGGCGGTCCGCAGGGCGCCCGCGCAGGGGGAGTTGAAGGGGTAGCGGTGGACGGCGCCGACCGCGACCGGGCCGGGTGCGTCGCCGGGGGCACCGGGGGCGGTGGGGAGCGGGGCGTCCGACACTGCGCTGGCGAAGGCGACCCGGCGCAGCTCCGCGCTGCCGTCGCTCATACCGGGCGGGGCCTCGTCGCCCGACAGCAGGCCCTGGTAGAGGTCCACCGAGGCCAGATCGCAGAACTGCGGTACGGCGACGTCCAGAAGAGTGCGGGCGGTGGTCTCCAGATCGAGGGAGTTGCCTATCCGGGCGCCGGCTTCGTTGAGCAGGGCGAGGTTACGGCGGGCGCTGGCGGCCTCGCGCTCCGCCCGCCGACGGCCGGTCACATCCGCGGCGAGCGCCGCGACACCGATCGGGCGGCCGCTGGCGCCGTGCAGCCGGTAGAGCGACACCGACCAGCGGCGGCGGTCCTCCTCGCCGGGCGCCATGCCGACCAACTGCATTTCGGTGACCGGCTCTCCGGTCTCCAGGACGCGGCGCAGCGCGGCCGTCATCCGCTCGGCCTCGGAGCGCGGCAGGAAGTCCTGCGGACCGCAGCCGCGGTACTTGCTCGCCGGGCCGCCGAAGACCGTGGCGAACCGTTCGTTGACCCGCAGCAGCCGCAGATCCGTGCCGAACAGGGTGAAACCCATGGGAGATTGACCGAAAACGGCCTGCGAGGCGGCGAGGTCGGTCTCGATGCCGCGCAGCGCCCGGACATCGACGACGAGACAGACCGCGGCCCGCTCACCGTTCTCGTCGCGCGAGGGCATCACATAGATCTCGGCGAGCCCGTCGGCGTCCCCGCCCTCTTCCCTGCGGTAGGGCACCAGGCCGGTCCACTCCCGGCCGTCGAGGATCTCGGACACCTTACGGCGACTGGTCGCCCGCAACTCACGCGGGACGAAGGCCTCGACGGGGTCCTTGCCGAGGGCGTAACGGGCGGGGATGCCGAGCATGTGCTCCGCCCGCTCGCTCCACTGGTCGATCCGCCCGTCGGGCCCGAGCGAGAAGGAGGCCACGCGGATGTAGTCATAGATCGACCCGGGCCGGCTGCTCTGCCATATGGGCGGGCCTTGCAGCTCGCGCGCGCGCGGAAGACCACCTGGTTCACCGGGGCCGTCCGCACCGCCCTGACCATCGGCCTGTGCGGGTTCTGCCCCGCCAGATGACATCTCGCTCACGAGCCCCGTCCCCTCCAGCTCATCGTGCCCGGACCGGACCCGCCTGAGTATCCAGCACCTCGGCTATCCGGAACACGGTCTTCACGATCACAGCACAGTCTCGATCGCAGCCCATCTACAGAATGTCGATGAATTGGCAACGATCAGTACCCCACCTCTCTCCTAACCAGCCACCGAGAGCTCGAACCACACTGTCTTGCCACTCTTTCCGCGACGGGTCCCCCAGCGCCGCGAACTGCATGCGACCAGCTGCAATCCACGGCCTCCCTCGTCGTCGGGAGCGGCGTCGCGTTCCTGGGGCGGATCGGGCAGCGGATCGGATACCTCGACGAGCAGCCCGTCGGTGTTCAGCAGCACCATACGGACTCCGATCGGCCCGCTGGCGTGACGCAGGGAGTTGGTGACGAGCTCGCTCACGAGTAGTACGGCCATATCGGCGGCGCCGTTCAGCCCCCAGTCGTTCAGTACCCGCCGGACGGCCGTGCGGGCGGTGCGCACCGCCCCGGGGTCGGCCGGAAAGCTCCATTCGGCCGTGGGTGCACCGGAGGCCTTGCCGCGCCTGCGGACGTTCCCGGAGTCCGGCTCCGGGACCCCTGCCGCTGCGCTGTCGCTCACGCCGATCACATCCCAGCCCGATGGCATCCCCGTCGCCTTGCCTGCGTCGAAGGGGTCAATCTGGACATACCCGGTATCCCTGCCGCAGTACCGCCTGCAACGGTGCACTGTGGCACAAATGAAACATATCGGCGCGCCGGGGCGAGGCAGCCAAGACGGCGGGCAGGCAGGTGCGCTGAAGTCGTCCGTACGGGCAGGGGGCACGGGGCGCGCGATGGCGGCCCCGGCAGCCGGTGCGGGCCGCGTAGGGGCCTGCGTGGACCGCGTAGGGGCCGGCGCGAGCGGCCCGGGGGCAGGTTCGGACGCCGTACGGGCAGGAGCGGACGCCATACGGACCGGCGCGGACGCCATACGGGCAGGTGCGGCGGCTACGGCCGCACGCTCGGCGCCCCGGCCGTCGTCGCCAGCCGGCGCATCGCCTCGGCGACCGCCGGGCGGTCCTGGTCCAGCCAGTCGACCTGGGACTCCTCGCCGGGCAGCAGCCAGCGCAGCTCGTCATGGTCCTGGAGGGGCCGCGGCACCCCGGACACCAGCCGGGCCGTCCACACCTGGAGGACATAGCCGGGCCGCAGCACCCACTCGCCCGGAATCCGCTCCAGGGCGGCCGCCTCGACACCCAGCTCCTCGCGCAGCTCTCGTTCCAGCGCCTGCTCGGGCCTCTCGCCGTCCTCCACCTTGCCGCCGGGCAGCTCCCAGCGGCCGGCCAGCGCGGGCGGTGCGCTGCGCCGGGCGGCCAGTAGCCGCCCGCGCTCGCACACCGCTCCGCCCACCACTACGCGCACGGTCGTCATGCGCGGCAGCCTACGTCCCCCGCCCTCGTCCCGCTTCCCGCCCGCCGTCCCTCAGGTCGTCGCCCGATCGGCCTTTTCGACCACATAAAGCTGCTGGTGGCCCCGCGTTTCGAGCCGAGTGGCCACCCGCTCCGCCTCCGCCCGGGTGGCATAGCGGCCCACGCGATACCGGTTGCCACCTTCGTCCTGGCGGATGACGAGCCAGGGGAGCACCGCTCCACCCTCGGTCATTGCGCCCCTCCGTCCGCCGCGTAGCGCGCCGTCGCACGCCCCTGGTCTGCTGATGCCGAAATCGCAATCCGCATATGCCCGACCCTACGCCCGACCTTCACTCAGCGGATATGGATTTACACAAAGAGGTACCGAACCGGCCACCCGCGGGCCCCCGGCGTACCGGACGCGGCCTGCGAGTGGCCGGTGGGCCCGAGAGACGCTCGGGCAACGTGTGGAGCGGTGGGGGCTCAGGCCCCGACGGGCGCCTTGGCCTCTTCGGTCTCCGCGGCGTCGTTCTCGTCCGCCGCCTGGAGCTCGGCCTCGGCCTGGAGCAGCGTCGGGTTACGCCAGGAGCTGCGCACACCCCAGTAGTAGAAGGCGAGGCCGATCACCGCGACCACGAGGATGTCCCAGCCCTCCGGCAGATAGCCCTTGCCGCCGAAGTCCTTGCCGCCCATGTACGAGACGGCGGCCATGACCAGCAGATACGCCACCATCCAGGCACCGGCCTTGAGGTGCGGACGCAGCTCGGCCCACGGCTTGCGGCCCTGGGTCAGCGGCTTGCCGATCTCGTACCAGGCCCAGACCGGCAGTCCGACGGCCATGATCAGGATGACCTTGCCGGTGAGCGGCCAGCGGCCCCAGTACAGGACCAGCGAGCCGAAGATCATCGCGATCGGCGCGATGAGCGGCATCGCCCGCAGCTTGACCGGGCGCTTGAGGTCCGGGGACAGCCGGCGCAGCGACATCACCGCGACCGGGCCGGTGATGTACGAGATGACCGTGGCGACCGAGACGATCTCGGCGAGCGAGCCCCAGCCGCGGAAGACCGCGAGGAACAGGAAGGCGATCGCGAGGTTGAGCAGCAGCGCCGGACGCGGCACACCGGTCTTCTTGTCCACCTTGCCGAAGATGCCGGGCAGATGGCCGTTCTCCTGCACGCCGTGGATCATGCGCGAGGTGGTGGCCGCGTAGATCATGCCCGTACCGGACGGCGAGACAAAGGCGTCCGCGTACAGCAGCAGCGCCAGCCAGTTCAGGCCCCAGGCCACCGCGAGGTCGGCGAGCGGCGAGTTGAAGCCGAGACCGGCCCAGCCGCCGCCGGCGGCGAGCTTGTCGCCCGGCACCGCCATCAGGAACGCGACCTGAAGCGCGACATAGATGACCAGCGCGATCACGATCGACCAGACGACGGCCTTCGGGAGCGACTTGCCGGGGTTACGGGCCTCACCGGCCATGTTCAGCGGGGACTGGAAGCCGTTGTAGGCCCAGACGATGCCGGAGACGGCGACGGCGGTGAAGACCGAGCTCCAGCCGTTCGGCGTGAAGCCGCCGTGGTGGACGATGTTGCTGGTGTCGAAGTGCGCGAACATCAGCGCGCTCGCGGTCAGCACCGGGACGACGACCTTGAAGACCGTGATCGCGGTGTTGGTCTTCGCGAACAGCGAGATCGCGAACCAGTTGAGGAAGAAGTAGAAGATCAACAGGACGCTGGCGAGCCCGACGCCGGTGCCGGTCAGCTCCTTGCCGTCGTAGAGCGCATGCGTCCAGCCGAAGTCCCAGGAGCTCATGTACTGGACGGAGGCGGTGGCCTCACCCGGGATGACCGAGACGATCGCGATCCAGTTCGCCCAGGCCGCGAGGTAACCGGCGAGCGAGCCGTGCGAGTACTGGCCGTAGCGGACCATGCCGCCGGCCTTCGGGAACATCGATCCGAGCTCGGTGTAGGTGAGCGCGATCGTGAGAGCGACGAGCGCACCGATGATCCAGGCGAGGATCGCGGCCGGGCCGGCGATGGCAGCGGCGCGTTCGGCCCCGAAGAGCCAGCCGGAGCCGATGATGGACCCGAGACCCGTGGCGGTCAGGGCGATGGTCCCGAGGGACCGACGGTAATTCGAGTGCGAGCCCTGCTCCGCGCTCGGGGTCTTCGTCGTGCTCACGTGCTTGGTCTCCTGGTCTTCCCCCGTGCCGTGCACAAACTTCGCCATCGTAAGAGCGAATCGGAAGGTCGACTTCCCACAGCTGCCCGAAAATCCCGCCCAGTTGAGGCTATGTGAGGTTTCCCACGCCAAGATCCAGCCACCATTTGCCGACCAAATGGAACAAATGGGGCGCCTTCCGGAGAACCGTGGCCGTCCACAGTGCGTCTGGCGCACGCGCGGAGGGAGGGGAGGAGACCGGCCGGCTACTTCACGGGGAGGTGGTACGCGACCCGGTAGCGGTCCGCGAGAGTGACCACATCGGCCGTCTCGACGGGCCTGCCGCCCGCGTAATACGTACGCGAAACGACCAGCACCGCATGCCCCGGCACCCCGCCCAGCGTCATGGCCTCCTCCGCCAGCGCCGGCCGCGCCCCGACCTCCTCGACGACGTTGTCCACCACCACGTCGATGGCCGCCATCCGCTCGACCACCCCGCGCCCCGCCAACGGCCCCTCCTCCGGCAGCATCACCGGCGTCCGCCCCGTCACCTCCAAGGGCTCCCAGGAAGTCGAGAGCATCGACGGCTCCCCCTCCGCCCGGAAGACATAGCGCGTCCGCATCACCTTGGCGCCCTGCGGGATGCGCAGCCGGGCCGCGATCACCGGACCGGCCGGCTCCTGCTCGCTGTGGGACTCCCAGGTGCCCCGCACCCGTTCGTCCGTCTGCTCCTGCCGGAACGGCGTGCAGCCGCCCGCCGAGTGGAATCCGACGCGGGCGATACGGCGCGGGACGGGCTGCTCGCGCACATAGGTGCCCGACCCCGAACGGCCCTCGACCAGCCCCTCGGCCATCAGGACCTTGCGCGCCTCCAGGGCGACGGTGTCCGAGACGCCGTATTCCTCACGGATGCGCGCCTGAGAGGGAAGGCGGGTGTGCGGCGGCAGCAAGCCGTCGACGATCTTCTGGCGCAGGTCGCCGGCGACGCGAAGGTACGCGGGCTGCTCACCGAAAGGCACGTGCCCCTCCCAACAGCTTGACAGTCAGCAACAGCGTGGCAACCGCGCGTTGCCGACCGCAAGCTTGGGCCAGGTATTCACCTGATGTGATGAAACCCAGCTCAGCCCGTGTAAACGAGCGAGGATCGGCACCGGAGGCCCTCGCACCCCCACCCCGCGCCACCCCACCCCCTCTTTCCACCCGGTAGCCGCCCTTCATGCATGTCACGATCGAAATGGGAGCACGATCAAAGACGACGCCCGCCACCACGCCCGGCAGACGGCACGCGGTACCCGGCACCCGGCACCCGGCACCCGGCACCCGGCACCGCAGAACGCGGCACTCGGAAACGCAGGACGCGGAAACAGGACGGGAAGGAAGGGACCCCATGCCCGCCGAACCCCACCTCTCCCCCATGCCCAGGGACTGGCAGCGGGCGCTCGCCGTCGTCGCCCACCCCGACGACCTCGAATATGGCGCCGCGGCCGCCATCGCCGAATGGACCGCCGCCGGGCGCGAGGTCAGCTACCTGCTGGTCACCCGCGGTGAGGCGGGTATCGACGGGCTCGCGCCGGCCGAGTCCGCCACCCTCCGCGAGGCCGAGCAGCGGGCCGGCGCCGCGCTGGTCGGCGTCCACACCGTCGAGTTCCTCGACCGGCATCACGACGGCGTCATCGAGCCCGGCCGGGAGCTGCGCCGCGACCTCTCCGCGGCCATCCGGCGCCACCGCCCCGAACTCCTGCTCACCCTCAACCACCACGACACCTGGGACGGCGGCCACTGGAACAGCCCGGACCACCGGGTGGTCGGCCGCGCCGTCCTGGACGCCGCGGGCGACGCCGGCAACCGCTGGATCTTCCCCGAGCTCGCCGGCGCGATGGGCCTGGCGCCCTGGAACGGCGTCCGCTGGGTGGCCGTGGCCGGCTCCCCGTACCCCACGCACGCCGCCGAGGTCGGCCCCGGCATCGACCGCGCGGTCGCCTCACTGGCGGCCCACGGCGCGTACATCAGGGGCCTGCGCGGCACCGGACAGGACCCGCACG
The DNA here is from genome assembly GCF_019880305.1 of Streptomyces decoyicus. Taxonomy (NCBI): domain Bacteria; kingdom Bacillati; phylum Actinomycetota; class Actinomycetes; order Kitasatosporales; family Streptomycetaceae; genus Streptomyces; species Streptomyces decoyicus. The sequence continues at coordinate 5,432,179 of NZ_CP082301.1, read as the reverse complement.
CCTACGCCCGCACCTTCATCGAGCAGATGCTGCGCTCCGGCGGCGAACGCTACCGGGGCCGCCCGGCCACGCTCTTCCAGCTCTTTCCCCCCTAGATGAATGAGTCCGATGTTCTCAGTGGTCGAAGGCGATCAGGGATCGTTTGATCTTGGCGCCGGTGGTCCAGTTGTGCCAGACACCTGCTGCGAGGGCGAGGAGTCGTTGGCCGGTGCGGGCGAACACTCCGGGCAGGGTTCTGCCGCCGTGATGTTCCAGGCTGAGCTGGCCTTTGAGCGTGTCGAACACGGCCTCGATCCACTGACGGACACGGGCGAGACGGCCGTGCCGGACGGGCTCGCCCTTCCGGTCCGGCCGCACCAGATGGACGCCCAGTCGCTCGGTCAGGAACGCCTCGAACTCCCGCCCGGCGAAGCCCTTGTCCGCGAGGATCACCTGACCGGAGCGGACAAGGCGGTGGTCGCGTGCCAGCAGTGCGGTCATCACCTCCCGTTCGCCGAGCTTGGGGTTCGCCAGGCACCACGACACCGGCATGCCTTCGGCGGTGGTCAGCAGGTAGAGCCGGAATCCCCAGAAGAAGCGGGAGTGGCTGCGGCAGTAGCCGTAGCCGGCGTGCCCGGCCAGTTCGGAGCGTTTGACGGTCTCGCGGGAGGCCGCGCAGGGCAGCGGTGTGGAGTCGATCAGCCGCAGGTCGTCGGTCCAGGTCGGGACCTGCCGGGCCAGGGCCTCGATCACGTCGCTGATCAGCGGTCCGGCGGCGTTGAGCCGCTTGTTGTAGGCGGACTGCTGAGGCAGGTAGCGAAAGAGGTGCCCCAGCCGGGCGTGGGCGAAGCGGATCCAGTGCCGGGCCGAGGGAAAGCCCAGCAGGACCTGGGCGACCGCGAGGCACAGCAGTTCGGCGTCTGTCAGTTTCGGGGGTCGCCCGATCCGGCGACGTGGCGCCACATGGTCGTCGATGAACACGTACAGTGCCGCCAGAAGGGCGTCCAGGTTTGTCGTCACACACGAGCCAACGGGCGCCCTTCGCCATGGTCGCGGCCAGCACAAACATCGGACTCAATCATCTAGGGGAGTCCGCCGGGAGGGTCCGGCCCCCGGCGCGCCCGCCCGGGTTCACCCGAGACCTTCGACATCTGCTGCCCGGCTCCGGCACCGGCTAGGCGGCCCTGCCGTGTCACCGCCACCGGCGTCGGCACCGCCACCGCCACCGCCCCAACCGCCGATATCGCGGTGATATGCCCCCTCCATAGCGTCTTGTCGTCAACGCAACACCACCACCACGAAGGGACGTTGCGACATGCGCAAGCTCAGGGCCGCCACCGCGGCCGCCGGCGCCGTACTCATGATCGGCGCCACCGCGAGCACCGCCACCGCAGCCGCCTCATCCGACCCGTACACCAACCCCTGGAACGAGAGCATCGCCGGAGCACACAGCTCCGGCACGATGACGACCGTCTGGGGGGACGAGGGCGGCACGGTGACGGCCAAGGGCAAGCTGACCGTCACCGCCCCGAAGGGCTGTTACACCATCTCGGTCGGTGTCGGTTTCATAGGCAAGCCGAGGGGCCCGCAGATCTGGCACAAGTCCCCGCAGAAGCAGTGCGGTCCCGGCACGCTGGACATCACCGCCACGATCGGCCCCGCCTCGTACTGGGACGGCCCCTGGGTCACCATCTGCAAGGACGGCGACACGAGCAGGGCCTGCAAGTAATGACGCTCAGGCCGGACGATCCGTCACCGGCCCGCCCGGCCTGAGGATTCGGGGACCGGGCCCACCCCGGGCCCGGTCCCTCCGGCCGCGTGCGGGTGCGGGTGACGTGCAGCCGACCGGACCGCTTCGGTGGGCCGTCGGTGGCACAGCGGACCGTGCCCGCTTGCGCCTCCCGTCCAGCTCCCCCACCGCGCTGAACAATCGTCCGGGCCAGGACATACGCACGTGTCTCAGCTGACTGAGGGGAACGACCGATGGACGGAGCGGAACATCCGGGTCGCAGGGCTCTGCTCGCCGGCGGACTTGTCGTCGCCACGGCCGCACTCACGGGGTGCTCGTCGACGAGCTCCGCTCCGGCGGCGGCCGGCGCTTCGCCGCTGGGGCGGCAGGCTTCACCGCAACCGCGGCCGACCACGCCCGCAGCAGCCTTCACGCGGCTGATGGACGGCAACAAGCGCTGGGTGAGCGGGGACCTCCAGCATCCCGACCGTGACCCGGACCGGCGCGAGTTCGTGGCCCAGAAACAGGAGCCCTTCGGGTCGGTCCTCTCGTGCATCGACTCCCGCGTGCCGCCTGAACTCCTCTTCGACACCGGGCTGGGCGACCTCTACGTGATGCGCACGGGCGGGGAGGCGGTCGGCCCGGTGGTCACAGGTTCCGTGGAGTACGGGCCCCTGACCAGTGGCACACCACTCATCGTGGTCCTCGGGCACCAGCGTTGCGGCGCCGTCGAGGCGGCGTACAAGTCGCTCCGTGACGACAAACCGCTGCCCGGCAACCTGGAGTCGATCGCCAGGGCGCTGCGGCCGGCGTACCAGCAGACAGTCCGGCAAGGCGGCGCCGACCCGGTCGACCGCATGGCCCGCGCCCAGGTCACCCTGACCGCGGCCGACCTGCGCTCCAACGGCGCCCTGGCCCCCCTCGTGAAAAAGGGCAGCCTCGCCGTGATCGGCGCCTACTACTCGCTCGACACCGGCAAGGTCGAAGTCCTGTCCGGCGCGCCGTACTGACCGCCCGGGGGAGGCGGACGTGCCGTGGTCAGCCCGCCGCCCCCGGATGTGAACGGAGCCGCCCCCTGAGTCGCCCCGCCCCGGAGGTCCGGCACCACGTCACCACGTAACACGGAAGGGGCCGGGCTCCGTTGAGCCCGGCCCCTTCCGTCATGCACATGTGCCGGACAGCCTCACGTGCGGATCGCACCGCTCACACGTTGAACCGGAACTCCACCACGTCCCCGTCCTGCATCACATAGTCCTTGCCCTCCATGCGGGCCTTTCCGGCTGCGCGGGCCTCGGCGACCGAGCCGGTGTCGACGAGGTCGGCGAAGGAGATGACCTCGGCCTTGATGAAGCCCTTTTGGAAGTCGGTGTGGATGACGCCGGCGGCCTCGGGGGCGGTGGCGCCCTTCTTGATGGTCCAGGCCCGGGTTTCCTTGGGGCCGGCCGTCAGGTAGGTCTGCAGGCCGAGGGTGTTGAAGCCGACGTGCGCGAGGGTGGCCAGGCCGGGCTCTTCCTGGCCGACGGACTGGAGGAGTTCCAGGGCCTCGTCCTCGTCCAGCTCGGCGAGGTCGGCCTCCAGCTTGGCGTTCAGGAAGATCGCCTCGGCCGGTGCGACGAGGGCGCGCTGCTCGTTCTTGAAGTCCTCGTCGGTCAGCTCGTCCTCGTCGACGTTGAAGACGTAGAGGAAGGGCTTGGTGGTGAGGAGGTGGAGGTCGTGCAGGAGCTCTTCGTTGCCGGAGCCCTGGACGATGCCCGCGGCGAAGAGCGTCTCGCCCCTCTCCAGGATCGCCTTGGCCTCCTCGACCGCCTTGACCTTCGGCGCGATGTCCTTCTTGATGCGCGACTCCTTCTGGAGGCGCGGCAGGACCTTCTCGATGGTCTGGAGGTCGGCGAGGATCAGCTCGGTGTTGATCGTCTCGATGTCGCTCTTGGGCGAGATCTTGCCGTCGACGTGGACGACGTTCTCGTCCTTGAAGGCGCGGATGACCTGGCAGATCGCGTCGGACTCGCGGATGTTCGCGAGGAACTTGTTGCCCAGGCCCTCACCCTCGGAGGCGCCGCGGACGATGCCCGCGATGTCGACGAAGTCGACGGTCGCCGGGAGGACCTTCTGGGAGGAGAAGATCCCGGCCAGCTTGGCCAGCCGCGGGTCGGGGACGCCGACGACGCCGACATTCGGCTCGATGGTGGCGAACGGGTAGTTGGCCGCCAGCACGTCGTTCTTGGTCAGGGCATTGAACATGGTCGACTTGCCGACATTCGGCAGACCGACGATTCCGATCGTGAGCGACACGTGGCGACTCGACTTCCGAGCGAGAGGTGGTGGGGTGGGCACGGTCCCGGAGGGCCGATCCACCAGTCTACGGGGCGGCCGGGCCCGAGCCGCCGCCACCGGGACCGGCCGCACCCCGCCCGGCCCCCGGGCCGGAGGGAATCGGCCCGAAGCTCGGCCCAATGCGCGTGTCCCGTAACCGGTTAATCCCACTTAGCGGCCTACCGTTGACGAGTGGAGCAACACGAAGCGCGCACCCCCCAGCACAGCCCGCCGCGGTCCGCCCGCCCGCCCGCGGGCCAGGACGCCCGGCTCCCGCGCCCCGCGGAGGCAGTGGCCCCCGATCCCGACGACGACTTTCTCACCGCGATGCGGGCCTCCGGCTTCGCGTCCGTACCGGCGTCCGCACCCGCGGTCGTCCATGCCGCGGCGCGCGGTCCGGCGCAGGCCGGGTCCGCCCGTGCGCCTGCCAGGGCGCCCGTGACCGCGTCCCCGGGGCGTGCCCCGGCCCCGTCACAGGGCGTGGAGTCCTCGACCGTCTACCGGGCGCGGCCGCAGCGCCCCGCCCTGCCCGCCGCGGCGCCCGCCCTGCGGCGCCGGATGCCGGCGGCCAAGCTCACCGGTCTGGGCTGCTGGCTGCTGGCGACGATGGCGCTGCTGGCCTTCGCCTTTCTGGACCGGCTGCTGTTCGGCGGCGCACCGACCGCGTACGGCGTCTGCTATCTGCTGGTGGGCGTCGCCGCTGCGCTGTGGGTCAGGCCGTACGACCTGGTCATTGCGCCGGTCACGCTGCCGATCGCGTTCACGCTCGGTGCGCTGCCCATCCAGCACGGCGCGGACGGGTTCGACGGGCTGCTGATGGGCGTCTTCACCGTGCTCGCGCTGAACGCGGGCTGGCTCTATGCCGGCACGCTGATCTGCGCGCTGCTCGCGATCGTCCGCCGGGTGCTGATCATCGCCCGGCGTCGGGCCAGCCGACCGGCGAGTCGACCGCAGAGCGGACCGCACGGTCAGCAGGAGCGGCCGCCGGCGCGGACGGCCGACCGGGGGCGGCCGCGGCCCGGGAACCGTCCGCGGCAGGTGGCTCGCCAGCCCGAGCGGCGTACGCAGCCATCGCGGCCCCCACAATCCCCGCGTTGTTCTGAAGCTGAGCCGGCACGATCTCCGCGCTGATGTGCTCGATCAGCGGCAGGAACTTCTCCGCCTTGCGGCTCACCCCGCCGCCGATCACGAACAGCTCGGGTGAGAAGAGCATCTCCACATGGGCGAGGTACTTCTGGACCCGGTGGGCCCAGTGCTGCCAGCTCAGCTCCTCGTCCTCCTTGACCTTGGTGGAGGCGCGCTTCTCGGCGTCGTGGCCGTGCAGCTCCAGATGGCCGAGCTCGGAGTTGGGCACGAGACGGCCGTCGGTGAAGACGGCGCTGCCGATGCCGGTGCCGAGGGTGAGCACGATGACCGTGCCGGTGCGGCCGGCGCCCGCGCCGAAGCGCATTTCGGCCAGGCCGGCCGCGTCCGCGTCATTGAGCACCGTGACGGGGCTGCCGCCGGACTCGCCGCACAGCCGCGTGGTGAGCAGGGAGGCGGCGTCGAGGCCGATCCAGCCCTTGTCGACATTGGCGGCCGTACGGGTCGTCCCGCCGGTGACGACACCGGGGAAGGTCGCACCGACCGGCCCCGACCACCCGAAGTGGTCCACGACCTCTTTGACGCCGTCGGCGACCGCATCCGGGGTGGCCGGATGCGGGGTCAGCACCTTGTAGCGCTCCTCCGCGAGGTCGCCGCGCTCCAGATCCACCGGGGCACCCTTGATGCCCGATCCACCGATGTCCACACCGAAGACCTTCATGGGGAAAGGCTAGGCGTCGACGGGGCCGCTCGCCCCCGGGATGGAACGACAGGGGCCCAGGCGGCGAAGCGGCAGCAGCGGGGGGTCAGCCCTCGGTCGCCGCCTGGGCCTCGGCGCGCAGATCCCGGCGGAGCTCCTTGGGCAGCGAGAAGTGGATGGACTCCTCGGCGGCCGTGATGGTCTCGACGTCCTCGTAGCCGCGCTGGGCGAGATAGTCCAGGACGCCGTGGACGAGGATCTCGGGGACGGACGCGCCGGAGGTGACACCGACCGTGCGGACGCCCTCCAGCCAGGCCTCGTCGATCTCCTCCGCGTAGTCGACCAGATGGGCGTCGCGGGCGCCGGCGCCCAGCGCCACCTCGACGAGGCGCACGGAGTTCGAGGAGTTCTTGGAGCCGACGACGATGACGAGATCGGCCTCGGCACCCATCTGCTTCACCGCGATCTGGCGGTTCTGGGTGGCGTAGCAGATGTCGTCGCTGGGCGGCGAGAGGAGGTTGGGGTAGCGGCCCTTGAGCGCGTCGACCGTCTCCATCGTCTCGTCGACCGAGAGCGTGGTCTGGGAGAGCCAGACGACCTTCTCCGGGTCGCGGACCTCGACATTGGCGACGTCGTCGGGACCGTCGACGAGGGTGATGTGCTCAGGCGCCTCACCGCTGGTGCCGACGACCTCTTCGTGGCCCTCGTGGCCGATCAGGAGGATGTCGTAGTCCTCCTTGGCGTAGCGGACGGCTTCCTTGTGGACCTTGGTGACCAGCGGGCAGGTGGCGTCGATGGTGGCGAGCTTGCCGCGCTTGGCTTCTTCGTGGACGACCGGGGCGACGCCGTGCGCCGAGAAGATGACGATGTTGCCCTCGGGCACCTCTTCCGTCTCGTCGACGAAGATGGCGCCCTTCTTCTCGAGGGTTTTCACGACGTACTTGTTGTGCACGATCTCGTGGCGTACGTAGACGGGGGCACCGTACTGCTCAAGGGCCTTCTCGACGGCGATCACGGCACGGTCCACGCCCGCGCAGTAGCCCCGGGGGGCGGCGAGCAGGACCTTGCGCTGGTCGCGCGGAGCGTCTTCGCCCGGGGTGGCGGCGGGCGTCGGGCTGGGCGAGGAAGTCATGCGTCCCATCGTAAAGCCGTGGCCCTGCCGGGAAGATCGCGCCTTTGTCCCAGACTGAGGACGGCACGGAGCGAGGAGGCAGGATGCCGGGCACGATCGGCGGCACGGACGGCGAGGGAACGGGCGGCGACGCCGTTCCCGCAGCCGACGGGGGCGGGCACACCCGCGCCCCCGGCGGGCTGCGGCGGACGCTGACCTTCCGGGACCTGATCGTCTACGGGCTGCTGTTCATCGCCCCGATGGCGCCGGTCGGGATCTTCGGCACACTCCAGGCCAAGTCGCACGGCGCGATCACCCTCGTCTACCTCGTCGCGACCGTCGCGATGGCGTTCACCGCGTACTCGTACGCCCAGATGGTGCGGGTCGCCCCGCAGGCCGGGTCGGTCTATACCTACGCCCGGGTGGGGCTGGGCGAGGGCACGGGGTTCGTCGCCGGATGGATGGCGATGCTGGACTATCTGCTGATTCCGGCGGTGGCGTACCTGTTCTCCGGGATCGCGCTGCATGCGCTGGTGCCGTCCGTGCACCAGTGGGTGTGGACGGCGCTGGCGGTGGCCGTGACCACGCTGCTGAACCTGTGGGGTGTACGGACCGCGGCCCGGGTCGGCTTCGCGGTGCTGGCCATGGAGATCGTGGTGCTCGCGGTGTTCGTGGTGTCGGCGGTCGTCGAGCTGAGCGCGCACGGGGCGCCGCGCGGCTGGGCCGTGCCGCTGACCGGTGAGGGCGGTTTCGCGGTCGGTGCGGTGCTGGCCGCGGTGTCGGTGGCGGTGCTCTCCTATCTGGGCTTCGATGCGATCGCGTCGTTCGCCGAGGAGGCCGCGGGCCCGGCGGCCACCGGGAAGGGCGGCCGGGGGCGCGGCGGGCCGGAACGGGTGGCGCGGGCGGTGCTCACCTGTCTGGTGGTGGCCGGTGTGCTGTTCGCCGTGCAGACGTATCTGGCGGCGCTGCTGATGCCGGTGAGCGCGGCGGAGCTGGCGGCCCGGCCCGGGGAGCAGGGCGGCGCCTTCTACGTCACGGTCGATGCGGCGGTGGGCGGCTGGCTGCGTGATCTGGTGGCGGTGAGCAAGGCGGTGGGCGCGGCGTTCGCGGCGCTGGCGGGGCAGGCGGCGGCCGGCCGGCTGCTGTTCGCGATGGCCCGGGACCGGCGGCTGCCGGGGGCGATGTCGAAGGTGGACGCGGGCAGCGGGGTACCGCGCAGGGCGCTGCTGGGGGCGGCCCTGGTGACGCTGGTGACGGCGGTGTGGGCGGCCCGCAGGGACGACGGGCTGGACCAGTTGTCGTCGGTCGTGAACGTGGGGGCGCTGACCGCATTCGGGCTGCTGCATGCGTCGGTGATCGGCTGTTTCTGGATCCGCCGGGCGGGCGGGGTGCCGAGCGTGCTGCGGCATCTGGTGGTGCCGTTGCTGGGGCTGGTGGTGGTGGTCGCGGTGATCGTCGAGGCCTCCGGCACCGCCCAGGCCGTGGGCGGGGCCTGGCTGGTGGTGGGGCTGGTGGTGCTGGCGGTGCAGTACCGGGGACGGGCGCGGGCGGGCGGATTGCGGGGCTGACGGGCGGAGGGCAGGGCTGACGGGCGGGGTGCGGGCCGGGCGCGGGTGGGCCGGAGAAGGAGCCGACCGGCGCGGCGCGGGCAGGGCACGGGTGGGCCGGGGAAGCCGGCGGGCGCGGCGCGGGCCGGCGGATGCCGCCGCGGAGCCGCTCGCCCGGCCTTCGCCCGCCCGGACCACGCACCGCAGGAGCGCCGCCACTGTCAGTGCCCGCCGTTAGTCTCGCTCGTATGGCTGTTTCTACGTCCCCGGAAACGCCGATCCCGGTCGGCGAGGTGTCCCGGCTCATCGGCGGTTGGATCGACCGGCTCGGCGCGGTGTGGGTCGAGGGGCAGATCACCCAGCTCTCGCGGCGCCCCGGCGCGGGCGTGGTCTTCCTGACGCTGCGTGACCCGTCGTACGACATCTCGGTGAGCGTGACGTGCTACCGCCAGGTCTTCGACAAGGTCGCCGACGTGGTGAGCGAGGGCGCCCGGGTGGTGGTGCACGCCAAACCGGAGTGGTACGCCCCGCGCGGCCAGCTGTCGCTGCGGGCCGCCGAGATCAAGCCGGTCGGCGTCGGTGAACTCCTCGCCCGGCTGGAGCAGTTGAAGAAGTCGCTGGCGGCGGAGGGGCTGTTCGCGGCGGACCGCAAGAAACCGCTGCCGTTCCTGCCGCAGCTGATCGGGCTGGTCTGCGGCCGGGCGAGCGCCGCGGAGCGGGACGTCCTGGAGAACGCCAGGCACCGCTGGCCGGCCGTCCGCTTCGCGGTGCGCAATGTGCCGGTGCAGGGGGTGCATGCGGTCCCGCAGGTGGTGGCGGCCGTCCAGGAGCTGGATGCGCTCCCCGAAGTGGACGTGATCATCGTGGCGCGGGGCGGCGGCAGCGTGGAGGATCTGCTGCCGTTCTCCGACGAACAGCTCATCCGGGCCGTGAGCGCGGCCGTGACGCCCGTCGTCTCGGCGATCGGCCATGAACCGGACACCCCCCTGCTGGACCTGGTCGCCGATCTGCGCGCCTCGACACCGACCGACGCGGCGAAGAAGGTGGTGCCGGACGTGGGCGAGGAGCTGACCCGGGTCCAGCAGCTGCGGGAGCGGGCGCTGCGCGCCGTCGACGGCTTCCTCCAGCGGGAGGAGCGGGGGCTCGCGGCGGCGCTTCAGCGGCCGTGCATACAGCGGCCGCAGCGGATGGTCGAGGACCGCGAGGAGCAGGTCACCGCGCTGCTGGAGCGCGGCCGGCGGACCCTGGGGCATCTGCTGGACCGTGCCGACTCGGAGCTGACGCACACCCTGGCCCGAGTGGTCGCGCTCTCCCCCAAGGCGACGCTGGAGCGCGGTTATGCGGTGCTCCAGAAGCCGGACGGGACGGCGGTGCGCTCACCGGACGAGGTCGACGCGGACGACGCGTTGCGGGCCCGGGTGGCCGAGGGCGAGTTCCGGGTGCGGGTGGACGGCGTCCCGGGCGCTGTCACACCCCCCGAATAGTGCAAAGACAGACTCTTAGGGTGGGAGACATGGCGAAGGCGAAGACGGATGGCGCGGCGGACGCGGAGCAGGGTGCGGCGGCCGGCGCGGCGGCCCGGGTGGAGTCGGTGGACTCCACGCTGGGCTATGAGCAGGCGCGGGACGAGCTGATCGAGGTCGTCCGCAGCCTGGAGGCGGGCGGCACGACGCTGGAGGAGTCGCTCGCGCTGTGGGAGCGCGGCGAGGCGTTGGCGAAGGTCTGCCGGCGCTGGCTGGACGGCGCGCGGGCCCGGCTGGACGCCGCACTGGCCGAGCCGTCGGACGGGCCGGAGGCGGAACGCGCCTAGGCCTGGCGGCGGGCGCGCCCGGCGACGGAGCGTGCACTGTTGCGAGGCACTCAGGGCGACGGACCGTCCAGAGGGGACCGCCGGGGCCGGCCGCCGCCGCCACCCCGGCAAAGGAAGCGAAGCGCTGTGAACCGCCTCACAACACCCCCACTTTAGTTGAAACTTAATCTATCTCCATTACAGTGGTGTCTTGAATGAACCCTGTAGTAACTGCGGCCTCTCTACTGTCTGCAGTGCCACAGAACCCGAACGCCCAGCTCACTCACCGAGGTGCCCCCATGTCTCTCGCCCTTGACGCCGCCGCTCAGGACCTCCTGTTCCGGGAGGCCCAGACCGCCAACACGTTCACGGACGAGCCGGTCACCGACGAGCAGGTCCAGGCCGTCTACGACCTGGTGAAGTTCGGCCCGACCGCCTTCAACCAGTCGCCGCTGCGGATAACCCTGGTCCGTTCGCAGGAGGCCCGTGAGCGCCTGGTCAACCACGCCATGGGCGCCAACGGCCCGAAGACCCTCGGCGCGCCGCTGACCGCGATCCTCTCCGTGGACCTGCACTTCCACGAGAAGCTGCCGCAGCTCTTCCCGCACGCCCCGGGCATCAAGGACACGTTCTTCTCCGAGGCCGCGCGCCGCGAGGTGGCCGGCACCCAGAACGCCACCCTCCAGGCCGGTTACTTCATCGTCGGCATCCGCGCCGCCGGCCTGGCCGCGGGCCCGATGACCGGCTTCGACTTCACCGGCGTCGACAAGGAGTTCTTCGGCGACGGCAAGCAGAAGTCCTTCCTCGTCATCAACATCGGCAAGCCGGGCACCGACGCCTTCTTCCCGCGCTCCCCGCGGCTGACCTTCGACGAGGCCGTCGCCACCGTCTGAGCGACGCCCGTAAGGAACCCGCAGGAGTCCGGTAGGGAACCCGTAGGAGTCCGTAGGGAACCCGTCCCGCACGGGTCCGCACATCGATGAGGCCGCCGCACCCCTCCCGGGTACGGCGGCCTCATCGATGTCTTAAGGGGCTCAGCCCTTCTTCGCCACCAGCGCGGCGGCCAGGTCGGCGAGCCGCCCGTAGGGCGCGGTGCCGGTGACGACCGTGGTCACCCCGGACTCCTCGCGGACCAGCGCGTTGTACTTGTCGCCCTTGTAGCGGTCCCACTTCTTGCTGCCGACGGCCTGCTTGCCCTCGGCCTTGGCCGCGCCGAGCGTGACGTCCTGGATGAACTTCCGCGGCACGGCGTCGCTCTGCTCGACGGCCGCGTACTGCTGCTCGGGGTCGAGCAGGCCCAGGTGCCAGGCGCCGCCCTTGCCGTCCTCGTTCGCCTTGTACGAGACGGAGGTGGCGCGCCAGGTTTTGGGCAGCCCCTCGGGCGCGGCGACCGCGTAGGGCGCCGCTCGCCGGGCCGTGATCAGTTCGACGCGGTAGTCGACCGTCTTGACCGCGTTCTTCGCCGCGTCCGCGCTCTCGTCGTGCGGGATGAAGATGTAGATCGCGCCGACGAGGGCGCCGATCACCGCCAGCGACAGGACCATGTCCCGCACCGTTTGTCTGCCTCGCATACCTGCCACGCCCCTATGGTCCCCCATCCCCGCCGCGCCCCTGACAGGCCCCCCGGCAAAGCCCGTCACCTGCGCAAACGACCAGGTGACCGGCTCCCCCAGGGGCGCTCATGCGAAGGGCCCTCTGCTCATTTTGGCGGCCTGGAGATACTGTGAACCTCCGGGGGAAACCCCCGCACCCCCGCACAGCCACCCTCATTCCTTCACGGCCGTCGCCGTTCAGAAAGGTGCGCTCGATGAGCGAGCATCATCTCCCGTCCCCACTCGAGGTCAGCCCCGAAGCCCCGGACCGCAACCTCGCCCTGGAGCTCGTCCGGGTGACCGAGGCCGGTGCCATGGCCTCGGGCCGTTGGGTGGGGCGAGGTGACAAGAACGGCGCGGACGGCGCGGCGGTCAAGGCCATGCGCGCCCTGATCCACACCGTCTCGATGAACGGCGTCGTGGTCATCGGGGAGGGCGAGAAGGACAACGCCCCGATGCTCTACAACGGCGAGCGCGTGGGTGACGGGACCGGCGCGGAGTGCGACGTGGCCGTGGACCCGGTGGACGGGACGACGCTGACCGCCAAGGGCATGGCGAACGCCGTGTCCGTGATGGCGGTGGCCGAGCGCGGCTCGATGTTCGACCCGTCCGCGGTCTTCTACATGGACAAGCTCGCCACGGGCCCGGAGGCGGCGGACTTCGTGGACATCACGGCGCCGGTGGCCGTGAACATCAAGCGGATCGCCAAGGCGAAGAAGTCCGCGGTCGAGGACGTCACGGTCGTCATCCTGGACCGGCCCCGCCACGACGGCCTGGTCAAGGAGGTCCGGGAGGCCGGGGCCCGGATCAAGTTCATCGCCGACGGCGACGTGGCCGGCGCGATCATGGCGGCCCGTGAGGGCACCGGCGTGGACCTGCTGCTGGGCATCGGCGGTACGCCCGAGGGCATCATCGCGGCCTGTGCGCTGAAGTGTCTGGGCGGCGCCTTCCAGGGCAAGCTGTGGCCCAAGGACGACGACGAGCGGCAGCGGGCGCTGGACGCCGGGCACGACCTGGACAAGGTGCTGGAGATCGGCGACCTGGTCCGTGGCGACAACGTCTTCTTCGTCGCCACCGGCATCACCGACGGCGAACTGCTGCGCGGGGTACGCTACCGCGCCGAGAACGCCTACACCCAGTCCCTGGTGATGCGTTCCAAGTCCGGCACCATCCGCCAGATCGACTCCCAGCACCGGCTGTCCAAGCTGCGTGCGTACAGCTCGGTGGACTTCGAGCGCCCCAGCTGATCCCGTACGGGCCGCCCGGCACCGCATGCACTTCGCCCCCGTCGGAGAGTCTCCGGCGGGGGCGAAGTGGCCCATACGCCCTGGGTCCTGGGGTGCGTCCGATGGGCCGAAGCCGCTCGCGCGGCCGTCTAGCCGGCCGCAGGCATATGGGCCGCGCGCTGGAGCTCGGTCTCCCGGCGCCGCCGGCGGGTCAGCACGACCCGGCGCTCGGCCGCGGTCAGACCTCCCCAGACGCCGTACGGCTCGGGCTGGAGCAGCGCATGCTCCCGGCACTCGACCATCACGGGACAGCGGGCACAGACCCGCTTCGCGGCCTCTTCTCTGGCCAGTCGCGCGGCGGTCGGCTCCTTGGACGGGGCGAAGAACAGCCCGGCTTCGTCCCGGCGGCACACCGCCTCCGAATGCCAGGGACCGGCCTCGTCACGAGCAGGCATTTGCTGGGACGGAACGACAGCGGCATCCTGCAGGGGCTGATGCGGTAGCAGCACGGTCTACTCCTGACGACGGCTTCGGCGCGAGAATCACCCTTGCCCGTCTCGCTGCGCACGGCCTATTTCCGCACCCCGCAGCCGTACGAGAGACGATGCACCAGCCCTACCCGCTGTACGCACGCTTATGCATACCGTGGCGATCGTGCGACAACGAGAAAATCGCGGGTGACGTCCCCTTCCGTGGGTCGGCCGCCGCCGGTGCGGCGGCCGGGGGCCGTACGCGGCCTCAGGCTCCCGTGTCCCCGCGGAACCGGTCCCGGCGCTCGCGGCGCTCGGAGCGCCGCCGCTCGTGCCACTCGTGCCGTCCCGCGCGCAGTTGCTGATGACGCTCACGCCGCTCCTCGCGCAGCTCGTGGCGCAGCTCCCGATGCCCCTCGCGCAGCCGGTCGCGCAGATCGCGGATCCAGGCACCGCGCTTGGGCTTGGCCTCCACGCTGCCCAGCACGGCATAGCCGCCCACCAGGACCTGCGGGGCATGGGTGTCCTCGGCGTCATGCGTCTCGACCTCGAAGCTGCCCAGGACGCCGGCGCCGCTGCTGCGCAGCGTGATGTTCTCCGGGACCCGGATCTCCACGCTGCCGAAGATCGCCGTGACGTTGATCTGGACCTGCTGCTGCGGGAAGACCGCCTCGGTCAGGTCGATCTCGACGGAGCCGAAGAACGCGACGGCGTTGATCCGCGCGGGGGCCTGCCAACGGCCCTTGCGGACGGAGGCGCTGAAGATCGCGACGAGGTTCTGGTCCGGGACCGGGGCGCCGGGGCCGTAGACGTACGCGTCCTGGTCCGGCTGCGCGCGGCCGGCGCCCGCCGCGGGCAGGTCCCGTACGACGGGCTCCAGTTCGCCCATGGTCTTGGCGCGGTAGACGGTGTCGATCCGCTCGGCGTGCTCCTCCGGGTCCAGCCGGCCCTCCGCCAGCGCCTCACGGAGGATCTCGGCGACCCGGTCGCGGTCCGCGTCCGACGCACGGATGTCGCCCTCGGCCACGGCGGGCCGCGCGGACGCCGTCTTGGTCATGTTCACCGGCTGCCGCTCCCGGAGCTGATCCTGCTTCTGAAGCGTTCCGGGCGGGGTCTCGGGGCCCGGTCGTCCCCCGTTGTCTGCTTCCACGGCCCCAGCGTACCGAAACGCGATAGATCGCGACCAGGGATCGACGCGACAGGTCTCGCACGTACTGAGCCTTACCTCACAGCGGCGTCCGCGCGCCAGGGTTCTACGCTGTGGAGGCGCTGCCGTAGATGCCAGCCGGACCTCTCCGAGTAAGGAATGACCTTCGATGCCGGAATTCGCCTACACCGACCTTCTCCCCGTAGGTGAGGACACCACGCCGTACCGCCTCGTCACCGCGGAGGGCGTGAGCACCTTCGAGGCCGATGGCCGGACGTTCCTCAAGGTCGAGCCGGAGGCGCTGCGCAAGCTGGCCGCCGAGGCGATGCACGACATTTCGCACTACCTGCGCCCGGCGCACCTCGCCCAGCTCCGCAAGATCCTGGACGACCCCGAGGCCAGCGCCAACGACCGCTTCGTCGCGCTCGATCTGCTGAAGAACGCCAACATCGCCGCCGCGGGCGTCCTGCCCATGTGCCAGGACACCGGCACCGCGATCGTGATGGGCAAGCGCGGCCAGCAGGTCCTGACCGAGGGCGGCGACGAGGCGGCCCTCTCCCGCGGCATCTACGACGCCTACACCCAGCTGAACCTGCGCTACTCGCAGATGGCTCCGCTGACGATGTGGGACGAGAAGAACACCGGCTCCAACCTCCCGGCCCAGATCGAGCTGTACGCGACCGACGGCGGCGCCTACAAGTTCCTCTTCATGGCCAAGGGCGGCGGCAGCGCCAACAAGTCCTTCCTCTTTCAGGAGACCAAGGCGGTCCTCAACGAGGCCTCCATGATGAAGTTCCTGGAGCAGAAGATCCGCTCGCTCGGTACGGCCGCCTGCCCGCCGTACCACCTCGCGATCGTCGTCGGCGGCACCAGCGCCGAGTACGCGATGAAGACCGCCAAGTACGCCTCCGCGCACTACCTCGACGAGCTGCCCGCCGAGGGCTCGCCCACCGGCCACGGCTTCCGCGACAAGGAGCTGGAGGAGAAGGTCTTCGAGCTGACGCAGAAGATCGGCATCGGCGCGCAGTTCGGCGGCAAGTACTTCTGCCACGACGTCCGCGTCGTCCGCCTGCCCCGCCACGGCGCGTCCTGCCCGGTCGCCATCGCCGTCTCCTGCTCCGCGGACCGCCAGGCCGTCGCGAAGATCACCGCCGAGGGCGTCTTCCTGGAGCAGTTGGAGACCGACCCGGCGCGCTTCCTCCCGGACACCACCGACGAGCAGCTGACCGAGGGCGCGGGCCCCGACCTCGACGCGGTCGCCATCGACCTCAACCGCCCCATGGACGACGTCCTGGCCGAGCTGACCAAGCACCCGGTCAAGACCCGCCTCTCCCTCACCGGCACCCTGGTCGTCGCCCGCGACATCGCGCACGCCAAGATCAAGGAACGGCTGGACGCCGGCGAGGAGATGCCGGAGTACCTGAAGAACCACCCGGTCTACTACGCGGGCCCGGCCAAGACCCCCGAGGGCTACGCCTCCGGCTCCTTCGGCCCGACGACCGCGGGCCGGATGGACGCCTACGTCGAGCAGTTCCAGGCGGCCGGCGGCTCGAAGGTCATGCTGGCCAAGGGCAACCGCTCCCAGCAGGTCACCGACGCCTGCGGTACGCACGGCGGCTTCTACCTCGGCTCGATCGGCGGGCCCGCCGCCCGGCTGGCCCAGGACTGCATCAAGAAGGTCGAGGTCCTGGAGTACGAGGAGCTCGGCATGGAAGCGGTCTGGAAGATCGAGGTCGAGGACTTCCCCGCCTTCATCGTCGTCGACGACAAGGGCAACGACTTCTTCCAGGACCCGGCGCCGACCCCGACGTTCACGAGCATTCCGGTGCGTCAGGGCAGCTGACCTACTGAGTTCCGAGAGCCCCCGGCGCGCTTCGCGCTGGGGCTCTCGTTCTTGCTGCCGCCCTCCATAGGCCCAACTGAGCGCGCCTGCCGCCTTCCCGCAGCCGCTCCAGCAGCAAGATCACGGTCTACGGCTGGCGCACCAGGTCGCGCTGGTACCAGATGCCGGCCTTACCACCGAGGCCGACCGGGTCGGCCGGGCCAACCGGAACGAACCCGGCCTTGGCAAGCACCCTCTGGGACGCGGCATTGCCGCGGGAGGTGGCCGCCCGCAGTGTGCGCAGCCCGTGCCGCGCCGCCGCCGGCCGGCACAGCTCCCGGACGGTCGCGGTCGCCACACCGCGGCCGGCAACATGCTGCGCGACCCTGTAGCCGAGCTCGGCGGTGCCGTCCTCGAAGTCGTACAGGTTGAACCGTCCCAGAACCGAGCCATTCTCAGCGACGAGCACGTAGAAGGCGCTGATGTCGGCCTCTTGCTCGGCCAGCAAGGCGCGGTACCGGTCGGCGAACCGGTCGAAGAACTCGTCACCCCGGTCGGAGACCGAGGCAGCGAAGTAGGCGCGGTTCGCCAGCTCGAAGGCCAGGACCGCGGGGGCATCGCCTGCATGCAGCCGCTTCAACTCAGGCACTGCCCGACTGTATCCGGATGGCGCGCTGAGGCCACCTGAGTTTCCGCCACCGGCAGACGGCCCCAAGACCAGGGCACATGACGATCTACGGCTGGAGTATGAAGCCTCAACGCCGAGCCCCGCGCGTTCCTCGACGGCCGGAGCGACCGCGCGTACCCGTCCGTCCGGACCGAAACTCGCTGGCGGGCTTGCGGTGGCGCGGTCGACTATGGGCCGCATGAGTGACCAACCCGCACGATGGAGCCAGGCGAGCGTCTACCCCGACATGTGGGCCGACCCGGACGACGACCCCCGTAACAGCGAAGGTGTCAGTCCGGACGGCGAGCTGGCGACGCTTCAGGACTTCCTGACGAACTACCGCATAACCCTGCGGATGAAGTGCGAGGGCCTGGACGCGGAGCAACTGGCGCGTCGGTCGGTTCCGCCGTCGACGATGTCGCTGCTCGGCCTGCTCCGGCACCTCGCCGAGGTGGAGCGGGACTGGCGCAACTGGATCAGCGACGGCGAACCGCTGCCGAAGCTGTACGGCGAGCGTGACGCGGACTTCAACGGAGCCGTCGGCGCGCAGGCCGAGGTCGACGCCGCGTATGCCGATCTGGCGCGCGAGCAGGCCGCGACCGATGCCGCGCTGGCCGAGCACCCGGATCTGGGCGAGCGTCTGGGGAAGGACGGGTTCGCAGTCCGGGAGCTGCTGGTGCACCGGATCGAGGAGTACGCCCGTCACTGCGGGCAGGCCGACCTGTTGCGCGAGTGCATCGACGGAAGGGTGGGTCAGTAGCGGGGGCCGGGGGCTCCATCCGCTGCCGGAGGCGCAGGCGCGGGCCGTCACTCCCTGGCGGCCCTCTCCGAACGCTCGGAGAGAGCCACCCCACCGCCAGGGCTTGTGCGGGGTGGCACTAGCGCCCGCGATGACGGGGGCAGGCGCACGGCGGCCAGGACTGGCTGAGCCCGTACACGTCGAGCGGCTCACCGGCCACGACGTGCACCGGCGCCCGCTCCTGCGTGACCACGCCGTCGCGGCTCGCGGTATAGACCCGCAGGGTCATCAGGGACTGCCGGGGCGGCGGGCCCGGCGGCGTGCGGCCGGCGTTCACCAGACCACCTCGGCGGGCCGGGGCCGGCGTTCGTACGCGGCGTAGTAGGGACGGACGAGGGGTGACGCGTCGCCGTCCAGGGGCCGTTCGACGGGGCGTCCCCGGCGGCGGGCCGCGCGGGGGAGCCGGGGCGGGCTCCACGGCAGCACGAGGACCGTACGGGCGGGCATGGGGCGGCCGCACGCGGAGGGGGCGGGCGCCCGGTGCCGGCCCGTTGCTCGCGGGATGAGTAAAGCCCGCACCCACGCGAGGCAACGGGCAATAGGTTGAAGCATGTTGACGCTCCTGAGATTGCTCAGCGTTGGCCGTGCCCCGGGGCCGTTCGCGCGGCCGCCGGGGTAATTACCTTCTGTGTCCTCATGGTTGCTCTGCGCTGGCTACGCTCAACAGAGGGTTGTTGTCCCAGATCACGTTCGGGACAGGGAGGGATAGGCCTATGACCTTCGAAGCGCGAGAACTTTCACCAGACCGCTCGGTGCGCGACCTCTTCGGCGCTGAGTTGCGTCGCCACCGGGAGCAGGCAGGCATGTCACTACGACGGCTCTCCGAGGTGGTGAACTACAGCAAGTCCCAACTGGCCCGGATCGAGGCCGCCGAGTCGCTGCCGTACGACGATCTGCCGACGAAGCTGGACGCATGCTTCGGCACGGGCGAGCTCTTCGCTCGCTTGCACACCCTCGCGAAGAGGGAACCGTTCCCCGGCAAATACCGCCGCGTCATCAGCGAGATCGAGAGTAGGGCCGCGGTCATCGAGGAGTACGCGAGCGCCACGATTCCTGGTCTCCTCCAGACTCGGGAACTTGCGGAAAAGTCACTGCGATGCGGTAACCCCTACGCCTCGGATGCCGAGGTCGCGAGCTTGGTACGGGCCCGGATCGATCGACAGGCCCTGCTGGACAAGCCCAAGCCACCGCGATGCTGGTTCATCCTCGACGAGGCAGTGTTACGGCGCCCGGTCGGTGAACCCGAGGTGATGCGCCAACAGATGTCCGCCCTGGTCGAGGTGGGTATGAGACCACATCTCACCATTCAGTTACTGCCGTTCGCGGCTGGTGGGCACGCAGAGGCAGGCAGCTCGCTCATGCTCTACACCCTGCCGCACCAACCGTTGACGGCCTATGAAGAAGGAAGCCACTCCGGGACAATTATCGAAAACCAGAGCGACGTCGCCATCCGCCGCGAGAACTACGATCTGCTCAGGGCCATGGCCCTCTCGCCCCGCGACGCCGAGGCGATGATCCGAGTGGCAATGGAGGACTGGACGCCATGCGAGCCGCCCCTGACCTGAGTACTGCCGTCTGGCGCAAGAGCAGTTACAGCAACAACGAAGGTGGCGTGTGCGTCGAGGTCGCCGACGAGATACCCGGCCTCGTCCCCGTCCGTGATTCCCAACGCCCCCACGGCCCCGCCCTCCTCATCCCCGACGAGGCCTGGACCACCTTCGTAACCGGCCTCAAAACCGACGGATTCGCATGCTGAGCGCTCCCGGCCCCGACCTGACCGCCGCCGTCTGGCGCAAGTCCAGCTACAGCAATCAGGAGGGAGGCAACTGCGTCGAGGTCGCCGACGGCCACCCCGCTCTCGTCCCCGTCCGTGACTCCAAGAACCCCCACGGACCCGCCCTCCTCATCTCCCACCACGCCTGGGCCGCCTTCATAGCGGGGCTGAAGGGTGAGCGCCCTGCAGGCAGGTGACTTACGGACGTGCCCGGGAACAGATCGCCGTTCCCGGGCACTGACATAGGTATGAGCGACAACAGCGCATTCGGCGACTCTCACGGCTTTCGGACCGAGCACGACTCCATGGGCGAGGTGCAGGTGCCCGCGCATGCCAAATGGCGGGCGCAGACGCAGCGTGCGGTGGAGAACTTCCCGATCTCCGGGCAGCGGCTGGAGCGGGCGCACATCGAGGCGCTGGCCCGTATCAAGGGGGCGGCCGCCATGGTCAACGGGGAGCTGGGGGTGCTGGACAAGGACATCGCGGAG
Organism: Streptomyces decoyicus; assembly: GCF_019880305.1. Classification (NCBI taxonomy): domain Bacteria; kingdom Bacillati; phylum Actinomycetota; class Actinomycetes; order Kitasatosporales; family Streptomycetaceae; genus Streptomyces; species Streptomyces decoyicus. The sequence continues at coordinate 5,411,943 of NZ_CP082301.1, read as the reverse complement.
GCCGTCCAGGAGGCCGCCGCCGCGGTGGCGGAGGGGCAGTGGGACGACCACTTCCCCGTCGACGTGTTCCAGACCGGGTCCGGGACGTCGTCGAACATGAACACCAACGAGGTCATCGCGACGCTGGCGAGCGAGCGGCTGGGGCGGGCGGTCCACCCGAACGACCACGTCAATGCCAGCCAGTCGTCCAATGATGTCTTCCCGTCGTCGATTCATATCGCGGCGACGTCGGCCGTCCTCAACGATCTGGTTCCGGCGCTGGAGCATCTCGCGGAGTCGCTGGAGCGGAAGGCGGAGGAATTCGCCGAGGTCGTGAAGTCGGGGCGGACGCATCTGATGGATGCGACGCCGGTGACGCTGGGGCAGGAGTTCGGCGGCTATGCCGCCCAGGTGCGGTACGGCGTCGAGCGGCTGCGGGCCGCGCTGCCGCGGCTGGCGGAACTGCCGCTGGGCGGCACTGCGGTGGGGACGGGGATCAATACGCCGCCCGGTTTCTCGGCCGCGGTGATTGCCGAAGTGGCGCGGGCGACGGGGCTGCCGCTGACGGAGGCGCGGAATCATTTCGAGGCGCAGGGGGCGCGCGACGGGATCGTCGAGACCAGCGGGCAGCTGCGGACGATCGGGGTCGGGCTGACGAAGATCGCCAACGATCTGCGGTGGATGGCGTCGGGGCCGCGTACCGGGCTCGCGGAGATCGCGCTGCCGGATCTTCAGCCGGGCTCGTCGATCATGCCCGGGAAGGTCAACCCGGTGATCCCGGAGGCGGTGCTGATGGTCGCAGCGCAGGTCACCGGCAATGACGCGACGGTGGCGGCGGCCGGGGCGGCGGGCAACTTCGAGCTGAACGTGATGCTGCCGGTGATCGGGAAGAACGTGCTGGAGTCGGTGCGGCTGCTGGCGAATGTCTCCCGGCTGCTGGCGGACCGTACGGTCGACGGGATCACCGCGAACGTGGAACGGGCCCGCGAGTACGCCGAGTCGTCGCCGTCGGTCGTCACTCCGCTCAACAAGTACCTCGGGTACGAGGAGGCCGCGAAGGTCGCCAAGAGGTCCGTCGCCGAGCGGAAGACGATCCGTGAGGTGGTCCTCGAAGGCGGCTATGTCGAGCGGGGGCTCCTGAGCGAGGAGCAGTTGGACGAGGCGCTGGACGTCCTGCGGATGACGCACCCCTGAGCCGGGCCCGCCCTCCGTCCCCCGTCCCGCACGCACAGGCTCCTGTTGCGGCGCGGGTTCCGGGGGGCGGCCCGCATTATCATGCCCGTAACGCCCAGTGCGGCTCATGTCACGGCGCGCGTCATGCCACGCCTCTAAGATCTGCGCATGACAGCGGACATGGTGGACACCACGGAAGGCGAGACGGCCGGCGGACGCGGGACGGCCGGGGCGAAGGGGGCGGCGGGCAGCGCGGCGGAAGCGACGCGCTGGGCGCCGGGGGACCACATCCTGTGGCGCTACCGCGACAACGCCGACGCCGCGCGGTTCCACATCTGTCGTCCGATGACCGTGGTCCAGGACACCGACGAGCTGCTCGCGGTGTGGATGGCGCCGGGCACCCCCTGCATCAAGCCGGTGCTCGCCGACGGCACGCCGGTGCACCGCGAGCCGCTGTCCACCCGCTACACCAAACCGCGCCGGACCGCCCACGACCAGTGGTTCGGCACCGGCGTGCTGAAGCTGGCCCGGCCCGGGGACCCGTGGTCGGTGTGGCTGTTCTGGGAACGTGGCTGGCAGTTCAAGAACTGGTACGTCAATCTGGAGGAGCCGCGCCGCCGTTGGGCGGACGGCATTGACTCCGAGGACCACTTTCTCGACATCTGTGTCTATCCGGACCGGCACTGGGAGTGGCGGGACGAGGACGAGTTCGCGCAGGCGCAGCGGGACGGGCTGATGACGGACGCACGGGCCGCCGAGGTCAGATCGGCGGGGCGGGCCGCGATCGCACAGATCACGGCCTGGCGGGAGCCGTACGCCGACGGCTGGGAGGACTGGCGGCCCGATCCGGCCTGGGACGTCCCCGGGCTCCCGGACGACTGGGACCGCGCGCCGGAACGTTTGCGGTCGTGAGGGAGCGAAGGGGCATCACACGACTGAAGGGGGCGAACCGTGGAAAGCTGCGCCCACGGGCAAGGCTGTTTCCTGCGGGGCGAGGAGCGGGGCCGAGCCCCCTTGCTGCGCCCCGGGTCTTCAAACGTAGGATCGTCCTCCGCAAGACTGCACAGGCGCAACTCCAGAACGGGAAAACGAACTTGACTGCGGTCGCAGGAGGCGCGAGGTCGTGAGTGCAACTCACTACGACGAATACGAGGGGCTGAACCGGTTAGCACTGGACCGGGCCGGCCAGGCCGAGGCGTTCGACGCGATCGGTGACCGGTACGACGACGCCTTTCCGCACAAGGAGGGCCAGCTCGCCTCGGGCTCCTGGCTGGCCGGCACCCTGCCCGCAGGCTCACGCATCCTGGACCTCGGATGCGGTACGGGTCTGCCGACCGCCCGTCAGCTCGCGGACGCCGGGCACCGCGTCGTGGGAATCGACCTCTCCCCCTCGATGGTCGAACTGGCCCGGGAGAACGCCCCGGACGCCGACTTCCACCGGCTGGACATCGCCGATCTGCGCGGCGGCCGGCTCGGCGGCCCCGGCTCCTTCGACGGTATCGCCGCTTATTTCTCACTTCTGATGCTGCCCCGGGCGGAAATCCCTTACGCACTGGGCATGCTGCATGATCTGCTACGACCCGAGGGGCTGTTGGCCCTGTCCATGGTCGAGGCGGATGTGGACGACTTCACCATTCCGTTCCTGGGCAACTCGATCCGGGTATCGGGTTACCTGCGGGACGACCTGCGCCGGGTCGTGCACGACGCGGGTTTCGACGTCGTCGGGGAGGATGCCTACGCATACGCCCCGGCGAGTACGGACGTACCACCCGAGATCCAGCTCTTTCTGCACCTGCGACGCGCCTGAGACGCAGCGCGTTGGGCGCGTCCCGCACGGGCGGCGCGCCCGTAACGTGGCACGTCGGGCGCACAGCCCCGGACGGATGGAATCCCACGCGTGACGGAGCACCCCCCCTCCCACGAATCGCGGCGGTCGGCCTCGACCGCCGCGGACTCGGCGTCCCCTGCTCGGGGGCCGGCCGGGACGGCGTCGTACGGCGCGGTCCCCGACCCGCGCAGCGCCCTCCAGCAGCCCGCCACGGCCGGGTTCACTCCGGTGCCGGGCACCGGGTTCGCAGTGCGCGGCGGTGACGACATAGGCCTTGCCGGTGTCGCCGTCACGGCCTCGGCCGGTGCACCGGCCCACCACGATGACGAGCCGGCCGCGGATCACGGCGCGGCGCGGCGGGACCCGTCGGCGGACGCGGACGGTACTGCCGCGGGCCACACCGACGGGCGCACCAGCGATCACAGCGCCGCGCACAGCGGCGGTCATGCCGCCGTACGGGACGCTTCGGCCCCGTACGGCGACGCGTACGGGGAGGTGGCCATGCCTGCGGGAGGACGGCCGGGCGGGGCGGCGGATGCGGGGCGGGAGACGGCTCGCGCCGGACGGCGGGTGGCGCAGGGCGCGGTGGGCCGCGCCGAGGCGCCGGAGCCGGGCGAGGAGCCGCATCACGGGCAGCGCCCGCGCGGCGGCGAGGGCATCGGGCGGCCGCGGGAGGGCAGCACTCCCAGCGGCTCCGGGCGGTCGCGGCCGCGTGGCGGCGAGCCGGGCGGAACGGTGCCGGAGCAGCCGTCGGCGCCGCACGGCGGACGGTCCGCGGGCCCGGAGGGCCACCGGAGCGAGGCGGCGCGGCCGGCGGCCGGGGAGGCCATGGCTGACCGGCTGACCGGGCAGGGCGGATCGCCGCAGGGCCCGCCGCCCGTTCCCCCGGCCCGCTCGGCGCATCCGGGCGAGAGCAGTGAGGTGGCCGCGGCCCGGCAGGCGGGCGGCGACCGGCTGCGCTTCATCGGGGCGGCGACGCGGCGGATCGCCCGCGGGATCGACCTCGACGAGATCGTGCTCGGGCTGTGCCGGGCGACGGTGCCGACGTTCGCCGACGCCATCCTCGTCTATCTGCGGGATCCGCTGCCGGTGGGCGATGAGCGCCCGACCGGGCCGGTGGTGCTGCGGTTGCGCCGTACCGACCGTATTCCGGAGGAGCCGGACACCAACGGCGCCCGGCTTCCGGTGCTGCCCGCGCAGCCCGATCTGGGTCCGGCGATGGGCGGCAGCGCCGCGGAGCTGGCCGAGGTGGAGCCCGGCGGCCCGCTGGCCGAGGTATTGCGGGGCGTACGGCCGTTGTTCGGCGAGGCGCAGGCGGCGCGGACGGCGCTGCCGGAGCTGCTGGGGCCGGATCCGCGGCTGCCCGGCGGCCACCGGGTGATCCTGGCGCCGCTGCGCGGCCGCCGGCGGGTGATCGGCGCGGCGGTGTTCCTGCGCCGCCCGGACCGGCCGGCGTTCGAGCCGGACGATCTGCTGGTGGCGGCGCAGCTGGCGACGCACACCGCGCTGGGCGTGGACAAGGCGGTGCTCTACGGCCGCGAGGCGTACATCGCCGACGCGCTCCAGCGCACGATGCTGCCGGACTCGCTGCCGCAGCCGACCGGGGTCCGGCTGGCCAGCCGCTATCTGCCGGCCGCCGAGACGGCACGGGTGGGCGGCGACTGGTACGACGCGATCCCGCTGCCGGGCAGCCGGGTGGCGCTGGTCGTCGGCGATGTCATGGGCCACTCGATGACCTCTGCCGCGATCATGGGCCAGTTGCGGACGACCGCCCAGACACTGGCGGGGCTGGACCTGCCGCCGCAGGAGGTGCTGCACCACCTCGACGAGCAGGCGCAGCGGCTGGGCACGGACCGGATGGCGACCTGCATGTACGCGGTGTACGACCCGGTGGCGCACCGGATCACCATCGCCAACGCGGGGCATCCGCCGCCGGTGATGCTGCACCGCGGCGGGCGCGCCGAGGTGCTGCGGGTCCCGTCGGGCGCGCCGATCGGCGTCGGCGGGGTGGACTTCGAGGCGGTGGAGCTGGACGCCCCCGCGGGCGCCACGCTGGTCCTCTATACGGACGGTCTGGTCGAGTCGCGGATCCGGGACGTGTGGACCGGTATCGAGCAGCTGCGGGAGCGGCTGGCGGAGACGGCCCGGCTGACGGGTCCCAACCCGCCGCCGCTGGAGCCGATGTGCGACGAGGTACTGGACATGCTGGGCCCCGGCGACCGCGATGACGACATCGCGCTGCTGGCGGCCCGGTTCGACGGGATCGCGCCGAGCGATGTCGCGTACTGGTATCTGGATCCGAAGGCGCAGACGGCGGGGCAGGCCCGGCGGCTGGCCCGGCGGGCGCTGGCGCGCTGGGGTCTGGAGGAGCTGACCGACCAGCTGGAGCTGCTGGTCAGCGAGGTGGTGACGAATGCGGTGCGGTATGCGGAGCGGCCGATCACGCTGCGGTTGCTGCGGACGGACGTGCTGCGCTGCGAGGTCGGCGACGACGTCCCGCAGCTGCCGCGGCTGCGCCAGGCCCGGCCGTCGGACGAGGGCGGGCGGGGGCTCTACCTGGTCAACCGGATGGCGAGGCGCTGGGGCGCGACCCGTCTGAGCATGGGAAAGGTCGTCTGGTTCGAGCTGTCGATGCCTCCGGGGGCCCAGCGCCCCTGACTCCGGGCGGGCGCACGGCGCCCTGTCCCACATATTGGACCCCGTCTGAGACCGGACGGGGTCCAATATTTACCGACGTGCCGTCGGGGTAGTTGACTGCTTGGGTGGACGCAAGGGACTTACCGCCCCAATTCGGGACTGACCGACCCCTGCTCCCAGTCGTCGAAACAGGAGGCATTCCTCCATGACCAGCACCGCGCACAACGTCCCGCGTACGACGAACAACGCCGGCAATCCGGTGGAGAGCGACGAGCACTCACTCACTGTGAGTCCGGACGGCCCCATCCTGCTCCAGGACCACTACCTCATCGAGAAGATGGCCCAGTTCAACCGCGAACGGGTCCCCGAGCGCGTGGTGCACGCCAAGGGCGCCGGCGCCTACGGCTTCTTCCAAGTCACCAATGATGTCAGCCAGTTCACCAAGGCGGATCTCTTCCAGCCGGGCAAGACCACCGACATGCTGGCCCGCTTCTCGACCGTCGCGGGTGAGCAGGGCTCCCCCGACACGTGGCGCGACCCCCGTGGCTTCGCCCTGAAGTTCTACACCCAGGACGGCAACTACGACCTGGTGGGGAACAACACCCCGGTCTTCTTCGTCCGTGACACGATCAAGTTCCAGGACTTCATCCGCTCGCAGAAGCGCCGCCCGGACAACGGGATGCGCGACAACGACATGCAGTGGGACTTCTGGACGCTGTCGCCGGAGTCCGCCCACCAGGTCACGTGGCTGATGGGCGACCGCGGCATTCCCAAGACCTACCGCCACATGAACGGCTACGGCTCGCACACCTATATGTGGGTCAATGCCGGCGGCGAGAAGTTCTGGATCAAGTACCACTTCAAGACCGACCAGGGCATCGACTTCCTCACCCAGGAGGACGCGGACCGGATCGCCGGCGAGGACGGCGACTACCACCGCCGCGATCTCTTCGAGGCCATCGACGGTGGCAATGCCCCGTCGTGGACGCTGTACGTGCAGGTCATGCCGTTCGAGGACGCCGCGGACTACCGGTTCAACCCGTTCGATCTGACCAAGGTGTGGCCGCACGGCGACTACCCGTTGATCGAGGTCGGGCGGATGACGCTCGACAAGAACCCGGAGGACTACTTCGTCCACATCGAGCAGGCGGCGTTCGAACCGTCCAACATGGTGCCGGGCGTCGGCCCGTCGCCGGACAAGATGCTGCTGGGCCGGCTGTTCTCCTACGCGGACACCCACCGCTACCGCATCGGCCCGAACTACGCCCAGCTGCCGCCCAACCGGCCGCACGTACCCGTCCACTCGTACGCGAAGGACGGCCCGATGCGGTTCGAGCCGTCCCGCGCGGCCCGGCCCTACGCCCCGAACAGCTACGGCGGCCCGGCGGCGGACACCCTGCGCTACGGGGAGCCCGCGGGCTGGGAGACCGGCGGCGCGATGGTCCGCGAGGCGTACACGCTGCGCCGCGACGACGACGACTTCGGCCAGCCGGGCACGATGGTCCGCCAGGTCCTCGACGACGCGGCCCGCGACCGGCTCGTGGGCAACGTGTCCGGCCATCTGCTGAACGGCGTCAGCCGTCCGGTGCTCGACCGCGCGCTCCAGTACTGGCGCAACATCGACAAGAACGTGGGCGACCGGATCGCCCACAAGGTGAACGGCGGCTGAGGCGCCACCGCTCCCTCACAGCAGCGCGGCCCCCGCCGGGGAGGCGGGGGCCGCGCTGCGCTGCGCTCGGACCGGGGTCAGTTGAAGCCGGTCAGGCTGTCGGCTTCGTCTCCGCCGGGGCCGTTCCCGTTGCCGCCGGTCGGGCCGCCGTCCCCGCCGGCGCCGCCACCGCCGTCCACCCCGCCGTTCGGCGAGCCGGAGTCGGACGGGACGGGCGGGCTCGGGCGTCCGCTGTCGGACGGCGAGGCAGGCCCGCTCGGCTTCGACGGAGTCGGCGAGGGCGAATCGCTCGGCGACTTGGACGGGCTCGGGCTGGACGACGGCGTGTGGCTCGGCGTCGGGGTGGGGGTCGGGGGGACCCCGGCGCCCAGGCTGGCGTCCAGCTCGAATTCCGCGCCGGTGTTGCCGCCCAGCGCCGCCTCGGTGTAGTCCGCCCACACCCGGGCCGGGTAGCCACCGCCGTTGACCCGGCCGTCGCCGCCGGTGCCCTTGAGCGTGACCTGCCGGCCGCCCTGGGGGGACTCGCCGAACATGCCGACGGCGGTGACCAGCTTGGGCGTGTAGCCCACGAACCACGCCGACTTGTCGTCGTCGGAGGTTCCGGTCTTGCCGGCCGCGTCGTAGGCGGTGTTCTTCACGGCCTCCGAGGCGGTGCCGTCGTTGACCACGCCCGTCAGTACGGAGGTGATGGTGTCGGCGGTCTTGCGGCTGAGCACCTGGTCGCCGATCGGGTCCTTCAGCGGGACCTTGGTCTCGACTCCGTTGACGCTGTGCGAGGCCTTGGTGACGATCGTCGGGGTGACCTTCTTGCCGTGGTTGTCGAGGGTGGCGTAGGCGCCGGCCATCTGGAGCGGGCTGGCGCCCATGGTGCCCAGGGTCATGGCGGGCTTGACGTCCATCTTGTCGTCCATGCCCAGGCTGACCGCGGTCTCCTTGATCTTGTCCAGGCCCGCGTCCGCGCCCATCTGCGCGAAGACCGCGTTGACGGAGTTGTTGGTCGCCGTCTGGACGCTGATCTTCCCGTACTCGCGCTCGTCCTCGTTGGGCGGCGCGAAGGCGATGTTGCCGCCGACGACCGGACGGCGGTTACGGCCGTCGTAGATCGTGTTCGGGGTGATCGGGACGCCGTCCCGGGTGACCGCGTTGTTCTCCATCGCGGAGGCCAGGATCAGCGGCTTGAAGGTGGAGGCGGCCTGGTAATCGGTGCGGGTGGCGTTGTTCCGGTAGTGCTTCGGCGGGCCCTCGCCGCCGTACATCGCCACGATGTGACCGGTCTTGGGGTCCACCGAGGTGGCGCCGAGCTGGGCGTCCCCGTCGACCTTGCGCTTCTTGGGGTCGAGGTCGTCGAGGAGCTTGCGCTTGACCGACTTCTCCAGCGCCTGCTGCTTGTTCTTGTCGATGCCGAGGGTGACCGTCCAGCCGCCGGCCGCGAACTGCTTCTCGTCGACGCCCTGGTCGAAGAGCTCCTGCTTGGCCTGCTCGATGAGGTAGCTGTTCTGGCCGCTCACACCGGGCGGGGGCTTGGGGTCGTTCGGCTTCTTGAAGGTCTGCTTGCGGCGCTCCTCCGCGGAGAGCCACTTCATCTCGACCATGTTGTCGAGGGTGTAGGCCCAGCGCTCCTGGACCCGCTTCCGGCCGGACGGGGTCGCGCTGGTCCAGTCGTACTGGCTCGGCGCCTGGAGCAGCGAGGCCAGGTAGGCGCCCTGCGAGACGGTGAGCTTCTCGACGTCCACGCCGTAGTAGGCCTGCGCGGCGGCCTGGATGCCGTAAGCGCCACGGCCGTAGTAGCTGGTGTTGATGTAGCCGGCGAGGATGTCGTCCTTGCCGAACTTGTTGTCCACCTTGAGCGAGATGACGATCTCCTGGAGCTTGCGGGAAACCGTCTGCTCCTGGCTCAGGTAGTAGTTCTTGACGTACTGCTGGGTGATCGTCGAACCACCCTGCTTGCCGCGGCCCATCACCGTGTTGAGGATGCCGCGCGCGGTACCCATCAGGTCGACGCCGGAGTCGTGGTAGAAGTTCTTGTTCTCGGCGGCGACGAAGGTGCGCTGGACGTCCTTGGGTATGCGGCTGAGCGGGACGTTCTCGCGGTTGCGCAGACCGGTACGCGCCATGACCTTGCCATTGGCGTACTTGTAGACGTTGCTCTGGAGCTTGGCTTCGTTGTTCCCCTTGGGGATGTCCACGTACAGATACAGGCCGATGAAACCGAGGATGCCCAGCAGGCACACCCCGAGGAAGGCTCCGAGGAGCTTCTTCCAGGTGAAGAAGCGGCGTATGCCGGACTTCTTGTCCTTCGGTTTGGCCCGGCGGGCGCTCCCCTGTCGCGCCCGTCTCGCGTCCGCTCGGCCCATCGCTTCAGCAACTCCAGTCGTTCCGCCCCCAGCTAATTCAGCTGTTGAAGCTAACACCGCATCTGTCAACAAATACTCATCGATCAAGGCTTTTCCCAACGTGACAAACAGCACCCGCCTGGACGGAACCATGGGGTGGGTTTTGCGCGTCGCTGCCGCCTCACCTGGGATCTTGTCGCCCAAGACCCCCTGTACGAGCACTGGACACCCCGCCGAAGCGCGCTTAAAGTGATAGCACTTTGCTAGACCAGTGACATCACCCATTGCGGCCGACATCACGTGCCGTACAGGGAGAAACGGGGACCCCATGTCCGATCAGACACCGGCCGACCGCAGCACCGACCCCGACCCGGACCTCGCCGTGGACGCTCCCGAGATGCCCCGCCCGCAGGTCCGCGAGGTCCCGGCGCACAGCATTGCGGGCGGCCTCGCCCTGCTGCTGACCGTGCTCGGGGTGGCACTGGGCATCGCCGTGATCATCATCGGCGGCGTACTCGGCGACGGCGGCGACAAGGCTGCCGGAGTGCCGATGATCATCGTCGGCGTCCTGCTGCTGCTCAGCTCCTTCTTCTGCATGACCGGCGTGAAGATGGTCGCGCCCGGCGAGGCCCGGGTCATCCAGCTCTTCGGGCGGTACGTCGGCACCATCCGCACCGACGGCCTGCGCTGGGTCAACCCGCTCACCAGCGCCCGGAAGATCTCCACCCGGGTGCGCAACCACGAGACCGCGGTCCTCAAGGTCAACGACGCCTACGGCAACCCGATCGAGCTGGCCTCGATCGTGGTCTGGAAGGTCGAGGACACCGCCCAGGCGCTCTTCGAGGTCGACGACTTCCTGGAGTTCGTCGCCACCCAGACCGAGGCGGCCGTGCGGCACATCGCGATCGAGTACCCCTATGACGCCCACGACGAGAACGCCCTCTCGCTGCGCGGCAACGCCGAGGAGATCACCGAGAAGCTCGCCCTCGAACTGACCGCACGGGTCCAGGCCGCCGGCGTACGGATCATCGAGTCCCGCTTCAGCCACCTCGCCTACGCCCCCGAGATCGCCTCGGCGATGCTTCAGCGGCAGCAGGCCGGCGCGGTGGTCGCGGCCCGCCAGCAGATCGTCGAGGGCGCGGTCGGCATGGTCGAGCAGGCGCTGGACCGGATCAGCCAGCAGGGCATCGTCGAGCTGGACGAGGAGCGGAAGGCGGCCATGGTCAGCAATCTGATGGTGGTGCTGTGCGGCGACCGGGCCGCCCAGCCGGTGCTGAACACGGGCTCCCTCTACCAGTGAGCACCGAACCCGAGGGGCCCGGCGCCGAGCGCGAGCGGGCCCCCGCGCGACGGCCGCAGCAGCGCAAGCAGGTGCTGCTGCGGCTGGACCCGTTGATCCATGACGCGCTGGCACGGTGGGCCGACGACGAGCTGCGCAGTGCCAACGCGCAGATCGAGTTCCTGCTCCGCAAGGCGCTGTCCGAGGCGGGCCGGCTGCCCCGGGGAGCGGGGGCGATTCCGCGGCGGGGGCGGCCGCCGAAGGATCAGCAGGGCGACTAGACGCTCCCTCCATGCACAGTGCGAACAGATCTCCTGCAGAGCTCGGTGTCACCGTCCTCGTGGCCTGTGTGGTGCCGCCGAGGCCGGCGGTCGCGCCCTGGTCGCCGCCCTGCTGAGCCTGCCGCCGCCGTGGCGGCCGATGCGCCCGGACGGGTGCGTACGGAGTGCGCCCGGGGATGCCCCGTTGCCCGCGCCCCGAGCCCCGGCCGGGGGCCCGGCTCACCCGCGCAGCCGCTATACAGCACGCGTATACACCGGCAATACACCCACGAGTAAGGTGGTCCGCATGTCAATCGGTCATACGCTGCTGGGCCTCCTGGAGTCCGGCCCCCGCCATGGCTACGACCTCAAGCGGGCCTTCGACGAACACTTCGGCCACGACCGCCCGTTGCACTACGGGCAGGTCTACTCCACGATGTCCCGGCTGCTGAAGAACGGCCTGGTCGAGGTGGACGCCGTGGAGGCCGGCGCCGGTCCGGAGCGCAAGCGGTACGCGATCACGGACGCCGGGATCACGGACGTCGCCCAGTGGCTGGCCCGCCCGGAGAAGCCCGAGCCGTACCTCCAGTCGACGCTCTACACCAAGATCGTCCTGGCCCTGATGACCGACCGCAACGCCGCCGAACTGCTGGATTCCCAGCGCGCCGAACATCTGCGGCTGATGCGCGGGCTGACCGAGCGCAAGCGCACCGGCGACCTCGCCGACCAGCTGATCTGCGACCACGCCCTCTTCCACCTCGAGGCCGATCTGCGCTGGCTGGAGCTGACCGCCGCCCGGCTCGACAAGCTGGCGGAGGCGGTCCGCGTATGACGCCGGAGGGATCCCTGCTCGCGGCGGAGGGGCTGCACAAGACCTACGGGGCGACACCGGCACTGGACGGCGCGGAGTTCTCGATCCACCCGGGCGAGGTCGTCGCCGTCATGGGCCCCTCCGGCTCCGGCAAATCGACCCTGCTGCACTGCCTCGCCGGGATCATCAGCCCGGACTCCGGCACCGTCCGCTACGGCCCGCACACGCTCACCGCCCTGAGCGACGCCCAGCGCAGCGCCCTGCGCCGTACGGACTTCGGCTTCGTCTTCCAATTCGGCCAGCTGGTGCCGGAGTTGACGGCCCTGGAGAATGTCGCCCTGCCGCTGCGGCTGAACGGCACCAAGCGCAAGGAGGCCGAGCGCCAGGCCCGCGAGTGGCTGGAGCGGCTGGAGGTCGAGAAAGCGCACGGCCAACGGCCCGGCGAGATATCCGGCGGCCAGGGCCAGCGGATCGCGGTCGCCCGCGCCCTCGCCACCCGGCCACGGGTCATCTTCGCGGACGAGCCCACCGGCGCCCTGGACTCGCTCAACGGCGAACGCGTCCTGACCCTGCTGACCAACGCCGCCCGCGACACCCACGCCGCGGTCGTCCTGGTCACCCACGAGGCCCGGGTCGCCGCCTACTCCGACCGGGAGATCGTCGTCCGCGACGGCAAAGTGAAGGACATGCTGGCGGGCTTGATATGAGCCTGCTGCGCTCGCACACCGGCCGCGGCCGTGACGGCGGGGGCACACCGGCCGCTCCCGCGCCCCGGGACCCGCTCGCCGCCACGCGCACCGGCCCCGTGACCTGGGCCCGTGACCTCGCGATGGGGATGCGGTTCGCGGCGGGCGGCGGCCGCGAGGGCTGGATCCGTACGGCACTGACCGCCGCCGGCGTGGCCCTGGGTGTGGCCGTGCTGCTGCTCTGCTCGTCGGTACCGCCCCTGCTGGACTCCTGGCACGGCCGGGGGAAGGCCCGCGAGAACCTGGGCCAGGCCCACGCTCCCCCGCCCTCCGACCGCACCGTGCTCTACACCTCGGCCGACACCACCTTCCGCGGTGCGCCGATCCGCGGCCGCCTGGTCCGCCCCGACGGCGCGCATCCGCCCGTACCCCCCGGCATCGGCCATCTCCCCGGCCCCGGACGGATGCTGGTCTCCCCGGCCCTCAAAAAGCTGCTGGCCTCCCCCGACGGTGCGCTGCTGCGCGGCCGGCTGGACTACCAGGTGGCCGGCGTGATCGGCGACGACGGTCTGAGCGGCCCGCAGGAGCTCACCTACCTCGCGCAGGGCGCCACGCTCAAGGCGCCCGACGCCTATCGCATCGACCATTTCGGCAAGAACTGGCAACCGCCGCCGATGCGGGCCCCCGTCGTACTCCTCGTGATCATGACGTGTGTGGCGCTGATGACGCCCATGATGGTCTTCATCGGCACCTCCGTACGGTTCGGCAACGAGCGCCGGGAACGCCGGCTGGCCGCGCTCCGGCTGGTCGGCGCCGATGTCCGGACGACCCGCCGGATCGCCTCCGGTGAGGCGCTGTTCGGTTCGCTGCTGGGGCTGATGGCCGGCGGGGCGCTGTTCCTGGGTGCCCGGCGGTTCGCTTCGGTGGTCACCCTGTGGGGCGTCAACGTCTTCCCCTCGGACGTGGCCCCCGCCCCGCTCGCCGCGGCGCTGGTCGCCGTACTCGTGCCGACGGCGGCGGTCGTGGTGACGCTGTTCGCGCAGCGCGGCGTCACCGTCGAGCCGCTGGGCATCGTCCGCAACCGGCCCACGGTCCGCCGCCGGCTGTGGTGGCGGCTGGCGCTGCCCGCCGTGGGCGCTCTGCTGCTGGTGCCGCTGGCCCGGACGCAGCCGTGGCGCGACACCCCGCTCAACACCTTCCGGCTCGCGACCGGCTCGATGCTGCTGCTGTTCGGCGTCACCGTCCTGCTTCCCTGGCTGGTGGACGCGGTGGTGGCCAGGCTGCGCGGCGGCCCGGTCCCCTGGCAACTCGCCGTCCGACGCCTCCAGTTGAGCAGCGGCTCGGCCACCCGCGCGGTCAGCGGCATCACCGTCGCGGTGGCCGGCGCGATCGCCATCCATATGCTGATGACCGGTATGCAGGCCGGCTACGCCCAGGCGTACGCGGAGTCCGGCAAGCTCCCGCGGATCGGCCTGTGGGGCAACGCCGAGGGCTGGCCGCAGACCCAGCGGGCGCTCACCGCGCTGCGCGCCACCCCGGGGGTGACGGCGGTCCGCGGCACGATCGACGCGAACGTCGGCCGGCTGCCGTCCGCCGGGCCCGCCCCGGCCGACGCACCGAACTCGACGATCGCCGTGGCCGACTGCGCCGAGCTGCGCAAACTGGCCCGTCTGGACTCCTGCCGGGACGGCGAGGTGTTCGTCACCGATGCCCCGCGCCGGGACCCCGCGCTCGTGCCCGGGGCGCGGATCAGCCTCAACCCCCCGTACGCCACCGAAGATCCGCAGACACCGCGCCCCTGGACGATCCCCGGGTCGGCCCGCGGTGTCCGGCTGCTCGACCGCGGACGCAGCCCCGACCGCGTCCCGTACGACCTGCTGGCCACGCCGTCCGCGGTCGACACGGGCCGGTTCAACCACCCCACCACGGAGATCAAGATCGATTTCGATCGCGGCACCCGGGACGCCGTGGAGCACATCCGCAACACCGTGGCCCATATCGACCCGACGATGAACGAGTCCTCCGCCCTCGACAATCCGCATGACGAGCAGTACTCCAGCGTCCGCGACGGCCTGTTCGCCGGCGCCGTCCTCACGCTGCTGCTGATCGGCTCGGGCCTGATCATCTCCACCGTCGAGCAGCTCCACGAGCGCCGCCGGCTGCTGTCCGCCCTCGACGCGTACGGCACCCGCCGCGCCACCCTGGGCTGGTCGGTGCTGTGGCAGACCGCCCTCCCGGTCGCGCTCGGCCTGGGCCTGGCGCTGGGCTGCGGACTGACGCTGGGGGCGCTGCTGCTGACGATGATCGACAGCGTGGTGACGGTCGACTGGCCGGTGGTGGCGGGGATCACCGGCATCGGCGGCGGAATGATCCTCTTCGTGACGCTGCTGAGCCTGCCGCCGCTGTGGCGGATGATGCGGCCCGACGGGCTGCGGACGGAGTGAGCGCGCCGATGCCCGGTACTTCCCGTCCGGCCCGGGACGCGACCGTCCGCCGCTGGGGCGCCGACCTCGCCATGGGCGCCCGGTTCGCCGTCACCGGCGGCCGCGAGGGCTGGATCCGTACGGCGCTGACCGCGCTCGGCGTCGGGCTGGGCGTCGCCGTGCTGCTGCTGGCGACGGCCGTCCCGAACATATGGAACGCCGCCATGGACCGGCAGCGGGCCCGCACCGTCGTACCCGCCGTGGAGGGGACCGGCCCCTCGGACCGGACCCTGCTCACCGCCCCGTCCGGCAGTACCTACCGCGATCGGCCGGTGTACGGCCGGATCCTGGCGGCCGAGGGGCCCCGCGCGCCCGTACCGCCGGGCCTGTCCCGGCTGCCGGGGCCCGGCGACATGGCCGTCTCCCCCGCCCTGTCGGATCTGCTGTCCGCACCCGAGGGCGCACTGCTCAAGAAGCGCTTCCCACATCTGCGGATCACCGCCACGATCGGCGACCCGGGGCTCACGTACCCCGGTGAACTCCTCTTCTACCAAGGCAGCGACGACCTGCGGCGGCCCGGCGACGGCGTCGAGCGGATCACCGCCTTCGGTGACCGCGGGGCCCCGTTCCGGGCAAGTCCCCTGGTGGTGCTGGTCATCATCGTGAGCTGTGTCGCGCTGCTGGCTCCCGTCGCCGTCTTCGTCGCGACCGCGGTGCGCTTCGGCGGGGAGCGCCGCGACCGGCGGCTCGCCGCGCTGCGGCTGGTCGGCGCGGACCGGGCCGCCACCCGGCGGATCGCCGCCGGCGAGGCGCTGGCCGGTGCGCTGTTCGGGCTGCTCACCGGCGCCGCGATCTTCCTGGCCGGCCGGGTCCCGCTCGCCGGCATCTCCCTTCTCGGGATCGGCGTGTTCCCTTCCGATGTGGCGCCGGATGCCGTGCTCGCCGGATGCGTCGCGCTGGCCGTCCCGCTCTGTTCGGTCGGCGTCACGCTGGTCACCATGCGGCGGGTCACCGTCGAGCCGCTGGGCGTCACCCGCACGGCTCCGCCGTCGCGCCGCCGGCTGTGGTGGCGGCTGCTGCTGCCGGTCGCCGGAGTGGTGCTGCTGCTGCCGCAGGCGCTCTTCGGGCTGGGCGGCGGCGACGCCGCCAACGCCCAGGTGATCCTCGGTGTCGCGCTGCTTCTGCTGGGCGTGGCGGCGCTGCTGCCGTGGCTGGTGGACGCCGTGGTGGGCCGCCTGACCGGCGCGGGTCCAGGCGGCCCGTCCTGGCACCTTGCGGTGCGGCGCCTCCAGTTGAGCAGCACCGCGGCCGGCCGTTCGGTCAGCGGGATCACCGTCGCGGTGGCCGGTGCCCTCGCCGTACAGCTGCTGCTGACCGGCGCCCAGAGCCCCGACGAGCAGCCGCGCGGCCCCGCATGGACCGTCGTCGACGCGCGCGACGACACGGTTCCCGCCGCCCGTGCCCCGGAAATGTACGCCCGGCTGCGCGCGGCCGTGGGTGTCCGCACGGCGCACACCGTGGTCTCCGGCTACGCGGACTCCGCCCGCCACCACCTGGCCCAGGCGCATACCGCGCCCGGCGAGGGCGACGACCCCGAGCCGTATCCGGTGGCCGTCGCCGACTGCGCCACCCTGCGCCAACTCGCCGATATCGGCGCCTGTTCCCAGGGCAGTGTCTTCCTCGTCAAGGACCCCGAGGGCCCTTCCCACCCGCGCCCGGGGGAACGGCTGGCCCTCGACCCGGTCGGCAGCCGCAGCGACCACCGGGCCCCCGCCCTCTGGTCCGTCCCGCGCACCGCCCGCCCCGCCACCCCCAAGCCCTCCGGCCTCAGGCCCGCCTTCCTCACCCCCGGCCTGCTCGCCACCCCGGAGGCCCTGCCCCCCACGCTGCTGCGCCACCCCCACGTCGCCGTCCTGCTACGGCTCGACCCGCACACCCCGGACGCGATCGAATACGTCCGCAACACGGCCGCCGCGATCTCCCCGCAGATCTACTTCACCACCTTCGGCTTCGGCAGCATCACCGACATCGACACCCTCGACGCCGCCCGCCACGGCCTGACCGCCTGCGCCGCCGCCGTGCTGCTGCTGATCGGCTGCGGTCTGCTGATCACCGCCCTGGAACAACTCCGCGACCGCGCACGGGTGTTGTCCGCCCTGGACGCCCTCGGCACCCCGCGCGCCGTGCTGGGCCGCTCGGTCCTGTGGCAGACGGCCGTCCCGGTGGCCCTCGGCCTGGCGCTGGCGCTCGGCTGCGGACTGGCCCTCGGCTCGCTGCTCCTCCACCTGGCCAACCGCCCCTTGCAGGCCGACTGGTGGGACATCCTCGTCCTCACCGGCACCGCGGCGGCCGTCGTCCTCGGCGTCACCGTGCTCTCCCTGCCGCTGCTGTGGCGCCTGATGCGTCCGGATGGGCTGCGTGCGGAATGAATCTGCGAGATCATTTCGCCACAGCAGTGCCCGCCAACTGCCCAAGGGGGACCCTTCATGCGCCGGCTCGTCTACTGCATCGCTTCCACCCTCGACGGCTTCCTCGCCGGCCCTGACGGCACGGACCCCACCGGCCCGGACGGCTTCTGGCCGATCGCCGACGACTACCTCAAGCATCTGGCCGCCGAACTCCCGGAGATCCTCCCCGTCCACGCCCGGTCGGCACTGGGCATCACGGACGAGGGCACCCGCTTCGACACCGTCCTGGAAGGCCGCCGCACCTACGAGATCGGCCTCCGGGCCGGCCTCACCGACGCCTACCCCCACCTGCGGCACCTCGTCTTCTCCCGGACCATGGAGCAGAGCCCGGACCCGGCGGTGGAGCTGGTGGCCACCGACCCGGTGGCGAAGGTACGCGAGCTGAAGCGCACGGACGGCAAGGACCTCTGGCTGCTGGGCGGCAGCGCACTCGCCGGCGCGCTCTACCCGGAGATCGACCAGCTGCTCCTCAAGCTCAGCCCGCTCACCCTCGGCACCGGCATCCCGCTCTTCTCCCGGGACACCGCCTTCGACCCCCGCACCTGGGAACTCACCGAGCACACGGTCCTCCAGAGCGGCGCGGCCTTCCTGACGTACGACCGGGGCGGCGCGGTCTGAGACAGCCGCGCATCCCCGCCCCGGCGAGCGAATCACTCCCGTGGCCCCGCGGCGCACAGGCCGGACGGGAGGTCGCAGCAGCCTTCGAAGCGGCCCCGGCCCTGATGCGCCCGAGGGCCCCGTATCCGAGCGATCCACAACGGATGAACGTGGTCATACGAGACGCGTGCCGGTGCCCCTGCCTACGATGATGGCCTCGATACCAGCCATCAGGAGGCACTACATGTCTGCCGCAGCAGTCGAGCACCCTCATGACGGCAAGCTGCCCAGCCTGCTCGAGGTGGCCGCACAGCTCACCGAGAAGCTCCCTGGCTACCGCATCGAGATCATCGGCGGAGACCTCACCGTGACGCCGCCCGCCGACGGCCCGCACGCCGATTCGCTGACCGACCTCATCTTCGCTTTCGCTGCTGCGCACGGAGCGGAGACACGAGTGGCCCAGGCCATGGGCGTATGGCTCCCCGACGGCCCCGAGGACTACGCCATCCCCGACCTCGCCGTCGTCGACGCCGACTACCGCGATCACCTCGTGGCGGACAACTGCTACGACCCGGTTGTCTTCCGGATGGTGCTGGAAGTGACGTCTTCCAACTACGCCACCGACCTCAAGACGAAGGTCGCCGCGTACGCGATCGCCAAGATCCCGGTCTACGTCATCATCGACCGCAAGAAGGACCGCATCCACACCCTGACCGACCCGTTCGCCAACGAATACCGCAACCACAGCGTGCACGCCCCCGGCCAACGCGTCACGCTCCCGGATTCCATCGGCGCCGAGATCACACTCGACGTCGAAGCAATCCTCTCGGTCGCCCGCCCCTGACCCTCACCCCCCGGCCATCCGCACCGGCAGCCCCCGCAGCGCCCCGCGCAGGGCGCCCGCGAACTCCTCGAACTCCTCCTGGCGGGCGGCGCCCGTCCGCATGGCCAGGGCGATCCTCCGCGAGGGTGCCGGGTCGGCGAAGTAGCCGGTCGTGAGCTGGTCGTTGCGGCCGGTTTCGACGCGTAGCGCGGTCCGTGGCAGCAGGGTGACGCCGAGTCCGCCGGCCACCAGCTGCACCAGGGTGGACAGGCCCGCCGCGCTGGTCGTCACGGGGGTGTTCTCGTCCCGGCCGGCCTCCCGGCAGATGTCCAGGGCCTGGTCCCGCAGGCAGTGGCCCTCGTCGAGCAGCAGCAGGTCCAGTTCCTGGAGGGCCTGGCGCGGGATGTCACCGCGGCCGCCGAGCCAGTGCTCCTTGGGGGCGACCAGCACGAAGTCCTCGTCGAAGAGCGGTAGTTCGGTGACCTGCGGGACGCCCAGGGGCACGGCGAGCAGGAGCAGGTCGAGACGTCCGCGGGACAAGCCGTCCAGGAGGGAGGCGGTCTGTTCCTCGTGTACCTGGAGGTCCAGGTCGGGGTAGGTCTCATGGACCAGCCGCAGTACCGCGGGCAGCAGATACGGGGCGACGGTCGGGATGACACCGAGCCGCAGCACGCCCGTGAACGGCGCGCGGGCCGCCTCCGCCTCCTCCAGCAGATCACCGACGGCCTCCAGGACCGTCCGGGCCCGAGCGGCCACCCGCTCCCCCGCGGGCGACAGCAGCACCTTGCGCGTCGTACGCTCCAGCAGTTGCACTCCGAGGGTCTCCTCCAGCGCGGAGACCGCCCCGGACAGCGCGGGCTGGCTCATACCGATCTCGGCCGCCGCCTCGCGGAAATGCAGATGCTCGGCCACCGCCACGAACGCCCGCAGCTGGGCCAGGCTGGGCTGGCGGGGCCTGCCGCCCTGACTCGCCGGTGAAGCCACTGATAACCACCTCCGATCAACATCAACCAGTCTAGCTATTTCCCTGATCAATGCCTGCTGTGCCACTGTGTAACCCGTCCAAGCCTCAAGGAAAGTCCTCAAAAGGGACTTTCTGCGCAACAAGGAGAGTACGTGCTCACTGTCGGTGACAAGTTCCCCGAGTTCGACCTGACCGCCTGCGTTTCGCTGGAGCAGGGCCAGGAGTTCGAGCAGATCAACCACAAGACCTACGAGGGCAAGTGGAAGATCGTCTTTGCGTGGCCCAAGGACTTCACCTTCGTGTGCCCCACCGAGATCGCCGCCTTCGGCAAGCTGAACGACGAGTTCGCCGACCGTGACGCCCAGGTCCTCGGCTTCTCCGGCGACTCCGAGTTCGTGCACCACGCCTGGCGCAAGGACCACCCGGACCTGACCGACCTGCCCTTCCCCATGCTCGCCGACTCGAAGCACGAGCTCATGCGCGACCTGGGCATCGAGGGCGAGGACGGCTTCGCGCAGCGCGCCGTCTTCATCGTCGACCAGAACAACGAGATCCAGTTCACCATGGTGACCGCCGGTTCCGTCGGCCGTAACCCCAAGGAGGTCCTGCGGGTCCTCGACGCCCTGCAGACCGACGAGCTGTGCCCCTGCAACTGGTCCAAGGGCGACGAGACCCTCGACCCGGTCGCGCTTCTCTCGGGCGAGTAATTCTCCGCTAGCGAACTGGAGGCTGATCTGACATGGCTCTCGACGAACTCAAGTCCGCCGTACCGGACTACGCCAAGGACCTGAAGCTGAACCTCGGCTCGGTCATCGGCAACAGCGACCTGCCGCAGCAGCAGCTGTGGGGCACCGTACTGGCCTGCGCGATCGCCTCGCGCTCGCCGAAGGTGCTGCGCGAGCTGGAGCCGGAGGCGAAGGCGAACCTCTCCCCCGAGGCCTACGCCGCCGCCAAGTCGGCCGCCGCCATCATGGCGATGAACAACGTCTTCTACCGGACCCGGCACCTGCTGTCGGACCCGGAGTACGGCAACCTGCGCGCCGGTCTGCGGATGAACGTCATCGGCAACCCGGGCGTGGACAAGGTCGACTTCGAGCTGTGGTCGCTGGCCGTCTCGGCCATCAACGGCTGCGGCATGTGCCTGGACTCGCACGAGCAGGTGCTCCGCAAGGCCGGTGTGGACCGCGAGACGATCCAGGAGGCCGTCAAGATCGCGTCCGTCCTGCAGGCCGTCGGCGCCACGCTGGACGCCGAGGCCGCGCTCGCCGAGTAATTCACGGCACGCGCGACGCGCTCCGACAGAAACCCCGCAGACAGGACGTCTGCGGGGTTTCTGTGTGTCCAGGGGCCGGTGGGACTACTCCGGGGGCTCCTCGGTCCGGCGCGGCACCGGGGGCGGGGTCGGCGCCACCGAGATCGCGGTGGCACCGCGCGGGGCCACCGACATCCGTAGCGCCTGTTCCCTGGAGTACGAACGGAGGTAGCCGACCACCGTGTTGGTGACCGCGACCAAAGGCACCGCGACGACCGCACCGCCGATGCCCGCGATCAGCCCGCCCGCGGCGACCGACAGGATCACCGCCAGCGGATGGACCCGGACCGCCCGGCCCAGGATGAACGGCTGGAGGACGTGGCCCTCGATCTGCTGGACGGCCAGCACGACCGCCAGCACCATCAGGGCCGTGAACACCCCGTTGGCGACCAGCGCGATGACACACGCCAGCGCCCCCGAGACCACCGCGCCGACCAGCGGGATGAAGGCGAACAGGAAGATGAAGACGGCGAGCGGGACGGCCAGCGGCACATTGAGGAAATAGAGGCCGATACCGATGAAGATGGCGTCGATCAGGGCGACGACGACCGTGCCGCGCACATAGGCGGTCAGCGTCCGCCAGGCCCGCGGCCCGGCGCCCGCCACACCCTCGCGGGCCGCGCCGGGGACCAGCTTGAGCAGCCAGTTCCAGATCCGCCGGCCGTCGTAGAGCAGGAAGAGCGTGGTGAACATCGCCAGCAGGATGCCGGTGAACACCTCCAGGACGACGGTGACGCCCTCCAGGCCGACCGAGGTGATCGCCTCGGTGTTGGCGCCGACCGCGTCCTGCAGGTTCTTGGCGATGTGGTTGATCTGAGACTCGGTCACATGGAACGGGCTCTTCAGCAGCCAGCCCTTGAGCTCGGTGATGCCCTCCTGGATGCGGCTGGAGACCGAGTCGATGTTGTCCTGGACCTGCCAGACCACGAACCAGCCGACCAGACCCATGACCACGAACCCGCCGATGAAGGTCAGCGCGGTGGCCGGCCCGCGCGGCAGCCCGCGCTGGCGCAGCCACGCCACCGTCGGCTGGAGCAGTGCGGTGATCAGCGTCGCCGCGATGAAGGCCAGCACGACCAGTTCGATGGTGGTGATGACCCGGGCGAGCACCCACAGCGTGGCGGCCAGCACCAGCAGCCGCCAGCTCGCCTCGGCGGCGACCCGTACGCCCCACGGCACCGCATCGACCGGGTCCGGGCGGGCCGCGACGGCGGGCGCATAGGAGGGTGGCGGGGGAACGTTCTCCGGCGGTACGGCGGACTGGGGCGGCGGCGAGGGGAGTTCCGTTGCGGGATGCGGGACCCCGTCCGTCGCTTCCGGCAGCTGCTTACGGGCGACGGTGAGCGCGCCCAGCGCACCGTCGCGCGCCGGACCGTCGTCCGCCGCGCCGTCGGCCGCGGGGGCGTCCGCGTGCCCGGCACGCCTCAGCTCCGGCTCCCCGGCCTCCCCCGAGGAGTCCGACGGGCTCCCTCCAGGGGGGACCCCCTCCGCGGCTTCCGCCCGGCGGCGTTGTTCCTCCAGCCGCTGCGAGAGCCGGGTCAGACCGGCACCGAGGCCGCCGACCCACTGAGGCAATCTGGACATGTGCCTTCCTCTTCCCCTCCCACGCGCCACAACCTGACGGGCACGACGTTACCTGCGCCGGACGCGCGAAACCCCCGACGCTGCCGCGTTCGGGGGTTTCGGAAGTGCGGTGGTACTGCCGGCGGGCCTAGTACCAGCTGTTGGCCTGCCAGAACGACCAGGCACCACAGGGGCTGCCGTAGCGGTCGTTCATGTAGTTCAGCCCCCACTTGATCTGGGTGGCCGGGTTGGTCTGCCAGTCGGAGCCCGCGGAGGACATCTTCGAGCCGGGCAGCGCCTGGACGAGGCCGTAGGCACCCGAGCCGGCGTTGGTGGCCTTGTAGTTCCAGCCGGACTCGTGGTCCACGATGTTGCTGAAGCACTGGAACTGGTCGCCCGCCATCATCTGGCGCGCCATGGCCTGCGTCTCGGCAATGGTGTACGAGCTCTTGCCTACGAGGTCGCCCAGGTCGCGCGAGGAGGAGCGGGACGCGGCCAGCTCCTTCTTGTCACGCGCGTCGGCTTCCTTCTTGGCCTTTGCCTGGTCCGCCGCTTCCTTCTTGCTCTGCGCGGTCTCAGCGGCAGCCTTACGAGCCGACTCCTGAGCGGACTTCAGCGCTGCCGTGTCCGCCTGGGTGGACTGGTCGTCCGCCTGCTGCGTCAGGGAAGCCGTCTGCACCTGGGCCTGTGCGCCTGCGGGGATGTCGGCGATCGTCGCGTCGGCAGCTGCGGCCTCGGTGTTGCCGACCGAGGCAGGCTCGTTGCCTGCAGCGACGCCGACCACGGCGCCGACGGTGGTGACCGCGGTGGCGGATGCCACGGCGAATCCCCGGACCGAGATCCGGCTCACACGTTTTCCTTCCAGCATCGCCCGCATAGGTGACCTCGCGGGCGCAATCGTGCCCCTGACGCTGACCTCCCCTTGTTCCGGGCCCTGTTGAGCGGGCGGGTCCGGCTGGTCACGGGAGGCACTGGCCCGGTACGTCCCCCTCGGGGTCCGCGTGGTGCTCGGGCGGCATACGGCGCATCGCTATGAAGTTCGTTGGTTCTACACACCGCTGGGGGTGCTTGATGCCGTATGCGGGGCCTGACAGGACCCAGACTCTGCCCGACCAGGACGCCGGGAGGCAATTCCCCACTGGGTGTGAAAGCTCACACCTCGTTTACGGCAAATGATTTTCGGATATCCACTCGCAGCACAACGCCGCCCGGCTAAGCTCCTTCGCTTTGCCGGGCGGCGACGCGTTCACAACCGGTCAGATCCGGCCTTCCTCCAGCATTTCGGTCACCAGCGCCGCGATCGGCGAACGCTCGGAGCGGTTCAGCGTGACGTGGGCGAACAGCGGATGCCCCTTCAGCTTCTCGACGACCGCGACCACGCCGTCGTACCGCCCGACCCGGAGGTTGTCGCGCTGCGCGACGTCATGCGTCAGCACCACCCGGGAGTTGGCGCCGATACGGGACAGAACCGTCAAAAGGACGTTCCGCTCCAGCGACTGGGCCTCGTCCACGATGACGAACGCGTCGTGCAGCGACCGCCCGCGGATATGGGTCAGCGGCAGCACCTCCAACATGCCGCGCCCCACCACCTCTTCGATGACGTCCTTGGTGGTCACCGCGGACAGCGTGTCGAAGACGGCCTGAGCCCAGGGGCTCATCTTCTCCGCCTCGCTGCCCGGCAGATAGCCCAGCTCCTGCCCGCCGACGGCATACAGCGGGCGGAACACCATCACCTTGCGGTGCTGCCGGCGCTCCAATACGGCCTCCAGGCCCGCACACAGCGCCAGCGCCGACTTGCCCGTACCGGCCCGGCCGCCCATCGAGACGATGCCGACGTCCGGGTCGAGCAGCAGATCCAGCGCGATCCGCTGTTCGGCGCTGCGGCCGTGGATCCCGAAGACCTCCCGGTCGCCCCGCACCAGCCGGACCGCACCGTCCGCGGTGACCCGGCCCAGCGCCTTGCCGCGCTCGGACTGGAGTACGAGTCCGGTATGCACCGGAAGTTCGGAGACTTCCGGTACGTGCGCGGTCTCGGCGGCGAACAGGCCGTCGATCTGTTCGGCGGAGAGGGTCAGCTCGGCCATCCCCGTCCAGCCGGAATCGGTGATCGCCAGCTCGGCGCGGTACTCCTCGGCCAGCAGCCCGACCGAGGACGCCTTGATGCGCAGCGGCAGATCCTTGGAGACGACCGTGACGTCGTACCCCTCGGCCTGGAGATTGCGCGCCACCGCGAGGATCCGCGAGTCGTTGTCGCCGAGCCGGAAGCCGGCGGGCAGGATCCCGGGGTCGGAGTGGTTCAGTTCGACCCGGAGCGACCCGCCGAGATCCCCGATGGGGATGGGCGAGTCCAGCCGCCCGAACTGCACCCGGTACTCGTCCAGCAGGCGCAGCGCCTGCCGCGCGAAGTAGCCGAGCTCGGGGTGGTGCCGTTTGGCCTCCAGTTCCGTGACCACCACGACCGGCAGCACGACTTCGTGCTCGTCGAAGCGGGCCATGGCTCCTGGATCCGCCAGCAGGACACTGGTGTCGAGTACATAAGTGCGCCGGTCGTGCTCACGGCGCTGCTTGATGTTCACCACGGGTGGACGAACCCCCTCGGATGAGGTTGGGGTGCGACGGCGTCGCGGGGCGGTGTTCTCCCGGGGCCACCGCTTTCCCAGCTACCGCTGGGCGGCGTCCCCGGGACCCCCGGCCATCTAGTGACCGGACCGGGCTCGGACCACAATGCGCGGACCGAACACCGGCCCCCCGCGTCGACCGTGCGGTGCGCACGGACCTCCGTGATGTGCAAAGGGCCTCCCGGGCGGACGGCCCCATGCCGTCCGCTGAGATGCGGCGCCCGATGGCTTGTTCCGGACGCCGACCTGGAAGGGATATTCCCTCGAACCCCCGTAGCCATGCCACGGCATATGACGCACGGTCGATGAACCTTGGGTTACGCGTGCTCGCCGAGCGGCGGCGGCGCCAATGTGGTGCGCGAGTGGAGGCTGCGTCAGAAGAGGCCCCGCCAGCGGCACATGGGCCGGCGGGGCCTGGTGACGCCCCGCGACAGTGGGGACGTCAAGGACTTCAGGGGATGTAACGGGCGTACGGGGCGTAACTAACCCGCCTGGCGGTACGGGGCGAGGCGCCTAGAAGCCGTAGCGCCGGTGCCGGGCGGCGTAGTCGCGCAGGGCACGCAGGAAGTCGACCTTCCGGAACGCCGGCCAGAAGACTTCACAGAAGTAGTACTCCGAATGGGCGCTCTGCCACAGCATGAAGCCCGACAGCCGCTGCTCGCCGCTCGTCCGGATCACCAGGTCCGGGTCGGGCTGGCCGCGGGTGTAGAGGTGCTCGGAGATCAGGTCGATGTCGACGATCTCGGCGAGCTCCTCGAAGGAGGTGCCGCGCTCGGCGTGGTCCAGCAGCAGCGAGCGCACCGCGTCGGCGATCTCCTGGCGGCCGCCGTAGCCGATCGCGACATTCACCATGACGCCGGTGTTGTCGCGGGTGGCCTGCTCGGACTCCTTGAGCACCTGCTGGGTGGCGGTGGGCAGCAGATCGCGGTTGCCCACGTGGTGGACCCGCCAGCGGCCGTCGGCGGCCAGGTCCCGGACGGTGTTCTCGATGATGCCCAGCAGCGGCTTCAGCTCGGCCTCGGGCCGGTCCAGGTTGTCCGTCGACAGCAGCCAGAGCGTGACCACCTCGACATCGGTCTCCTCGCACCAGCCGAGCAGCTCACTGATCTTGGCCGCACCGGCCTGGTGGCCCTGCTCTGTCGTCCGCCCGTCGGCCCGCGCCCAGCGCCGGTTGCCGTCCAGGATGACGCCGACGTGCTTGGGCACCTGGGTGTGATCCAGGCGACCCTCCACCCTGCGCGCGTACAGCCGATAGGCCAGATTGCGCAGTGCAGGCGGATACGGGATGCGCATCCCGGAAGATCGCAGCATGTGTGGTCCAGCCCCTCCGTGCCAATGGCGGTCGCCCCGTCGCCTCAAGTGGGCAACTTTACTTCTCAGCTGTGACGACAGCCCAATCAGGTAGGTCACAAGTACGTGATAGGGAGTTGAGCATGACTGGCACCGACTACCGCGCAGCGGATTCCCGCTTCGACTCGATGACGTACCGTCGAACGGGTCGCAGTGGACTCAAACTCCCCGCTATCTCCCTTGGACTCTGGCACAACTTCGGTGATGACCGCACCCTGAGCTCCCAGCGGGACATCCTGCGCCGCGCCTTCGACCTGGGTGTGACCCACTTCGATCTGGCCAACAACTACGGCCCGCCCCCCGGGTCCGCCGAGCTGAACTTCGGAAAGATCTTCGCGCAGGACTTCCGCGGCTACCGCGACGAGATGATTCTGTCGACGAAGGCCGGATATCTGATGCACCCCGGCCCCTACGGCGAATGGGGTTCTCGGAAATATCTCCTCTCGTCGTTGGATGCCTCACTGAAGCGGATGGGTGTCGATTACGTCGATATCTTCTACTCGCACCGTTTCGATCCCGAGACCCCGCTCGAGGAGACGATGGGCGCCCTGGCCTCCGCCGTCCGGCAGGGCAAGGCGCTGTATGCCGGGGTTTCCTCCTACAACGCCGAGCAGACCCGTGAGGCGGCCGGAATCCTGCGCGCCATGGGTGTCCCCGCGCTGATCCACCAGCCCTCGTACTCGATGATCAACCGCTGGACCGAGGACGATCTGCTGCTGGACACCCTCGAAGCCGAGGGCATGGGCTGCATCTCTTTTGCGCCACTTGCGCAGGGCATGCTCACGGACAAGTACCTGCACGGGATCCCCGAGGGCTCGCGCGCCTCGCTGGGCAAGTCCCTGGACCCGGGCCTGCTGTCCGACGAGGTCGTACGCCGCCTCCGCGGCCTGAACGACATCGCCGCCCGCCGCGGCCAGTCGCTGGCCCAGCTCGCCCTGGGCTGGGTGCTGCGCGACGCGCGGATGACCTCCGCCCTGATCGGCGCCAGCAGCGTCGCCCAGCTGGAGGCCAACATCGCCGCCCTCGATGCGCCCGCGATCACGGACGCCGAGCTCACCGAGATCGACGAGTTCGCGAAGACGACGGACGGCGTGAACATCTGGGCGCGGCGCTAGCAAGTAGGCCTTGACCCGTCCGACGGGCGCCGGCGCCTGCCGGGCGGTCCCGTCGGCCACTGCGCCGCCGGTGCGCGCACGAGCGGGTGCCGACAAAAAGCGGGCCGGTCCGTGGGGGGGATACGGACCGGCCCGAGGGGGGGGTTTCCACCATAACCCCGCGGGGGCGATGCTTCGTGCACCGGCGCGCGCGGCGGCGTGGCTCGGGCTCGCCCGAGGGCCGGGAGCAGGGAAAACGGCCTGCGGAAGGAATCCGTCCGGTGCGGGTGTCCGGCCCGGTCGGGCAAGCCCCCACCGGGTGCGTGGCCCCGCGTACGGCGGGACCACCCGGCGCGGGGCCGCGGTCAGACGGCCGCGGCGGCGCCCAGGAGCAGCCCGCAGAAGGCGCCGAGGATCATGAAGGGCCCGAGCGGCATGGCCGTCTTCCGCGCGCCGGGCCGGACGAGCATCAGCCCCGCACCGTAGAGCGCGCCCAGCAGCACCCCCGCCGCGCCGCCGGTGACGAGGGTCCGCCAGCCGTACCACCCGAGGGCGATCCCGAGCCCGACCGCCAGCTTGACGTCGCCCAGGCCGATCCCCCGCGGGTTGACGGCGTAGAGCAGGAGGTAGCCCGCGCCGAGGAGCAGGCCGCCCAGCAGGGCCCGCCGCCATGCCCCGCTCTCCCCCGTGAGCCAGCCGCCGAGCCCCAGCAGCGCCGCCGCCACCACGGCGAGCGGCAGCGTCAGCTCGTCCGGGAGGCGCCGGACCCGCCAGTCGACGGTCACCAGCAGCACCGCGACCGGTGCCATCACCAGCCAGGCGACGAGTTCCGGCCGCGGCCCGGTGGCCGCCGCCAGGGCCGCACAGGCCAGCGCGGTGGCCGCGGCCGTCGGCAGCACACCCGGCCCGTACGCCCCGCAGTCCGGGCAACGCCCCCGCCCCAGCCAGCCCCGCGCCACTCCGGTGATCGCGTGCCCCTCGGGGCAGACCGCGCGCCACTCCTCCTCGGGCTCGACGGCCATCCGGTGGGCGGGCCGCGGTATGAGCAGCCCGGCCGCTGCTCCGTAGACGGCGGCGAGAACCATCAGCATCACTGACACGCGTCGACCCTAGGGCGTCCGGCTCCGGGCGGCCGGGCGGATGAGGAGCACGGAGCTGATACAACGCTGTGCATGGCGCGTTGGGAGAACGGCCCGGGGGTCCTGTACGGGGCGGATGCCGGTATTCCGGTGGAGATCGCGGCGTCCTACCGCGCCCGCACCCGCGGGTTGCTGGGCCGCGAGGGCATCGAGGGGGCGCTGTTGCTGACCCCGGCGAACAGTGTGCACACGTTCCGGATGCGGTTCGCGATCGATGTCGCCTATCTGAGCCGGGACTTCACGGTGCTGGCCGTACGCACCATGCGTCCGGGGCGGCTGGGGCTCCCCCGCCTGCGCGCCCGGCACGTCCTGGAGGCGGAGGCCGGCGCGATGGCGCGCTGGGGCCTGCGCCCCGGCCTCCGCCTCGGTGTCGGACCCGCCCGCTGACGGGCGGGGGTCCCGCGGCCTACACAGTGGCGTACGCGGGGCGTTCGACGGCGGGCGCCTCGTCCCGCCCCTTCCGCCGCTCCAGTGCCGCCGCCCACCCCGTGGCCGCCAGGGCGAGCACGCCGGTGCCGGCACCGACCCAGGCCACCGAGGTGAATCCGAGGCCCGCGTCGATGGCCAGACCGCCCAGCATCGGGGTGAGGGTGATCCCGACATTGAAGGCCGAGGTGTTCAGGGCACCGGCCAGCATCGGCGCCCCGGGCGCGAGGCGGAACACCCGTGACTGCACCACCGGGTTGACGACGAATGCGGTGAATCCGAGGACGAAGACCAGGGCGATGGTGGTGCCGAGGCCACCCGCCGTCAGCGCGAGGGCAGCGGAGGTGACGGTGAGCGCTCCGACGCCGAGGAACAGGGTCCGCAGCGGCACCGCGTCGGCGATCCGCCCGCCGAGCGACACCCCGGCCAGTCCGCCGACCCCGTACAGGGCGAGCACCACCGGCACCCACTGCGCGGGCAGGCCGCTCACCTCGGTCAGCAGCGGGGCGAGATAGCTGAAGGTGACGACCGCCGCGCCGAAGGTCAGCGTGGTGACGAGGTAGGACACCCACAGCGCCGGCCGGGCCAGCCCCCTCATCTCGCTTCGTACGGAGAGAAGTTCACCGTCGGCGCCGTGTCCCCCGGGCAGCACGGCCCGCAGCGAGAGCGCGCTGAGCACGGTGAGCGCGGCGACGCCCCAGAACGCCGCACGCCAGCCCGCGTGCTGGCTGAGGACCGTACCGGCCGGCACGCCCACGATGGTGGCGAGGGTGAGCCCCATGGCGACCACGGACAGCGCCTTCCCCTTGGCGCCCGGCGGCACCAGGCTCACCGCCGTCGCCGCGGCCACCGCCCAGAACCCGGCGTAGGCGAGGGCGCTGACGATGCGGGTCGCGAACAGCACCCCGTACCCCGGTGCGAGCGCACCGGCCACATGCCCGGCGACGAAGACGAGTTGGAAGGCGACCAGGGCGGTACGGCGCGGCACCCGCAGCGTGGCCACGGCCAGCACGGGTGCGCCGAGGACCATGCCGACGGCGAAGGCGGAGACCAGCAGGCCGGCGTCGGGGATGGAGACGCCGAGATCGGTGGCGATGTCGGGGAGGAGGCCGGAGAGCATGAACTCCGAGGTGCCCTGGGCGAAGATGCCCAGGCCCAGGAGGTAGATCGCAAGTGGCATGACAGGGGGCTCCGTTATGGGGAGGGGGAGAGAAGGTCCGGTGGATCGCAGGCACGTTTTGGATCGATCAGTTCAAAATGAGGGCAGGGTGCGGCCCGGCGAAGGGGGGCAGGGGAAGAGGAGGGAAAGGGAAGGTCAGAGGCGGCAGCGGGAGGGGGCCGGCCGGAAGGTCAGAAGGCGCTCAGCGTCGCCTCCGCGACGGCCTCCAGGGCGGTGCGGCCGACACCGGACCGCGCCGAGACGCGCAGCCCGCCGACCGAGGCGATCACCAGATGGGCGAGGGTGCGGGCATCCTTGTCGGCCGCGATGTCCCCGTCGCGCTGACCGGACTCGATCACGGCGCGGATGGCTTCCAGCCGCACGCCGTAGTCCCGCTCCAGCGATGTCGCGACCGACGGGTCATGGGCCGAGATCTCGACACAGGCATTGACGACCAGACAACCCCGGCCGTCCGCATCCTCGGCGAACTCGTCGTCGATCACCCGCCGCAGCAGCGCGTGGATCTTCTGCCGCGCGGGCAGTTCGCTCTCCAGCAGCGCGAACAGCTCGCCGTTCTGCCACTCCATATAGCGGGCCAGCGCCCGCTCGAAGAGGTCGTGCTTGCTCTTGAACGTGTTGTAGATGCTGCTGCGCCCCAGGCCCGTGGCGTCACACAGATCCTGCGTGGACGTGGCCTCGTAGCCGGACGCCCAGAACGCCTCCATCGCGGCGTCCAGCGCCCGCCCCTCGTCGAACTTCCTGGGTCGCGCCATGGCAAGGACGCTAACACGTATTGGATCGACTGGTCCAATACTGAAGTCCCGGTCACGAGGAGCGCGGGAAGCTGACCTCGACCCGGCGGTTCTTCTTGCGGCCCGCCTCGGTGCCGTTGTCGGCGATCGGGTACTGCTCGCCGTAGCCGCGGATCTGGAAGCTGACGGACGAGCCGAGGTCCTTGGCCAGCTCCTGCTGGACGGCGTCGGCCCGCTTCTTGGACAGGACCAGGCCGTGGCCGGCCGAGCCGAGGTTGTCGGTGAAGCCGAAGACCCGCAGTTTGGTGGCGTTCTGCTTCTTGATCTCCGTCGCGATGGTGCCGATCCGGGACAGCGCGTCCCCCGACAGCTCGGCACTGTCCTTGCCGAAGAGGACCTCGGCCTGGAGCGCGAAGGTCACATTGTCATTGGTGTCCTGCCGCCGCTCGGAGCCGTCGTCCGTCTCGACGATGGACTTGATGTTGAGGACCTTGGACGGGGCGAGTTCGGCGCCCTGCACCATCCGCAGATCCGGGTCCTTCGGGTCGATGCGCACCGGGGGGCTGGAGTCCTCGGTCAGGCCCGGCGGATCGGCATGGGCGGCCGGGGCCGTCAGCGCCGCGGTCAGCAGCAGGGCGGCGGCGGTGACGGCGGTACGGGGCGCTCGGCGCGCGCGGCGTCCTCGGGGCATCTGGGTCGCGGTCATCGGTGCCCGCTCAATCCGTGATCTGCACGCTGGCCGGGGGCAGGGTCGGCAACTGGAAGTCGACCTCGGCCACCTTGGCCGGGGGCGCCGGGAACTGGGCGAAGATCGGGCGGCTGGCTCCCGGCATCAGACCGCTGAGACCGGTCGTGCACAGACATTCGCCGTTGGTGTCGCGCAGCACCAGATACCGCTTCTTGCCCGCCTTGTCGACGAGGGTGGCTCCGGAGATGGAGGAACGGGACCGCAGATCGGTCTCGTTGGAGCGCCAGTCGATGGCGTTGAAGGCGCGGCTGCCGCGGTTGGACACCGTGCCGTTGACGGTGACGAAGCCGCCGGAGTCACGGACGACGGAGTGCAGGGTCACCACCACGCCGTCCGGGCCCTTCATTTCGCCGATCACCTTGTCGGAGTCGGCCGCCGGGCTGCCGGGGCCGCTGTCCTTCGGGGCGGTGCTGCGGGCCGGCGGCTTGTTGCCGTCCGTCGCCTCGGCACCGCCCTCACCACCACCACAGCCGGCCACAACGAGAGCCAGGCCGACAGCGCTCGCCATGGCGACCGCTCCCCTGGCGGCCTTCGTGGTGCGCCGAATGCTCATTGGATGCGATTCCTTTGATCGTCGTCTGGTCGTCTCGGTGTGCGGGTCGGGGTGGTGAGCGGGGTGCGGGGGCGGCCGGTCAATGGGCGAGGCGTACGGCGAAGAGATCGGATGCGTCGGGCAGATGCTGGAGGTGGTCGGGGTCGAGCGTCCAGCGCTTTCCGTCACAGGTGAGCTCGACGGACGCGGGCCGGGGGCCGTCCTTGCCCGTGCCCCCCTTGTCTCCCTCGCCTCCCTCGTCGCCCTTGTCGCCCTTGCCGTCCGGCCCGCCCGTGTCGCCCTCGGCGGGATCGAGGGTGCAGCGGGGCTCGACGACGGACTTCGCCTCGGCCTTCGCGTGAGCGCTCCTGGTCATCGGGATGACGGAATTGCCCACGGATTTCTGGGTGGAGACCCTGACGGCGAACGAGGTGGGCCAGGAGTCCGGGATGCAGCCCGAACCGGAACCGAGGAGGTGGGCACCGTTCCGTTCGGCGAACCAGCCCGCGCTTTCGCAGGCCGCTGGGGACGGGGCGCCGCGCCCGTTCAGCAGGTCCTTCCAGACGGCCCGGTTGGTCTCGTAACTGCCGTCGCGGAGCCCGTCGAGAACGCCCTCGGTCAGCAGGTCGCGGTACTTCTGCCCGGCGGCGAGCGCGGCCGCGTCGGCAGCGGTCTGCGCACCGTTGCGGGTGGCCGCGGCCTGGCCCACGGCGAAGAAGGCGAGCGCGAGGAAGAGCAGGCCTCCGACCGCAACGATGTAGAGCGGGAAGGCCTGCCCGGCGTCGCGCCGACGGCGCTTGATGAGGGCCGGCACGGCAGTGGCGGCAGCGGCGGGCCCTAAATGCCGACGACGTCGGAGATCTTGTTGGCGATGGCGTTCGCGATCTGGCTGCCGAAGTCCGTGGTCGACAGGACCAGGACGATCGCCACGACCACCGCGATGATGCCGAGGTACTCGATCGAGGTCTGTCCCCGGTCGTTCCCCAAAATACGCTTCGCCATCGTCTTCCCCTCCATGGGCGGCCGTACCGCTCTGGTCCGGCTGGTCTGTCCCCGTGGTGCCGGCGCGTTCGACCGCGCTCACGACACGAGAAAAGTACGCCGGAACATCGTGCCCGGAACAGGGCTTCCGTACCCAATCCTGAATTGGGATCACGGACGGCAGGCACGACGGCACATTTCGGCCACTTGGTCGCACCCCACCCACCCCCGTTCCCCCTCCGGGACCGTGCCCCGCTCTCCTGCCCATGTGGACCGGCCGGCCCGTCCGCACCATAGTGCGAGCGAAACCGTCCGCCCACCCACTGTGACACAACTCGTTGCTCTTGCGAAGGAGTTGACGAGAAGCGGGCGGCGCGGCGTACTCATCCGGCCGGGTAGGGGCCACTGCCGCCGAGCACGTACGCCAGGCCCGAACAGTCGTGGCCACCGGCCGGATCGGGAGCGTACAGGGTCCACACCACGAAGGCCTCGAAGAGCAGTGGCAGCACGCCCGGAACCAGGAAAACCAGGGCCGCACCGGAGGCCCGGGACGGCGCCGGCGCCCAGCCGCGCCGGAGTGCGCCCCGGTGCAGCACCGCGTACAGCACCGGGGCGGCGAGCCCGGCGCACAGGCCTGCCCACCCGAAAATGTGCATCCGCAAGGACGGCCCGAAGTAGTGACAGTCGTGGAAGGTGTCGGCGGAGAAGGCGGTGGAGAGTACGGAGAGGAGCGCGCCGAGGAGGATCAGCCCGGGTACGCCGAGCGCGGTCCCGCGGCGCCAGGAGGCCGGGGGCGGGGCCGGGGCCGGGACCGGCGGCACGGATCACTTCCCCATCAGCGAGCCGAAGTTGGTGCCCGAGCCCAGGAAGAACCCGGCGATGAGCAGGATCATCGTGGCCGGAACCATAAAGGTGGTGACGACCATGGTGGCCTTGGGGACCGCGCGGGCGGCCCGGCGCCGGGCGTTCTGGGCGTCGGTGCGGCGCATGTCGTCGGCGATCTGGATCAGGGTGTCGACGATCGGCGAGCCGAGTTCCTCGCCCTGCTGGAGCGCGGTGACGAACTGGGCGACCTGTTCGGAGTCGTTGCGTTTGCGTAGCTCCTCGAAGGCCGCGCGACGGCTGACGCCCATGTCCATCTGCCGCAGCGTGATGCGGAGTTCATCGGCCCATGGCCCCTCGTACTTCTCCGCGACCCGGTCCAGGGCCTGACGGAAGCTCAGGCCCGCGCTGACCACGACGGCCAGCACGTCCAGAAAGTCCGGAAGGGTGCGTTCGATGGTGTCCTTGCGCTGGCGGATCGCGGCCCAGATGCCGACCTCGGTCCAGAAGAGACCGAAGAGCACCATCAGGACGCCGAGCAGCGGCTGACCGCGCAGGAACATCACCAGCGCGCCGAAGAATCCGAGCGCCCCGTACACGGCGCGCCGGGCGGCGTACCGGTCGACGGTCAGGCCGCCGGGATTGCCGGCCAGGTCGATCCGGCGGCGGACCCGGGCGGTGCGTTTGTCGCCCATCAGCCGCAGCACCAGCGGCGCATAGCGCATCCCGGTGCGGTCCACCGCGGAGCCGACCACCGTGGTGCGGGTCGCGCCGACCTCCAGGGACAGCGCCAGGTCCGGCGGCAGCCGGGCCTCGCGGCGGTAGAGAGCGATACCGCCGCAGATGCCGGCGACCGAGAGGGCGAAGGCCGCGGCCAGCAGAATTCCGATTCCCATTCCTGTTCCCCTGGGGATACCGATGCCGGTGCCGGTATCTAGACGTCGATCTTGGACAGCCGGCGGATGAAGAAGAAACCGAGCCCGTAGAGGACGAAGGCCACCACGACCGCGAGCTGGCCGAGGAAGGAGGAGGTCATCCGGTCGATCGCGCCCGGAGCGATCCGGTTCATCAGCAGCAGCGTGCCGATACCGAGCAGCGGGACGACATAGGCGGTGACCACGACCTGGGAGAGCTGGGTGCGGACCTCACGACGGGTCTCCTTGCGCTCCTCCAGGGTCTTGGTGAGGTTGCGGAGCGAGCCGACGACCGTCCCGCCGGCGCGGTTGGAGAGCACCAGGGTGGTGACGAGGACGACGAGTTCGCGGGACGGGAGGCGTTCGGCCAGCTCGCCGAGCGCCTCGTCGACGGAGTGGCCGACGGCGAGCTTGTCGGAGACCTTGCCCAGCTCCTCACCGGCCGGTGCGTCCAGCTCCTCGGCCGCCATGCCCAGCGCGGTCCGCAGGGCGAGCCCGGCCTGGGTGGCGTTGGCGAGGATCCGGGAGAGCTCGGGCAGCTGGTTGATGAACTTCTCGATGCGCTTCTGCCGCTGCCAGTTGAGGAAGGCGAACGCGGCCCAGACGGCGACCAGCGCGGCGATCGGGCCGAAGAACGGGGCGAGGGTGGCCTGCGCGATCAGCCACAGCGCGAGGATCGCACCGAGCATGTAGACGAAGAATTCGCCGGGGGTGACGTCCAGACCGGTGGCGGCCAGCCGCAGTTCGAGGCGGCGGCCGAAGCGGGTGGCGCGCAAGGTCCGGTCGACGGACGGGAAGCGTCGCTGCCGTCCGTCGGCCGGCCGCCTGCGCTCGTCGTCGAGCCGGTCGACGACTGCCTGCCGCTGGGCGCGCCCGGCCGCGTACGTCCGTACGCCGGCGATCGCGAGCACCCCGCACAGCAGGGTGGCGCCGATGGCGAGCAGGGCGAGGTGGTTCCCGCCGGTCATGAGAGGGCCTTCCGGGTGGCGAGTTGGGCGTCGTCGGTGGCGACGCCGAAGGCGGGCGGGGTGGGCTCGCTCGCCATGAAGAGGCGTTCGGCGACCCGGCGCGGCAGCGGAAAGTAGCGGAACCGCCCGTGCACGATGCGGTCGGCGCCCATCGGTTCGGCGTCGAAGCGGCAGACCGTCGCGATCCGGTAGTCCTCGTGGCCGCGCGAGTCGAGGATGGCGATCTCGCTGATCCGGCGGGAGCCGTCGGCGTGCCGGGTGAGCTGGACGATGCAGTCGACGGCGCTGTTGATCTGGTCCCGCAGCGCCTCGAAGGGGATCTTGACGTCCGACATGGAGGCCAGGGTCTGGAGGCGCATCAGGGCGTCCTCGGCGCTGTTGGCGTGGACGGTGGCGAGCGAACCGTCGTGGCCGGTCGACATCGCCTGGAGCATGTCGAGGGTCTCGCCGCCGCGTACCTCGCCGACGATGATGCGGTCGGGGCGCATGCGAAGGGAGTTGCGTACGAGGTCGCGGATGGTGATCCGGCCCTTGCCCTCCACGTTGGGCGGCCGGGACTCCAGCCGGATGACATGGCTCTGCTGGAGCTGGAGTTCGGCGGCGTCCTCGACGGTGATGATCCGCTCCCCGTCCGGAATCAGGCCGGAGAGGGCGTTGAGGAGCGTGGTTTTGCCCGCACCGGTGGCACCGGAGACCACCACGTTGAACTTGGCCCGCACCAGCCCCGCCAGCAGCATCAGCATCTGCTCGTCGAGGGTGCCCATGCCGATGAGTTCGGCGAGGGTGTAGGCGCGCGGGAAGCGGCGGATGGTGAGGGTGGCGCCGTTCAGCGCGAGCGGCGGGATGATGACATTGACGCGTTCGCCGGACGGCAGCCGGGCGTCGACCATCGGATTGGACTCGTCGACCCGCCGGTTGACGGTGGAGACGATCCGCTCGATGGTCTGCATCAGCTGCTCGTGCGAGGCGAAGCGGACGGGCAGCAGCTCGACCCGGCCGGCCCGCTCGACATACACCTGGTCCGGGCCGTTGACCATGATCTCGGTGATCGAGGCGTCTTCGAGCAGCGGCTCCAGCACCCCCAGGCCGAGCGCCTCGTCCACCACCCGGCGGATGAGCTGGGCGCGTTCGGCGGTGGAGAGCACCGGGCCCTCGCGGCTGATGATGTGGCCCAGCACGCGTTCCAGCCGCCCGCGGCGCTCGGCCGCCGCCAGCGAGGACATCTCGGCGAGGTCGATCTCTTCGAGCAGTTTGGCGCGGTAGGCAGCCACCATATGGCTGTCCTGCCGCGCCTCACCGGCCGGTTCGGGGGCGACGATCCGGGCTTTCAGGCTCATCGCGGGGGTGCTCCTTCGTACGGGTCCGCCACCCGGAGGCCCAGGGCGGCGGATTTCTGCGGGCGGGGCATGGTGGCGCTGCGGCTGGCGGAGCCGAAGTCCTTGATGCCGGGCAGGAGCGAGGGAATGGTGACGCGCACCGTCGCGCGGACCTCGCCGCCCCCGCCGTCCACCGAGACCTGCGCACCGCGCGAGACCCAGCCGGTCATCGCGGCCCGGCCGGCGGCCTGCGGGTCGGCCGGGTGGTCGGCCTCGTCCATCGAGGCGGTACGGGCCGCGGCGCGCGCTCCCGTACCGGCCTGCTGGACGGCGAACGCGGCGAGGCCGAGCTGGACCACCGCCAGCCCGACGACCAGCAGGATCGGCAGGAAGCCGAGGAATTCGATGGAGACCGTGCCCCGGTCGCGGCCGTGGCCGCGGAGCCGGGCGGGCAGGCGCAGGACGCTCATCGGGCGTCCTCCTTCGCGGCCCCGGCCGAGCCCTGGGCCGACCACGGGAAGGTGGCCGCGCCGGGGAAGAGCACCGGGACCTCGATGTCGACCGTCGCCTTCCACACGCCCGCTCCAGGGCCGCAGGAGATCGTGGCACCGCCCCGCCAGGAGCTGGGGAGTTCGTCCTCGGCGGCGGCCCGGCAGGCACCGGCGCCGCCCCCGTCCGTCGCGGTTCCGGCCCGCGCGCCGCGGTCGGCGGAGTGGGCGGCGAGCGAGTACGCGTAGCCGACCAGCACCAGCTGCCACAGCAGGGCGAGGACCACCAGGATCAGCGGGAGCAGCCCCATGAATTCCACGGCGACCTGCCCCCGGTCGTTGCCGCCCAGTGGGCGCCGCACCGCTCAGCCCTCCTCGTAGGGACCGGCCGGATCGAACGGACCCGAGCCGCCGCCCGCCGCGGAGCCGCGTCGGGCGCCGAACCGGATGCCGGACCCTGAACCCGCCCCGGAGGCCGGCCCCGATGCCGGGCCCTGACCCGGCCCGGAACCGGGAGCCGCCCCCGGCGTTATGGCTTTGCGCTTGCGCCCCGTCAGTGTCGGGCGCGCCCGGTGGCTGCCCCGGCCCTGCCGCACGGCCGGCGACTCGACCAGGCCGAGTTCGCCCGCGAGCGCCCACAGCGCCTGCCGGACCGTCGACTTGCCGTCGAGATCCTGCATCCGGCCCGCGTCGACACAGGGCTGGAGCTCCTTGAAGGCGGCCGGTACATGGGTCCGGACGACCTGGGTGCCGGTGGCCTTGGCGACCAGCGGCGGCTGGATCTCGGTGTTACGGGTGAGGCGGTTGACCACTGTGGTGGTGTCCTCGGCCTGACGGATCTGCAACCGGTCCCACAGCCGCACCTGCCGCTTGGCGGCCCGCACGGACACCACGTCCGGGGTGGTCACCAGCAGTGCCACATCGGCGAGTTCGACGGCCGCGGCGTTGGCGGACTGCATCTGGGAGCCGCAGTCGACCAGCACCACTTCGTAGCGGGAGCGCAGCGCGCCGATGATCTGGCGGGCCGCCCGGTCGTCGACCTCCTCGCCGCGTTCCCCCTCCTCGGGCGCCAGCAGCAGCCCCAGGCCCGTGTGGTGGTCGTGCACCGCGTCCTGGAGCACCCGTACGGAGATGTCCGCGATGCCCGCCAGATCGACGACCGAGCGGCGGAACCGGACGTCCAGATAGGAGGCCACGTCGCCGGACTGGAGATCCAGGTCCAGCAGCGCGACGCTGCGGCCCGCGGCCCGTGCGGCCAGCGCCAGCTGCACCGCGGTGACGGTGGTGCCCACCCCGCCCTTGGCGCCGGTCACGGTCACCAGGGTGCCGGCCGGCCCGGGGGCCGTCTCCGGGCTGCCCCCGAGGTGTACCCGTACGCCCGCCGACCACTGGGCGGCGGCCTGCACCCGCGCGGCCAGCTCGTCGTAGCCGAGCGGGAGTCCGACGACGCCGCGGGCACCGGCGTCCATCGCCGCGGAGAACAGCGCGGGGCCGGCGTCCGTGGTGATCAGTACGACGCCGACGGCGGGGAAGCGCAGCGCCACCTCGCGGATCAGCTCCAGCGCCGGCGTCGGGCCGATCCGCTCATGGACGAGCACGACCTCGGGGAGCGCCTCGACGGCGGACGGCGGACCGGCCGCGGGCGAGGCGGCGGACGACGCGGCGGCCCCCTGGGCGGCGGCGCCGGCCAGCGAGTCGAGCAGCGCTGCGGAGCCGGCGACGGTGGGCGCGGGCTCGGCGTCCGGCAGCTGGTTGAGCAGCGAGGACACCGCTCGCGCGGCGTCCGGGTCGCCGATCGCCGGGAGGATACGGATGGTCACCTGAGCCTCCGGGTCACTTGTCGCCGTCGAGGGTGTAGGTGCGCTGGCCGGGCGGGATGGTGGCCTCGCTGCCGGGGGCGATCAGGGCGAGCCGCACGTGAGAGGCGAAGGACTCGGCGTAGGCGACCCGTTGGGCGTCCCGGGTGTTGAGCGCGAAGGTGATCGGGACGGCCTCCCCGGCCTGCCGGCCGGTGGTGGTGGTGGTGTCGCCGGGGTCCTTGGCCTCCAGGGGCGTCAGCTTGCCGACGTCGATGACCTGGGCGCCGGAGACAATGACCTTGGAGACCGGCTTGTCCTCGGGGCGCTTGCCCTCGAAGGTGGCGAAGATGTTCACCCGGGCACCGGGGTTGATCTTGCCGGCCACGCCGGTGGCCGCGTCGATCATGATGGCGATCTCCTGCTGCCCGGCCTTCAGCGCGGGCCGCTCCACGATCATGTCGTCCTGCAACAGCGACCCCTTCTTCAACGGGGTCACCGCGATCCTGCCGCTGACCTTGTCGAGATCGGTCACGGCCGTCGGCGGCAGCCACCGCTGCGGCATCTTCACCTTCTCGAACTGCCCAGGATCCAGCGCTTTATAGGCCGCGACATCCGTCTTCAGCCGGTAAGCCGTCTTTTCGGGGCCGACCTTGGACTCGACGTTCTTGATCACCGACAGTACGCCGACGAACGCGCCGACCGCACAGAGAACCGACAGGAGCAGCAGGATCACTCCGCGGCGCTGGCGTGAGTTCATGGGGGAGGGACCTCGATCGGGACGGGGAGAAGGGGCGGGCGGTCGGACAGGGGCGGGCGGTCGCCGGACGGGGGCCGGTGGACCGGCGGCCGGCGGGGTCGGCCGGTGAAGGCGGGCACGGGCGGCCCGGTCGGGCTCAGCGCACGCGGGCCACCGTCCGCGGAGTGCCGGGGACGTCGGGACGGCCGGGCAGGTCCGGGTGGCCGGCCAGGTCCGGACGGCCGGCCAGGTCCGGGCGGCCGGGCAGGTCCGGATGGCCTGGCCCCTCGGGGTGCGCGGCGAAATCGGGGTGGCCGGGCAGATCCCAGTGGCCGGGAGCCCGGGGGCCGTCGTCGCACGCGTAGGGGTTCCCGGGCACCGGGCGCCCGGAGCCGTACGGGTTCCCCGACGCCGGCGGGCCGCCCGCCGAGAGGTCAGGCCCGCGGACGTCCCACTGCCCCGTTCCGTCGCTGCCACCGGTGCCGTCACCCCGTACGTCCGCCACACCCGGCACGCCGAGCACACCGGCCACACCCGCCACACCGGGCGGCGCCACCGGGGAGAGGCCACGCTCGTCCCACGGCGAGGGATGCGGTCCGGCCGGGGCCGCCGAGGGAGCCTCGGGCGCACCCGTACCGCCGGACGGCCCGGGAGCCGGAGCGGGGGCCGGCCCGGGAGCCGGAGCGGAAGCAGGGCCTGGAGACGTCGTGAACGCCGGCGCAGGCCCCGGCAGGGGAGGAGAGACCGGGGCAGCAGACGGCCCGGGGGCCGGAGCGGAAGCAGCGCCCGAAGCCGTCGCCGGAGCGGCGGCCGGGGGAGTGGCGGTAGCGGAGGCCGTGGCGGCAGGAGCAGCAGCACCCTGCCCCGGCCGGATTGTCGGCCCTCCTATGGCCGCCGGCCCCTGCCCCGGGCCGCCACCCCCGTCCGCCCGTTCCCGCGCCAGTGGCGCCGCGCAGAACGCACAGTGGTCGCCGAGGAGTTCCAGCCCGCACCAGCCGCACGCCTCGCGCCGTACGGAGGACACCAGCTGATGGAGGACCGACACGTCCGGTATGGCCGCCGCGAATTCGATGAGCTTCTGGGTCCCCCACCACCGGGCGGACTCGGCGGGCAGCCGGGCCTCGTAGACCCCCAGCACCTGCCAGGCCGGGGCGAGCGCCGCGGTCACCCACTCGGAGGTGAGCTGGCCGCGGGCGAGCGCGAGCTGCGTGGTGAACCCGGGCGCCGGCAGTCCGGCCTCGGTGCTGTGCCGGTCCAGATGCAGCAGCCGCGGCTCGGGGTGGGCCAGCACCGCGAAGTGGGCGCCGGGCAGCCAGGACTTCACATGGGACCGCAGGTCGACCTCGATGCGGTCCAGGCCGTTCACACTGCCCAGCAGGGCGCCGGCGTGCACGTAATGACTCAGCAGCCGTGCCGCGCCGGCCAGCACACCGGGGCTGAAACCACACAGCGACAACTGCCGCAGCTGACGGGCCAGTAACGCCACGCCCAGCGGCGGCAGGGACAGCGGCACGATGGCGATCCGGTCGCTCTCCAGGAAGGAGCGCAGGGTGTGCAACCGCCGGATGTGCTCCGGCGGGCAGGCCGAGGAGTACAGCACGATGAGGTGGCCGTGGTGCTCCAGCACCGCACTGGTCTCCGTCAGGGCGTCGTCCAGCGGCTGGAGATGCGGGGCCCGGAGCACGACGGCGGCGGGGGTCTGCCGGTCGGTCGCGGGCAGCGCGAGGTCAGGGCTGGTGACTGCAATCGCGGTCGGCACGTCGCTCCCCCACTCCCTCCGGCCGCCGGGGGCCCCGGGACCGCGGATCGGCACAGCTCTGCTAGGCGCCGTACGCTCAGCACTTTATCCACAGAGATACGTCCCAGAGAACACGTTCTGGGCTACTCGTCATCACCATCACCCCGTAGGGAAAGGGCGCATACCGGCCAGGCGACCATCAGGGGAACACCCGCTTCCGGCAAGACTCTTGACAGGGCCAATGGTCTGGACCACGTTGTACGGCACGCGCAGGGGCCCCTGAAACGCGCATCCGCACCACTCCCTCTCCCCTTCCCCCACACGGAGGCAGCCGTGGTTCGCGCACGATCAGGCACGTCCAGGAACAGGCTGATGGCAAGACTTCTGGCCGGACTCACCGCCACGGCCCTGACCTCGGCCGGAATCCTCGCGGCGGGCACCGCCCACGCATCCGGGGACCACCCCCGGCCGTCCCCCGCCGCACACACCGCCGCCGTTCCCCGGCACGCCGTCACCGGCTACTGGCAGAACTTCAACAACGGCGCCACGGTGCAGAAACTGAAGGACGTCGACGACGCCTATGACATCATCGCGGTCTCGTTCGCCGAGGCGACCGGGACGCCCGGCGCCGTCGACTTCCACCTCGACCCGGCCGTCGGCTATGGCTCCACCGACGAATTCAAGGCGGACATCAAGGCGAAGCAGGCGGCCGGCAAGTCGGTGATCCTCTCCGTCGGCGGCGAGAAGGGCGCCGTGTCCGTCAACGACGACGCCTCCGCCAGGAACTTCGCCGACTCCCTCAGCGGCCTGATGGACGCCTACGGCTTCGACGGCGTCGACATCGACCTGGAGAACGGCCTCAACGCGACGTACATGACTCAGGCGCTGAAGGCCGTCCATGCCCAGCACGGCGACGTCGTGGTGACCATGGCCCCGCAGACCATCGATATGCAGTCACCGCAGAACGAGTACTTCAAGACGGCGCTCGGCATCAAGGACTTCCTGACCGTCGTCAACATGCAGTACTACAACAGCGGTTCGATGAACGGCTGCGACGGCAAGGTCTACTCCCAGGGCTCGGTCGACTTCCTGACCTCGCTCGCCTGTATCCAGCTGGCGGGCGGGCTCGAACCGTCCCAGGTCGGCATCGGCGTACCGGCCTCCTCCCGCGCGGCCGGCAGCGGTTATGTCGCCCCGTCGGTCGTCAACGCCGCCCTGGACTGCCTCACCCAGGGCACAAGCTGCGGCTCCTTCAAGCCGTCCAAGACCTACCCCGGTCTGCGCGGTGCGATGACCTGGTCCACCAACTGGGACGCCGCGGGCGGCGACGCATTCGCCCGCCAGGTGGGCGCCCACGTCCACGGCCTCCCGTAACGGGCCCCGCCTCCCCCGCAAACACCGTCCCTCCCGCGCCGCGTCCTCCGCCGGCGCCCCGGCACCA
Organism: Streptomyces decoyicus; assembly: GCF_019880305.1. Classification (NCBI taxonomy): domain Bacteria; kingdom Bacillati; phylum Actinomycetota; class Actinomycetes; order Kitasatosporales; family Streptomycetaceae; genus Streptomyces; species Streptomyces decoyicus. The sequence continues at coordinate 5,368,117 of NZ_CP082301.1, read as the reverse complement.
CCCCCCACACACCGCCAGGTCCCGCGCACCCCGTGCACGGGACCTGGCGTTCACCTACTGCGTGCTCACCTACGGGTGGCGGCCGGCTTCGGCAGCGCGCACCCGGCCGCACTCAGGTCCAGCTTGTTGCCGACACCGAAGCACTTCGGTATCCCGTACGTCTCCTGGGCGTAGTTGATGCCCTGGTGAACAGTGACGTTGCCGTTCTCGTCCACCTCGCACGGGTTGTTGACGGTGCACTTCTCGCCGTCCTCGTTGCCCGTGTTGTTGATGGCCGCGACCTTGCCGGTCGTGGTGTCGATCACCGGTGAGCCGGACGTGCCGCCGATCGTCTTGCACTGCGGGGTGTAGCGGACCGAGTCCTTCCAGGTCCAGTCGCCCTCCTTGAGGGTGGGCACGAATCCGTCGATGTTGCAGGAGTAGATCTTCTTCCAGTAGCCGGAGACGACGCTGATCGCCGCGCCCTTGGTGGGGTGGGCGGTGGCCAGCTCCAGCGGCTTGATCCCGTACTTCTGCTCGATCTGGGCGTAGGTCGAGGAGGTCTCGTAGAGCGAGACGTCGGTGTCGGTCATCGTGGCGTACGCGATCTTGGTGGCCTTGATCGTGCCCGCCCGGCCGGCCGACTTGTCGAGCAGGGTGAAGCTACGGCTGGACGGCTGGTCGACGATGACCTCGCCGGCGCCGGGCATACCGCTTTCCAGACAGTGGCCGTTGGACATCACCAGGGCCGGGTCGTTCGCCTGCGAGGTGGGCATCCGGACAACGGAGCCGGAGCAGTTGCTCAGCGCGACGGTGCCGGCGAAGTCCACCGCCTTGGTCCTGTGCTGCTTGAGGTGCTGCTGCTGGGGCTGCTGCGCCCTGTGCTGCGGCGCCGCGTGGGCCGTTCCGACGGTGCCCACCAGGGCTGCGGCTCCCAGCACGGCCGTGGCCAGGGTGCCGACGAGAGGTCGATTCATGTGGGGTCCTCTCAGCTTCTGTCACCGAAGTCCCTTCAGGGGCTTCGGTTTTGTCGTGCGCATTGTTGGCGCCACGGCCGCCCGAGGCAATGAATTTGCTGGAAACGATGGGAAGTTGCCGAGTTCGCCGTAACCGTCACGGCCCGCCGCCGGTCCCGCATCTGGCCGTTCCACGCCTTGACCCGGCCATGCCAACCCCTCATAACTGACGGTGTCGCTTCGCCTCACACCCCACAGGAGACCGCATGCGACCACGTATCCGCGGCGGACGCAGCACCGTCCTCGCCGCGCTCCTCACCCTCGCGCTCGCCGCCCCGATAGCCGCCGCCCAGGCGCAGGAAGCCCCCTCCGAAGAGCCCACCGCCGACGCCGTCGAACGCACCGAACTCCCCCGTCAGTACGAGGTGACCGGCCCCGCCACGCCCGCCCAGCGCACCGCCCTCGCCGCGACCGGCGCCACCCTCGACGAGGTCCACGGCCACAAGGCCGTCATCACGGCGAACCGCACCCAGGCCGCCGCCGCCCGCCAACTCGGCTACCCACTGCGCCTGTTGCCCGCCCCTCCGGCCGCCGCGCCCGCGGCCCCCGGGACCCGGGTCAAGGACTTCCCCTCCGGCTACACGAAGTACCACACCTACGACGAGGCCACGAAGGAGATCGACGCCCTCGTCGCCAAGTACCCGGACCTCCTCACCAAGCAGGCCATCGGCACCTCCCACGAGGGCCGCCCCCTGCTCGCCCTCAAGCTCAGCAAGAACGCCGCCCAGGACGAGGCGGAGCCCGAGGTCCTCTTCACCGCCCACCAGCACGCCAGGGAACACCTCACCGTCGAGATGTCCCTGTACCTCCTGAACGAGTTCACCTCGAAGTACGGGACCGACCCCCGCATCACCAAGATGCTCGACTCCCGCGAGATCTGGATCATCCCGGACCTGAACCCGGACGGCGGCGCCTACGACATCGCCTCCGGCTCGTTCCGCAGCTGGCGCAAGAACCGCCAGCCCAACGCCGGATCAAGCAGCGTCGGCACCGACCTCAACCGCAACTGGGACTTCAAGTGGGGCTGCTGCGGCGGCTCGTCGTCCAGCCCCTCCTCCGAGACCTACCGCGGCCGCTCCGCCGCCTCGGCCCCCGAGGTCCAGGTGGTCTCGAAATTCGTCCACGGTCGCGTCGTCGGCGGCAAGCAGCAGATCAAGGCCGCCATCGACTTCCACACCTACAGCGAACTGGTCCTCTGGCCCTTCGGCTTCACCGACGACGACACCGGCCCCGGCATGACCCAGGACGACCACGACACCTTCGCCACCATCGGCAAGGACATGGCCGCCACCAACGGCTACACCCCGGAACAGTCCAGCGACCTGTACATCACCGACGGCTCGATCGACGACTGGCTGTGGGGGGACCAGAAGATCTTCGCCTACACGTTTGAGATGTACCCGTCCTCCTTCGGCTCCGGCGGCTTCTACCCGCGGGACTCGGTGATCCCGAAGGAGACGTCGCGCAACCGGGAGGCGGTACTGCGGCTGGTGGAGGTCGCGGACTGCGTCTACCGGGCGATCGGCAAGGAAGCGCAGTACTGCAAGGGCAGTTGACGCACCACTTGCCGCGACGAAAGGCGGGCGCGCGCCACCGCGGCGCGGCCCGCCCGGCCCAGGGCGGACACACCTAGAGCAGGTGGTCAGCCTTGCCGGCCTTTATCTCGCGGATGAGAGTGCGGAGAGCCTCGCGGGTGTCGGTGACGTGGGCGTCTTCGGCACCCGCCACGGCAATGTAGGCGTTGCCCTGCTCGTCGGTTCCTATGCGGAAGCAGTTGTTGCCTTCGCCGCAGTAGGGCTCTTCCCAGCTGATGTCTCGCATGGTGACCTTCCTAGAGTGAGCGCTCGATGTTGCGGATGAAGTCACGCGAAGCCGGGGCCGACAGCGACGCGTTGTCCATCCAGTCCAGGTGGGCGCGGTACTTCGCGAGCTGGGCTTCGGCGTGCGTGAATTCCGGGCCGTGGGCAGAGTCCAGTTGCACCGTGTCGAGCTGAGGCACGACGCCGCCGGCGTACAGGAGAGCGTATCCAGCTCCGGGGAACGCGCCCACATCCACCGGGAGGACCCGCACGTTTACTCCCTGGCGTTCCGATGCCTGGCACAAATGCTTGAGCTGGTGGCGCATGACGTCGGCTCCGCCGAACCTCATACGCAGCGCCGCCTCGTGGACATATGCCACATAGGTGGGTGGCACAGGCCGCTCGAAGACCTGCTGGCGCTCCATGCGGTGGGCGACGCGCAATTCGATTTCGAGTCGTGTGGGAGGCGGCAAGACGGCGGTGAAGACGGCTCGGGCGTAGTCCTCGGTCTGGAACAGCCCCGGAACGTGGACCGTCTGCGTTGTACTGATGTGTGCGGCATGCCATTCGAGCTCCGCGATGTCCAACAGCCCGGCGGCGAGCGTGCCCCGGTACTGCTCCCACCAGCCGCGCTCTTGGTTCGCCGCCATGTCGACCAGGGCGTCGACGTACGACTCGTCCGGGCAGGCGTAGTTGCAGGCCAGAGTGCGCACACGATCAGGGGAGACCGGCCTGATGCCGCCCTCCATGTTAGAGATCCGCGTCCGGTCGATGCCCAACAGCCCCGCGGCGTAATCGGTGGCGACCCCGGCAGCGAGACGCATCTTGCGCAGCTCGGCACCAAGTCGCTTCTGGCGCACCGTTGGTGTGGTCCTGGTCGGCATACAGCCCCTTCTCGCACGGTGGTCGGGGTCAGTCTGCCTCTGCGCGACCACGCCAGTCCATCTCGACTGGGGGTAATTACCCCCCACTGAGGTAGACAACATGCCAGCGCGCTCCCTACAGTCAGTAACGCAACGCTTACGCTCCACGCAGTCGGAAGCGCATCGCGCGAGCCTGCCCGCGACCTCCTCCCCTGGGAGAGGCGGGCCCGCGCCAGGGAGACAGGCCACTGACTGCCGTGCCATCAACGAACCCTCTGCAACAGGGAGTTGCCATGCCCGCAGCCGTGACCGTCTGCCCGCACCCCCTCGACACCCGCACCCCTCGCGTGCCGGAAAACCTGGCCTACAGCCTCACTCTTCCCGCCGCGCTCGCCAGTCCGGCCGTCGCGCGCTCTGCCGCCCGTACGATCCTGGAAGCGCACGCCCTGTACGACGTGACCGCCGCCGCGATCCAGGTGATCGGTGAACTCGCCGCCTGCGCTTGTCTGTTCACGCCGTCCGACAGCGTCTGCCTGTCGCTGCGCTATCGCGACGACGCACTGCGCGTCAGCCTTTACGACGGGCACCCGCGCCATACCCACCGCCGCCTCGCGGCAGCCTGCGACGGCAGGCGTCGGTCCCTGCTCTTGCTGCTGGCCTGCGTGATGGAGGCCTGCGATGGCGAGTGGGGATTCGGGTCGTCGCAGGAGCCCGGCGACGGGACGCGGATGTGGGCCGTGCTGCCGCGGGAAGGGGCACGGGCATACGGGCGCGCGGCGTGATTCCGATGGGGCGCCCGGTGCCGGGCGCCCCATCGGCATACGTACGGAGACGGTGGCGGGAAGCCCGCCACCAGCGGCTACACGGCCAGGCTCACCAGTGCCGCCACCGCGAACCCGGCGACCGAGAGCACCGATTCCAGGACGGTCCAGGACTTCAGGGTGTCCCGCTCCGAGATGCCGAAGTACTTGCTCACCATCCAGAACCCCCCGTCGTTCACATGCGAAGCGAAGATCGACCCCGCCGAGATCGCCATGATGATCAGCGCCAGGTGGGCCTGTGACATGCCCTGGCCCTCGACGAGGGGGACGACGATGCCGGCCGTGGTGACGATGGCGACCGTGGCCGAGCCCTGGGCGACGCGCAGGACGAGGGAGAGGAGGTAGGCGAGGACGATGACCGGGAGGCCGACGTTGTGGAAGGTGTCGGAGAGGGCGGTGGCCACACCGCTGCCCTTGAGGACGGCGCCGAAGATCCCGCCGGCGCCGACGACCAGGATGATGTTGCCGACGGGCTTGAGCGAGGCGGTGGAGACGGTCTCCAGGGACTTGCGGGACCAGCCGCGGCGGATGCCCAGCAGGTAGTACGACATCAGCAGGGCGATCGTCAGGGCGACGAAGGGGTGGCCGAAGAACTCGATCACCGAGCGGCCGGCCGAGGGGGCCATGGCGATGGAGGAGAAGGTCGCCAGGAGGATGAGGAGCAGCGGGGTGCCGATGATGGTGAGGACGGTGCCCAGGGGGACCGGCGCCTCGTCGCGCTTGACGCCGGCCGCGGCCTTCTCCGCGGTGACCGCGGCCTTGGCTTCGTCCGCCGCCTCGACCATGTCCTGCGGGACGGGGACGAAGAGGCGCCTGCCGATCCAGGCCGCGTAGCCCCAGGCGGCGAGCACCGCCGGGATACCGCAGAGGATGCCCATGAGGATGACCCAGCCGAGGTCGACCTTGAACAGACCGGCGGCGGCGACCGGGCCGGGGTGCGGCGGCAGGAAGGCGTGGGTCATGGACAGGCCCGCGAGGAGTGGCATGCAGTAGAGCAGGATCGACTTGCCGCTGCGCTTGGCCGCCGCGTAGACGATCGGCGCCAGGACGAAGATGCCGACGTCGAAGAAGACCGGGATGCCGAAGATCAGTCCGGTCAGGCCCATGGCGAGCGGTTCGCGCTTCTCGCCGAAGAGGCGGAGCAGCCGGGAGCTCAACACCTCGGCGCCGCCGGAGACTTCGAGGATCGCGCCGAGCATGGTGCCCAGGCCGATGATGATGGCGACGTGCCCGAGGATGCCGCCCATACCGGTCTCGATCATCGAGACGGCGTCGGATTTCTGGACCGTGCCGAAGAGTTCGGTGACGGAGAGCCCGGCGGCCAGGCCCACCGCGATGGAGACGGTCAGCAGCGCCACGAACGGCTGTAGCCGGACCTTGATGATCAGGACGAGGAGCAGGGCGATGCCCAGGGCGGCGACCGTCAGAAGTCCCGCGGTGCCCGGTATCAGGGCGAGCAGTCCACCGGTGTGGGGTGGTGGTGGCGGGGTGGCGGGCGTGGCGGCGAGGAACATGGGGTGACTCCGTTGTCAGGCAGGGGCGGTTCCCGGGGGGTCCGGGGGGTGTCCCCTGGAAGGCATCTCCAGGCAGGGGGGTCCGCGGCACGGCGCCCCGTCGGTACGGGGCGCCGTGCCGTGCGGCGAACAGTGCGCTCGGGGTGGCGCTAACGGCAGGCGGGGCAAGGGTTCTTGTGCCTCAGCTCAGGACCGCGAGGGCGTCGATCTCGATGAGCAGGCCCTTGGGCAGACCGACGTAGACGGTCGTACGGGCGGAGGGTGCCTCCTTGAGGCCCTGCTCCTCGAAGTAGGCGTTGTAGATCTCGTTCATCTCGGCGAAGTGATCCACGTCGGTGAGGTAGACGCGCATCATCATGACGTCGTCCCAGCTCGCGCCGCCCTCTTCGAGGATGGCCTGGACGTTGGCGAACGTCTGGAGGGTCTGCTCGCGCAGGGTGGGGCCGGCCGGGGTGGGGGCCTGGCCCTCGACGGCGGGGAGGAAGCCGACCTGGCCGGCGACCTGAAGGATGTTGCCCTTCTTGACGCCGTGGGAGAACTTCGCGGGCGGGGTGGTGTGGGTGGCCGGGGTGAGCGCGATCTTCTCGGTCATGGTGTTCAGGCTTCCTGTACGGGACCAGTGGTTACTGGGGAATTGCGGTTCCGGAGTACTCCCGGCTGATGGTGTCGGCGGTGCGGCGTACCAGCGGGAGCAGTGTGAGGAGTTCCTCGGCGGTGACGACGACATTCGGCGCGGAGACCGACATGGCGGCGACCAGGCGCCCGTCCGCGCCGCGGATGGGGGCCGCGACGCAGTTGATGGACTCCTCGTGGCCACCGAGGTCGGTGGCCCAGCCCTGTTCGCGGACCTTGGCCAGTTCGGCGAGGAACGCCGTGGCGTGCGGGGTCGAACGGGACGTGTAGAGGGGGTAGTCGAGCTTCTCCGCGAGGGCGCGGCGCTCGGGTTCGGGCAGGTCGGCGAGGAGCAGCTTGGCGACCGCGGCGACGGTGATCGCGACGGGCTTGCCGATCCGGGAGTACATCCGGACCGGGTAGCGGCTCTCGACCTTGTCGATGTAGAGGACCTCGTTCTCCTCGTGGACCGCGAGGTGGACGGTGTGTCCGCACTTCTCGTTGAGGGCGAGGAGGTGGGGGTGGGCGATCTCGCGGACGTCGAGGTTCTCGACGGCCTGCTGGGCGAGGGCGAAGAGGCGGGCGCCGAGGCGGTAGCGCTGGTCGGACTGGCGGTAGACGAGGCCGTGTTCGTGGAGGGTGCGCAGCAGCCGCAGGGCCGTGGACTTGTGCACGCCGAGCCGGTCGGCGACCTGTCCCAGGTCGGCGGGTCCCTCGGCGAGCAGCGGCAGGATGCTCAGCGCGCGGTCGACGGTCTGGCTCATGCCGAAACCTCGCTCCGCGAGGCTTCGCATTCGCTCAGCACGCACCGTCCGATGACCCGCTCGCTCCGCTCGCTCATGCCGCAACCTCGCTTCGTCCGGCCCTGTCGTCGCCAGGGGCGCACCTCTCGATGGTTCTCCCCCGGCCTTCGGCAGGGGGGACCCCCACGCTTCGCTCGTTCACCGCGTACGTACCTCCTCGTCGGCCCTGCGGCCGGATGCGTCGGCTGCGGTCCAGCCCGGGCCGAGGTGCAGTCTCCCCCAGGCCTCGTCGTCGAGATCCGCCAGGCGGTCGGCGTGCGCGCGGTCCGGCGGGGTCGCGAGATCGCCGGGGACGGTGAGGGCGGCGGCCGCCCACAGGTGGCCGTGGCGGATGCGGGTGCGGACGGGGAGACCGCGCAGGGTGGCGGAGAGGAATCCGGCGGCGAAGGCGTCGCCGGCTCCGGTGGCCGCCACGAGGTCGACGTTCAGGGAGGGGACGAAGGTGGCGGTGGACGCGGCGGCGTCATCGCAGCGGCGGTCCGTCATTCCGGTGCGCTGGAACACGGTGGCTCCGCCCCCACCCTGCTTGACGACCAGGATGTCCGGTTCCGGCAGCGCTGCGCCGATGGCCCGTGCCCCGTGCAGGCCCCAGGCGTCCCGGGCCTCGTCGTCGCCCACGAAGACGATGTCCGCGCCTCGCGCCAGTTCGAGCAGGGCCCGTGCCTGCGCCGGTTCGCGCCACAGGCCCGGCCGGTAGTTGACGTCGAACGAGAGGAGCGGGCGCCCCGGGCGGCGGGCGGTCAGCTCACGCATCAGGCCGAGGCAGCCCTTGGACAGCGCCGCCGTGATGCCGGACAGGTGCAGGATCCGGCCGGAGCGGATCGCCGCCGGGTCCATGTCCGCCGCCGTCATGGCGGAGGCGGCGGAACCGGCGCGGTAGTAGGCGACCTCGTGGGTGTCGGTGGCGCGGTCCCCCGCGGTGCGGAAGTAGATGCCGGTGGGGCGCAGCGGGTCACGCCGGACATGGCGGGTGTCGACGCCGCAGTCGGCGATGGCGGCCAGGAGGTGGTCGCCGAAGCCGTCGGTGCCGACCCGGGAGATCCAGCGCGCGGTGTGGCCGGTGCGGGCGAGGGTGCAGGCGACGTTGGATTCGGCGCCGCCGATGGCGCGGTCGAATGACGGTACGTCGGCGAGCCGTCCGGGCCGGGTCGGCAGGAAGGTGACCATGGACTCGCCGAGACAGACGACGTCGACGTCCGGGACGGGTGAGCCGTCCGGGGCGGGGGTGTCGCCGGCGTTCGAGGACCTGGTCACGATCGGTTTCGCTCCTTCGCTGTGGTGCATGCCCGGGAGGTGTGCCGCAGCCGGGTGACGGCCGCGGGCCGCGGCCGGGTTCCGGCCGTGGGCCGCACGGCGTTCCGGCCGTTGCCCGCCGCGCTCCTCACCATTGACCGGGCGATGGCTCGGATGTTAGACAGCCGTAAGCGATATGCGCAATGAGTGTTGCAGAGAGTGCAACAAGGATCTTTGAGGAGGCCCCATGGCCGGCGAACGGCTCGCGCAGGGACTCGAGGGACTCGCGGACGAGCGGGTCGACCACCGCTTCAAGGCACTCCCCCCGGACGCCGAGGGCCGCACCGTCGGCCAACTGGCCGCCGAGCGCCGCAACCTCTTCAGCGATGGGTTCACCACCCCCGTCCTCGCCCTCTCCGCCGAGTCGGTCGCACACAACCTGGCCCTCATGGAGACCTACGCCACCCGGCACGGTCTGGCCTTCGCCCCGCACGGCAAGACCTGCATGGCTCCGCAGCTCTTCGCCCGCCAGCTGGAGCACGGCGCCTGGGGCATCACCGCCGCCGTCCCCCACCAGGCCCGCGTCTACCGCACTTACGGCATCGAGCGGATCTTCCTGGCCAACGAGGTCGTGGACGCGGCCGCGCTGCGCTGGCTCGCCGCCGAGCTCGCCGCCGACCCCGACTTCCGCTTCATGTGCTACGTCGACTCGCTGCGCGGCATCGAGCTGATGGACACCGCACTGCGCGAGGCCGGCGCCACCCGCCCCGTGGATGTCGTCGTCGAGCTCGGCGCCGGCGAGGGCGCCCGTACCGGCGTGCGTACCGAGGCCGAATGCCTCGAACTCGCCGATGCCATCGCGGGGGTGGACACCCTCCGCCTGGTCGGCGTCGCCGGCTACGAGGGCGAGGTGCCCGACGCCACCCCCGAGCGGGTGACCGCCTGGCTGCGCCGACTGGTCGCCCTGGCCGTGCAGTTCGACAAGGCGGGCCGGTTCACCGACCTCGACCGGATCGTCATCAGCGCCGGCGGCAGCGCCTGGTTCGACGCGGTCGCCGATGTCTTCGCCGAGATCCCCGAGCTGTCCGCGCCGGTCCTCAAACTGCTGCGCTCGGGCGCGTATGTCTCGCACGACGACGGCCAGTACCGCAAGCTCACCCCCTTCAACCGCGTCCCGGAGGAGGGCGCCCTGCAGCCCGCCTTCCGCCTGTGGGCGCAGGTCGTCTCCCGCCCCACCCCCGAGCAGGCGTTCCTCAACGCGGGCAAGCGCGACGCCGCCTACGACCTCCATCTGCCGGAGGCCCAGGTCGTACGGTCCGGCCGGGACGGCACCCTGCGCCCGGCGGACGGGGTCACCGTCACCGGCCTGTCCGACCAGCACGCCTGGGTCTCCACCGAGCGCGCCGGCGACCTGGAGGTCGGTGACTGGGTCGGGCTGGGCCTGTCGCACCCGTGCACGTCCTTCGACAAGTGGCAGCTGATCCCGCTGGTCGAACAGGACGGCACGGTCACCGATTTCATCCGCACCTTCTTCTAGACCATCCGCACCTTCTTCCAGACCAGGGGGCAAGGACCTGCCCGCCCCCTCCCGACCCCGGCGGTGCGTGCCGATCCCCCGCGGCGCGCACCGCCGGCCCCCCGCCCCGTGGCCGGGGCACCGAGGACCGAAGGCCCCACGGCTCCTGGTCCCCCTCCCGAGGGGCCGCGGCACATCGGCCCAGGCACCGAGAAAGGCAGTCCCCGCCATGGACACCGTGCTCCGCGACGTACGCGTCATCGACGGGTCCGGCGGTCCGTCCTACCGCGCCGATGTCGCCCTGGCCGACGGCCGGATCGCCGGGATCCACCGCGAGACGGACGGCGGCCCGCGGCCGGGCGCCGCCCGCGTGGTGGACGGCCACGGCCTCGCCCTCTCCCCCGGCTTCATCGATATGCATGCGCACAGCGACCTCGCGCTGCTGCGTGACCCCGCGCACGAGGCGAAGGCCGCCCAGGGCGTGACCCTCGAAGTCCTCGGCCAGGACGGCCTGTCGTACGCGCCCGTCGACGACCGGACCCTCGCCGAGGTCCGGACCCAGATCACCGGCTGGAACGGCGGCGGCCCCGGCGACACCTCGGTCGACTTCAGCTGGCGCACGGTGGGCGGCTACCTCGACCGCCTCGACCACGGCTTCGACGGCAACGGCATCGCCGTCAACGCCGCCTACCTCATCCCGCAGGGCACCGTCCGGATGCTCGCCCTCGGCTGGGACGACCGTCCCGCCACCCCCGACGAGCTGACGCGGATGAAGCAACTGGTCGCCGAGGGCCTGGAACAGGGCGCGGTGGGGCTTTCCTCCGGCCTGACCTACACCCCCGGCATGTACGCCTCCGACGCGGAACTGACCGAACTGTGCCGGGTGGTGGCCCGCTACGACGGCTACTACTGCCCGCACCACCGCTCCTACGGGGCGGGCGCCCTCCAGGCGTACGAGGAGATGGTGGCCCTCACCCGTGAGGCCGGCTGTGCGCTGCATCTGGCGCACGCCACCATGAACTTCGGCGTCAACAAGGGCCGCGCGCCCGAGCTGCTCACGCTCCTGGACGGCGCGCTGGACGCCGGCGCGGACATCACTCTCGACACCTACCCCTACACCCCCGGCTGTACGACCCTGGTCGCGATGCTGCCGAGCTGGGCGAGCGAGGGCGGCCCGGCGGCGATCCTGGACCGCCTCCGGGACGACGCGACGGCCGAGCGGATCCGCCGGGTCATGGAGGTGGAGGGCGCGGACGGCTGTCACGGCGTGCCCATCGAATGGGACACCATCGAGATCTCCGGTGTCGCGGACCCCGCTCTGGACGGCTACGTCGGCAAGACGCTCGCCGGCAGCGCGGCGGAGCGCGGCGAGGAGCCGTGGGCGACCGCCCGGCGTCTGCTGATCGAGGACCGCCTGGGCTCGACGATCCTCCAGCACGTCGGCCACGAGGACAACGTCCGCCGGATCATGCGCCACCGGGTGCACACCGGCGGCAGCGACGGCATCCTCCAGGGCCACAAGCCGCATCCGCGCGCGTACGGCACCTTCCCCCAGTACCTCGGCCGGTACGTCCGCGAGCTGGGGGTGCTGTCGCTGGAGGAGTGCGTCGCCCATCTGACCGGCCGCCCGGCCGCCCGCCTGCGGCTCCCCGACCGCGGTCTCGTCCGGGAGGGCTACCGCGCCGACCTGGTCCTCTTCGACCCCGGAACGGTCGCCGCCGGGTCCACCTTCGACGCCCCGCGCACCCTGCCCGCCGGCATTCCGCACGTCCTGATCGACGGCCGGTTCGTGATGGCGGACGGCCGGCGGACGGATGTCCTGGCGGGGCGGGCGGTACGGCGGACGGCGGCGGGCCGGGGGTAGACGTGCCCCCTGCCCCGGCCCGGGTCAGGGAAGGGGCCGTTCCGCCTCGGCCGCGCGCAGGACCAGCAGCTCGATCTCGGGTCCGCTGCTCGTCAGATGCGCCCCCAACTCCTCGGCCACCGCCGAACGTTCCGGGGTGACACGGCCCGCGTAGAAGACGAACGGGCCGTCGTAGCGGCCGTCGCGCCGCAGGCGTGCCAGGTGCTCCAGGCCCTCCCGTGGATTGCCGTCCCGCTCGATGTCGGAGACGATCAGCGTCGGCCGCTCGACGGCGAGGGCGGCGTCGGCGGCTGCGGAATCCTCGGCGATCCGCACCACCGCACCCGCCGCCCGGAAGGCGTTGACCAGGGACTCGTTGTTCCGCGGGTGGTCGTCCACCCAGAGGATGCGCACATACCGCAGCGGCGCGACGTCCGCGCGGGGCGTCGCCGCCCGGCCCGCCGGCATCGCACCGTACGCCCCCGCCGGCATCGCCCCGTACGCCCCCGCCGGCATCGCCCCGTACGCCCCCGCCGGCGGCTGCGCCCGAGGCGGGAGCGACTGGACGTACGCGGCGGGCTCCGGCTCCACAGCGGCCGGGAGCTCGGCCCCCTCGCGCAAGCGCCGCAGCAGCTCCTCGGACCGGGGCAGCGCCACCAAGCCGTCGATCAGCGAGGTGAACTCCTGGTCGCGCACCATCTCCGGGAAGCCGCTGGGCAGTTGGCGCTCCAGCCGGCTCAGCATCGCGTCCCGGCCGTCCGCGTCCTGTTCCGGCAGGTCGTGCTCCCGCAGGAAGCGGGTCACCGTCGACAGCTCCGCCACGGGGATCGGGTCGGGCGTCCGCAGCAGGCGGCGCACCTCCCGGTAGGTACGGAACTCGGCGATCACATCGCCCGCGCCGGACCCGGCGGCCCCGGCCACCATCCGGTAGAAGTCGGGGTAGAAGTACTGGAGCAGCAACGTCCTGACCACCGCCTCGGGCGCGAAGTCGTCCCACATCGGATTGAGCGTCGCCTCCAGCACGAAGCCGTTCACCAGGCGCTTGATGCGGCGGGGGTTACGGGCCGAGCGCTCCGCGAGCATCGTGGTCAGCCGCTCGTCCAGGAGCTGATCGATCCCGACGGTCCGGGCGCACCAGTCGATGTACGCCCGCACGCCCTGCTGGTCCGCCACCGGAATGCGGTAGCTCGTCTGGAAGATCTTCTCCATGAACGCCGAGGCGGCGGGGGACAGATCGCGTAACAGCCCGTTGGGCGCCAGCGCCGACCGGTCGCACCCGATGACGAACTCCAGGCCCGGCACGTCCAGATAGACCTTCACCGCCTCACAGACCGCGAGCACCGTCTCCTCCGGACAGCGGTCGAGGTCGTCGATGAAGACGACCAGCAGCCGGCGCGGCCGGAAGTCATCGGTCTGCGACCACTCCTGCACCAGTTCGCCGATCGCACCGCGCATCTCGTTGCGGGCCTGGGAGTTGACGGACAGGGTCTTCCACAGCTCGTCGACCAGTCCGGCCGCCCCGAGCGGCCCGGCGGCGACCGTCGTCACCGCGCGGACGGCCCGCAGCAGCGCACGCCGCTCGGAGATCCGTTGCAGCGCCCGCCGCAGCACCCGCCGGTCGAACCGCATCAGGACGGACTTGATCAGCCCCTCCAGCGCATCGGCGCCCTGGGAGGTCCAGGCGTTGTACCAGACGGTGTGCACCTCGGGGGCGTGTGCCAGCTCCGCGTCGACCAGCCGCATCAAGCTGCTCTTGCCCATCCCCCAGCCGGCGTCGACGGCGAGCGTGAACGGGGTGGAGGCGCGGGAGGCGACCAGCAGCCCGGCCAGCTGGCGGGCGGCCCGGCCGACGCCGAGCAGATCCGCGCCGGACTCGGCCACCGGTTCGTCGTTGAGCAGCACGAAGGGGCCGCGCGGCGAGGGGGCGGGCGTACCGGAGAACGGCGAGACGGGCGGGGGTAAGGGCGCCGAGGTGGACATGCGCCCGGAGCGTACCGAGCCGCGCTCCCGCCCGCCCGGCACTCCGCGGAATCACCGGGCGCCGCGGAATCAGCAGTGCCCCCGGGAGCGGCACCGCGACGACCGGCCACAGAGCGTCACTACGCGTGACACACCCCACACCGTCCGCTGACCAACGTGGGGAAAAACACCGGGCGGGTGCCGTTACGCGGCCGTAAGGTGGCGGACATGCAGGTGATCCAGTCAACGAAGCTCGCCAACGTCTGCTACGAAATCCGTGGCCCGGTGCTCGAGGAGGCCATGCGGCTGGAGGCGGCGGGTCACCGCATCCTCAAGCTCAACACCGGCAACCCGGCGGCGTTCGGCTTCGAGTGCCCGCCCGAGATCCTGGAGGACATCCTCCGGTCCGTCGGCACGGCACACGGCTACGGCGACGCCAAGGGCCTGCTCTCCGCCCGCCGCGCGGTGATGCAGCACTACCAGACCAAGGGCATCGACCTCTCCGTCGACGACATCTACCTCGGCAACGGCGTCTCCGAGCTGATCCAGATGTCGATGCAGGCGCTGCTGGACGACGGCGACGAGGTGCTGGTACCGGCCCCGGACTACCCGCTGTGGACGGCGTCCGTCTCCCTCTCCGGCGGCACGGCCGTGCACTACCGCTGCGACGAGCAGGCCGACTGGATGCCGGACCTCGCCGACATCGAGCGCAAGGTCACCGACCGCACCAAGGCCATCGTCGTCATCAACCCCAACAACCCCACGGGTGCCGTATATGACGACGAGCTGCTGCGCGGCATCGCGGAGATAGCCCGCAGGCACAACCTCATCGTCTGCGCCGACGAGATCTACGACAAGATCCTTTACGACGGCGTCACCCACACCCCGTTCGCCTCGCTCGCCCCCGACCTGCTGACCCTGACCTTCAACGGGCTGTCGAAGTCGTACCGGGTGGCGGGCTACCGCAGCGGCTGGATGGCGGTCTGCGGCCCGAAGGCGCACGCCTCCTCGTACATCGAGGGGCTGACGATCCTCGCCAACATGCGGCTGTGCGCCAATATGCCGGCCCAGCACGCGGTGGCCACCGCCCTCGGCGGCCGTCAGTCGATCAACGAGCTGGTGCTGCCCGGCGGCCGGCTGCTGGAGCAGCGCGACACGGCGTACGAGCTGCTGACGCAGATCCCCGGCGTCAGCTGCGTCAAGCCGAAGGGCGCGCTGTACGCCTTCCCCCGGCTGGACCCCCACGTCTACAAGGTCAAGGACGACCGGCAGATGGTGCTCGATCTGCTGCGCGCCGAGAAGATCATGATCGTCCACGGCACCGGCTTCAACTGGCCGGAGCCGGATCACTTCCGCCTGGTCACCCTGCCCAGCAAGGACGACCTGACGGATGCCGTCACCCGCATCGGCTCCTTCCTCGACGGTTACGGACAGTACTGAGCCGGAGCGATTTCTATACAGTCCACAACTTTAGACAGTGTCTAAGCTAGGATGGCCTCCTAGACGTCTTCAGGAGGCCGTCCCATGTACGAACCGATCCGCACCAAGTCGGTCCACACCATGGCCGCCGCCCCGGAGGTTCCGCACCGCTCCCGCGAGGAGGAGCTGGACATCCGGCTCGCCGGACAGCTGACCGCGCTGCTCACCGTCACCGACGAGCTGCACGCACGGGCCGTCCGGGACGCCGGCGGCACCCCGGACGGTGCCGCGTCGGACGGTGCCGCGCTGGCCGCCGCGGCCGAGCGCATCGCCGAGCAGGTCGCGCGGCTGAACGGTGGCCACTACCCGCTGCGTGCCGAGCCCTCCGACGACAGCAGCCCGTCCCGGACCGAGGCCCTTCACCAGCGCGCCCACACCCTCGCGGGCAACGCCCTGGCGGTCGCCACGTCCCGTGGCGATGCCGCGGCGATGGCGCTGACGGCGGAGCGCATGGAGGCCCATGCCGCACCGCTGCGGGACCGGGACCTCGCCACGGCGTGAGCCGCGGGCGGGACGGACGGTCCGCGGCGTGAACCGCGGGCCCAGGACGGGCCCGTGCCCCCTCGGCCGCCCCCGCACCCGGTCCCGGCGTCACTCCACCGGCCCATCCCGGCCGGACCTTCTTCAACCGGCCGACGCCTCGCACCGTTCCACGGTCCAGGCCATCGCCCGGTCACTCAGCGAGAGGCCCAGCCCCGGCCGGTCCGGTACGCACATCCGGCCGTCGCGCAGCTCCAGCCGCTCCTGGAACAGCGGCTCCAGCCAGTCGAAGTGCTCGACCCAGGCGGTCCCCGGGTAGGCCGCGGCCAGATGCAGATGGACCTCCATCACGAAGTGCGGCGCCAGGCTCAGCCCCTTGTGGTCCGCGAGCGCCATCACCCGCAGGAACGGGGTGATCCCACCGACCCGCGGTGCGTCCGGCTGGACGAAGTCCGCGGCGCCCGCCTCGATCAGCCGGGTGTGCTCCTCGGCGCCGGTGAGCATCTCGCCGGTGGCCACCGGGGTATCGAGCGACGCCGCCAGCGCGGCATGCCCCTCGGCGTCGTACGCATCCAACGGCTCCTCGATCCAGGCCAGTTGGAACTGTTCCAGGGTCCGCCCGATCCGCTGGGCGGTGGCCCGGTCCCACTGCTGATTGGCGTCCACCATCATCGGGACGCCGTCGCCGAGGTGACCGCGTACCGTCTCGACGCGCCGGAGGTCGGCCGCCGGGTCGGGCTGCCCCACCTTGATCTTGATGCCGCCGATGCCCCGCGCCAGCGCCGTATCGGCGTTCTCCAGGACCTGTTCGACGGGCAGGGAGAGAAAGCCGCCGGAGGTGTTGTAGCAGGGCACGGCGGAGCGGTGGGCACCGAGGAGCTTGGCGAGCGGCAGGCCCGCGCGCCGCGCCTTGAGGTCCCACAGGGCGATGTCGAAGGCGGCGACGGCCTGAACGGCCAGCCCGCTGCGGCCCATCGAGGCGCCGGCCCAGACCAGCTTCCGCCAGAGCCGCCCGATGTCGCTGGGGTCCTCGCCGATCAGCTCCGGCGCTATCTCGCGGGCGTGCGCATACAGCCCGGGACCGCCCGCCCGCTTCGCATACCCGAAACCCAGCCCCGTCAGCCCGGCCTCGGTGACGATCCGCGCGAAGACCAACGCGACCTCGACGAGCGGTTTCTGCCGGCCCGTGAGCACCTTGGCGTCACTGACCGGCTCGGGCAACGGGAGCCGGACGAAGGAGACGCTGACGGTCACGATGCGATCAGTGGTGAGGGTCATGACCCTCAGCCTCGACCGGCACCCCACACAGGGTCAAGAGTCCGAACTCTGTTCAAGGATGAGAACGCTGGAGCAGGACGCCGGCGGGGCGCCGAAGCCCCGCAAACGAGCCGGGGCCCCGCACCGTACGTGCGGGGCCCCGGCCTGGCGGTGTGCGCAGCGGTGACTAGCCGAGCCGCTGGACCAGTGCGCGGTACTCGTCCCACAGCTCCTTCGGCGTGTGGTCACCGAAGGTGTTGAGGTGCTCGGGGATCAGCGCCGCCTCCTCGCGCCACACGTCCTTGTCGACGGTGAGCAGGAAGTCGAGCTCGGCGTCGGACAGGTCCAGGCCCTCGGTGTCGAGCGAGCCCTTCGCCGGCAGCACACCGATGGGCGTCTCGACGCCCTCGGCCTTGCCGTCCAGCCGCTCGACGATCCACTTGAGCACCCGGCCGTTCTCGCCGAAGCCCGGCCACACGAAGCGGCCCTTGTCGTCCTTGCGGAACCAGTTGACGTAGTAGATCTTCGGCAGCTTGGCCTGGTCCTTGTCGGCACCGACCTTGACCCAATGCCCCATGTAGTCGCCCATGTTGTAACCGCAGAACGGCAGCATGGCGAACGGGTCGCGGCGCAGCTCGCCGACCTTGCCCTCGGCCGCCGCGGTCTTCTCGCTGGCGACGTTGGCGCCGAGGAAGACGCCGTGCTGCCAGGTCAGCGACTCGGTCACCAGCGGCACGGCGCTGGCGCGACGGCCACCGAAGAGGATCGCCGAGATCGGCACGCCCTTGGGGTCCTCCCACTCGGGCGCGATGATCGGGCACTGGCCGGCCGGGACGGTGAAGCGGGCGTTGGGGTGGGCCGCCGGGGTCTCGGACTCCGGCGTCCAGTCGTTGCCCTTCCAGTCGGTCAGGTGCGCGGGCTTCTCCTCGGTCATGCCCTCCCACCACACGTCGCCGTCATCCGTCAGCGCGACGTTGGTGAAGACGGAGTTGCCCCACATCGTCTTCATGGCGTTGGCGTTGGTGTGCTCGCCGGTGCCGGGCGCGACGCCGAAGAATCCGGCCTCGGGGTTGATCGCGTAGAGGCGGCCGTCCTCGCCGAAGCGCATCCAGGCGATGTCGTCGCCGATGGTCTCGACGGTCCAGCCGGAGATCGTGGGCTCCAGCATCGCGAGGTTGGTCTTGCCGCAGGCGGACGGGAAGGCGGCGGCGACGTACTTGGGCTCGCCCTGCGGCGGGGTGAGCTTGAGGATCAGCATGTGCTCGGCGAGCCAACCCTCGTCACGCGCCATGACGGAGGCGATACGCAGCGCGTAGCACTTCTTGCCGAGCAGGGCGTTGCCGCCGTAGCCCGAGCCGTAGGACCAGATCTCGCGGTCCTCGGGGAAGTGCGAGATGTACTTGGTGGAGTTGCACGGCCACGGCACGTCGGCCTCGCCCTCGGCCAGCGGGGCACCGAGGGTGTGCACCGCCTTGACGAAGAAGCCGTCCTCGCCGAGCTCGTCGAGCACCGGCTGCCCCATGCGCGTCATGGTGCGCATGGAGACCGCGACATAGGCGGAGTCGGTGATTTCCACACCGATCGCGGAGAGCGAGGAGCCGAGCGGGCCCATGCAGAACGGGACGACGTACATCGTCCGGCCGCGCATCGAACCGCGGAAAATACCCTTCTCACCTGCGAAGATCTCCCGCATCTCGGCGGGTGCCTTCCAGTGGTTCGTCGGGCCGGCGTCCTCCTCCTTCTCGGAGCAGATGAAGGTGCGGTCCTCGACCCGCGCCACGTCCGAGGGGTCGGAGGCCGCGTAGTACGAGTTCGGTCGCTTGATCGGGTCGAGCTTCTTGAACGTGCCCTTGTCGACGAGCTCCTCGCACAGACGCTCGTACTCCGCCTCCGAGCCGTCACACCAGACGACCCGGTCGGGCTGGGTGATCGCCGCGATCTCGTCGACCCAGGAGGTGAGCTCCTGGTGACGGGTCGGGATGGGCTTGGGGGTGGGAGCCGCGTTGTCGCGCGCCACGATCGCTCCTAGATGAGGGTGTGGACGGATGTATACCCGGCTTGCCGGACAATCCGCTTCTTTTGTTTGTCGCCCCTTGGGGGCCGCGACCCGGATGCTTCGTGACCGCTCATCCGGTGCCGACCGCACTCATATGATCATCCGGCCCGGATAGAGTTCTGTCCAGAGGGCGCTTTCGTGACCGTCACCACTTCGGCACGAATCGGTAACTTACGGTTGCGTAGGTAGCATTGCGCCATGACTTCCGCGCCCGACGCCGCCGAGAGCAAGCCCTCCTCCGCGCCGCCCGCGATGGCGGCGGTCGCCGCCGCGGCCGCGCCACTCAAGCCCAAACTGCGCGGCTGGCTCCATGCCGGAATGTTCCCCGCCGTCCTCCTCTCCGGCGTCATACTCACCGCCCTCGCCGACAGCCCCCGAGGCCGTCTGGCCTGCGCCATCTACACCCTGACCGCCTGCCTGCTCTTCGGGGTCAGTGCCCTTTACCACCGGGGCAATTGGGGCCCGCGGGCCGACGGGGTCCTGCGCCGGCTCGACCACGCGAACATCTTCCTGATAATCGCGGGCACCTATACGCCGCTGACGATGCTGCTCATGCCCGGGTCCCGCGGCCAGGCGCTGCTCTGGGCGGTCTGGGGGGCCGCCCTCGCCGGCATCGCCTTCCGGGTCTTCTGGGTCGGCGCCCCCCGCTGGCTCTACACCCCCTGCTACATCGCCATGGGCTGGGCCGCGGTCTTCTTCCTGCCCGACTTCCTGCGCACCGGCGGCGTCGCCGTCCTGGTGCTCGTCATCGTCGGCGGGCTGCTCTACAGCGCGGGCGGAGTGATCTACGGGATGAAGCGCCCCAACCCCTCACCGCAGTGGTTCGGCTTCCACGAGGTCTTCCACTCGTTCACGCTGGCGGCCTTCGTCGTGCACTACGTGGGGATCTCCCTGGTGGCCTATTCACACGCCTGAGGCGGCACCCCGGCCCTGAGCCGCAGCAACGCCCCGCACCATCGTGGCCGCGACCCCTGGGGTCGCGGCCACGCGCATGTCCGGAGGCAGGAAGGCACCCAGGACCGGCGGCAGGCAATCGCCCGTCACGCCTCCCCGTCCGGTGACGTGGGCCGGACGTCCATGGCGGAGTGCAGTTGATGCAGGACGGCCTCGAACTGTTCCAGCAGCTCGGACGGGTACCGGGACAGGACGGCGTCCTGGCGCGCGTTGACGGGGCCGAAGAACGCGTCGGCGAGCTCGGTGACCTGCGGACTGCTGCGCAGGGTGACGATCCGGCGATCCGCGTGTTCGCGGGTGCGGGTGACGTATCCGGCGCGTTCGAGGCGGTTGAGCAGCGCGGTCATGGCCCCCGAGGACAGCGAGATACGCCTGCTGAGCAGGGCCGGGGACAGCGGGGCACCCCGTTCTTCGGCGGTGGCGATCTCCAGCAGGGCGAAGGCGTCGGTGGAGTGCACGCCCAGCTGAGCGGCGAAGCGGCGGCCCAGTTCGGTGAAGCTCGCTCCATAGGCCCTGAGCCCTTCCGCCAGCCGCTCGCGCTGCGCAGCGACACCACCGGGCACCGGCTCCTCCACGGGGGCCTCCCTCTTCCCTGCGTCACCGACGGTCCCGTCGGTGACGCATGCGTTGACAATCGGTCATCGGTGAGCATAGCTTCCTCATGGAATTACTTCACCATGGAGATTCTTTCTCATGGAGGTTCCTTCTCGTGGAGGTTCCTTCTCGTGGAGGTTCCTTCTCATGGGCTGTCTCTCATGGAGTCACTTCGGCGTGGCGGCGCAGCGGGGACCTGACCTGTTTCTGCTGCTTCGACCCGCCGATGGCCCGGTCGCTCGCCGCCGCGCCTGAGGCGCTGCCTTTTCGCGGTGGTCACCGCGCTCGCTCGTCTCGTCCCGGCCCCCACCAACCCATGGAGCCCTGATGCTGAACGCTCCCCGCCTCGACGGCATCGACCCGTTCGCCGCGACCGTCCGCGGCCTCACCGTGCCCGATCCGGTGCACGCCGCCCTGCGTGCCGCCGGTCCCCTCGTCCAAGTCGACGCCCCGGCCGGCGGACCGGCATGGATCGTGACCGACGACGCCCTGGCACGCGAGGTGCTCGCGGACCCCCGGATCGTCAAGGACCCGGCGTGCGCGCCTCCCGGCTGGGACCGGCGCACCGCCGGACTGGAACCGACCGCCGCCGAGCAGCCCTCCCTCACGACCCTCGACGGCCCCGAGCACGCCGCACTGCGACGCGCCCATGCTCCGCTCCTCAACGCCAAGCGGATCCGCGCGCAGTCCGACCGGGTCCATGCGATCGCCCGGGAGCTGCTCACCGAACTCGCCGCCGAGCGCACGGTGGTCGATCTGATGGCCGCTTTCACCACCCGTTATCCGCTCACCGTCCTGCTCGACCTGCTCGGCATCCCGCTCGGCGAGGTCGACCGGGCCGCCGATGCCTGCCGGCGGATGCTCGGCAACCAACCCGGCGAGCAGAAAAGGGCGATCGACGCACTCACCGCGCTCGCCGCCTCCGGGCTCGGCGACGACGGCCGGGGACTCGCCGCCGAGCTGCGCGACCGGGCCCCCGCGCACACCACCCGCGACCAACTCCGGTACCACCTGTTCGCGTTGATCTTCGCCGGACAACTCACCACCGACGCCGCCCTCGGCACCCTGATCGCCCGCGCCCTCGCGGACGGTCCCCGCCCCGCCCCTTCGGACGAAGGGGGAAGGGACGCACTGGTCGACGAGACGCTGAGGCAGCACCCGCCGGCCCCGTTCACCCTCTGGCGCTTCACCACCACCGAGCTGTCACTCGCCGGGATACGGCTCCCCGCCCGCGCCCCCGTGCTCGTCGACATCCTGGGCATCAACACCGACCCCGCCCGCTCCCCCGGACCCGGCCTGACCTTCGGCGCCGGCCCGCACTTCTGTATCGGCGCCCCACTCGCCCGGCTCGAACTGCGCGCCGTGGTCACGGTGCTGCGGACCGGCTTCCCCGAGGCCCGTCTCGCCGTCCCCTTCGGGGAACTCCGGCAGGCCACCATCGGTGGACTGCAAGGGAGCCGGCTGACCGCCCTCCCCGTCGCCCTGCACGGCTGACGGCGGTCCGTCAGGGGGACGAACCGGAGAGCCGGAGCACCGGAGAGCCGGAGAGCCGGATATCTCCCCCGCGTGCTTCCGGCTCCCGGGCAACCGGGCATCCGGGCATCCGGGCAACGGCACCCACGCGAACCGGCCGACCGCATCAACTGCCTGCTCAGAACGCACCCGTGGCCCCGGGTGCACCTGATGCCCGACAATGCTGCGCATGGCCGCACGTACCTCTGCCACCACACCGCCCGGGGCGCCGAAGATCGGGCTGCGGGAGCGGAAGAAGATCCAGACCCGGCAGGCGATCCGGCGGGCCGCCTACCGGCTCTTCGAGGAGCAGGGGTACGACGCGACCCCCGTCGACCAGATCGCCGCGGCGGCGGATGTCTCGCCGAGCACGGTCTTCCGCTACTTCCCCACCAAGGAAGACATCGTGCTCACGGACGAGTACGACGCCGTACTGGAGACCGGGATCCGGGCGCGTCCCGCGGGCGAGCCGGTGGTCGAGTCGGTGCGGCGGGTCAGCATCGAGGCGCTGCGCACGATGGCCGCGCAGGAGCGTGGCGAACTCCTCCAGCGGGTCCGGCTGATCCGTGAGGTGCCCGCCATCCGCGGCCGTACGGCGGAGCGCACCGCACAGGACGCCGCGATGCTCACCGCCGTACTGGCGGAGCGGTCCGGCCGTCCGGCCGACGACCTGGAACTGCGGGTGATCAGCGCCGTGATCCTGGCCGCGCTCCAGGAGGCGATGCTGCACTGGGGCGAGGGCGACCGGACCACCGATCCGGAGGCGCCGGTCCACCGGGCCATGGACGTACTGGCGCGGGGTCTCACACTCTGAGCTCTGCGGGGCCCGGCCTCACGTTCTGCGGCGCCTCAGCCTCCGGAAGCGTGGCCTCACGTTCTGAGGGCGGAGGTGCCCGGGGGCGGCGCGGCGACCAACCGGAAGACCGGGCCGCTGTCCGCCCCGGCGCGGGCCTCGGTGGCCGGCCCGCCCCGCTCCGCCACGTCCGGGGCGCCGGCTCCCGGTTCGCCCAGACGGGCCGCGAGTCGCGCCCGTAGATGCGACAGCCGCTCGATACGGGCGTCCAGGTCGGCGAGCCGGCGCCGGGCCACCGCCTCGGCGGCCGAACAGCGGCCCGATTCCGGGTCCTGCGGGAGGAGATCCGGCACCCCGCCGGCCGGCATCGTGCGCAGCAGCGGCGCGACCGCCCGCACATCACCGACCGTCAGCCCGGCGTCCCGCAGCTCGCGCACCGCCCTCAGCCGGCGGATGTCCTCCGCGTCGTACACCCGGTGGCCGGACGGTGTCCGCCGGGCCGTCACCAGCCCCTGCTGCTCGTAGTAGCGCAGCGCCCGCGGCGTCATACCGGCGGCCGCCGCGGCGTCCCCGATGCGCATCTCCCCTCCTCCTCCGGCGTGTTCAGCTCCTTC
Source organism: Streptomyces decoyicus (assembly GCF_019880305.1). Lineage (NCBI taxonomy): Bacteria > Bacillati > Actinomycetota > Actinomycetes > Kitasatosporales > Streptomycetaceae > Streptomyces > Streptomyces decoyicus. Next base: position 5,344,420 of record NZ_CP082301.1, on the reverse strand, counting down.
TCCGGCGTGTTCAGTCCCGCCGCCCCGGGCTCGTCCGGCCGTCCGCGCGCCGGGACCCCGCGCCGTTCACTACGCGCTCGATCCCTGCCGCCCCGTACAGCAGGTCCTCGTCCGCGCCGAAACGGCCGACGAGTTGGAGCCCGAGCGGCAGCCCGTTGGCGGCATGCCCCGCGGGCACGCTGACGGCGGGCAGCCCGGCGTTGCTCCAGGGCAGGCACATGATCGAGGAGCCTGTGGTGGTGAGGCCGGCGGGCGCGGGGCCCGTGGCCGACGGGGCGATCCACAGATCGATGCCGGCCGCGGCGCGGTCCGCCGCGAGCCGGGCACGGAAGGCCTTGCGCCGCTCCCGGGCCGCTGCGTAGGCGGCGTCCCCGATCGTCTGCCCCTGCCGGATGGCCGAGGTGGTCTCCTGCCGGTAGCGGTCGCCGAACCGCGCGAACCAGTCGGCGTGGGCCCTGGCGACCTCGTAGCGGTTCATCGTGAACAGCTGCTCGACGATCTGCTCGAAGTCGTCCATCACCGGCACCTCATGGACGACGTACCCGGCGGCCCGCAGCAGCTCCCGCTGCTCCTCGAAGGCGTCCAGCGTCTCGGCGTCGGCACGCTCCAGATAGGGGCCCGCCGGCACGCCCAGCACCGGGCGCGGCGTCCGCCCCGCCGTTTTCTGTGCCCGCCACCCGTCGACCAGCACCGACGCCGCCAGGGCGACACCGGCCACATCCGTCGCGTAGCACCCGAGGGTGTCGAAGCTCGCGGCGTTGGGGATCACCCCATCGACGGGTATCCGCCCGTAGCTCGGCTTGAAGCCGACCACTCCGCAGTACGCGGCGGGCCGGATCATCGAGCCGACGGTCTGCGTCCCGATGGCCAGTGGCACCATCCCGGCGGCGACCGCGGCCGCCGACCCGCTGCTCGAACCGCCGGGCGTGTGCGCCGGGTTGTGCGGATTGCGGGTGGGGCCCGGGGCGGTCACCGCGAACTCCGCGGTCACGGTCTTGCCCGCGATCAGCGCACCGGCTGCGCACAGCCGGCCGACGACGCAGGCCTGCGGGCCGCCGAGCACCTCGGGCGGCAGCGCCGAGCCCGCGCGGGTGGGCAGCCCGTCGGCGTGCACGATGTCCTTGATGCCGACGGGTATGCCGTGGAGGACCGGCGGGTCGGCGGGGTCCGGCGGACCGTCGGCCGCGCTCCTGCGCGCCGCCTCCAGGAACCGCGTACGCCGCCCCGCCTCCGGCACAAAGGCCCGCACCTGCGGATCGACGGCGTCGATGCGGTCGCACGTGCGGTTCGCCGCGTCGAAGGGGTCGTCCGTGCCGGCCCGGAGCGCCGCGGCCTCCTGGACAAGGGATCGCTGCCCGAGCAAGGTCGTCACTCGTGCAGGCTACAACCGGGGTCCGACAGCGGCCGGTGCATCGCCGCGGTGCACGACGGGCCGGTGCCGTGACCTCACAACTCCACGACCACGGCGCCCAGATGACGCCCCTCGGTGAGCTCGCGCAGGGCCCGTGGCGCCTGTTCGATCCCCTGGAGCCGGGCGTGCGGGAAGGTGAGGGTGCCCTCGCGCAGCCCCTCGCCGAACCGCTGGTTCCACTCCGGGATCAGGTCCAGGTGCTCGTACAGGGCGACACCGCGCAGGGTGATGCTGCGGGAGAGCAGCGAGAGGGTGTCGATCTCGACCGTGGCCTTGCCGTCCCCGGAGAGCTGGGCGGCGAGCGCGCCCACGATGGCGAACCGTGCGCCCCGGTTGGCGAGCGCGAGGGCGGCCTGCAACTGTTCGCCGCCCACGTTGTCGAAGACCGCGTCGATGCCTTCCGGGGCGGCCGTGCGCAGCTGCTCCTCGACGGGGCCCGCGCCGCGGATCACCACGGCGTCGTAGCCGAATTCCTTGATCAGCCGGTCCGCCTTCTCCTGCGAGCCCGTGCTGCCGATGATCCGGGCGGCGCCGCGCAGCCGGGCGATCTGGCCCGCCAGGGAGCCCACGCCGCCCGCCGCTCCGGTGACGAAGACCGTGTCGCCGGGGCGTACTTCGGCGCCGCGCACCACCCCCATCCAGGCGGTGGGCCCCTGGGAGAGGTAGGCGGCCGGGTCGGGCAGCAGGCCCGGGTCGAGCCGCTGCACCTGGTCGGCGTCCACCACGGCGTACTCGCGCCAGCCGAGGCGGTGTTCCACCAGGTCGCCGGGCTCGAAGCCGGCCTCGGGGGCCGCGACCACCTCGCCGACGGCGGCCCCGTGCAACGGCTCACCGATCTCGTAGGAGGGCATCGGCACCACGCTGGTCTCGTCCATCAGCGTGCGCATCACGGCGGCGACACCCATCACGGTGTTGCGGACCAGCACCTGGCCGGGCCCGGGTTCCGGGACCGGCACCTCCACGATCTCGAAGAGATCATCGGTGACGGGCCCCTGGGGCCGGGCGGCCAGGCGGACTTCGCGGTGTGTGCGATGTGTCATGCCCCGAGGCTAGAACCTGACGCGCACGTCAACGTCAAACCGGTCGCTGGTCCTAGGACTCACGGCGGGGCGGACTCGGGGACGGCTCTTGTGGCCGGGGGCCCAGGCCCTGGGGCCCAAGGGGAGGGGCCCCAGGGGCGGGGGCCGAGGGGACGGGACCCCAAGGGGGGCCATGTGCGGGGCCTCCCCGGGGGCGGCCGTTGTGCCGCTGCCTGCCCCCCGAAGGGCCCCGCAGGGCGTTGTCGCAGAGCATCTTCTCGAAGTGCGGCACGGTCCCGGTGGCGTCCCTCATCGCCTCATCCCGGAGGCGCCCGCCCGGCGCCACCGCCTCCGGAACCGTCGGCCCCGGAGCCCGCCGGCCCTGGAGCCGCTACCCCTGGAGCCACTCGCCCTGGAGCCGCTACCCCTGGAGTCGCTCCGTCAGCTCCTCCGGGTCGGTCGTCGGCCGCTCGCAGGTGAAGTGGCGGCAGACGTAGGCGGCCGGTTTGCCGTCGACCAGCGGGCGGTCCTTGAGGAGCGGTACCTCGTCGGCCCCGGGGGCGCCCAGCGCGACGGCTGCCCCCGGGGTGGTGGCGAGCAGTGCGGCGCGGTGCAGCGCGACGGTGGCCGGATCACCCTGCGGACCGACGACGGCGATCTCGCGCGGGCCGTCCAGCGCCGCCTCGGCGACGGCCAGCCCCCATCCGATGAAGCGCGGGGCCCGGCCGCCGAGTGCGGTGACGATGCCCAGGGCCCGCTCCGCGGCGTCCCGGTGGAGGGCGCTGCCGGTCAGCGCCGCGTACGACAGCAGGGCACCGGCCGCCGCGGTCCATCCGGAGGGCGTCGCATTGTCGGTCGGGTCCTGGGGGCGGCGGATCAGCGCCTCGGCGTCGGCCGCGGTGTCGTAGAGCGCGCCGTCCTCGGTGGTGAACTGGAGCAGCACGGTGTCCAGGAAGAAGCCCGCGAACTCCACCCAGACGCCCTCCCCCGTGACCGAGGCCAGGGTGAGGAAGCCCTCCGCGACGTTGGCGTAGTCCTCCAGGACACCGGAGTTGGCGCCGGGGGCGCCGTCGCGGGAGGTGCGGTGCAGCCGGGCCTGCCAGTCCATGTGGACGCGGACCAGCAGGTCGGCGGCGTCGGTGGCGGCCTGGATCAGGTCCGGCCGGTCGAAGTAGGCGCCGGTCTCGGCGAGCGCGGCGATGGCCAGTCCGTTCCAGGAGGCGACGATCTTGTCGTCCCGCCCGGGGCGCGGCCGCTCCTCCCGCGCGGCGAGCAGCCGCTGCTTGACGGCGGCCAGCCGCTCGGCGTCCACCGGCCCTTCGGTGTCGGGGAGTTGGAGGACGGAGGCGCCCTCCTCGAAGGTGCCCTCCTCGGTGACGCCGAAGCAGGCGGCGGCGAACTCCGCGTCCTTCTCGCCCAGTACGGCGCGCAGCTGCTCGGGCGTCCAGACGTAGTAGGCGCCCTCGACATGCCTGCCGGTGCCCGAGCCGTCGTCGCTGTCCGCGTCCAGTGCGGAGGCGAAACCGCCCTGGTCGGTGCGGAGTTCGCGGACCATGAAGTCGGCGGTGTCGACGGCGATCCGGCGTGCCAGCTCCGAGTCGGTGGACCGCCACAGGTGGGCGTAGGTCCGGCACAGCAGGGCGTTGTCGTAGAGCATCTTCTCGAAGTGCGGCACGGTCCAGGTGGCGTCCACCGCGTAGCGCGCGAAACCGCCGCCGAGCTGGTCGTAGATGCCTCCGCGGGCCATCGCCGCACAGGTCGCCTGCACCATTTCCAGGGCTCCTTCGGAGCCGGTGCGGGCGTGGTGGCGGAGCAGGAATTCCAGCACCATGGACGGCGGGAACTTTGGTGCGCCGCCGAACCCGCCCTGCACGGCGTCGAATTCGCGGGTCAGGGCCATCAGGGCGCCGTGCAGCTCCTCGGCGCGCGGCGGCCGCCGGTCCGCGGGCAGCGACTCGGTCAGGGACCGGCCTGCCAGGTCGGCGACGATCCGGCCGGCGACCTCGCCCACCTCGTCGCGGCGGTCGGTCCAGGCGTTGCGCACCCCTTCGAGGATCTGCCCGAACGACGGCATGCCGTGCCGGGGCTCGGGCGGGAAGTACGTACCGAAGTAGAAGGGCTCGGCCTCGGGGGTCAGGAAGACGGTCATCGGCCAGCCGCCCTGGCCGGTGGCGGCCTGCACGGCCTCCATGTAGACGGCGTCGACGTCGGGGCGCTCCTCGCGGTCGACCTTGACGGCCACGAAGTGGTCGTTGACCAGCGCGGCGGTGGCCGGGTCCTCGAAGCTTTCGTGCGCCATCACATGGCACCAGTGGCACGAGCTGTAGCCGACGCTGAGCAGCACCGGCACACCGCGCCGCCGCGCTTCCTCGAAGGCGTCGGCCGACCACGGCCACCAGTCGACCGGGTTGTCGGCGTGCTGGAGCAGATATGGGGAAGTCTCATGAGCCAGGCGGTTCGGCATGGGTCCATCCTCTCCCAATGAGGCGCGGGGAGCCGGGAGCGGAGGGAGTTATCCACAGGCCTGCCGGAATCCGTGCGGACGCGGAACACTGTGCGTACGGCGACGATCACCGCCGGAGATTGCTGGAACTGCTGGAGGGGGATGAGCATGCCGGGCTCACTGGCTGTGCTCCGCGACGATCACCGGGCGGAAGCGGAAGCGCTGTTGACCAGGGCCGTCGAGGAAGAGGTGCGGCGCTCGGGCGGCCGGCTCGACGGGGACACGCTGCTCAGCCGGGCGCGGTCGGTGCTGGAGGATCTGGCGGGCAGCGCCGCCGAGGAGTACACCGCGTATGTCCGGGCGCTGGACGAGGCCGCCGCCGAGCAGCCGTCGCTGTCCCGGCGGCTGTCGCGCAAGGAGCTGGGCACTCCCGCGGTGGCGACGGCCGTGGCGGCGGTGGCCGCCTTCGGCACGGACCTCGCGTACGGCACGGGCGCGGGCGCGGCGCTGGGTGTGGGGGCCGCCGCGATGGTGGCGGGCGCGGCGGCCACGGTCCTGAAGCTGACCGCGGGCCACTGGCCGGCGGCGCACCGGGAGGCCGGGAGACGCGGCCGGCCCGGCGGCGCGCAGCAGTTGCGGCTGCAGTGGCTGACGGCGCTGGAGGTGCGCGGCATCCGGCCGTTCCTCGACCAGCAGCGGATGCTGACGGCGGCGGCTCGCGGCGGCGGTGCGGCATCCCAGCCCACCGCCTCGAAGGCCGGCCGCGGACCGCAGCTGCGCGGCGCGGACCGCAGCGCGGCGGCCCGGCAGCGGTCCCTGTTGGAGCACTCCTTCTCCCAACTTCCGCGCCCTGACGGACCGTTCGCGGGCCGGCGGGCGGAGCTGACGCAGATCGCCCAGTGGGTGCATGCGGCCCGTGCGAGCACGGAGACCAAGCCGACGGTGGTGATACTGCACGGCGAGCCGGGCTCGGGGCGTACGGCGCTGGCGGTGCGGGCCACCCATCAGCTGCGCGATCAGTTCCGGGGCGCGTGTGTGGTGGATCTGCGCAGCGACACGCCCGGTGAGGTGCCGCTGCCGACCCGGGACGCGCTGCTGCATCTGCTCAACCGGCTGGGCGCACCGCGCGAGCAGCTGCTCTTCCGGGAGCGTCCGTCCCAGGAACAGCACGTCAAGCGGCTCACCGATCTCTACCACCAGCATCTGACGGGCCTTCCGGTGACGGTGCTGCTGGATGACGCCGCGGACCCGGAGCAGGTGCGCACTCTCGTTCCGGAGCGGTCCGACAGCCTGGTGCTGGTCACCTCCCGTACGCCCCTGGAGCTGCCCGAGGACATCGACGCATGGGTGCATCAGCTGCCGGTGGGAGCGCTGGACGCGGCGGGCACCGAAGAGCTGCTGCGCGCCACCACCGCGGCCGGCGGCGAGGCCCCGGACACTTCCGGCCCGTACGACTCACGGGCCGTCGAGGAGATCTCCGAGCTGTGCGCGGGCCTGCCCCTGGCGCTGCGGGTGGCGGGCTCCTCGCTCGGCTCGCGCACCGCCACCGCACTGGCCACGGACCTGGCGGCCTACGGCCCGGTGCCGCCGGTGCAGCGTGCGCTGTCGCTGCGCTACGCCGACCAGTCGGAGACGGCCCGGCGGCTGCTGCGCCGGCTGGCGCTGGTGGGCCGGGCGAGCCTGGGGGCGGCGGCCTCGGCGGCGCTGCTGGGTGTCGAGCAGGCGGAGGCGGAGCGGCAGCTGACGACGCTGGCCCGGGCGGGGCTGATCGAGCATGTGCGCGGCGAGCGCTACCGCCTGCACGCCCTCGTGCACAGCTTTGCGCACGACCGTCTGATGGACGAGGAGGAGCCGGGCGAGCGCGGCGCGGCCCAGGAGCGGCTGATCCGCGCCTACGCGGAGCTGGCCGACTCGGTGATCCGGCTGGTCGACGGCCGTACGTCCACCCGCGCCGACCGCTTCGGGTCCCATGGCTTCACCTCCCTGGACGCGGCCCTGCAATGGCTGGACGACGAGACCAGCTTCATCACGGCCGCGCTGCGCCACGCCGACCAGGGCGTGGACCAGGCGGCCGTCTCGCATCTGCTGGGCGCGCTGGCCGACTACTGCCTGCTGCGCGGTGACCTCTACCGCCTGGGCGAGCTGAGCGAGCTGACCCGGGCCGTCGGGCAGGGGCTGCTGGTCCGTTCGGTGCAGTGGCGTACGGGCGTGGCGGCCCGGCAGCTGGGCGAGCTGGACAAGGCGCGGACGACGCTGTCGTCGGTGGTCGATCTGTACTTCGAGGCGCAGCATCCGGCGGGCGCCGCCCGTGCGCTGCGCGATCTGGGCATCACGCTCCAGCAGCAGGGCAATCTCGTCGAGGCCTCGGCCAAGCTCCGTGAGGCGTTGGAGCTTCAGTCCGCTCCGGACATGCACGGCGACCGGGCCTGGACGCTGCACGCCCTGGCGGCGGTGGAGCGCGACCGCGCGCAGATCGCCGAGGCCCTCGCCATGCTGCGGGAGGCGCTGGAGCTCCACGAGGAGAGCGAGAGCATCCACGGCCAGGCCTGGGCGCACTTCCAGCTCGGCCAGGTGCATCTGCGGAGGGGCGACGTACCCGCGGCGGAGCGCGCACTGCAGGCGGCGATGGAGCTCTACGGCCGTACGCACGACGAGCGCGGTGAGGCCTGGGCGATGACACAGCTGGCGCGCGCCCGGCTGGTGGACGGCGAGCCGGGGCCGGCGGTGGACCAGCTGCGCCAGGCGCTGCCGCTGCACCACCAGCACGAGGACGCCCGCGGTGAGGCCTGGACGATGTACTACCTGGGCCAGGCGCTGGAGGAGCGCGGCGAACACGATGCGGCGCTGCGGCAGCTGGAGCGGTCACGGACGATGTTCAGCCGGATGCAGGACGGCTACGGCCTGGCCTGCGCCCGGCATCACTCGGGCCGGGTCACCCGTGATCTGCGGGCGGAGCAGACCGGCTCACTGCGCAACAGCGGTTTCGCCCGGCAGCTGCTCCAGGACGCCCGTAAGGACTTCCAGCGCATAGGGGTTCCGCACGGGGAAGCGTGGTCCTGCCTGGAGCTGCTGATCATCGACGCCGGCAACGGCCGGCCGGCCCAGGCACTGGAGCTGGCCGACGAAGCGGCGCGGCTCTTTGCCGGCTACGGCGACCGGCGCGGCGAGGACTGGGCGCGTTTCCTGCGCTGCACGCTGCTGCCGCTCGCCTCGCCGGGCGGGTCCGTGGTGGGCGCGGCCGTCGCCCAGGAGGAGCTGGCGCAGCTGATCCGCGAGAAGCATGCCTCCCGCGATTCCAAGCTGGAGGACTGTGCGGAGGCGTTCGCGCTGCTGCTGGACCGCGGGGTGGAGCCGGAGACGGGGTGGCAGGCATGGCGGCTCGGCATGGTGCCCAACCGCCATGCCCGCGAGGTCATGGGGGTGCAGGTCACGCCGACCGCCACGGAGTGACGCCCCGGCACGGCGGAGCGCCCGGCCACGGCACCGCGGCGCGCGCGGTGTGCGCGAGGCGCGCCGGGTTCACCGCCCCGCCCGTGCCACGGCGGTGCCCGGGGCGGCGGATCGGGCCCGGCCCGCCGGCCGCTCGGACCGACGAGCCGCCGGGCCGGTCAGCCGGCCGTGTCCATCGGCCGGCCGTCGACCGCCACCCGGTCTTCAGAGACCAGCCGGCCCCGCCCTCGGCCGGTCCTCAGCTGGTCTTCGGCTCGGGCGCCGGCGCGGCGGCGGTGGTGGTGGTGCCCGCGTCACCGTCCTCCGGCTGCTCCTCGAAGTCCACCTTCTTCATCTGCTTGTTCATGGACTTCATCAGCAGCCACACGGCGCCGCCGATGACCGCGAAGACGATGAAGCCGAGGACGCCGGGGGTCACTTTGTCCTTGTCGAAGCTGTCGGCAAGGGTGACGAAGTGCGTCAGGGCGAGGGTGCTGGTCGCGCTCATCATGGGATCAATTGTTGCGGATGCCCGCGAAGAGGTCGCCCTCGGGGAGGGAAGTGTCCACGAGCGACTTCGCGAGCTCGTACTCTTCCGTCGGCCAGACCTCGCGCTGGATGTCCATCGGCACCCGGAACCAACCACCGTCGGGGTCGATCTGAGTGGCGTGGGCGATCAGCGCCTTGTCACGGATCTCGAAGAAGTCGGCGCACGGGACGTACGTGGTCAACGTGCGCTCGCGCTGCTCGAACTGCTTCCAGCGCTCCAGCCACTCGCCGTAGGGCGAATCCATGCCGCGCTCCAGCAGCGCCTCGTGCAGCGCGACCGTGCGCGGCCGGTTGAAGCCCTGGTTGTAGTAGAGCTTCTGGGGCTGCCAGGGCTCGCCGGCCTCCGGGTACTTCTCCGGGTCGCCGGCCGTATCGAAGGCCACCATCGTGATCTTGTGGGTCATGATGTGGTCCGGGTGCGGATAGCCGCCGTTCTCGTCGTAGGTCGTGATGACCTGCGGCTTGAACTCCCGGATCAGCTTGACCAGCCGCCCGGCCGCCTCGTCGACGTCCTGCAACGCGAAGCAGTCGTCGGGCAGCGGCGGCAGCGGGTCGCCCTCGGGCAGCCCGGAGTCGACAAAGCCGAGCCACTCCTGCTTCACACCCAGGATCTCCCGAGCCTCGTCCATCTCCTTCTTCCGTACTTCGTGGATGTGCTCCTCGATGTACGGGTCTCCCTGGAGTTTGGGGTTGAGGATGGATCCTCGCTCACCGCCTGTGCAGGTGGCGACCAGCACGTCCACCCCCTCGGACACGTACTTGGCCATCGTGGCCGCACCCTTGCTCGACTCGTCGTCGGGGTGGGCGTGGACCGCCATCAATCGCAGCTGCTCAGTCAAGACTCGATCCTCAGTAAAGGGCCGGAGAAGATGCCTCCTATAGTGACCGAAGCGAGGGGGCGCTGTATTCCCCGGGGCGGGGACCCCCGGGGGGTTCGTGACTCAGGTCCCCCAACCAGGAGGATGGATCATGACTGCGGTGCGCGAAGGGCTCCCCGACGGACGCTACGGCCGCTCCGCGGATGAGCGTGCGGACCGCAAGCTCAAGATCATTGGTGCGGTGCTCGGTGCCGCCCTGCTGGGCGTGATCGGCTGGTCCGGCATCTCGTACATCACGGGGCAGGACCTCAGCGGCCGCGTGATCACCTGGGACGCGGTCTCCGACCACGCCGTCAAGGTCCATCTCGAGGTCGTCAAGGGCACGGACGACAAGGGCGTGTGCACGCTCCGCTCACAGGCCGAGGACGGCTCCGAGGTCGGCCGCAAGGACGTCACCGTCGACCAGCGCTCGGACCAGGTGGACACCGAGGTCACGGTGCGTACGACGAAGCGGGCGACCAATGCCGTGCTCGTCGGCTGTACGCCCGCGGGCAACGGCTGACCTGCGCGGCAGCGCCCACGGGCCCGGCACACGGGTCCACGGCACCCCGTGCGGCCCGCGCCACGCCCGCAGCGCCCCGCGCCCGGCTGCTGCGCGTGTCGTGACCGCCTCTGATCAGCGGTGATGCGTTGCTGTGCGGCCGCTGTGAATTTCCTCTTCCCCGTTTTGTGCCGGAATTGTTAGGCTCGTGGTTTCGCCCACCCGTGAAGGCGCAAACCTTCCTGGTAGGGCGTTTGATTTATCCCCAGTACCGACGAGGAGCACCTGTGACCCAGACCAGCGAAAACGTCACCTGGCTTACCCAGGAGGCGTATGACCAGCTCAAGGCCGAGCTGGAGCACCTGTCTGGTCCCGCACGCGCCGAGATCACCGAGAAGATCGCGGCGGCCCGCGAGGAAGGTGACCTGAAGGAGAACGCCGGGTACCACGCGGCCAAGGAAGAGCAGGGCAAGCAGGAGCTGCGCGTCCGCCAGCTCACCCAGCTGCTCCAGACCGCGAAGGTCGGAGAGGCCCCCGCCGCCACCGGCGTCGTGGCTCCCGGCATGGTTGTCACCATCGCGTTCGACGGGGACCCGGACGACACGCTGTCGTTCCTGCTGGCCTCCCGGGAGTACGCGAGCTCGGACATCGAGACCTACTCCCCCCAGTCGCCGCTGGGCACGGGCGTGAACGGCAAGAAGGTCGGCGCCGAGGCGGAGTACGAGCTCCCGAACGGCAAGAAGGCGGCCGTGAAGATCCTCGACGCGAAGCCGTACACGGGCTGAGCCCCGAGGCTTCCCTCGACGCCGAAGCGGCCCGGAGCGTGACGCTCCGGGCCGCTTCGCGCTGTCTGCGGCGCCAGGCCGCCGAGGCCGTGGCCGCTGAGGCCGTAAGCCGCTCAGGCCGTGGCCGACCGGTATTTGCGGACGGCCAGCGTCCGGAAGACCGCGATGATCAGGACGGACCAGATCACCGAGGCCAGCACCGGGTGTTCCATCGGCCAGGCACCGGTCACCGACGTGGGCGCCCTGCCGATGGTGTTGCCGAACAGCTCCCGGGCCGCGGCGACCGTCGCACTGAACGGGTTCCACTCCGCGACATGCTGCAGGAACGCCGGCATGCCGTTGACCGGAACGAACGCATTCGAGATGAAGGTCAGCGGGAAGAGCCAGATCAGGCCGCCCGATGTGGCCGCCTCGGGCGTCCGCACCGTCAGGCCGATGAGCGCGCCGATCCAGGAGAAGGCGTAACCCAGCAGGAGCAGCAGCGCGAAGCCGGACAGCACCTCGGCGAGGCTCTCGTGGGTACGCCAGCCGATCAGCAGCGCAACGACCGCCAGCACCACCAAGGTCAACGCGGTCTGTACGAGGTCGGCGAGGGTACGGCCGGTGAGCACCGCACCGCGGGACATCGGCAGCGACCGGAAGCGGTCGATGAGTCCCTTGTGCATGTCGTCGGCGATACCCGCGCCGGCACCCGCCGTGGCGAAGGTGACGGTCTGCGCGAAGATCCCGGCCATCAGGAACTCGCGGTAGGCCTGGGCGTCGCCCACCGGGGCGCCGGGGATGTTGATGGACCCGCCGAAGACATACGTGAACAGCACCACGAACATGATCGGCTGGATCAGCCCGAAGATCACCACCTCGGGGATCCGCAGCATCCGGATCAGATTGCGCTTGGCGACCACCAGCGAGTCGCGTACGGATCTGCTGAGGCCGCCCCGTGGCTGCGGGGTGCGGGTGCGGGCGTCGCCGGCCGCTTCGGTCACCGTGGTCACTTCACGCCCTCCTTGTCGGTCGTCGCGCTCGCGTCCGCGTCGACCGCTCCGGCCGCCGGCGTCCCGTCCGGCGCGGTGCTCGCGGCGCCCTTGCCGCCCTTCTTCTGCCGGCCGACGGCACCCTTGCCGCCCGCGCCGCTCTCTTCCGCGGCCTCCGCGGCGTGCCCGGTCAGCGAGATGAACACATCGTCGAGGGTGGGGCGGCGCAGCCCGATGTCGTCGATCTCCACCCCGCGGACGTCCAGTTCACGGATGACCTCGGCGAGCAGCTTGGCGCCGCCCGCCACGGGGACCGTGAGCTTGCGGATGTGCGGCTCGACCGTGCCCTCGCCCTTGCCGAAGCCGCGCAGGACCTCGTCGGCGACGGAGAGGTGGTCGGGGGAATGCACCACGACCTCGACACGCTCGCCGCCGGTACGCGCCTTGAGCTGGTCGGAGGTGCCGCGGGCGATGACCTTGCCGTGGTCGACGACGCAGATGTCGTGGGCCAGACGGTCGGCCTCCTCCAGGTACTGCGTGGTGAGCAGCAGGGTCGTACCGCCCGCGACCAGCTCCTGGATGACCTCCCACAGCCCTTGGCGGTTGCGGGGGTCCAGGCCGGTGGTCGGCTCGTCCATGAACATCACGGGCGGGCTGACGACCAGTGCGGCCGCGAGGTCGAGCCGGCGGCGCATACCGCCGGAGTAGGTCTTGGCGGTGCGGTCGGCGGCGTCGCCGAGATGGAAGCGTTCCAGCAGTTCAGCGGCCCGCCGCTTGGCGTCGCGCCCGCTCATCTGGTAGAGCTGGCCGACCATCATCAGGTTCTCGCGACCGGTCAAGTACTCATCCACGGCGGCGAATTGGCCGGAGAGGCCTATCGAGCGCCGCACCTTGTCGGGGTGCGCGAGGACATCGATCCCGGCGACCACCGCCTTGCCGCGGTCGGGCCGGAGCAGGGTCGTCAGGACCCGTACCGCAGTGGTCTTGCCGGCACCGTTGGGGCCGAGCATTCCGAGGACGGTTCCTTCGGGAACGTCGAGATCGACGCCGTCCAGTGCCCTCACGTCGCCGAAGGTCTTCACCAGACCTTCGGCGTAAATGGCGCCTGGCATATGGGTACTCCCATGGCTTGGGTCAGTTCCAGGTCGAATATTACGGTTGGCGGCTTATGCCTGCCCTGCGGGCATTTGTCCACAACAGGACGCCACGACTCCTCGGCCCCCCGCAGCGCGATACTACGGCGGAACGCGATACATCGCGATACAAATTTCGATTTTCCGCGCAGAACGAAAAGGGAACGGTCGTTCGCCGGCGGGTGTGGGGAGGGCGCCACGGTATACCCGCAGTCCCCTGGACCCCATCGATTTACGGCAATCCCCTGGGCGGTACGCCGTGCCGCGACTGCCCGCGCCACGCCACGTCCGCCCGCTGCCGCTGCCGCTGCCGCACCGCGCTCAATCCGCGACGGCGTACCCCGCCTCGTGCAGCGCCGCCCGCACGTCGTTGCAGTGCGCCGGCCCCTGCGTCTCCAGATGCAGCTCCACCTCGACCTCGGTCAGCCCGAGCTGCGGATCCGTCCGCACATGGCCGACGTCGAGCACGTTGGCATCGGCCTCCGACAGCACCCCGAGCAGCGTCGCCAGCGCCCCCGGCCGGTCCGTCAGCCGCAGCCGCAGCGAGAGATAACGCCCGCCGGCGGCCATGCCGTGCCGCAGGATGCGCTGCAACAGCAGCGGGTCGACATTGCCGCCGGACAGCACCGCGACCACCGGCCCCTCGAAGGACTCCGGTTCGGCGAGCAGCGCCGCCACCGGGCTCGCCCCGGCCGGCTCCACCACCAGCTTCGCCCGCTCCAGGCACAGCAGCAGCGCACTGGAGAGCTGGTCCTCGGTGACCGTACGGACCTCGTCCACCAGCTGCTCGACCATCCCGAAGGTCACCTCGCCGGGCCGCCCGACCTTGATGCCGTCCGCCATCGTCGAGAGCCCCTCGATCGCGACCGGACGCCCGGCCGCCAGCGACGGCGGATAACAGGCCGCCCCCGCCGCCTGCACCCCGACGACCTTCACGTCCGGCCGCAGCGCCTTGACCGCGAGCGCGACCCCCGCGGCGAGCCCGCCGCCGCCGATCCCGATGACGATGGTCCGCACCTCGGGGCACTGTTCGAGGATCTCCAGGCCGACGGTGCCCTGGCCGGCGATGATGTCCGGGTGGTCGAAGGGGTGGATGAAGACCGCGCCGGTCTCCCGCGCGTAGTCCTGGGCGGCGGCCAGCGTCTCGTCCACCACCTGGCCGTGCAGCCGTACTTCGGCACCGTATTCGCGGGTCGCGGCGACCTTGGGCAACGGGGCGCCGACCGGCATGAACACCGTCGAACGCACCCCCAGCAGCGACGCCGCGAGCGCCACGCCCTGCGCGTGGTTGCCGGCGCTGGCGGCCACCACACCCGCCGCCCGCTCCTGCGCCGACAGCCCGGCGATCCGTACGTAGGCGCCACGGATCTTGAAGGAGCCGGTGCGCTGGAGGTTCTCGCACTTGAGGTGGACGGGCGCGCCGATCAGCCCGGACAGATAGCGGCTGCCCTCCATCGCGGTGGCCCGGGAGACACCGGAGAGCATCTTGTGCGCCTCGCGCACGTCATCGACCGTGATCGCGGCGGCCGGACCCTCGGCTGAGCGTGCGGAGGCGGAGGTTACGGGCGGCGTGCGCGGCGTGTGGTCGGCCATATCGCCAGTCTTGCAGTTCGCCCACCGCGGGGCCTTTTCTGCCCAGATGGCGATCAGGGCCGCGCCGGAAGCGGCGGACGGCGGTGCGGCGGCGGAGTCCCGTACGGCCGCCCGGGGGTTACGGGGCGTTATCGGAATGGACAGCCCAGGTACGCTCCGCGCCGGGTCCGCGTACGCTGTCCTCCCATCCATACGCACTTCCATCGAAGCGAGCTCCCGGCCATGCCCACCTCTTCGGACATGACGACCCACACCGACCCCGCTCTCCTCGACGCGCTGCAGCACCAAGTGGCCGTCTTCGCCCGCCGCGCAGAACAGAGCCGGCTCGGCGGCGTCGGGCAGGCGCGCAATTCCATGGACCGCGCCGCCTACCTGCTGCTCAACCGCCTGGACCAGGAAGGCCCGATGGGCGTGAAGGCCCTTGCCGCCGGTATGGGCATCGACTCCTCGACGGTCACCCGTCAGGTCGCCCCGCTGGTCGACTCCGGTCTGGTCAGCCGCGCCACCCACCCGGAGGACGGCCGGGCCGTGGTGCTCCAGCTCTCCGAGCGCGGCCGCGCCCGCCTGGAGGAGGTGCGCACGTCCCGCCGCGCGCTGATGGCCCTGGTGACCGAGCAGTGGTCCGAGGAGGAGCGCACGGCGTTCACCACGCTGCTGACGCGCTTCAACGCCTCCCTCTCCGACATCACCGCGTCGTTGACCCCGGTGGGTCCGACGTCCTGACTGCCGGTAGGTCCGACGTCCCGACTGCCGGGTAGTCCGACGTCCTGACGCCCGCGCGCCGGAAGAACTGACGCCGACGGACACGGGACGACCGCAAGCGGACCGACACAGGACGACCGCAGACCGACGGACACGGGACGACCGCAGGCAGACGGGCCACCACACCCGTCGTGCCGCCACCGCATGCCTGCCACCGCGCCTCCGGCCCCGGGCACACGGGCCGCCGTACCCGTCCCGCCTCTCCCGCACCCCGCGGACTGCCGCCCCTGTCACAGCTCTTGACCGGGTGGCCGCGCTGCCGTGCTATTAGGAGCCCAGGGTCGGGTGTCCGTCATCCGGGAGGCGCGGTGCGAGAGCGGCGACCGGCGCAGGAGCGCCGCCACGCCCGGGAGTTCGCGCTGTTCGTGGCGGGCGCGGCGGGCCGGCTGCTGCACACCGCCACCCTGCTGACCGGCGAGCCCGCTTCCCGGCCCGCTCCGGCCGCCGAAGAGTTGCTGACCTGCGCGCTCTCGCGGACGTACGCCGTCTGGGACCGGCTGCGCGGCGACGATCCATACGAGCGCACCCGCCGGGAGATGGCCGCCCACTTCGCGCGCACCGCCTGGCGCCACCGCCGGCCGCGCGGCGGGCTTCTGGACCGGCTGTCCCCGCAGGAGCGTCTGGTTCTCGTCCTACGGCTGTACGAGGGCGTGGCCGAGGAGCAGACCGCGGCCCAACTCGGCCTGCCCGCCGAGCGGGTGCACGCACTGTGCCTGCGCGCGATCGCGGAGATGCGCAGCCGCCGCCCCGGGCCGGAGCCCCCCGCGGCACACCGCCCGGTGCCGGAGACGGGATCCGGCCCGGCCCAGGACTCCGCGCCCAAACCGGCGGCCCCATGAGCCTCCCCGACCGCAAGGAGGCCGAGGTACGGCAGATGCTGGCCGGGCCGCACCCGCTCGTCCCGCCCGATCTCGCCGAACGGGCCACCGCCCGCGGCCGCCGTCTCGTGGCGCACCGCAAGCTGGTGCGCCGCCTCGGCTGGCTGCTGGCGCTGCTCGCCCTGGCGGCGCTGGCCTGGGCGGCCGTGCAGCACCCCTGGCTGCCGCCGCCGGCCCACACCACCCCTCCCGCGGAGGGGTGGTGAACGGCAGGGCCGGCGACCGGTCCGTCAGCCCAGCGCCTGCGCGAGGTCCGCCAGCAGGTCGTCGACGGACTCGATGCCGACCGAGAGGCGCACGAGGTCGTTGGGGACCTCCAGCAGCGAACCGGCCGTCGAGGCGTGCGTCATCAGCCCCGGGTGCTCGATCAGCGACTCGACGCCGCCCAGCGACTCACCGAGGGTGAACAGCTTGGTCCGGTTGCAGACCTCCACCGCCGCCTGCTCGCCGCCCGCGACCTGGAACGACACCATGCCGCCGAAGGACCGCATCTGCTTGGCGGCGATCTCGTGGCCCTGGTGCTCGGCCAGCCCCGGGTAGAAGACGCGGGTCACCTTGTTGTGGGAGGTGAGCAGGTCCGCGATGCGTGCCGCGTTGGCGCTGTGCCGGTCCATGCGTACGGCGAGCGTCTTGATGCCGCGCATCACCAGCCAGGCGTCGAACGGTCCGGCGACCGCCCCCATCGCGTTCTGGTGGTAGGCGAGTTCCTCGCCGAGGGCGTCGTCGTTGACGACAAGAGCGCCGCCGACCACATCCGAATGCCCGCCCATGTACTTGGTCGTGGAGTAGACCACCACGTCCGCGCCGAGAGCGAGCGGCTGCTGAAGGTAGGGGCTGGCGAAGGTGTTGTCGACAACGAGCTTGATCCCGGCGTCATGCGCGACACCGGCCAGCGCCGAGATGTCGCTGATGCCGAGCAGCGGGTTGCTGGGCGTCTCCACCCAGATCGCCTTCGTACGGGGCCGCAGCGCGTCGCGTACGGCCTTCGGGTCGGAGGTGTCGGCCACCGACCATTCCACACCCCAGCGCTCGACGACCTTCGAGATGAGACGGAACGTTCCGCCGTAGGCGTCATTGGGGATGACGACATGGTCGCCGGGGGTCAGCAGGGTGCGCAGCAGGCAGTCCTCGGCGGCGAGGCCGGAGGCGAAGGCGAGGCCGCGGCGGCCGCCGTCGAGCGCCGCGAGGTTCTCCTCCAGGGCGGTACGGGTCGGGTTGGCGCTGCGGCTGTACTCGTAGCCGCCGCGGAGCCCGCCCACCCCGTCCTGCTTGTAAGTGGATACCTGATAGATGGGCGGTACCACCGCGCCGGTGGCCTCGTCGGGCTCCTGACCTGCGTGGATGGCAACGGTTTCAAAATGCTGATGGCGTGGTTCGCGCTGATCGCTCATGTCTGCCGAGGGTAGTCGGCCGCGCGACCGAACTTTTCGGAACTTTCTGGTTGGCTGGATAGTGGATACATACGAGGGACCACACACAGGTTCCCCGCGCACCCCATCCGCCGCCCGTCACCCACCCCCTCCTCCCACCCCACTCCTCCTCTTCCCGCCACGCCTTCGACCCGCACCGTTACAGGCAGCCGTTACAGGTACAGGACACCCCACATGGACGCTCTGCTGGTTCTTCTCGCCGCGCTCACGCTCGGCGGCTTCGTCTTCCTGCCCTGGATGCGGCGCCGGCGGGCGGGGCAGCACACCCGGCAGGGCATGGTGGTGGCCTCCGACCCGATGGCCGGCTACGGCTTCGTACCGCTGGAGGAGCTCGACGTACGGCTGCCCGGCCCGGACCAGGAACTCGCCGAGGCGCTCGCCGAGATGCGCCGCACGCACGACTGGCGTCCGGCCGCCGCACTGCTGAAGTCCACCGGCGACGACTGGGAACGCCGCTGGCAGCGGGTGCAGACGCTGGCCGGCGCCGCCGCGTTCGAGCTGGCCGCGGAAGAGGCGACGGAGCAGCAGCGGCGCGGTACGGCGCCGGGATACGGCGACGGCGGGCGGACCGGCGGGATCTGGCTGCGCACCTGGCGCTCGGAGGCCCCCAAGGACCCCGGCGGCGCTCAGACGCACGCCCAGTTCCTCGTCGTCCAGGCGCTGCGCGACCCGGGCTCGGAGGACTTCCGCATGATCCTCGAAGAGGCCCGTACGGTCTGCCGGGAGGCGGCCCTGCTGGCGCCCGGCAGCCCGATCCCGTACATCACGGAGCTGGCCGTCGCCCGCGGCCTGGGCGACCGCCCCGCCGACTACGAAGAGCTGTGGTCCAAGGTCGCCCAGCGCGCTCCGCAGCACATGGGCGCGCATCTCGCCGCGCTTCCGTACTGGTCGCAGAAGTGGCACGGCTCCCGCCAGGAGGCCGAGGCCTTCGCCGAGCGCGCGGCGGCCGCCGCCCCCGCCAAGACCCTCCTCCCGGCCCTCCCCCTCTTCGCGGTCTACGAGCACCTCCCCGAGGCCAACATGGTCCGCAGCCTCTACCAGAGCGCGGTCGTCGAGCGCGCCATAGAAGGCGCCCACTTCGCCCTCCGCGAGGCCCCCGCCGACCACCCCATGGCCCCGCACGTCCGCCATCTCCTGGTCTGGTTCCTGGTCCGTGCCGAGCGCTACCCGGAGGCCATGGAGCAGCTCCGCCAGGTCGACGGCCATGTCGGCGCCGTCCCCTGGTCATACGGCCGCAGCCCCGCCGCCGAGTACGCCGCCTACCGCGCCCTGGCCATCGCGGGCTGGGAACAGCTCGGCGGCGGCAGTTCGGCCGGCTTTCCGCCGGCCGGGCAGTAGCCGCCCCGGCCGGAAACGCTCCTTACGCACCGCCGGGGCCGTGGCCGGAATACCCCCCGCCCCGCCAGCGTTGAGCGCACAAGGACACTGCGTGCCACGTCGGTGCCACGTCGCTCGCCCCAGCCCCAGGAGCCTGATCCGGATGCTCTTCTCCCGCTTCAAGACCCACCTCCCCACGCCGGACGAAGCGCTCGAAGGCCGCCCCGAGCGGCCCTTCGCCGTCCCCGACCGGCACACCGTCCTCGGCAACCCGCTGCTCGGCCCGTACCCGGACGGCCTGGAGATCGCCGACTTCGGCCTGGGCTGCTTCTGGGGCGCCGAGCGGAAGTTCTGGCAGGCCAAGGGCGTTTGGACCACCCTCGTCGGCTACCAGGGCGGCCACACCCCCCACCCCACCTACGAAGAGGTGTGCAGCGGCCACACCGGCCACACCGAGGCCGTCCGCGTCGTCTACGACCCCGCCGTGATCCCGTACACGGCCCTGCTGAAGCTCTTCTGGGAGTCGCACGACCCGACCCAGGGCTTCCGCCAGGGCAACGACGTCGGCACCCAGTACCGCTCCGCCATCTACACCCACTCCCCCGCCCAGCAACAGGCCGCCGAAGCCTCCCGCGACGCCTACCGCACCGTCCTCCGAAACTCCGGCTACGCCGACATCACCACCGAAATCCTCCCCGCCGACGGCACCCGCCCCTTCTACCCGGCAGAGGGGTACCACCAGCAGTACCTCGACAAGAACCCGGCGGGGTACTGCGGCATCGGCGGGACGGGCGTGAGCTGCCCGGTGGGGGTGGCACCGGCCGGGGACTGACTTCGGGGCCGTCAGCCCAGGTAGGGGTGCTCCCGCCAAGCCGGTCCAGGCGCGGGTAGCCACACTGCCTCTGCCTCACTCGTTCGAGCGGAGGCAGAGCACTTGTGCCGGATAGGCTGACGCACGGGATCAGAATCACGCCCATGGGAGCAGCCATGACCACCTCCGCCGCTGGGCAGCCACTCATTCCCCAGCCCCCTGCCACGGTCGCTGCACTGCGGCAGGCCATCAGTCAGATCGCGCCCGCGGCGCTGCCAGCCTTCACACGGGAGTTGGACCAAGCGGCCGACCAGTCCCGGCAGGGCTCCGACCTGGCACCGCTCCAGCGGTTCATCGCCCAGTGGGCCGCCTATGTCCACATCCAGCGTCGGCCGGACGCGGCAGCGGACCTCCGTCGGTGGGAGAACGCTGCCGAATCGGGCGACGCGGCTCAGGCACGGCAGGCCGCCTCCGAGATCGGTCGGATCCTGGACGAAGCCCACTCCGCCATCGGCCTACCGGCCCGGTGAGCGCTGACTGGCGCTGGGAGTACGACCCCGACCACGACCATGTGGCAGGCGGCATCCCCGGTCACGTGGCGGAAGTGGAACGTCTGGCCGGCCAGCTCGTAGACCTTGCAAGTACGGGCATCGACGTCAGCGATTTCGGCAACGGCCCCCGACCGGGAGGTCTGCGCCGCATGGACGCCGCCGGCGGCTGGTTCTACTTCCTCGTGGCGCCGCGCGCCCTGCTGATCACCATCGTCCGCATCATGCCACCGTTCGACGCGCTGTAGCCGTCACCGCTGAAGCATCTTGCGCGCCTGGCGCCTGGGGCTACTTGGCACGCGAGACCCGTAGGGACGGGCGTGAGCTGCCCGGTGGGGGTGGCACCGGCTCCGACGGACGACTGACGACTGACGTAGAGGGCGCCGAGGGATGACTGACAGCTGATGCGCACGGCCGTTTACCGAGTGCTCGGCCCCGCCGGGGGCATCGCCATCGACCTCACGGCAGGGGCGGCGTCGGTGGCAGCTCCCCCGCGCAGCGCCGAGCGGATCAGCAACCGGACCTGGCTGGACGCCACGCCTGTCCTCGAACATCCCCCCACCGACCACTCAGGGCTGCGCCTCACCCCGGATGAAGCCGGCTGGCTGCGGCACGGATTGAGCCTTGCAGCAGAGGCGATCGAGGCAGCGCAGCCCCGAGACCGGCACACGCTGGTCACGGTGCATCGCGTGTTGTTCCCCGAAACCGAGTTCCAGGCGGAGGGGCTGGCCGGAGCGATCATCGACGGGTCGCAGAGAGAGTTCAGCATCCCCGAAGTCGCCGTCGGCATCTCGTTCGACCGTGCCGCCAACCGCTTCGCCTTCAACTGGCAGTCGCATCAGCCCGGCCCAGGAGAAGACGTGCACAGGAAGCGCCCCGCCCGGGATCTGCGTGGCCGCCTTCTGCCGGACGAACGAGGTGCGGAGTAGCCCGGCTGCCCCGCCGCGGGAAGTGGGCCACACGGAGCTTTCAGCCCCTCCCGGACGGCGTCATGCCACGCGTTGCGTCGGCCACCGACTCTCGGCCGTCCTGAGATCCATTTCGGCCAGGAGACGCACCCGAAGCATGCCCCGGCCCGCAGATCGCCACGATTCAAGGCATGACGAATTCGGGGGCAAGAAGCAGCAACCTTGGCGGCTTGGGGCAGTGGTGGGGAGTCCTGGCCGGCGCCCTACTGATCGCGGCCTGGGTCAACAAGGCAGCAGGGCCAGCAGTGGTGATCGCACTATCAGCCGTCGTCCTGCTCTGGTGCGCATTCCAGGCACCAGTAACATGCGGTGCTCCGGTGAGGGGCCGCGAGGACGGCTGCCGCAACAACGCATCAGGGCTCCTCCTGGGCTGCCACATCCGGCAACACCGCTGGCAGAAGCTCAAGATGCTGTTCGTCCGCCGCCAAATCCGGGCCTTCTGCTCAGGACTGTTCTCGGACGGCAAGGCCACCATCGTCACCCTCGCGGGAATCGGCAGCTTCGTCTCCGGGCTGGTCGCCCTCGTTCCCGGCGTGGTCATCCACTGACCACCACGAAAGAGCGCTCGACAGGGCCAACAGCGAACCACCCTACTTTCAGGGTGGTTTCGTGAGTCCGAAACTCGAATCCGGTACCCCGAGCAGCGTTCGGTAGTGCATGAGGGCTGGGGCGGCAGCGGGATGCCTGCGTGTCTTCTGGAGCCGTTAGCTTGATCCGTATGGCCAGCCAGATCATCACTCTCATTGGCGTCCTGGTGGGCGCCCTCACGTCCTTCTTCGCCACCAGCATGGCCGAACGTGCCAAGTTCCGGCGGACGTTGGCCACACGATGGGACGAGCGGAAGCTGGACACTTACATCGAGTACACGTCGTGCATCAAGGAAGAGGTGCGGACGGCGAGGCGAGCCGTTGAGGCCGGCGAGCGAGGCGAGAGTCCGGCGGAGGCGCTTGCCGAGATGGATGCGGCAGAGGCGAGGCGGTCTCTCCTCTTCGAGGGGCTCGTCCTACTGAGCAACGATGCGGCTATCGAGGCGGCCAACACGGTCAACCAGCGCACTTGGGACCTGTTGAAGTGCGCGCGCGGGCCTGCGCAGGAAGCTGTCGACCGGCGACCGGAGTTGAGCATGCTCGTCATCGAGGCGCTGAACGCCCTGCACATCGCAGCGCGTTCCGATCTCTTCATAGACGGCTCACAGTTGGTGCGGCGGCGGTGAGCACTCGCCGCGGTCGTAACGCTCGCCGTGCTGCGCGGCTTCGGCGGCTCCGTGTACGTCTTGGTCGGCTGAACGTCACCGGCGGCGGGAGCGGTTGCGCGGAATTCAGCGGAATGCAGTGGAATGCAGTGGATTTCAGGGGGGAAATTTCATGGGGCAGGACATACAGTTCGTGCGGGTGACGGCGGCGGAGCTGGAGCGGGCGGAGCAGGATCCTGACTGGGCGGACGAGTTGGTCGTCGAACGCAGTGAGGAAGGCGAGGTAGACGACGGCCTCGTCGGGTTCCTGGGGAGGGACTGGGCCGGACTTCAGTACCTCTTCGATGCCGCAGAGGTTCCGGTGATGATTCTGGACGGCGGATCCACCATCGACGAGCAGGGCATCTACACCGGCTGGGACGTCGAATCCGTCGCGCACGTGGCGGCGGAGCTGCGGAAGGCGGCCTGGGAGGACCTGGCCGGGCACTACGACCCGGAACAGATGCTGGAGGAGGACGTCTATCCCGGGCACGGCTACTGGGACCGGGACGGGAACGGTCTCGGCTATCTGGAGGGGGCCTTCGTCACCCTGCGGCACTTCTTCACCACTGCCGCGGCCGCGGGCTCTGCGGCGATGCGGGAATTCAATTTCTGACCGGTGTGACCGGGCGGGCAGTTGAAATTTCCGATGTGAGGCAGGCGTCACCTCGGAAGCCCACTGCGTGTCAGGGCGTTCACCACGTGTAAGCGAATGGTCCGCATAGTGGGCGTTCACCTCGTACGCGCAACACGTCCCCCCACACTCTTGAGGCTCTCCGAACGTCTCGATCAATGAACAGGCACGACCATGAGTCGGACACCCACCCGGTCCCCCCAGGGCTCCCAGCAGGCCGTACAGAACGGCGGCGAGCCCGTGTTGTCGCACGGCCTCAAACAGCGCCATCTGTCGATGATCGCGCTCGGCGGGGTCATCGGCGCGGGGCTCTTCGTGGGCTCCGGGGTCGGGATCGCCGCGGCCGGGCCGGCCATCGTGCTCCTCTTCATGGGTACCGGCGCGCTGGTCATGCTGATCATGCGGATGCTCGGTGAGATGTCCGCGGCCCGGCCCTCCACCGGCTCGTTCTCGGTGCATGCCGAGGAGGAGATCGGGTCCTGGGCAGGTACCACCTCGGGCTGGATGTACTGGCTGATGCTCTGCGCCGGTGTGGCTGCCGAGGCGACCGCGGCGGGCACGATCATGCACACCTGGGTGTCGTTCATCCCCGCCTATGGCTGGGTGGCGATCTTCATGGTGTTCTTCTGCGCCAGCAATCTGACCGCGGTCAAGAACTTCGGCGAGTTCGAGTTCTGGTTCTCCGCCATCAAGGTCACCATGATCGTCGCCTTTCTGGTGCTGGGCGTGCTCGGCATTCTCGGGGTGTTCGGCAGCGCCCCCGGCACGAGCCATCTCACCGGCCACGGCGGCTTCTTCCCGACCGGCGCAGCCGGCCTTGCCGCGGGGCTGCTGACCACCATTTCCGGGTTCGCCGGGCTGGAGACCGTCACCATCGCGGCGGCCGAGTCCGACCAGCCGAGCCGGAACGTGGCCCGTGCCGTCCGTACTGCCGTCTGGCGCATCGCCGTTTTCTACATCGGCTCGATGGCCGTGGTCGTCACCCTGGTGCCGTGGAACGACCCGAAGGTCGCCTCGGCCGGCCCGTACGTCACCGTGCTCGACAGGCTCGGCATCCCGGCCGCCGGCACGATCATGCAGATCGTGGTGCTGGTGGCACTGCTCTCCGCCATGAACGCCAACATCTACGGCTCGTCGCGCATGGCGTACTCCCTCGTCAACCGGGGCCAGGGCCCGCGTTTCCTGGGCAAGGTCACCAGGGGCGTACCGGCTGCGGCGGTCCTGGCGTCCTGCGTCTTCGGCTTCGCGGCCGTCATCGCCGGGATCGTCTGGCCGACCACCGTGTTCGCCTGGCTGCTGAACATCGCGGGCTGCTCGGTGCTGGTCGTCTGGTCCATCGTCTGCCTCACCCAGCTGAAGATGCGCCGCCGTCTGGAGCGCGAGGCACCCGAGCTGCTCTCCGTACGGATGTGGGGCTTCCCCTACCTGACCTGGCTCGCGTTCGCCGCCATCCTCGGCGTCTTCGCCGTCATGGCCGCCAACGCGGACGGCCGTCAGCAGCTCGCCGGCACCGCCGTCGTGGTGGCGGCGCTGGCCGGCGCAGGCCATCTCAAGCAGCGCCGCGACGACCGGCGAGCCGACGTCACTGCCTGAGCCCGACGTCACCGCCTGAGCCCGACGTCACCGCCTGAGCCCGACGTCACCGCCTGAGCTGACCTCACCTCCCTGAGCTGACCTCACCTCCCTGAGCCGGCGGCCACCCCTCCAAGCGACGCGGCAGCCGAGCCGCTGTATAGGCCGCGAGGGCTTGTGAGGGCTACGCGGACCGCGCGGACTCGAGGGCCTTGCGGGCGATGCGGAGGACGCCCGCGGAGGAGGCCCGCCGTGCACGCACCTCACCAGCCCGTGCCGGACGTTTGCCGACCCTGCGCCGCCCGGATGCTGCTCCCCTGACGGGCGGAAACCGCTCCCCTGAGGCGCGGATACCGCTCCCCCGCCGTCGTCTCCCGCCGAAGAGACGAAGAGGGCGTGTCCGCTGCCCGGCGCTTTCGTTGGCCACCGCGCCGGTGGTGGCGGGGGTGCGGGGTACGTCAGGAGCGTGGAGCAGTGAGCCGTTGGATCGTGGTCAACCTCCCTTCCTGGTTGCTGCTGGCAGGGCTCGTCGTCGTGGTCGTCGGCGGGACGGCGGCCGTCCAGGCGTTCGTCCGGCACCGTTTCCCCCGCCTCAAGCAGGGCGGGCAGAACGAGGTCGCACAGTTCGTGTTCCCCGTTATCGCTGTGGTCTACGGGTTCCTCATCGGCTTCATCGTCCTCGCGCTCTGGGGCCAGGTGAACTCGGCCGACCAGACGACGCGGGCCGAGGGCGCCGGGGCGGTGCAGATGGCCGGGAGCCGCGAGGTGTTCGGCAAGGCCGAGAGCGCACGGATCCGGCAGAGCCTGCTGGAGTACGGACGCGCGGCGGCGGCCGAGTGGCCCCGCGCCTCGACCGGTCTCACCACGCCCGAGGCCGAGAACGCGCTGAACCGCCTGCACCGCACGTACGAGAACATCACGCCCCGCAACGACACCCAACGAGCCTTCCTCACCAGCTCGCTCGCGTCCCTGAGGGATGTGAACCTCGCCCGTACGCAACGGCTGCTGGCGGCCCGCAGCAACCTCGGCCCGCCCCTGTCCTTGTGGATGGTGATCCTGCTGACCAGTGGACTGGTCCTCGGGTTCTCCGTCGTCTACGGCTCCGAGCAGGCCCGGATGCGCTACGGGATGGTCGGGGCGGTGAGCGTCCTCGTTGCCGCCAACCTGTTCCTCGTCACGGAACTGTCCTATCCCTTCCTCGGCGAGTTCGCCACGTCGTCGGAGCCGCTGAACACGGTGGTCGAGGTCCTGTCGTCGGCTCGGTAGGCGGGCAGCGGGCAGGCTGACGTCGTCCGGGCGCCTGCCCTGAAGCCGGCGCCCGTCCTGAAGCCATCGGCCCCGTCCCTAAAGTCACCTGTCATGGACTGGATCGAGCGGGTGGGGAATCTGCGGCAGTGGGCACAGAACGGAGCGCGGGCGCCGCACAAACCGCTGCTCATGCTCTATGCGTTGGGGCGGTTTCAGCGGAACCCGCGCCAGTCGATGCGCTATTCGGAGATCGAGCACGACCTGAGCGAGCTGCTACAGGATTACGGTCCCACGCACCGGACGTCGCCCTCGTATCCCTTCCACCATCTCGTCAGTGACGGGGTGTGGGAAGTGCGCACCGACAGCGGGGCCGCCAGTCCGGGCACGGGGGTGCGTGGGCTGCGGGAGAGCGGGGCGCGGGGGCAGTTGGTCCCGGGGCTGCGGGCCGCACTCGCCGAAGACGGGACGCTGCTCGGGCAGCTGGCCCAGTTGCTGCTGGACAAGCACTTCCCGCCGTCGATCCACCCGGACATCGCCGCTGCCGTGGGGCTCGACCTCGACCAGACGGACGGGGCGAGGGCCTCCTCCGGGCAGGCACCGGCGCGTCGGCGGGCGGCCGAGCTGCGCAGGAACGTGCTGATCGCGTACGAGTACCGGTGTGCCTTCTGCGGCTTCGACGGATCGATCGGCCGGGTGCCGGTCGGGCTGGAGGCCGCCCATGTCCAGTGGTGGGCCTTCCAGGGGCCGGACGACCTCGCGAACTGTCTGTGCCTGTGCTCCCTGCATCACAAGCTGTTCGACCGCGGGGTGCTGGGGCTGGATTCCGGCCGACGGATCACGGTTTCCCGGGAGTTCGTCGGTCAGAGCCCGGCGGCGCGCCATCACGTGCTCGACCTGACCGGCCGAGCGCTCATCGGGCCGCAGAACGGCAGTGCGCGGGTCGCCCCCGCGTACGTCATGTGGCACACCGCGCAGGTGTTCCGCGGCCAACCCCGCATAGCGGAGCACGCCGTACGGGAGCAGGTCTGAGGTGCGGCAGGACGGCCTCCTTCGTCGGCAGGACGGCATCCGTCGTCGTCGCCGGGCGGTGGTGTGGGGGGGCGGCCGGCTACCGGGACGGTGCCGGCCCGGGACGAGAGCCGTAGGCGGACAGGAAGCGGTTGCGGAAGGCGTCCATGCGCCAGACCGGGGCCTTGTGGCCGGGGTTGAGGCCGGGTGTCCAGCGCCAGTCGGAGATCCGTTTCAGGACGTCGGGGTCGTGGGCGACGATCGCGACCGGGACGTCCCTGCTGGCGTGGTCGCCGGAGACCTTCGCGACGGGCTGGTGGTCGCCGAGGAAGACGAGCACGGTGTTCTTGTTGCCGTACTTCTCCACGTACGAGATGAGGCTGTTCAGGGAGTACTGGATGGACTTGCCGTACTCGGTGCGCACCTTGTCGGTCTGCTGCCATACGTCGACGGGGTGCTTGCCGGCCTTCTCGATGCCGTTGTAGACGGAGCCGTCGCCGACCTTGTCCCAGCCGATCGTCCTGGGGAGGGGGGCCCAGGGGTTGTGGCTGGAGGTCAGGATGATCTCGGACATCAGCGGCTTGTCGTGCGGTTTGCCGTGCTCCAGGCGCTCGAAGGCGGCGAGGCTGTACTGGTCGGGCATGGTCGACCAGCTGAACTTGGGGCCCTTGTAGCCGAGTTCCCGGGAGTCGTAGACGTGGTCGAGGCCGTAGAACGTGCCCTCCGGCCAGCTCTTGGTGACGCCGGGCATGATGCCGACGGTGCGCCAGGCGCCGGTGCGCTTGAAGGCGCTGGTGAGGGTCAGATGATCGCCCGCGGTGACCGTGCGGTAGCGCTGCTGGTTGTCGATCCACAGGCCGGACAGGAAGGTGGAGTGGCCCAGCCAGCTGCTGCCGCCGTACGTCGCCGAGGTGAGCCATCCGCTGCGGGCGGAGTAGCCGGCGGCCCGCAGTCGCTTGGTCCCTTTCGCCAGCACCGCGTCGACCCCCGGTGCCATCAGCGGGTCCTGGACCGCGCTGCGGCCGTAGCTCTCGATGAAGGTGAAGATGACGTCCTTGCCGCGCAGTCCGGTCAGCAGACGGCTTCCCGGGGTGTGGTGGTAGGGGTCGCTCGCGGCTTCCTTGGCGAACGTCTGCTCGTCCTTCAGGGTCGCGTTGACGCCGTCCACGCGGGCCTGGACGAGGTCGGAGGTACTGCGGGAGGCGACCGGCGCGCCGGCGATCTGCACGCCGAGCGCCGAGGTGATGACCCAGGCGGTGCCGAGTACGAGGGTGGTGCCGGTCGCCCTGGCGCCGTGCCGGGCCATGAGGTTGCTGAGCCGGAGGACCGCCAGTGCGGGGAGGACGAGCAGGGCGAGGACGAGGAGGGCGGCCGCGATCTCGACTCCGATCGTGCCCGTCCGGCCTATGGAGTCCTGGAGGAAGGAGGCGCCGTCGCCGAGCAGGGCCCAGTCGAACACCACGTTGAATCCTCGGCCGAGCACCTCGTCGAAGCCGATGTCGAGGAGGTCGAGGAGGGTCAGCAGGCCTAGCCCCGCCCCGGCGAGCACCGCGGCCATCCGCCGCGCCGTCCGGGGCAGGAGGAGGAGCAGGGCGGCGCCGGCTATCCCCTCCACCGGTATGCGGGCGAATTCGGCGGGGGTGAGGCGGGCGGGATCGTTCGGCAGCAGGAGGGTGACCAGCACCAGCGCGCCGGCCAGGGCCGTGGTCGTCCAGGCCACTGCCCGCGCCACGGCCGGATGCCGCTGCCGCCAGCCGCCGGCCGGGCCGGTACCTGTGTCCGTGGCCTCGGCCGTGCCTTCGTCCGTGCCTGCGTCCGTGCCCTCGGCCTCGACCGGGGCGGTGTCCTCGACCGGGGCGGTGTCCTCGCCCGAGGCGGTGTCCTCACTCGGGCCGGTGTCTTCGACGTCCCGTTCCGCTGTCATCGCCGCGCCGTCCGGCGTGTCCTGCGGCGTGTGCTGGGTGTGCTGCGGGGGGCTGTCCGGCGGCAGGTCCTCGGTCGCGGTTGCCTCCGTCTCCTGCGGCTGCTGGCGAAAGCGCGTGAAGTGGGACAACCCGAAGGTCCTTCCGTGCGAGGCCCGGTAGTGGCACGGCGGACCGGACTCGGGAGGTCGGCGCCGTCGTTATCTGTACGGCGGACCGGCGGCCTGTGTTCATCGCGCAGGTCACCCTCGTGGGACGGATGTGTGAGGAGGACAGGCGAGACGGACATGTCCGGCTGACGTGTGGGACGAGCATGCCGGACGGACACGTGGGACGGACGCCCGTCCCACACGTCGGACGGCTGACGTGCCGGACGGCTGACGTGTCGGACGGCGACGTGTCGGACGGCGACGCGTCGGACGAATACGGGTGAGGGGAGGGCCAGGCCGTCCCCCGATCGGCCCGGCCCTCCCCTCACCCTCCCCCCTCCCTCCCTTCGCCCTCCCCCCCCCGCGGCGCCACGCATTCCGGTGGCCGAAGGGCGAAGCAGGGTGGCTCCGGCCGGCGCAGTACGGGCGTCAGGCCGCAGCCGGCTGTTCCGTGCCCGCCGCGTCGGCGGGCAGCTGGCGAAGTCGCCGGCGCTTTGTCACCAGGACCGCGGTACGGGTGAGAACCATGGCAAGGGACATGAAGACAAAGGCATTTGCGTAGACGTCCGGGCCGCTGAGCTGATTCTCGATGCTGAAGCGGATCAGGCCCTCGGTGAACCAGTGCTCGGCACCGTAGGCGAAAAGGACGCGGGCGCTGGAGAGGACGATCCAGACAAGGGCGTATCCGAATCCGCCGGTGGTGTAGATCAGGCCGTCGCTGCCGCGGTGGGCGGGGAGCAGGGCGCCGGCTATCAGGCCGCAGATCACGCCCACTCCGAGGCCGATGAGCTGGAGCGAGGGCGCGTTCCCCGAGGTCGGGAAGGAGTGCACGAAGAGCGCGATGATGATCGCTACCGCGATCACGGAGCGCAGCATACGCATATTGGTGACGCGGCGGCGGCCCAGATCTGTCGCCAGGATGATGGTGAGAATTGTTGCGCTGGCGATGAGTGCAGTGGCGAACTGACTCAGGTGGCTCATGGAAATCCGGGCCTTTCCGTAATTCGCATTCGGTAACTCGAATTCGGCATTCGATATTCGGTGCCTTCGGTGGGGACGTCAACGACGCTATGGCGGCGGGGTGTTGTCGCGGGACGACCGACCGGTTGATCCGGTGTCCACCGGTCGGTGGACACCGCGGCGGAAGGCGGAAGGCGAGGGTGAAGGGGGAGGGTGATAGGACTGTGGCGCGGTGGCGTGGCGGCACGGTGAGCCCACCGCGCCCCGGTCGTGGGGCTGCTGCCGCTCGGATTCAGGGAGACACGGTGACGCGTGAGGCGCGGCGCGCGCCCGAGGCGCGGGTGCGTTGGTTCGGGCTGTGGGACAGCTACTTCGTGATCTGCTATCTGGTGACCACGGGGCTGGTGTTCACCTCCGGTGCCCCGCAGGGCTCTCGCCTGATCGCCATCGGCGCGCTGACGCTGATCGTGCCCTGGTACGCCGGGCTCGGGCGGCCGTTGATGCTCCGTCATGAGAGCGACCGGCGGAACACCGTCTTCCCGGTCGGTCTCTTCGTGCTGTTCGGGGTCGCCACCGCGGCCGATCTGATGAGCTCGTTCGCCCTGTTCGCCGTCGTCCCGATGCTGATGATGAGCCTGGCGACCAGGCCGGCCCTCGTGCTCGGCGTACTCGGCAATCTCCTCCCCGTGACGATGATGTGGCTCCAGGGCGGCGCCGCCGGCCCGGCCGTGCTGTTCGTGCTGCTGGCGTCGCTGCTCGGGATCGCCTTGTCCGCACTCCTCGGGCTGTGGATCAAGAGGGTGGTACGGCAGAACAAGGAGCACGCCGCACTGATCGAAGAGCTGCGGCAGAACCGCGAACAGGTGGCCCGGCTGTCGCACCAGGCCGGGATCTCCGCCGAACGCGAGCGGCTCGCACGGGAGATCCATGACACCCTCGCGCAGAGCCTGACCAGCATCATCAGCCTGGTGCAGGCCGTGGATGCGGAAGTCGAAGCGGCCCCCGCCGCCGCCCGTCAACACCTCGCGCTGGTCGGGCGGGTGGCCAAGGACAGCCTGGCCGAGGCCCGCGCCTTCGTCGCCGACCGGACGCCCGCCTCCTTGGAGGAGAGCTCCTTGGCACAGGCGCTGCGGCGGCAGGCCGACGGGCTGACCGCCGAGACGGGGCTGTTGGTGCGGTTCGCCGTCGAGGGGGACGAGCGGCCGCTGCCGATGGCGGTCAATGTCGTCCTGCTGCGTGCGGCGCAGGAGGCCGGGGCGAATGTACGGAAGCACGCCGACGCCCGCGCGGTGGACATGGTGCTCCGGTACGGCGCGGGGCAGGTCGGGATCCGTGTCGCCGATGACGGCAACGGGTTCGACGGGGTAGCGGCCTCGACGGCAGAGGGGGACGCGGAGCGCGGTGCGCCGGGGCAGGGCCAGGGCCAGGGCCCGGGTGACGGTGGGGGCTTCGGGCTGCGGGGGATGGCGGCGCGGGTGGCGGAGATCGGTGGGGTGATGAACGTCGTGAGTGAGCCGGGAGCGGGCACTGCCGTCGAGGTGCAGGTGCCCTTGGAGGAGGCGGCGGATGAAGAGCGTTGAGGACGTGGTCGCGGTGCGGGTGCTGCTCGCCGACGATCACCCCGTCGTACGTGAAGGCCTGTGCGCCATGCTGGAATCCGATGCCGGCATCGATGTCGTCGGGCAGGCGGGCTCCGGCGAGGAAGCCGTGACGCTGGCGACCCGGCTGACGCCCGATGTCGTACTGCTCGACCTGCGGATGGGCGGGATGGACGGGGTCGCCGCCACCGGGCACATGCTGCGGCAGTCGCCCCGCAGCAAGGTGGTCATCGTCACCACCTACGAGGACGACTCCGACATCCTGCGCGCCGTGGAGGCGGGCGCGGCCGGCTATCTCCTCAAGGGCAGTTCGCGGGCCGAGCTGATCGATGCCGTGCACGGTGCGGCGCGCGGGGCGACCGTGCTGACCCCGTCACTGGCTCCCAAGCTGTTCCGGGCGCGGGCGGTGGACGCGCCGCTG
The DNA here is from genome assembly GCF_019880305.1 of Streptomyces decoyicus. Classification (NCBI taxonomy): domain Bacteria; kingdom Bacillati; phylum Actinomycetota; class Actinomycetes; order Kitasatosporales; family Streptomycetaceae; genus Streptomyces; species Streptomyces decoyicus. Next base: position 5,312,271 of record NZ_CP082301.1, on the reverse strand, counting down.
CTGTCCGGCCGGGAGTGCGAGGTGCTGCGGCTGGTCAGCCAGGGGCTGACGAATGCCGACATCGGCCGGGAGCTGTTCATCGGCGAGGCCACGGTCAAGACCCATCTCCTGCGTGCGTTCAAGAAACTGGAGGTGTCGGACCGGACGGCGGCCGTGATCACGGCGCTGGAGCGCGGGTTGTTGTCGTAGCACGGGGCGAGTCGGCACAGCGGCGGCGCGGCAGCGACCGTGCAGCAGCGCTGCCGTTCGGCCCGCAGGCCACGGCCCCCGGCCCCCGGCCCGTAAGCCTCCGCGGATCACCCTTCGCCCAGCCGCGCCCGGTCCGCCGCCGCTCTGCCCTGGTGCCAGCCGTCCGCGTCGCGTATGCCGCGGAGGCGGACCGGGGCGGTGTCGGGAAAGAGGGCGCCGGTGGTCTCCTCGACGGCGAGTTCGCGGGCGGCGAGGACCGGGAGGAGGTCGGGGGCCGCGTGGGCGGACTCGGCGGTGGCGGCGGCCGTGGCGGCTGCGGTGGCCGCCCCGAGCCGGTCGCGGATGCGGTCGGCGTAGGCGACGAGGAAGGTCTGGCGGAAGTCCCGGGTGCGGCGGGAGCGGCCGCGCGCGACGGGGGTACCGCCCTGCTCCTTGAGAGCCCGGTGGTGGTCGTCGCCCGCCCGGCTCATCGCGGCGGTGGCCTGGAGCAGCAGCGAGGTGTAGAGCATCTCGGCCGCCTCCAGGTCGGGTGCGAAGCCGACCAGGGTGGAGAAGCCGACGTCGGCGGCCCAGACGGCCTGGCAGCGGTTGGCGGCCGCGACCGCGTCGAGCAGCAGCGCCTTGGCCTGCTCGTACGGGCCCTCGATGCCGATCCGGACCGCCGACGGGCCGCCGGCCTGCCCGCCCGACGAACCGTCCGCGCCGTCGAGGAGGGCCTGGTCGATGCTGTGCCGCGTCATCAGCTCCTGTGCCTTGGCGGACAGCGCCTCCGCCTCCTCGGGGTAGTCGGTCGCCTCGGCCTTGGCGAGCAGTCCGCGGATCCGGCCGAGGGCGCGGGACGCGGCGGCGCCGTCCGGACCGCTCCGGCGGCCTGCCTGTGGCGGGGCCGGCAGCGGGGTGACGCGGGGCAGCCGGGCGAGCACGCGCAGCGCCGCCAGGACGTCGTACGCGGTCTCGAAGCGGGAGGCGCGGCGGCGTTTGGCCAGTGCGTCGAGGTAGCCGGTGTCGGAGGCCCACCAGACCTCGGCGCCGAGGTGCCGCAGCTGCTCGGCCCAGCGGGTGTCCCGCGCGGACCGTGCTGCCGCCGGACGGGCCGCGTCGGCCGCGACGGCGTCGACGACCAGGGCGACGAGGGAGGCGTGGGAGGCGTGGGACGCCTCGCGCCGTACGATCCGCTCCAGGTCGGCGGGGTGCCAGCCGCCCGCCCAGCACTGCCGCACCCCGGCCACGGCGGCCGCGACCACCGCCGCGCTCACCGCCTCCCAGCCGGCCTCGGCCGCGGCCAGCATCGAGGCGCCCGCTTCGATGGCGTGCTCCGCCTGCGCACCGTCCGGCGCGTAACGGACGCTGCCGAGCACCTGCCCGACCAGTTCACCGGCCGCCGGCGACGACGGCCCGCCGCGCCCTTTTCTCCCGCGCTCACTCACCCGTTCACTGTACGGAGGGCTCCCCCGCGCCCGTGGCCCGCGGTGGCGGTCGGTCGCGCGCACCGCACACAGCGACGACGCCCGGTGGTGCCCTGATCCGGGCGCCACCGGGCGTCGTCGCTTCATGGGGCGGGCGGTCACGTCATGACACGGCCTGTCACGTCACCTTGCGCGGGGGTCATCCCCACGCGGTCACCGGGAGTCACAGGCAGTGATACGCAGTCCTGCATGCGATGTGCTGCCGTGACCCGCGGCGTCACTGCGTCTGCACCGCGCTGCCGGCCACCCACTGCGACCAGTCCATGTTCCAGCCGTTCAGGCCGTTGTCCGGCTTGACGCTCTGGTCAGGGGAGTTGGCGACGTCCACCACATCGCCGAGCTGCGAGTGGTCGAAGAACCAGGCGCCGTCCGACTTCGGATCCTTGGCGCCCTTGACGTCCTCCAGGCCGATGCAGCCGTGGCTGGTGTTGGCCTTGCCGAAGACGCCCTTGCCCCAGTAGTTGCCGTGGATGAAGGTGCCGGAGTCCGACAGGCGCTGGGCGTGCGGCACATCGGGGATGTCGTACTCGCCCTTGCCGTCCTTCTTCTTGAAGCCGACGGTCGAGCCGTCCATCCGGGTCTGCTTGAAGCGCTCGGAGATGACCATCTCGCCGTTGTAAGTCGCATGGTCGTCGCTGCCGGCCGAAATCGGGATGGTCTTGATCAGCTCGCCGTCCCGCACCACGTACATCCGGTGTGCCGTGGTGTCGACGGTGCTGACCTGCGAGTGGCCGACGTTGAAGCTGATGGTCTTGTTCTGGATGCCCTTGACGCCCGGCGACGCCTCGACGCCGTCGAGGCCGAGCTTCACGGTGACCTTGGAGTGCGCCTTCCAGTGCTCCGAAGGGCGGAAGTCAAGCCGCTTGTCATTGAACCAGTGGCCGACGACCTTCTGGTTGCTGCTCGAAGCGACCTTGATCGCGGACTCGACGGCCGGCTTGTTCTTGACCGGCTTGTCGAAGTTGATCGACACCGGCATGCCGACGCCGACGGTCGAGCCGTCCTCCGGGGTGAAGTTCCCGATGAAGCTGTTCTCCGGGGCGACGGTGGAGAAGCTGGAGTTCTCGACCGCCGTGCGTCCCTTGGAGTCCTTCGCATGCGCGGTGACCTTGTACTTCGCCGAGCGCTCCAGCGGATTGTTCGGCTTCCAGGAGGTGCCGTCGGCTGAGAAGGTTCCGTCGACCGTCTGCTTGGACTCGGCCGAGGTCATGGTGACGTCGGTGAGCTTTCCGGCACTGACCGTGACCCGGGCGTCGCTGTTCACACCCGCGCCGGTCGCACCGTCCTCCGGCAAGATCTTGATCTTGGCTTGGGAGGCGTCCTTCGCGGCCGCCTCGTCCACCTGTTTGGTGTTCTCGTGCCGGGTGCCGTCCGTACCGCCGTCGCCTTGGTCGGCCGCCGTGCTGCCGCCACACGCCGCGAGCGTGAGTACGCCCCCGAGCAGCGTGGCGCTGGCTATGAGCCCCTTCCGGCGCTGGCTGTCCGTCATCACACGCATCTCCATTGCTACCGATTTCGCATAGTTCCCCGAGCGAGCTGCCAACTGAACGCAGGCATATGTGGACGCAGGCATTCCGGCCGACGCCATAGGAACGCCTTTTCCTTTTCGCCCGTTCCATGCGTCCACAAAGTGTGGGGAAGGCCACTAATTCCCCCACATCGGTCATGAGCGGTCACGCACCGAAGTCGCGGCGGCCACGAGAAGGGCCCCCGCACGGCGGGTAGCCGTACGGGGGCCGTGGCGATCGGGGGGAGAAGTTTCCGCTCAGCCCTCCCCGTCCGCGTCGTCCGCCAGGTCCCACTCCGCCGCGTCCCACTCGGCGTCCGGGTCGTAGTCGGTCAGTTCCTCGCTGCTCCAGGAGGCCTGGGCGAGTTCGGTACCCGGCACCGCGGTGACGAGGTCGAACGGGTCGATCAGATGGGCCAGCGCCTCCGCGGGGTCCTCCTTGACGGTCTCCAGGGACTGTCTGCGCTCCTCGTCGGGCAGCGACGGGTCACCCTCGATGTGGTCGAGGGCCGCACCGGTCAGCTGACCGCCGTCGGTGATCTCCATGATCAGTTCGACATGAAGGCGCACAAAACGTGATGTCTCACCATTGCTCATAGCACGGAGGTTAGGCATGGACGGGTCCTGACTTCCCCGCGACCCGCGGCGGTCACTAACATCTGAGGTCAACGGCCAATTCGCCGAACCCACAAGGGGGATCGCTCCGTGACCGCTCGACGACCACTGCTGACCGCCGCAGCCGCGGGATCGGTACTGTTCGCCCTGTGGTTCGTACCGTCCGCCACTGCGAGCGCGGAGGTTGACGGAGCGACAGATTCCGGCCTGCGCACGGCGTCCGCGACGGCCGGGAGCAGCCTGGCCCACCGGGCGGACAGCGGGGCCCAGGACACCGCCGGCGGTTCCACGACGACCACCCCGCACCACAGCGGCACGGGCGCCGCCTCCGGTGCCGACGGCGCCTCCGCCGGCACCCCTGCGCACTTCCTCGCCGACACCGGCAGCCCGGACACCACGCCGTACGTGATCGGCGGCGCCGCCTGTCTCGCGCTCGGCGCCGGCCTGGTCAGCTACTCCGTCCGGCGCACCCGCGACGAGACCGCCTGAGGCGGGACGGGACGCCGGGCGCCCCGTCCGCCGCGGTCAGGCCAGCTCGCCGGTGACCGACTCCACGGCCGCCACCAGCTTCCCGGCCCGCACGAACGCATACGCGTCCGCCAGGTCCGGGGCCAGGAAGCGGTCCTCGCCCGGCCCCTGGATGCCCGCACCGCGCACCGCGTCCAGTACGGCGCGGGTGGCGGGGGCCGGCGTCAGCCCCTCGCGCATCTCGATGGCACGGGTCGCCGCGTAGAGCTCGACGGCGATGATCCGGGTCAGGTTGTCGACCGCGGTGCGCAGCTTGCGCGCCGCCGACCAGCCCATCGAGACGTGGTCCTCCTGCATCGCGGAGGACGGGATGGAGTCCACCGAGGCGGGCGCGGCCAGCCGCTTCAGCTCGCTGACCAGCGCGGCCTGGGTGTACTGGGCGATCATCAGGCCGGAGTCGACGCCCGGGTCGCCGGCCAGGAAGGCGGGCAGCCCGTGCGAACGGTTCTTGTCCAGCAGCCGGTCCGTACGGCGCTCCGCGATCGAGCCGAGGTCGGCCGCGGCGATGGCCAGGAAGTCCAGGACGTAGGCGACCGGCGCGCCGTGGAAGTTGCCGTTCGACTCGACCCGGCCGTCCGGCAGCACGACCGGGTTGTCGACCGCGGCGGCCAGTTCACGGTCGGCGACGAGCCGGGCGTGGGCGAGGGTGTCCCGTCCTGCGCCGGCGACCTGCGGGGCACAGCGGATGGAGTAGGCGTCCTGGACGCGCGGGGCGTCGTCCTGGTGGTGACCGGTGAAGCCGGAACCGGCCAGCACCTTGGACATGTTGGCCGCCGAGGCGGCCTGCCCGGGGTGCGGGCGGATGGCGTGCAGCTCGGGCGCGAGGACCTTGTCCGTGCCGAGCAGTGCCTCCAGGGAGAGGGCCGCGGTGATGTCCGCCGAGGTGAACAGCCGGGCGAGGTCCGCGCAGGCCATCACGAGCATGCCGAGCATGCCGTCGGTGCCGTTGAGGAGGGCCAGGCCCTCCTTCTCGCGCAGTTCGACGGGCTCGATGCCGTGTGCGGCCAGCAGCTCACCGGCCGGCCGTACGACGCCGTCGGGGCCTTCCGCCTCGCCCTCGCCCATCAGCGTCAGCGCACAGTGCGAGAGCGGCGCCAGGTCACCCGAGCAGCCGAGCGACCCGTATTCGTGCACGACGGGCGTGATGCCGGCGTTGAGTATGGCGGCCATCGTCTCGACGACGAGCGGGCGGACGCCGGTGTGCCCGGAGGCGAGCGTCTTCAGCCGCAGGAACATCAGCGCGCGCACGACCTCGCGCTCGACCCGTGGGCCCATACCGGCCGCGTGCGAGCGCACGATGTTGCGCTGGAGCTGCACGCGCAGCTCGGGGCTGATGTGCCGTACGGCGAGGGCCCCGAAGCCGGTGGAGACGCCGTATACGGGGTCGGGCTTGGCGGCGAGTTCGTCGATGAAGGCGCGGGAGGTGGCGACGGCCGCGAGGGCCTCCTCGGACAGCTCGATCCGGGCCGCGCCGCGGGCCACCGCGATGACGTCCTGTGCGGTCGTGCCGGACGTCCCCAGCACCACAGTGTGCATATCCATATTCAGGCACCCTAGAGACTGAATCGCCGGATGTCACCACCGGATTTCGCGAGCACCCCTTACCGGGGCGTACGCAAGGGACCGGGGCCGTGCAAGGTCGCGACGCCTCACCTCCGGAAGCGGCGGCGCTCCGGCCCCGTCCGCCGGTCCGGGGCGTCCGCGAGCCGGACGACCGGGTCCTCCTTGCCGCCGTGCCGCCCGGCGACCACCGGCTCGCCCGACCGCGCCGCCTTGGCCTTGTACTGCGCGGCGTCCGCGAGCCGGAAGAGCCGGCGGGCGCTGCGCACCGGACCGATCGGATCACCGGTCGAGGCGACCCCGACCGCGACCCCCTCACCGAGGTCCAACTCCCCCGCCCGGTCACACAGTTCACCGGCCACCTTGACCACCTCGTCGGCCGGCGGGCCCACCGCGAGCAGGCAGAACTCGTCGCCGCCGAGCCGGGCGGCCAGCATGCCCGGCAGCATCGCCCCGCACAGGGACAGCACCGAGCCGAAGCGCTCCAGCAGACGGTCCCCGACCGCATGGCCGCGCGAGTCGTTCACCCGCTTGAGCCCGTTGAGGTCGCACACCACCAGGCTGACCACCGTCTCGTCACTGCGGTGCAGCTCCAGCGCCTCGTCCAGCCGCATATCGACGGCGCGGCGGTTGGCGAGACCGGTCAGGGAATCCGTGAAGGCCAGCCGGCGGGCCTCCGCCAGCCGCTCGGTCTGGGCGATCCCGGCGGCCGTCACGGCGGCGAGCACGCTCGCGAAGTCCGCGTCCGCCCGGCCGAAGACCTGCTCCCCCGTACGCCGCGCGACATACAGCTCGCCCCACGCGCGGCCGTGCAGCACGATCGGCGCGACCACACAGCAGCCCCGGCCGCGGCGGCGCAGCGCGGCCACCCGTTGCGGATTGACGCAGCCGCCCCCTTCCACCCCGGTGGGAGCCGGGCCGCCGGGCGGCTCCTCGGCCCTCTCCACCCAGGCGCTGGGCTCACCGCCGCCCGCCCACTGCTCGTGCAGAAAGTCGACGATCTCCGGGAATTCATGGACGGGGTAGCTCTCGTCGTCCGGGAACTCCTCCTCGCCGTCGGCGAGTTCGCCGACATTGACCAGCACCCGCAGCTTGCCCAGCTCGCGCTCCCACTTCGAGATCGCCGCGAAGGAGCCGCCCAGGGCCTGGCGCACGCCCAGCGCCGCGGCGTGCGCCGATTCGCGCGGAGTGTGCGCGGCCGCCATCGCCTGCGCCAGCTCCACCACGGCCCGCAGCCTCGCATCGCCCTCGCCCGTCACCGGATCCTCGCATTCCGTCACCGTGAGCACGCTCTGTATTACAGCGTAGGAATGTTTAACCCCTTTCGCCCCTTTCCGTGCGAGATTGACACCTAGGCGTTATTCGCGTCGTTCCTCGTGTCGTTCCTGGTCGGGCGGCCGGGGCGGACCGGAGCGCGGCGGCGGCCGAGCGGGCACGGGGCGGGGGCGGGGCGTCCTTACGGTGCGTCACCATGGGCGGCCTGCCCGGCGCCTGCGGAAAGTGGTCGTCCGGTGCCGACCGCCCCGCCCCATCCCGCCCCCGGGTCACTCTCCGGGCCAGTCCGGATCCCGCTTCTCGTTGAAGGCCGCCACGCCCTCCGCCCGGTCCCCGGAGAAGGCCACACTGCGCCAGGCGCCGTCCTCCAGCTCCAGCCCCGCCCGCAGGTCCAGCCCGTGCCCGAGCCGCATGGCGCGCTTGGCGGCACGCAGTCCGACGGGCGAGTTACGGGCGATGCCGGCCGCCAGCTCCAGCGCCTCGGCCCGGTCCTGCCCGTTCGCCACCAGCCGGTCGACCAGCCCCAGCTCCGCGGCCTCGGCCGCCCGTACCCGCCGGGCGGTGAAGACCAGCTCGGCGGCCCGCGCCGCGCCCACCCGGCGCGGCAGCAGCTGGGTCCCCCCGCCGCCGGGGATGACGCCCACCGACACCTCCGGCAGGCCGACCTCGGCCGTACCGTCGGCGACGATCAGATCGCAGGCCAGCGCCAGTTCGAAGCCGCCGCCGAGCGCAAAGCCGTGCACCGCGGCGATGGTGGGCACCGGCAGGTCCAGTACGCCGGTGTACGCGGCGCGGGTGTGCGGGCGCTGGCGCATCAGGTCCGCGTCCGTGAAGGAGTTGCGCTCCTTGAGGTCGGCGCCCACGCAGAACGCCCGCTCATGGGTGGAGCTGAGGACCACCGCCCGTACGGAGCGGTCCGCGGCCAGCTCGGCGCAGGCCTGCGCCAGGCTGTCGGCCATGGCCGTCGAGACGGCGTTCATGGCCTTCGGACGGTCCATGACCAGCTCCGCCACGAAGCCGTGCCGCTCGACGGCGATCCAGCCGTCCGCGCCGAATTGTTGCCGTTGCCCCTGCCGTTCCATGCAACCCTCCCAGTTAACGGGCGTTGACCTGACGTGGGGATCATGCCAGGTGGGCGGGCCCGGGGAACAGGGATGACGGGGAGGGGGTCCCGGGCAGGGGGCCGCGTGCTCGGGCCTGGGTGGGGTGGGGCGGAGCGGGCCGCGGTCCGGGCTTCGTTTCAGGGCAGCCCGGTCCACGCGCGGGCCTCAGTCGTTCGTGCCCTGGCCGTTACGGCGGCTCAGCAGCCATGGCTCGACCACGCCCAGGCCTCGCACCGGCCGCTGCCACATCGGCTGGAGCGCGAAGCGGTACGACGGCGGCGGGGCGCCGGTGCCCTCCGCGGCCGCCTTCTCCGCGGCCGCGGCGTCGGCCTCGGAGACCGGCGCGTCCCCGATCCGGCCCAGTTCCTCCGCGAACGCCTCGTCCACCAGCACGGTGTCCTTCGGCGCTATCGAGGTGAGGCGGCTGGCGAGATTGACGGTCGTGCCGAAGACATCGCCCATCCGGGTCGTGACCGTGCCGAAGGCGATGCCGACCCGAAGCTCCGGCATCGTCTCGTCGTTGGTCATCGTCTCGATCAGCCGCAGCCCGATCTCGGCGGCGATACCGGCGTCGTCGGCGGAGAAGAGGACCTCGTCGCCGAGGGTCTTGATGAGCCGGCCGCCGTGCGCGGCCACCAGGTCGGAGCAGGTGGTCTCGAAGGCCTCCACCAGCTCGCCCAGTTCCTCCTCCTCCAGGCGGCGGGTCAGACGGGTGAACCCGACCAGGTCGGCGAAGCCGACGGCGAGCCGGCGGTCGACCATCTCGGCGTCGTCCTGGGCCCGGACGACGCGGCCGGTGGCGGCGGCGAGCTGCCGCCGCCAGACGTAGACCAGGAACTCCTCCAGCTCGGGGAGCAGCAGCTCGACCAGCGGGTAGGTGATCTCCGTACGGGTCAGCCCGGAGTCCTGGGGCTCGGTGAGGCCCTCCAGGAAGGAGTCGATCTGCCAGTCGGCGAGACGGGCGGTGGTCTGGCCCGTGGAACGGGCGACCTGGATGGCCATGGCCTCGCTCAGCAGCCCGGCCTCGACGAGACCGGACAGCCGGCGCAGGGCCAGCACATCGGCTTCGGTGAGGGCCTTGACCTGGCCGATGTCGGCGAAGCCCATGGCCCGCCAGAAGCGGGCCGCGAGATCCATGGAGACACCGGCGCCGCGGGCCGCCTGGAACGGTGTGTAGCGGCGGTCGGCACCGAGGATGAGCTGTTCGAGGCGGACGGCGATGTTGTTCTCGTCGCCGTGGTCGGCTCCGGGGTTACCGGCGCCGTGCTCGGCTCCGGGGTTGCCGCCGTCGTCGGCGCCGCCGTGGGTGGCGGCGTTGCTGTTCGCGGCAGCGTTGTGGGGGGCGCTCCCGTTCTCGGCCCCGGAGGGGTCGTCGACGGGGACGTCGCGCACGGCGTCGTCCTCGGTGTCCATGTCGCGCGGGGTGGCGCCCGAGTCGTCGGCGGTCACCGGCCGCTCCCTGTCCGATCCCTGCGCACTGCCCTTCCGATCACTGCTCGCCGGTGGTCCGCTCCCTGGCGGACCGCCTTAACGATACGGCAGGTGTGCTCTGGCTCACTCTCACATGTCGGCCCTGACCACGGAAGTGGCGGGGGTGTATCGGCGCGGCGGTGGGCGGCGGGGCTGGGGCGCTGCGGGTTGCCCCCGCGCCGTCCTGCCGGGTGGCGGCTAGGCCGAGTGTGTCTGTGCCGGCCGGCGGGACCGGGCCCCTGCATAGCCGCGGGCGACCGGGGGCCGCCCGTCCCGCCGTACCGGTTGCCGTGACCGGTGCCGGCGGGCCCCGGCGCCACCGCGTGGGACTGGGGGGGTCTCCCCCTAGGCCTCCGCCGCCGGGCGCAGGTGGACGATGTCTCCCGCGCCCACGGGCCGCTGCACGCCGTCCGCGGTCGCCAGGACCAGGCGGCCGTCGCTGTCGATGGCCACCGCCTCGCCGGTGATTTCGGTGTCGCCGGGGAGTTCGGCGCGCACCGAGCGGCCCAGGGTGGCGCAGCCCGTGGCGTAGGCCTCCTGGAGGCGGCTGGTGACGGGGTCGCCGTCGGCGGACTGCCACTCGCCGTACCAGTGCTCCAGCGAGCGGAGTACGGCGCGCAGCAGCGGGTCGCGGTCGGTGCTGGTGGCGCCTGCCAGGGTCAGGGATCCCGCAGTGGACACGGGGAGTTCGTCGGCGGTGAGGGAGACGTTGAGGCCGATCCCGACGACGACGCCCGGACCGGCGCGTTCGGCGAGGATGCCGCCCACCTTGCGTTCCGTGAGGGTCCCCCCTGGACGGAGCGCGTCGGCGTCCGGGGAAGTTACCAGCAGGTCGTTGGGCCACTTGAGGGCCGTGTCGACGCCGGCGGCCTGGGTCAGGGCACTGGCCGCGGCGACTCCGGTGAGCAGCGGGAGCCAGCCCCAGTGCTCCACGGGGACGCGGGGGGTGAGGTAGACGGAGAAGAAGAGGCCGGAGCGCGGGGGCGCCGACCAGGTGCGGTCCAGGCGGCCGCGGCCGGCGGACTGTTGCTCGGCCACCAGGATGGCGCCCTCGGTCTCCCCCTCGGCCGCACGGGCCGCCAGGTCGGAGTTGGTGGAGCCGGTGGCGGAGACGACGTCCAGGGCGGTCCAGAGCGAGCCGGGGCGCACCAGGGCGCGGCGCAGTGCCGTGGCGTTCAGCGGAGGGCGGCCCAGATCGCTCCAGCGACCGGCATCTTTGTCCCGGTTTTCCGGTGGTTGAGGCGTCATGGGACCAGCCTAGGTGTGGTCAACGACGCAGTGCCGGTGAGCAGTCCCGCGGATACGCTACGAATCGGTAGCCAAACCCGTACCACCCTCAGTACGAGCACCAGTCCAGGACGAGCAGGAGCCGCATCCCGATGTCCGAGCCGGAAGCAAACATCCACACCACCGCGGGCAAATTGGCGGATCTGCAGCGGCGGGTCGAAGAAGCCACGCATGCCGGTTCCGCGCGTGCAGTGGAAAAGCAGCATGCGAAGGGGAAGTTGACGGCGCGTGAGCGCATCGATCTGCTGCTGGACGAGGGCTCGTTCGTCGAGCTGGACGAGTTCGCGCGGCACCGGTCGACCAACTTCGGAATCGAGAAGAACCGCCCCTACGGCGATGGTGTCGTCACGGGCTACGGCACCGTCGACGGGCGGCCGGTCTGTGTCTACTCGCAGGACTTCACGATCTTCGGCGGGTCGCTGGGCGAGGTCTACGGCGAGAAGATCGTCAAGGTGATGGACTTCGCGCTGAAGAACGGGTGCCCGGTCGTCGGGATCAATGACGGCGGTGGGGCCCGGATCCAGGAGGGCGTGGCGGCGCTCGGCCTGTTCGCGGAGATCTTCCGGCGCAATGTGCACGCGTCGGGTGTGGTGCCGCAGATTTCGCTGATCGTCGGGCCCTGTGCGGGTGGCGCGGTGTACTCGCCCGCCATCACCGACTTCACGGTCATGGTCGACCAGACCTCGCACATGTTCATCACCGGTCCTGACGTCATCAAGACGGTCACGGGTGAGGACGTCGGCTTCGAGGAGCTGGGCGGCGCGCGGACGCACAACACCACCTCGGGTGTGGCGCACCACATGGCGGGCGACGAGAAGGACGCCATCGAGTACGTCAAGGGGCTGCTGTCGTACCTGCCGTCCAACAACCTCTCCGAGCCGCCGGCCTTCCCGGAGGAGGCGGACCTGGAGACCTCGGACACCGACCGCGAGCTGGATGTCCTGATCCCGGATTCGGCCAACCAGCCGTACGACATGCATGTCGCGATCGAGCACGTCCTGGACGACCACGAATTCCTGGAGACCCAGCCGCTGTTCGCGCCGAACATCCTGACCGGCTTCGGGCGGGTCGAGGGGCATCCGGTGGGCATCGTCGCCAACCAGCCGATGCAGTTCGCCGGCTGCCTCAACATCGACGCGTCGGAGAAGGGCGCCCGCTTCGTGCGGACCTGCGACGCGTTCAACATCCCGGTGATCACCTTCGTGGACGTGCCGGGCTTCCTGCCGGGGACGGACCAGGAGTACGACGGGATCATCCGGCGCGGCGCCAAGCTGATCTACGCCTACGCCGAGGCGACGGTCCCGCTGATCACGGTCATCACGCGTAAGGCGTTCGGTGGCGCCTATGACGTCATGGGCTCCAAGCACCTGGGCGCGGACCTCAACCTGGCCTGGCCGACCGCGCAGATCGCCGTCATGGGCGCACAGGGCGCGGTCAACATCCTGCACCGCCGCACGCTGGCCGCGATCGAGGACCCGGCCGCTCAGGACGAGCGGCGCCAGGAGCTCATCCAGGAGTACGAGGACACCCTGCTCAACCCGTACGTCGCGGCCGAGCGCGGCTATGTCGACGCGGTGATCATGCCGTCCGAGACGCGCCGGCACATCGTCCGCGGGCTGCGCACGCTGCGCAACAAGCGCGAGGCGCTGCCGCCGAAGAAGCACGGCAACATCCCGCTCTGACCGGCAGAACCAGCGGAACCAGCGAAGGGAGCCGTTCTCCATGATCAAGGTCGTACGGGGCAACCCCACACCCGAGGAGCTGGCCGCCGCCCTGGCGGTGGTGCAGGTCCGCGCGGCGGCTGCCGCTTCCGCCGAGCCCCAGGGCACCGATCGCGGTACCGAGTGGTCGGACCCCGCGGCCACGGTTCCTGCACGGTCGCGGATGCCGCACCCGGGCCCGCGGGCCTGGCGGACGAGTTACTGGCCGCATTGACCGGTGACGTCATGCCGTGACCGGCCGCGTCAGGTCGGTGCATAGTGCATTGACTAGTCCATAACGCCCGTGGCGCCTGAGTACGCGTACTCAGGCGCCACGGGCGCATCGGGCACAGGATCGATACATGCTGTGGTCAGATCCGCCCGATGAACCTCCGGAGGAGCTGCGCGATGTGCAGGCCAAGCTCCGCCGGATGGGCGTCGTGCTGGCCGTGGTCGCGGTGGTGATGATGCTCCTTCTCCTGGGGAGGTAGCCGTTCGCGTGCCCGGGGACGCAGCCGTTCGCGCCCGGGGAGGCAGCCGTTCGCGCGCCCGGGAGGTGGCTGTTCCCGTCCCCGGGGAGGTAACCCTCACAGTTCCCTTCCGCAACCATCACCGCGGAAATCGCCTCTTTCCCTCTCGACAGAGCAATTCGGGTGCTCGGCCGCCCGGGGGGCCGGCCGAGCGGGAGTGGGAGAGCGATGAACAGGCCGCTGAGGCATATAGCCGTCTTCTGCGGGGTGCTGGTGCTGGCCCTGCTCGCCCGCGCCACCTGGGTCCAGTTCGTCCAGGGCGACGAGCTCGCGAACGACCCCCACAACCGGCGCGTCAAGATCGAGGCGTTCTCCTACCCGCGCGGCAACATCATCGTCGACGGCAAGCCGATCACCGGCTCGGTGGCGACCCCCGGCGACTTCAAGTACAAGCGGACGTACAAGGACGGCCCGATGTACGCGCCGGTCACCGGATTCGCCTCCCAGGCCCAGGGCACGTCCTTCCTGGAGGGCATCTACAACAAGGTGCTCAGCGGCAAGGACGACCGGCTCGCCCTCAAGCGCGCCCAGGACATCCTGACCGGCAAGAAGCCGCGCGGCGCCGATGTCGTCACCACCATCGACCCCAAGGCCCAGAAGGCCGCGTACAAGGGGCTGACCGACCTCAACGCCAAGGGTGCGGTGGTCGCTCTCGACCCGCGCGACGGCCGGGTCCTCGCGCTCGCCTCCACCCCCTCCTACGACCCGTCGGTCTTCACCGGCATCTCCAACGCCGAGGGCCGGAAGTTCAAGGCGCTGGACGCCGACAAGAGCAAGCCGCTGAGCAACCGGGCGCTGCGCGAGACCTACGCGCCCGGCTCCACCTTCAAGATCCTCACCGCGGCGGCGGCCCTGGAGAGCGGCGCGGTGTCGGACATCAATGCCTCGTCGGGCGCACCCGCCCCGTACCAGCTGCCGCAGAGCACGACGAAGATCGGTAACGATGTCGCGGGCGCACCGTGCGACAAGGCGTCGCTGAAGACCGGTATGCAGTGGTCGTGCAACAACGTCTTCCTCGACGCCGCGCTGAAGGTCGGCAAGGACAAGATGCGCGCGACCGCGGAGAAGTTCGGCTTCAACTCCGACGTCTACGACAAGGACCTCGGCGACCTGCTGGCCAGCAAGAGCCTCTACCCGGAAAAGCTCGACAAGCCGCAGACCGCGCTGACCGGTATGGGCCAGGGCAGCCTCACCAGCACGCCGATGCAGATGGCGATGGTCGTCGCCGGCCTCGCCAATGACGGCAAGGTGATGATGCCGCACCTCGTCGACGAGCTGCGCGGCCCCGACCTGTCGACGATCGAGAAGATCGAGCCGAAGATGAAGTCCCAGGCCGTCTCCGCCGACACCGCGAAGAAGGTGCAGGAGATGATGGAGTACACGGTCGACGAGGGCACCGCCTCGAAGGCCAAGATCGACGGTGTGACGGTCGGCGGCAAGACCGGCACCGCCCAGCACGGCGCGAACGTCCACGACGAGCGCCCCTACGCCTGGTTCGTCTCCTACGCCAAGCAGAGCGACGGCAGCTCCCCGGTCGCGGTCGCCGTCTTCGTCGACCCCAAGGACATGGACATCCCCCGGTCGGAGATCGCCGGCGGCAAGCTGGGCGGCCCGATCGCGAAGTCCGTGATGGAGGCCGTGCTCAACAAGTAGTCCGGGCGCCCGGGCGGCCCCCCGGGCTCCGTACGATGGCGGGCATGACCGAAGAGCCCCGCCCCCGCCGTCTCGTCCTCGCCTCCCAGTCGCCCGCCCGGCTGGCCCTGCTGCGGCAAGCCGGGCTGGCGCCCGAGGTCGTCGTCAGCGGCGTCGACGAGGATGCGCTCACCGCCCCCACGCCCGGCGAACTGGCCCGCGTACTGGCCGAGGCGAAGGCCGCCGCCGTCGCCGCCCGCCCGGAGACCGCCGGCGCGCTGGTGGTCGGCTGCGACTCGGTCCTGGAGCTGGACGGGCGGGCGCTCGGCAAGCCCGCGGACGCCGAGGACGCCACCGCCCGCTGGAAGTCCATGCGCGGCCGCTCGGGCATCCTCCAGACCGGCCACTGTGTCATCGACACGGCGGCGGGCGGGCGCCAGGTATCCGCCACCGCCTCGACCACGGTCCGCTTCGGCGACCCCACCGACGACGAGATCGCCGCCTACGTCGAAAGCGGCGAGCCGCTGTTCGTCGCGGGCGCCTTCACCCTCGACGGCCGCTCCGCCCCCTTCATCGACGGCATCGACGGCGACCCCGGCAATGTCATCGGCCTCTCCCTGCCGCTGCTGCGCCGGCTGCTGGCCGGCCTGGACGTCGCGATCACGGACCTGTGGACCTGAGTCTCGCCGGACCGGCCGGGTCCGGCGACGGGCGGCCCGCACGGCGGTGCACCCACCGGCGGTAAAGGACGGCACCCATCGGCGGCCCCGTCCTACGCTGCCCGCATGGCGACTGTCACCGAACTGATCAGCTACCCCGTCAAGGGCTGCGCCGGCACCCCGGCGGCCGCGGCGGAGCTCACCCCGGCCGGCCTCCCGCACGACCGCAGCTTCCTGGTCGTCGGCCCCGAAGGCGTCTTCCGCAGCCAGCGCACCGACCCCCGGCTGGCGGTGGTACGGCCCGAGGTCAGCACCGACGGGACGCAACTCACCCTGAACGCCCCCGGGTTGGAGACCCTCCACCTGGACATCGACCTCGGCGACGGGCCGTCACCCCGCTGTGAGGTCGAGATGTTCGGTGACCCGTACCGCGCGGTCGACCAGGGGGACCGGGCGGCCGAGTGGCTTTCCGAGGCGCTCGGCGCGGCCAGCCGGCTGGTCCGCGCAGCGCCGGAGCACGACCGGGTGACCGACGGCCTCACCCCCGGCACCTCCGGCTTCGCCGACAGCAGCCCCGTGCACGTCATCTCCCTGGCCACCTTCGACGACCTCAACCGCCGTATCACCGCGGCCGGGCGTTCGCCGGTCCCGATGGACCGCTTCCGTCCCAACATCGTCGTCGACGGCTGGGACGCACCGCAGACCGAGGACCGGGCCCGGCGGGTCACGGTCGGCGGCGGCGAGCTGGGTTTCGCCAAGCTCGCCGTCCGCTGCGCGGTGACGCTCGTCGACCAGCGCACCGGCGGCAAGGCGGGGCCGGAACCGCTGCGCACGCTGGCCTCGTACCGGCGGGTGCCCGAGGGCGGGGTCGCGTTCGGATCGAAGTTCTCGGTGCTGGGGACGGGAAAGGTGGCGGTGGGCGACGCATTCGAGGTCACCGAATGGGGAACCGATTGATCCGATACGGCCCGATCGGCCGGATCGGTCCGGTCCATGCCAGCGTGAGGAGTCCGCACCATGCCCAAGATCCTGATCATCGCCGGTGACGCCACCGAGGACCTGGAGTTCTTCTACTCGTACCAGCGGATGCTGGAGGAGGGGTACGAGACGCAGGTCGCGGCCCCGACGCGGAAGAAGCTGCGGTTCGTGGTGCACGACTTCGTCGACGACTTCGACACCTACGTCGAGCGCGAGGGCCACTCCTGGCCGTCCGACCTCGCCCTGTCCGAGGTCGATCCGGCGGAGTACGCCGCGCTGGTGCTCCCGGGCGGCCGCGCCCCGGAGTACCTGCGCAACGACTCCGACTACCGCCGCGTGGTCACCCACTTCTTCGACGAGGACAAGCCCGTCGCCCACATCTGCCACGCGGCCATCACCCTGGCCCCCCTCGGCGTCCTCAAGGGCCGCCGCACCGCCGCCTACCCGGCCTGCGCACCGGATGTGGCGATGGGCGGCGGCATCTTCGTCGACGGCTCGGCGGTGGTGGACGGCAAGGTCGTCTCGGCGCGTGCGTGGAACGACCAGCCGGAGTGGATGCGGGCGTTCATGGAGGTCCTGCGGGAGCATGCGCCGGTGAAGGGCTGAGCGGCCCGCCGCAGTCCGGCCGGGCCTGGCACCGGCCCGGCCGGACTGCGGTCTTCGGCCCCGTCCCCCCTCACACCCGGCTCCGGATCACCGGGCCCCGGCATACCAGGCCCACCGGGCGCTCAGGGCACCGGCAGCGCGTAGAGCGACGTGCCGTGGAGGACGAACACCCGGTTGCCGTCCGCCACCAGCCAGGAACGCTCGGCCGCGGGGAGCTTGTACGTCAGGACGGGGACGCCGGTCGACAGATCCGCGGCGAACACCTTGAACCAGGGGTCGCCCTCGAGGGACCAGAGGGCGCGCCCGTGGATGAACACCGGGAGCCACCGGACCGACGTTCCGTTCCCGCCCTGGATCTCGCTGCCGTCGCTGGTCTTCCTGATGCTGGGCCACTCGTCGTGCGCGGCGCAGACGGTGTCGTCGTCGAAGACCGTCGCCGGGCCCCAGTCCTCGTGCTTGTCCCAGGCGTCCCGCTTGTCGAGCGACCACAGCTTCTTGCCGTCGCGGATGCGGCGGGCGGTGAGCGTCGTGCCGTTGAGGTAGACGGTGGTGCCGTGGACGGCCGGGCGGACCAGCCGGTCCCACTGGTCCCGCAGTTCCCACACCTGGTGGCCGTCGGCCGTATCGACGGCGAACACATTGCCGTCGCTCGTGCCCAGGATCAGACGTCCGTGGGCGACGACGCCCGGCGGCTCGACCTTGGTGCGGTAGCCGGCGGAGATCTTCGCCGTCCAGCGGATCGTGGCGTCGGAGCGGCGGACGGCGCGGAGCCGGTGGTCCTTCGTGAGGACGTAGACGTTCTCGTCGTCGGCGGCCAGCAAGGCGCTCGTCTCGGCGTCGACGGTCCAACGGGGCTCGCCCGTCGAGGCGACGAAGGTGCGGATCGTGCCCTTGGCGTCGGCGGCGGCGATCAGCCGGTCCGAGAGCGAGAGGTAGCGGCTGGGCGCGCTGACGCCGCGGACGGCCCAACGGCGTTTGCCGTCCACGACGTTGTGGGCGGCGATCCCGCCGCCGCGCGCGCCGAAGACGATGACGTCCCGTACGGGCAGGGGCGCGGGCGTGTCCTCGGCGAGGGCGTCGACCGGGCCCCACAGCGGCTTCACCTCACCGCCGGCGAGGTAGTCGCCGTTGTCGGCGTCGAGCACATGCGCCACCGGGGTCCTGGCGGCGGGCGGAAAGGCGAAGAGGTCGGGCCGGCCGGCCGACTGCCGCGGCCCCCGGGGCCACCAGGCGGCCGCGGCACCGCCGCCCGCGGCCAGGACCACACCGCCCGCCGCCAGGCCCGTGAGCAGCCGGCGCCGGGCCACCGGGCGGCCGGAGCCGCCGTCGGGCAGGGTCGCCGCGGTCAGCTCGTGGAGGCCGCTCTCCCGCTCCTTGATCGCCTGGTTCACCGGGCCGCGCCGCCAGGCCCGTTCGGCGCCGCGCGGTGGTGCGAAGGCGGCGGCGATCTGAGCGGGGGCGGGCCGGGCGGCCGGGTCCTTGGCGAGGCAGGGGGCGATGAGGTGCCGCAGGGCTTCCGGGACACCGGTCAGGTCGGGTGCGTCGTGGACGACCTTGTACTGGAGGGCGGCGATGTGGGAGGCGTCGTAGGCGCGGTGCCCGCCGGCGGCGTACACCAGGACGGCGCCCAGGGAGAAGACGTCGGCCGAGGAGGCCACACGCCGGCCCAGGACCTGTTCGGGGGCGCCGTAGCCGGGGGTGACCGGGACCTGGCCGGTGGAGGTGAGGGTCAGGCCGTGCTCGGGGCGGGCGATGCCGAAGTCGATGACGCGGGGGCCGCTCGACGTCAGGACGATGTTCGGGGGCTTGAGGTCGCGGTGGATCAGGCCGGTGGCGTGGATGTCCGCCAGGGTGTGGGCGATCGACGCGGCGAGGGCGCGCACGGCCGGTTCGTCGAGGGGTCCGTACGCCTCGACGGCCTCGTCGAGGGTCGGCCCGGCCAGGAACTCGGTGGCGATCCACGGGCGGCCGCCCTCCGTGTCCGTGCCCAGGACGCGGGCCACACCCTTGCTGGTCACGGCAGTCGCCGCCTGCGCCTCGCGGACGAAGCGGCGGGCGAGGTTCGCCTCGTCGGTGAGCTCGGGCCGGAGCACCTTGACCGCGGCGACGGTGCCTGCGGCGTCCTGGCCGACGTAGACCTTGCCCATACCGCCCTCGCCGAGCACACCGAGCAGGCGGTAGGGGCCGAGGCGGAGGGGGTCGCCGGTGCCGAGGGGTTTCATGGGCGGTGTCCTTCAGGCGGGTTCAGGCAAGTGCGGGCAGGTCCGGGCGGGTTCGGGCGTCTTGTGGCACGTGATGGCACGTTCCGGCGCAGTCAGCGGAGGGGGAAGCCGGCGAGGAAGTCGGGGCCGGACGCGATGACCATCCGGCTCTTCTCATGGGCGGTGAAGCGGGTCCCGCTGGTCTTGTAGAGCTGCTCGGTGGTGTGCGAGGTGAGGCCGACGGCCCGGAGGACCTGGTCGGTCTGGCTGTATGTGTAGGCGTACGCGGAGCCGACCACCGGATGGACGACGTGGTCCGCGCGTGGGCCCTCCTCGCTCTTCTCCGCCCATCGCGGCTTCCCGCTTCCGGTGCCGAACGCGACCAGGCCGAGCTCCTTCTCCACCGCGTACAGCACCCCGTCCTTGAGGGCCGGCGGTCCGTACGTCTTCCCTGGGCGGGTGGCGGCCGTGTCCCAGGCCTGCCCGCCGTCGCTCAGCCGCAGCGCCCGCAACGGGCCGTAGCCCAGGTAGAGATGCTTGTCATCGGCCGTGAGCGGGTCCCGTACGAGCCGCCGGTCGGCGCCCTTCCACGGCTTGTCCCAGGCGACCTTGCCGGTGCGGATGTCGCGGGCGACGACCCGGACCTTGCCGTCGTTCATCTGCTGGAGGGCCACCAGAAGGCCGCCGACGACCTTGGCGGACAGGAAGTGGTTCTCGTCGCTCTCGGCGGAGCGGAACGGCAGCGGGTCCGTCCACTTCCGGCTCCCCGTGGCGAGGTTCACGGCCATCACCGACCAGGGAAGCTGGCGTTCGTAGCGCTTGATCTTCCCGTGTGAGATCGCCAGGTAGGCCGTGTCGTCGGCGACGGCCAGCAACCGATTGATGAGGCCGTTGTGCTGGGCGTCGGAGACCGGGGCGAGGCGCTTGCCGGCCTTGCCCGTGGCGAGGTCCACGCGAGCGAGGAAAAACGAGACGGACCTCAGCGCGCCATTCGCATCATGGTGCTCGTCCCTCGCTATGCGGTAGACGCGGGTACCGTCCGAGGCGACCTGCCACGAGTCGTCCGCGTACAGCGAGAACGTCCACCGGGACGCACCGGACTTGGCGTCCACACCGCGCGCCCCGGCATTGGCCACCAGGACGACCTGGTCACCGGCGAGCAGGGGCACTTCGGGGTTCTGGTCGTCATCCGGGCCGCCGAACTGCTTCTGCCACACCGAGTCCAGCTTTTTCTTCTTCACCGCGCTGACGCTCGGCCCCGGCTTCGGCTGGGTGTACCCCGGCCCGGTGCCGGGCCCCGGCGTCGGCCCGCTCCCGCTCAGCCAGGCCCACACCCCCGCCCCGGCCCCCGCGATGCCGAGCACCGAGCCCGCGCCCGCCATCAGCAGCCCCCGGCGGGAGGGGCCACGGGCGG
Source organism: Streptomyces decoyicus (assembly GCF_019880305.1). NCBI lineage: Bacteria > Bacillati > Actinomycetota > Actinomycetes > Kitasatosporales > Streptomycetaceae > Streptomyces > Streptomyces decoyicus. The sequence goes on along the minus strand of NZ_CP082301.1, from coordinate 5,291,551 downwards.
CGGGGACATCGGCGGACGGCACGGTCGCCGGCCGGCCGGGCGGTGCGGGCAGCCGCTGCGGCACGACCTGCCAGACCTCGCTCGCCCGCCGTCCGATCTCGGCGAGCACCGCGTCCGGCAGCTGGTCGGCGAAATGCCCGCTGCCGTCGTGGAGTTGGGCGGCCAGCTCGGCCGTGGCCGGGCGCTCGGCGGGGTCCTTGGCCAGGCAACGGGACAGGACAGGGACCAGGGCCCCAGGCACCCCGGTGAGGTCCGGCTCGGCGTAGCGCACCCGGTAGAGGAGGTCCGCCGGCTGTCCGTCCCCGAAGGGACCGCGGCCGGTGGCGGCGAAGACCAGCACCCCGGCGAGCGCAAAGACGTCTCCGGCCGGGGTGTGTTCCTGCCCGGTGGCCTGCTCCGGTGACATGAACGCGGGGGTGCCGACCGCGGCGCCCGTGTGGGTCAGCCGGTCGTCGCCGAGGGCGCGGGCGATACCGAAGTCGATGACCTTCGGGCCGTGCGCCGTGACCATGATGTTCGACGGCTTGAGGTCACGGTGCACGACATCCGAGTGATGGAGCTGGCCGAGCGCCGCGCACAGCGCCGCACCCAGGGCGCGTACCGACGCCTCGGGCAACGGGCCGGCGAGCTCCACCGCGTCGTCGAGGGGCGGGCCGAGCACGTACTCGGTGGCCATCCAGGGGGTCTCGGCGAGCGGGTCGGCATCGACGACCTGTGCGCCGTACCGGCCGCCGATGACCCGGGCGGCATCCGCCTCCAGCCGGAACCGGGTACGGAATTCGGTGGTGGTGGCGATCCGGGCGTGCATCGTCTTGAGCGCCAGGGTCCGGCCGTCCGGGGAGCGGGCCAGGTAGACGGTGCCCATACCGCCGCTGCCCAGCCGGGCGAGGAGGCGGTAGGTGCCGAGGCCGGGCGGGTCGTCATGGGCGAGGGGGAAGGGCATGAGGGTGTCAGTCCTGTGGGGCGGGCGGAACCGGGAGGGTGGCGGCGAGCAGCTCGGCCGACTGGCGGGCGAGGGCCGCGATGATCCGGCCGGGCAGCCAGCCGGGACCGAGCAGGGCGGCGGCGCGGCCGGCCGGGTTTCCGGCGGCGTCGAGCGCCGTGGCGGGAGGCGGCGGTCCGGCGGCGGGCCCGGCTCCCGGCGCGGGCGGTCCGGCGACCGGACCGAACGCGTCGAGCAGTTCGGCGGGGCGCGGGCGGGCCGCCGGGTCCCGGGAAAGACAGGCCGTGACGACGGTCCGCAGGGCGGCCGGGAGCTCTTCCCGCTCCGGCACGGTGTATCCGGTTGCGGCGTACGCGAGGGTCGCACCGAGTGCGTAGACGTCGCCCGTCGGATGCGGTCGCCCGCCGGTCGCCTGCTCCGGCGGCAGGCTGCCCGACTCCAGGCCCGGCAGCCCGGAGCGCGGGGTGCCGTCCTCGGCGGCGGCCCGTGCCGCCCCGAAACACGTCAGCCGGGGCCCGTCGGCCGCCAGCAGCACGGCCGCGGGCGACACACCGGCATGGGCCAGGCCCTGCCCGTGCCCGATGACCAGGGTCTCGACGAGGGCCGCGCCGACGGCCCGTACGGTGCGCTCGGGCAGCGGGCCGCCGTGCACGGTGAGCGCGGCGGGCAGCGGGAGCACGGGCACGTACGGGCGGGCGTGCCAGGGCGCGTCACCGGGGGCGGCGACCTCGGTGGCCGGCGAGGACCAGGGCCCGAGCAGATAGCGCGAGGTCTCCGCCTCGGCCAGGAACCGCCCGGGGTCGGCGCCCGGCAGCGGCACACCGATCAGGACCGTACGGTCGCCGTCCGCGCTGCGTCCGATGAACCGCCGTTCCGGCACGGGTATGCCGGACGCCGCGTCATCCAGCTCCCGCAACACCGCGTAGGGGCCTGTCGCGCTCCTTCGCGCCCGGCCCTCCGCACCCCCAACCGATGCAGGCATCCGCACCCTCCCCCGTCCGACGACACCGCGCGAGAGCCTACCCGGGCGTGTCGCACGGCCCCGGGCGGCATCGATCCGGCCCGGGGAGCGGGGAGTTCGGACCCGGCCGCCGCGCGGGACGGGGTCAGGCGGACGTGGGAGCCGCGGGCGGTGCGCCGTTCGGGGTGTTTTCCGCGTTTCCCCGCCCGTCCCCCGTAAGGCCCTCCCCGTACGCCACCAGGGTCAGCACCAGCAGCGCCAGCACGACCGTCATCGCGAGGAAGGCGACCCAGCCGACCAGGCCGACGGCGAAGGCGCCGAGCACGCCGTGCACCACCGCGCAGCTGATGAGGGCGATACGGGTGAAGCCGCCGGGGGCGCGGTCGCGCAGGGCGGTGCGTATCAGGACACCGGCACAGAACAGCAGATAGAGCCCGAAGAGGATGCCGCCGATCCACGAGCCGGTGGACATCGCGCGGGGCTGAAGCCCGGCCAGGGACATCTGCTGCCTGTCCACGACGATGCTCAGAATCCAGTTGAGCAGCACGATCCCGAACGCTTCGAGGACCAGTACCACCGCCGCGGCCAAGGCCACCGGCCGTCGTGCCACCACCACCCCGTCCACCCACTTCCGCCGTTTGCCGAGCCCGATGCGCCCTTGCGGACGCCTGATGCCGCTGGTGCCCCTGTTACCGCGGGGTACAGGACATCGCGCACGCTACATGGGGGTCCCCCCTGCTCGGGAAGACCTTGGCGGAAGGTAAAAGCTGGGCAAGGGTTGCGCACGGGCGGCTGCGGCCGACTGCGCGCGAGAGGTCCGGCGGCACGCCCACGGACGGAGTCGCCCGCAAAGTTTCCTTCGCCCATTCGTAGGGACTCCACAAAGAATTGACGATCCGCTGGACGTCCAAAGTTGGAGACCTAGGCCACACCGGGACTCGAGCAGGAGCCCAGGAATCCGGGCCTACCCTGGGATACCAGGGGACTTAGGTTCCTCACTGGCGCCCCGAGCACACTCCGTGTGGGCAAGCTCACCCCAGGGAACGGGTCGGCACGCGGTGTCGCCAGTCCCTAAAATCGCCGCATCCATTTGTTACGGCGAAGCGCCAAGGAAGGACCCATCGTGCGCAAGGTGCTCATCGCCAACCGTGGCGAAATCGCTGTACGCGTTGCCCGTGCATGCCGGGACGCGGGGATCGGAAGCGTAGCCGTCTACGCCGACCCCGACCGGGACGCACTGCACGTACGCGCGGCAGACGAGGCGTACGCCTTGGGCGGTGACACTCCTGCCACCAGTTACCTGGACATCGCCAAGGTCCTGGCGGCCGCCGCCGATTCGGGCGCGGACGCCATCCACCCGGGATACGGCTTCCTGTCGGAGAACGCCGAGTTCGCGCAGGCCGTCCTGGACGCGGGGCTGACGTGGATCGGGCCGCCCCCGCAGGCCATCCGTGACCTCGGCGACAAGGTCGCCGCCAGGCACATCGCCCAGCGTGCCGGTGCGCCGCTGGTCGCCGGCACGCCCGACCCGGTCTCCGGCTCGGACGAGGTCGTGGCCTTCGCCAAGGAGCACGGTCTGCCGATCGCGATCAAGGCGGCCTTCGGTGGCGGCGGCCGCGGTCTGAAGGTGGCCCGGACGCTCGAAGAGGTCCCGGAGCTGTATGACTCCGCGGTGCGTGAGGCGGTCGCCGCGTTCGGCCGCGGCGAGTGCTTCGTCGAGCGCTACCTGGACCGACCGCGGCACGTCGAGACCCAGTGCCTGGCCGACAAGCACGGCAACGTGGTCGTCGTCTCGACCCGTGACTGCTCGCTCCAGCGCCGCCACCAGAAGCTGGTGGAGGAGGCCCCGGCCCCGTTCCTGACCAAGGAGCAGAACGCCGAGCTGTACCGCGCCTCCAAGGCCATCCTCAAGGAGGCCGCCTACGAGGGCGCCGGCACCTGCGAATTCCTCGTCGGCCAGGACGGCACCATCTCGTTCCTGGAGGTCAACACCCGCCTCCAGGTCGAGCACCCGGTCACCGAAGAGGTCACCGGCCTCGACCTGGTCCGCGAGATGTTCCGGATCGCCGACGGCGAGAAGCTCGGCTACGACGACCCGGCGGTCCGCGGCCACTCGTTCGAGTTCCGCATCAACGGCGAGGACCCGGGCCGCAACTTCCTCCCGGCCCCCGGCACGGTCACCACCTTCGCCGGCCCGTCCGGTCCGGGCGTGCGCCTGGACGCGGGCGTCGAGTCCGGTTCGGTCATCGGCCCCGCCTGGGACTCCCTCCTCGCCAAGCTGATCGTCACCGGCGCCAGCCGCGAGCAGGCCCTTCAGCGCGCCGCCCGTGCGCTGGCGGAGTTCACCGTCGAGGGCATGGCCACCGCCATCCCCTTCCACCGCACGGTCGTCCAGGACCCGGCGTTCGCCCCCGAACTCACCGGCTCCACCGACCCGTTCACGGTCCACACCCGCTGGATCGAGACCGAGTTCGTCAACGAGATCCCCCCGTTCGCCGCCCCCGGCGCGGACGAGGCCGAGGCCGACACCCGCGAGACGGTCGTCGTCGAGGTCGGCGGCAAGCGCCTGGAGGTCTCGCTGCCGTCCTCGCTGGGCATGCCGCTGGCCCGGGCCGCGGTCGCCGGTGGCGCCAAGCCCAAGCGCAAGGCCGCCAAGAAGTCCGGCGGCGCCGCCTCCGGCGACGCACTCGCCTCCCCGATGCAGGGCACCATCGTCAAGGTGGCCGTCGAGGAGGGCCAGCAGGTCACCGAGGGCGAGCTGGTCGTCGTCCTGGAGGCCATGAAGATGGAGCAGCCGCTCAACGCGCACCGCTCCGGCACCATCAAGGGCCTGACCGCCGAGGTCGGCGCCGCGCTCACGTCCGGCGCCGTGATCTGCGAGATCAAGGACTGACCCGACGGCATCCCGTATACGCACGAGGGGCCCCCGGCACCGGCCGGGGGCCCCTCGCGTCCGTTCCCGCCCGGCTACGAGTTGCCCACCACGTCCTCCGGAAAGCTCAGCGACCGGCTCATCCACTCCAGCGCGGCGGGCAGTTCGCGCCGCCAGGTGGCGAAGTTGTGGCTGCCATGGGCGAGAACGATCGATTCCGCCTTCATCGGCGGCTTGACGGCGGCGAGGAAGGCGCGGGCCGCCGGGTAGTTCTTCTCGCCGGTACGGCTCGTGCCCACCAGGACGTTCACCTGCGGAGCGGGCAGATGCCGCAGCCGCCACATCAGGTCGTGTTCCTGGCGTCGGCGGACCCGGTCGCGCCCGTCGCCGAAGAGATTGCCGGTCGTGGGGTCGTTGCTGACCTTGTAGTCGGGCGAGAGGGCGGCCGCCGAGGTGTACGTACGGTCGTGCCGCATGGCGAGCTGGAGGGCGCAGCTGCCGCCCGAGGAGTAGCCCAGGACGCCCCAGCCGCCGGGGTCGTGGCCGACGCGGTAGCGGGACCTGAGCGCGTCCGGCACATCGCGGGCGAAGAACGTCTCGGCCTGCGGGCCGCCCGGCACGTCGACGCACTGGGTGTCGCGCGGCGGCGCGATGGTGGGCCGCAGCATCACGATCACGGTCGGCTGCATCTTGCCCTCCCGGATCAGCCGGCCGGCGGTCTGCGGCACCCGCAGATGCTGGCCCAGCAGGAAGGTCCCGCCCGGGTAGCCGCTGAGCGCGACGACGACGGGGAACCGCTGGCGGGCGTACTGGGGCTGGAAGTACTGCGGCGGCAGATAGACGTACGCCGGGTCCACGGCCCGGGTCCGCTTGCCGACGATCCGTACGGACTCGACCTTGCCCGCCAGCGCCGGATCGCCCTTCGGCAGACCGTGCACCTTGTCCAGGCCGTCCGCCGCCGAGGGCTGCACCAGCCCCTTCGACGGGTCACCGACGGGCCCGGCCGTGCCCCCGTCGCCCCATTTGCCGACGGCGGCCGGCGCGTCGTCGTACAGCCCGAGCAGCTCGTGCCAGGACGCGTAGAACTGGAAGTTGGCGTTCACCGCAAGGCCGAGCGCCGCCACGATGGTCAGCTGGGTCGCCGCGATCGAGCCGAGCCGCCCCAGCAGCGCCCGCGGCCCGCGCCCGGCGAACCGCGGCCACAGCCAGAGCGTGAGCCCCACGCAGACCACGGCGACCGCGGCCACGGCATAGAACAGCGATCGGCTGGTCAGTCCCATGACTCTTCCCCAGATGTTCCGCGCCGCACCCCGCTCCCCCGGCGGCCCCGCACGGCGGATTCCCAGGCCTCCGAAAGCCTCCGGAAGACCTCATTGCGCCTGGTTTGATGGCTCCTCACGACGCGACGTTGCGGCCTTGCCGAGGTGTTCGACCGCACGACCACTGGGGGACGCCGGGGCTTCACGCCCAGTCCGCCGGACGGCCACCGGGCGGGCGGTCCGGGCGGCTCGGGGGCGTACGGATCGCCGCCGCGGTACCTCGTGCACACGGCACCGGGGCACCCCCCGATGGCGCAATGGCATCCTGGAGCCACCGGGCCGCAACCGGCCGGGTCGAGGGAGGACGGCGATGGCGACCGAGACGGCAGGGCAGCGGCAGACGGCGCAGGGTCCGGTGGCGGATGCACCGGTGCGGTCGCATGACGTGCGGCCCATGCGGGCCGATGCGCGCCGCAACTACGAACGGCTGCTCACGGAGGCCCGTACGGCCTTCACCGAGCACGGCACGGACACCTCGCTGGAGGACATCGCGCGCCGCGCCGGCGTCGGCATCGGGACGCTCTACCGGCACTTCCCCAACCGGACCGCCCTGATGGGCGCGGTCTTCCAGGGCGAGGTGGACGCCCTGCTGGCGCATGCCAGGGAGCTCGCCGACGCGCCGCAGCCGTGCGCCGCGCTGGTGGAGTGGCTGCGCGCGATCATCACCCACGCCAGCACCTACCGCGGGCTGTCGCGCGCGCTGATGACGGCGTCGGCGGACGACAGCTCGGGGATGGCGCGGTGCAGCGTGCCGATGCGGGAGGCCGGTGGCGCACTGCTGACCCGTGCCCAGCAGGCCGGAGCCGTACGCCCCGATGTGAGCATCGGCGACCTGATGCAGCTGACCAACGGCATCGCACTGGCCGCCGAGGAATCCCCGGACGACCCCCGGCTCGCCGACCGGCTGCTGACGCTCACCCTGAGCGGGCTGAAGGGCGAGCGGCACCACTGAGCGATGCCCGGCGGAGCTTCCTGACGCCGCGGAGCGCCGCCGGAAACCGTGGTCCGGGCACCGTCGCCGGGGCGGCGCGCCCGTTCGGCGCGCCTCCGGCTCCTGCGCTCAGCGCCGTCGTGGGGCCAGGTCGGCGACCCGGCCGCCCGAGGCCTCGGACAGTGGAGTGGCCGAGCGGAGCTGTGGTCCGCCGCCCCCGCCGCCCGGCGCGTGGTTGCGCCGCTGGCCCGGCAGCGGGACATCCCGGCGCGGGCCTCTGCGGTCTCCGGCGGCGTCCATCCCCGGCTGTCCCGGACCGCGGCCCGCGCCCGGACCGCCGGCGACGGCGATCTGCACACCCTGGTCGGCCAGCGCCTGGAGTTCCGTGGCGGCGCGGTCGTCATGGCCCGGCGGCTCGTCCGTGACGAGACGTGTGATCACATCCGTCGGCACGGTCTGGAACATCGTGTCGGACCCGAGCTTGGTGTGGTCGGCGAGCACCACCACCTCCCCCGCCGCCTGCACCAGCGCCCGGTCGACGCTGGCGGAGAGCATGTTGGAGGTGGACAGACCGCGCTCTGCGGTCAGTCCGCTGCCCGACAGGAAGGCGCGGGAGACCCGCAGGCCCTGGAGGGACTGTTCGGCACCGCTGCCGACGAGCGCATAGTTGGAGCCGCGCAGGGTGCCGCCGGTCATCACGACCTCGACGCGGTTGGCATGGGCCAACGCCTGGGCGACCAGCAGCGAGTTGGTGACGACGGTCAGGCCGGGGACCCGGGCGAGCCGGCGGGCCAGCTCCTGGGTGGTCGTTCCCGCGCCGACGACAATGGCCTCGCCCTCTTCGACGAAGCCGGCCGCGAGATCGGCAATGGCCGTTTTCTCCGCGGTCGCTAGATGGGATTTCTGTGGGAATCCGGATTCGCGAGTAAAGCCTCCCGGCAGGACCGCACCGCCGTGCCGGCGGTCGAGCAGCCCTTCTGCCTCCAGCGCCCGCACGTCCCGCCGTACGGTTACTTCGGAGGTCTGGACGACGCGGGCGAGCTCCCGGAGCGATACGGCTCCATTGGCGCGCACCATTTCAAGGATCAATTGGCGACGTTCTGCAGCGAACACGAAACTGACAGTAACGCCAACGACCGTCTGTTTTCAGCAGGTTGCACCAATTAACGGAAGTTCTACGCACCGCGGAGCGTGACGTGGTATGCGGTGTGCATATGTCGTGCGGATGTCGAACTGCCGGGCGGCGCGACCCGCTTGCCCGCTGGTCAGCCGCCCTGCACGGCCCGTACGGCGGCGGCCCGGCACGGCGGACCGGCCCCCTGCGGATGCAGGGACGTTTCATCCCAAGTGCTCACCGCTGGCACAAAGATTTCAATCGGCCGACCGCTGCCGTGCGTTTATCGCCCCATTGCCGACTACTCGCCGGCCGTCTTGCGGATGTGCAGCTGGCGGGCGACCTCGGCGATCGAGCCGGACAGCGACGGGTAGACCGTGAACGTATTGGCCATCTGCTCGACGGTCAGATTGTTGTCGACCGCGATCGAGATGGGGTGGATCAGCTCACTGGCGCGCGGGGAGACGACCACACCGCCGACGACGATGCCCGTACCGGGGCGGCAGAGCAGCTTCACGAAGCCGTCGCGGATGCCCTGCATCTTGGCGCGCGGGTTGCGCAGCAGCGGGAGCTTCACGACCAGGGCGTCGATCTTTCCGCTGTCGACGTCGGCCTGGGAGTAGCCGACGGTGGCGATCTCCGGGTCGGTGAAGACGTTCGCGGAGACCGTCTTGAGGTTCAGCGGCGTGACCGCGTCGCCGAGGAAGTGGTACATCGCGATCCGGCCCTGCATCGCGGCGACGGACGCCAGCGCGAACACGCCGGTGCAGTCGCCGGCCGCGTAGACGCCCTGGGCGGAGGTGCGGGAGACCTTGTCGGTCCAGATGTGGCCGGAGTCCTTGAGCTTGACGCCGGCCGCTTCCAGGCCGATCCCCTCGGTGTTGGGGATGGAGCCGACGGCCATCAGACAGTGCGTGCCGGAGATCGTGCGGCCGTCGGCCAGGGTGACCTCGACGCGGTCGCCGACCCGTTTGGCGGACTGGGCCCGGGAGCGCGCCATGACGTTCATGCCGCGGCGGCGGAAGACGTCCTCCAGGACGGCGGCGGCGTCCGGGTCCTCGCCCGGCAGCACCCGGTCACGGGAGGAGACGAGGGTGACGCGGGAGCCGAGCGCCTGGTAGGCACCGGCGAACTCGGCACCGGTGACACCGGAACCGACCACGATCAGCTCTTCGGGCAGCTCGTCGAGGTCGTAGACCTGCGTCCAGTTCAGGATCCGCTCGCCGTCGGGGAGCGCGTCCGGGATCTCGCGGGGGTGCGCGCCGGTGGCGATCAGCACCGCGTCCGCGATCAGGCCCTCGGTGGTGCCGTCGGCGGCGGTGACCGTCACCTTGCGGGAGCCGTCCGGCGCCTGGCCCGGCTCCAGCCGGCCGCGGCCGCGCATGACCCGGCCGCCGGCGCGGGTCACGGACGCGGTGATGTCATGCGACTGGGCGAGCGCGAGACGCTTGACCCGTCGGTTGACCTTGCCCAGGTCGACGCCCACCACCCGGGCGGGCCGGTCCTGGTACGGCGTGTCGTCCTCGACGATGATGCCGAGCTCTTCGTACGACGAATCGAAGGTGGTCATCACCTCGGCCGTGGCGATAAGAGTCTTCGACGGCACGCAGTCGGTGAGCACCGACGCCCCGCCCAGACCGTCGCAGTCGACGACGGTCACCTCCGCGCCGAGAGAGGCGGCCACCAGGGCCGCTTCGTATCCGCCGGGTCCGCCACCGATGATCACGATCCGAGTCACGTACTCCATTCTCCCGCACGCCCGTACGTCCCTCTCGCCCGGGGGCGGTCTGCGCCCCTTGCGGGCAACCGGGTGCGCCCTGCCAGGCCTCTTGTCCGGACCTCGGGTACCACGAGCCCGACGGGCAACCTCCCGTACCCTCGGAACCATGTCGCTCTACGCCGCGTACGCCGGCAACCTCGACGCGCGGCTGATGTCCCGCCGCGCACCGCACTCGCCGCTGCGCGGCACCGGCTGGCTGGACGGCTGGCGGCTCACCTTCGGCGGCGAGCAGATGGGCTGGGAAGGCGCCCTGGCGACGGTCGTGGAGGACCCGGCCTCCCAGCTCTTCGTCGCGCTCTACGACATCGCGCCCATGGACGAGGAGTCCATGGACCGCTGGGAGGGCGTCGGCCTGGAGATATACCGCCGGATGCGGGTACGGGTGCACACCCTCGACGGCGACGAGACGGCGTGGATCTATGTCCTCAACGGCTACGAGGGCGGCCTGCCGTCGGCCCGCTACCTGGGCGAGATCGCGGACGCCGCGGAATCGGCGGGCGCACCGCACGACTATGTGATGGAGCTGCGCAAGCGGCCCTGCTGAAGGGCGGCGGGCGGGCGGCCGCGGCGGGCACACCGCCGTACGGGTCCGCCGTACGGGTGCCGCGACGCGCCCGGGACGACACTTTCGTCAGAAGCCACAAGACAACGATCCCAGGACCGTGAGCAGCGACATCTACGCGCGTAGGGGATTACCGGCTACCCTCGTCCGCGTGAACGCATCTGTTACCCCGGACATCGCGCGCGACCCGCAGGGTGCCGCCGCCGACGCCGCCGCCCGTCTGCGCGAGCTGACCGGCGCCGAGACCCATGACGTCGCCCTGGTGATGGGCTCCGGCTGGGCACCGGCCGCCGAGGCCCTGGGCGCGCCCGAGCACGAATTCCCCGTCACCGAGCTGCCCGGCTTCCCGCCGCCGGCCGTCGCCGGACACGGCGGCACGATCCGCTCGTACCGGGTCGGCGAGAAGCGGGCCCTGGTCTTCCTGGGCCGTACGCACTACTACGAGGGCCGTGGTGTCGCCGCGGTCGCGCACGGCGTCCGTACCGCCGTGGCGGCCGGCTGCAAGACCATCGTGCTCACCAACGGGTGCGGCGGTCTGCGCGAGGGCATGCGCCCCGGCCAGCCGGTCCTCATCAGCGACCACCTCAACCTGACCGCCACCTCCCCGATCGCCGGCGCGAACTTCGTCGACCTGACGGACCTGTACTCGCCGCGGCTGCGCGCGCTGTGCAAGGAGGTCGACCCGAGCCTGGAGGAGGGCGTCTACGCCCAGTTCCCCGGCCCGCACTACGAGACCCCGGCCGAGATCAAGATGATCCGGACGCTGGGCGCCGACCTGGTCGGTATGTCCACGGTCCTGGAGGCCATCGCGGCGCGCGAGGCCGGCGCCGAGGTGCTCGGTCTGTCCCTGGTGACGAACCTCGCCGCCGGCATGACGGGCGAGCCGCTCAACCACGAAGAGGTGCTCCAGGCCGGCCGCGACTCCGCGACCCGGATGGGCAGCCTGCTCGCCCAGGTGCTCGGCAAGCTCTGAGGCCGTCACGGCGTCAGGCGCCATGACGTCACGGGGTCACACGCCGCGACGTCATGGAGTCAGGCGTCACGACGTTGCGTCACGGCGTCACGGCGCCGAGCACCGCACGACGACGGAGACGGAGGACGGCCACGGCGGGTGTGCGACACCCGCCGGGCCGCCCCGCCGCCGTCACCACCGCAGCGGCCCCGCCGCCCGGCCGCCGGCCGCCCTCGCCGCGCGCGACACCGCCGTCCCCCGCGCGCTGCCATCCAGTGGCATTGGCCGGTTCTGCGGCTCCCCTCACCCGCGTAATGGGTAGGCGTGACGAGCCGAGAGGGGCCCTCCCCCGCAGCTGTCATCAGCGCGCCCCCACCCGCATCCACCGTCAGGAGCATCACGTGGCTACCGATCCCGCGGAGCTGATCAACCAGGCCAGGGCATGGCTGGCCGAGGACCCCGACCCGGAGACCCGGGACGAGCTGTCCAAGCTCATCGAAGCCGCCGACGACGGCGAGGTCGCCGCGGAGCTGGCCGCCCGGTTCGCCGGCACCCTCCAGTTCGGCACCGCCGGGCTGCGCGGTGAGCTGGGCGCGGGTCCGATGCGGATGAACCGGTCCGTGGTCATCCGGGCGGCGGCCGGTCTCGCCGCGTACCTCAAGGCGCAGGGCGACGGTGCCGGCCTGGTCGTCGTCGGCTACGACGCCCGCCACAAGAGCGCCGACTTCGCCCGCGACACGGCGGCCGTGATGGTCGGCGCGGGCCTGCGCGCCGCAGTGCTGCCGCGCCCGCTGCCCACCCCCGTCCTGGCCTTCGCGATAAGGCATCTGGGCGCGGTGGCCGGCGTCGAGGTCACCGCCAGCCACAACCCGCCGCGCGACAACGGTTACAAGGTCTATCTGGGCGATGGCTCGCAGATCGTGCCGCCCGCCGACGGCGAGATCGCCGCCGAGATCGCCGCGGTCGGCCCGCTGGCCGGCGTACCGCGCCCCGAGGCCGGCTGGGAAACCCTCGACGAGACGGTCCTGGACACCTATCTGGCACGTACGGACGCGGTGCTGACCCCCGGCTCCCCCCGCGACACGAAGGTCGTCTACACGCCGATGCACGGCGTCGGCCGGGACACCCTCGTCGCCGCCTTCGCGCGGGCCGGGTTCCCGGCCCCGACAGTCGTCGCGGAACAGGCCGAGCCGGACCCTGACTTCCCGACGGTCGCCTTCCCCAACCCGGAAGAGCCGGGCGCGATGGATCTCGCGTTCGCCACCGCCCGCGAACGGGCCGCTTCCGGCGTCGACATCGTCATCGCCAACGACCCCGACGCGGACCGCTGCGCCGTCGCCGTCCCCGACCCCGGCACGCCGGGCGGCTGGCGGATGCTGCGCGGCGACGAGGTCGGCGCACTGCTCGCGGCCCATCTGGTCAGCAAGCGCGCCACCGGCACGTTCGCGACGACCATCGTCTCCTCCCAGCTGATGTCCCGTATCGCGGCCGCCTCCTCGCTCCCGTACGAGGAGACGCTGACCGGCTTCAAGTGGCTGGCGCGGGTGGACGGCCTGCGGTACGCGTTCGAGGAGGCGCTCGGCTACTGCGTCGATCCGGAGGGCGTCCGCGACAAGGACGGCATCACCGCGGCGCTGCTGATCACCGAGCTGGCCGCGGAGCTCAAGCAGGACGGGCGCACCCTCACCGACCTGCTCGACGACCTCGCGGTGGAGTTCGGGCTGCACGCCACCGATCAGCTCTCGGTCCGCGTGGAGGACCTGTCGCTGATCGCGGACGCCATGCGCGCTCTGCGCGCGCAGCCGCCGGCCGCGCTGGCGGGTCTGCCCGTGACCCGGGCCGACGATCTGAACCGGGGTACGGAGACGCTGCCGCCGACCGACGGGCTGCGCTACTACCTGTCCGGTTCGCCGGAGGCCGGGATCGAGGCCGCCCGCGTGGTGGTCCGGCCCAGCGGCACCGAGCCCAAGCTCAAGTGCTACCTGGAGGTCGTGGTCCCGGTGGCCGCACCCGAGGCGCTCCCCGAGGCCCGGACGAAGGCCGCCGCGACGCTGGCGTCGATCAAGCGGGATCTGTCGGCGGCAGCGGGGATCTGACCGGCTGACGGCTGACGGGCGGCTGAACGGCGGCCGGACGTATTGCACGCGTCGGCCGCACGTACTGCACGCGTCGGCCCGACGTACTGCTCACGCCGACCCGACGCACTACACCCGCCCCCCGAACCCGACGCACTACACCCGCCCACCCCCCGAAGGGGGGTGGGCGGCGGGGAAACAACAACACCGGGGTGGGCGGCGGGGAAACAACAACACCCAGGGGGCGGCGGGGAAACAACCCGGGGGCGGCCCGCTTCCCGTACGGGTGGCGCCCCGGCGGCGCGGCACACCGTCTACAGCGCCACCATCACGGCCAGCCCGACCGCACCCACCACGACCGGCGCGACGATCGCGTACGCCCAGCGCACCACCGGCTCGCCCTGGGCGCTCTCGCGGTCCGCGGCGCGCTCCTTGAGCTCGCGGAGCTCTTCGAGGGCCTGGTCGGCCACGGCGCGCGGTGCCGGGCCGGGCTCCACCTGCGGGCCGAAGCGGGGCCCGGAGGTGGCGCCGCGGCGCGCCTGCCGGCTGGCCTTCTTGCGCTGCCGCAGCGACACGGGGATGGCCCACAGCTGGTAGGTGCCGGCGGCGGTGACGGCCTCGGTGGAGAACGCCGCCCGCAGCGTCTCCACGGCGCCCCACGGCAGCGTGATCGTACGGAACGGATTGCGCACCGTCAGCCGGTCCTCGCCCGCCCTGACCAGCGGCCGCAGGGTGTAGGCGATCACCAGGGGCACCCCGAGGAGCAGCGCGAACACCGCCATCAGCTTGGTCTGCGTGACGCCCTGGAGCAGCGCGTCGCCGCCGAGCCAGCCTCCGAGCAGGAGGAGCAGGACGCCGCCCGCGAGGGCCGAGGGCGAGCGGTAGCTGCGCTCCGCGTACTGCTGCTGGGGCGGGGTGGATGGGTCCTGGCTCGTCATGTCGCCGATTCTGCCTGACCGTCCGGATGCCGGACATTGCGTTACGGCATCATTCGGGAGCGGAGACCCGTGCCCCTCCGGCCCCGGGGACGGTCGCGTTCGGCGCCCGCCACCGGGCAGTTGGCCCTCCTGCGGCCTCCGGCGGCCTCCAGCGCCCCTCCGTTCCGGCCGGATTCGGACGGCTGAAGGGGATGACATGGCGCTACGCGCGTAGATATGCTCCCCTCGTGACCATGCCCATCACTGTTCCCGCATACGGCAAGGAAGCCGCGGGGCGTCTGGCGTCAATGGCGGACGTGACCGCCGACGACGGTGCGCTGCGCCGCTTCCTCCACGGCCTCCCCGGCGTCGACGCGGTCGGCCTCGAGGCCCGCGCCGCCACCCTCGGCACCCGCTCGATCAAGACGACGGCGAAGGCGTACGCCATCGATCTCGCCATCTCGATGATCGACCTGACGACCCTCGAAGGCGCGGACACCCCGGGCAAGGTCCGGGCGCTGTGCGCCAAGGGCGCCCACCCGGATCCCACGGACCGCACCGCCCCCAAGGTCGCGGCGATCTGCGTCTACCCGGACATGGTCGCCACGGCCAAGGAGGCGCTCGCCCAGGCCGGCAGCCCGGAGATCAACGTGGCCTCCGTCGCCACCGCGTTCCCGGCGGGCCGGGTCGCGCTGCCGGTCAAGCTCGCCGACACGCGTGACGCGGTCACGGCCGGCGCCGACGAGATCGACATGGTGATCGACCGGGGCGCTTTCCTCTCCGGCCGCTACATGGACGTCTTCGAGGAGATCAAGGCCGTCAAGGAGGCGTGCGCCCGCCCCGATGGCAGCGCCGCGCATCTGAAGGTCATCTTCGAGACCGGCGAGCTCCAGACGTACGACAACGTCCGCCGGGTCTCCTGGCTCGCGATGCTCGCGGGCGCCGACTTCATCAAGACCTCGACCGGCAAGGTCGCCGTCAACGCCACGCCGCCGGTCACCCTCCTCATGCTGGAGGCGGTCCGTGACTTCCACGCCACGACCGGCGTCCAGGTCGGTGTGAAGCCGGCCGGCGGCATCCGTACCACCAAGGACGCGATCAAGTACCTGGTGATGGTCAACGAGACCCTCGGCGAGCCCTGGCTGACCGCCGACTGGTTCCGCTTCGGCGCCTCCAGCCTCCTGAACGACCTGCTGATGCAGCGCCAGAAGCTCAGCACCGGCCGCTACTCCGGCCCCGACTACGTCACGGTGGACTGAGGCTCCCATGACCTTCGATTACGCACCCGCACCCGAGTCCCGCGCGGTCGTCGACATCGCGCCGTCCTACGGCCTGTTCATCGACGGCGAGTTCGCCCCGGCCTCCGACGGCAAGGTCTTCAAGACCGTCTCCCCGTCGTCCGAGGAGGTCCTCTCCGAGGTCGCCCAGGCGAGCGCCGAGGACGTCGACCGTGCCGTGAAGGCCGCCCGTAAGGCCTTCGAGAAGTGGTCCGCGCTGCCCGGCGCCGAGCGGGCGAAGTATCTCTTCCGGATCGCCCGGATCATCCAGGAGCGCTCGCGCGAGCTGGCCGTGCTGGAGTCGCTCGACAACGGCAAGCCGATCCGTGAGTCCCGCGACGCCGACCTGCCGCTGGTCGCCGCGCACTTCTTCTACTACGCGGGCTGGGCCGACAAGCTCGACCACGCGGGGTACGGCTCCGACCCGCGCCCCCTGGGCGTCGCGGGCCAGGTCATCCCCTGGAACTTCCCGCTGCTCATGCTCGCGTGGAAGATCGCCCCGGCGCTGGCGACCGGCAACACGGTCGTCCTCAAGCCCGCCGAGACGACCCCGCTGTCCGCCCTGTTCTTCGCGGACATCTGCCGCCAGGCGGGCCTGCCGAAGGGCGTCGTCAACATCCTCACCGGCGACGGCTCCACGGGCGCCTCGCTGGTCGGGCACCCCGACATCAACAAGGTGGCCTTCACCGGCTCCACCGAGGTCGGCAAGGCCATCGCCCGTACGGTCGCCGGCACCGACAAGAAGGTGACCCTCGAACTGGGCGGCAAGGCGGCCAACATCGTCTTCGACGACGCGCCGCTCGACCAGGCCGTCGAGGGCATCGTCAACGGGATCTTCTTCAACCAGGGCCATGTCTGCTGCGCGGGCTCGCGCCTGCTGGTCCAGGAGTCGGTCCAGGAAGAGCTGCTGGACGCCCTCAAGCGCCGGATGCAGACCCTGCGCGTGGGCGACCCGCTCGACAAGAACACCGACATCGGCGCCATCAACTCCGCCGAGCAGCTGGCCCGTATCACCGCGCTGGCCGACGCGGGCGAGGCCGAGGGCGCCGAGCGCTGGTCGCCGTCCTGCGAGCTCCCCACCTCCGGCTACTGGTTCGCCCCGACGCTGTTCACCGGCGTCACCCAGGCGCACCGCATCGCCCGTGAGGAGATCTTCGGCCCGGTGTTGTCCGTGCTGACCTTCCGCACCCCCGCGGAGGCCGTGGAAAAGGCCAACAACACCCCCTACGGTCTCTCCGCCGGCATCTGGACGGAGAAGGGCTCGCGGATGCTGTGGATGGCGAACAAGCTGCGCGCGGGCATCGTCTGGTCCAACACGTTCAACAAGTTCGACCCGGCCTCGCCGTTCGGCGGCTACAAGGAGTCGGGCTACGGCCGCGAGGGCGGCCGGCACGGTCTGGAGGCGTACCTCGCCCCGTCGAGCCCGAAGGGCGAGCGCTGATGAACACTGTTGACCGCTTGAGTGTGCTCAAGACCTACAAGCTGTACGTCGGGGGCAAGTTCCCCCGGTCCGAGAGCGGGCGGGTGTACGAGGTGACCGACTCCAAGGGCACATGGCTCGCCAACGCGCCGCTGGCCTCCCGCAAGGACGCCCGCGACGCGGTGGTCGCCGCCCGTAAGGCGTTCGGCGGCTGGTCGGGCGCCACGGCCTACAACCGCGGGCAGATCCTCTACCGCGTCGCCGAGATGCTGGAAGGCCGCCGCGACCAGTTCACCGCGGAGGTGGCGGCCGCCGAGGGGCTGTCGAAGGCGAAGGCCGCGGCCCAGGTGGACGCGGCGATCGACCGCTGGGTCTGGTACGCGGGCTGGTCCGACAAGGTCGCCCAGATCGCGGGCAGCGCCAACCCGGTGGCCGGTCCGTACTTCAACCTCTCCTCCCCCGAGCCGACCGGTGTGGTCGCGGTCCTGGCTCCCCAGGACTCGTCGTTCCTCGGCCTGGTCTCGGTGATCGCCCCGGCGATCGTCACCGGCAACACGGTGGTCGTCGCGGCCGCCGAGGGCGCCCCGCTGCCCGCCCTCTCGCTGGCCGAGGTGCTCGCCACGTCCGACCTCCCGGGCGGCGTGGTCAACATCCTCTCGGGCCGTACCGCGGAGCTTGGCGCCCCGCTCGCCGCCCACCAGGACGTCAACGCCCTCGATCTCGCGGGCGCCGACGAGGAGTTGGCGACGGAGCTGGAGAAGGCCGCGGCCGACAACCTCAAGCGGGTGCTCCGCCCGGCGGCGGTCAACTGGGCCGCCGACCCCGGCACCGGCCGTCTGCTGGGCTTCCTGGAGACGAAGACGGTGTGGCATCCGATGGGCGTTTAGGCCTGTTCCTGGCCTGCTCTGGGCCTATTACGGCGGTCTTATGACGTGCCGTCACCAATGCCCGTGCGGGGCCTCGCCTGATGGCGGGGCCCCGCACTGCTGTCCGAACCTTTCACTACCATTGGCTTGACCGCACGACGACAACATTTCGGGGGAGATCCGTGCCGGAGCAATTCAGCGCTGCGCAGGAAGCGCTGCACGCATTCGCCAAGAGCGCCGACCAGCGGGCCGAGAAGGTGCGGGCGATCCGCAGCAGCCTCGCCTCGCACTCCGTGCACCGCGAAGCCTTCGGCAAGCTTCCGGAATCGGAGGAGATCAGCAAGGACTACGAGGAACGCCAAGAGGACACCCTGGAAACCCTCGAGGACATCGCCACCTTGCAGGAGAAGATCAGCGAGGGCGTCACGACTACCGCGCAGTCCTACCAGGACAGCGATGACGAGACCGTCCAGGCGTTGAACAGCGTGCACCACGGGGGTGGCAACCGATGAGCGGGCCCGCATCGACGGCCGTCGGCGCCTACAACAAGGTCAACGACTGGATGAGCGGGATGAGCGGTCTCGTGGACGAGATCATGCGTCCGCTCGTCGAACCGCTCGCAGACCAGCTGGAGTTCGTGACCGGGGACCCCGAGACGCTCAAGGCAGCGGCCAAGCTGTGGCGTGACAAGGCGGACGAGCTCCGGAACGTCGTGGCCGACCAGCGGCGCGACCGTTCGGATCTCGCGCACGAGTGGACCGGTGAGGCCGCCGAGGCCCTCCAGGGCTACCTCGCCGAGCTGGAAACCGCCATGGAGGCGGAAGCCGATGACATGGACAAGACGGCCGACGTCCTGGAGGGGGCTGCCGAACAGGCCCAGTTCGCCCAGGAGATGGTCGAGGCCATCATCCAGGAGCTCATCGAGTGGGCCCTGATCACACTGGCAGCGGCGCTGGCCCTGACCGTCGTGACCGCGGGTCTCTCATGGGCCGGCGAGGCCGCGATGGCCGCGACCGAGGCCAGCGTCGCCACGAGCCGTATCGCCGAAGTGGTGTACAAGCTCGGCAGTAATCTCAAGTCCCTCTCCAACATTCTGAAGTTGCTCAAGCGGGCGAAGAAGCTGACGAAGCTCTCCAAGGTCAAGAAGATGAAGCCCTGGACCTGGAAGCACATGAGCGACCCGGCGCAGAGGGAGGCGTTCCTGATGGGACAGGGCGCCAAGAAGGCGCTCAAGGCCATCAAGACCCCGCTGAAGGCGGGCGCCGCCATCGGGATGGGTGGCCTCGGTTTCAGCGGCACTCCCCTGGGCGCCGCGGCGGGAGTCGCCGTCGATCACGCGGCCGAGGAGATCGATGAGTTCCTGACCGGCGACAAGTCCTCCTCGTCCGGCGACAACAGCTCGCCCCTGTCCGGCCTCGGTTCGCCCCGGCCCGCGCACAGCGAGGTGCATCTGCCGCCCGCGCCGGGCTTCGTCCCGTCGCGCGACGTCCAGGAGCCGGCCTCCCCACTGCCCGGCGGACGGCCCACCGCCCCGGACCCGGGGTTCGCGTCGCTGCCCGACGAGCCCGTCGCCCAGGACCCACTCAGCCGCTACCGCGAACCGGCCGTTGAGGAGAATCCCGGAGTGACCACCATGCCGGCGGCGGCCCGGACGACCGCGCCCCGCGATCCCGACAACCCGTTCGGCTGAGCCGCACACCAGACGAGAGGAGCGGCACCGGATGAAGCCGTTTTACCGCGACTGTTTTCCCCCTTTCCTCCAGCCAGGGGAAAGGCTGATCATCGCCTCGGACTACTGCCACAATGCGGCGCTGCCCTTCGTCCCTGCCGGGCTGCGCACCCCGCGCACCCCGTCCCTTCTCGAACAGCGGGTACGGGGCGCGCTGGGGAACGCTCTGGGCAAGGTGACGAAGCCGCTGGGCCCGGCGATCAACAACCGACTGGCGAACAATCCCGTGACGCGGGCCGTCAGCGGGTCCGCCGACAACAGCGCGCCGCGGCCCGTCAGCGGAGAGGGTGAAAACGTCGCCACGTATGCCGCCGGAGACTTCGGCGGCAACGGCGGGAGGCGGCCGGACCGCGATCTCAGCGAGGCGGTGTTCGAAGTTCAGGAGACGATCGAGGACGCCGCGGCCGACGCCATCGAGCACATGATGTATGGCAAGCCCATGGAGGGCGGCTGGTCGAGCATGGCCGGGCGTTTCCTGGTCGATCTGACGAACGCGGGCGACGAGCCCAGATTTCAGGCGCTGACCGACCGCCGGCTGATCGTGCTCGTGAACCGCAACAAGAGCTGGCTGGACGGCACCCCGAAGTGTGATCTCGGGGTGGCGGTGCCCCGTACGAACATCGCCCGGGTCACCGCGCATTCGAAGGCCGTCACCAAGGGGCGGTTCGACGTCACCTTCGTCGACGGTTCGTGGATCGCCCTGGGCAGTCTGCACCGCGAGAATATGGAGGGCGTTGTCGCCGCCTTCCACCAAGGCGTCTGATCACATGTTCCAAGGAAGCTGACCGCGTGCCGAAGATGGACCATGCAACGCCCTGCCGCCAGTTCCTCCACCCTGGCGAGGCGCTCTGGGAGGCCCGGGACTACCACGAGTACCCGAATCTCCCGTTCCTCCCCGCCCATCTGCGCGCCCCCAGGAAGCGGCCGCCGCGCGCAAAGGGGCTCTTGGGAAAGCTGAGCGACATCCTCGACAAGGCGTCGCAGCCGTCCGGCGTTGCGGTCGCCAGCCGACCGTCCGGCGGTGCGGCCACCAGTCGGCCGTCCGGCGGTGCGGCCACCAGCCGGCCGTCCGAGAGCCGCCTGCTCGACAACCGGCTGCTCGACACCCCGGTGACGCGCGTGGCCGGAAATGTCGCGGAGGGTCTGAACGAGGCCCAGGAGAACATCGAGGACGCCCTCGACGACGATTGCGCTGTGTTGTTCGTTCCAGGAGGACATGCAGGCGATGGTCACGGCCTTCCCGGGGCTCTGACCCCGGGCGGCAGGGCGGCGGGCGCGACCGGTCCCGGCGGCCGAGGGCCGCCGGGACAGCGCCCGGCCCCCTGGTTCTCAGCCGGGCAGCGCCCGCCGCGGCGCCGGCCTCACCCCGGCAGCACCCTCGTCAGCGTCCCCACCAACGGCAGGTCCTTGAGCGCGCCGCCGTTCGAGAGGGCGCCGGTCAGCAGCGTGGTGCCCACCGGCTTGAAGTCGGCGATCTGGGTGCTGACGGCGTTGGCCAGCGGGTCGACGGGGGTGTTGGCCAAGGGGTCCACCTGGAGGTTCTTGACCGGGCCGAGGCCGCCGCCGAGGGAGTTCACGAGGGCGCCGGTCAGTGCCGAGGCCGTTGCACCGGTGTCGGTGCTGCGTTCCGGGGCGGCCGCGGGGGCGGCAGCCGCCGTTGCCGCACCGCCCGCCGCGATCGCGGCACCGGCCGCGGAGATGACCAGCCCGGCCCGCAACAACGTGCGCGGAATACGGCTGGGCTTGGGACGTGCATGGGAGGGCATGTGCCACCTGCCTGTGGATCGAAGCGGTCGAAGTGCTGTGCGAGCGAGAGCAGTCGGGTAATCGATTGACTGCGTAGCGTAGTTGAGGCGGGGATGGCCGATCCACCTCGCGCGCCAGGGGTACCCCACACGGCCCCATACGCGACAATGGGTGCCCGTGAGCTCCCACTCCTGCACCCCGCCGTCCTCCCCGACGCTCTCGGCCCCTCCCCCGCTCCCGGCTCCGCCCGAGCGGGGGGACCTCCATGAGCGGGGAGGAACCCCCGCCCGGGTCATCCTGCTGACCGGCCCCTCGGGCTCCGGCAAGACGTCCCTGGCCGCACGCAGTGGACTGCCCGTCCTCCGTCTCGACGACTTCTACAAGGAGGCGACGGACCCGACCCTGCCGCAACTGCCCGACGGCGGCGGCGCCGACTGGGACGCGCCGCTGTCCTGGGACGCCGTAGCCGCGGTCGCCGCCATCGATGCGCTGTGCCGTACGGGGCGTACCGACGTTCCGGTCTACGACATCGCGGCCAGCGCCCGGGTCGGCGCGTCGGGGCTCGACCTCGGCGGTGCCCCGCTGTTCATCGCGGAGGGCGTCTTCGCCGCCGATGTCATCGCACAGTGCCGCGCGGCAGGCCTGCTGGCCGACGCGCTGTGTCTGCGCGGCCGCCCCACCACCACCTTCCGCCGCCGGCTGGCACGGGATCTGCGCGAGGGCCGCAAGTCGGCCCCCTATCTCGTACGCCGGGGGCTGCGACTGCTGCGCAGCGAGCGGTCGATCGTCGCCCGGCACACCGCGCTGGGCGCACACCCCTGCGCCAAGCCGGAGGCGCTGGCCCGGATATCGGCGGCGCGGGCGGCGGACGGGGCGGGCTCGGCCGTACGTTCCTGACGGGCGGTTTTGGCCGCGGCCGCACTCCAGGCCGCCACGGCGCATACGAAGAAGCGGGTTCGGGCAGACCCCCCGGCCGCCCGAACCCGCTTCCTCTTCCCCGTACGCCCCCGTACTTCCCCCCGTATCCCCCGATACGTCCGGCTTGAGCGGATTACCCCGTTGCCGCCGGTTCCCCCGTATCCCCTTTTCCCCTCGGGCGTTCCCCCCGGTTCCCCCTCGGGCCCCCGGCCCTCAGGTCCCCCCGATCCCTCAGGCCACCAACTCGCCGAAGGACTCCTCCCGGTCACGGCCGAAGCTGAGGACCTCGTCCTCGCGCAGCCGGCGCAGGGCGCGCCAGATGCTCGACTTCACCGTGCCGACACTGATGCCGAGAAGGTCCGCGATCTCCGGGTCCGTACGGCCTTCGTAGTAGCGCAGCACCAGCATCGTGCGCTGCGTCTCGGGCAGCCGGACCAGCGCCTGCCACAGCACGGCGCGCAGCTCGGTGCCGCGCATCGCGTCCACGTCGCCCGCCGTCTCCGGCAGCTCCTCGGTCGGGTACTCGTTCAGCTTGCGCCGACGCCAGGCGCTGATGTGCAGATTGGTCATGGTGCGGCGCAGATAGCCGCCGAGCGCCGCCTTGTCACTGATCCGGTCCCACGCCCGGTAGGTCGAGAACAGCGCGCTCTGGAGCAGGTCCTCGGCCTCGTAGCGGTCACCGGTCAGGTGGTAGGCGGTGGCGTACAGGGAGGACCGGCGCTCCTGGACGTAGGCGGTGAAGGCCGCTTCGGCCTCCGCCGTCTCCGCCGGGGAACGCCGTTCCCCCGTGGCCTCCCCGTACTCCGCTCCCCCGTTGTTTCCCCCGTGGGCGGCGTTGCCCCCGTGCCCCCGGTTTTCCCCGTCGGCCCCGTCGAGCGTGACCGTCGTGGCGTCGATGGCCACCATGTACGGCGGCCGCTGACGCCCGATGCCGCGAGCGCACCCCCGACCTCCCCCGAGGGAGGTGCCCCCGCCGACACCGGACTTCTCGTTGGCCCTGACGACGTCATGGAGTCGCGTGATAACTGCGCTGGTAGTGGTGCCGTGCAGTGTGTTCATCTCGCGCCCCCCGTCGTAGAGCCCAGCTTGTTCGGTGTGTTCGGGTGTTGATCTCTCCCGATGCCCCAAAGACTGCCAACCCAGTTTCATCGCGTTGTCCGCCGACTGTCACAGGCCTGTCACAGGGGCCGGTACGGCGCGTCGCGGGGGTCTCACACGCGTGGGCCTTGTGTACGAGAGCGCCACTGGTCGATCTCCCGGCGTCCCATGGGCCAGAATGGCTGACGTGCCTTTCCTGTTGCTGATCGAGGACGACGACGCCATCCGCACGGCCCTCGAACTCTCGCTGTCCCGCCAAGGTCACCGTGTGGTGACCGCGGCGACGGGCGAGGACGGCCTGAAGCTGCTGCGTGAGCAGCGCCCGGACCTGATCGTGCTGGATGTGATGCTGCCGGGCATCGACGGTTTCGAGGTGTGCCGGCGGATCAGGCGTACGGACCAGCTGCCCATCATCCTGCTCACCGCGCGTAACGACGACATCGACGTCGTGGTGGGGCTGGAGTCCGGAGCCGACGACTATGTCGTCAAGCCGGTGCAGGGAAGGGTGCTGGACGCCCGGATCCGGGCCGTGCTGCGCCGTGGCGAGCGTGAGTCCAGCGATTCGGCGACGTTCGGCTCGCTGATGATCGACCGGTCGGCGATGACGGTCACCAAGAACGGTGAGGATCTGCAACTGACACCGACCGAGCTGCGGTTGCTGCTGGAGCTGAGCCGCCGGCCCGGTCAGGCGCTGTCCCGGCAGCAGTTGCTGCGGCTGGTGTGGGAGCACGACTACCTCGGCGACTCGCGCCTGGTGGACGCGTGTGTGCAGCGGCTGCGCGCGAAGGTGGAGGACGTACCGTCCTCCCCGACCCTGATCCGTACGGTGCGTGGCGTCGGCTACCGGCTGGACTCCCCGCAGTGAGGGAGCGTGCCACGGGCGGCGCGACGACGGATGACAGCACCGGTGGCGGGAGAGGGAGCGGCGGGGCGCGCGCGGCCGGCCGGCGGGTGCTGCGGATGCTGGGGCGCGCGTCGGGGCTGCTGCGCTGGACCAGTCTGCGGCTGCGGCTGGTCGTGGTCTTCGCGCTGGTGGCGCTGACCGCGGCGGTCTCCGCGTCCGGCATCGCGTACTGGCTCAACCGCAACACCGTTCTGGACCGCACCCAGAACGCCGTCCTCAAGGATTTCCGCAAGTCGCTGGAGGACAGTACGCGGTCGCTGCCGCTGCGTCCGCGGTGCACCGAACTCCAGGACGCGGCACGGCAGATGGCGGGCGGGCCACAGAACTACGCGGTGCTGCTGATCGGCGTGGACCGCGACGGCAAGGACTGCGCGGCCACCACGAACAAGGACCTGCTGACGCTCAAGAACGTGCCGACGTCGCTGCGCAGCGCGGTCGACGAGGTGCGCCCGGTCGACGATTCCAACCGCTACTCGCACCATCTCTACTGGCAGCGCAAGCAGGTCGGGGACAGTCCCTATCTCGTCGCCGGGGCGAAGGTGATCGGCGGCGGGCCCACCGGCTACATGATGAAGTCGCTGGCCACCGAGCGGCAGGACCTCAACTCGCTGGCCTGGTCGCTGGGCATCGCGACCGCGCTCGCGCTGGTCGGCTCGGCGCTGCTGGCGCAGGCCGCGGCGACGACGGTGCTGCGGCCCGTACAGCGGCTGGGACATGCGGCGCGACAGCTCGGCGAGGGGCGTCTGGACACCCGGCTGCGGGTGACCGGCACGGATGAACTCGCCGATCTCTCCCGGACGTTCAACCGCACGGCGGAGCGTCTGGAGCAGCGGGTCGAGGAGCTGAGCGGGCGCGAGGCGGCGTCCCGGCGGTTCGTCGCCGATATGTCGCACGAGCTGCGGACGCCGCTGACCGCGATCACCGCGGTCTCCGAGGTGCTGGAGGAGGAGGCGGACTCCCTCGACCCGATGATCGCGCCGGCGGTGCAGCTGGTGGTCAGCGAGACCCGGCGGCTGAACGACCTCGTGGAGAACCTGATGGAGGTCACCCGCTTCGACGCGGGGACGGCCCGGCTGGTGCTGGACGAGGTCGACGTCGCGGACCAGGTGACCGCCTGTATCGACGCACGGGCCTGGCTGGACGCCGTCGAGCTGGACGCGGACCGCGGCACCGTGGCCCGGCTGGACCCGCGGCGGCTGGACGTCATCCTGGCGAACCTGATCGGCAACGCCCTCAAGCACGGCGGCTCGCCGGTGCGGGTCTCGGTGCGTACCGAAGACGTGACGGGCGACGACGCGGGCGGCAGGACGGGCAGCACGGCCGTCAGCGCCGCCGGCGGGCCGGGCGCTCCGGCCGGGACCGAGGCGGACGGCGGACCGGCCGGCGGTGCCGGCGACGGCCCTCCGGATCGGTCCGGGCGGACGGCGGACACGGAGCGGCCGGTGAGCGGGACGCTGGTGATCCGCGTACGCGACCACGGCCCCGGCATCCCCGAAGAAGTCCTCCCCCATGTCTTCGACCGCTTCTACAAGGCGAGCGCCTCCCGGCCGCGGTCGGAGGGCAGCGGTCTGGGCCTGTCGATCGCGCTGGAGAACGCGCATATCCACGGCGGGGAGATCACCGCGGCCAATCTGCCCGAGGGCGGCGCGGTCTTCACCCTGCGGCTGCCGATGGACGCCTCGCCGCTGGCGGGCGGCGACCGGAGGGACGGCGGCGCGGACGGCCCGGCCGACGAGGGCACGGAGGGCGGACGATGAGGTCCAGCAGGCGGATAGGACGGCGCGGGGCCGCCGTGGCGGCGCTCGCGCTCGCCGTCGCGGGCTGCGGGATCCGGGGCACGTCCGTACCTGTCGACGCGGGCGGCGCGCCCTCGCGGGTGAGCTGCAAGGCCCCGGGGGACGAGTCGTCGCCGAGCCCGTCCGGTGACGGCGCACAGTCCGCCGTGTATCTGGTGTGCGGCTCGGCGCTGGCCCAGGTGGAGCGGACCGTGCCGCCGCCGTCCGGGGCCGACGACCCACGCCTGCCGACCGCACGTGCGCTGCTCCACGAGCTCCAGCGCAAGCCGTCGCCGGACGAGGAGAAGGCCGGTTTCAGCAGCGCGCTGCCGCAGGATCTGAAGGTCTCCGGGCCCCGCGCGGGCGACCGGGCGGATGCGCTGCGGCTGAGCATCCGGCCCGACGACCTGCCGTCGTTCGCGCTGGCGCAGCTGGTGTGCACCTACGGCGCGAGCCCGGCGCTGGGCCGTGGGCATGCGGCGGTGCTGGGCGGGCCCGGCGACGATACGGCGCACCGTTACGACTGCTCGGCGGATGTGCTGGCCAATCCGGATATCGCGGAGAACGCCGGGTGGGGGGACCCGTTGTCGGAGGAGTCGGAGGAGGAGTGAGACGGGGCGCCACGGCGGGGGCGAACGGGGACGGGCCAAGACGGGCGCAATTGGGCGGAACCGAGGCCGCCGCTCCTGGCGTCCTGGCCTGTGTGCAGCGTCATGGCCCCGGCACCACAGCCGCCCCCCGCATGCGCGTCACCGGACTTCTCCTCCTCGTGGCGCATCTACTGATCGTCGGCTGGCTGACGCTGCGCCCCCGTACGGTGCCGTGGGTACCCGCCGCGAATCTCGAACCGCTGGCGACGATCCAGGCCGAGCTGGCACGCGGCCCGTCGTGGGAGGTCGTACAGCATCTGGGCGGATCGGTGCTGCTGCTGGCGCCTCTGGGTGCGCTGCTGCCCCTCTCGGCAGGCCGACTGAACGTTTCGCCATTGGTGTCCCTGACCCGTACCGCCTTCGCCGGAGCGATGATCGCGCTGGCCATCGAGCTGCTTCAGTCAGGGGTGCCCGGCCGGGTCCCCGACATCGACTCGGTGCTCCTCGGCACTCTCGGGGTCGCCGTGGTGCACCTTGCGGTCGTCCCCGGGGCACGGTGCCGGCTGCGCCGCCGGTACGGGCATCTCGGGGACACGACCCCGAGAATCCCCAGGGTTGAACTGGCCCCGCAGGCTGACGCTCTCTCCGGCAGCCGGACCTACCTTTGAGACATCGGGGCAAACGCCCCACCGAGTCGAAAAGGAGCCGTCCTCATGGCCGCCGCACTGGTCCGCCCCCGCAATAACCGAATGATCGCCGGAGTGTGCGCGGGCCTGGCCCGTCGCTTCGGTACGACGCCGACGACGATGCGCGTGCTCTTCGTGGTCTCGTGTCTGCTTCCCGGCCCGCAGTTCCTGCTCTATCTGGCGCTGTGGATACTCCTCCCCTCCGAGGAGAAGGCCACCGGCGCCGCCGCCTGGTGACCCACCCGGCTGCCCGGCCGCCCGGCGCGCGCCGCTGACCCGGCGCCCTGCCGCCCCGCCGGCCGGCTCCCGGCTCCCGGCTCCCGGCTCCCGGCTCCCGGCCGCACATGACGATGCCCCGGCCGTACGCGCAAGGGCGTACGGCCGGGGCAGGCGCAGTGGGCGTCCCGGGGGGACGGGCCGCGTCAGCCGCCGAGGAGGCTGCCGGGCTGGAGGCCGCCCAGCAGCTTGTTGCCGTGGGAGTTCAGCTTGGTCTTCACGTCGTTGCCGGCCGGCTTGGACTTGGTGAGCCCGGAGACGGTCTTGGCGGCGTCCTTCACCGGCAGGCTCTTCAGCACCCCGGTGGTGTCGGAGGAGCCGGCCGCCGGGGCCGCGCTGGCGACGCCCGCAGCGGTGACGACGAAAGCGGCACCGAGCGCGACGGTACCGAGAGTCTTGATGGTTCCCTGCTTCATCGAATTACGTCCTCGTGATGGGGGTTTGACCGGCGAATCAACCTAGCGAGGCCGAAACCGGCGCCGCAAACAGCCACGAGGAAAGAAAAAACGGCCGGTGGACATTCCACCGGCCGTTGCGCTATAGGCTCGCGCTGCTGCTCACACAGAGTCAGAACCACTGCTCACAGGGGCAGTTGCACCGTGCGGACGGAACAGCCACTCGGCCCGAAGCTCCGCGTAACCCGGCTTGATGACGTCATTGATCATCGCCAGACGTTCATCGAAAGGAATGAACGCTGATTTCATCGCATTGACTGTAAACCACTGCATGTCATCGAGCGTGTATCGGAATGTCTTGACCAGGTGCTCGAATTCCCGGGACATGTTCGTGCCGCTCATCAGCCGGTTGTCGGTATTGACCGTGAGCCGGAACTGGAGTCGGCGCAGCAGGCCGATGGGGTGCTCCGCGTAGGAGGGGGCCGCACCGGTCTGGAGGTTGGAGGTCGGGCACATCTCCAGCGGGATGCGCTTGTCCCGTACGTACGAGGCGAGCCGGCCGAGCTTGACCGAGCCGTCGTCGGCGACCTCGATGTCGTCGATGATGCGGACGCCGTGGCCGAGGCGGTCGGCGCCGCACCACTGGAGGGCCTGCCAGATGGACGGCAGGCCGAAGGCCTCCCCGGCGTGGATGGTGAAGTGGTTGTTCTCCCGCTTGAGGTACTCGAACGCGTCGAGGTGGCGGGTGGGCGGGTAACCGGCCTCCGCGCCCGCGATGTCGAAGCCGACGACGCCGGTGTCCCGGTAGCGGTTGGCGAGTTCGGCGATCTCCAGGGAACGGGCGGCGTGCCGCATGGCGGTCAGCAGGGCGCCGACGCGGATGCGGTGGCCCTTCTCGCGGGCCCGTCGCTCGCCCTCGCGGAAGCCCTCGTTGACCGCCTCGACGACCTCTTCGAGGGTCAGACCCTGTTCGAGGTGCTGCTCGGGCGCGTACCTGACCTCGGCATAGACCACACCGTCGGCGGCCAGGTCCTCGGCGCACTCGGCGGCCACCCGGGCCAGTGCGTCGCGGGTCTGCATGACGGCGCAGGTGTGCGCGAAGGTCTCCAGGTAGCGCTCGAGCGAGCCGGAGTCGGCGGCCTCACGGAACCAGATCCCGAGCTTTTCCGGGTCGGTTTCGGGCAGTCCCTCGTAGCCGTTCTCGCGGGCCAGCTCGACGACGGTGGCGGGGCGCAGGCCGCCGTCGAGGTGGTCGTGGAGCAGCACCTTGGGGGCACGGCGGATCTGTTCACTGGTCGGGAGTGTGGTGGTCTCGCTCGTCATTTCGGCACTCTAGCCCCTACGCGCGTAGATCTCATCGAACGATACGTAACAGTGACCCGTCCATGGGGTGGCGGGCAGGCCGCCTTCTGCCATCGTTCTGGTCATGGCTCAGCAAGCACTGCCGGTGCGCGAGGCCCGGCTGGGAAAACCGCTGGGAACGGCCGGCAAGGAAGGCACGCGCGAGGCGCTCCGGTGGCGGAGCGGGAGCGGCCGGGGCGCCGGCCGGGAGGTGAGCGGGGTCGCGCTTTTACTGCCCGGGGGCGGGCCGACCGGGGTGCGGCGGCCGTCGCCGGTGGCGGCGCTGGCGGTGCGTCCGCTGGCCGTCCGGCTGGCGAAGGCGGGCCGCCCCGAGGGCCTGACGGCCCATGTCGTGCGCTACCGGTGCAGCGGCTGGAACGGTCTTGACGCGCATCCGGCACGGGACACCACCTGGGCCCTGGACGAAGTGGTCCGCCGTTACGGCGATGTCCCGGTCTGCCTCGTCGGCACGGGCATGGGAGCCCGCGCCGCTCTGCACGCCGCGGGCCACCCCGCCGTCAACTCCGTACTGGCACTGGCCCCTTGGCTGCCCGACACCGGCGAGAACGACGGGCCGCCCGATCCGGTGAAACAGCTCATCGGCCGGCAGGTCCTGCTCGTCCACGGCACCAACGACGAACGCACCGACCCCGATCTGTCCTACCGCTACGCCGAGCGGGCCAAGAAGATCAACCGCGACACCTGCCGCTTCGAGGTGCACTCCGACGGCCACTCGCTGCACCAGCACCGCGCCGAAGTCCTCGCCTTGGCGGCCGACTTCATGCTCGGCTCCCTGTTCGCCCGGGGCTACTCCAGACCCGTGAAGGACGCCCTGGCCGCACCACCACCGCTGGGCCTGCGGATGCCGCTGGCCGCGGGCTTCGGGGCGTCGCTGCGGCACTGAGCGGCGTCCGCCCCAGGACCGCGCCCGTCACCTGGGCAACAACTTCCCCCGCCGGCTCAGCAGGAACTTCTTGAACTCGGCGACCGGGGGTGTGTCCGGGTGGCCGTCCAGCCAGGCGACGCCGATCTCGCGGACCGCGCGCGGCGCCGTCACGGTCAGCTCGGCGACCCCGGGGCGCGGCACGGCGGGCGGCGGCAGCAGCGCGACACCCAGGCCGGCCGCGACCAGCCCGCGCAGCGTCTCGGCCTCCTCCCCCTCGAAGGCGATCCGCGGGGTGAAGCCCGCCTCGGCGCACAGCGCGTCGGTGATCCGGCGCAGCCCGTAGCCGGGTTCGAGGGTGACGAACAGCTCGCCGGCGGCCTCCGCGAGCCGGACCCGCTTGCGCCCGGCCAGCGGATGGTCGTCCGGGACGACCAGGCGCAGCTTCTGTTCGTCGAGCCGGCGGGCGACCAGGTCGGGGTAGTCCGGGACCGGGGAGGTCAGACACAGGTCGAGGTCGCCGGCGCGCAGGCGCTCGATCATTGCCTCGCCGTAGTTCTGGACGAGCTGGAAGCGGACGCGCGGGTGGTCGGCGCGGAAGCTGCGGATCAGGCCGGGCACGGTCTCCGGGCCGAGCGTGTGCAGAAAGCCGAACGCCACCTTCCCCGCGGCCGGGTCGACATCGGCCCGTACGGACTCCGTCGCCCGCTCCAGATCCGTCAACGCCCGCTCGGTGGAGGCGAGAAAGGCGCGGCCGGCCGGGGTGAGGGAGAGGGTGCGGCCGTGCCGGGCGAAGAGGGCGACGCCGAGGTCGTCCTCCAGGCGGACGAGGGCGCGGCTGAGCGTCGGCTGCGGCATACCGAGCTCCTGCGCGGCGCGGGTGACGTGTTCGTGCCGGGCGACGGCGGTGAACTGGGCGAGCCGCGGGGCGAGGATCACCGCCCAGGAGTCGACACCGAGCTCGGCCGCCTCCCCCACTTCCGCGCCAACGGGCCTCGACCCGGCAATGTCTTTTCTGTTGCGACCTTGCAACAGGAGCCCCTGCAACCTGCGGTCATGTGTCACAGCATCGATTATGGCGTTTCCATGCATTGGACGCATGAAACTGGGCGGCCTACCTTCGAAACATGCCTCCCGCTGATACCGGGGCGTCCGTCACCGACCGTGCGGCCGCCTCTCCTCTGTCGTCCACCGACTCCTCTGCCTCCGCTTCCTCCGCCGCGCCCGACCCCGAGTCGGGCAAGCTGCGGCCGGGCGGCCCCGGCTACCGCCGGATGAGCTTCGCCCTCTTCGCCGCCGGAGTGGCGACCTTCGCGCTCCTGTACTCCACGCAGGCACTGCTGCCCGCGATCTCCGGTGACCTCGGGGTCAGCCCGGACCAGGCGAGCTGGACCGTGTCCGCGGCCACCTTCGGCCTGGCCCTCGGCGTGATCCCGCTGAGCGCGGTCTCCGAGCGCTTCGGCCGGCGCACGCTGATGACGCTGTCCCTCTCGGTCGCCGCGCTGATCGCGATGCTGGTGCCGTTCGCCCCGTCGCTCGGTGTGCTGATCGCGCTGCGCGGCATCCAGGGCGTGGCGCTGGCCGGGCTGCCGGCGTCGGCGATGGCCTTCCTGGCCGAGGAGGTACGCGCCAAGGCGCTGGTGGCGGCCATCGGGCTGTTCGTGGCGGGCAACAGCATCGGCGGGATGTCCGGCCGGATCGTGACCGGCTGGGTCGCCCAGGCCTGGGGCTGGCGGGCCGCGCTGGCCGCGGTGGGTGTGCTGGCCGTGGTGTGCGCGGTGACGTTCCGGCTGCTGGTCCCCAAGGCCCGGCACTTCGCGCCCCGTTCGGTGGGCCCGCGGGCGCTGGCACGTACGCTCGGCAACCACCTCGCCGACCCTCTGCTGCGCCGTCTCTACGCCATCGGCGGCCTGTTCATGACGGTCTTCGGCGCGGTCTACACGGTCATCGGCTACCGACTGGTCTCCGAGCCGTTCAACCTCCCGCAGGGCATTGTCGGTTCGATCTTCGTGGTCTACCTGGTCGGTACGGTCTCCTCGGCCGCGGCCGGCACGCTGGTCGCCCGTACGGGCCGCCGCGGCGCCCTCTACCTGGCCGTCGGCACCACCTCCACGGGCCTGCTGCTCTCCCTCGCCGACTCCGTCGCCGCGGTGCTGGCGGGCCTGATCCTGATCACCGCGGGCTTCTTCGCGGGCCACGCGGTCGCCTCGTCCGCGGTCAGCCGCACCGCCAAGACGGCCCGTGCACAGGCGTCGGCGCTGTACCAGTGCGCGTACTACGTCGGCAGCAGCCTGGGCGGCGCACTCGGCGCCGCCGCCTTCCACGCCGTCGGCTGGGAGGGCACCGTCCTCCTGGGCCTCGCGGCGATGGTCGGCGCCGCCTCGATCACCCTCTACGCCACCCGCAAGGCCGTGGCCGAACGCCGGCTCCTCCACCTGGAGAAGGCCGCGTAGCACCCCTCAGTCCGAAGGGCCCGTCCCACCACCTGTCCTGGTGGGGCGGGCCCTTCGTCCGTGTGCGGGGGTGATCATGGGCCCCCGGGCCCCTTCACCCATACGAGCCGCGTCCTCAGCGGCCTCCGGCCGCGGGCGCAGGTCAGGCGATACGTTCGAGCACCACCGGAGTGGCGGCGAAGGCCGCGTCCTCGGGGCCGACCAGGACGCCGCCGTCCAGGGCCTCCAGGGCGTAGCCGAACTTCTCCGGGGTGTCGGTGTGCAGGGTCAGCAGGGGCTGGCCGGCGGTGACGGTGTCGCCGGGCTTGGCATGGAGTTCGATGCCCGCGCCGGCCTGGACCGGGTCCTCCTTGCGGGCGCGGCCGGCGCCCAGGCGCCAGGCGGCGAGGCCGACGGCGTAGGCGTCGAGGGCGGTGAGGGTGCCGGAGGAGGCGGCGGTGACGACGTGCTGTTCGCGGGCCACGGGGAGGGCCGCGTCGGGGTCGCCGCCCTGGGCGGCGATCATGCGGCGCCAGTGGTCCATGGCGGAGCCGTCGGCCAGGGCCTTGGCCGGGTCCGCGTCCTTGAGGCCGGCCGCGTCGAGCATCTCGCGGGCCAGCGCCAGGGTCAGCTCGACGACGTCCTGGGGGCCGCCGCCGGCCAGCACCTCGACGGATTCGCGGACTTCGAGGGCGTTGCCGGCGGTCAGGCCGAGCGGGGTGGCCATGTCGGTGAGCAGCGCGACCGTCTTGACGCCGTGGTCGGTGCCCAACTCGACCATGGTGGAGGCCAGTTCGCGGGCGTTGTCGAGGTCCTTCATGAAGGCGCCGGAGCCGACCTTGACGTCCAGGACGAGGGAGCCGGTGCCCTCGGCGATCTTCTTGGACATGATGGAGGAGGCGATCAGGGGGATGGACTCGACGGTGCCGGTGACATCGCGGAGCGCGTAGAGCTTCTTGTCGGCGGGGGCGAGGCCGTCGCCGGCGGCGCAGATGACGGAGCCGACCTCGCGCAGGACGTTCAGCATCTCCGCGTTGGAGAGGGTCGCGCGCCACCCGGGGATCGCTTCGAGCTTGTCGAGGGTGCCGCCGGTGTGGCCGAGGCCGCGGCCGGAGAGCTGCGGGACGGCCGCGCCGCAGGCGGCGACGAGCGGGGCCAGCGGCAGGGTGATCTTGTCGCCGACGCCGCCGGTGGAGTGCTTGTCGGCGGTGGGGCGCGGCAGGGACGAGAAGTCCATGCGCTCGCCGGAGTCGATCATCGCCGCCGTCCAGCGGGCGATCTCCGTGCGGTTCATGCCGTTGAGGAAGATGGCCATCGCCAGGGACGACATCTGCTCATGGGCGACCTCGCCGCGGGTGTAGGCGTCGATGACCCAGTCGATCTGATCGGGGGTCAGCACGCCGCGGTCGCGCTTGGCGCGGATGACGGAGATGACGTCCATGGAGGGTTCCTTTCGAACGGGTAACTCCCGTTCTACACGCATAGACACGAGGGTGGCCAGACCGGACGGGATCCGGCCACACCTCGTGCGTCAGGGGGCCAGGTGGCCGGGGCCGAACGCATCCGGCAGCAGCTCCGACAGCGGCCGGATGCCCGACGCCGTGTCGACCAGCAGCTCCGGGCCGCCGTGTTCCCACAGCAGTTGGCGGCAGCGGCCGCAGGGGACGAGCAGGCCGCCGGTGCCGTCGACGCAGGTGAAGGCGGTCAGGCGGGGGGTCGGGCCGTGCTCGGGCCGGCCCGTGAAGAGGGCGGAGACCAGGGCGCATTCGGCGCAGAGGGCGAGGCCGTACGAGGCGTTCTCGACGTTGCAGCCGGTGAGGGTGCGGCCGTCGTCCACGAGGGCGGCGGCGCCGACGGGGTAGCCGGAGTAAGGGGCGTAGGCCCGGGACATCGCGTCCCGGGCCTGCGCGCGCAGTGCGGTCCAGTCGACCGGCACCGGTGGTGTCATGCGCCTTGTCCTCGGCGGTAGGGCCTGCCGTTCGCCTTCGGCGGCCGCAGCCGCTGGGAGAAGAGGGCGAGCACCAGCAGGGTGGCGATGTAGGGACTCGCCTCGACCAGTTCGAGGGGAACGGTGTCGGCCAGGAAGTACCACCCTATGAGGACGGCGGCGGCGACGGCCGACACCGCGGCCTGGGCGCGCTTGGCGGCGCGCAGCCGGAGCAGGGCGAGCACCGCGAGGAGCGCGGCCAGGCCCAGCAGCAGCGCATGGACGGTCGGGCCGCCGCTGCGCAGCTGCATGGCGTCCATGAAGCCGAACAGGCCCGCGCCCATCGCGACGCCGCCCGGCCGCCAGTTGCCGAAGATCATCGTGGCGAGACCGATGTAGCCGCGGCCGCCGGTCTGGCCGTCCTGGTAGAAGTGCACTCCGATGGAGAGGAAGGCACCGCCGAGGCCGGCCAGGGCTCCGGAGACCAGCACCGCCGCGTACTTGTACGAGTAGACGTTGACGCCCAGAGTCTCGGCCGAGATGGGGGCCTCGCCGCAGGAGCGCAGCCGCAGTCCGAACGAGGAGCGCCAGAGTACGTAGAAGGTGCCGATGAACAGGGCGATGGTGAGCAGGGTCAGCCAGGAGACGTTGGTGACCGCGGCGCCGAGGATGCCGGCGACGTCGGAGACCAGGAACCAGTGGTGGCCCTCCAGGGAGTTCAGCCAGTCCGACAGGCCGGGGACTGTGAACGTCGGCATGTCGGGCATCGGCGGGGACTGCTTGTCGTTGCCGCCGGCCGCCATGGCCGCGCTGCCCTCCTGGCCGAACCACAGGGTGGCCAGGTACTGGGTGGCACCGAGCGCCAGGATGTTGACCGCGACACCGGAGACGATGTGGTCGACGCCGAAGGTCACGGTGGCGACGGCGTGGATGAGGCCGCCGAGCGCGCCGCCGAGGATGCCGGCCGCGGCCGCCGCCCAGGGGCCGTGCTGCCAGCCGACCCAGCCGGCCGCGAACGAGCCGAGCATCATCATGCCTTCGAGGCCGATGTTGACCACGCCGGCCCGCTCGGACCACAGTCCGCCCAGACCCGCCAGGCCGATCGGTACGGCGGCGCTCAGCGCGGCGCCGAACTGGCCGGTGGAGGTGAGGTCCCCGGCGCCGGTGACGGCCCGGAGGGCGGAGACGGCGACCAGGCCGACGGCGATGATCAGCAGGATCCAGGGGTAGGTCAGCTTGCGCCGGCCGCCCCTTCCTGGGACCGCGAGCTTGGTCGCGGACTTGAGGTCCGTACTCACGCCGACACCTCCGGGTTGTCACTCTTGCCGGACTTGTCGGCGTTTGTCGTGCGGGACAGGGCGGCCAGCTCCTCGCCGACCTTGCGCTGCTGTAGGTTCAGCCCGTAGCGGCGCACGATCTCGTAGGCGATGACCACGCACAGGACGATGACGCCCTGGATGACGCCGACGATTTCCTGGGCGTAGCCCTCGAACTCCAGCCGGGAGCCGGTGCGGTCGAGGAACGCCCACAGCAGGGCGCCGAAGGCCATGCCGACGGGGTGGTTGCGGCCGAGCAGCGCGATGGCGATACCGGTGAAGCCGATACCGGCCGGGAAGTCCGTGCCGTACTGGAAGGACTCGCCGAGCAGGGTGGGCATGCCGACCAGGCCGGCCGCCGCGCCCGACAGCAGCATGCTGCTGACGACCATGCGCTTGACGCTGACACCGCTGGCCTCGGCGGCCGACTCGGAGGCGCCCACGGCGCGCAGGTCGAAGCCGAAGCGGGTGCGGTTGATGCCGAACCAGTACAGCGCACCGGCCAGCACCGCGATCACCACGAAGCCGAGGACCGGCTTGGGGTGGGTCGGGAAGGAGAAGAAGTGGCTGGATTCCGGGAGGAACTTGGTGTGCAGGAGGTTGCCGTCCTTGATGGCGAGGCGGCCGTCCTGCAGGAAGTAGCCGATGATCGAGGCGGCGATCGCGTTCAGCATGATCGTGGTGATCACTTCGCTGACGCCACGGGTCGTCTTCAGCAGACCGGCGATGCCCGACCAGATCGCGCCCACCAGCATCGCGATGACGATGAGCAGGATGATCTGGATCGCGCCGGGGAGGGCGATGGCCCCGCCGACCGCGGCGGCCGCGAAGGCCGCCAGGCGGTACTGGCCGTCGACGCCGATGTTGAAGAGGTTCATCCGGAAGCCGATGGCGACCGCCAGTGCCGAAAGGTAGTACGGCACCGCCTTGTTGATGATCCAGACCTGGCTGTCGCTGTAGTGGCCGTAATCGGCCATGATCCCGTAGGCCCGGAACGGATTCTCGCCCGACGCCAGGAAGACCAGGGACGAGATCACAATCGCGGCGACGATGGCCAGGACGGGCGCGGCGATCGCGAGGATCACCTTGTCCCGGGTGGCGCTCCTGGCGATGGCTTCCACGGTGGGGTTCTTGGCGGGGTTCTTGGTGGAGGTACTCACTTCTGCTCACCGCCCTGCTCGCCGGCGCCGTCCGGCGTGCTGCCGTGCGACGCACCGTCGTCCGACGGGTTGCCGTCCGACGCGCTGTCGTCCGCCGCCGCGTCCGCGGCGGTGAGGTGGCCGCTGGCGGCACCGGTCATGGCGGAGCCCAACTCCTCCGGGGTGATGACGGCGGGGTCCGCGTCCGCGACCAGCCGGCCCCGGTACATCACCCGCAGGGTGTCGGACAGGCCGATCAGCTCGTCCAGGTCGGCAGAGATCAGCAGCACCGCCAGGCCCTCGCGGCGCGCCTCGCGGATCTGTTCCCAGATCTGCGCCTGCGCGCCGACGTCGACGCCGCGGGTGGGATGGGCGGCGATCAACAGCTTGGGCCGGTGGCTCATCTCGCGGCCGACGATCAGCTTCTGCTGGTTGCCGCCGGAGAGCGAGGACGCGGTGACCTCGATGCCGGGGGTGCGCACGTCGTACTCCGCGACGATGCGCTCGGTGTCCTTGCGGGCCCCGGCCAGGTCGAGGAGCTTGCCCTTGCTGTTGGGCCGCTCGGTGACATGGCCCAGGATGCGGTTCTCCCACAGCGGGGCTTCCAGCAGCAGTCCGTGGCGGTGGCGGTCCTCGGGGATGTAGCCGATGCCGCCCTCGCGCCGGGCGCGGGTGGAGGCCCCGGACAGGTCGCTGCCGTCCAGGGTGACGGTGCCGTGGTCGGGGGTGCGGGTGCCCATGACGGCTTCGACGAGTTCGGCCTGGCCGTTGCCCTCGACACCGGCGACGCCCAGCACCTCGCCCTTGTGGATGGTGAAGGAGATGCCGTCCAGGACGGTGCGGACCACGCCGTCGGTGTCGGTCGCGGAGAGGTGCAGATCTCTGACGCGCAGCATCTCCTCGTCCGTGACGGTCGATTCGCGGGTCTCCGGGGACGGCAGTTCGCTGCCGACCATCAGCTCGGCCAGCTGCTTGGAGGTGGTCCGGGACGGCTCGACCGACGCCACGGTGGTACCGCGCCGTATGACGGTGATGTCGTCGGCGACCGAGAGCACCTCGCCCAGCTTGTGCGAGATGAAAATGACGGTCAGGCCCTCGGACTTGAGCTCGCGCAGGTTGTCGAAGAGTGCGTCGACCTCCTGCGGGACCAGTACGGCGGTCGGCTCGTCGAGGATCAGGGTGCGGGCGCCGCGGTAGAGGACCTTGAGGATCTCCACCCGCTGGCGGTCGGCGACACCGAGGTCCTCGACCAGGACGTCCGGCCGGATGCCCAGCCCGTACGCGTCCGAGAGCTCCTTTATCTTCGCGCGGGCGCCGGCGGCGATGCCGTGCAGCTTCTCCGCGCCGAGGACGGTGTTCTCCAGGACGGTGAGGTTGTCGGCGAGCATGAAGTGCTGGTGCACCATGCCGATGCCGCGGGCGATGGCGTCGCCCGGGGTGTGCAGGGTGACCTGCTCGCCGTCGAGCTCGATGGTGCCCTCGTCCGGCTTCTGCATGCCGTAGAGGATCTTCATCAGGGTGGACTTGCCGGCACCGTTCTCGCCGCACAGGGCGTGGACGGTGCCGCGGCGCACGGTGAGATGGATGTCGTGGTTGGCCACGACACCGGGGAACCTTTTGGTGATTCCGCGGAGTTCAACAGCAGGGGCGTCCGGGCCGGCCGGGCCGCTGCTCGTGGATGCTGCGTTGATGGCGCACTCCCCTCGGGGATGAAGGAGCGGAAAGGACGTAAGAAAAGCGGGGAAGGGACCGGAAAGGCCGGTCACAAGGGGGACGTGGGGCCTGTCCCCCGGGGCCGGCTCTGCGGCGGCCCGGGGCGGCGGTGGTCCCTGGCTACGGCGTCTCCTTGACCTTCACCTTGCCCTCGATGATCTTCTTCCGGGCCGCGTCGATCTGCGGCTGGATGTCCTTGATGAAGCCGCCCGAGGTGGCGAGCGAGACACCGCTGTGCTTGAGGTCGTAGGCGTGGATGCCGGTCAGCGGCTTGTGGTCCTCGACGCTCTTGATCAGGTCGAAGACCGCCACGTCGACGTTCTTCACCACCGAGGTGAGGATGCGGTTCTTGTAGCGGGCCAGACCGGGCTGCTGGTACTGGTCGGAGTCGACACCGATCGCCCAGGCGCCCTTGACCTTGCTGACCGCCTCGATCGTTCCGGCGCCCGACTGCCCGGCCGCGGAGTAGATCACGTCGATATCGCTGTCGAGCATGCCGCCGGCCTTGGCCTTGGCGGCGGCCGGGTCGTTGAAGCCCTTGTCGTTGTTCGGGTAGAGGTACTGCGACGTGACCTTGGCCTTCGGGTCGGTGTCGCGGACCCCCTGCTCGAACCCGGCCTGGAACTTCTGGATCAGTGCGTTGTTCACGCCACCGATGAAGCCCACCTTGTGGGTCTTGCTCTTCAGCGCGGCCGCGACGCCGGCCAGGTACGAGCCCTCGTGCTCGGCGAAGACCATCGCATCGACGTTCTTGCCCTCCGGCACGGCGTCCACGACACCGAAGGTGGTGTCGGGGAAGTCCTTGGCGACGTTCTGCACGGACTGGCTGTAGGCGAAGCCGACGCCGATGACCGGGTTGTAGCCGGCCTCGGCGAAGGAGGTGAGCCGCTGTTCGCGGTCCGCCTCGGTCTCGCCGTTCTTGGCGGTGAGCATCTTGACGTTGACGCCCAGCTTCTTCTTCGCGTTCTCCGCACCGCGGGCGGCCGCTTCGTTGAACGAGTGGTCGTCCCGGCCGCCGATGTCGAAGGCCAGCCCGACCCCCGCGTGTTTGGCGCGATTGGCCTCGGCAAAGCTCTGACCGCACGCGGTGGCGGTGAGCGCGAGGCCCGCGGTGGCGGTGGCCGCGGCGGCAATCCTGATGACCCGACGCACGGGGCCTTCCCTTCGCTCTAAGCGCCCCCATTGGCGCTGGCTTGTCGGGAGATTAACGCGCGTAGACCTGGCGCAAAACCCTCCACTGCGTGGACGTTATCGATTCGAGGCGTAGGGCACCTGGACGAAACACAGCCGGGCGATATGCGAAGCCCGTCCCGGCAACCTGCCGGAACGGGCCGTTATGCGCACTTTGCGGTGACTGGTCGGCTCTACGCCGCACTCCTCGCGTGAGCGCCGTCACGCGGGCGGCCGCAGGAGCCCTCCGGCGCCTTCGTCCCGCTGTCCTGGCGCCCTCGTCCCGCCCCCCTCGTCCCGGCCGCCCTCGTCCCGCGCCCTGGCGCCCTCGTCCCGCCGTCCTCCCGCCGAGCCACGGCGGGCAGCGGCCGCGCCGTCGTGATCAGTCCGGCAGATCCCCGTCGAGGAGCGCCGCTGCGGTGAAGAGTTCGACGCCGACCTTGATCGCCAGCTCGTCCACATCGAAGTCTCCGCGGTGCAGATCCCGGCGCGTCGGGTCGGCGGGCGGGTGGACGCCGAGGCGGGCCATGGCACCGGGGACATGTTCGAGGTACCAGGAGAAGTCCTCCCCGCCGAGGGACTGCTCGGTGTCCTCGATGGCGCCCTCGCCACGGCGGGCGGCCATCGCGGAGTGCAGCAGCTGGACGGTGACCGGCTCGTTGACCACCGGCGGCACCCCGCGGACGTAGGTGATCTGCGACTTCGCGCCGTGCAGCGCGGCCACCTCGTCGATCGCCGCGTGCACCAGGTCCGGTGCCTTCCGCCAGGCGTCGAGATCGAGACAGCGGACCGTGCCGGAGAGTTCGGCGTGCTGCGGGATCACATTGCAGGCGTGGCCGGAGGCCAGACGGCCCCAGGTCACGGCGAGGCCGGCGCGGGCGTCGACCCGGCGGGAGAGCAGGGCCGGTACGTCCAGGGCGACCCGGGACGCGGCGGTGACCATGTCGGTGGTCAGGTGCGGGCGGGCGGTGTGGCCGCCGGGGCCGTCCAGCCCGACCTCCAGCCGGTCGCAGGCGGAGGTGATCGCTCCCGTACGGATCCCGATCCGGCCGGCGTCGACGCGCGGGTCGCAGTGGAGGGCGAGGATCCGGCCGACGCCCTCCAGGGCGCCGGACTCGATCGCGTCGGAGGCGCCGCCCGGCAGCACCTCCTCGGCGGGCTGGAAGATCAGCCGGACGGGACGCGGCAGGGCGCCGGCCCGCGCCAGTTCGGCCAGGACCAGGCCGGCGCCGAGGACGACGGAGGTGTGCACGTCGTGGCCGCAGGCGTGCGCACGGCCGGGGATCGTCGAGGCGTAGTCGACGGTCTTGGTGTCCGGGATGGGCAGCGCGTCGATGTCCGCGCGCAGGGCCAGCAGGGGGCGCGCGGGGGCCGCGGCGAGCGCCGCTCCGTCGGCCGTGGCGTCCGGTGTGCCGATGTCACAGATCAGGCCGGTGCCGATGGCCAGTACCCGGGGCCGCAGACCGGCCCGCTCCAGCCGTTCCTTGAGCCCCGCGGTGGTCCGGAACTCCTGGTTGCCGAGCTCGGGATGCATGTGCAAGTCGCGGCGGAAGAGGCCGAGTTCGGCGCGCAGCGCCTCGGGGAGGGCGCCGGGGAGCTGGTCCCCGGCGGGAGTACGGGCGGTGCCGGCATCGCGGGAGATCGAGTGGTTCACCCGTGGAAGGTTACGGGCCCCGATGGGGCAACTGTCCCTCGATCAACAAAAGTTCAGCCCGTTAGGGGAAGAAAATCTAGGCCGCTCGGCGCATGGACGGTTTATGCGACGGGTATGCAGTAAGGCTTCCCGCGCGCGGTCATCCGGTGGCCACCCGCTGGGTGAACGGCAGTCGCTGCACGTCGCGGGCGGTGCCGGTGACCCCGTCGAGGAAGCCCTGGGCGCGCGGCGAGGCGTGGGCCGTCAGCCACTCCGGATCGATGTCGCAGACCGCGACCTTGACCTCGGTGCCCCGCAGGGCGAGCGGCAGGGTGTGCACGACCGTGGAGGGGAAGCTGACGATCAGCCCTCCGATGGGGCCGCGCCGGGCGATCAGTTCCAGCGGCAGATCGGGCCGGACGATCTCCAGCCCCGTCTCCGCCACGAGCCGGCGCAGCTTTTCGGCGCTCTCCTTGCGGTGCGCGAAGTAGCGGGTGGCGCCGTGCGTACGGGCCAGCATGCCGACCGCCGCCAGATAGCGGTCGGCGTCCACGACTCCGGTCTCCACCAGCGAGGTGCCGACGATATCGGCGGCGCGGGTGAGCCGGGGCGGGCCGAAGCGGCCGCGGGTCCAGGCGAAGTCGTTGGTGGTGACCTCGACGCCCGGTGGTGCCTCGACGGGCATCGAGCTGAACAGCCCGACGGTGCGCCGGCCGCCCTCGGGCTCCGGGGTGAGCCGGCGCCGGGCGGTGGCGGAGAACGGCGCGAAGACCAGGTCCCGCGCGCCGCGCCCGCTGCCGTTGCGGTGCCAGCGCACCAGCCGTTCGCCGTGGGCGAGTTGGGAGATGAACTCCATGGTGGCGGTGCCGTCGTCGACCACGACCAGATCGCGCGCCCTGGTGAGGGTGAGCAGCAGCTGGACGTAGCGGGAGAACGGGTCGCCGATGACGATGCGGCGGGCGCGGCGCAGCAGCGGGGTGAGCCCGCCGACGGTGCGCATCGGCGCCGTCGGGCCGCCGCGGGCCTCTTCCCAGCGCACCGTGTGGCCTTCGTCGCGGGCGAGTTCGGCCATCCGGCGCAGCTGGCCGCGGGTCATCGGGTCGTGCGGGGAGAGCACGACGACGGTGAGCGCGGTGGCCTGTGCCGTGTACGCCCATTCCAGGACGTTCAGCAGCTGCACCGGGCTCTCGACGAACGCGAGGGTGCCGGAGTCCCGGGCGGCGGCATCCGGTCCGGAACCGGTGCGTGCGGGCCGGCGGCGCTGCCGCGGCACCCCCAGGAGACGACGGGCGGGAGAACCCGTCGTCTCCTGGGGCGGGACCCCGGTGCCGGGCGTGACGGGCCCGGCGGGGGCCCCTTCGGGTGAGCTCACCATCGCTCCCGTCGGTTCGTGGGCCCGGCCGTCAGACCGCCGCCGGCTCGGCGCCGGCCTCGGCCTCGGCGACCACGCCGGTGACACGGCGCAGCTTCTTCATCGGGCCGAGCTCGCTCTCGTAGACCTTCTTGACGCCGTCACCGAGGGACTCCTCGATGGTGCGGATGTCGCGGACCAGGCGGGACAGGCCGCCGGGCTCGACGGAGGCGGCCTGGTCGGAGCCCCACATCGCACGGTCGAGGGTGATGTGGCGCTCGACGAAGGTGGCGCCGAGGGCGACCGCGGCGAGGGTGGTCTGCAGGCCGGTCTCGTGGCCGCTGTAGCCGATCGGGACGTTGGGGTACTCGTCCTGGAGGGTGTTGATCATCCGCAGGTTGAGCTCCTCGGCCTTGGCCGGGTAGGTGCTGGTGGCGTGGCAGAGCAGGATGTTCTCGCTGCCCAGGACCTCGACGGCGTGCCGGATCTGCTTGGGGGTGGACATGCCCGTCGAGAGGATGACGGTGCGGCCGGTGGCGCGCATGGCACGCAGCAGCTCGTCGTCGGTGAGCGAGGCGGAGGCGACCTTGTAGCAGGGCACGTCGA
Source organism: Streptomyces decoyicus (assembly GCF_019880305.1). Lineage (NCBI taxonomy): Bacteria > Bacillati > Actinomycetota > Actinomycetes > Kitasatosporales > Streptomycetaceae > Streptomyces > Streptomyces decoyicus. The sequence goes on along the minus strand of NZ_CP082301.1, from coordinate 5,247,934 downwards.
ACTTCTCCAGGAAGGCGACGGACTCGACGTCCCACGGGGAGGCGAACCAGGCGATGCCGCGCTTCTTGCAGTACTCGTCGATGGCGCGGTAGCCGTCCTCGTCGAACTCCACGCGGTGGCGGTAGTCGATGTAGGTCATCCGGCCCCAGGGGGTGTCGCGCTCGATGTCCCACTGGTCGCGCGGGGTGCAGATCTCCGGGGTCCGCTTCTGGAACTTGACGGCGTCACAGCCGGCGTCGGCGGCGGCGTCGATCAGCGCGAAGGCGTTCTCCAGGTCGCCGTTGTGGTTGATGCCGATCTCGCCGGTGACGTAGACGGGGCGGCCGGGGCCGGCCTCGCGGGAGCCGAGGGTGCGGAGGCGGGAGTTGCTGCTCATGGGGAGGGTTCCTTCGTGTCGATCAGGGGGTGTGCGGGGTGTTCAGGGGTGTTGGGGGGTGTTCAGGGGGTCTTTGTGGGTTACAGGGACGGGCCCAGCAGCCAGGCGGCGATCTCTCGGATCGCGCCGCTGCCTCCGGGCGTCGCGGTGACCGCGCGGGCCGCGCCGCGCACCACGTCGTGCGCCCCGGCGACCGCCACGGGCCAGCCGACGAGGTCGAAGCACGGGAGGTCGTTGACGTCGTTGCCGACGTAGAGCACGCGCTCGGGCGCGATGCCCGCTTCCTCGCACCACTGCTTGAGGGCGAGGTCCTTGCGGTCGATGCCGTGCAGGACGGGCACCCGCAGCTTGCGGGCCCGTGCGGCGACGACCGGGTTGGTCTCGGTGGAAAGGATCAGCAGCTTCAGCTCCGCCTTGCGTAGGGCGGCGATGCCGAGGCCGTCGCCGCGGTGCACCGCGACGATCTCCCGTCCGTCGGCGTCGATCAGCACCCGGTCGTCGGTCTGGGTGCCGTCGAAGTCGAGGACGACGGCGTCGATGTCGTCGAGGGTCGGCAGTGCGCCGGGCCGCGGGGCGTCCAGCAGCGGCGCGAGCGCGCGGGCGCGGGCCAGGTCGTGCGGGTCGTCGATCTCCAGCACCCGGGCGGGGTCGGTGCGCACGAGTTCGGTGCGGCCGAAGAAGCGGTGGCCGCCGGCGCGGAAGCCGGCCGCTTCCATGGCGTAGGCGGCGCCGGTCTCCAGCAGGTCCTGGGGGCGGTCCTGGCGGCGCGGCCGGAAGGACTTGTCGTGGTTGACGCCGTAGCCGCCGGTGGTGGTGAGGGCGGCCGGGGCGGTGGCGGTGGGCTGCGCGGGGACCGTGGCGGCCACGGGCCGCTCGGCGGGAGCCGGGCTCACGTCCGCGTCATCGGCGGCGTCGCGCCAGACGAAGCCGTGGAACGGGGCCACGGTCAGCGCGCTGTCGGCGCCGCCCTCGACGACCGCGGCGGCCACCGAGTCGATGTCCTCGCGGACGAGGAAGGGGCTGGTGCACTGGACCAGCAGCACCGCGTCGACCCGGGTGCCGTGCTCGGCCTCGTAGGCGTCCATGGCGTGCAGGACGGCGGCCTCGCTGGTGGCGGTGTCGCCCGCGATGTCGCCGGGGCGCCGTACGACGACCGCTCCGGCGCCGCGGGCCGCGGCCGCTATCCCGGCGTCGTCGGTGGACACCACGACATCGGTGACCAGGCGGGCGGCGCGGCATTCGCGGACCGCGCGGGCCACCAGGGGCACTCCCCCGACGGCGGCGAGGTTCTTGGCGGGCACGCCCTTGGATCCGCCGCGGGCGGGGATGACGGCGACCACGGTCGGCGGGCTGCTCTGCGGGTTCGGCGGCATGTCGGGCTCCTTCCGGGGGCCGTGCGGGCTCCGGGGACTGGCGGGCGACGGGAGGGTCACAGCTGCCCCCAGCGGCGGATGGCGGGGGCGACGCGCTGGACGCCGTGGCGGTAGGCGCCGCGGGCGGCCTCGCGGACCGTCTCGCGGGCGACCCGGCGCAGTCCGCCGGTCTCCTCGGGGGCGTCCGTATGGCCGGCGACCGGCGCCCCGTGCGGGTCCAGGCCGTGCCGGGCGAGGATGCCGGGGAGGTAGCCGGGGGCGGTACGGGCTGTGTAGTACGGGGTGAGGGGCGGCAGCCGGTCGGCGGTGCGCAGCGCGGTGACCCGGGCGCGGGCCGCGTCGAAGGCCTGCTCGTAGTCCCCGGCGGCGGCGACGCCCTGCCGGGCGAGCCAGTCGGCGTCGGGCTCCGGGCGGTGCCCGGCGTCCAGCTCGTCCCAGGAGGCGAGGCAGCCGGAGCCGAGGAAGTGGTGGTTGCCGAGGACCTCGCGGATACCGAGGTCGGTGAGGACGGCGGTGGGGATGCCGCGGTGCAGCGACTCCAGGGCGGCGGTCGAGCTGACCGTCACCATCAGGTCGGTGCGGTCCAGGACCTCGCCCATGTTGCCGTACACCAGGCGGCAGTTGGCGGGCAGTCCGCCGGGCGCCTTCGTGGCGAGCTTCTGGTAGGGCAGCTCCTCGATATGGGTGGTGTGCTCGCCCGGCTTGCTGCGGAGCTTGATCAGCACCTCGCGGTCCGGGTGCCTGCGGGCGTGCTCCACGGCCCGGCGCAGCAGGTAGGTCCGGTCCGCGCGGCTCTCCGGGACGGAGGGCTGGGCGGCGAACACCACGGTGTAGCGGTGCTGCGCGCCGGTGTCGCCGTCGCGGCGGTAGCGGTCGCCGCCGAGGAACGGCAGGGCGCATTCGACGACGCTGCCGTCGTCGGCGCCGACCCCGCGGTAGACCTCGCGGAACCGGTCCGCGTCGTGCCGGGAGTTGGCGAGGACGACATCCGCGCCGTGCCGTAGCAGCAGCCCGTCGGCGAGCTTCTCGTAGACCACACCGACGTAGCCGGTGACGACGGCGGGGCGGCGCTCGGCACCCTGCCAGGCGCGGCCGAGGCCGTGCAGCATCGCCTGCACCGCTCCGCCGACACAGGCCAGCACGACGACGTCGCAGACCGTACGGTCGAGGGACCGGACGAAGTCGACGCCCCTGATTTCGCGCAGCGAGTCCGCACGGGCGCCGACCTCGTCGAGCTGGCGGACCGTGGGAGTGGCGCGGCCGCGGAGAAGGTAGCCGTCGAGCCGGATGTCCGATTGGATTCGGTACGCTGTCAAAGCGCCCCATTTCCATCGGGTATCCGAGTCGGCGAGCACGGCGACCCGCGGCGAAGAAGAGGTACGTGATGGCACGTCGATGACGCTAGGAAGGCATTCCGTTTGGCGGGCCAACTGGGTCGCAACAAAGGGTTAACAGCGGGTCGACGAATGACTAACCAGCCCGATTGTCGGCCCGGTTAACCATCCCGCCATTCTTCGTTCACCTTGAGGTCCGCACCCGGTAAAGACGAATGCCGTCTGCGCACCTAACGTCACCCGGGTGGTTAAGCTCTCCGTCATCGTGCCGTTCTACAACGTGCAGACATACGCGCCCGACACCCTGAAAAGCCTGGCGGCCAATGCCCGTGAGGACTTTGAATTCCTGCTCGTCGACGACTGTTCCCGCGACGAGACCCCGGAGATCCTCGCGCGCGCCGAGCGTGAGCTGCCGGGCGCCAGACTCCTGCGGCACGAACAGAACGGCGGCCTGGCCACCGCCCGGAACACCGGCCTGGACGAGGCCCGCGGCGAGTACGTCACCTTCCTGGACGGCGACGACTGGCTCGCCCCCGGCTACTACCCCGAACTCCTCGGCGTCATGGAGGAGTCGGGATGTGACTTCGTCCGTACCGACCATGTCCAGTGCACCGCCCGCGCACGCACCGTGCACCGTGTCCCGCACGGCCGGCGCGGGGTGGTGATGGACCCGCGCGAGGTGATCCTGCCCGCCGACCGCTCCACCTCCGTCGACTACGCCTTCGCCTGGGCCGGGATGTACCACCGCCGGCTGCTGGACGAGGGGGTGCTGCATTTCCGGGACGGGCTGCGCACCGCGGAGGACCGCCCGTGGATCTGGCGGCTGCACCGCGAGGCGAAGTCCATGGCGGTGGTCGGGCTGCTCGGCGTTTTCTACCGGCGCGGAGTGGCGTCCTCACTGACCCAGATCGGAGATGTGCGGCAATTGGACTTCATTCGCGCTTTCGATCAGGTGATCGAGGAAACGGCACAGGACCGCGATGCCGATCTTCTGCTGCCGAAGGCGGTGCGCACGTATTGCGCGATCATTTCCCACCATCTCGGTTCGATCGAACGTTTCGAACCGCAGGTCGCCCGTAAATTGCGCGCGATGAGCGCCGCGGCCATGAAACGCATGCCGCAGGACGTACTGAAGGAAGCCCTGGATTCGATGGATGTGCAGCGCGCGTCCCGGCTGCGGCGACTGCGCCGTCGCCCTGTCCCGGCGGAGGTCGCCGCCTGATGTCCACCCGACCGCGTACCCAGATCTTCATGGCGTCCACGCTCTACGGTGCGGCGACGCTCGCCGCTGCGCTGGACGCCGACTGCTTCGCGCCTGCCGACCGCCGGCTGCTGCTGCTCAGCAACAACGCGACCACCCCGGAGACCACCGCGTCGCTGGACACCATGCCCGGCTTCGAGCGGCTGCGCGGCCGCTTCGACCGGGTGCTGTCGTGGAACGAGACGATCAGCCCGTTCCACCCCGGGGGCTGGTCGCCGCGCTCGGACGACGTCCCGCTGTGGGAGCGGCATCTGCGGCTGCTGTGGGGCCTGGGCGACGACCACATCGAGCTGGTCGTGGAGTCGATCCAGGTCAACCCGGCGCTGGCGATCGCCCAGCTGTTCCCGGACGCGCCGATCGATGTCTACGCCGACGGGCTGATGAGCTACGGGCCCACCCGCAACAAGCTCGACCCGCTCATCGGCACGCGCATCAACCGGCTGCTGCATCTGGATCTGGTGCCGGGCCTGACGCCGCTGCTGCTCACCGAGTTCGACGTCGCGCCGCAGACCGTGCCGACCGACGCCTTCACCAAGGTGCTGGCCGAACTCTGTGACGCCAGTGGCGAGGTGGCGGCCCCCGAGGGCGCCGCGCTGCTGCTCGGCCAGTACCTCTCCGCGCTGGGGATCCTCACCCCCGAGGAGGAAGAGGAGCTCCATGTGCGGATGGTGCGCGGCGCCGCCGAGCGCGGCCACCGCGAGATCGTCTTCAAACCGCACCCGTCCGCGCCGGCCCGCTGGTCGCGGCTGCTGGAGCGGGAGGCCGAGAAGCTGGACGTCGCGCTGACCGTGCTGGACAGCCCGGTCCTGGCCGAGGTGCTCTACCAGCGGATGCGGCCGGAGCTGGTCGTCGGCTGCTTCTCCACCGCGCTGCTGACGGCAGCCACGTTCTACGGCCTGCCCACCGCGCGGACCGGCACCGGGCTGCTGCTGGAGCGGCTCACGCCGTACCAGAACAGCAACCGCATCCCGGTCACGATCGTGGACGCGCTGGTGCCCGACCTGGGCGACCGCAGCGAGCACCCGCGCGCCTTCGCGACCGCCGGGAGCATCGAGGGCCTGGTCACCGCGGTCGGCTATGCGATGCAGCACCAGATCTATCCGCAGCTGCGGCCGTCCGCCGAGCGCTACCTCGCGACCCGTCTCGACCAGGTCACCTGGCGCTACTTCAAGCGCCGCCGGCTGACCGCGCTGGCGCTGCCCGGCGCGCTCCCGTCCCAGCTGTCGTTCATTCCGCGCAATGCCACCGTGCGCAGGGTCGCGCGCCGGGCGCGTGCGGTGCAGCGGCGGCTGAAGAAGCGGGCCGCGTTCGGATGAGCACGCCCCAGCTGACGACCGGCGCGCCGCCCGTCGCGCCGGATCTCCTCACCACCGCTCCCCGGCCCGCGATACGGGGGCGCAGCCGCGGCGGACCCTCGCGGCTGCGCGCCCTGGACGGGCTGCGGCTGCTCGCCGCGCTGATGGTCGCCGCGTACCACTACGGGGGCCGCAACGGCGAGATAGCCCAGGCCTGGGGCGGCTCGCCCGCCCACCAATTCCCCACTGCCGCACCGCTGTTCGCCTACGGCTGCCTGGGCGTGCAGATCTTCTTCGTGATCAGCGGCTTCGTGATCTGCCTCAGCGGCTGGGGACGGACGCTGCGCGCGTTCATCGCCTCCCGCGTCTCCCGCCTCTACCCGGCCTACTGGGCCGCGATCCTGCTGGTCACCGCGGTCTTCGCGCTCCCCTGGGTCGCCTTCGAGGCGCTGGCTCCCAGCGAGGTGCTGACCAATCTGACCATGCTCCAGCAGCCGTTGGGCGTGGACCGGGTGCTCGGGGTGTGCTGGACCCTCTGGGCGGAGATGCGCTTCTACGCCCTCTTCGCGCTCTGCGTCGTACTGCCCGGCGCCACCCGCCGCCGGGTGGTGCTGTTCTGCGCGGGCTGGACGCTGGCCGCCGCGCTGGCGCAGGCCGCCCACCAGCCCTTCCTCGACACCGTACTGATGCCGGAGTACGCCCCGTTCTTCATCGGCGGGGTGGGCCTGTACCTGCTGCACCGCTACGGCGCCCGCGATCCGATCGCCTGGGCGATAGTGCTGGTCAGCTGGCTGATCGGCCAGCATTACGCGGTCGCGGGGCTGTGGCACGCACCGTCGGCCACCGCGTTCTCCTACCGCTCGACGGCAGTCATCATCGCCGTCGTCACGCTCGGCTTCGCCCTGGTCTCGGCGGTCGCGCTGGGCAACCTGCACTGGGCGAACTGGCGTTGGCTGACCGTGGCCGGCGCGCTGACCTACCCGTTCTACCTCGTGCACGAGCATCTGGGCTGGGTCGTGGTGCGGGCGCTGCACCACGGCATCGGCCTGCCCTCGTACGCGACGCTGGTGCTGACCGTCGCTCTGATGCTGCTGCTCGCGTGGGTGCTGCACCGCTTCATAGAGCGCCCGCTCACACCCGTGCTGAAGCGGTCGATCGACCCACGGCGCTGATCGACTCCCCGCTCAACTCCCCGCTCGACTCCCCGCGTCCGGGTCCAGGGTGGCCGCGATCCCCGCAACGATGATGCCCAGCCCGGCCTCGAAGTTCTGCTCGATGTCGCCGAACATCTCCTCGCCGGCCAGCGCCGCGAGCGGATACTCCTCGATGAGGCGCCGCTCGCGGTCGGCCAGGTCATAGGCCGGGTCGCGGGCCTCCGGCTGTCCGGGCTCCGGGTGGACCGACTGTTCCTCGATCACCAGGCCCACGGTGTAGTTGTACGCCGTCCACCAGGCCCGCGCCGCGCCGCGCAGGCTGAAGCCCGCCTCGGTGAAGGTGCGCAGCAAGCCGTCGAGCGGCCCGGCGTAGCTCTCGTCGGTCATCCGCGTGCCGCTGAAGACCTTGCCGCCGTCACGGTAGTTGAGCAGCTCGCGGCGCATCGCCCGGCAGCCGTCGAGCAGCGTCTCCTGCCAGGTACGGCCGTCCGGGCCCGCGCCGGCCCCTGCGGTCACCAGCCGCCCGGTCATCCGCCGGAACATCTCGGTGGCCATCTCGTCCAGCAGCTCCCGCTTGTTCTTGAAGTGCCAGTACAGCGCGGGGGCCTGGACGTGCAGCTCCTTGGCGATACGCCGGAGGGTGAGCCCGTCGAGGCCCACTTCGTTCAGCAGCCGCAGAGCGGTGTCCACGACCTGTTTCCGGTCGATGCGCGAAACCATGTTGACAACTTAACACCGTTAAAGCCATGCTCGGAAACATGGAACTTAACAACGTTAAGGACGTCTTCCGTGCCGCGCTGCCCGACGACGGTGCGGCCGTCGACGTACTGATCGCCGGCGCCGGGCCCACCGGCCTCGCCCTGGGCATCGACCTCGCCCGCCGCGGTGTGCGCGCCCTGATCGTCGAGCGGCAGGACCGCCTCTCCCCCGGCTCCCGCGGCACCGGCCTCCAGCCGCGCACCCAGGAGGTCTACGACGATCTCGGGGTGCTGGACACCGTCCGGGCGGCCGGCGGCCGCTACCCGAAGACGGCCCTCTGGGAGAACGGCCGGATCACCGAGACCACCGAGATGATCGAGCGGGTCGATCCGACACCCGCCATCCCGTACTCGAACGCCCTGATGGTGCCGCAGTTCCGCAATCAGGAGCTGCTGTACGAGCGGCTGCAAGAGCTCGGCGGCGAGGTGCTCTTCGGCACCGAACTCACCGCATTCGACCAGGACCCGACCGGGGTGACCGCCCGTCTGCGCCACGCCGACGGAGCGGAGCGCACCGTGCACGGCGCCTACCTGGTCGGCACCGACGGCGGGCGCAGCACCGTACGCAGGGCGCTGGGCGCACGGATGAGCGGTCCGTCGCTGGGGCAGGGCGCCGTACTGCTCGCGGATGTCCGGGCGGACGGCCTCGACCGGGACCACTGGCACCGCTGGCCGCTGGCGAACGGCGGGTTCGTCTCGCTCCTCCCGCTGGCCGGCACCGACTACTTCCAGAGCTTCATCGTGGCCTTCACCGAAGTGCCCGACATCTCGCCCGAGACGGTCCACGCCCAGCTGGCGGCCCACACCCACCTCGGCGCCGAGCAGATCCGCGAGGTCCTGTGGACCTCTCTCTACCGCCCCAAGGCGGGCATGGTGGACGCCTACCGCGCCGGCCGGGTCTTCCTGGCGGGCGACGCCGCGCACATCCACTCCCCGGCGGGCGGCCAGGGCCTGAACACCAGCGTCCAGGACGCCTACAACCTCGGCTGGAAGCTCGGCCAGGTGCTGCGGCACGGCGCCCCCGACACCCTGCTCGACACCTACCACGCCGAGCGCCGTCCGATCGCCGAGCGCATCCTCGACACCAGCACCCGGCTGCACCGCTCCCGCGAGCTGCGGCGCGGCCGGGACCTGCACCAGCTCGACATCGGCTACCGCGACAGCCCCCTGACGCGGGAGCTGCGTACGGACCTCGCCGAGGGCATACCCGTCGCGGGCGACCGGGCCCCCGACGCCCCGTGCAGCACCGCCGACGGCAAGCCCACCCGGCTCTTCGACGCCTTCCGGGGCCCGCACTTCACCCTGCTGGACCTGGGTGGGACCGCCGTCGAGGACACCGCCCTGCCCGCCGGTCCGGACCTGCTGCGCCTCGTCCGCGTCGGCGGCCCGACCCCCGATCTGATCGACACCGACGGCCACATCCGCGACGCCTACGGCCCCGGCCCCGCCGTGCTCCTCATCCGCCCCGACGGCTATCTCGCCCTCGCCGCACCGCCCGAGGACGCGACGGCGCAGGTGACCGCGGCCCTCGGGACCTACCTGGGCGCGACCATGGCACCGGCAGCCCGGTGAACCCCGACGGCCGGTCCGGCGGGCCCACCGCCGGTCACGGCCGCACCCCCGCGGCGGCGAGCAGCTCCTCCGCCTCGTCGCGGGCCTGACCGATCGGGTCGGGAAAGATGCCCAGGCCGTGGGCGACCAGGGCCCCTTCATGAAGGAGCATCAGCGTCCGGCCCAGCCGGCCGGCCCGGCCGGGGGCGGCGGCCCCGACCAGATCGGCGAACAGCGCGAGCATCCACTCCTTCTGCGCGGTGATGATCGCGTACGCCGGGTGGGACGGATCGCTGATCTCCGCATGGGCGTTGACCATGCTGCACCCCTTGCGGCTGTGCTGCGCCGACCAGGCGCGGGAGGCGTCGAAGACGGCCAGGACCCCCGCGGCGGGCGACGGCCGGGCGGCGTCGAGATACGGCGTGAGAAAAGCCCGCCAGCGTTCATCACGGTCCGCGAGGTACTCCACGACGATCTGCTCCTTGGAGCCGAACCGGTCGTAGAGGGTCTTCTTCGTCACCCCGGCCTCGGCGGCGATCAGATCCACCCCGACGGCATGGATCCCGCGCTCGTAGAACAGCCGCCCGGCGGCCTCCAGGGCCCGCCGCGCGGCAGGCGTCATCGTGATCCGGGGCGTTTTCTGCGAGGTACCCATGCAAAAAGTATACCGATCTGTATAGTGAAAGGAGAGGTATACAGATCGGTCTACTGACGGAGGCGACAGCATGCATCTCCTGCTCTCGGCCGCCTTTGTGCTCTGCTGGAGCTCGGGGTTCATCGGGGCCAAGCTCGGCGCGGACAGCGCGCCCGCCAGCACGCTCCTCATGTGGCGGTTCCTGCCGCTCGCCGCCGTCCTCGTGGTCGTGGCGGCCGCCTCCGCCCGCACCGCGTGGCGGGGCCTGACCGCACGGGACATGGCCCGGCAGGCCGTCATCGGCGCCCTGTCACAGAGCGGCTATCTGCTCAGCGTCTACTCCGCGATCCAGCTCGGGGTCTCCAGCGGCACCACGGCCCTGATCGACGGCACCCAGCCGCTGGTGGCAGGGGCGCTCGCCGGACCACTGCTGCGCCAGTACGTCTCCCGCCGGCAGTGGCTCGGTCTGTGTCTGGGCGTGGGCGGCGTCGTCCTGGTCACCACGGCCGACGCGGCGGCCGGCCCGGGGGTGGCCGGGTGGGCCTATCTCGTCCCGTTCCTCGGCATGTCCTCGCTGGTGGCGGCCACGTTCCTGGAAGGCCGCTCGCGCACCCGGGTCGCCCCGTCGGTGTCGATGACGATCCACTGCACCACCAGCGCCGTCCTGTTCACCGCCCTCGCCGCGGGCACCGGCTCCCTGCAACCGCCCGCCTCGCTCTCGTTCTGGGCTGCGGTCGGCTGGCTGGTGGTGCTGTCCACCTTCGGCGGGTACGGGCTGTACTGGCTGATCCTCCGGCGCCGGGGCGTCACCGAGGTGAACACCCTGATGTTCCTGATGGCACCGGTCACGGCGCTGTGGGGAGCCGCCATGTTCGGCGAGCCCTTCGGCCCGCAGACCGCCGCGGGGCTGGCCCTCGGACTGGCGGCGGTCGTCCTCGTGCACCGCGGCGCGGCGCCTCCGGCCGGGGCGGACACCACCGGGAGCCCGCCCCCATGTGCACGAGGCCGCACCAGCGGACATCCGCTCGTACGGCCTCGTGACGGGGACAGGCGCCTGAGGGGGGTGGGGCGCCCGGGGCGGTAACCCGCCCGGAAAGAACAGGGGTTGGACGGACCCGGGCCCTGAAGGACCCGGGAGAACACGGTCCCTAAAGAACCAGGGAGAGCAGCAGCACGCACCCGATCCCGACGACCGAGATCAGCGTCTCCATCACCGACCAGGTCTTCAGCGTCTGGCCGACGTTCATCCCGAAGTACTCCTTGACCAGCCAGAATCCGGCGTCGTTGACATGGCTGAAGAACAGCGACCCACAGCCGATGGCCAGCACCAGCAGCGCGGCATGGGTGGTGCTCATCTCCGCGGCGAGCGGGGCGACCAGCCCGGCGGCGGAGATGGTGGCCACCGTCGCGGAGCCGGTCGCGAGCCGGATGGCGACCGCGATCAGCCAGGCGAGCAGCAGCGCGGAGATGTTCCAGCCCTTGGAGACGTCCAGGATCATCTGGCCGACGCCGGCGTCCACCAGCGTCTGCTTGAAGCCGCCGCCCGCACCGACGATCAGCACCACACCGGCGATCGGGGCGAGCGACTTCTCGACGGTGGTGGCGATCCGGCCGCGAGTGAAGCCCGCCGCCCGGCCCAGCGTGAACATCGCGACGAGGACGGCGGCGAGCAGCGCGATCAGCGGCGAGCCGACCACGTCGAAGACCCGCTGGACGGTGTGCTCCGGATTGTCGACGACGATGTCCACCAGCGCCTTGGCCAGCATCATCACCACCGGCAGCAGCACGGTGGCCACGGTGATCCCGAAGCCGGGCCGCTTCTCCAGGTCTTCGGTGGCGCGCTCGGGCACCATGTTCTCCGGCGGGCGGATGTCCACCCAGCGGGCCGCGTAACGGGAGAAGACCGGCCCGGCGATGATCGCGGTCGGGACGGCGACGACCACACCGAGCGCGAGGGTGACACCGAGGTTCGCACCGACGGCGTCGATCGCCACGAGCGGCCCGGGGTGCGGGGGGATCAGCCCGTGCATGACGGACAGTCCGGCCAGCGCCGGGATGCCGATGCGCATCAGCGAGAAGTTGCCGCGCTTGGCGACCAGCAGCACCACGGGGATCAGCAGCACGATGCCGACCTCGAAGAAGATCGGCAGCCCCACGATCCCGGCGATCAGCACCATCGCCCAGGGCATCGCCCTCCGGCTCGCCTTCGCCAGGATCGTGTCGACGATCTGGTCCGCACCGCCGGAGTCGGCGAGCAGCCGCCCGAGGACGGCGCCGAGCGCGATCAGCACGCCCGTACCCGCGACCGTGGTGCCCAGGCCCGCCGAGAAGCTGGTGATGACCTTGTCGAGCGGTGCGCCGGCCACCGCGCCGAGCACCAGCGAACCGATGATCAGCGACAGAAAGGCATGCAGCTTGAACTTGGTGATGAGCAGGACGATGACGGCTATGCCGGCCAGGACGGCGATGCCCAGCTGTGCGTGGCCGGCCGAGGTTATCGGCTCGGTCGCGTCCGCTGCGAGCATCTCGACGCTGAGATGAGTCACGGCGATTCCCTTGGTTGGACGGAGGGGGAAAGGGGGTGCTGCGGTACGGGTGTGGGGTGTGGGGGTACGGGGTCAGGCGCCCGGCGGGTCCATCGCGCGCAGTGCGGCCACCGCGCGCTCGGCGATCTCCTCCGGGGTGCCGGACACATCCACGGCGACACCGGCCTCGTCGGGACCGAGCGGTTCGAGCGTGGCGAACTGGGAGTCCAGCAGCGCGGTCGGCATGAAGTGGCCCTTGCGCTCGGCCATCCGCTCCTCGATCAGCGAGCGGTCACCGGTGAGGTGCAGGAAGACGATGCGGGGAGCGGCCGCCCGGAGCCGGTCGCGGTAGGCGCGCTTGAGCGCGGAGCTGCTGACCACACCGCCGCCGTGCCCGGCGCGCTCGTGCGCCCAGGCTCCTATGGCGTCCAGCCAGGGACCGCGGTCGTCGTCGTCCAGCGGGATGCCCGCCGACATCTTGGCGATGTTGGCCGGCGGATGGAAGTCGTCGCCCTCGGCGTACGGAACGCCCAGTCTGGCGGCCGCCATCGGGCCGATCGTGGTCTTGCCGGTGCCGGCCACGCCCATCACGACGATCACGTCGGGGGTGCTCATCCCGTGGTACCTCGCTGTCTTCATTGACCCCGTGCGGACCCCACTGAAACCCATTAGGTACGACGTATTCAAGAGTCTGTGATGCAAACGTCATACTTAATTGGCCGGAGTGCGGGAACGTAGGCTTGCCCCATGGAAAACGAGGGGAAGGGACTGCATGCTCGGGTGCTGGAGTCCCTCGGACCCGCGATCACCGCGGGCGACTACCCTCCGGGCACGATCCTGCGCACGGACGAGCTGGAGCAGCGCTTCGACGTCTCCCGCACGGTCATCCGCGAGGCGGTCCGGGTACTGGAGTCCATGCAGCTGGTCGCTTCCCGGCGCCGGGTGGGGGTGACCGTCCGGCCCACCGAGGAGTGGAACGTCTACGATCCGCGGGTGATCGGCTGGCGGCTGGCCGGCCGGGACCGCCCCCGGCAGTTGCGCTCGCTGACCGTACTGCGCTCCGCGATCGAACCGGTCGCCGCGGGTCTCGCCGCCCAGCACGCCACCCCCGCCCAGTGCGCCGAACTCACCGAACAGGCCATGGGGATGGTCGCCACCTCACGCGGCCAGCAGCTCGACGCCTATCTCGTCCACGACACGGCCTTCCACCGCGTCGTGCTGACCGCCTCCGGCAACGAGATGTTCGCCCGGCTCGGCGATGTGGTCGCCGCCGTCCTGACCGGCCGCACCCAGCACCATGTGATGTTCACCGACCCCGACCCGGCCGCGGTCACCCTCCATGTGCAGGTCGCCGAGGCGGTACGCACCGGCGACGCGGCACGGGCGGAGTCCCTGACCCGCGAGATCACGGCGGGCGCGATGGCCGAACTGGACGTGCTGGCACCGTAGTCGGCGGGACCTCCGCGCACCGTCAGGGCAACCGGCAACCGGCGCTCCGGCTCAGAACAGCGGCTGCTGCCCCGGGATCGGCGGCTCCTCCGGGTCGAACAGCTTCTCCGCGGGCGCCATCATCGGCGCGATCCGGCGCGACCCCGGGCAGGAGATCAGCTCCAGCACCGTCCGCCGGCCGGGCGGGTCATGACGGGCGAAGCGGCCGCCGACAACGGCGATCTCTCGGGTACAGACGGGGCACGCGCGGCGGGGTGACGACATGACACCAGTCTGACCCAGCTCGGCGGTCACCTACTCCCCTGCCCACTCAGAAAGCATCCGTGGGCACATACGTCCCCCAGACCTCCCGCAGCGCATCGCACACCTCGCCCACCGTCGCCCTCGCCCGCAAGGCATCGCGCATGGGGTGGAGGACATTGTCCGTGCCCTCGGCGGCCTTCCGCAGATCGCCGAGCGCGGCCGACACCGCACGGGCATTACGGCGTTCCCGGAGCACCGCCAGCCGTTCGATCTGCTGGGCCTCGATCGCGGGATCGACCCGCAGCGGCTCGTACGGCTCCTCCTCGTCCAGCTGGAAGCGGTTGACGCCGACCACGACCCGCTCACCGGCGTCCGTCTCCTGGGCGAGGCGGTAGGCGTTGCGCTCGATCTCCTCCTTCTGGAAGCCCTGCTCGATGGCGGCCACCGCACCGCCCATGTCCTCGACCCGCCGCATCAGCGCCACGGCCGCCTCCTCGGCCTCGTCCGTCATCGACTCGACGGCGTAGGAACCGGCGAACGGATCGACGGTGGCGGTCACGTCGGTCTCGTACGCGAGCACCTGCTGGGTACGCAGCGCCAGCCGGGCCGACTTGTCCGTGGGCAGGGCGATGGCCTCGTCGAAGGAATTGGTGTGCAGCGACTGGGTGCCGCCGAGCACGGCGGCGAGCCCCTGGAGGGTGACCCGTGCGAGGTTCACCTCCGGCTGCTGGGCGGTGAGCTGCACCCCCGCCGTCTGGGTGTGGAACCGCAGCATCAGCGACTTGGGGTTCTTCGCACCGAACTCCTCCCGCATCACCCGGGCCCAGATCCGTCGGGCGGCCCGGAACTTGGCAACCTCTTCGAGCAGCGTCGTCCGCGCGACGAAGAAGAAGGACAACCGCGGCGCGAAGTCGTCGACGTCCATTCCGGCGGCAACAGCGGTACGCACATAGGCGATGCCGTTGGCGAGCGTGAAGGCGATCTCCTGCGCGGGCGAGGCGCCCGCCTCCGCCATGTGGTAGCCGGAGATGGAGATGGTGTTCCACCGGGGGATCTCGGCCCGGCAGTACTGGAAGATGTCCGCGGTCAGCCGCAGCGACGGCTGCGGCGGGAAGATGTAGGTCCCCCGCGCGATGTACTCCTTGAGCACATCGTTCTGGACGGTCCCGTTCAGCTGACCGGCCGCCACTCCTTCCTCCTCCCCCACCAGTTGGTACAGGAGCAGCAGCAGCGCGGCGGGCGCGTTGATCGTCATCGACGTCGACACCCTGTCGAGCGGGATACCGCCGAACAGCACCCGCATGTCCTCGACGGAGTCGATGGCCACCCCGACCTTGCCGACCTCGCCCGAGGCGATCGGGGTGTCCGAGTCGTGGCCCATCTGCGTCGGCAGGTCGAAGGCGACCGACAGGCCCGTGGTGCCGTGCGCGATCAGCTGCCGGTAGCGGGCGTTGGACTCGCGCGCGGTGCCGAAGCCGGCGTACTGCCGCACCGTCCAGGGCCGCCCGGTGTACATCGACGGATACACCCCACGGGTGAAGGGGTAGCTGCCGGGCGCGCCGAGGCTGCGCTCCGGGTCCCAGCCCTCCAGCGCCTCCGGCCCGTACACAGGCTCGACGGGCAGACCGCTCTCGTTGTACCGCACATTGCCCGACTCGTACGCCATGGGTGTACGCCTCCCATTGGGTGACCGGTTAGTCCGGGTTTACGCCTTGCTGACAGCATGCCCGCAGGTTCGCCGCCCCGCAGCGCTGGGAAGAGTCACCGAGGGCCGGTCAGGCCGCCGAGATCCGGGGGTTGCGCATGCAGCGGAGCAGTGGAAGACGTACGGCGCCTGCGGTGGCCGCGGTGCTGGTGGTGGCCGCACTCGCGGTGGGCTGCCGCCCGGTGCAGGTCACCGGGACCGCCGTACCGGAGAGCAGGGGCATCCGCTACGCCCCCACCACTCCCGCTCCCCCGCCCCTCGGCCATCAGGCACCGCCCGCCCCGGCCAAGCACACCACCGCGCCGCGCCCCCACCGCACCGCCCACCACGCACCGCCGGCCTCCAAACCGCTCATGGCGGCCGGCTCACGCGGTGCGCAGGTCCGCGAACTCCAGGCGCGACTGGCCCAGCTGGGCCTTTTCGACCGCTCCCCGACGGGCTACTACGCGTCGGTGACCGCCGCCTCGGTCCGCGCCTTCCAGAAACGGCAGGGCCTGCCCCGTACGGGCGCCGTACAGCCCACGGCCTGGCGGGCACTGAAGTCCCAGACCCGCCGCCCGTCGCACCAGGAGCTCCACCCGCCCACGACGCGGCCGGCCGGCGTCCCGGACCCGCGCTGTATGCGGGGCAGGGTGATCTGCATCAGCAAGCGGAGCAACACCCTCACCTGGATGGTCGACGGCGAGATCGTCTCGGCGATGGATGTCCGCTTCGGCTCGCAGTACACCCCCACCCGCGAGGGCGCCTTCGCCCTCACCTTCAAGAGCCGCCACCACGTCTCGACGATCTACCACACGGCCATGCCGTACGCGATGTTCTTCAGCGGCGGCCAGGCCGTCCACTACTCCGCGGACTTCGCCGCCCGCGGCTACAGCGGCGCCTCCCACGGCTGCGTCAACGTCCGCGACAAGAGCAAGATCGCCGCCCTCTTCCACACCGTGAAGAGGGGAACCAAGGTGGTCGTCTACCACTAGCCAAAGCCCCGGCACGCCACCCGCACATCCCCAAGAGCCCAACCGCAGATGTCTGACCGAAGCGAAAATCGAGCAACCCCCACCCACGGATCCACATCCGCGAGAGCGGCGCCGGCTCAGGCGCAAAGAGGGGTGGCGCCGGCTCAGGCGCAAAGAAGGGGGCGCGGGCAGGGCCGGGGGAACGTGCCCCGCCCGCGCCAGATGCGCTGAGCCGTAGGTACGGGGGGAACCCCGGCTCGTCGCGCAGCCGATGACCAGTCGGCTCACTCATTACTGCGTCACGGCTTCAAAAAACGTCACACCGGGCCGTCAGCGGTTCCACTCGGCGTGGCATCTCCGGTATCCGGCGCGGTTGCCGAGGGGCCGGGGGCCGGGGTGGACGTGCCGGTGCCCGGGCTCGCGCCGGGTGGCCGGGGCGGGTGGCTTTCGTCGTCCTCGTCACCGCCCGAGCCGCCGCTGCCGCCGGATCCGCCGGTGCCGCCGCCGAAGCCGTCGTTGCTGCCCGAGCCGCCGCCGTTCTGGTACCGCGCCAGGTAGGCGCGGCAGAAGACGTGCACCTTCTCCGGCCCGCCGGCCTTGCGTTCGAGGCGCCGCAGCGTGTCGCGGTCCATGGCGTCCCGTTTGCCGGACTCGTAGTTCTGGCACAGGGCGAGCAGGAAGTTCTTCGTGTCCCCGCGGCCGGGGTCGGTCCCTTTGCCGTCGCTGCCGCCGGGCTTGTCGCTGCCGCGTCCCGTTCCGCCGCTCGGGGTGCCGCTGCCGGGGTTCTTACTGGCGCCGGGGCTGCTGCCGGGTGTGGGGCTCTCGGGGGGTTCGGAGCTCTTCCGGCCGGGGCCGGCGTCGGGGGTCTGCCCCGTGGTGCCGTCGGTCTGGGCGCCGGGCTCGCCGGTGCGGAACGGTCCGGGGGTCTCCACGGCGGAGACGCTGGAGGCAGGTGCGGGGTCGCCGCCCCGGAACGGGGTGGGCAGGACGCCGGTGCCGGCCGCGACGGCGACGCCGCCGATGGCGCAGGCGGCGAGGGCGACGGCGAAGCCGCGCCGGACGGGGCGGCCGAGCCGGGTGCGTTCGGCGAGGTCCGCGGTGTGTGCGGTGCGCACGCCCGGGAGCGGTGCGCCGGCGGTGCGGTTGCGGGCGCCGGAGCCGTGGCGGACGGCCTGGCGGAATGCGGCGACGGCCGCCTCTTCGCCGGGCAGCTCGACGGTTTCGGGCGCCCTGGCGGCGACCGCTGCGGCGGCTTCCAGGAGCTGTTCGAGTTCGTGTGCGCCGTCGCCGTGCCGGGCACTGACCTGTTCACCGCGCAGCAATCGCTCCGCGGTGTCCTTGTCGAGCCAGTCGTACCGGTCGTCGGCCATCACATGTCCCTCTGCGTCCGTGCGGCCGTTTCCGTCACACCTGGTACGTACGATTCCGCCACGCCGTCGCGACGTCTTCTGCCCTGTACGGGCACCCCGCTCACCGTTCCGCCACCTCCGTGCGGGCCCTGTACGGACGGCCCGGAGGGGGTTCTTCCACCCTGGCCGGCGCCGCCTTCGCCGCCGGCCTCACTGCTGTCCTGGCTCCTGTCCTGACTGCTGCCCGGCTCCTCGCCGATCAGCTCGGCGAGCCGCCGCAGCCCGCGGTGTGCGGCGGTGCGCACCGCGCCGGGCCTTTTGCCGAGTACCTGCGCGGCGTTCTTGGCATCGAGCCCGACCACCACCCGGAGCACCACGGCCTCGGCCTGGTCCTGCGGCAGCCGGGCTATCAGCCGCATGGTGCTGCCGGTGCCCAGGGCTTCGAGCGCCTCGCCCGCAGTGTCGGACGCACCGGGGGTGTCGGCCAGTTCGCTCTCGTCGCCGCCGATCGCCGGGCGGCGGCCGCGCATCCTGATGTGGTCGAGGGCGCGGTTGCGGGCGATACGGGCGGCCCAGCCGCGGAAGCGGTCGGCGTCGCCGCTGAAGCGTGCGAGGTCGCGGGTGATCTGGAGCCAGGCCTCGGAGGCGACATCCTCCACGTCCGGTTCGCTCACCAAGGTCCGTACATATCCCAACAACCGGGGATGTACGGCGCGGTAGACGGTACGGAACGCCGCCTCGTCACCGTCCTGTGCCGCCTGCACGGCCACCGTCAGCCGACGGTCGTCCGGCTGAATGTCGTCCCCTCGCACGGGTCCATCCTGTCGCACGCGGAATGTCCGCCGCCCGGTCCTTGCTGCATTGCTGCTTCACTCGGCCGCGCCTTCGGCCTCGCTTCCCCGTTCCCGGCGTCGTTGGGGCGGGCAGCGCCCCTCCGCACGGCCGGAGCCGGGCCGGCTACCGCGAGCCGCCGGCCGCGGACGGCCGGAAACCGCCGGTAACCCGGATGTTCCCGCAGACCGTATCCCGTGAGGGCAAACGATCCGAACCCGGGAGGGAGGCACCGCCCGATGTGGCGGAGCCGGAAGAAGGGGGGCGCCGAGCGGCCGACGCTCCGGCGAGGTGCCCGCACGGATCCATCTGGAACTCCCGGGAAGGATGGCTTTTCCCCGCCGCGGCAGGCGGCCTGAACAGTGCGCCGACCGGCGCGGATCCGCACGTTACGGGCCTGTCGGGGCCCCCGTCCAGAGCACGGGCCGTACGCCTGCCCGTACCCCGTGTGACGCTTTCGCGCCGTCTGGCGCTGTACCGGGTAGGGGGCCGTCACAGGCCCTTCGCGAACGACGGCCGGGGCCTCTCCTGTGGGGGGTGGCGGCCCCGGCCGTCCTCGTTCTCTCACCCGTTTCTTACCGGGTCCGGCTCCCGGGTCCCTCTCACACCCGGTTGGTCAGCGCCTTGAACTCCGTCCAGGACAGCGCGGGCGTCCTCGGGTCCCATGTCTTCTGCGCCAGCGCCGCCAACGGCAGCCGGATCCCGGCGGCCACCTGCGGTGCCGTCTGCGCCTGGGCCCGGTCGCACCAGATCGCGAAGCGCGCCCCGGGAATGCGGTCCGGTCCCGTCATGCTCGCGGGCACCGCCACCGGCTGGGTGCCGCGGATCACCCGCGGGGTCCAGCTCTGGTAGATCCGCTGGCCGGTCGGATAGACGAACTGGTTGGGCTCGCCGAGCACGTAGTAGAGGTACTCGTCGTTGAAGTTCATGACGTTGCGGCCCTCGCGCAGGAATTCCGCGGGGTCGCGCTTGCCGGCCTCCTTGCCGGTCCAGTAGTCGACCATCCGGTTCTTGTCCGCGGTCACGACCCCGCCGGCGAAGAATCCGTCGTTCCAGGCCTCGACCCGGTTCTTGCCCTTGGCCTCCACGGTCTTCTGCCGGTCGTTGAGCCAGCCGGTCGTCAGGTCCTCGATGGTGGCCCCGGACCCGTACTTCTGCCGCGCGGCCTTCGCGAGCTGCGGGTACTTGGTGGCGGGGGAGGACGACATCAGCGCCTGGTACTCGTCGCCGCCCAGATGCCAGTACGCCGGGGCGCCCTTGGGGTTGGTGAACAGCTCGCTGAATTCCTTCAGCAGCGAGTCGATCAGCGGGGCGGACTTGGGGTTGGAGATGTCGATCGCCCCGGGGATCACCCGGCCCTGGACGTTGCGCAGCTGTAGAGCGGGATAGTGGTCCAGCACGGCGCCGAGGTGGCCGGGCGAGTCCAGCTCCGGGACGACGGAGACGTGCAGGGTGCGCGCGAGCGCGATGATCTGGCGGACCTGGGCCTTGGTCAGATGGTCGGTGGAGACGATCTCGGGGTGGGTGTCGCTCTGGATGCGGAAACCCTGATCGTCGGAGAAGTGCAGCTGGAACTGGTTGAGCTTGAGGTCGGCGATCTCCCTCAGCCGGGCCTCGATCCAGTTCTGGGTGAACGGCTTGCGGGCGTTGTCCAGCGACATTCCGCGCTGCGGGCGGTCGGGCCGGTCCTGGATGGTGCCCTCGGGAAGTCCGCCGGCGGCGCGTACGGCCTGCTTGACGGTGCGGGTGCCGTAGAAGATTCCGGCGTCGGTGGGGGCCGTGAGAGTCAGCCTGGTGCCCTCGGCCGTGAGGGTGTAGGCCTCGTCGGCGGCGCTCCGGACGGGGACGTTGTTGTCGCTGTTGTCGCCCGTCAGCTTCACCTCGATGTCGCCGGGCCGTACGGTCTCGTCGCCGTAGACGATGCCGAGGCCGAGGTCGTTGGCCATCCGCTGGGCCTCGTCGGCGACATTGCTCTGCTCGCCGGCCGGTACGACCACCCGGGCCCCCTTGGACGGGCGCCAGCCGCGTCCTTCGGCCCGGCGGAAGTCGCGGACGGCGGGGATGACCTGCGGTGTTCCGGTCACCGGCGCCCATGTCGGGGTGGCGCCGGCCGAGGGGTTCACCTTGGCGCTGGTGCTCCCGGGCGGCTCGGTGTCCGCGGCGCCGGAGCAGCCGGCGAGCAGCAGGGCACCGGCGAGGGCCGCGGCCGGGAGCGCGGACCGGGCCGCCGGGCCCGTGCGCGGCCCCGGCCTCGCCAGGAGGCGCAGGGAGGCCGAGGGCCGCGGGGCGCGCGGCGGCCGCATCGGATTCGACATCGTGCAATCCTCACTTTCGGGGCGAAGGTATTGCCAGGTGTGCGGAGCCAGTCGTCCACCGAACGCACGAAAGCTCTCTCATCCGGGTGAAATTCGCGCATCCTTCGGACAGCGGACGACAAGCGTCGTTAGCGTGGCGGTTCCATTGGTCACCCCCTCCACAGGGCTCTCCTGGAGCCGCCGAATGCCACCGGGGTGGCGTGTGACACGCACCATCCCACCCGCCGCCGCTTCGTACGCGGCCCGGTTCCGGTCCGCTCCCCCCAGCTTCCTTCAGCCGCCCGTCCCGCACCCGTCGAATCGACCCATTCGCATCCGTCCGAGGAGCCCACGCTGTCCGGTGACACCCCGGCCGCCCGGCCGACGACGCTGCACCCTCCGCAGCCCCCGTGGTGCGGCATATCCGCCCGGGCCCTTGGCGGCGCCCTGCCCCACCCCCGTCGTGAGGGCATCGGGCTCGGCCGCTTCAACGCCCTCACCCGGGACGACACGCTGGCCTTGCTGCTGAGCTGCTGCGGCAGCCGCCGCTGGGCCGAGCGGGTGGCCGCGCACCGCCCGTACCCGGATCCGGAATCGCTGCTCGCCGCCGCCGACGAGGCCTGTTACGACCTCACGCCGGGCGAGCTGGACGAGGCGCTCGCCGAGGAGTCCCTCTCGCCGCAGCCGCTGGTCGGTGCCCGTGGGCCCGGCACGCTCGCCGCCCACACCGCACTGCGGGCCGCCCATGCCGAGTACGAGCGGCGCTTTCGCCACGTCTTCGTCATCTGCCTGGACGGTTACCGCGACGAGGAGCTGCTCGACCAGGTGCTGTCCGGCATCCGCACCCGGCTGGGCAACGAACCGGACGAGGAGCGGGCGGTCGCCGCGGAGGAACTCCGCCGGCTGGCCCGCGGCCGGCTGACGCGGCTGATGAGCTCCGGGCCGTAACGGATCGCCGGATCGCCGCTTATCACCGGTACTTCCGGTTCGTCCTTGTGTGATAGCCCGTTGGTGCCTGTTTGATCACACCTAAGGACCCCGGCGCAAGGAACCGACAGCACGTCGCTACGATGGCCAGGGCCGGTGGACCGTACCCGGCCGGGCCCGACCGACAGAGAAGCCGGCTGGCCCCAATCCCCGCTCCCGGAGGGTTTTTCCGTGCCGGCTGGAACGCTGTACCGCGGCCGGGAAGGCATGTGGTCCTGGGTGGCTCATCGAGTCACCGGCGTCCTCATCTTCTTCTTCCTGTTCGTACACGTCCTCGACACCGCTCTCGTACGCGTCTCCCCCGAGGCGTACGACAACGTCGTTGCGACTTACAAGACGCCGATCGTCAACGTGATGGAGTACGGCCTGGTGGCCGCCATCCTCTTCCACGCGCTCAACGGCCTTCGGGTCATCGCCGTGGACTTCTGGTCGAAGGGCCCGAAGTACCAGAAGCAGATGCTGTGGACCGTCGTCGGTGTCTGGGCCGTACTGATGGCCGGTGCCTTCTACCCCGTGCTGCAGCACACCCTGCGCACGCTGTTCGGGAGCTGACGCGAGATGTCTGCTGAAACCACCTCCGCAGGTGCCACCGCGGCGGGCGCGTCCGACGGCGTCTCGCTCTATGACGTGGACCACCCGGCCCCGGTCATCGAGGCGCCGCGCAAGCGCACGAAGAAGACCGGGCGCGCGTCCCGGGGCAACTTCGAGCTCCAGGCCTGGCTGTTCATGCGGCTGTCCGGCATCGTGCTGGTCGTCCTGGTCCTGGGCCACCTGCTGATCCAGCTCGTCCTGGACGGCGGCGTCTCCAAGATCGGCTTCGCGTTCGTGGCCGGCCGCTGGGCCTCGCCGTTCTGGCAGGTCTGGGACCTGCTGATGCTGTGGCTCGCCATGCTGCACGGCGCCAACGGCCTGCGCACGGTCATCAACGACTACGCGCAGCGGGACAACACCCGCTTCTGGCTGAAGATGCTGCTGTACACCGCGACGGTGTTCACCGTCCTTCTGGGCACGCTGGTGATCTTCACCTTCGACCCGAACATCTCCTAAGGCCGGGGCTGACTGGAACCATGAAGATCCACAAGTACGACACCGTCATCGTCGGCGCCGGTGGCGCGGGCATGCGTGCGGCCATCGAGTCGACCAAGCGCAGCCGCACCGCGGTCCTGACGAAGCTCTACCCGACCCGCTCCCACACCGGCGCCGCCCAGGGCGGTATGGCTGCCGCCCTCGCGAACGTCGAGGAGGACAACTGGGAGTGGCACACCTTCGACACGATCAAGGGCGGCGACTACCTGGTCGACCAGGACGCCGCCGAGATCCTGGCGAAGGAGGCCATCGACTCGGTCCTCGACCTCGAGAAGATGGGCCTGCCGTTCAACCGCACGCCGGACGGCACCATCGACCAGCGCCGCTTCGGCGGTCACTCCCGTAACCACGGTGAGGCCCCGGTCCGCCGGTCCTGCTACGCCTCGGACCGCACCGGCCACATGATCCTCCAGACGCTGTACCAGAACTGCGTCAAGGAGGGCGTGGAGTTCTTCAACGAGTTCTACGTGCTCGACCTGCTGCTCCAGGACGTCGACGGCGTCAAGAAGTCCGCGGGTGTCGTCGCGTACGAGCTGGCCACCGGCGAGATCCACGTCTTCCAGGCGAAGTCGATCATCTTCGCGTCCGGCGGCACCGGCAAGTTCTTCAAGGTGACCTCCAACGCGCACACCCTGACCGGTGACGGCCAGGCCGCGGCCTGGCGCCGTGGGCTGCCGCTGGAGGACATGGAGTTCTTCCAGTTCCACCCGACGGGCATCTGGCGCATGGGCATCCTCCTGACCGAGGGTGCGCGCGGCGAGGGCGGCATCCTTCGCAACAAGGACGGCGAGCGCTTCATGGAGAAGTACGCGCCCGTCATGAAGGACCTCGCGAGCCGTGACGTCGTCTCGCGCTCCATCTACACGGAGATCCGCGAGGGCCGCGGCTGCGGGCCGGAGGGCGACCACGTCTTCCTGGACCTGACGCACCTGCCGCCGGAGCAGCTGGACGCCAAGCTCCCGGACATCACCGAGTTCGCGCGTACCTACCTCGGTATCGAGCCCTACACGGACCCGATCCCGATCCAGCCGACCGCGCACTACGCCATGGGCGGCATCCCGACGAACGTCGAGGGCGAGGTCCTGGCGGACAACGCCACCGTCGTGCCGGGCCTGTACGCGGCCGGTGAGGTGGCCTGTGTCTCCGTGCACGGCGCCAACCGCCTGGGCACCAACTCGCTCCTGGACATCAATGTCTTCGGGCGCCGGGCCGGTATCGCCGCCGCCGAGTACTCCGCGGGCGCCGACTTCGTCGAGCTCCCCGAGAACCCGGCGCAGCAGGTCATCGACCAGGTCGAGCGGCTGCGCAACTCCACCGGCAGCGAGCGGGTCACCGAGATCCGCAGGGAGCTCCAGGAGTGCATGGACGCCAATGTGATGGTGTTCCGCACCGAGCAGACGATCAAGTCCGCGGTCGAGAAGATCGGCGAGCTGCGCGAGCGCTACCTGAACGTGTCCATCCAGGACAAGGGCAAGCGGTTCAACACCGACCTGCTGGAGGCCGTCGAGCTGGGCAACCTGCTCGACCTGGCCGAGGTCATGGCGGTGTCCGCGCTGGCCCGCAAGGAGTCCCGCGGCGGTCACTACCGCGAGGACTTCCCCAACCGCGACGACGTCAACTTCATGCGGCACACCATGGCGTACCGCGAGGTCGGCGCAGACGGCACCGAGTCGATCCGCCTCGACTACAAGCCGGTCGTACAGACCCGCTACCAGCCGATGGAGCGTAAGTACTGATGAGCACCCCGACTCTCGACAAGCACTCCGCGGCGCTGGACGCGGCCGAGGACGGCGCTTCGCACCTGATCACGGTCACCTTCCGGATCCGCCGGTTCAACCCGGAGATCTCGGAGGACGCAAGCTGGGAGGACTTCCAGCTGGAGATCGACCCCAAGGAGCGCGTCCTGGACGCCCTCCACAAGATCAAGTGGGAGCTGGACGGGTCGCTGACCTTCCGCCGTTCCTGCGCCCACGGCATCTGCGGCTCGGACGCCATGCGCATCAACGGCCGCAACCGCCTCGCCTGCAAGACGCTGATCAAGGACATAAACCCGGAGAAGCCGATCACGGTCGAGGCCATCAAGGGCCTGACCGTGCTGAAGGACCTTGTCGTCGACATGGAGCCCTTCTTCCAGGCGTACCGCGATGTGATGCCGTTCCTGATCACGACCGGCAACGAGCCGACCCGTGAGCGGCGCCAGTCCGCCGAGGACCGCGAGCGCTTCGACGACACCACCAAGTGCATCCTGTGCGCCGCCTGCACGTCCTCGTGCCCGGTGTTCTGGAACGACGGCCAGTACTTCGGCCCGGCGGCGATCGTCAACGCGCACCGCTTCATCTTCGACTCGCGCGACGAGGGCGGCGAGCAGCGGCTCGAGATCCTCAACGACAAGGACGGCGTCTGGCGCTGCCGGACGACCTTCAACTGCACGGACGCCTGCCCGCGCGGTATCGAGGTCACCAAGGCCATCCAGGAAGTCAAGCGGGCGCTGATCACCCGGCGCTTCTGACCGACCGCAGGCGCGCGCCGAGGGGCTCCCCCAGGGGAGACGCCCTAGGGCTAGCGCCTGGCGGCGGCCCGGGTTCCGGCCCGGCCGCCGAGCAGACCCGGCACGTCCCGCAGGGCCTCGCCTCCGAAATCCCGGAGGCGGGGCCCTTCGGCATGGGCGCCTTCCGTCTCCCGCGCCGCGTACACGAGCACCGGCGGTAGTGCTTCGTCCACCAGCGCCAGCGGATGGTCGCAGCAGAAGTACGAGGGGACGAAGACCAGACCCCGCCCCTGGAGGTGCAGCTCCCGCTCCACCGGATAGTCGACCTCCAGCACCGGCGGCCGCCAGCGCATCGGCCCCCCGAACGTCCGCAGCATCGCCTCCACCCCGGACTGCCCCTGCGCATGCTTGCGCAACTCCCGGTCCGCACCGACCCGTTGGGCGATCCGCGGCCAGGCCGGCGCCACCGCCAGGTGGTGGTACGTCCGCAGGCTGCGCGCGAGCTGCCGCAGTGCTGCCGGCTCCCCCTCGCCGATGCCGCGCGCCCATCCCGGCAGCGCCCGGTGCCCCGACAGCCGCGTCAGCTCGGTCCGCAGCCGCTGCCGCGGGGTGCTCATCACGGCCTCCAGACCGGACTCGATCCCGTACTGGGACGCGGACGGCGTGAGGAAGTCCGGGAAGTACCCGAAGGGCGGGACCAGCGCGAACAGCGTCCGCAGCGGCCCCGTCCCGTGCCGCACGGCGTGCTGCCGCCAGGCCGCCAGCGCCGGATCGGTCCGGTTCTCCCGCAGGCTGTGCAGGCTCAGCACCGTCTCCCAGAGCGGGTCGGCCCCGTCGGCCACTCGCGTACGCGCCAGATCCTGCGCGGTGAAGTGCACTCGTAGCACGTCGTCCCCCTGCTTCTGCGCCGCTCCCCTCACGGCGTGGACACGAGGATCTGTCCGACGGGCAGGTGGTGGCAAGCGGAACCGGCGGGTAGCATCCCGCCCTCCTTGCCGCGGACTCCCCCGCCTCCGTCGGGCCGACCGCGCGGCCCCTCCCGCCGGCGCCACGCCCCGCCCCGCACTCCCGCATGACCTGCACCTTCGGGCAGGAGGGGCGGGAAAGGCGGGAGGGGGAGCGGATGCCTCCGCTCCCCCTCCCGCTCCCCTCCGGTCTGCTGCCGCCCGACGGTCTGCCGACGCGCGGCGGTCTCTAGCGCTCGCCCTCAAGCACCTTGTCCAGGAAGACATCCAGATTCCGCACGGTGCGAGCGATCCGCTCCTCCAGCGGCAGCGTCTCCTCGTGCCGCCCGGCGAGCTGGGACTGCTTACGTCCCCGGACGTAGAGGGAGCAGGCGAGGTCGGCGCACAGATACGTCCCGACGGTGTTCCCCTGCCGTCCCGAGGGACCGGCGCGGCGTGCGGCGAGCAGGCTGACACCGGAACCCGGGTGCCCGGTCACACAGACCGAACACACCGTCGTCTTCGTGAAACTCCGTCGCACACCCTGCGGGACCCGCAGGGTCACGCCGATGAGCCCGTCGCCCCGGGGCGCGACCAGATAGCTGCGGTCCGGCGCCCCCGGATCACGCCATCCCAGGAAATCCAGGTCTCCCCACGGCAGTTCCGCCAGCCCCACGGGCAGATGGGCTCTGCTCGCCTCGCCCTTCGAGCAATTGACGAAGGAGGCACGTATCGCTTTTTCACCTACGGGGTCCATGGCCTGGGAAGTTAACAGCGCACCGGGGCCGCGTCTTCTGATTTTTCCCCTGCCGGAGGGCGCGGGACCGCTGTCCCGGCTCAGCCCCAGGCCTGGTTACCGGGGTTGTTGCGGCGGCGGACGGCGACCACGATGCCGATGATGATGCCGGCGACGAGGACTACGCCGAGCCCGATGCCGCCGTAGAGCATGATCGCGTCCTTGCCGCCCATGGGCGGGTTGGGGTCGGATCCCTTGTCGGCTCCGGGGAGCACGGTCTTCTGCGGCGCCTTGCCCTCGGGCATCGGCAGGGGGCCCTGCGCCGGGCCCGCCGCGATGTCGCGTCGGAGGGCGGGGCCGGGCTGGATGTAGCCGTAGCCGTAGTGGGCGTCCGGGAGCTTGAGGTGCTTGTCCTTCTCGGGCTGGGCCAGGCCGGCGGTCTTCACCAGGCGGTTGGCGATCTGGCCGGGGGTGAGGTCCGGGAACTTCTGCTTGAGGAGGGCGGCCGCCGCGGAGACATAGGCGGTGGCGGCCGAGCTGCCGTCCGCGGTGCGGTAGTCCGAGTCGCTCTTGCCCATGGCGACGGGGATCTTCACGCCGGGGGCGAGCAGGTCGAGGGTGGAGTTGGAGTTGTTGCCGTCGTCGGCCTCGCCGTACTGGTCGACCGATCCGACACCGATCGCGCCGGGGCAGGCGGCCGGGAAGTTCTTCTTGGGGAGGCCTTCGTTCCCGACGCCCGCCACCACGACCACGCCCTTTTCCACCGCGTAGTGGATGGCGGGGCAGGTGTCGGCGGAGGGGGTGGATTCGGTGTACGACATGTTGATGACGTCGGCGCCGTGGTCCACCGCGTAACGCGTCGCCGCCGCACCGTTCTTGTACTGCGGCACCGGCATGATCTTGGCGTCCGGCGCCAGTCCCTTGACGCCCTCGGAGCCGCCGGGCCCGTGTCCGTGGCCGGCAATGATCGCGGCCATTGCGGTGCCGTGGTCACGGATGTCCTCGTGCGGGGCGAGATCGCCGGAACCATCACCTGCCGACGTATTCGCGAAATTCGCGCCACCGGCGAACTGTCCGGTCAGATCTTGGTGCGTCTTGCGGAATCCGCTGTCGAGTACGGCGACCGTGACGCCCTTACCGGTGGCTTCCTTCCAGAGCTGCTGGGCCCCGAATGCCTCCAACGGCCACAGATCCTTGCGTACTTGATCTGCGGAGGCGGTCCCGCCCGCGGCCAGCAGCAGCGCTCCGGTCAGCGCGGCACCCACCGTCACGCGCAGTGTTCGGGTGACCCTCATCCTTCGCTCCTTCTTGCTGTGCTGTCCGGGCGGCATTGTTCCGCCTGAGGAAAAGCCCCGCACACCCGGGTGCGGGGCCATGCCTCAATTGGCCGCAGGCGACGTTATCGCCGGCTCACTCGATGACGCGAGGGGCCACATTACGTTGCGGGGTCCAGGTCTCCTCGTCCTCGACGAGGTAGTCGGGACGCTGCCCGGTGGTGCGCTCCTTCTCCCCCTGGCCCTTGCCCTTGGCGCCGGCCGCGCCCGCCATGCCTGCCTGGTTGCCGCCGCGGCTGCGGTGCAGTCCGGCGCCGCCCTGCTTGGCGCCACCCGCCGGGCCGCCCGGCTTGCCGGCCATCCCGCCGCGGGTACGTGCCTGCGGGCCGCCGCGGCCGGCCGCGCCCGCGGCGCCCGCCTTGCCACCGGCGCCGGCCCCGGCGCCCGGCATACCGCCACCGCGCATACCGCCGGCGCCGCCCCGGGCCCCGCCGGAACGCATGCCGCCCGGCATACCGATGACACCGACCGGGATCGCTCCGCCGGGGAAGCCGCCCGTGCCGCCGGACACCCCGTGACTGCCGCCCGGCATCCCGCCGTTGATGGCGCCGCCACCCGTCGGCGGGGCGAGGGTGCCGCCCTGCACGCTGTCGAGTCCGGTGGTCACCGGCAGTTCGGGCCGGGAGACCTTGGGGCCGTCGAAGCCCGGCGGGACGGCGTGGCCACCCGCGCCGTTGGGCGAGTTCGGCGTCGTCGACGACAGGTTCGGGTGGGTGCCGCCGACGTCAGGCATGTTCACCGGGGGCGGCGACGGGCTGGTGGACGGATGCTTGGGCCAGTCACCGCTGGGCCCGCCGGGGTCGACGCCCTCCTTGAGGACCTTGGCCTGGCCGTCGTAGTGGTGGGCCAGTTCGTCCATCACGATGACCGCCTCGACCTGGCGCTCCTTGGTCAGGGACAGACTGTCGCGGTTGAGCTCCAGCGCCATACGGGCGTCCATCTTCGGGTTCGCCATGTCCCGCTTGAACTGGCTGTCGTCGCCGCTCTCGTCCGTCGCCCGGTCCACGACGCCCGGGTTCTTGATCTTCGACATGGTCTTCTTGGCCTCGCGAAGACTGTGGGCGACGCCGGCCTCCGGGCCCGATGCGCGGCTGCCGATCAGCACCCGTTCGACGACCCGGGCGTGCCCGTACGTCCTGTCGATCTTGTCCAGAACCTTGACGGCCTCCCTGCGGAACGCCGCGGCGGCCGAACCCTCCCAGTGCGCCGTCGCGTGGTCCACGGCGTCCATGAAGGACTTACGTATGCCGCCGCGGCCGTCCTCGCCCGCGAGCCGGTCGGCAGAGGCACGCCAGTGGTGACCGGATGTCTCTATCCCCTCGGGATGGGCATTCTCGATCATCGCCCGGAGGTCATCGAGGCCGTGGTGATGGAAGTCCGAAGGAGAGGCGGGGACAGGGCGGTGCCCCGTGAACGACTTGAGCCGCTCATCCCGCTCCGCTGCCTGCTGCTGCCGCTCCATCGTCTTGGCGTTGTCGTATTCCTGCTTGGCGTCAACCATGCAGGCCCCCCTTCGTGTCCCTCGCCCGCACTCGCATGTACGTCACCATGGCTCGCTCAGCCATTCATCGAGTTCTTGGTGGCGTGCTCCTGGTCCTCGTACGCGCCCCGGCTGGCTTCCGTCTTCTCACCGAACTTGTGGATGAGGTCGTGGAGCGCGTTGATGACATCCGACATATACGTCTGCATGTCGTCATGGGCTCCGGCCAGATCGGTCGCCTCGAGGAAATTGCTCCCGAAAGCCGACTTCGGAATCGTCGTGCTGTATTTCACCTTCTGGCTGGGTTCATCCATATCCGCCCGAAGATGCCTGAGCTGGCGTACGACGCTGTCCAGTTCGTCGAGATCGACCTTGAACCGCTCGCTCATGTCCTGCTCTCCCCGTTTCCATGCACCCCGTTCGTCCCCCTCGCGCCGCCGCGTGAAGCCGGGACGGTAAGGACTCCGTAAAGTCAATAAATTCTAGGGAGTTGAGGCCTGCCGGTGCAAGATCGAAAGTCATGATCTGTCCGATTTGGCGCAGGATGGCTCCGCACTTTGTAGGGGGGTTGTTATCTACGCGGCGCAATCCCTCCGAATTACCGATCAAGCCCGCAGCGAGGCCAGTTCGACCACCGTCACGTCCGGCGGCGCCCCCAGCCGTACCGGCGGCCCCCAGGCGCCCGCGCCGCGGGTGACGTAGAGCTGGGTGTCGCCGTAGCGCTCCAGGCCCGCGACGGTGGGGTTGGTGGCGGCGGCGACGTAGGTGAAGGGCCACATCTGGCCACCGTGGGTGTGGCCGGAGAGCTGGAGGTCCACGCCGAACCGCACGGTGTCGTGGATGGTGACCGGCTGGTGGGCCATCAGGACGACGGCACGGGACGGGTCCCGGCCGCCCAGGGCCAGGTCGTAGTCCGGGCCCGCGTGTTCGGCCTGGCCCGTGACGTCGTTGACGCCGGCGAGGTCGAAGCCGGGGAGTTCGGTACGGGCGTTCTCCAGCGGGTGGATGCCCAACTCCCTTATGTGGTCGACCCAGGGGGCGGCGCCCGAGTAGTACTCGTGGTTGCCGGTGACGAAGTACGCGCCGTGCCGGGAACGCAGCCCCCGCAGCGGTTCGGCGGCCGGTGCGAGGTCGGCGACGCTGCCGTCGACCAGGTCGCCGACGATGGCCACCAGGTCGGGGCCGGTGCGGTTGATGGTCTCGACGACCCGTCGGGTGTGCGCGCGGCCGAGGGTCGGGCCCAGGTGGATATCGCTGACGACGGCGATCCGGAAGCCGTGGGCGGCGCGCGGCAGTGTGGCCAGGGGGACGGTGACGCGCTTCACCGCCGGTCCGCGGAGGGTGGTCGCGGTGCCGTAGCCGACGGCGGCCGTGGCGGCGAGGGAGGCGCCGGCGGCGACCGCGCGGGCGAGGAAGAGGCGGCGGGGCGGGACGGCGAGCGGCGGCAGCGCGGGGGTGCGGGGCGGGAGGAGGGTGGGGGCCGAGGAGGGGGACGGGGCGCGGGGCGGATCGGGGGCCGTGCCGGGGGACGGTGCGGGGGCCGGGGCGGGGGCCGAGGGGGCCTCTTCGTCCGGCTCGCAGTCGTGGAGCGCCCGTAGCGCCACCGCCCGGACCACCTCCCCCACCAGCAGCGCCAGTGTGAGATAGAGCACCAGGGCCAGCCAGAGATAGCCGGGCCAGGCCAGTGCCTGCTGGAGGGGGAAGGGCGCGCCGGCGCGTTCGGCCGGCAGGGCGGCGAGGCTGGTCAGGGGGAGGACGAAGGCGGCGGCGGTGCCCGTACGGCGGAGCCGGCTGCCCGGCGTGGTGGGGTCACGGACGAGCCGGCACCACAGATAGCGGTGCACGCCCACGAACAGTCCGAGGACCGGGACCACGATCAGGGCGAAGATCACGGCGTCTCCCCGTGGCCGTGGTTCAGGAAGCGGACGAGGAGGGGGTGGTGGGCTGGTCGGGCTTGCCCTGTGCGGCCTCGCGGCGCAGGGCCCGTACGCCGCGGAACCCGATCACGCCAATCGCCGTCCCCAAGAGAAAGGAAGCCACCGCGAGCAGCAGATGGACCCAGAAGTAGGCGGTCGGGTCACCCGCAGCGTCGAAGGCGAGACCGCTCCCGTCCTTCCAGAGGTTTTTGACGAAAGTGATCCAGATGAACCAGCTCCACACCCCGAAGGCGAGCAGGAACCATGACACGGGGCGAGAGAGCTTCATAAGGTCCAGTATGGGCAGCGGCTCCATCCGGCGGGCGGGAGGGGCACTCTTCCGTGGGGTGCTGTCGGCGTCCCGGGCAAAGGCGGGTACGTTCACCGACGTGCCGACGACCTTCCGCGCTTCCACGGCTCCTACCGATCCGACCGCCTCGACCGCATCGGCCGCCTCGGCCGCACCCGGCAGTGCCGGGCGCGCGGCGCGCAACGGCTTCCCCCTGCGCACCGCCGCCGCGCTGGCCGCCTCCGGACTGCTCGCCTCCCCGCTGCTGGCCGGCACCGCGCACGCCGACCCCAAGACTCCCGCGCCGCCGGCGAAGATGTCGCAGATCGGCGGGGACCGGCTGGGCACGCCCGGCGTCCAGGTGGCGCCGGGGCCCGGCGCCCCGAAGCTGCCGGGTCCGGACACACTGACGGCCCGTTCGTGGATCGTGTCCGACGCCGAGTCCGGCAAGGTGCTGGCCGCCAAGAACCCGCACTGGCGGCTCGCGCCGGCCAGCACGCTGAAGATGCTGTTCGCCGACACGGTGCTGCCGAAGTTCCCCAAGAACGAGAAGCACACGGTCAGGCCCGCCGACCTGGCGGGGATGGGCGTCGGCAGCAGTCTCGTCGGGATAAAGGAGAACCTGAGCTATACGGTCCACGACCTGTGGCTGGGTGTCTTCCTGCGGTCCGGCAACGACGCGGTGCACACCCTGTCGGCGATGAACGGCGGGACGAAGGCCACCGTCACGCAGATGCAGCAGCACGCCAAGGACCTCAACGCCCACGACACCCATGTGGTGACCCCGGACGGCTATGACGCGCCGGGCCAGGTCTCCAGCGCGTACGACCTGAGCCTGTTCGCCCGCTCCGGGCTCCAGAACCCGGACTTCCGCGAGTACTGCTCGACGGCCAGTGCGCAGTTCCCCGGCGACAAGGGCAAGGACGGCAAGCGGGCGACGTTCGGCATCCAGAACACCAACCGGCTGCTGAGCGGCGATTACGACATGAAGCCGTACCCGGGGATCGCGGGGGTGAAGAACGGCTCCACCACCAACGCGGGGTCGACCTTCACCGGCTTCGCCCACCGCGGCGACCGCAAGCTCCTCGTCACGGTCATGAACCCGGAGAAGAAGGAGCACAACGAGGCCTACCGGGAGGCCGCCCAGCTGTTCGACTGGGGCTTCGCGGCCGCCGACAAGGTGGAGCCGGTCGGCCGGCTCGTCGGCCCCAGGAGCGAGGACGACGGCATGGGCGCCGTGGGAGCCAAGGACAAGGGCAAGGGCTCGCACGAGAGCACCCAGGCCGCGCTGAACGGCACCGGCAGCGCGGGCGGCGTCTGGACCGCGCTGGGCGTCACCAGTGGTGTGCTGGCGGTGCTGGCCGTCGTGGCGTTCGCCGTGCACCGGCGCCGGCCGCTGCCGGAGCTGCTGCGGGGCCGCGGGCCCCGGAAGTGACCGGAAGTGGCCGGAAGTGGCCGGAAGTGGCCCGGGGCGAAGCGGAGTTGATACGGGGCTGAGCCGAGCTGAGACGGCTGGGCTGGGCTGGGACTAGCTGGGCTGGGCTGGGCTGAGGCGGGCTGGGCCGGCGGAGGCCGGGCGGGGCGGTGGCCGCGACGCGCGCGGCCGGGGGCAGCCGAGGGCGGCCGACGTCACGCCGCCCGGGGCGGCCGCTCCTGTCCCTCAGGGCGCTCCGGTTCCTCCGGCCCGTCGGGCACCTCGCGCCCCTCCGTCCGCTCCGTCGGCTCAGGCCCGTCCGGCACCTTGAGCTCCTCGTCCTCCCCGCGTTCCTCCCCCTCCGTGGCCGTCCAGGAAGCGCAGTACACCAGCAGCTTCGCGGTGAAGTTGATCCACAGCAGCAGCGCGATCGGGGTGCCGAAGGCGCCGTACATGCTCCGGGAGGCGACGCCCTGGAGATAGCCGCTGAGCAGCAGCTTCAGCAGTTCGAAGCCGATCGCGCCGAGAAGGCCGGCGACCACGACGGCGCGGCGCGGCGGATGGACACCGGGGAGCCTGGTCAGTATGTAGGCGAGCAGCAGGAAGTCCGCGAGGACGGCGATCACGAAGCCGGCGACGGAGAGCAGGACGCTGCCGATGCCGCCCTCCGGCAGTCCGGTCGCCTCGGCCACCTTGCCCACCGCGGCGGACGCGAAGGTCGAGCAGGCGAGGGAGAGCACGGCGACACCGCCGACGCCGAGGAGCAGGACGCCGTCCCGGAGCTTGCCGAGGAAGAAGTTGGTCCGCTCGTTGTCCTTCTCCCACACGGCGCGCAGGCAGTCCCGCAGCGACTCGACCCAGCCGATGCCGGTGAGCAGCAGCGCGCCACCGGCGACCAGGCCGATGGTGGTGGCGTTGTCGACGAGTGCGGAGATGTGCAGCTGTGCCGAGATGCCGGGGAGCTGCTCGGCGATCTTGCCTTCCAGCTTGTGCAGCTGGCCGTCGCTGAGCAGCGCGGCGCCGATCGCCGCGGCGACGGTGAGCAGCGGGAAGAGCGCGACGAAGCTGGTGAAGGTGATCGCGGCGGCGAGCCTGGTCCAGTGCACCCGTAGCATCCGCTCGTAGGCGCGCCAGAGGTGAGTGGTCATCAGCCGGCTGACGGCCGGTCCGATCACCGGCAGTTTGCACAACCAGTCCATGGCGTTCCCCTCGTACGGTCCGCGGCGTTCGTTCGCCTCGCGTCCCTTGTGCCCGCCGGCCTGTGCAGGATGTTACGGCGACCGCTCCGGCCGGTCCGGAACGCCGGGGCGCGTCGTCCGGATCATGGCGGGCGCGCGGCGGGGTCAGGCGTCGCGGCGGGGTGAGGGGGGCCTGTGCCGGGAGGGGGGCGCCCCGGAAGCTGCCGCGGACGGTTCCCGGAGCCGCCGCGGACGGTGTTCCGGCAGCTGCCGCGGGCGGTATCCCGGTGGCCGGCTATCGGGCGCCGCGCCTGCCGCGCCGCGGGCGGGCAGCGGCGGTCAGCAGGAAGGTGCCGACGGCCGGGAAAGATCGGCGGCCTGGCGCGGGACGCCGGCCGACTGCGGCCCGAAGGGGTACTCCCGCTCCAGGCGCCACACCTCGTCCTGGCCCTGCTCGTAGAGCGCGAAGCCGCCGATCGTCCACGTCGCGCAGAAGTCCCTGAGCCCGTTCTGGGCGCGGTCCATGGCCTCTTCGTCGATGCCGTGGGCGACGGTCACATGCGGGTGGTACGGGAACTGGAGCTCGCGTGCGCAGGGGCCGGAGGCGGCGCGGATCCGGGCCTGGAGCGCGGTGCAGCCCGCCACGCCCTCGGCGACCTTGACGAAGACCACCGGGGAGAGCGGCCGGAAGGTCCCGGTGCCTTCCAGGCGCAGCGGGAAGGGGCGGCAGCCGGCCGCGACCTCGGCGAGGTGGCGCTCGATGGCGGGCAGCGCGTCGGCACCGACCTGCGTCGGCGGGAGGAGGGTGATGTGTGTGGGGATGCCGGGTGCGGCGGGATCCCCGAAGCCCTCGCGCTTCCTCTGGAGGAAGCTTCCGTATGGCTCCGGGACCGCGATCGAAACGCCCAGCGTTACGGTCCCCACTGTGTTCTCCCTCCTGACGCGTGTGCGGCGCGCTTGCGCACCCTCTTAGTGTGCCGGGTACGCGCCCTTCGCGGGGAGCGTCCTCGGTCCTCTTGTGAGCAGAGAGAGGGGCCCCCAACGGGCGGGGGCCCTTGCTCTGTGCGGTCCGCGCGGCCGGTACCGGACCGCCGGGCGGGCGCTCCCGACCGTGCGCGGACGGTCCCTCAGTGCTTGGCCGGCAGCAATCCGAGCCGGTCATAGGTGGTGGCGAGGGTCTCCGCCGCCACCGCACGGGCCTTCTCCGCCCCCTTGGCCAGGATCGAGTCCAGCGTCTCGGGGTCGTCCAGATATTCCTGCGTACGGTCCCGGAACGGTGTGACGAAATCGACCATCACCTCGGCGAGATCCGTCTTGAGAGCGCCGTACATCTTGCCCTCGTACTTCTGCTCCAGCTCCGCGATCGTGGTGCCGGTGAGGGTGGAGTAGATGGTGAGGAGGTTGGAGACGCCGGGCTTGTTCTCGGCGTCGTAGCGGATCACGGTGTCGGTGTCCGTGACCGCGCTCTTGACCTTCTTCGCGGAGACCTTCGGCTCGTCGAGGAGGTTGATCAGGCCCTTGGCGCTGGCGGCCGACTTGCTCATCTTGGCCGACGGGTCCTGGAGGTCGTAGATCTTGGCCGTCTCCTTGAGGATGTACGGCGCCGGCATCGTGAACGTCTCGCCGTAGCGGCCGTTGAAGCGCTCGGCGAGGTCGCGGGTCAGCTCGATGTGCTGGCGCTGGTCCTCGCCGACCGGGACCTGGTGGGCCTGGTAGAGCAGGATGTCGGCGATCTGGAGGATCGGGTACGTGAACAGGCCGACGGAGGTGCGGTCGGCGCCCTGCTTGGCGGACTTGTCCTTGAACTGGGTCATCCGGGACGCCTCGCCGAAGCCGGTGAGGCAGTTCATGACCCAGCCGAGCTGGGCGTGCTCGGGCACATGGCTCTGGACGAAGAGCGTGCAGCGCTCCGGGTCGAGGCCGGCGGCCAGCAGCTGGGCGGCCGCGATCCGGGTATTGTTGCGCAGCTCCGCCGGGTCCTGCGGCACGGTGATCGCATGGAGGTCGACCACCATGTAGAAGGCGTCGTGGGACTCCTGGAGGGCCACCCACTGGCGCACCGCACCGAGGTAATTGCCGAGGTGGAAGGAGCCGGCGGTGGGCTGAATGCCGGAGAGCACACGCGGACGTTCGAGAGCCATGCCATCGATTGTCTCAGGTCCTCAAGGGGCGGCGGCGCACGGTGGCGGAAGACGGGGAAGGGGCCCCGTTCCGGCGGCGCGTGGTGCGCGGGTACGGACGGAGCACCGGGCCCGGCGGCGGCCTGTTCGGCGCGGGTACGGACGGAGCCCGGGGCCCGGCGGCGGCCTGTTCGGGGCGGCCGGGAGCTGGAATCGTGGGCCCCAGTGGCTCCGTGCGGACCAGGCGGCGGGGGCGTACGGAGCGCGCACCGGCCGTGCGGGCGGCCCCGCGGGCGTGGTCCGCGCGCTCAGGGGCCCGTGCACCGCACCGGATTTTTGCCCCGATCTGTGAGGACCGCCGATGACCGACGCCCGCCGTCCCGCGCCCCCGAGCGGCACCGCCGCTCCCGCACCCGCCGACCGGGCGCCGCAGCCGCTCGCCCCCGGCGGCGCCGGCCGGGCCGCTGCCGACGCGCTGCTGCGGGAGGCCGGGGCGGTGGTCCCCGTACTGCTGCCCGGGGAGGTGCCCGCGGTCGCCGTCACCCGCCACGAGGTGCTGCGCGAGGTCCTCGCGCACCCCGAAGTCGCCAAGAACGCCTGCCACTTCGCCGCTCTGCACGACGGCACCGTGCCACCGGGCTGGCCGCTCACCACCTTCGCCACCGTCGACGGCATGACGACCGCCGACGGGGCCGACCACCGGCGGCTGCGCGGCCTGGTGACCAAGGTGTTCACCGCGCGGCGGGTGGCGGCGCTGCGGCCCCGGGTGGCGGAGCTGACGGCCGGGCTGCTGGACGGGCTGCCGGACGCCGCGGCAGCGGACGGCACGGTGGATCTGCGGCGGCACTTCGCCTATCCCCTGCCGATGAGTGTGATCTGCGAACTGCTGGGCGTGGACGCCGCGTTGCGCGACCGGCTGCACGAGCTGTCGAACCTGATCGTGAGCACGACCGGCTCGGCGGACGAGGCGCAGGCCGCCAACCGGGAGATCATCGCCGTCCTCACCCAGGTCGCAGAGGCCCGACGGGCGGACTCGGGCGACGATCTGACCAGCGCGCTGCTCGCCGCCCAGGAGGAGGACGGCGACCGGCTGAGCGCACGGGAGCTGGTCGGCACCCTGCTGCTGATGATCATCGCGGGGCACGAGACCACGCTCAACCTGATCACCAACGCGGTCCGGGCCCTGTGCACCGACCGCGCACAGCTGGAGCTGGTGCAGCACGGGCGGGCCACCTGGGACGACGTGGTCGAGGAGACGCTGCGCTACGACAGCCCCGTCGCCCACTTCCCGTTCCGCTACCCGGTCCGGGACCTGGAGATCGGCGGCACCCTCGTCCCCCGCGGCACCCCGATGCTGGCCTCCTACTCCGCGGCCGGCCGGGACCCGGACGCCTACGGACCCGACGCGGACCGGTTCGACGTCACCCGGCGGCCCGCCGCCCGGCACCTCTCCTTCGGCCACGGGCCGCACTACTGTCTGGGCGCGCCGCTGGCCCGGCTGGAGGCGACCGTCGCCCTGGAGGCGCTCTTCACCCGTTATCCGGCGCTGGATCTCGCCGTCCCGGACGCGGAGCTGCCGGCGCACCCGAGCTTCATCGGCAACAGCACCCACGTCCTGCCGGTCCGGCTCGCCGGCTGAGCAACGCCGTCCGGCTCACCGGCCGAACAACGGCCGGTGAGCCGGGCGCCCGGGAGCCGCGGACCTCAGTCCGTCGGCTCGGTCCGTCGGCTCAGTCCGTCGGCAGCCCCGGCGCCGGGTAGCCGGCCATCAGTTCCGCGACCTCTCCGCGGATCGCCGCCAGCGCCTCCTCGTCCCCCTTCGCCGCGGCCTGGACGCTGCGGTCGATCCACTCGGCGACCTGCGGCATCCGGTCCGTGCCCAGTCCGCGGGAGGTGAGGGACGGAGTGCCGATGCGGATACCGGAGGGGTCGAAGGGCTTACGCGGGTCGAAGGGGACGGTGTTGTAGTTGACGACGATGCCGGCCCGGTCCAGCGCCTTCGCGGCGACCTTGCCCGAAACGCCCTTCGAGGTGAGGTCGATCAGCACCAGGTGGTTGTCGGTGCCGCCGGAGACCAGGTCGTAGCCGCGGGCCAGCAACGCCTCGGCGAGCGCCTTGGCGTTGGCGACGACGGCGTGTGCGTAGTCGCGGAAGGACGGGGCGGCCGCCTCGCGCAGGGCGACGGCGATGGCGGCGGTGGTGTGGTTGTGCGGGCCGCCCTGGAGACCGGGGAAGACGGCCTTGTCGACGGCCTTGGCGTGGCTCGCCCGGGACATCAGCATGGCGCCGCGCGGGCCACGCAGGGTCTTGTGGGTGGTGGTGGAGATGACGTCCGCGTGCGGCACGGGCGAGGGGTGGGCGCCGCCCGCGATCAGACCGGCGATATGGGCGATATCGGCGACGAGTACGGCGTCGACCTCGCGGGCGATCTCGCCGAAGGCGGCGAAGTCGATGGTGCGCGGGACGGCGGTACCACCACAGAAGATGATCTTCGGGCGTTCCTTGCGGGCGAGGTCGCGCACCTCGTCGAAGTCGATCAGCGCGCTGTCCGGGCGTACGCCGTACTGCACGCCGCGGAACCACGTACCGGTCGCCGAGACGCCCCAGCCGTGCGTGAGGTGGCCGCCCATCGGCAGCGCCATGCCCAGCACGGTGTCGCCGGGCTCGGCGAAGGCGAGGTAGGCGGCGAGGTTGGCGGGCGAGCCGGAGTACGGCTGGACGTTGGCGTGTTCCACGCCGAAGACGGCCTTGGCGCGCTCGACGGCCAGCGTCTCGACGCGGTCGATGTTCTGCTGGCCTTCGTAGTAGCGACGGCCCGCGTACCCCTCGCTGTACTTGTTCTGGAGGACGGTGCCGGTGGCTTCCAGGACGGCGGCGGAGACGTAGTTCTCGCTGGGGATCAGTCGCAGCGTGTCGGACTGGAGCTGCTCCTCGGCGCCGACCAGCGCGGCCAGTTCGGGGTCGGCGGCGCTCAGCGCGGGGTGGGAAAGGGGCAGTGACATGGCGTTCCTCCGGGGCGGTCGATCGGTTCTTCCGGTCGGTCCCGGGGTGCCCAGGCGGGGCGGCACCTCGTGGTGGTTGCCGCACACCGCTTCCTCGAGGTTGCTTCCCCGTACGCCAGTCGCGGTGCGCACCGCAGAGTCTAGGACACCGTGCTCCCTGTCCGGCGGATCTTTGCAGGCCCAGGTGCCGGAGCGAGCGCAACAATGGAGGGGGACGCGGCGCCGTCCGCGCCCCAACGGCCTACCGAACGGAGTCCCCGGTGACGTCCACGGAACGCAGCATCGCCGCCGCCGAAGCCCACAGCGCGCACAACTACCACCCGCTGCCCGTCGTCGTGGCCACCGCCGAGGGTGCCTGGGTGACGGATGTGGAGGGCCGCCGCTATCTGGACATGCTCGCCGGGTACTCCGCGCTGAACTTCGGGCACGGAAACCGCCGGCTGCTCGACGCGGCCAAGGCCCAGTTGGAACGGGTCACCCTCACCTCGCGTGCCTTCCACCACGACCGGTTCGCCGACTTCTGTACGCAGCTGGCCGCGCTGTGCGGGATGGAACTGGTGCTCCCGATGAACACCGGCGCCGAGGCCGTCGAGACGGCGGTGAAGACGGCCCGTAAGTGGGGCTACAAGGTCAAGGGCGTACCCGACGGCCGGGCGAAGATCATCGTCGCGGACAACAACTTCCACGGCCGGACGACCACCATCGTCTCCTTCTCCACGGACCCCGAGGCCCGCGCCGACTTCGGCCCGTACACCCCCGGTTTCGAGATCGTCCCGTACGGCGATCTTGCCGCGATGGAGGCCGCCGTCGACGCCGACACGGTCGCGGTGCTGCTGGAGCCGATCCAGGGCGAGGCGGGGGTGCTGGTGCCGCCGCCGGGCTATCTGGCGGGCGTGCGGGAGCTGACCCGCCGCCGGAACGTGCTGTTCATCGCCGACGAGATCCAGTCGGGGCTGGGCCGTACGGGGCGGACCTTCGCCTGCGAGCACGAGGACGTGGTGCCCGACATGTACGTGCTGGGCAAGGCGTTGGGCGGCGGCGTGGTGCCGGTGTCCGCGGTGGTGTCCTCCCGTGAGGTGCTGGGCGTGTACGCGCCGGGCGAGCACGGCTCGACCTTCGGCGGGAACCCGCTCGCCTGCGCGGTGGCGCTGGAGGTGCTGGCGATGCTGCGGACCGGCGAGTTCCAGCAGCAGGCCGTGGAGCTGGGCGAGCATCTGCACAGCGAGCTGGGGCTGCTGGTGGGCGGCGGCGCGGTGGACGCGGTGCGCGGCCGCGGCCTGTGGGCCGGCGTGGACATCAACCCGTCACGCGGCACCGGCCGGGAGATCTCCGAGCAGCTGATGGCGCGCGGCGTACTGGCCAAGGACACCCACGGCGCCACGATCCGGCTCGCGCCGCCGCTGGTGATCAGCAAGGAGGACCTGGACTGGGGCCTCCACCAGCTGCGGGGCGTGCTGGAGGCATAGGGGCCGGCGGCCGGTCCCTGTTCGTCCGCCCTTCCTTGTTCCCCGACGCTCCTCTTCCCCCCTCTCCTCTTCCTCCTCTTCCCCTCTTCCTCCCCTTCCGCGTCTTCCTCCCCTTCCGCGTCTTCCTCCTCTCCTCTTCCTCCCCGCCGACCGGTCAGGTCTGGCCGCGGGAGGCGGCGGCGATCCCGTCGAGCTGTTCGCGGTCCCAGGTGAACGACCCGTCGTCCAGGGAGGCGAGGATGCCGTTGACCCATTCCAGTTCGGCGTGGGCGACCGCGCGCAGGTATTCGCTCTCGATCAGGGCCACGCGCGGGAGCGCCCGGCCCTCGGCCTCGGTGGCGAGTTCGGCGTCGAGTTCGGCGAGGCGCCGGGCGAGGTGTTCGCGTCGCTGGTCCAGCAGGTCATGGGCGGCTCGCGGGGTGAGCAGCGGCAGGAAGGACAGGGCGGCCGGGAACTCCGGGTACTCGTTGCGGGGAGTGGACAGGATTTCGGCCAGCCACTGGCGAGCGGCGTCCCGTCCCGCGTCGGTGAGGCGGTAGGTGGTGCGTTCGGGGTAGCGCTCATCGCGCTCGGTGTCGCCGACGGCGATCAGCCCGGCGTCTTCCAGGCGGGCGATCGTGCGGTACAGGCCGGCGCGCTGGCCGACGTTGACGACCTGGTCCTTGCCCCACTGCTTGATCAGGCGCTGGATGCCGTAGGGGTGCAGAGGGCCTGCCTCCAGCAGGCCCAGGACCGCCAGGGCCAGGGGGGAGCGGCGGAATGTCGAGGTCACGGGTTCACGATACCGCGCACTAACCTCACCGCAACTAGTTGCACTGCACCTAGGTGCCATGCAACTATCCGGTCATCAGCCGTTCCTCTTGAGGAAGGAACCGGAGACCATGCACGTGATCATCATCGGCGCCGGCACCGGCGGACTGGCCCTGGCCCACGGCCTGAAGCGGGCCGGCATCAGCTGCGCCGTCTTCGAACGCGACCGCACCCGCGGCGACGGGCTCCAGGGCTACCGGGTGGGCATCGACCCCGACGGCAGCCGGGCACTCAGCCGTCTGCTGCCCCCCGAACTGTTCGCCACCTTCGCGGCCACCTGCGCGCGCACCGGCGACCGCTTCACCATGTTCACGGAGAAGTACAAGGAAGTCCTCTCGCTGACCGGGTTCGCCCAGCCCGGCGCGGACGGGGCGGGCGCCGAGCGATCCGTCTCCCGCATGACCCTGCGGCAGGTCCTGCTGACCGGGCTGGAGGAGCGGGTCCACTTCGGCAAGGTCTTCACCCGCTACGACAAGAACCCCGACGGCACGGTCACCGCACACTTCGAGGACGGCACCTCGGCCACCGGTGAGGTGCTGGTGGCCGCCGACGGTTCCCACTCCCGGGTCCGCCGCCAGTACCTGCCCCACGCCCCCTTGAAGGACAGCGGCCTGATCGGGATCACCGGCAAGGTGCCCCTCACGGACGCCACCCGCGAGCTGCTGACCCCCGAAGTCATCGACGGCGTCAACATGTTCCTCGCCCCCGGGGGTTACTCCCTGATCATCCACGTCATGCAGTTCCCGTGGGACGAACAGGGGCGGCCGCGCGAGGGCATCGGCGCGAGTGACACCGAACTGCTCCGCGCGTGGCCCGGCCTTCAGTTCGACAACACCCGCGACTACATCATGCTGGGCTTCGGCGGCGCGGCACGGAACCTGCCCCCCGACATCCTCCGGATGAACGGCGAGCAGCTGCACGACCTCACGGTCGAGCTCACCCGCAACTGGGACGCCCGGCTGCGCAAACTGGCCGAGCTGGCCGACCCGTCCACCTGCTTCCCCCTGAACATCCGCACCTCGGCCCCCGTCGAGCAGTGGCCCACCAGCAACATCACCCTGGTCGGGGACGCCATCCACACCATGACGCCGGGCCGCGGGGTGGGGGCGAACACCGCGCTGCGCGACGCCGAACTGCTGTGCGCCAAGCTGGTCTCGGTCCGTGACCGCGAAGCGTCGCTGATACCGGCGATCCACGACTACGAGACCCAGATGGTCCGCTACGGCTTCGAGGCGGTCGAAAGGTCCCTGGCGCAGATGCGCGGGAGCGATCCGGTCCACAAGCCGGTCATCGGCCGCGCGGTGCTGGCCGGGATGCGCACCGGCATGCGGGTGGTCAACCACCTTCCCCCGCTCAAACGCCGGATGGCCGCCGCCGCACAGCGGTACCGCGGCCACGACCACGACGCACAGCAGCGTCCCCGGCAGCGACGCCGCAGGCCGGACGGGCCGGCGCACTGAGGCGCGGCCCCCGGCTCAGCGGATCACATGCGGCAGAAAGCGGGCGTACTCATCGGTGACCGGCCCCGCAGACTCCCGGATGCCGAGCCCCGCCGACTCGTCCTCGACGACCCAGGCGCCGAGCACGACCCGGTTGCCGTCGAAGTCCGGTAGCGGCGCCAACTCCTGGTAGCAGCACGGGTCTTCGGGCCCTCGCAGCTCCGGCTCGGCACCCGGCTCGTGCAGGGTGACACCGGCACCCTCCCGGCCCAGCAGCGGCTTGGCGACGTAACCACGGGTGTGCGCCAGCTCGCGCGGCCCGTCCAGGTAGGCGGGCAGCAGATTCGGATGGCCGGGATACAGCTCCCAGAGAATCGCCAGCAGCGCCTTGTTGGAGAGCAGCATCTTCCAGGCGGGCTCGATCCAGAGGGTGGAGCCGGTGCCGCCCCCGTTGTCGAGCGTGTCCAGGACGTACGGGCCAAAGTCGTCGGCGGCCAGCCACTCCCACGGGTAGAGCTTGAAGCAGGACCGCATGAAGCGCAGCCGCTGGTCGACGAAGCGGCCGGACAGCCGGTCCCAGCCGATGTCCTCCATCGAGATCGCGACCGTCTCCAGGCCCGCCTGCTGCGCCGTCTCCTCCAGGTAGGCGACGGTCATCAGATCCTCGCCGAGCTCGTCACCCGACGAGTGCGCGAAGTGCAGCGGCGCGCCCGGCGGCAGCAGCGGCGCCTGCCGCTTCCAGGCCGCCACCAGCCGCTCGTGCAGCGAGTTCCACTGGTC
Organism: Streptomyces decoyicus; assembly: GCF_019880305.1. Taxonomy (NCBI): domain Bacteria; kingdom Bacillati; phylum Actinomycetota; class Actinomycetes; order Kitasatosporales; family Streptomycetaceae; genus Streptomyces; species Streptomyces decoyicus. The sequence continues at coordinate 5,203,380 of NZ_CP082301.1, read as the reverse complement.
GGCGCCGGGAAAGCGCTCCTCCATCCAGAACCACTGCGGACTGGCCGCCTCCACCAGCGAGGTCGGCGTATCGGCGTTGTACTCCAGCAATTTGGCCGGGCCGCTGCCGTCGTAGTGCAGATCGAACCGCCCGTAGAGGGACGGGAGTTCCTCCCGGCGCCGCCAGGACTCGGCGACCAGACGGGCCAGCCGCGGGTCCTCGATCCCGAGGTCGGCGAATCGGTTCTGCTCGACGATGTGCGCGGCCGCGGCCCGGCACATGCCGTGCAGTTCCTCGACGACCTCCTCCAGGGCCTCGACCTCGGGGAGGGTGAACTCGTAGTACGCGCTCTCGTCCCAGTACGGGCGCAGCGAGTCGTCCGGGTAGCGGGTCAGCGGGTAGATCAGGCCCTGCGCCTCGACGGTCTGCTGCCAGTCGGGGCGGGGCTCGATGGTGTGGCGCTTCATGGCGGTACCGCGTCCGCTCAGCCGCCGAAGGAACCGTGGCGGCCGCCGCCCGAGCCGGAGCAGCCGAAGCCGCCGCGGTTGACGGCCGTGGCCTTGCTGAAGGTGCCGTCGTCGGCGTACTTGCCGCCGGCGTTGTTCGGGTCGTAGTACCACTGGCCGTCGACGGGCTGCTTCGCCGTCCCGCCGCCGCGGCCGGCCTTGCCGTATCCGCCGCTGCCGGAAGTACTGCTGCCGCCGGCCGAACTGCCGCCTGCCGAGCAGTTCTTGGAGTCGACGATGCGGTAGCCCTTGAGCGTGTCGTAGCTGTTGCGGTCCACACAGCGCTTGTCGGGCTCGGAGCCGCAGGACGTCAATGCGGCGGCCAGCGCCCCCATACCGCCCAGGATCACCGTGCTCGACCGCAGCCGCCGGCGTGCTTTGTCTGCCATGCCTTGCCTTCCCCCGTGAACATCTGTTGGAGCGCAGCCAGCGTAGACGGCACCCACGGGCCCGGCGCAATGAGGTGGCCTCCTCCTTTCCGTACCGCCGCCCCGCACGGGCAGCGGGGCTCAGCACGACGCCGGGCCGCCCTCACTGGGCGGCCCGGCGCTGGTGCGCTGTACGGGAGAAGGGGCGGGTGGTCAGACGGGTGGTTACACGACGGTCTGGGTGTCGGTGTCGCTGGAGGTGGTGAAGTTGGTGTCACCGACGTAGGTCGCCGTGATGGTGTAGATGCCGGTGGTCAGCGGGGTGCTGACCGCGGCGACACCGGAGCCGTCGAGCGTTCCGGTGAGGTTGATGGTGGTCACGCCGTCGGTGACGACGAAGTTGACCGTCCCGGTCGGGACGCCGCTGCCCGGAGCCACCGCCGTCACGAACGCGAGGATCGCGACCGTGTCGCCGGAGTTGGACGGGTCGGGGAACGAGGTGACCGTGGTGGTCGTGGAGGCCTGGTTGACCGTGTGGGTGTCGGTGCCGCTGGAGGTGATGAAGTTGGCGTCGCCGCCATAGGTCGCGGTGACGTTGTGGACGCCTGCGTCGAGGGTGCTGGTGGTGACGGAGGCGACGCCCCCGGAGACGGTGCCGGTCAGCGTGCCGCCCCCACCACCGTCGATGACGAAGGTGACCGTGCCGGTCACCGTGCCGGAGCCGGGTGAGACCGGCGCGACCGTAGCGGTGAAGGTCACCGACTGCCCGAACACCGACGGGTCGGGCAACGAGGTGACCGTGGTGGTCGTCGACGCCTGGGCCACCGTCTGGGTGTCGTTCCCGCTGGAGCTGGTGAAGTCCCCGTCACCGCTGTAGGTCGCCGTGACGGGGAAGGTTCCGGCGCCCAGCGCAGTGGTCGAGGCGGTGGCCGTACCTCCGGAAAGGGTGGCGGTCAGCGTCGGACCACCGGTGATCACGAACGTGACCGTCCCGGTCGGGGTACCCGCCCCCGGCGAGACCGGTGCGACGACGGCCGTGAAGGTCACCAACTGCCCTGCCACGGACGGGTCGGGCGACGAGGAGACCGTGGTGGTCGTCGCCGCCGGAGCCACCGTCTGGGTGTCGGTACCGACGGAACTCGTGAAGCTCCCGTCACCGCTGTAGGTCGCCGTGACGGCGTACACGCCCGCGGTCACCAGTCCGCTCGTGCTCACACTGGTGGTGCCGCCGCTGAGTGTCCCCGTCAGCGTCACCGTGGTGACCCCGTCGGTGGCCACGAACGTGACCGTACCGGTCGGCGTACCCGCACCCGGCGAAACCGGAGCGACCGTCGCACTGAAGGTCACCGACTGCCCCACCACCGACGGGTCAGGAGTCGACGAGACCGTGGTCGTCGTCAACGCTTGCGTGACCGTCTGGGTGTCGGTGTCACTGGAGGTGGTGAAGTTGGCGTCACCGCTGTAGGTCGCCGTGACGGTGTAAGTCCCCGCCGTCACCAACCCGTTCGTGCTCACGCTGGTCGTACCGCCGCTGAGCGTCCCCGTCAGCGTCACCGTGGTGACCCCATCCGTCGCCACGAACGTGACCGTGCCAGTCGGCGTACCCGCACCCGGCGAAACCGGAGCCACCGTCGCACTGAAGGTCACCGACTGACCCACCACCGACGGGTCAGGAGTCGACGAGACCGTGGTCGTCGTCAACGCTTGCGTGACCGTCTGGGTGTCGGTGTCACTGGAGGTGGTGAAGTTGGCGTCACCGCTGTAGGTCGCCGTGACGGTGTAAGTCCCCGCCGTCACCAACCCGTTCGTGGTCACGCTGGTCGTACCGCCGCTGAGCGTCCCCGTCAGCGTCACCGTGGTGACGCCATCCGTCGCCACGAACGTGACCGTCCCGGTCGGCGTACCCGCACCCGGCGAAACCGGAGCGACCGTGGCCGTGAAGGTCACCGGCTGACCCACCACCGACGGGTCAGGTGTCGACGAGACCGTGGTGGTCGTCGCCGCCTGAGCCACCGTCTGCGTGTCCGTGCCGGTGGAGGGGATGAAGTTGGCGTCACCGCTGTATGTGGCCGTGACGGTGTAGGCGCCGGCGGTCACCAGCCCGCTGGTGGTCACGCTGGTGGTGCCGCCGCTGAGCGTGCCGGTCAGCGTCACCGTGGTGACGCCGTCGGTGGCCACGAACGTGACCGTACCCGTCGGCGTACCCGCACCCGGCGAAACCGGAGCCACCGTGGCCGTGAAGGTCACCGGCTGACCCACCACCGAGGGGTCAGGAGTCGACGAGACCGTAGTGGTCGTCAACGCCGGAGCCACCGTCTGGGTGTCGGTACCGACGGAACTCGTGAAGCTCCCGTCACCGCTGTAGGTCGCCGTGACGGCGTACACGCCCGCGGTCACCAGCCCGCTGGTGGTCACGCTGGTGGTGCCACCGCTGAGCGTGCCGGTCAGCGTCACCGTGGTGACCCCGTCGGTGGCCACGAACGTGACCGTCCCGGTCGGCGTACCCGCACCCGGCGAAACCGGAGCAACCGTGGCCGTGAACGTCACCGGCTGACCGACCACCGACGGGTCAGGAGTCGACGAGACCGTGGTCGTCGTCAACGCTTGCGTGACGGTCTGGGTGTCGGTGTCACTGGAGGTGGTGAAGTTGGCGTCGCCGCTGTAGGTCCCGGTGACGGTATACGTGCCGGGAGTGACCAGCCCGCTGGTGGTCACGCTGGTCGTACCGCCGCTGAGCGTGCCGGTCAGCGTCACGGTGGTGACCCCGTCGGTGGCCACGAACGTGACCGTGCCAGTCGGCGTACCCGCACCCGGCGAGACCGGAGCAACCGTGGCCGTGAAGGTCACCGGCTGCCCCACTACCGACGGGTCGGGCGACGAGGAGACCGTGGTGGTCGTCGATGCCTGGTTCACCGTCTGGGTGTCGCTCCCGGTGGAACCGGTGAAGTTGGCGTCACCGCTGTAGGTCGCCGTGACGGTGTAAGTCCCCGCCGTCACCAACCCGTTCGTGCTCACGCTGGTCGTACCGCCGCTGAGCGTCCCCGTCAGCGTCACCGTGGTGACCCCATCCGTCGCCACGAACGTAACCGTCCCGGTCGGCGTACCCGCACCCGGCGAAACCGGAGCCACCGTGGCCGTGAAGGTCACCGGCTGACCGACCACCGACGGGTCAGGAGTCGACGAGACCGTAGTGGTCGTCAACGCTTGCGTGACCGTCTGGGTGTCGGTGTCACTGGAGGTGGTGAAGTTGGCGTCACCGCTGTAGGTCGCCGTGACGGTGTAAGTCCCCGCCGTCACCAACCCGTTCGTGGTCACGCTGGTCGTACCGCCGCTGAGCGTCCCCGTCAGCGTCACCGTGGTGACGCCGTCGGTCGCCACGAACGTGACCGTACCGGTCGGCGTACCCGCACCCGGCGAAACCGGAGCCACCGTCGCACTGAAGGTCACCGACTGCCCCACCACCGACGGGTCAGGAGTCGACGAGACCGTAGTGGTCGTCAACGCCGGAGCCACTGTCTGTGTGTCCGTGCCGACGGAACTCGTGAAGCTCCCGTCACCGCTGTAGGTCGCCGTGACGGCGTACACGCCCGCGGTCACCAGCCCGCTGGTGGTCACGCTGGTCGTACCGCCGCTGAGCGTGCCGGTCAGCGTCACCGTGGTGACCCCGTCGGTCGCCACGAACGTGACCGTACCGGTCGGCGTACCCGCACCCGGCGAAACCGGAGCCACCGTGGCCGTGAACGTCACCGGCTGACCGACCACCGACGGGTCAGGAGTCGACGTGACCGTAGTGGTCGTCGCCGCCAGGTTGACCGTCTGGGTGTCCGTACCGCTGGAGGTGGTGAAGTTGGCGTCACCGCTGTAGGTCGCCGTGACCGTGTGCGTGCCCACGCTCAACGCGCTGGTGGTGACGCTCGCCGTGCCGCCCGAGAGCGTCGCGGTCAGCGTCGGGCCACCGGTGATGACGAAGGTGACCGTGCCGGTCGGCGTACCCGCACCCGGCGAAACCGGAGCGACCGTGGCCGTGAAGGTCACCGGCTGGCCGAAGACCGACGGGTCGGGCGACGACGTGACCGTGGTGGTCGTCGACGCCTGGTTCACCGTCTGGGTGTCGCTCCCGGTGGAACCGGTGAAGTTGGCGTCACCGCTGTAGGTCGCCGTGACGGAGTAAGTCCCCGCCGTCACCAACCCGTTCGTGCTCACGCTGGTCGTACCGCCGCTGAGCGTCCCCGTCAGCGTCACCGTGGTGACGCCGTCCGTCGCCACGAACGTGACCGTACCGGTCGGCGTACCCGCACCCGGCGAAACCGGAGCAACCGTGGCCGTGAACGTCACCGGCTGACCGACCACCGACGGGTCAGGAGTCGACGTGACCGTCGTGGTCGTCGCCGCCTGAGCCACCGTCTGGGTGTCCGTACCGCTGGAACCGGTGAAGTTGGCGTCACCGCTGTACGTCGCCGTGACCGGGTGGGTCCCGACGCTCAACACACTCGTCGTGACGGTGGCCGTGCCCCCGGAGAGGGCGCCGGTCAATGTCGGGCCACCGGTGATGACGAACGTGACCGTGCCGGTCGGGGTACCCGCGCCCGGAGCCACCGGCGCGACCGTGGCCGTGAAGGTCACCGGCTGGCCGAAGACCGACGGGTCGGGCGACGAGGTGACCGTCGTGGTCGTCGACGCCTGGTTCACGGTCTGGGTGTCCGTACCGACCGAACCGGCGAAGTTGGCGTCACCGGTGTACGTCGCGGTGACCGTGTGGGTACCGGCGCCGAGTGCACTGGTGGTGACGCTCGCGGTGCCCCCGGAGAGGGTGCCGGTCAGCGTCGGGCCACCGCTGATGACAAACGTGACGGTGCCCGTCGGGGTACCCGCCCCCGGCGAGACCGGGGCGACGACGGCCGTGAAGGTCACCGGCTGCCCCGTCACCGACGGGTCGGGAGACGAGGTGACCGTGGTGGTGGTCGCCGCCTGGTTGACCGTCTGGGTGTCGGTGTCACTGGAGCCGGTGAAGTTCGCGTCGCCGCCGTATGTCGCGGTGACGGTGTAAAGACCCGCCGTGACCAGCCCGTTGGTGCTGACGGTGGCGACGCCGGCGCCGTCGAGGGTGCCGCTGAGGGTCACGGTGGTGACCCCGTTGGTGATGACGAACGAGACGGTTCCGGTCGGAACCCCGCCACCGGGGAACACCGGCCCCACAAAGGCGGTGAAGTTGACCGTCTGGCCCACCACGGAGGGGTCGGGGAACGAGGTGACCGTCGTGGTTGTGGAGGCCTGGTTGACCGTCTGGGTGTCCGTGCCGCTGGAGCCGGCGAAGTTCGCGTCACCGCTGTACGTCGCCGTGACCGTGTGGGTACCGGCGCCCAGTGCACTGGTGCTGACGCTCGCCGTACCGCCGGAAAGCGTCGCGGTCAGCGTCGGACCACCGCTGATGACAAACGTGACCGTGCCCGTCGGCGTACCCGCACCCGGCGAAACCGGCGCGACCGTCGCCGTGAAGGTCACCGACTGCCCGAAGACCGACGGGTCGGGCGACGAGGTGACCGTCGTGGTCGTGGAGGCCTGGTTGACCGTCTGGGTGTCCGTGCCGCTGGAGCCGGCGAAGTTCGCGTCACCGCTGTACGTCGCCGTGACCGTGTGGGTACCGGCGCCCAGTGCACTGGTGCTGACGCTCGCCGTACCGCCGGAAAGCGTCGCGGTCAGCGTCGGACCACCGCTGATGACAAACGTGACCGTGCCCGTCGGCGTACCCACACCTGGCGGGACCGGCGCGACCGTCGCCGTGAACGTCACCGACTGCCCGACGACCGACGGGTCGGGCGAGGAACTGACCACCGTGGTCGTCGACGCCTGTCCCACCGTGTGCGTGTCCGTGCCGGTGGAGGTGTTGAAGTTGGCGTTACCGCTGTAGGTCGCGGTGACCGTGTGGGGGCCGGGAGAAAGTGTGCTGGTGGTGACGCTCGCCGTGCCCCCGGAAAGGGTGCCGGTCAGCGTCGGGCCACCGCTGATGACAAACGTGACCGTGCCGGTCGGCGTACCCGCACCCGGTGCGACCGGGGCGACCGTGGCCGTGAACGTCACCGGCTGGCCGAACGCCGACGGGTCCGGCGACGAGGTCACCGTGGTGGTCGTGGAGGCCTTGTTGACGAGCTGGGTGTCCGTGCCGCTCGACGGCGCGAAGCCACCACTGCCGCTGTAGGTCGCCGTGACCGTATGGGGGCCGACGCCGAGGCTGCTGGTGCTGACGCTCGCCGTGCCGCCCGAGAGCGGTGCCGTCAGCGTGGGGCCGCCGGAGATGACGAAGGTCACCGTGCCGGTCGGAGTACCCGAGCCGGGCGGGACGGGGGCGACGGTGGCCGTGAAGGTCACGGACTGCCCGAACACCGAGGGGTCGGGCGACGAGGTCACCGTGGTGGTGGTCGGCACCAGGCTCGGCAGCACTGTCTGCGTGTCGGTGCCGCTGGAGGGATTGAAGTTGGCATTGCCGTTGTACGTCGCGGTGATGGCATGGGTGCCGACGCTGAGACTGCTGGTGGTGACGGTCGCCGTACCGCCCGAGAGCGTGCCCGTCAGGGTGCCGCCTCCGCCGCCGGCGATGACGAAGGTCACCGTGCCGGTCGGGGTACCCGCGCCCGGCGCGACCGGCGCGACGGTGGCGGTGATGGAGACCGGCTGCCCGAAGGTCGACGGGTCCGGCGAGGAGATGACCGTCGTGGTCGTCGACGCCTTGACCACCGTCACGGAGGCCAGTCCGGTGGACGGAGACCACAGCGGGCTGCCGTTATAGGTGGCGGTGATGGTGTGAAAACCCACGCTGATGTTGCTGACGGTGGCGGTCGCGGTGCCGCCGACGAGTGGTGCCGTCACGGTGGGGCCGCCGGCGACGACGAAGGTGACGGTGCCGGTGGGTGTTCCCAGCCCGAATGGGATGACGGTGGCGGTCAACGTCACGTTCTGCCCGAAGACCGCCGGGTTTGGCGCTGCCGACGCCAAGGTAAAGGTGGGTGCCATGGTATGGCCCTCCGCATTGATGATGGTGGCGGGCCGTTCAACTCCCTCCCCGAGGATCTTGGCGTGCTGCGGGAAGTGGGCATCAACCTGGGGAAGGATCTCGGTAAGGAAAGCTGACAGAGATTCGCATCTGCATACCGATGACCTCCGCCAGGTGGGCAACCCGCCGGTCGATAGCATCAGTAGGCGCGCCGATCATGCCGCCACGCCATAGTCGGTCAGCGCATTTACCCTGAATGGCGCAGCGCGTAGCGGCGTGCACGGCGCCCCGTGGCGCGCGCCACGGGGCGTAGATGTGACAGGCGTCGGCACTGGTGACGGGCGGTCAGTACGGGACACCGCCAAGAGCCCCTCCCGCACCACCGCCAAAGCCGTTGCACAACGGCGCAGTTGACGGCGCAATGACTCCTCGGTGCCATAATTCCCGGAGCTTCCATATTCTTTGCTATAGCAATGCACAGGGAGCGTTAGAGGGTGGGGGTGAAATCTCCCCAACTTTCAACTGGCTTACCTCACTGGGTAGTTGAGGAAAATGGGCAGGGGGCCGGAAGAGGAATTCCGCGCACTTACACCGAGCGGATTGCAAGGGCGGAGCGGCGGCGCACCCTGGACGTGAGGGGGGAACTGCCGGCGGCCGGCCGCCGGTCTACCCTGGCCGAGGGACCGGGGCGCAGGGCCCCGGTCGCCCGCCGGCCGAAGGAAGCAGTCCATGAATGAGCGCGCCCGGGTACCGGTGCAGTTGCCCGGAGACCTGACGCTGCGTCGTCCCGCCCCCTCGGATCACCCACGGCTCCAGGTGGCCCTGGCCGAGTGGTGGGGCGGTCTGGGTGGTGAAGCGGGCGCACTGCAACGCCAGTTGCTCGTACCGCGCCTCTTTCTCCAGCACTTCGCCGATACGAGCCTCCTCGTCGAACGCCCCGACCGGACCCTGCACGCCTTTCTGATCGGCTTTCTGTCCCAGACGGACCCCGGGACCGCCTACATCCACTTCGTGGGCGTGTGCCCGGAGGGCCGGCGGGACGGCGTCGGCAGCGCCCTCTACGACCACTTCTTCACCACGGCCCGCGCGGCCGGCCGCAACCAGGTCCGTTGCATCACCAGCCCCAACAATCGCAACTCCATCGCGTACCACGCCCGTATGGGCTTCCGTCTGGAGCCGGGCGACCGGACCGACGACGACGGCGTACCGGTGCACGAGGACTACGACGGGCCGGGACTCGACCGGGTGTCGTTCGTACGGGAGCTGTGATCCGGGAAACCCGCACGTCCACCGCCTACTCCCCCGCAGGCAGTGCCCTGAGCAACGCGTCCAGGGCACCGGCGAAGGAGTGGTCGGGCGGGGTGCCGTAGGCCACTACCAGGGCGTCGCGGGAGGTGGGTGGGGCGGCAGGGTCGCGGAAGCGGCTCAGGCCCTCCAGGGCGAGGCCCTGCCAGCGGGCGCCCTGGAGGATGGACTGTTCGGTGCCGGGCGGGAGTTCCAGTACGGCGTGCAGGCCCGCGGCGATGCCCGAGACATGGACGTGGGGCGCGTGGTCGGCCAGGGCGGCGACCAGTTGGTCGCGGCGGCGCCGGTAGCGCAGCCGCATCCCGCGCAGATGGCGGTCGTAGGCGCCCGAGGACATGAACTCGGCCAGGGTGAGCTGGTCCAGCGCCCCGGACTGCCATTCGCCGGTGCCCTTGAGGGCGAGCACCGGATCGACCAGCCGGTCCGGCAGCACCATCCAGGCCAGCCTCAGCGCGGGGGCGAGGCTCTTGCTCGCGGTGCCCAGGTAGACGACGTGGTCGGGGTCCAGGCCCTGGAGGGCGCCGACCGGCTGGCGGTCGTAGCGGAACTCCCCGTCGTAGTCGTCCTCCAGGATGAATCCCCCGGTGGCACGCGCCCAGTTGACGGCGGCGGCGCGGCGGTCGGGGTGCAGCGGTACACCGGTGGGGAACTGGTGGGCGGGGGTCAGGAGGGCCGCGCGTACGTCGTCGAGGCCGGTCAGCTCCTCGGTGCGGGCGCCGCGTTCATCGACGAGAAGCGGGACGGCGCCCAGGCCCGCGCGGGCGATGACGGCGCGGTGGAAGTCGAGGCCGTACGACTCGACGGCCAGCCGCCCGGTGCCCAGCGCGCGGCTGAGCAGGGCCAGCCCCTGCATGAATCCGGCGCAGACGACGATGCGGGCGGGGTCGGCGCGTACGCCGCGGGCGCGGGCGAGGTAGTCGGCGAGAACGGTGCGCAGTTCGGGGCGGCCGCTGGGGGTGGTGTAGCCGAAGGCCTCGCTGGGGGCGGCGGTCAGCGCGCGGCGGGCGGCGGCCAGCCAGGCGGTGCGGGGGAAGGCGGAGACGTCGGGGGTGCCCGGCGTGAGGTCGAAGCGCGGCTGGTCGGCGCGGCCGGCCGGGCCGGGGGCGCGCGGGGCGGCGGGGGTGGTGCGCGGCAGCACCCTCTCGGCGACGCGGGTGCCGGAGCCCTGGCGGGCGCTGAGCCAGCCCTCGGCGACCAGCTCGGCGTAGGCGTCGGCCACGGTGTTACGGGCGATGCCGAGGTCGGCGGCGAGCGAGCGGGAGGACGGCAGACGGGTGCCGGGGGCCAGCCGGCCGGACCGTACGGCGTCCCGCAGCGCACCCAGCAGCGCGGTGCGCAGCCCGCCGGGGCCGGTGAGATCCAGGTGCAGATCGCGTCCGAAAGTGGCCCAGGAATTCTCCATGGAAGTGGACCATACAGCTGCGCCATTGCCGCCGTAGCGTCGTAGACATGACGACACAGTCAGCACAGACGACACAGACGGCACATACCTCGCAGGCGGCTCAGGCGACGCAGACGGCGGCTGCGGCACCGGGACCCGCGGCGCACGGGCACGGCCCCCGGCTGCCCTGGGCCAAGCTCGCGCCGGAGGTCTACAAGGCCATGATCGCGCTGGACGCGGCGGCGAAGAAGGGCCTCGAACCGGCTCTGGTCGAGCTGGTGAAGATCCGGGCATCGCAGCTCAACCACTGCGCGTTCTGCATCGACATGCACATCAAGGACGCCCGCAAGGCCGGCGAGACCGAGCAGCGCGTCTACCTCCTCAATGCCTGGGAAGAGGCCACCGCCTTCTACTCCCCCAAGGAGCAGGCCGCCCTCGCCCTCACGGAGGCGGTCACGCTCCTGACCGAGGGTTTCGTTCCCGACGCCGCCTACGACCGCGCCGCCGCCCACTTCGACGACGCCGAGCTCGCCCAGCTGATCGCGCTGATCACCACCATCAACGCCTGGAACCGCTTCGGCGTGTCCACCCGCATGGCCCCGGGACAGGCATGATCACGGCGCCCTCGCGACTGCCCCTCGGCGCGCTCGTCCCCGGTGCCCAGGCGCCCCTGAGCACACTGACCCCGGCCGGAGCGGCCCGATCCCCGTTCGGAGATGCCTCATGACGACTTCCCATGCCCATGCCCAGGCCACTGCCGCCGCCGCGCTACGCGCCCTGCATCACGGGCCCGAGCTGCCCCTGGTCCTTCCCGGCCCGTGGGACGCGGCCAGCGCCCAGGTGTTCGCCGAGGCCGGGTTCTCCGCACTCGCCACGCCCAGTGCGGGTATCGCGGCCTCCCTCGGATACGAGGACGGACAGACGCCGGCCGACGAGATGTTCGCGGCCGTCGCCCGCATCGTGCGGGCCGTGGACATCCCGGTCTCGGCGGACGTGGAGGCCGGATACGGGCTGTCCGCCAAGGAGTTGGTGGGCCGGCTCGCGGGCGCCGGGGCGGTGGGCTGCAACCTGGAGGACACCGACCACGCCAGCGGCTCCCTGCGGGACCCGCTGGAACAGGCGGACTGGCTGGCGGAGGTACGCGCCGAGGCGGGCGACGCGCTGGTGATCAACGCCCGGATCGACACCTATCTGCACGGCGCCCAGGGTGCCGAGGAGACCGTACGCCGTGGCCGGATGTACGCGGCAGCGGGCGCCGACTGCGTCTACCCGATCCTCGCCCCGCCGCCCCTGCTGGCCGACCTGGCCGCCGGTATCGGCATCCCCGTCAACGCCGTGGTGACGCCGGACGGTCCTTCACCACGCGAACTCGGCGCTCTGGGCGCCTCCCGGATCACTTTCGGCCCTGGACTTCAACAGCAGGCGATGGCGGCGGTGGCAGGGATGGCGGAGCAACTGCGGGAGGAGCTCGGGGCGGAGCGCTGAGGTCCGGCGCCCGAGTGCCGAAGGGGGCGGCCGAAGGGGGCGGCCGAAGGGGGCGGTCGAACGAACCGGTGCCCCCGGACACCCGAGGGGGCCCGCCCCGCGGCCTCCGGCCCGGTCTGCCGTCACCGCTCGTCCGGCCCGAGCCGCCGCCAGCGCTCGCCCGGCCCGAGCTGCCGTCACCGCTCGTCCGTCCCCGGTACCTTCCCCGTGCTGAGGGCGAGCCGGTTCCAGGTGTTGATCGTGAAGATCAGGGCCAGCAGCCGGGCCAGTTCGGCGTCGTCGAAGTGGGTGGCGGCGCGGTCGTAGACCTCGTCCGGTACGCCGCCCTGCGCGACCAGCGTCACGGCCTCCGTGAGCGCCAGCGCCGCCCGTTCCTTCGCGGTGAAGAAGTGCGCCGCCTCTTCCCAGACGGCGACCATGTGCAGCCGCTCCTCGCTCTCCCCCGCCTTGCGGGCGTCGGAGGTGTGCATGTGGAGGCAGTACGCGCACTTGTTGAGCTGCGAGGAACGGATCTGGACCAGTTCCACGAGGGCCGGGTCGAGTCCCTCGCGCGCGGCCGCATCGAAACCGATCAGGGCCCTGAAGGCCTTCGGGGCGGCCTGGGCGAAGTTGACCCGGGGGCTGCGGTTCACCGGCCCGTCCGCCGGGGCCGTTCCCCTCGCCGAGCTCGCCCCGTGCGCCGAGCCCGCCGCGTTCGCCGGCTTCCCCGCGTTCCCCGCGTTCTCCGCGTTCTCCGCGTTCCCCGTGCCCGCTTCGTTGATCTGCGCTGTATTCGTCATGCCTTGAATCTAGAAGCCCAGGCGACCGGCTGTAGGGTGCATTTCCATGCCGGAATCATGGGTCAATCCTGCCGAAAGCCTCGGCGCCGATCTGCATCTGGAGCTGACCGGACCCGGCAGCCGCCGCGCCGTCCTCATCCGGGCGCTGCGGGACGCCGTACGGTCCGGGCGGCTCGCCCCCGGCACCCGCCTGCCGCCCTATCGCTCACTCGCCGCCGACCTCGGCGTCGCCCGTAACACCGTCGCCGACGCCTACGCCGAACTGGTGGCGGAAGGCTGGCTGAGCGCCCGGCAGGGCTCCGGCACCACCGTGGCCCAGCGTGCGGAGCCGCTGACGCCCACCCGCGCCCCGGCCCACCGCGCCCCGGCGAACTGCCCCGCGCACAACCTCCTCCAGGGCCGGCCGGACGCCGCCTCCTTCCCGCGTACCGCCTGGCTCGCCGCCGCCCGCCGCGCGCTGACCGCCGCCCCCAACGACGCCTTCGGCCCCGGCGACCCCCGTGGCCGCCCCGAACTGCGCCGCGCCCTCGCCGACTACCTGGCGCGCACCCGCGGCGTACGCACCGACCCCGAACGCCTCGTCATCTGCTCCGGCTTCGCCCACGCCCTGCGCCTGCTCCTGCCGGCCGTCCTCCCCGACCCCCTCGCCGTCGAGTCCTACGGCCTCCCCTTCCACCGTCACCTCCTGACCACGGCCGGCATCCGCACCCGCCCCTTGGACCTCGACGAACACGGCGCCGACACGGAGGGGCTGACCGCGTTCGGCGACGTGGGCGCGGCCCTCCTCACCCCTGCCCACCAGTTCCCCACCGGCGTACCGCTCCACCCCGACCGTCGGGCGGCCGCCGTCAACTGGGCACGCACCACCGGGGGTTACCTCCTGGAGGACGACTACGACGGCGAGTTCCGCTACGACCGCAAGCCGGTCGGCGCCCTCCAGGGCCTGGATCCGGAACGCGTCCTCCACATCGGCTCGGTCAGCAAGAGCCTGTCCCCCGCGGTGCGCCTGGGCTGGATGGTGCTCCCCGACCGTCTCGTCGACGCCGTACTGGAGGCCAAGGGCGAACGCGAGGCCTGGGCGGGCGTCACCGATCAGCTCACCCTGGCGGAGTTCCTCACCCACGGCTCCTACGACCGGCACATCCGCCGGATGCGCCAGCGCTACCGCAGACGCCGCGACCAGCTCATCGACGCGGTGACCACGCACGCTCCGCATCTCACCGTCACCGGCATCTCCGCCGGCCTGCACGCCGTCCTCCAACTCCCCGACGGCTCACCCGAGTCGGACGAACGCACGGCCCTGCGCGCCGCCCGATGGCAGGGCCTGGCTTTCGACGGGCTCTCCGGCTACCGCCACCCCGCCGCGACCATGCCGCCCCGCCACGGCCTGGTCATCGGTTACGCGACGCCCACGGACAGCGCCTTCCCGAGCGCCCTGGAGGCGCTGTGCCGGGCGCTTCCGACGCCGCCCTCCTGACCGTTCCGGAAGCGCCCGGGGGTCATCCCGCATCGAGTGTCCTGCTCATGAACAGCGCCGTCTCACCCTCGCTCGGCGTGCCCCGGTAGAGGGTCGTGTCGAGACCGCAGAAGGTGAACCCCATCCGCTGATACGCGCGGATGGCGGGGACGTTCACGCTCGATACCTCCAGCCAGGCCGTCCGTGCTCCATGGCGGCGCCCGTACGCGCAGGCCCGCCGCATCAGAGCCGCGCCGACCCCGAGTCCGCGGTGTGCGGGTGCCACCGCGATCTCGTGGATGACCAGGCGGTGATGCCACTCCTCGACCCCGACGACAACGAAGCCGCATACCTTCCCTTCGTCGACGGCGACTTCCCTGTGCAGGCCGGCGGAGTCGTCGTCGCCCTCATCGGGAGGGAAGATCTTGACGAGCGGCGGATCGACGGCGACCGGCCGCAGTGCGAACCCCTGGTCCCCCGCGGCCACTTCATAGACGGCGTCAGTGGTGAACGAGTCGTCGATCGCATCGGCCTGTTCCCTGTCCTGCGACAGCGCTTGTCGGTACACGATGTGCTGGTCAGGTCTCATGTCTGCGCCACGTCCTCGGCTGCTCGGTCATCCGGCTGACGAACGACCCGCCTGCCGCGTTCCGCCCGCCCGCTCCTGTCAGACCGCTGTCCGCTCCACGGGGATCCACAGCTCCGCGTCCGCCTGTGTCGCGTCCGGCGACAGACGGGTGCGCAGGATCTCGGGCCCCGGCCGGCTCTGGTAGGGATTGGACGGGAACCACTGCGTGAACACGTCCCGCCACAGGTACTGGAGCGTCTGCGGGAACGGCCCGGAGCTCTCGAAGACGGCCCATGTCCCGGCCGGGACGGTGAGCGCGTCCATGTCCTCCGGCACCGCGGCCCGGGTCACCGCACCGTGGTAGTAGTCGAGTTCGGTGCCCTCGGCGCGGCTGTCGTCCAGATTGTCACTCACCGAGATGATCCCGGCCGGCTCCTGGTCGGACAGGCTCTCGATGCGCTCCAGCGTCTCCTTGCCGATCTCCCGGATGAAGGCGGCGATGGCCGGGTTCACCCCCTCATGCACGAGCGGCACCCGTGCCTTCCTGCCGACCACACGGAACTCGTCCTTTTCCACGACCTTGTACTGCATGCTGCTGTTCCCTTCGACGATGAGGCGGAAGGACATCCGTGGCTGGGACTTCAGGCTCGCGCCGGTCCGCCTGGCCTCGCCGGGACCGACGCCGTGCATGACACGGAACGCCCGCGCGAACGCCTCACCCGAGGTGTAGCCGTATCGCACCGCGACCTCCAGCAGCGTCCGCTCGCCGGCCAGCACTTCGGCACCCGCGACCGTCAGCCGCCTGCGCCGGATGTACTCCGAGAGCGGGATCCCCGCCAGCGCGGAGAACAGCCGCCGGAAGTGGTACTCCGACATCAGCACCTCCCGGGCCACGTCGGGCACCTCGATCCGCTGATCAAGGTGGCACTCGATGTGCTCCATGGCCTGGTTCAACCGTTCCAGCACCTCGGCCTCCTTCCCTTTCGTCACTCACGTTAGGAAAGAGCCACCCTGCTGCACCCGACATCCTGTGCCCGGTCCGGTCGGGTACGGCAGGACCCAACTGCCCCTGTGCGTCGTCGGCATGGCCCGTTCCTGCGGGCTCGACGCGGGGAATAACGCGTCACTGATCATGGCTGTCGCCGCTGGAACAACCGCCACAAGAGCATGGAGGGGCCACCGTGAGTGAGACCCGGAGCGTTGTCGACGAGTTCTACCGCCGACTCGGCAGCGGCGCCATCGATGACTTGGCCGACTTGTTCGCCGATCACGTCGAATGGCACATCTACGGTGCGGAGGAGATTCCCTGGACGGGCCGACGGACCACGAGGGAGGAGGCCGCCGAGTTCTTCCAGACGCTTCCCCGGCATCTCCAAGCGGTGGAGTTCGCGGTGTCGCGCATCCTTGTCGACGGCGATGACGCGGTGGCCCTCGGCCACATGGAGCAGATAGTCAAGGCCACGGGCAAAGCCTTCGTCTCGCCGTTCGCCTTCCACTTCACCGTCGAAGGCGGAAAGATCACCCGCTACGTCACGTTCGAGGACAGCCTCGCTCTGGCCCGCGCTTTCCAGGCGGACTGACTCCCCGGGAGCCTGGGCCGGCTTCCTCATGGACTTCCGCGCGGACTTCCGCGCGGGCGCGGGCCGAGGCGCATACACACCCGCGCCTCGGGCCCGCGTCCCGTCCCCTTCCGCCTGGCCGTCCGCGATCGCGCCTACCGGTTCGCGAACTTCTGGCTGATGTTGGTGAAGACCCGCTGGGCCTCCGGGCCCAGATGCGGGCCGGCCAGCCAGGTATGGGTGTTGGAGCTGATCGAGGTGTTGGACACCAGCGTCAGCTTGCCGCCGTGGTTGACGAACCAGCCGCCGCCGGAGGTGCCGCCGGTCATGTTGCAGCCGATGCGGTTCATGGCGGGCGTGCCCTCCTGCATGACGAGGCGACCGGGGCGGGCGGGGCAGTTCATCATGCGCGCACCGTCGAACGGCGGCGCCGCGGGGTAGCCGAAGGCGTCCAGCGAGGCGATGCGGTCGGCGGAGGGGGTGTCGAACGCGACCCGGGCGGCGGCGCCCACGGTCTCCTGGAGCGACTTGCCGCTGCCGTTCTCCGGCTTGACGTGCAGCACCGCGAAGTCATAGGCGGAGCCGCCGTTGCCGGTGTCCTCGCTGCCCATGTCGATCCACTCGCCGGAGGTGGTGATCCAGTCGGCCCAGAACCGGCCGTAGGGGGTGACCTGCGGGGAGGGGCTGCCGCTGACCTGGTTCATCGGCACACCGTTGTCGTTGTAGGACGGCACGAAGACGATGTTGCGCATCCAGCCGCCCCGCTTGCCGGAGTGCACACAGTGGCCGGCGGTCCATACCAGGTTGGACTTGCCCGGGTGCGCGGGGTCCTCGACGATCGTGCCGGAGCAGACCATCGGGCCCTTCGGGCTGTCGAAGAAGATCTTCCCGACCGGGGCCATGTGCCGGTGGTACGGGCGGGCGACCTGCTCGGCGGTGACCGGCCGCGGCTCGGGGTCCGTGGCGTCGAACTCACTGCCCGCGCCGGTGGCCTTCACCCCGATCTCCGGCGAGTTCTTCGCCTTGGCCAGCCGGTCCGTCTTCCAGTGGTCCTTGATGACCGGGTTGGCGAAATCCGACGCCTTGCGGGCCCACTTGTCCCAGTTCTGCCAGCCGCCGTCCTGCCACTTCTTCAGGTCGTCCAGGCTGGTCGGCATGCCCTTGGGGATCTGGAGACCCCCGTTGCCCTGGCCCTTCTGATCGGTGACACCCGAAGCGGCGGCCTTGTCGTCACTGGGGCCGCATGCGGTGACGGTGCCCGCGAGCAGCGCGACCAGTGCAGCGACCGCGGCGGTGGAGCGGCGGATGGTTGGCATGGAGCGAAGTCCCCCCGGTACGTGGCTGCGCCGGGCGAGCAGCGCGCCGAAATTGTCATGTCCCTCGTCGGGCTGCGCTCTACTATGCCGTCCCGGCCGGAGCGCCGGGCAACCAGGTCCCGGCGCTCCGGCGAACGACGGAAAGGGACGTCCGTGATGCCACCCTCGCCGGCCCCGCTCCGGACGGAGCGCCTCGCCCTGCGCCGATTCATCGCGGATGACGCGGAGTTGGTGGTCGCGCTGCACGGCGACCCGGAGGTCATGCACTTCATCGACACCGGGCGTCCGGTGGCCCGGGACACGGTGCTCCAGCGGACGCTGCCGGAGTTCCTCTCCTGGTCCGGCAAGCCCGGAGATCCGGCCGCCGCGCTCGGGGTCTGGGCGGCGGAAGCGGCGGCCACCGGTGAGTTCATCGGCTGGTTCGCGCTGCGGCCGGCCGCCCCGGGGCGGGACGAGGCCGAGCTCGGCTACCGGCTGTGCCGGGCGGCCTGGGGCCGGGGGTATGCGACCGAGGGCGCGCGAGCAGTGGTCGAGCGGGCCTTCGGCGGTCCGGCCGGGCCGTTCGTGCGGCGGATCACGGCGACGACCATGACGGTCAACCGCCGGTCCCGCCACGTGCTGGAGAAGGCCGGGCTGCACTACGTCCGGACGTTCTTCGAGGAGTGGCCGGACTACATCGAGGGCGCGGAACACGGCGATGTGGAGTACGCGGTGACCCACGACGAATGGGCGGCCGCCCGCCAGTAGTTCCGTCCTTCCGGTCGTCCCGTAGTGGTCGTCCCGTAGTGACAGCGTTCGCCCCACGACGGCGCGGGCTTCAGGCAGTCGCGACTCCTTCGACGGACGGGCCGCGGCGGGTCACTCCGGGTACCAGACCTCTTCGATGTTCTCCTGGGTGTCCTGCGGCCGGGAGACCTTGAACACCGACACCCTCAGCGTCTCGTTCGCCAGCGGGATGTACAGGCCGCAGGCGATCCGATCGAGGTACGCGCCCCAGTCCGGGCCGTCCGGGTCGGCGAAGTCCAGGCCCTCCGCGCCGGGGCTTTCCGGGCCGGTCCCGCACGCCCGCAAGGCCTCCGCCGGATCTCCGCCGACGGCCATCTCGTCCCACCCGTCCGCACTCACGTCCGGCGCTCCGGGGACATGGACCAGGTACTTCCCGTAGGTGAGGGAGAAGTCCATCTCGCACACGCCGATGATGCGGGCATCGGGATGGGCCGTGACCTGCCCTTCGAAGACCGGGTCGAGATTGCAGGAGCCGGTTCCGTCCTCCCCGAACGCGGGATCGGTGATCTGCACGACGCCGCCCCAGCAGCCCACGGTGACGTAGTCCAGGTCATCGAAGGTCGTCGGCGGACGGACGTCCAGGCGCGGCACCGGGGCCAGCTCTTCCACCCCGGCCACCGTGGGCAGCTCGCGCACGACCGCACGGGCGCGGGCCGGGTCGTGGGCGGGGATCTGGTCGATGGTGCGGCGGGTGTAGTGGGCCGGGGGCGGTGGGTGTATGCGGGTGATCTGGGTGATGCTGTGGCGGCATCTGGTAGCGCGGTCGAGGCTCATGCGGGGCGAGCTTAGGGCAGGGCACCGACAGTCAACGGACGGGGTGACGTCGGCCAAGGGGGTTGCTTCAGAAGGGAGTTGGAGGAGCGTGACGCCGGCCGCTGCGTCGCGAGAATGCGGACGCGGCGTGCGGACTGTCCACTAGCCCTCTTCCCGCAGCACCAGGCCCAGCAGCCCGGGGAAGCAGGCGTCGAATTCCTCGCGGCGCAGGCGGTTGAGGCGCTTGGGGCCCTGGTCGCGCTGTTCCACCAAGCCGGCCGCGCGCAGGACGGCGAAGTGGTGGCTGAGCGCCGCCTTGCCGACCGGTACGCGGAAGCTGCCGCAGCTGTGCGACCAGTCGGCGGAGCCCGCCAGCTCGCGCACCAGCTGGAGCCGTACGGGGTCGGCGAGGGCGGCGAGGGCGGTCTCGACGGGGACGTCCTCGGGGTGGGTGTGCACCGGCACGGCGCGGTGGCTGCTGCGGTCCGGCATGTCTCGGCCCCCTTGCTAAGTGTTCGATCCAGATCATACAGTCGGAGTGTTCGCATTCCATTGAACAGTCGTGAGGGGCGTGTGCTGTCATGCGTGCGGTTGAGTTCCAGGAGTACGGCGGTCCTGAGGTCCTGAAGGTCGTGGACAGGGACGTTCCCGAGCCGGGCCGCGGGCAGGTGAGTATCGATGTCGCCTACACGGGTGTGAACTTCGCCGACCTCAAGGCCCGAGCCGAGGGCTACCGCGTCGAGACCCTCCCCTTCCGGCCGGGCCTGGAAGTCTCCGGGCGGATCCGCGCGGTCGGTGCGGACGTCGAGGAGCTGCGGCCGGGGCAGGAGGTCGCGGCGCTCACGGACGGCGGGGCGTATGCGGAGGTCGTCGTCACCGCCGCGGCGACCGTGTTCCCGCTGCCGCAGGGCGTGAGCCCCCGCACCGGGGCCACGCTGCCGACGGTGCTGCCCACCGCGCATGCCCTGGTGCACGAGGTGGGCCGGCTGCGGGCGGGCGAGACGGTGCTGGTGCAGGGGGCGGCGGGCGGGATCGGCACGGTCGTGGGCCAGCTGGCGAAGGCGGCGGGGGCGGGCGCCGTCTACGGCGTGGTGTCGGACGCGGCGAAGGCCCGGCATGCGCTCAAGTACGGCTACGACGAGGTGTTCGTGGGCCCGGACTTCACTGCGGACGTGCGGCGCGCCACGGGCGGACGGGGAGTCGACCTCGCCCTGGACCCCGTCGGCGGCGAAACCTTCCGGCGCAGCATGGACGCGCTTGCCGTCTTCGGCCGCCTGGTCTCGTTCGGTAACGCGAGTTCCGCCGAGCCCTGGCAGGTGGGCCAGCCCGAGCTGTATCCGTGGGGGCGCACGGTCGCGGGGTTCTCCATCCTCGCCTTGGCCCGAACGGCGCCGGAGGCGCTGCGCGCACTGGCCGGACGGGCCTTCCGTACGGCTTCCGAAGGCTCCGTGGAACTTCCCGTGACAGCGGAGTTCCCGCTCGCCGAGGCCGGTGAGGCGCACCGGCTCCTCGGCAGCCGCCAGAGCACCGGCAAGCTGTTGCTGCGGGTGGGGTGACGGGAAAGGCGCCGTTCGGCGCCCGAGCCCCGGGTGTCACTCCCGTACAGGCCGTGCCCGCCCGTACCCGGCCGCCCTACTGCCGGGCGAGCCTGGGGTCCCGGTGTGCGGCACGGTGCGGTCCGGCTGTCGTCCCGTAACGGAACTCCTGGAGCTGTTCCGCCGTCGGGTACCACTGTTTGTCGCAACGGCAGCACCACCAGCGCCAGTTGTCCCAGTCGGTGTCGGTGTGCGTGGTGTCCTTCCACAGTCGGTCGCCGCAGTCGGGCGTGGGGCAGGTCGGCGGCAGGGGCATGACGAGCCTTTCGTCGGTGGCGGCTGCCAGCCTTCTGCGCCCGCCACCGCGCCGTGCGGCAGTTCGCCACTCGCCACCCGAACGGGTAGGCGCCCGGCGCGCACGGGGCGACGGAAAGCCCCCAGGGATGACGGAATGCCCCACGGCACGTCGGACAACGCGGCGCGGAAAGACGGAAAGCGGTCGCGGGCCGCCGCACACCGTGTGCGACTGCCCGCGACCGTTCGCGAGTCCCCAGGCGGCCCGAGTCCTCGCGAACCCGGGATCAGGACGGCGTCAGCCGCTGACCCGGTCGTAGTACGCCTTGGCGGTCTTCCGGCACTGCCGGCGCTCCGCGTCCGTCTTGTGCGGCTGCACGGCGCACTGGTTGTTCATGTCGAACAGGAAGGCCTTGTCCACGCGCCGCTCGTGCTTCGAGTGCCGGAACGCCTCCTTGCCCATCATTTTCTTGTAGTTGCGGTAACCGAAGTCATGCCGTGCGCATGACAACCTGAAGTCGAAGCCGCCCGGCTTGTCCGCGAGCTTCGTGCACCAGTCGGTGCTCCAGATGAATCCCCAACGGTCGACCCCGGACTGGGCGAGTTCGCGCGTACGACGCCAGTCCTTGACGCTCGTCGTGGTGGAGCGGGTCAGCTGGTGGAGCCGCTGGTACTTGGCCTGCTTGCTCGGGCCGGCCTTCGCCGTGGCGGCGGCGCCGTCGGCGGGAGCGCCGTCGGCGGCGACGGCCGCGCCCGACCCCGCGAGAAGAACGCCGGCTGCCGCGACCGACGCGAAAGTACTGCGCTTGATGAGCATGTCGTCCCCGTTTTCTGTTCTCTGTGGCCCCGACCGCGCCTACGGAATGCGGCGCGATCAGGGGGTCGAAAACATCATCGGGCGCGGCCCGAGGCACCGCCATCGTCTCTTTGGGAGGTGTCCGTCAGGACAATGTCACCGGGCACCGGCCGGACAGAGCACGTCGTGGTGGATGACAGCGATGACCACCGCCTCAAGGCGGATGCGCAGCCCCAACTTGGCGATGACGTACGCGGCATGGGGCTTCACCGTGCCCTCGGCTATGCCCAGCCGGCGGGCGAGAGGGCCGCTGGGCAGTCCGTCGCCGAGCAACAGCAGCACCTGGCGCTCGCGGGCCGTCAAGCCGTCGAGATCCGGCACCTCTCCCCGTTGTTCCCCGTTGTGGTCAAGAAGCCATGCATACCGGGCAGTCACCTACGCCGGCACCACGCACGACGAGGTCCTGTCGTCACACTGCCGCCGTAGCCCTCGGGCGACGGCGGCAGTGTGACGACAGGACCTCGGTCGGTCACGCGACTTCAGTACTTGCTGATGCAGGCGAGCTTGACCCGCCCGGTCCGGGCATCAGGAAGGGTCTTCTTGATGCTCCAGGCTTCCACCCGCCACTTCACCGAACGCAGCTCGGTCGGCGTCGCACGGTCCGTCACCAGAATGTCCTGCGAACTACCGAAGTTGTGGGTACGCAGCGCACCGCCACCCGTCGGCTTGAACCTGTGCTTGATGTTGCCGATCCCGGTCGAGGAGATGTAGACCGTCTTCCCCGCGGGGCACGTCTTGGTGCCGGACTTCTTCTGAATGAGCTTGTCCGACGCCCCGCCCATCCTCCACCCCTGCGTGCTGCAGTAGCCGTACGCCTTCAGCAGGTTGTTCCGGTGCCCCCACGTCGAAGTGACCTTCCACGTGACGGACTTGCGCCACGTCGGAACCGTCCGAGTCGAGACGTCATTAAGCTTGTGCTTCCACGTCCTGGACACCAGCTTCTTGCCGGCAGCCTTCCACGACACCCGTGTGGCGCCCACGGCGGAGTCCCAGATCCAGGCGGTCTCTCCCCTCTTCTTGCAGGTGAGCTTGCCCTTCTTCGAGTGGATCCCAGTGGGGTAGTCGGCGGGCTTCGCCGCGGCGGCCGCACCCGCGTTCATGGAGCCGGAGCCGGCCTGAGCCGACTCGTTACCCAGCACCGGTATCAGGACAGCGGTACCGACGGCGAGTGCGCACGCCGACGTAGCCACTCGACGGGGAAATCCCATGTGCGTCCCATCTTTTTCAGTTCTGTCATGAACACCGCCCACCGTAGGGGCGCTCGACCAGCCCCCGCTATTGACCGAAAGGGCAACACCAGGTCCCCCGCAGGGTTTCGGCACAGGCGTCCACGCCACCCCTTCGTACAATATCGGCGAGCGGTCAACTGCCTTATTCTCCATAGGAGTTGACTGAAGGGGCGACGAAGGCCTGCACTCCCGCCGGAGGTAGTCAGCACCTGTTGAACCGCATGTCGTCCCCGCTTTCTGTTCCCTGTGGCCCCGACCGCGCCTGCGGAATGCGGCGCGATCAGGGGATCGAATACATCATCGGGCGCGGCCCGCGGCACCGGCCATCGCCTCTTGGACGACAGGACCTCGGTCGGTCACGCAGGTCACGCGACTTCAGTACTTGCTGATGCAGGAGAGCTTGACCGTCCCGGTCTTGGCATTGGGAATGCTGTGCTTGATGCTCCAGGCTTCCACCCGCCACTTCACCGAACGCATCTCGGTCGGGGTCGCGCGGTCCGTCACGAGGACCTGCTGGGAACCGCCGAAGTTGTGCGTGTGCAGCGCGCCGCCGCTCGTCGACTTGAACCGGTGCTTCATGTTGCCGATTCCGCCGGAGGAGATGTAGACCGTCTTCCCCCCTGGGCAGCGCTTGGTGCCGGACTTCTTCTGACTGAGCTTGTCCGACGCCTTTCCGACCCGCCACCCCTGCGTGCTGCAATAGCCGTACACCTTGCTCAGGTTCTTCCCGTTCCCGTAGGTCGAAGTGACCTTCCACTTCACGGACTTGCGCCAGGTGGGAACGGTCCGCGTCGAGATGCCGTCGGGCGTGTGCCGCCACACCCGGGACACCAGGTGGCCGCCCTTGGGCTTCCACGACACCCGCGAGGCACCGGCCGCCGAGTCCCAGATCCAGGCGGTCTCGCCCTTCTTACGGCAGTTGAGCGTGCCGCTCTTCGAGTGGAATCCACCGGCCTTGACGACTGCGGCGGGCTGCTTCGCGGCGGCCGGGTCCGCATTCACGGGGCCGGCCTGCGCCGGCTCGCTGCCCAGCACCGGCGTCAGGACAGCGGTACCGACGGCGAGTGCGCACGCCGATGTGGCCACTCGACGGGGGAGTCCCATACGCGTCCAATCTCTTGTCAGGTTTGACATGAACACCGCCCACAGTAGGGGCGGTTTTCAGACCCCGCTATTGGCCGAAAGGGCAACGCCCGACTCCCCGCAGGGCTTCGGCTCAGGCGCCCATATCGCCCCTTCGTGCAATATCAGTGTGCGGTCAATTGCCGCACACGCTGCGGGAGTTGGGGCGCGCCGGCCCAACGCCGGGACCCGGGCCCGGCCCCGGCCCCGGCCGCGAAGGGCTTGCTGTTCAGTACGTGCGAGCTGGACCCGGCCTGGCTGTCGCGACGGACAACGCGACGGTGCCGGGCGCCCTCTCCCGGGCCGCCCGGCACCGTCGCGTCATGGGATCAAGGAGATCGACGGGACCCCGCACATCCTCAGTTCTTTACGCAGGTGAGCTTGATCTTCTTGATCACGCCGCCGCGCTGATACGGCCCTTCGTGGGCGTTGGCGACCCACTTCACCTTGCGCAGCCCGGTCGGTGTGACGCGATTGCCGAGCAAGTACCCCTGCCGGGAGAGGTCGTGGACGCGCAGCTTCGAGCCCTTCTTCAGGTACTTGAACTTGTGCCGGACGTGCCCCAACGACAGGTCGTAGATCATGACCTGCTGGCCGGCACCACAGCGCTTGGTGCCGGTCCTCTTCGCAGTGACCTTCGTCTTCCACGTCTTGGCGGCGCGGCCGTCCGTGCTGCAGTACGCGTAGGCCTTGCTGAGGTTCTTCTGAGTCCTCCCGTACGTACTGGTCACCTTCCACTTCACGTTCTTGTGCCACGTGGGAAGGGGGGGCTTTCGAGGCCGTCGGGGGTGAACTTGTAGTACCGGCTGTGCAGTTTGCCGCCCGGAACCTTCCAGCTGACCCGGGCCTCCCCAGCGGCTGAGACAAAGAGGTGCGCGGTCTGGCCCTTCCGGGCGCAGCGCTTCGACCCCTTCTTCGAGTGCACGCCGTCATCGGCGGCCGCGGCCGGGACACTCTTCCCGGAAGGGGCGCGCACGGCTGCCTCAGCCGGTGAGCTCACTGCCAGTGGTGTGAGGACCGCAGCACCGGCTGCGAACGCACAGACCGACCGGCCCGCGCGGTGGGTAAGTCGCATGGAGCATCTCCTGTTGCCTGACTCGTTGGTTCCGTGAACAGGTCTGGAAGGAACAGCGTCCACCGTAGAAGCGGCCGATCAGGCCCCGCCATTGTCCAAAGGTGCAGTACAGAGGCGCTTACGCCGCTCCTCCGTATTGCCCCTTCGTACGATGCCGGCGGGTGGTCAGTTGCCTTACTCTCTGCGGGAGTTGAGGGAACGGACAAGCAATGCCCGCTGGAGGTAATCAGCACGTGTTGAAGCAAACGGGGAAGGCGCTCCTCATCGGCGCCACCGCGGCGCTCGCCGTCACGACCGCGGCGCCGGCCAACGCCCAGACCGGGACCCAGGCCGCGGCCGCGAAGGTCAGCAAGCATCAAGAGGTCCGCTGCGTCAAGCAGAGCGGCCGGACCTGCGCCTACTCGGTCTCCTTCTTCTACTGGAACAAGAAGGGCTCCGACGCGCGCGGCCTGAACTATGTCCAGACGGCCAGGTCGCCGTACAAGGCGGGCAAGGCCCGCTGGCTGTACAAGCAGCCGGGCGGCAAGACCCACGTCGGCCAGAGCTGGCGCAAGGCCCACGCGATTCACGGCGCCGACGCCGCCGAGGTCGACTGGGGCAAGCCGGGGGCCACCGTGGGGCCGAAGTTCCGCAAGGGCACGCTGGTCTGCGTGCAGTGGAAGAATGTCGCGAAGAAGGCATGCCACACGCTCAAGTAGCCCGCAAAGCAGCCCGCTCAGCCAGAAGTCGGCGCAGTCGGGCAGAGCGAGAGGGGGTGCCCGCACACCGTGCGGGCACCCCCTCTCGGGTCACGAGTCAAGCCACGTCGCCTACTTGGGCAACCACGCCTGCCACGTCGACTTATGCCCTTCGACCCACTTCTTCGCCGCGTCCTGCGGGGACATCTTCTTGTCGGCGATGTCGAGGGAGACCTCGCTCTGGTCGTCCTCGGTCCACTTGAAGTTCTTCAGGAAGGCCGCCGCCTTGCCGCCCTTCTTGGCGAAGTTGGCGTTGAAGTACTTCTGGAGTGGCGTGTGCGGGTAGGCGCATTTGATCTTCTTCAGGTCGGCGTCGCAGCCCTCCTTGTACTCGGGCAGCTTCACCTCCGTCATCGGCACCTTCTTGAACAGCCACTGCGGCTTGTACCAGTACGTCAAGAACGGCTTCTTCGCCTTGGCGAACTGCTTGATCTGGGTGATCTGCGACGCCTCGGAGCCCGCGAAGACGACCTTGTAGTCCAGGCCGAGGTTCTTCACGAGGGCCTTGTCGTTCGTGACGTACGACGGGGAGCCGTCCATCAACTGCCCCTGGCTGCCGCTCTCCGCGGTACGGAACTGCTTCGCGTACTTGTTGAGGTTCTTCCAGTTGGTGACGTCCGGGTGCTTCTTCGCGAAGTACGTGGGGACGTACCAGCCGATGTGGCCGGTCACGCCGACGTCGCCGCCGGGCGTGATCGTCTTCTTGTCCTTGATGTACCGCTGCTCCTGGTCCGGGTGACCCCAGTCCTCCAGGATCGCGTCGACACGGCCCTGGCTGAGTGCGTCCCAGGCGGGGACCTCGTCGATCTGGACCCGGTCGACGCGGTAGCCCAGCTCGTGCTTGAGCAGGTACTCGGCGACCGCCACGTCCGCCTGGGCGCCCACCCAGTTCTGGACGGAGAGCGTCACGGTCTTGGCGCCCGCCGCGTTCGCGTACGGGGACGCCTGCTTGGTCATGTCGGCGGCGCCGCACCCGGAGAGCGCAAGCAGGGCGCCGGTTGCGGTCACTGCGCTCAGTACACGCGTACGAACTCGCATATCAGGCTCCCTTCTTCGCGCC
This sequence comes from Streptomyces decoyicus, assembly GCF_019880305.1. Taxonomy (NCBI): domain Bacteria; kingdom Bacillati; phylum Actinomycetota; class Actinomycetes; order Kitasatosporales; family Streptomycetaceae; genus Streptomyces; species Streptomyces decoyicus. The sequence goes on along the minus strand of NZ_CP082301.1, from coordinate 5,176,242 downwards.
GTGATCCCGGCGTGCCGTGGGCTGCGTCACCCGGTCCAGCATCAGACCGAGGCAGACGATGGCCACGCCGCCCACCATGCCGGTCGCCAGGTCGCCCTGCGCGATGCCGAACACGACGTCGTAGCCGAGCGCGCCACCGCCGACCAGAGCGCCGATCACGACGACGGCGAGGACCAGGACGACCGCCTGGTTCAGGGCGAGCAGGAGCGCGGGGCGGGCCAGCGGGAGCTGGACCTGCCGCAGCTGCTGCCAGTTGGTGGAACCGAGTGACCGCGAGGCCTCCATCGCGCCGCTGTCGACCTGGCGCAGGCCCTGCGTGGTGATGCGGATGACGGCGGGCAGCGCGTACACGACGGCCGCGGCGACCGCGGGGGCCCGGCCGATGTCGAACAACATGACGACCGGGATGAGGTACACGAACTGCGGCATCGTCTGGCAGACGTCGAGCACCGGGCGAAGCAGCCGTTCGAGGCGCTGGCTTCTGGCGGTCGCAATGCCGATCGCGAAGCCGAGGACAACCGTGAAGGCGACGCCCGCGAGGACCTGCGCCAGCGTGTCGAGGGACTTGTCCCAGACACCGAGGACGCCGATTCCGGCCATCGCGAGGACGGCGGTCAGGGCGGTCTGCCAGGTGCCGATCAGCCAGGCGAGGGCCGCGACGACGAGCAGCACCAACACCCAGGGCAGGCCCTGGAGTCCGTCGCGGACCGGGTTGAGGATCCAGGTGGTGAAGTGCGCTGCCCAGTCGGCGGTGCCACCGACGACGGGCAGGCCGGTGTGGAGGTGGTCGACCATCCAGTCCTTGGCGGTGTTGACCGGCTCGACGATGTCCACCGTCCAGCTCTCCGGCCAGTCCAGACGGTCGGCGAACCGCGCGGCGAGCGCAACGGCCACGGTCACCACGGCGGCCACGGACCAGCCGCGCCAGCCGCGCAGCGGCGAGGTGTCCTCGGCGGACTGCGCGCCAGGACGGTCCTCTCCGAGGGCGGCCGTGACGCGGTCGAGGACCACGGCGAGGAGCACGATCGGGATGCCGGCCGCGAGGGCCGCGCCGACATCCACGGTGCCGAGCGCCTGGTAGACGCGGTCACCGAGACCGGCACCACCGATCATCGACGCGATGACGGCCATGGAGAGCGCCATCATGATCGTCTGGTTGAGGCCGAGCAGGAGCTCCTTGCGGGCCAGCGGGATACGGGCCGAGAGCAGGCGCTGGCGGGCGGTGGTGCCCAGCGAGGTCACGGCTTCCATCACGCCGGTGTCGGCGCCACGCAGGCCGAGCGCGGTGAGGCGGGCCATCGGCGGAGCCGCGTAGATGACGGTCGCGATGGTCGCGGCCGGGACGCCGGGGCCGAAGATCAGGGAGACCGGAAGCAGATAGGAGAAGGCCGGAAGGATCTGCATGGTGTCGAGGACCGGCCGCAGGAGGCGGAAGATCCGGTCGCTCAGGCCCGCGGCGAGCCCCATGACGATGCCGAGCACGACGGCGAAGACGACGGACACGACCATCAGGGCAAGGGTCTGCATCGTCGGCACCCACATGCCGAGCAGCCCGCACACGCCGAACGAGGCGGCGGTGAGGACGGCGAGCCGCACGCCCGCGACCCGCCAGGCGACCAGCGCGGCGCCGGCTACGACACCGGCCCAGCCGCCCGCGAGGAGCACCAGGTAGACGGCGCGTACCGACACCACGATGCCGTTGGAGAGGTACCCGAGGAAGTAGGCGAACAGCCAGTGGCTGTCGCGGTTGTCGATGATCCAGTCGTTGGCCTTGCCGAGCGGCCCGGAGACATCGACGGTCAGGTCCGAGGGCCACAGGGCGCCCGGCCACTGGGCGTGGACCAGCGGGACCAGGACCGCCGCGGCGACGGCGAGCACCAGGAGCTTGGCGAGGCCACGGCGGCGCAGCAGGGCCTGCACCGGACCGGTCCTGGTGTCGGTGTCGGCCACGCGGGGCGTAGCGGTGGTGGGGGCGGTGGTGCTCATGCGCGCCCCCGCTTCACGGTGCCGGTGGGCATGTTCAGGGCGGCGCAGCGCTGGGCCTCGCGCCAGTGGCGCAGCAGGGCGGCGCGCATCCGGGCCCGCGGCGTGGCCGCGGGAGCTCTGGAGCCGACGGCGCGTACGGCGCCGCGGGGGGTGGAGGCGGCGTACATCAGGCGGCCACCCCACCGTGCTGCTCGCTGTCGAGCCGGGCGACCACGTTCAGCAGGCACTCGTGGTCGACGATGCCCAGGCAGCGGCCGCCGTCGACGACGCGGACCGCACCGCCGGAGCGGACGACCGCCTCGATGGCGTCGGAGATCAGGGTGTCGGGGCCCAGCGCGGGGCCCTCGTCGGCTTCGCCGGCCTCGACCGGGCGCATGGCCCGGCGCACGGTCAGCACCTGCTCGCGCGGAACGTCACGGACGAAGTCGCGGACGTAGTCGTCGGCCGGGGAGCCGACGATCTCCTCGGGGGTGCCGAGCTGGACGATCTCGCCGTCGCGCATCAGGGCGATCCGGTCGCCGATCCGCAGCGCCTCGGCGAGGTCGTGGGTGATGAAGACCATGGTCCGGCCCTCCTCGCGGTGCAGGCGGACGATCTCTTCCTGCATATCGCGCCGGATGAGCGGGTCGAGCGCACTGAACGGCTCGTCGAAGAGCAGGACCTCGGGGTCGACGGCGAGCGCGCGGGCCAGGCCGACGCGCTGCTGCTGACCACCGGAGAGCTGGCCGGGGCGGCGCTTCTCCATGCCGGCCAGACCGACCTTGTCGACCATCTCGTTGGCCTTCTCGCGGCGCTCCGTCTTGCCCATGCCCTGGATCTCCAGGCCGTAGGCGACGTTGTCGACGACGGTGCGGTGCGGCAGCAGGCCGAAGTGCTGGAAGACCATGGCGGCGCGGCGGCGGCGCAGGTCGCGCAGCGCGTTGCGGTCCATGGCGCGGACGTCCTCGCCGTCCATCTCCAGGTCACCGCTGGTCGGCTCGATCAGCCGGGTCAGACACCGCACGAGGGTGGACTTGCCGGACCCGGACAGGCCCATGACGACGAAGACCTCGCCCTTGTGGACGTCGAAGGAGACATCGCGGACGGCGGCCACACAGCCGGTCTGCTCGCGCAGCTCCTGGGCGCTCAGCTTGGCGACCGAGGAGTCCTCGGGTATGCGCTCGGCTTTGGGGCCGAAGACCTTCCAGAGGTTGCGGACGGAGAACACGACCTCACGACCGTCGGACGCCTCGGTGGCGGTGGCGTCCTCGGACGTGCGGGCGTTGGGTATCTCGGATGCGCCGGCGGAGGTGGTAGCCATCACGCATCACCTCCCTGGGTCGGGGCCTTATGGAGCAGTTCGGCGCACTTCTCCCCCACCATGAGCACGCCCAGCATCGGATTGACGGCGGGCATCGTCGGGAAGACGGAGGCGTCGGCGATACGGATGCCGGACAGTCCGCGGATCTTCAACTCGGGGTCGACCACGGCCAGCTGGTCGTCGGGGGCGCCCATCTTGCAGGTGCCGGCCGGGTGGTAGACGGTGTGCGCCGCCTTGCGCACCAGCTCGCTGATCTCCGCGTCGTCGGTGACCTCGGGGCCGGGGAAGACCTCGCGCTTGAGCCACTTCTTGAACGGCTCGGCCTGGGCGACCTTGCGGGCCAGCTTGATGCCGTCGACGAGGGTGTCGCCGTCGTAGTCGACCCCGTTCTCGTCGTACTCGAAGTACTTGAAGTCGAGGGCGGGCTTGGCCTCGGGGTCGGCGGAGGTGAGGTAGAGCCGTCCGCGGGAGCGGGACTTGGGGATGTTCGGCGTCATCGACACCCCGTGCTCGGGGCGCTCGTAGCCCAGCCGCTCGGGGTTGTCGGTGAACGGGATTTGATAGAAGTGGAACATCAGGTCGGGGCCCTTGTGCTCCGGGTCCCGCTTGACGAACAGGCCCGCGTCGGAGTCCATCGCGGAGTTGCCCGGGATCGGCCCGTCGGTCTCCCAGACGATCACCGACTCGGGGTGGTCGATCAGGTTCTCGCCGACGCCCGGCAGGTCGAGCACACAGGGCAGGCCGAGCGCTTCGAGGTCCTTCTTCGGGCCGATGCCCGAGTGCATCAGCAGCCGCGGGGTGTCGACGGCACCGGCGCAGACCAGCACCTCGCGGGCGGCCTCGACGTAGACCTCCGCGCCGTCCTTCGTCCGGACGTGGACGCCCTTGGCGGTCGTCCCGTCCAGCTCCAGCTTGTGCGCCCAGGTCTCCAGCATCAGCGTGAGGTTCGGGCGGTCGCCGGCCTCGATGTGCGGGTGGAGGTAGGCGACCGAGGCGGAGGAGCGCTTGTTGTTCTCCGGGTGGTAGGAGAGGTCGAAGAAGCCGACACCCTCCTCGAAGGGCTGGTCGTTGAAGCCGACGACCTCGGGCACGCCCAGGGCGGTCTTGGTGGCCTCGATCCAGTCGGTGGCGATCTGGTTCTGGTCCTTCTTGGCCACCCGCACGATGTTGTTGCGCAGCTTGCCGAAGTACGGGTCCATGTTCTTGGCGCCCCACCCGGCCGCGCCCGCCGCTTCCCACTCGTCCCAGTCGGACGGCAGCGGCTTGAACGAGATCAGCGTGTTGTGCGAGGAGCACCCGCCGAGCACCTTGGCGCGGCTGTGCAGGATGTGCGAGTTGCCGCGCGGCTGCTCGGTGGTCGTGTACTCGTAGTCCAGCTCGCCGCCGAGCAGGCCGAGCCACTTGCGCAGCGTCAGGACGTCCTCGCGGTCGATGTCGGACGGGCCGCCCTCGATGACGGCGACCGTGACGTCCGGGTCCTCGGTGAGGCGGGAGGCGATGACGGAACCGGCGGTTCCGCCTCCGACTACGACGTAGTCATACACAGGCATTGGGGGTGCTCCTTCTTGCAATGTGCGTGGCGCGGGTGGTGCCAAGTGACGGGCGGGGTGTCAGCCCGCGAACCAGCGCACCGGCTCCGGCCGGAGGTTCTCGTAAATGTGCTTGCTCTCGCGGTACTCGTCCAGACCTGCGGGGCCCAATTCCCTGCCGATGCCGGACTTGCCGAAGCCGCCCCATTCCGCCTGCGGGAGGTAGGGGTGGTAGTCGTTGATCCAGACCGTGCCGTGCCGCAGCCGGGCGGCGACCCGGCGGGCGCGCGCGGTGTCGCCGGAGAAGACCGCGCCGGCCAGGCCGTACTCGGTGTCGTTGGCGAGCGCGACGGCCTCGTCCTCGGTGGTGAAGGTCTCGACCGTGAGGATCGGCCCGAAGGTCTCCTCGCGGATCACCTTCATCTCGCGGTGGCAGCCGTCGAGCACGGTCGGCGCGTAGAAGTAGCCGGTGGCCGGGCGGACGTCGGACGGCTCGGGCCGGGTGCCGCCGCAGCGCAGCTGGGCGCCCTCGGCGAGCGCGGAGGCGACGTAGGCCTCGACCTTGTCGAGCTGCTGCTGGGAGACGAGGGGGCCGCACTCGACGCCGTCCTCGGTGCCCCGGCCGAGCTTGATCTTCTCGGCCCGGCGGGCGAGCTCGGAGACGAAGCGGTCGCGCACCGACTCCTCGATGATCAGCCGGGCACCGGCCGAGCAGACCTGCCCGCTGTGGATGAACGCGGCGTTCAGTGCCTGGTCGACGGCGGTGTCGAAGCCCTCGTCGGTGGCGCAGGCGTCGGCGAACACCACATTGGGGTTCTTGCCGCCCAGCTCCAGGGCGATCTTCTTGGCGCCGGAGACCGCGGCCGCGCCGGCCTTCGTCCCGCTGACCAGGCCGCCGGTGAAGGAGAACAGGTCGACGTCCGGGTGCTCGGCCAGCCGCTGGCCCACGGGCAGGCCCGCACCGGTGACGATGTTGGCGACCCCGGCCGGCAGTCCGGCCTCGACCAGCAGCTTGATCAGGTGCACGGTCGACAGCGGGGTGACCTCGCTGGGCTTGATCACAAAAGTGTTGCCGGCCGCGAGGGCCGGCGCGATCTTCCAGCTTGCCTGGAGCAGCGGGTAGTTCCACGGCGTGATGAGCGCACAGACACCGACCGGCTCGTGCACGACGATGCTGTGCACGTCCGGCGAACCGGCGTCGACGACCCGGCCGCCGCTCTCGTTCATCACCAGGTCGGCGAAGTACCGGAAGGCGTTGGTGACGTCGTCGACGTCGACCCGGCCCTCCTCCAGCGTCTTGCCGGTGTCCCGGCTCTCGATGAGGGCGATCTCCTCGCGGTCGCGCTGGAGCAGGTCGGCGACCCGGCGCAGCAGCGCGGAGCGCTCGGCGACGGCCGTACGGGGCCAGGCACCGGTGCCACCGTCGAAGGCCCGGCGGGCGGCCGCGACCGCCGCGTCGGCGTCCTCGGCACCCCCCTCGGACACCAGCTGGAGCGTCGTCGCGTCGGCGGGGTCGAGGACCTCCCGCGTTTCGCCGGATGCGGCGGGGAGCCACACCCCGTCTACGTGAATGGTCTCGATTGACGACACGTCGTTCTGCCTTCCGGTTACCGATCTGTTCCCACTGGTGCAACCACTGGCGTCACCAGCAACGAGGACCCCTCCCCTGAAGCGGCGGACCTATGCCCAAACATTCATGGAAAGTGAGCCGACTCACTCAATGTGCGACCGAATGTCCCGGAACGTACCCTGAATAGCCGTATGTCCTTGGCGGACAGTCCCCTCGGGACCGGAGGTGCCGAGATGACCAGCAGACGGCGTGCCGCCACCGCCACCACCGCCCTGACCTGTGGGGTGGCCCTGTTCGCCGGGGCCGCCTGCACAGGAGCCGCGGCGGCCGCCGCATCGGACGGCGGCGAAGGCGATCTGGCGAACAAATCCGCCCAGCAGATCTCCGACGATGCCCTCCGGCAACTGGTCGCCGCGAAGTCCCTGCGGTTGCGCACCCAGACCAGTGCCGACCCCACCAAGCTCGACCTCACCCTCGACCGCGCCGGCAACTGCACGGGCGCCATCAGCAAGGGAGAGCTCGGCCGCATCGAGCTCGTCAAGCGCGGAAACCAGGTCTGGATGAAGCCGGACGCCGCCTTCTGGAAGAGCCAGCTGCCCGGCAAGGAGGGCGACGACGCGGCAGCGGAGTACAAGGACACCTTCCTGCACGGCACGACCAAGGACGCCTTTCTCCGGGGCCTGTCCGCCGCCTGCGACCTCAAGGCGTTCCAGAAGTCGGCCGTGGCCCCCGGGGAGCCCCCCTCGGGCGCCCCCTCGCGCTCACCCTCACCCTCCGTCGCCCTCGTCAAGGGCCGCCCGACCACCCACGAGGGCGCCCGTGTACTCCCCGTCATCAAGAAGGCCCAGGGCGCCGTCCAGACCCTCTACGTAGCCATCGACGGCAAGCACTACCCCCTCAAACTCACCGCCGAGGTCGACCACCAGACCGGCACCATCCTGATGAGCAACTACGACGCCCCGGTCTCCGTCAAAACCCCCGCCCCCGGCGAGACGGCCGACATCTCGGCGCTGGAGGAGCGGCTGCGGGGGTCGGAGCCGGGATCGGGGGCGGGGAACACGTGACCCCTGCGTGCGATACGTAACCGTTCGTACATACGTATCGTTGGACCGTGCGGCTCCCCGCGCCCGCGCGGCAGCGGGGAGGGGCGGCACGGTGACCATCGAACCGACCGACAGGACCGAGATGGCCGAGAGCGGCGAGCTGGACGACCTGTTCGAGCGGCTGGATCAGATGCACATCCCCGAGGGCTACAAGGTGGAGATCGTCGAGGGGAACGTGCATGCGGCGCCGCAGCGGGACGTCCATTGGCAGACCATCCGCAGGATCGTGCGGGCGCTGGAGGACCGGTTCGGGATGGCCGCCCCGGTCACGTCGGACGTGCGGATCGATTTTCCGGGGCAGTTGAACGGTTTCGCCCCGGACATCGCCAAGTTCGCCGACGGTGCCGAGAAGGACGAGCTGGGCCGTTGGCGCTACCAGGACGTCGAGTTGGTGGCCGAAGTCATCTCCAAGGGCACCGCGGCGAATGACTACGGCCCGAAGCGGAAGGTCTACGCCACCTCCGGGATCCCCGTATATGTGATCGCTGACCCTTACCTCGGTTGTTGCCGCGTCTTCACTCACCCGCGGGGCGACGACTACATGCGTGACCTCACACTCAAGTACGGCGAGCCGATCGACTTGACCGAGGAATTCCCCGACTTCTCCCTCTCCACCGAAGAGTTCCCCCGGGACTGACCCGGCTCACACCGCCCCGTCGGACGGACGGTTCGCCGCCGGGATCGCGCAGTTGTCGGAGAAGCCCTGGCTGCGCAGGCCCATGGCGCTGTTCACGCGCGAGCGGAGGTTTTCCACCGCCACCATGGTGGTCAGCTCGACGAACGCCGCATCGCCCAGCCGCCCGCGCAGGCTCTCGGCCAGCTCGTCGGTCACCTGTGGCGGGGTCGCGGTCATGGCTTCGGCGTACTCCAGGACCAGCCGCTCCAGCTCCGTGAACGACTCCTTGTGCGCGCGCCAGTCCGGCACTTTGCTGATCTTCTCCAGCGGCAGTCCGAGCTGGTCGGCGTGCCAGTAGCCGAAGTCCACGCACCACGAGCAGCCGATCGTCGCCGCCGATGCCAGCTCCGCCAGATGCTTCAGCGCCGGGTCCAGCGCCTTCCACCGTGCCACCTTGTTCTCGAAGGAGAAGTAGGAGCGGAGGATCTTGGGGTGGTGGCCCAGCGCCAGGGCGGGCTGCATCACCTTGCCGTAGGTGCGCCGCGAGTACCACGCCGCCAGTCGCAGGGTGAGTGTGCGCCGGGGCGTGAGGGAGATGCGTGCCATGGCAATGCCTCCTGGAGCAAAGGAGCGTTCAGATTCCTTGAGGGTGTCCCCTCACTCCCCCGACGATCCGGCGCCGCCGGATGTGACATCCGAGGTGACATCCCCGCAGCCGTCACCCGCGCTGCCGAACCGGAGGAGCCGTGGGCGGCGGCCCGGACGACAATGCAGGCATGGCTGACACAGCGGTGAAAGCGGTGCTCGAAGGCGGCCCCGACGAGCTCCCCGAGCGGATCGTGCCCGTCGATCCGCCCGGGAGCGAGCTGAAGATCCCGTTCCGTAACGGCTACGAACACTTCCGGGCCACCAGCCGGCAGAAGCACACCACCGAGGGGGCCCTGCCCGTCTACGAGTGGTGGGAGCGTACGGAGCTGCCCGGGTAGTGACGCACCGCGGGCCCTGCGCAGCGGGCCGTGCGAGGCGGGCAACGCTCAGCTGCCGGGAACGAAGGTCCGCAGGATGTTCTGCTGGGTCCACTCCTGATCCGGCCAGTCGGCCTCCGGGCCCAGGACGAGTACGGCGAACTGGCGGCCGTCGGCGACGGTGAAGGCACAGTCGACGACCTTGACCCGCTCATGGAGACGCTCGCTGTCATAGGCGTAGACCAGTTGGGTGGCGTCGGTGCCGGGTCCCGGGTACCCCAGTGGTTCGAGGCTTATTTCCTTGTAGCCGGGGTTGCCCGACAGCCCCCGCGACGCCGTCTCCAGCGCCTCGTACGGGGTGGTGTCCGGTTCGCTGATCTGGAAGATCTGCACCAGCCGGCGGTCGTCCGGCGCGGTGTAGAACACCCCGGTCCTGCGCTCGCTGCGCTGCCAGCTGCCGGGTACGGCCAGCGTGAAGCCCTTCTTGTCGTGGACGAGGCGGTAGCCGTCGGGAAGCTCGGTGGAGACGGGGGCGGGGGTCCTGGTGCCGGCCGTGGCGCCGGTGGGTGCGGCGGTGGCCGTGTTCTCCGAGGCGGAGGCCTTGGTGCGGGCCGGCGGGCGGGCGGCGGCCGGGTCGCCGCCGCTGTGCCCCCAGAGCAGATAGCCGCCCCCGACGGCCGCCGCGATCACGGCCACCGCCACGCCGGCGACCAGGCCCGTGGTGCGGTGCCGGGGGCCGGGTACGGGCTCGAAGGCAGGTGCGGAGTCGAAGTACGGGTCGGCGGCAGGCCCGGGGGCCGAGAACGGGCCGGTGTCGCGTGCGGGGGCGAAGAGGTGCTCGGGGACAGGGGTGCGGGCGAACGGCGGATCGGTGTCGCGTGCGGGGGCGAAGAGAGGGTCGGGGGCAGGTAACGGGTCGTTGGCAGGGAGCGGGTCGGTGGCAGGCGGGGGGACAGTGCCCGTCGGCGTACTCCCCGCCGACGGCGTGTAGGACGGCCGGGGCGGCATCGGGCCCGTGTAGGGCGCGGGCGGCGGGGCGCCGTCCTCCCAGCTCTGGGTCTCGTCGTTCCAGCGGGCCTGCCCGCCACGCTTCATCGTCAGCCTCCCACCAGGGTCGCGACCGCCTGGCTCACCGCGGCACCGGAGGCCAGCAGGCCCACCACGGCGCCGGCGTCCGCGAGCGCCGTACGCAGCCGGGCCAGCCGGCCGGGGCCCGCCGCACCGCTGTCCGCGATCTCCGCCTCGGTCTCGGCGAGTTCCCCGCTCAGGGCCGTGATCTGCGGGCTCTCCACCGCCCGGGACAGGTCGTCGCGCAGTGCGCGGACGGCGCGCAGCAGCTCCTCCTGCGCCGGGTCCGCGGCGGGCGCGGCCTGGCCCTCGTGATGGGTCACCGTGTTGTGGTCGCCGATGGCGAAGGCACCCCGGACACTGCCGATGTGGATGCCCTTGCCGCGCTCGTCAGCCGTTGCCACGCTTGGCACTTCCCTTCGTCTCGGCGCCGCGCCGGGTGGTGGAGTGGTGGGTGATCGTGTTGTGGTCGCCGATGCCGACGGCGCCCTGGGCGGACTCGACGTAGACGCCGCCCTCGGCGACATGCACGATCCGCTGCTCGAACTCGTCGGTCTGGTAGCCGGCCTCGTGCAGTGCCGTGGTCACCCCGGCCGCCACCCGCTGCTGAATGGTCTTCAGATAACGGGCGACATCCATGTCCTGGAAGAGCGAGGACTCCCCGTAGGAGCCCAGCTCGCGCACGGAGGCGCCGGGTCCCTCGGGCAGCGCCGCGCCATGTCCCGCGGTGGCCAGCCGCCAGGCCGACAACAGACCGCTCACCAGCGTGCCGAGGGCGTGCCCGACGGAGCGGGGCGTGCGGGCCAGGGCCCACACCGCCTTGCCGAAGTGGTGGTGGTGACGGTACTGGTGGGCGATCCGGTCGGCGTCCTGGAAGAGCTGCCGCAGCGGCCACAGCACATGCGGCGCGACCTCCAGCATCAGCATCTTGCCCTGGGTGTGCACCCGTACGAAGAGCGTGGTGACGACGCCCTCGTTCCAGCCGCCGACCCGGATGCGCAGGAAGTGCCGGCGGGTCTCGCCGCCCTCCTCCACGGCCCGCACGCGGTGCTCCTCGAACGCCGCCGGTGCGTACGGCGCCGCCTCCCGGCTCGGCAGCCCCTCGGCCGGCAGGAACACGCACTCGTCGATCTCCATCGCGCGCAGCCGGTCGCGCACCGCGGCCGCCACCGCGGGCGAACCGTGCGGCGACGGCACCCGCAGCGCCGCCACCAGCGGCACGATCCGGGCCAGGATGGCGCTGTTGTCCAGCGGCTCGGCCTCCCGGTCCGCCCGGGGGTTCAGCTCCACGGACAGCGACCAGGTCTTGTACGGGTAGCCGGCGCCGCAGAACGGGTCGGCGGCCCGGTACATCACCAGCGGCCCGTGCTGCTCGATCCGCACCCGGTCCCGCAGCCGCCGGAAGCGGTAGCCCTCGGACCGTTCGGCGGGGTCGGACATGACGTCGGGGAAGCGTTCCCGGGACAGTTCGCGCGCCAGCACCCGGGCGAACTGCCCGCGTTGCAGACCCACCAGCACGGCCACGGCCAGCGGCAGCAGCAGCGCGACCCACACCGCGGACAGGACACCGCTCACTGCGCCGTACGAGGTGCCGAGGCCGGAGCCGTAGGAGCTGTATCCCGCCCCGCTGCCGTAGAACGAGCCGGACGCGTCGTCCGAAAACAGCGAGGAGAACGGCCATCCCACGCCCAGGATGCCGATCCCGGCGCCGAACACCGCCACCAGCAGCAGCGACAGAACGAAGAAGGCCAGCGTCAGCCGCCCGTACCAGCGCAGCACGAAGGAGAGGAAGCGGGCCGCCACCTGCGGGATCGGCGCCCGGCGGACCACGCGGCCCAGCGCCATGAGGATGACGGGGAAGAGGTAGAGCGCCGCGAGACCGGAGGTCAGCGGCAGGGCCACGATCCACAGCAGCAGGATCCCCGCCGCCCAGCCCAGTTGGAGCCGCCGGGCGCGCAGCGCGTGGGCGAGGACGCGGGCGGCGTCGATCCCCAGGGACGGCGCGGCGAACCGCTCCTCGTGGACGTACAGCTCGTCGATGACCGCGTCACGGAAGGCGTCGTCCATGTAGGTCCCGGCACACAGCAGCCGGGTGGCCTCGCTGGCGCCCGGCGGGGTCGGGGGGAGCTGCGCCGGGGGCGGGGTGCCGCCGGGCGTCTTCCGTAACCGCCCCGGGCCGCCGGGTTCACCGGGCTGCGCAGGCACATCTGTCCGAGTCATCGGTCTCGCTCCCCCAAAAACACCACATCAACGAGCCGTCGCTGCGGGCCTGTTGGACAGACGGGCTGCCGGTTCCGGCCGCGGCGGTACGGAAACCGCAGCATAGGGGAGCGGAGCGTTCCGTGTCAGCGCGATAACACAAGGTCGCCACGCGGGTCAGACGGCCGCGGGGAACTCCCCGCTCTTGAGCGCCGCGACGAAGGATGACCAGCCACCCGTCGGGAAGACCAGCACGGGGCCGTGCGGGTCCTTGCTGTCACGAACGGGGACGGCGTCGGGGATACCGGGGGCTACTTCGATGCAGTTGCCGCCGTCGCGATCGCTGTAGCTGCTCTTCATCCAGGTGAGTGCCACTTCGATGCAGTCGCCGCCATCGTCGTGGCTGTAGCTGCTCTTGATCCATATCGCTGTGCTCAGCTGGTGCTTGTCCATGATCCCCGTACCCTTCCATGAAGTCGCCGATCAGAGCGGCGGATTCGGGGGCTGACAGAGCATCCGCCCTGAGCACATCATAGGTCTGGCCGTGGCGAGCATAGACGGCCGGATCGTCGTTGAAATGGCCACGGTCCAGCGACTCCGAGTAGAGCCAGCATGCCCCGTCTGGCAGCGCGATCAGGGCCATCGAGGCTTTGGGCCGCCGAAGCTCGGCACGGTCGGCAGGGGCAACCTGCACGCGGATGTTGGGATACTGCCCGACGCTCAACAGGTGCGCACACTGGTCCCGCATGACCTCCGGGCCGCCCACAACGTTGCGCAAACAGCTCTCGTCCAGAACGGCCACGTACAACGGGCCGTTGGCAGCCAGGAAGCGCTGCTGTCGGCTCAGTCGCGCCCGGACTCGCTCCTCCACCTTCTCGGCATTGGTGATGCGACGGCTGAACAGCGCATGCGCGTAGTCCGGCGTCTGCAACAGACCCGGGATGACCTGCTCTTGATAGGCACGCAGCGCCACCGCCTTCGCATCCATCTCCGCCCGCCGCTCGAACCAGTCCGGATGCTGCACCTCCGGATACCAGTCGATCCGTCCCCATAACCGCAGCAGCACTCCACCCGTCCCCAGCAGTTCGTCACACTGCTTGGCGAACGTGTCCTGCGGGACGCGCGTGCCCGCCTCCACGCGGGCCACCTGCGAGCGGTCGCACGGGATCTTGTTCGACAACTCCTCCTGCGTGAAGCCCGCCGCCTCCCGGAAGTGCCGCAAGACCTCCCCGAACACGGCGGCATTGGTGGCTGCCGGTCCACTCTCTGCATTGCGTCGTCGTCGGCTCACCGCATCCCCCTTGGTGCCAGATGGCGAGTGTCACGCGTCAGACGTTGCGACCCGCACTACGGGGCGCAACGCTGAACACACCCAACGTAACGGGTCGTTCGGCCGACTGCGCCGCCTTCCTCCGCAACCAACTTCTGGGAGTCATTGAGCATGAGTTACGACCGGGATGCCGTCCCCGCGCACATGCCGGGGCTGCGCCTGCTGCCGTGGGAGAGCGAGGGCGGGAAACCGTGCTTCTTGTCGGCGGACGGAGCGGGGAGCGTGCTGTCGCGGCTGGCCGATGAGATCGAGGCGGAGCAACTGTGTGACGGTGCCGATGTCCTCAAGGGCGCGGTGGCCGTACTGGACGACCGCAAGGCCGGGGAACATGCGCTGCGGCTGGCGCTGCGGGCGACCGCGCAGGCCTTCGGCAATGTGCTGCGCGTCGCAGACAGCCGGGGCGCGCGCCTGCCCGTGGCGGCGGACGATGACCGAGAGGCCGACGAGAGGGAACTACGGGCCCAGCCGACATGACCGAGCCCGCACGGCCGTTGCGGACCGTGCGGGCTCGGGTGGTGCTGCGGTGCCGCCCGGACGGGACGGCCGCGGCGGTGTGTCAGCCGAGGAGGCCGAGACCGCGGACGGCCTCGCGCTCTTCCGCCAGCTCCTGCACGGACGCGTCGATGCGCTCGCGGGAGAAGTCGTTGATCTCCAGGCCCTGGACGATCTCGTACTTGCCGTCCTTGGTGGTGACGGGGAAGGAGGAGATCAGGCCCTCCGGGACGCCGTACGAGCCGTCCGAGGGGATACCCATCGAGGTCCAGTCGCCGGCGGCGGTGCCGTTGACCCAGGTGTGGACGTGGTCGATGGCGGCATTCGCGGCGGAGGCGGCGGAGGACGCGCCACGGGCCTCGATGATCGCCGCACCGCGCTTGGCGACGGTCGGGATGAAGTCCTCGGCCAGCCACTTCTGGTCGCCTACGACCTCGGCGGCGTTCTTGCCGGCGACCTCGGCGTGGAAGATGTCGGGGTACTGGGTGGCGGAGTGGTTGCCCCAGATCGTCAGCTTGCGGAGCTCGGAGACCGGGGTGCCGGTCTTCTTCGAGAGCTGCGACAGCGCGCGGTTGTGGTCCAGACGGGTCATCGCGGTGAAGCGCTCGGCCGGTACGTCCGGCGCGGCGGCCTGGGCGATCAGGGCGTTGGTGTTGGCCGGGTTGCCGACGACCAGGACCTTGATGTCGTCCGCGGCGTGGTCGTTGATGGCCTTGCCCTGCGGCTTGAAGATGCCGCCGTTGGCCTCCAGGAGGTCGCCGCGCTCCATGCCCTTCGTACGGGGGCGGGCGCCGACGAGCAGCGCCACGTTCGCACCGTCGAAGGCCACGTTCGGGTCGTCCGAGATGTCGATGCCCTGAAGCAGCGGGAAGGCGCAGTCGTCCAGCTCCATGGCGGTGCCCTCGGCGGCCTTCAGACCCTGTGGGATCTCCAGGAGGCGCAGCTTGACCGGCACGTCCGCGCCGAGCAGATGACCGGAAGCGATGCGGAAGAGGAGTGCGTAACCGATCTGGCCGGCGGCGCCGGTGACGGTGACATTGACGGGAGTGCGGGTCATGGCGATCTCCTGCGCGGTGTTATTCCGGGGGCAAGCCCCTGGACCACCATGGGTGGCGGTGGGTGTCCCTGCCCAGCTAGCGAGGTCTCTTGGTATCGAGAGACCCGGCCGTCAGGCTATCGGACCCCCGCCCGGCCCAGGCGACGGCCCGGTGTGGGACACCTCACCGGGTTGCCCCGGGGCATCCGTACGGCCGTCCGTGCGCGCATCCCATGGTGTGGCAGGCGCTCCGCGCGGTTCCCGCAGGCGGAGGCGGCGGCCACCCGCTCAAGGAGGGGGGATACGGGCGGCCGCCGAGTTGTGCCACACCCGTGGGGGGATATCCGTCGCCTGCCCGGGATCGCGGCGGGCATGCCCCCTGTCTTTCGGACAACCTCCGGGAGGAGGCCCGGGCAGGCAGCGGGCCCGGCGCCCGGCCCGTCGGCGCCCCGCGCCAGGGCTTGACGCCCACCGCCGTTCGACGCCCTTTCCACCGGCCTCGGCCTCGCCCAACCGGGGGCCGGCCGCCTGCTGGTCGTCGCCTCCGACGACCGCTACGCCCTGACGAGGCGACCCACGCCCACCCGCTGCGCCAATCGCCCCTGCCTCATCGGCGGCATCCCGTAGGAGCCGCCGATATGAATCAGGGCGCAGTTCGCCGATTCTCCTTGAGCTCAGCCAGCACCTTCCTGCTGGCAACTGTAAAAGGATGGTCAGCTCCGAGGCTGTTGGTCCGCCTTTCCACGACGTCATTCATAAGGCCTACTGCTGCCTCGAAGTGTCCGAGGCCATCTTGAATTCGAGCGTATAGCTGTTGCGCCGAAAGCGCGATGGGGTAATCGGACCCAAATCGACGTTCATACGTGTCCGCGACCAGCCGAATCTCCTCATTGGCCTCGCCGAAGTGCCCGAGTACGTAAAGCGCCCAGGCATGGTTGTGTCTTGCTCCCAGCGTGACTGTGTGCTCCGGGCCGAGGTGCCGCTCACATTCCGACGGCAAGGAAAGCAATGCGGAGTTGTCTTCCCTTTCGAGTTCGGCCGTCGACAGCATCGTCAGCAGACTGGCCTGGGAACGCAGCGTCAATGGATGTGCAGGCCCGAGTGCCGACTGCCGGCCTGCGATCGTGGCATGGAGCAGGGACAGAGCTTCCGCTTTCTTTCCACGGTTTCCAAGCACTAGTTGAAGTCCGTGGCTACTGTCCAGAGTGTCCGGGTCGTAGGCTCCGAACAGCCGCTCCTGATCGCTTCGGACCTGGCGCAGCAGCGGCTCGGCCTCCGAATACTTTCCCAGCCGGAACAGTGCTCGGCCAGACCTGGAACGCGCAGCCAAAACCAAGCGGTGCTCCGAACCGAGCGTGTGCTCCGAAAGCGATACCGCGCTATGGGCAGTCTCCCAGGCGGACAGGTAGTCCCCTGTACGGTGCAGGGCAGTGGCCAAGCGAGTCGCGATACCCACCAAATCGGCCATTGCTGCGGAAGTCGCAGCACGCTGCAACAAGGCGATGACGTGGGGGCTGAGTAGCCGCAGCTGTGGCTCTTCCGGGCCGGCATCAGGGAGTTGGGGAATCGCGGCGTCCAGCAGCCGGCAAGCTGTCGAGTTGAGATTGGCAAGCGAGTCCGATGGCGTGGCGGAAGCGACGCTATCGAGCAGTACACCGTGGCTTTGAACACACCGCACGCCAACGTTGACCAGTTCAGTAAGCGATTGGTCGACCAACGCTCGCAGTGCCGTTTCAGTGCGAGCCCGAGGGAGGACACCCCTGATTTCAGGGCGATTCAGCAGGGTCAGTGGCAGTGGCTCCGAAGCGAAACGGGCAAGCAGGCGAAGCAGTGTCACTGCCTCGGGTAGACCGCGTGCTTCGAATGCGTCGAGCGTGAGTTGCCAAGTACGCCCTACCAGGTGACGTGGATCTACATCCGACAAGAGTTCAGCTCCTTGGTCGATGAGCTCGACACGCTCTCCTTCCTCGTCGAGGTGCCGGCCATAGGCGTCCATCGTCCAGGGGTCGAGGACTTGGTGGGACAGGAAGCCCCCGGCCAGCGTCAGCGCGAGCGGCAGTCGACCGAGTCTGTCTGCGATTGTCGAAGCCTGCTTCAACGTGCCGCTCTGCGGCGCCAGGTCGCATAGCACTCGTGCAGCGTCTTCCCGCGGTAGTACCCCGATATGCTGCAACTCCGCTCCTGGCCACCAGCGAGCAGCCGCACGACGTGTCGTGACCACCACGATGCCGCCAGGACTGGTACGCAGCCAGCTTCCATCCCCCAAAATCTCGGGATCATCTGCGTTGTCCAGTACCAGCAGCCACGGCTCAGCGGATCGGTCGAGGTGTTCCCACACGAGGTCGGCTCCAGGACGCAGGCCGTTGCGAGCAGCCAATAGCTCGCCATCTGTGGCACCACGGTCAGCGGCAACGGCGAGCATGCCGGAGCGCAGGCTCGCACGGTCGGAGGCGTTCACCCACAGACCAACACGACCGCCGACCTCCGTAGCGAATTGAAAGAAGGCGTGCGCGACAGCGGTCTTGCCGCAGCCTCCCATGCCGTGAAGAACGAAGGCCTGACCGCCACCTCCTTCCGCTTCCGCGACACTCGCCCGTAAGCGATCGAGCACTTCGGCGCGGTCGCGCAGAACCACGGGTGCTCGGCCCACCGCCGGGCGTCGAACTGAGTCCGGGCCGGTCAAGCCAGGGTCATCGCTGCCGTGATAGTGGTACTCGCTGATGTGTTGGTCACGCGATGATTGGTAGACGCGACCGGCATCTTCGGCATGGCCGTCCATCGGACCTCTCATCGTTCATTGATGTGCACGTCTCGGCCGGCTTGGTAGACCCGTGCTCGCCCGGATGCAGTTCCGTGCTGAGTGATCCGTGAAGCATGCGTAGCGGCTTCCGAACCGACCTCGTCAAGCAACCTGCGAAGCTCCTCTACGGCCTCTGGCTGGGCGAGCAACAGCCGGCGGAGATATCCCTGCCATTGCAAGGACAATTCACTCAGCATCTCTTGGTCAGCTGCCGAGTGGGCGCGCAGCGCTTCTTCGCGACTTGCGTCCAATTCATCGGAAACAATTTGCGCCCGGTCAGGCTGCAGACGCTGCCACAGGCGAGTTAATCCATCGCGTGTGTGCTGCCAGGCCTCAGTTGCCATCAGAGTGACCAAGGTGGTTCCAGCGGCCTGTGTGAGCGATGTTAATTCTGGATCCATAGCTCCCCCCAGTTGAATGCTACTGCTCTAAATTTTTACTATTACTCCATAAGGTAGACCATCGAGGCCGTGAGGACCGTGCGGCAACTCAAGGTCAGCATCGTTGCACCACCAAACTGAACAGACAAGCGACCCTCGATGGGATTTTCCCCTGGCATATGCCATCGTCCATTTTTCCTGCGTAGCATCAGTGTTTGCTCTGGCTGCCTCAAGCTTCAGGCGTTAAGCTCGATACGCCCTGGAACGTCCGAAGGACAGGAGTGGTTGTGGCCAGACCTTGGGAAGCTGACCCTACAACGCGGTTTAAAAGGCGGCTGGGGAAATCCCCGCAGGAGTTAGGGCATACCACAGATAATCCCGACTGCCCCGACATCTGGGAGCTAGAAAATGGGGATGTCGCCATCATCGGCAGAGATCTGACAGGCTCGCTCGGAAAAAATCTTCCGGCAGGTGTATCGGTAGGCGACGACGAACGACTCGTGGTCATCCCGAGGAGCATGATGGTCGCGGCGAAGCCGGATATCCCAAGTGTTTGAGGCGTTCCAGCGAACTACCTCAGAGCATTTGGATCGGCCAAGCTACCACAGGGACTTTCGTCGCCATCATGAGAGCGGCATCCGCTTCTTGAAGAAGCTTGAGCGTGGGCAGAATTTCAAGGAGCGAGGGTTTCCCAGCTGGGAAGCCTTTGCTGCCGGCGAGTGGAATAGAGCGCTCTCCTTGATTGAGGAGAAGCGTGAAGTCTACGCTGGTCAGTTCCAGAAGGCTGCTGATCTCGGGATTCTGGAGCGTCGGCTTCGTGTAGTGGAGTTCCCTGTTGCACCGTACGTACAGTGGGAATTGTTCGTACTTCGCCTACGGGTAGAACTGGGCGATAATATTCGAGTGATGGATGCCCGCAATATCTCAGATATCGAAGTCGATCACCTTGTGCCAGAAGTCGTGATCCTTGGCGACGAGGTCATGTATGAGGTGGTTTACGACGACGATGGGAACGCGGCGGGAGCCAATCGGATCGTGGATCCAGTGGCGATTGATGAAACTTCCGCCGGCTTCGATGCGCTTTACGGCCAAGGGGAAGATTTCACAGAGTTCTTCAATCGGGAAATTGCGCCACTCGATCCTCCGATGGTCGTTCATTGAGTGATTCCTCTGAGGCGGAGATCCGCTTACACGAGAACGCCCGCCCAGTTCGGGAAGCCGAACGCCTCCCGCCGCATGAGCGCCGTCGCTTGCTACGTAGCGGCGGCCACGCGCCGCGCCGCGTCGGCAGTCCAACGGCGACGAAGGAGACGGGCCGGGCGCCCCGCAGAGTGTGCGGGGCGCCCGGCCCGGTTTTGGTGGGTCGGCTACTTGGTGTCGTCCCCGGCGGGCTGGGCGAGCCGGAACGTGCGCGGCAGGTCGCTCACCCGCTCGGCGCTTCCCCGGCTGAGCCGGTGGACGTGGCCGGAACCGGACGGGCGCAGCTCTTCACCCCCGCCACGGTCGTCTCGCAGGCCGCGACCTTCGCCGGGTCCCCGGTCACCTCGACCATGGGGGTGTAGGCATCGCCGTCCCGCTCGGCCTGCGCCGTGGCGCTGTGGCCGCCGGCGCTGATGGTGGCCTGGTCGCCCTGTGCCGCACGGCTGATCCGCGCCCAGGCCGTATGGCAGACCTTGCTGTAGCGGACCTCGATCACCGCGCGGCCCGCCACGCCGCGGGACGGGGTGACGGCATGCGGTCCGCCGCAGCCCATCTTCTCCGGGTCCTTGCCCACGCAGCCCGCCCCGGTGCAGTGCACCCCGGCCGGCAGCACCGGCTTCTCGCTCGGCGCGGCCGCGGAGGCGGCAGCCGCCTTCTTCTCCGGGCCGGCGGCCGGATTCAGCAGCAGTACGGCGGCGACGCCCACCAGCACCGCGCCGACCGCCCCGACGACGAACATGACCGGCCGGCCGCGGCGGGCACGCCGGTGTACGGGGGCGGCGGGTGCGGCGGGTGCGGCGGGTGCGGCGGGTGCGGCGGGTGCGGCGGGTGCCACGGCCGGAACCGGGGACGGCTCCGCCAGCGCCGGCCATTGGGGAAAGTCCGCGCTCGACGGGAGTTCGGTGCCCCGCGGCACCTGCGGCAACTGCGCCGTCCGGGGCGGCTCCGCGGCCTGGACGCCCTTCGCGTCCTTCGCGCCCTTCATGGCTTTTGCGGACTTCGCGGACTTCGCAGGGGACTTCGCGGCCTTCGCGGACGGCTTGTCCTCGGCCGGCTCCGTCCCGAACTCCCCGAGCGCGGCCCGCGCCTGCGCCACCCGTATCGCTTCCATGGTGACGTCCTGCCGCATCTCGGCCCGGCTCCAGGCCCGCTCGGCAAGCTCCCACAGCGTGGTGAGATGCGAGGGATGCGCGCCGGTCGTCTCGGCGAGCGCGACCACCGCGCGCAGCGGTGGCAGCAGCCGGCCGTTGAGATAGCGCTCCCAGGACGTCTTGCTGTAGCCCGTACTGTCCGCGACGGCGGCCACACTCAGTCCGCTGCGGTCCACGAGCCTGCGCAGCTGACCGGTGAACTCCGCGACCTGCGGGTCGAGTTCCTCCGGCAGCGCCTTCCAGCGAGGCATTGCCTCCCCCTATCCCCCCGCACGTGCGACAGGGCGGCTCCCCCGGCCCGCCCTCCTTGCTCCCCGCGGGAACGCCCCCGGCCAGGACGGCAGTTCCCTTCACGGGCCCACGGGGGCATGCGGGGATGCGGGCATACGTCACCCACCCGCGCGCCCCGTGGCCCCGACAGTGTCGCATTTCGACCGGAGTCCGTACGACTTCCGTACGTTTCCTGACAAGAACAGCCCACGCACTTCCCTCCGGGGCCTACTGTGAGAAACACTCCTCTGCCGCGCCGCCCGCCGGATAGAGGCACAGGCGGATGCCCTCCGGCCCGCGGGCCGCCGCCATCGGCGTGACGAGATCCCCCTCGGCGTCGAAGCGGTCCACCACCCGCACGGACCGCGGCTCCGCCCCCGGCACCGACACTTCGAGGCGGTCCCCGACCCGGCCGTCACGGAGCCGGCCCCAGACCGCGCCGCACGCCGTGCCGTAACGGATCTGAACGCGCTGCCCACGGGCGGCCGTTCGCTCCCAGGGCGTCCGGGCCGCCCCCGGGAGCTCGCAGTACATCGACTCCGGGTCCTTGCCGTCGCACGCCGTCGCCCGGCAGCCGGTCACCTCGGAGGGCCGGGGCGCGGCACCGTCCACCGGGCCGCTGCCGACGGCCCCCTCCGCCGCCCCGAAAACCAGCGCCGCGACGACCGCCACCACACCGGCACAGGCCCCGGCGCCAGCGGCCGCGACCCGGCGCGACGGCTGTGTCGGAGGCGACGGCTGTGGCGGAGGCTGTGACGCCTGTGATGGCGGCTGCTGCTGCGGCGCGGGCTGCGGCGGCCGTGCCGGGGTCGCGCGATCGCCGCCGCCCGCCGGGGCCACCGACTCCTCAACCACGCTCGCCCGCGGGCCAGGCACCTCCCGCCGCGCACCGGCCGCGACACCGACCGCTCCCTCGCCCGGCGCGACGCTCCGGCGCTGCGCCACGCCCCGGCCCCGCTCCGTACCCCCGCTCGGGTCCCCGGCCCCGCTCCGCACCCCACTCCGCGTCCCGCTCCGTGCCCCGCCCGACCGGCCGCGTCCGCTCCAGGCCGCGTCCGCCAGCTCCCAGAGCGCCACGAGCTGACCGGGCGGCTCCCCCGCCAGCCGGCACAGCGCCTCGACGGCGCCCCGCGGCGGCAGCTTCTTCGCGTTGAGATAGCGCTCCCAGGACGACTTGCTGTACGGCGTCCGCTCGGCGAGCGCGGCCAGGGTCAGCCCCGTACGGCGCCGCAACTCCCGCAGTCTCTCCGCCAGCCGGGAGTTCTCGACCCCGTCCCGCAGCCCGCTGCCGGGCCCGCTCACCGGCGCAGCACCTTCCAGGTGTCGGGGCCCACGATCCCGTCCGTGGGCAGCTTGAACCTGGCCTGCAGGCGCTTGACGGCGCGTACGGTCCTCCCGCCGACGATGCCGTCCACCCCGCCCGGGTCGTAGCCCTGGTGGCGCAGCAGGCACTGTGCCTCGACGACGTCCCAGCCCGACGCGCCGCTGCCCAGGACCGCGGTGTCCGTACGGCTGTGCCCGGCATACAGGGCGCCCGCCCGGCGCTGGACATGGCAGCCGAAGGCCTCCCCCGGGCGGTGGGTGAACGCCGGTGCAACACCGGTGCCCCCGGTGGTCATCGCGGCGCCCGCGCCGCGCCCGATGCCGTTGGCGTCCTGCCAGAGCCGGGCCACCAACAGCACCGCACCGGCCGCGACGAGCACGGTCAGCGCGCCCAGGAGGAGCGGCCCGAGCGGCATGCTGCGGCCGGACGCGGACGGTGCGGCGGTGGCGGGGACGGCCTTCTCGGCCTTCTCGGCCTTCTCGGCCTTCTCGGCCTTCTCGGCCTTCTCGGCCTTCTCGGCCTTCTCAGTCTGCTCGGCCTGCCGGTCCCGGCCGTTCTGCCCGTCTCCCCCGTCCTGCCCGTGCCGCCCGTCTCCCCCGTTCTCCCCGTCCTGCCCATCCCGCCCGTACGGCCCGTCCCGCTCCGCCCCCGGTTGCGGTGGCGGCCCCGGCCGTTCCGCGTTCCAGGCCTGCGCGGCGACCTCCTGGAGCGCCAGCAGCCGGGGCACATCGGCCTCGCAGACCCGGGCCAGCGCCTCCACGGCAGCGCGCGGCGGCAGCTTCTTGCCGTTGAGATAGCGCTCCCAGGACGACTTGCTGTACGAGGTCCTGGCGGCGAGCGCGGCCAGGCTCAGCCCGCTGTGGTCCTTCAACCTCCGTAACTGGACGATCAGGTGCCGCACCCGGTGGTCCAGTGATGCGGGCAGCCCTTTCCAACGCGACATGTTCCACCCCATACGCGTTCGTTCTCCCCCGAGGCCCTGAGCCCCCTGTGCCGCCGATGATGGCGCGGACGCGACCTCCGTTTCGCCGTTTTACCGTTTCCGCGCGGCGGCGGTCAGGGCCCGGCACCGGCGGGTGGAAGCACGGCCGGTGGCACACCCACGGGCCGCACGGCCCGCCCCGCGCCGCCTCCGCCGTGGTGCGTGCGCCGCCCCGCCCCCCGTTCGGTACCCCGGCACAGCACAGCGGCGGCCCGCCTTCTCCCGGAGGAGAGGACGGGCCGCCGTCACGAAGCGCTCAGCGCATGGTGAAGCTCAAACGCACGGAGAAGCTCAGCGCACGGTGAAGTGGACGATGTCGTCCAGGAACGGGATGTGGATCCACGGCTTGGGCTGGACCATCAGGGACAGCATCACGATCACGAAGCCGAGCACCCCGTACGTCGCCATGTCGGTGAAGCGGGAGCGCACGGCCAGCATCCCCACCGACGGCAGCGCCCACCGCAGCACCGCCCCGGCCAGCAGGGAGAGCCCGATCACCAAGGCTCCGATGCGGAACGCGTCGAGCGCCACGAGGAGCAGCCCGGCCGCCACCCCGCCCATGACCGTGAGCAGCGGCCATTGCCGGGCGGGCGCGGGGAAGCCGCCCGAGACGGCCCGCCCGCCGCCTTCGGGCCGGGCGGTGTCGCGGGTCAGCGTCGGAAAGCGGCGCGAGGTGCGCTGCGGCTCGGAGGCCCCGTCCGAATGCGCTTCGGCACCCATGGCTGGCAGTCCCTTCCGGTGTCCGGATCCGTCTGTCAAAGACAAGGGTCTCAGGTCCCGCGCGATCAGCCGGCCGCGCGCTCGGCGGCCTCGACGACATTGACCAGCAGCTGGGCGCGGGTCATCGGACCGACGCCGCCGGGGTTGGGCGCGACCCAGCCGGCCACCTCGGCGACACCCGGGTGCACATCGCCGACGATCTTGCCCGCCTCGTCACGGCTGACGCCGACGTCCAGGACCGCCGCGCCGGGCTTGATGTCCTCGGGCTTGATGATGTGCGGCACACCGGCCGCGGCGACGACGATGTCGGCCTGCTTGAGGTGCGCGGACAGATCGCGGGTGCCGGTGTGGCACTGGGTCACCGTGGCGTTCTCGGACTTGCGGGTCAGCACCAGCGGCATCGGGCGGCCGATGGTGATCCCGCGGCCGACGACCACCACGTGCGCGCCCTTGATCTCGACGTCGTGCCGCCGCAGCAGCTGGACGATGCCGTACGGGGTGCACGGCAGCGGGCCCTCGATGCCGAGTACCAACCGGCCCAGGCTCATCGGGTGAAGCCCGTCGGCGTCCTTGGCCGGATCCATCAGTTCCAGGACACGGTTGGCGTCGATGCCCTTGGGGAGCGGGAGTTGGACGATGTAGCCGGTGCAGGCCGGGTCCTCGTTCAGCTCCCGTACGACCGCCTCGATCTCTTCCTGGGTGGCGGTTTCCGGCAGTTCCCGCTGGATCGAGGCGATACCGACCTGAGCGCAGTCGCGGTGCTTGCCGTTGACGTACCAGCGGCTGCCCGGGTCGTCGCCCACCAGGAGGGTGCCCAGGCCGGGCTGCACACCCTTGGCCTTCAGCGCCTCGACGCGGGTGGTGAGCTCGGACTTGATAGCGGCTGCGGTGGCCTTGCCATCCAGAATCTGGGCAGTCATGCCCCCATCCTCCCGGATGAGGGCGGTGACGTTCCAATCAGGGCGCGCGAAGCCTCCGTGGCCGGAATTGATCATTGCACTTGGACAACAGCTGGGGACCTTGACTGGACAGAGTGAATGCGCAACTAGAACTATTGACGGGCAGTGCCGCAGGCTTCGTCCGGGGGGTGGCCAGTGAATCCTGTTTTTCCTCCGCGTCACGCCGCGTCGTGCAGCAGTCACCCAACGGAGGAAAACAGCAGATGAGCTTCGGCGACCCGAACAACCCCTACGGCCAGCAGCCGCAGGCGCCGCAGGGCCCGTACGGCCAGCAGCCGCAGGCGCCGCAGGGTCCGTACGGCCAGCAGCCCCCGGTCCCGCCGCAGGGCCAGCCCGGCTACGGCTACCCCCAGCAGGCCCCGCAGCAGCAGGGCTACGGCTACCCCCAGCAGCAGGTCCCGCAGCAGCAGGGCTACGGCTACCCGCAGCAGCCGGCGGCCCCCTACGGCCAGCCCGGTATGCCGGGCATGGGCATGCCGACGGGTTACGCGAGCTGGGGCGCGCGCGTGGGCGCCGCCCTCCTCGACGGCCTGGTCATCGGCGTGGTTCCGGGCATTCTGTACGGCATTGCCTTCGCCGTGGCGGCGAGCTCCGCCTCCTCGACCTCGATCGACACGTCGAGCTGCGCGCCCGGCGACACCCAGTGCATCTCGGACGCCTACAGCTCGGCGTCCAGCAGCGCCATGCCGGTCTTCGCCCTCATCCTGATCACGCTGGCCGGCCTGGTCACGCTCGGCGCCGCCCTCTTCGTGTGCGCCAAGGAGGGCAAGACGGGCCAGACGCCGGGCAAGAAGGCGATGAACATCCGCCTGGTCAAGGAGACGACCGGCCAGCCGATCGGCTTCGGTATGGCCTTCGTGCGCAAGCTCTGCCACGCCGTGGACGGCCCGCTGTGCGGTCTCGGCTACTGGTGGCCGCTGTGGGACGAGAAGTCCCAGACGTTCGCCGACAAGATCGTCGGCACCGTGGTCGTCAAGACCCAGTAATCCGGTCAGTGGGCAGACCCTGAAGGGGCCTGCCCGCTCTGCACCACTCCCCGAAGGCCCCCTCGCAACAGCGCGACCGGGGCCTTCGCGGCGCTGTAAGCCGGCGGGCCCCCGCCCCGCGGATCAGAACGGAACCCTCGTGGCTTACCGTCCCCTCCATCGCTTACTTCGCTGATATCCGCTCAAGACGCTTGAAGGACGCCGCTCGTGAGCTATCCCAACCAGAACCCTTACGGTCAGCAGCCGGGTCAGCAGCCCGGGTACGGCTACCCCCAGCAGCAGCCGCAGCAGATGCCGCAGTACGGCCCGTACCCGGGCGGCGGTGGGATGCCCGGTATGCAGATGCCCTACCCGACGGTGATGCCCGGCGGGGCCAAGGCCGCCCGGGTGATGCTGTTCGTGCTCTCCGGGCTGAACGTCATCGGCCTGATCCTCGCGGTGATGGGGCTCGGCGGCGTCAGCAAGGCCTCGCACAACGTCTCGCCGTACGCCCAGACCGAGGACGTCACGGCGATCAACATCGGCAAGGGTCTGCTGATCGCGGTGATCGTGCTCATCGTGATCTTCACCGCGGCCGCGATCACGCTGGCCCTCCAGTTCGCCAACGGCGGCAGCGGGGTCCGGGTCGGCACCATCGTCTTCGGTGTCGCCACCATCATGCTGAGCCTGTTCAGCTTCCCGATCGGCCTGGTCCACACGATCCTGGGCATCCTGGTCGTGGTCTTCGTCTCCAAGGACGAGAGCAACCACTGGTTCAACAGGCCGCGTTACTGACCTTCCGGTACAGCGCGGCAAAGGGCCGCACCCCAGCCGGGGTGCGGCCCTTTGCGCTGGTGCCGGCTCAGTGGAAGAAGTGCCGGGTCCCCGTGAAGTACATCGTCACGCCGGCCTTCTTGGCGGCCTCGACGACGAGCTCGTCACGGACCGAACCGCCCGGCTGGACCACGGCCTTGACGCCGGCCTCGGCCAGCACCTCGAAGCCGTCGGGGAACGGGAAGAAGGCGTCGGAGGCGGCGTAGGAGCCGCGCGCCCGCTCCTCGCCCGCACGCTGCACCGCCAGCTTCGCGGAGTCCACGCGGTTGACCTGGCCCATGCCGACGCCGACCGTGGCGCCGTCCTTGGCGAGCAGGATCGCGTTGGACTTCACGGCGCGGCAGGCCCGCCAGGCGAAGGCCAGCTCGGCCAGCTCGCCGTCGGACAGTGCGGCACCGCTGGCCAACGTCCAGTTGGCCGGGTCGTCGCCCCCGGCCTGGAGCCGGTCGGTCTCCTGGAGCAGGGCGCCGCCGTCAACGGGCTTGACCTCCACGGGGTTCGACGGCGCGTCGGGGCAGCGCAGCACCCGGATGTTCTTCTTGCGGGCGAGGATCTCGACCGCACCGTCCTCGTAGCCGGGGGCCACGATGACCTCGGTGAAGATCTCGGCGACCTGCTCGGCCATCGCCACGGAGACCGGGCGGTTGACGGCGATGACGCCGCCGAACGCCGAGAGCGGGTCACAGGCGTGCGCGTTGCGATGCGCCTCGGCGATGTCCGCGGCGACCGCGATACCGCAGGGGTTGGCGTGCTTGATGATCGCCACGCACGGCTCGGCGTGGTCGTACGCGGCCCGGCGCGCGGCGTCGGTGTCCGTGTAGTTGTTGTACGACATCTCCTTGCCGTGCAGCTGCTCGGCCTCCGCGAGCCCGCCGCTGCCGTCCACGTACAGCGCGGCCCCCTGGTGCGGGTTCTCGCCGTAGCGCAGGACGTTCTTGCGGGCGTAGGTGGCGCCGAGGAACTCGGGGAAGGCGGAGTCGTCCGCGGCCGCGTAGCCATCGGCGAACCAGGAGGCGACGGCCACGTCGTAGGCCGCGGTGTGCTGGAAGGCCTCGGCCGCCAGCCGCTTGCGCCGGTCCAGTTCGAAGCCGCCGCCGGTGACGGCCTCCAGGACATCGCCGTAGCGGGCGGGGTTGACGACCACGGCCACCGACGGGTGGTTCTTGGCGGCGGCGCGGACCATCGACGGGCCGCCGATGTCGATCTGCTCCACACACTCGTCGGGAGTGGCGCCGGAGGCGACGGTCTCCCGGAACGGGTAGAGATTGACGATCACCAGGTCGAACGGCTCGACACCGAGATCGGCCAGCTGGCTGCGGTGGTCCTCCAGGCGGAGGTCGGCCAGGATGCCGGCGTGCACCTTGGGGTGCAGGGTCTTGACCCGGCCGTCGAGGCACTCGGGGAAACCCGTCAGCTCCTCGACCTTGGTGACCGGCACCCCGGCCCCGGCGATCTTCGCGGCCGTCGACCCGGTCGAGACGAGCTGGACGCCCGCCGCGTGCAGCCCCTGCGCCAGCTCCTCCAGCCCGGACTTGTCATAGACGCTGACCAGAGCGCGGCGGATGGGCCGCTTCGTACCTTCGGTGGCGGTCACGAGATACGTACCTTTCGTCCCTCAATGCGGTAGCCGTGCCGGGCCAGACGCCCCACGACCTCGACGAGCAGTGATCGCTCGACTTCCTTGATGCGCTCGTGCAGCGCGGATTCATCGTCCTCATCCCGGACCTCGACCACGCCCTGGGCGATGATCGGGCCGGTGTCGACACCGTCGTCGACGAAGTGAACGGTGCATCCGGTGACCTTTGCGCCGTACGCGAGCGCATCACGCACGCCATGGGCACCGGGAAAACTCGGCAGCAGCGCCGGGTGGGTATTGACGGTGCGGCCGCCGAAGCGGGCGAGGAACTCCTTGCCCAGGATCTTCATGAAACCGGCCGAGACCACCAGATCGGGCTCGTACGCGGCGATCGCTTCGGTGAGCGCCGCATCCCAGTCCGCGCGGCTTTCGTAGTCCTTGACCCGGCAGACGAACGTCGGGAGCCCCGCGGCCCCGGCGCGCTCCAGGCCCACGATGGCCTCCCGGTCGGCGCCGACGGCCACGATCTCGGCTCCGTACGCCTGCGGGCCCTCCTCCGCGATGGCGTCCAGCAGCGCCTGGAGGTTCGTACCGGAACCGGAGACGAGGACGACGATGCGGGCCGGGCGGCCGAGGGGGGTCTCCCCTGCTCGGTCCGCGGGGCGAGCCTGGGGAAGGGAGGGCTGGGCGGGGGCTGGGGAGGAAGCCACGGCGGGGCTCTTTTCCGATCTCGCGTGCTTTGTGTGGTCGTACAAGACTGCGGGTACCGCAGATCCGGGGAACCCTACGAAGGCGCCGACCGTCAGCAACGATACCGGCACACCGAGCGGCCCCCGCGGGACGGGGGCGGGCACGGGAGGTAGCGTCAGGCGTAAGACTGCATGCAGTTCGTGGTAACCGGGCGCCGGTCGCGAGGCCCGCGTACGGACGAGACAAGGGGAAGACACACTCCAGATGACGGACCGACGCCGCCGCGCGGCCCTCCTGCTCCCTCCCCCAGCTACCGCTGGGTGGTTCCCCCAGCCCGCCACCGCCCCCGGGGTGGTGCTGCTGCCGCGTGAGCGCAAGTCGTCGTCCTCGTCCCCGGAGCCCGACGCCCCGGATGCCCCGGCCTCCCCGGACTCCGACCGGGACAACCCCTTCGCCCCGCCGCCGCCCGACGCCCCCGACCAGGAGTGGCGCCCGCGCCACCGCGCCCACACCCCGGGCCAGGGCCACGACGGCGAGGAGGAGCCCCCGCAGGACGAGCAGACACCGAGCTGGGGCAACCAGTGGAGCCCCCGGCAGCCGGGCCGGCAGAGCGGCGGATTCGGCACCCGGCCGGGCGGCCGCAACGGCCAGCAGAACAGCGGCCCCGGTGGTTCCGGCAACCCCGGCGGGCTGCGCTGGGACCCCACCGACCCGTCCCAGCGGCGGGCGCGCTACGCACTCCTCGCCGGTCTGTGGTCGTTCTTCTCCGTGCTGTTCAGCCTCCCGGAGGTCGCCCTGCTGCTGGGCGTGCTGGCGATCTACTGGGGCATCAGCTCGCTGCGCGCCAAGCCGAACCCCGCGAAGGCCTCTGCCGCGGCCACCACCGCCGCCATGGAGGGCCGCCCCGCCCCCACCACCCAGCCCGCCCCGGAATCGCAGCCCGGCGCCCCGGCCGCGCCCGGCACCGGCACCACCCGGCCGCAGGTCACCGCGGCGATCGCGGGGCTGGTGATCGCGTCGCTGGCGCTGATGATGGTGGCCGCGACCTTCACCGTGCAGATCGTCTACCGCGACTACTTCACCTGCGTGAACGACGCCCTGACCCAGTCGTCCGGCAAGTCCTGCGAAAAGCTGCTGCCGAAGGAGCTGCGGCCGCTGCTGGGTACACAGCAGTAGGGCTGAGCACACAGCAGTAGGTGGCGGCGCAGCCGGTGTCAGCTGTCCGAGCCGGCTGAGGTGACAGAGGCGGCAGAGGTGGCGGCCGGTTTCGCGGCCGCCGTGAGGGTGCCGGCGTCGGGATGAGGTTCGGCATCGGGGCCGGGACCGGCACCGGTGCCGGAGGCAGCCGGGGTGGTGGTGGTGTCGGGGCGGGTGTCTTCGGCGGCGCCCCGGTCGGCTCCGTCCGCCGCAGCGTTCGTACCGTCCCTACCGCCGGCGCTCCTGGCGCCGCCGTCGGCTTCCGCGCCGACCGGGCCCTCCCTACGGGCCGCGCCCTTCGTACGGCCTGCGCCCTTCTTGACGCTGCCGCCCTTCGTACGGGCCTCCCCCTTTGCGCGGCCGTCCCCCTTTGCGCGGCCGCGACCCTTTGCGCGGGCCTCCCCCTCCGTGCCCTTCGTGCTCGTACGGTCCTCTCCGTCCGTATCACCGTCCTTCGCGCCGCCGCCCTTCGTACCGGCCGGCTCCCCCTGACCCTGTTGGCCCCCCTGACCCTGCTGGCCCTGCTGACCCTCCTGGCCCTGCTGACCGGCCCCGTCCTCCAGGCGCCCGGCGCGCAGTCGCCAGGCCCGTAGGGCGATCGCGCCCGGGACGCCGGTCAGGGCGGTCCAGCCCGCTGCCGCGAGGCCCGTACGCCACCAGCTCGGGCCGAACGAGGCGAGCGCGCCGGTGCCCAGCGCGCCCCCCGCCAGGCCCGCGAGCGCCGCCAGGACGACGCCGCAGAGGCCGGCGGCCAGAGCTGCCACGCAGGTGGTCGTCCACCAGGACCAGGGCGCGCCGGAGGCCGCCGCGTCACGGGCCACGGAGCGGACCACCGAGCGGGCCAGCAACGCCCCCGCCACCACGGGCACCACGACAACCGCCCAGGTCAGCGGGTTGCCCGGTCCGGCGTCCGGTAGCCCGCTGAGCAGCGGAAGCTGGGGCAGCACGGACGGGGCCGCGGTTCCCAGCGGGCCGACCGTGCTGCCGGCGCCGACCGTGAAGCCCGGCCCCAGGCCGTATGCGGCACCCCACACGGCCGCGTTCGGGAGCAGGAAGAGGCACAGCAGCAGCACCGTGGCGCGGCTCGCCCAGTCGGGCGCCAGGTGCAGCAGGTCCAGGCGTACCCGGTCCGCGTGCAGGCCCAGGGAGAGCAGGGTGAGGAGTGCGCCGGCGGCGAGCAGGGCACCGAGGGCGCTGCCTGCGGCGCGGTGCGCGGCGGCGGACCGGGAGCCGCCGAGGAGGGTCCGCAGACCGCGCGGCACGTTGGCCCCGGCCCGCAGAACGCAGGCGGGCAGCAGTGCGGTACCCGGGTGCCCGAGCAGGCACCAGGCCGTGCCGCCGAGGGTGGCGGCCGCGGTGGCCGGTACGGCGGCCAGCACGCTGAGGGGCTCGGCACTCATCCGCCCGGTGCAGGCGTAGATCAGCGCACCGGCCGCGATCAGCAGATAGCCGGTGAGCAGCGCACCGAGCAGGGTGCGCGGCGCGACCGCCCGGCTGACGTCCGCCTCGCCGCCGCCGTCCGCGCCGGGCCCGGGGTGGCCGTCGGCCGCGGTCGCCAGGGCGTGGCGGGCGGCCCGGTGGAGCAGCCAGACCGGGAGGACGGCGAGCAGCAGCGGGGTCACGGCGACCGGGGCCGCGGCACCGGAGTGGCCCGTGGTGCGTACGAGGTCGCCGCCGTGCGCCATCAGCCACAGGTCGGCGGCGAGATGCAGCGCCCGGGACGGGCCGCTGTCGGGGGCGGGGGAGGCGACCCAGAGCAGCAGCACGGCGACCGCCAGCGCGCCGAGGCCGAGACCGGCGGCCGTCACACCGCCGAGGAAGGCCGCGCCGATCGCGGAGGAGCGTTGCGCGGCGGCTCGGCCGTGCGAGGACAACGTAGGGCCACGATCGGTCAACTGGCTCACGCGGACATGCTGCCAACAAGAGACCTTTCATCCCTGTACTGGTGAAATGCCCGACGTGTCGCGGTGCATCCGGTGATGCCAGTTTTCACACTGCTCTGTATGACCCAGCGCGAGCAGGCCGCCAGTGCCTTCGACGATCTCCACGCCCGGCACGCAGCGGCGCTGACGCAGCAGACGTATCTGCTCACCGGCCGGCCGCGGCTCGCACGGCGGGCCGTGGAGCAGGGATTCCGGCTGGCCTGGCAGCGCTGGCCGCAGGTCGCGGTGGACCCGGATCCTGCGGGGTGGGTGCGGGCGGCCGCGTACGAGTACGCGCTGACGCCGTGGCACCGGCTGTGCCCGGGGCTGCGGCCCGCCCGTAAGCCGAGGCACTGTCAGGAGAGCGAGCCCTCGGACCGTGCGCTGCTGGAGGCGCTGCTGAGTCTGCCCGCCCCGTACCGGCGGGCGCTCCTGCTGCACGACGGGCTCGGGATGGGCCTCTACGAGACCGCGGCGGAGATCGAGGCGAGCACACCGGCCGCGGCCGGGCGGCTGACGCATGCGCGCGAGCGGCTCGCCGAGCGGCTGCCGGAACTGGGGCTCGGCGGGCAGGAGCCGGTCCGGCAGGGCGAGATCCTGCGGGCCGGGATCACCGGGCTGGCGGCCGCACAGCAGGTGACCCCCGCCGACGCGCAGGGCGTGCGGAGCGGCAGCGAGCGCAGCGACCTGCGGACCACGCTTGCGGCCGTCGGGCTGACCGGACTCTTCGCGCTGGCGACGCTGGTGATGATGATCGTGACGCCGGACCACTACACACCGTCGCCGGACAGACCCCTGGCGACCGCGCCGCACACCCGTCTCTCACCGACCCCGCGCCGTGGCGCGGACATCAGGAAGCAGGGAAACGCAGCCGTGCGGAAGCGGCTCCGGCAGGCCCGGCTGACCCCCGACGTCCGCTAGGGCGTGCCCGACGGCAAGCCGCTGCGTGTCTCCCAACTAGGCGGCCACGCCTGGCTCTTCGGGCTCCCCTTGGCGCCCTCCCCCTCCTCACACCCGTGTCAGCCGCCCGTGTTAGCCGGTCGTTAGCGGAGCGGCAGCTTCTCGATAGTGGGCCAGACCAAAGTGGGTGACGTACCGAGGAAACAACGACACCGACCGTCCTGGGGGGACCCGAAATGAGCTCCGACACCACCGTCCGCACCGCTCGCCGCCGCACCCTGCGCATTGCCGCCGCGGCCCTGACCGCAGCCGCCGGCCTCACCCTGACCGCCTGCTCCGGTTCGGACGCCGCCGGCGCGAAGCCCGCGGGCCGCACGGACACGGGCGCGGCCGCCGTCGAGGCCGATGGTGCGGGCTCCTCCGCCGGAGCGCAGGGCTCCGACGCCCAGGCGGCCCCCGGTGCCAAGGTCGACACCAAGGCGGACGCTGCGGCCAAGCAGCCGGGCAGCGCGCACGCCAACGGCGGCGGTGGCAAGGCGAGCTCGGGCGTCCAGCGCTGCCACACCTCCGGCCTGACGGCAGCGTTCGCCACGGGCGAGGACGCGACTCCGGACCCGAACGGAAAAGGCGCGACGACCACCAGCATCGTGCTGACCAACAAGGGCAGCAGCAGCTGCAAGATCGGCGGCTTCCCGGGCGTGGACCTCAAGTCCGAGAACGGTCAGAGCTGGTCGCTGCGCCGCTCGTCGGCCAAGCACACCTCGATCACCCTGGCACCCGGGGACAGCACCGACTTCACGATCAACCTCGCCCTGGCCGAGAAGGACGAGGCGCACCCCTGGATGCCCGCCTCCGTGACCGTCACCCCGCCGAACGAGACCACCTCGCTGACCCTGAAGTGGCCCTGGGGCCCGCTCGTCGACCAGACCGGCGCCACCCACCCGGCCACCTTCGTCAACCCCATCGGCTGACCACCCGGCGCTGCCCCGGACATGAGCCAAGAACACCTCTGCGAGCCCGACCAGCTCGGAGAGGACGCATCCCGCCGGCGCTGTGCCGAGAAAGTCCGCTGTCCCGGTGTGTCACACCGGGGCAGCGGACTTTCTCGGCACAGCGCGGTTGCACCCCGGAACGCACACCGCCGGACCCCCGCCACAAGGGCGGGAGTCCGGCGGTATCGATGACGGCCGTCAGGGACGGCGTGCGTCTGATCCGGCGGTGGGGCCGGGAGGCAGCAGTCAGCCGCCGAGGATCTCGCGGGCCAGCCGCGCGGTCTCCGACGGGGTCTTGCCGACCTTGACGCCGGCGGCCTCCAGGGCCTCCTTCTTCGCCTGGGCGGTGCCGGAGGAGCCGGAGACGATGGCGCCGGCGTGGCCCATGGTCTTGCCCTCGGGCGCGGTGAAGCCCGCGACGTAGCCGACGACCGGCTTGGAGACGTTGGCCTTGATGAAGTCGGCCGCACGCTCCTCGGCGTCGCCGCCGATCTCGCCGATCATCACGATCAGGTCGGTGTCGGGGTCCGCCTCGAACGCCTGGAGGGCGTCGATGTGGGTGGTGCCGATGACCGGGTCGCCACCGATGCCGACGGCCGAGGAGAAGCCGATGTCACGCAGCTCGTACATCATCTGGTAGGTCAGCGTGCCCGACTTGGACACCAGACCGATGCGGCCGGGCTTGGTGATGTCGCCCGGGATGATGCCGGCGTTGGACTGGCCGGGGGTGATCAGGCCGGGGCAGTTCGGGCCGATGATCCGGGTCTTGTTGCCCTTGGCCTTCGCGTACGCCCAGAAGGCGGCGGAGTCGTGGACCGCGATGCCCTCGGTGATCACGACGGCCAGCGGGATCTCCGCGTCGATCGCCTCGACGACGGCGGCCTTGGCGAAGGCCGGCGGCACGAAGAGGACGGACACATCGGCGCCGGTCTTCTCCATCGCCTCGGCGACCGAGCCGAAGACGGGCACGTCGGTGCCGTCGAAGTCGACACTGGTGCCGGCCTTGCGGGGGTTCACACCGCCGA
Organism: Streptomyces decoyicus; assembly: GCF_019880305.1. NCBI lineage: Bacteria > Bacillati > Actinomycetota > Actinomycetes > Kitasatosporales > Streptomycetaceae > Streptomyces > Streptomyces decoyicus. The sequence goes on along the minus strand of NZ_CP082301.1, from coordinate 5,141,161 downwards.
CGATGTTGGTGCCGTCACCGAGCATCAGCTTGGTGTGCTTCATGCCAGTGGCACCGGTCATGCCCTGGACGATGACCTTGCTTTCCTTGGTCAGGAAGATAGCCATGGTTGTTGTGTCCTCGTCCTTTACTTAGCAGCCAGCTCGGCGGCCTTGTCGGCCGCGCCGTCCATGGTGTCCACACGCTGCACCAGCGGGTGGTTGGCCTTCGACAGGATCTCGCGACCGAGCTCCGCGTTGTTGCCGTCGAGGCGCACGACCAGGGGCTTGTTGACGTCCTCGCCCTTGGACTTGAGCAGCTCCAGGGCCTGGACGATGCCGTTGGCGACCTCGTCACAGGCGGTGATGCCACCGAAGACGTTGACGAAGACGGACTTGACGTCCGGGTCGCCGAGAATGATCTCCAGGCCGTTCGCCATGACCTCGGCGGAGGCGCCGCCACCGATGTCGAGGAAGTTGGCGGGCTTGACGTTGTTGTGCTGCTCGCCGGCGTAGGCGACGACGTCCAGGGTGCTCATGACGAGACCCGCGCCGTTGCCGATGATGCCGACCTGGCCGTCGAGCTTGACGTAGTTCAGGCCCTTGGCCTTGGCAGCAGCCTCGAGCGGGTTGGCTGCGTCCTTGTCCTCGAGGGCCTCGTGCTCCGGCTGGCGGAACTCGGCGTTCTCGTCGAGGGACACCTTGCCGTCGAGGGCGATGACCTCACCGCTCGCGACCTTGGCCAGCGGGTTGACCTCGACGAGGAGCGCGTCCTCGGAGACGAAGGTCTTCCACAGGGTCACCATGACCTCGGCGACCTGCTCGGCGACCTCGGCCGGGAACTTCGCCTGGGCGACGATCTCGCGGGCCTTCTCGATCGTGACGCCCTCGTTGGCGTCGACCGGGACCTTCGCGAGCTCGTCGGGCCGGGTGGCCGCGACCTCCTCGATGTCCATGCCGCCGGCGACGGAGGCCATGGCCAGGAAGGTGCGGTTGGTGCGGTCGAGGAGGTACGAGACGTAGTACTCCTCGGCGATCTCCGGAGCCGTCTCGGCAATCATCACCTTGTGGACCGTGTGGCCCTTGATGTCCATGCCCAGGATCTGACCGGCCTTCTCGACCGCGTCGTCCTCACTGGTGGCCAGCTTCACGCCGCCGGCCTTGCCGCGGCCACCGACCTTCACCTGCGCCTTGACGACCGACTTGCCGCCCAGCCGCTGGGTCGCCTCGCGCGCCGCCTCAGGCGTGTCGATGACTTCACCGGCCAGCACCGGTACACCGTGCTTGGCGAAGAGGTCCCTCGCCTGGTACTCGAACAGGTCCACGCGCGTCCGTCCCTTGTCTTCTCAGAATCGCCGTAGTGATCGCGGTTCGTTGTCTGCGATGGGCGTGCCGCGAAGGGCAACGTGACGGCGCTGTCACTGAGGGAGGCGTACACGGTGACCGGATACGCGGCATGTCCGTCTCGCAGGTTATCGCCGCAGGACGTGAGGCCCTAAATCGCAGATCACACTCCAGCGGTGATTACCATCACAGATCTTTTGGCCAAGTTACGCCTTCTCGGGATTTCTGCATGCCGTCGGCCGGTTTGTCATGAGCTGGTTTGCCGTGCGCCGGTTCGCCGTGCGCTGGTTCGCCGCGGGCCTGTGCGCCGTGGGTCTGTTTGCCGTGGGTCTGTTTGCCGTGGGTCTGAATGCCGTCGGCCGGTTTGCCGTGAGTCTGCCTGCCGTCGGCCGGTTTGCCGTGAGTCTGTTTGCGTCGCCCGGTTTTCGACCTCCCCGAAGATCTTCACGATCAGGGGCCGCCCGCCCCGCCGTACGAGGGCCCGGTTGTCACTCGGCGTGCATGCGCACATCGCGCATCCTTCGCGGCCTCCTCCCGGTCGCCTCTGTGCGCCCCGCCTCCGGCGATTCCGGTTCCGACGGCACGGGAATCCGCGGGGAAGCAGCCGCGAGTCGCACTCACCGGACCCCCGCCATCGGGTCCGAAAAGGCCTCTTGACCCTTCAACTTCCCGCTTCGGACACTGTCTTGAGCACCTACGGATACAAACGCATCAGGAGTCACACACTTCAGGCTTGGTCCCGTCCCTCCCGTTCCCCCTTTCTCGATTTCTCGGCGCCCTCGCACTCGGCGCCGGAAGCGACGTACGGCGCGGCGGGTCCGGTGCCGGGCAGGGCACAGACCACCGCGGCGGCCGAAGCCGCGGTCGACGTAGGAGGTACGGGCCGATGGCCACTCCCCTGACCGCGAGCAAGCTGGTCGCGGCGCTGCGCGACGAGGGCCTGGTGGTCCACGAGGTCCGCGACTGGCGTGAGCACAACCGGAACGCCAAAGGCCCCTGGGGCCCGATGAACGGCGTGATGATCCATCACACCGCCACACAGGGCACCGACAGCTCGGTGGACCTGTGTTACGACGGGCGCTCCGACCTGCCGGGGCCGCTGTGCCACGGCGTGATCGACAAACAGGGCCAGGTCCATCTCGTCGGCAATGGCCGTGCCAACCACGCCGGGCTCGGTGACGGCGACGTCCTGCGTGCGGTGGTCAACGAGGACGCGGAGCTGCCGCCGGACGACGAGGCGGACACCGACGGCAACCGCCACTTCTACGGCTTCGAATGCATCAACCTCGGCGATGGCAAGGACCCTTGGCCCGAGGCGCAGAAGCTCGCCGTCGAGAAGGCCGCGGCGGCGATCTGCCGTGCGCACGGCTGGAGCGAGCGCTCGGTGATCGGGCACAAGGAGTGGCAGCCGGGGAAGGTCGATCCGCGCGGCATCACGATGGACGGCCTGCGGGGCCGGATCAAGAAGCGGCTGGCGAAGCCGGCGGAGGGCTCGCCGGAGCCGCAGCAGCCGGCGTACGAGCCGTTCCCCGGCAGCGGCTTCTTCCGGTCCGGGGCCCGCAGCCCGGTGATCACGGCGATGGGGGCGCGGCTGGTGGCCGAGGACTGCGGCCATTACGAAGTCGGCCCCGGTCCGGAGTGGACCGAGGCGGACCGGAAGTCGTACGCGGCCTGGCAGCGCAAGCTCGGCTTCCACGGCGAGGATGCGGACGGGGTGCCGGGACAGGTCAGCTGGGGACGGTTGCGGGTGCCCCACACGTAGCCCCGCACGTAGCCCAACACATACCCCAACACTTAGCTTCTGCAAGCCCGTTGGCACGTCGCGGTACGAATGAGGTGCGGTGGATACACCAAGGCCGGGCGGCCCTCCCCCACAGAGGTCCGCCCGGCTGTTCATGGGTGTTCCGGCATCGGCCGCCGCCGCGGCCGATGAGCCGGTGGTGTCGGCCCGAGGCCTCAGACGGTCTGGACCGGGAGGGCCGGCAGCGCCGGGATGTTGGCGGCGTTGGTCAGGTCGGCCAGGTTGGCGGGCACGGCCGGGACGGCAACGGCGTCGGTCAGGTTGGCCGGGACGGCGGGGACGGCCGGGACGGCCGGAACGGCAACGGCGTCAGTCAGGTTGGCGGGCACGGCCGGGAGGGCCGGAACGGCAACGGCGTCGGTCAGGTTGGCCGGGACGGCCGGAACCGCGTCGGTCACGTTGGCCGGGACGGCGGGCACGGACGGGACGGCCGGGACGGCGTCCGTCACGTTGGCCGGGACGGCGGGCACGGACGGGACGGCCGGGACGGCGTCCGTCACGTTGGCCGGAACCGCGGGCACGGACGGGACGGCCGGCACGGCGGGAACGGCCGGCACGGCGGGGACGGCCGGCACGGCGGGAACGGCCGGCACGGCGGGGACGGCCGGCACGGCGGGGACGGCCGGCACGGCGGGGACGGCCGGCACGGACTTCACCGGGGTCAGGCCCTGCACACCGGCGACGGCCTTGCCGGCGGTGCCCTGCGCGTCGGTCACGACGACGGCGGCCAGGCCCTGCGCGAACGGGGTGGCGTCAGCGGCCGCACCCTGCGCGAACGCCACGGTGTCGGTCGCCTTCCCCTGGACGAACGGCGCGGCGTCGGCGGCCACACCCTGCGCGAACGGCACCGCGTCGGCGGCCGCACCCTGCACGAACAGCTGCGCCTGGCCGCCGACCGTGATCACGAACGGGGTCGCCTGGCCGGCCGCGTCACCGGCGAGCTGACCGGCACCGCCGACCGCACCCTGGGCAACCGGCACGACCTTGACGACGACCCGGCGGGCGACGGGCGGCAGCACGTCGGAGGCCGTCTGGTCGATGGCCGGACGGGCGGTGGCCAGGACACCCTGGGCCTGCTTCGCCAGCTGCTCGGGGCGGATGCCCGCACCGGCGAGACCGGCCAGCAGGTTGTCGGCCGAGCCCGGCGCCTTGGGCAGCGCGGGGGCCTTCGGCAGCGCCGGGGTGCCGGGGAGGTGGGCGGTCGGGACGCCCGGGGTCGCGGGCAGCGACGGAACGGAGGGCAGCGTGCCGTTCGTGAGGCGGCCGGCCTTGCCGAGGTCGGCGGCCTTGGCGGCCTTCTTGACGGCCTTGGCGGCCTTCTTGGCCTTCTTCAGGTCGGCGGCCTTCTGCACCTCACCGGTCTTCGGCAGACCGGCGCCGCGGACCTGCTTCTGCACACCGTCCAGCGCCCCGGTCACCCCGCCGACCTGCGGCAGCTCGCCGGTGGGCAGGTCCTGGGCCGACACGCCGCCGCCCAGGGCGCCGGTGGCCTTGCCCACCGTCTTCTTGGCGGTGGAGGTGACGGTCCCGGCCGTCTTCTTCGCGGTGCCGGCCACGTCACCCGTGGGCAGCTGCTTGGCGGTGTCGGTCACCGTGCCGGTGGCCGGCAGGTCCGAACCGACGGGCAGCTCGGCGGCGTTGGCGGCGACGGAGCCCAGGGCCCACAGGCCGGTGGCGGCGGCGGCAACGACGATGGAACGGCGAATGTTCGAGCGCATGGAGGTGATGTCCTTCGAATTCAGGAGGGTGAAAGGGCAGACCTGTCCCGCCCCCGCGCGGCAGGTCCAGTTACAGACGCGGAGCGGTCTGCCCTAGCCCGGGAATTCGAGGATTTCTTCGGCACGCCGACGCGTCGGAGCGCCATCGGCCGTGCGGACGCCACCGGGCAGCAGCCGGAAGCGCAGGGGGTCCACCGGAGCGGTGGTGTGCTGGTCGCCGCCACGGGGGCCGTGGCCGTCACCGGCGGCGGTGTGCGAGCTGGGCACCATCGGGGCCTGCGGGCACTGGCCCGGAAGGTCGTGGTGGCCCGGGTCCTGCTGCTCGTGGACGGCGGCCGGGCGGTGCCCGGCGGCAGTCTCCTGCACGTCGGCGGCGCAGTGCGACGCCTGGGCGGCAGCAGCGCCGCCGACCGTGGCAGCGGTGCCCTGACGGCCCGGCTGAGCATCGCCCGGCGTACGGCCGTGCGGGTGCGTCGTGCCGTCTCCGGGGCGTTCCGCGTGCTCACCGGACGGGAGGTGCACGGGCAGTCCGGCGCCTGCCGACTCCCCGATCTCCCGTACGACCCGGCTCACCGGTTCGGTGATCCGGCCGGTGGCGGGCGCGACCTGTTCGGCGGCGGGCCGTACGCCCTCGGCCACCGCGCCGGAGGCGGAGTGGGTGCGCTCGGCGAGCTTCGCGCCGGACGCCTTGCGCTGCCGCTCAAGGGCGGCTCCGGAACCGGACAGCCGGTTCGCCGCCCCGTCCCGGGTGGCGGCCCGGTCCGGAGTGGACGCCTCGGCCGTGGGCCCGGCCGGAGTCGAGACCCCGGACAGATCCGCTGTCCGCGTGCGGTCGTCGGCATGGGCGCCGGGACCGAAGGCGAAGCCGAGGGCGACAAAGCCCACCAGGAAGAGCCCGGCCAGCAGCGCACGCCGCACGGCCACCGTGCGCGGAAGGCGCACGGCGGCAGGCAGAGCGAGCACAGCAGACAAGGGGGGACCTTCCCATACGGACGGGGACACCCCAGGCACACAGCCCCGGTGTCACGCGCGTCGCGGGCGATCGAGCGATGGCCTGATCCTTGCATGAGGAGCCAGGTGCCACGCAAGTCCCCCGGGGGTTCCTGTCACCGTTGCTCCGCCATGTCCGGTATGGGCAGCGGCCGTTTCTCGATCGCGGCCGCCATCACGTCCGGAAACAGATCCGGGGTGCAGGCGAACGCCGGGGCGCCCAGGGCCGCGAGAGCCGCGGCATGGTCCCGGTCATAGGCGGGCGCCCCCTCGTCGGACAGGGCGAGCAGCGTCACGAACTGCACGCCGGACGCCTTCATCGCGGCGACCCGCTTGAGCATCTCGTCCCTGATACCGCCTTCGTAGAGGTCGCTGATGAGCACGACGACGGTTTCGGTGGGGCGGGTGATGCGGGACTGGCAGTAGGCGAGCGCACGGTTGATGTCCGTGCCGCCGCCGAGCTGGGTGCCGAAGAGGACGTCGACCGGGTCGTCCAGTTGGTCCGTCAGGTCGACCACCGCCGTGTCGAAGACGACCAGCCGGGTGTCGAGGGCCCGCATGGAGGCGAGCACCGCGCCGAACACCGAGGCATAGACGACCGAGGCGGCCATGGAACCGGACTGGTCGATGCAGAGCACCACGTCCTTCTTCACCGACTGCGCCGCGCGGCCGTATCCGATCAGCCGCTCGGGGACGACCGTGCGGTACTCCGGGAGGTAGTTCTTGAGGTTCGCCCGGATCGTGCGGTCCCAGTCGATATCACGATGGCGCGGCCGGCTGATCCGGGCGGAGCGGTCCAGGGCGCCGGTGAGGGTGGCGCGGGTGCGCTGCGCGAGCTTCTTCTCCAACTGCTCGACGACCTGGCGGACGACGGCGCGCGCGGTCTCCTTGGTCGTCTCCGGCATGACCTTGTTGAGCGAGAGGAGGGTGCCCACCAGATGCACATCCGCCTCGACGGCCTCCAGCATCTCCGGCTCCAGCAGCAGCGCGGACAGCCCCAGCCGGTCGATGGCGTCGCGCTGCATCACCTGCACCACGGAGGACGGGAAGTACGTGCGGATGTCGCCCAGCCAGCGCGCCACCCCGGGCGCCGAGGCCCCGAGCCCCGCCGCACGCCTGCCGCCGGGCGCCTTGCCGCCGCTCCCCTTCTCCCGGCCGTAGAGCGAGGCCAGCGCCCCGTCCATCGCCGCGTCCCGCCCCCGTAGTTCGCACCCCGTGCCGTCCGCACCGCCACCACCGAGCACCAGCCGCCAACGACGCAGCCGCTCGGCTTCGGAGGTGGGGGTGGCAGGGGCGGAGTCGGCGGGGACGGAGGCGGAGGAGGAGGCGGCAGCGACGGAAGCTGGGTCTGTGGCCGTGGGCGCCGTCGGGGCCGTGGTTGCCGTGGCCGTGGTGCCCGCCGGGTCTGGGGTCGCCGTCGGGGCGGTGTTCGTTGCCGCTGCCGCTGCCGCTGTCGCTGTCGCTGTCTGTGCCAACGCCGTTGCCGTCGGGTCCGGTGTCGTACTGGTCATGTCCGTGCCCCCGTGAGGTCGTCGGCCGGTCGGGTGGTGTCCGGTTGGTCGCTGTTCGGCCCGCCGCTCAGCGCGTCGTTCCGCCCGTCGTTCGGCCCCCCGCTCAGCTCGTCGTTCCGCTCGTCGTCAAAGCCGTGTGCGCCGATCCCCAGCAGCATGCGCAGGGTGGGCAGGACGGCCGCGGCACGGTCGCGGTCCAGGCCGGGGCCGAAGCCGGGCGCGGCGGCGTCCGGGGCGTCACCTGCCTGACGGTGGGAGGGCGACGCGGGGCCGCGGCGGATCAGTTCGCCGAGGGTGCGCCGCACTCCGGCCTCGTACTCCGCGAAGGTCCGGCGCAGCAGCGGCAGGACGTCCGTGAACGCGGCGTCCGGCACACCGGTCAGCCAGCCGTCGACCAGTGCGAGCAGCCGCGCGTCATGGACCAGCAGCATGCCGCCGTCCCCGCCGGTCCCGCCTCCGACGAATCCCTCGATCCAGCCGGCGGCGTCGGTGGGCGGGGTGCCCGGCGAGAGGGCGAGCCCCATCAGCCGTTCCGCGCCCCCGTCGCCCAACTCGCCCTCGTCCAGCAGCAGTCTGGCCGACCGCCCGCGGATCAGCCCCGGTACGGCGTCCCGTTCACTCACCGCCCGCAGCACTCCGGCCCACCGCGTCCGCAGGTGCTGCGCTCCGGTCTGCCGACCGGTCGGCTGGTCGAGCTGCCGGCCAGTGTGCGGTCCGGTCTGCCGGCCAGTCGGATGGCTGGCCGGCTGGCTGGTCGGCTGGCCGGCCGGGTCGCCGCCCGCCTGTCCGGCCCCGGGCCGGCCGAGGAGGCCGACGGCCTGGTGGGTGGCGTCGAGATGGCCGCGCATTTCGGCGGCGCCGTCGGCATCCAGGCCCGCGCAGGCCGGCGGCAACCCGACGAAGACCCGCTCGGCCAGGCCCATGGCCACCTCGCGGAGCGCCGCCGCGTCCGTGCCCCGCACATCGCCGTAGCGCACGGACCGCACGAGGGCGGGCAGCGCCTGGGCGAGGTGGCCCACGTCCGCGTCCAGGGCCGCGCGGTCCGACAGCGCCCGCATCACCACCGGGAGGGCGTCGGGTAGTTCGGCGAGCAGACAGCGCTCGGCGAGCGCCGTCACCTCGGCGAGCGTGGCCGCCCCGGTCGCCTCGGACGCGGCCTTGGCGGTGGCGGCCGAGAGCACTGTCGTGCCCCAGATACCGGCCTCCGCGACCCGCACCGACAGTTCGGGCTCCCAGCGCAACCGCCAGGTCTCCCGGAAGGTGCCGGTGCTGCCGCGGGAGCGGGTGGGTTCGCCCCAGGGAATGCCGAGCAGCCGGAGCCGGTGCAGCAGACGGCTGCGGCCGGCGTCGGTCTCCTTGCGCAGGTCCAGCTCCAGTTCCCGTTCCCGGGCCTCCGGTTTGAGCCGCAGCGTCCGCTGGCTGCGGGCGATGTCCCGTTGCAGCGGTACCGCGGGGGCGTCGTCCGGGACCTCGCCCAGTACGTCCCCGACCACCAGCCGGTCGTGGATCAGCGAAGACGGGGCGTCGGAGCCGTCCCCCATGACGGCCCGGACCGCGTCGTCCAGCTCCGTCAGCCCGGCCAGCGGGCGGCCCCGTACCGTGGCCAGCCCCTCGGCGAGCCGCACCGCTTCGATGACATGCGCCGACGAGACGGCGTAGTCCTCCTCCCGGAGCAGCCCGGCGACCTTGGTCAGCCAGCGGGCGACGGGGCGGTCGGGGGCGCTGAAGAGATGGCCGTACCAACCGGGCGAGGCGATTCCGGCGCCGTAACCGCTGTGGCGGGAGAGCCGTCGGTGCGTCCAGGGCACCCAGGTCACCGCCACCTTCGCCTTGGGCAGGCCCTTGAGCAGCTGCCGGTCGGCGGCCACGGTGGTGCGGCGGGCCAGGGCCGGTACGTGCCAGGCGCCGCACACCACGGCAATACCGTCGCCGAACTCCCGTCGCGCGGCCCGCAGCCGGAGCCGCATATGGGCCTCGCGCACCGGGTCGCGGTCGTGTCCGCCGTCGCCGTACGTCTCGCGCAGCGCCCCCATCGCCTCCGCCAGCGCCGCGAAGGGAGCCAGCGCATCGGCACCGGGTTCTCCCCCGCTCCCGGCTCCCGCCCGCCCCGCGCGGTGCTCGACCACGTCCTCCCACCAGCGCTCGGGATCGTCGTACCCGGCCGCCTCGGCCAGCACCCGGATCGGATCGACCCGTACATCGGCCTCCGCGGCAGCCTCCTGCTCACCGGGCCCGTCGGCCGGGGCCACCGGGCCTCCGGTGTGAGCGCCATCGGCGTCCCCCTTGCCGACGCCCTGCTTCTCGCCGTCGGCGTCCGCGCCGGCCGCAGGATTCCCGTCGGCCGTCCCCCCATCGGCGGTCTCTCCCTTCTCCCCCATGGCCAGGGAGTGGGCCGCGGGCAGATCGATGAAGCGGACGGGGACGCCGCGCTCCAGTGCCCAGCGCATCGCCACCCACTCCGGGGAGAACTCGGCCAGCGGCCAGAACGCCGCGCGGCCGGGATCGTCCTGTACATGGGCGAGCAGCGCGACGGGCGGCCGCATCCCCTCCTGGGCGGCGAGCGGCACCAGCGCGTCCGCCTCCGGCGGGCCCTCGATCAGGACCGCGTCGGGCGGGCACTGATCCAGGGCGGCCCGCACCGCCCGCGCCGACCCGGGGCCGTGATGCCGCACCCCGAGCAGCACCGGCCCGCACCTGTTCGTTGTCCGCTCGCTACGCTCGCTCATGCGCTCGCCTCACGGCAGGCGCGGTAGAAGTCCTTCCAGCCGTCGCGCTCGCGCACCACGGTCTCCAGATACTCCTGCCATACGACCCGGTCCGCCGCCGGGTCCCGGACCACGGCGCCCAGGATGCCGGCGGCCACGTCCCCGGAGCGCAGCACCCCGTCCCCGAAGTGGGTGGCCAGCGCCAGCCCGTTCGTCACCACCGAGATGGCCTCGGCCGTGGAGAGGGTGCCGGAGGGGGACTTGAGCTTGGTCCGGCCGTCGGTGGTGAGACCGGCGCGCAGCTCGCGGAAGACCGTGACGACCCGTCGGATCTCGTCCAGGCCCTCCGGCCCGGCCGGGAGATCCAGCGAGCGGCCGATCTGCTCGACCCGGCGCGAGACGATGTCCACCTCTTCGTCCGGGGTCGCGGGCAGCGGCAGCACGACGGTGTTGAAGCGGCGGCGCAGCGCGCTGGAGAGTTCGTTGACCCCGCGGTCGCGGTCGTTGGCGGTGGCGATCAGGTTGAACCCGCGCACGGCCTGCACTTCCTGCCCCAACTCCGGGATGGGCAGGGTCTTTTCGGACAGGACCGTGATCAGCGTGTCCTGGACGTCGGCGGGGATGCGGGTCAGTTCCTCGACCCGCGCGGTCATGCCCTGCGCCATCGCGCGCATCACCGGACTGGGCACCAGCGCCTCGCGGCTGGGGCCGTTCGCGAGCAGCTGGGCGTAGTTCCAGCCGTAGCGGATCGCCTCTTCGGGGGTGCCGGCCGTGCCCTGCACCAGCAGGGTGGAGTCGCCGCTGACGGCCGCCGCCAGATGCTCGGACACCCAGGTCTTCGCGGTGCCGGGCACGCCGAGCAGGAGCAGTGCGCGGTCCGTCGCGAGGGTCGTCACGGCGACCTCGACGATGCGGCGCGGGCCGACATATTTGGGCGTGATGACCGTGCCGTCCGCGAGCGTGCCGCCGAGAAGGTAGGTCGCGACCGCCCACGGCGAGAGCCGCCAGCGCTCCGGGCGCGGCCGGTCGTCGACCGCCGCGAGGGCCTTCAGCTCCTGCGCGAAAGTGTCCTCGGCATGCGGCCGCAGCGCTTCGCCGCCCGCGGCGAGCGGCGCCGCCCCAGCGCTCGGATTGGTCTCGTCGTCCGTCGTCGTGAAGCTGTTCTCGGACATGGTTCCCCCTCGTCGCAACGTGTGCGGCCGGCACCCCGAAAGCCCTGCGGCCGCTTGCGGAATCAAGCCTGCACCACCCCACTGACAATCCCCCGATTACCCACTCCGAGCTGCGAGTTCATCGCGGTCCGCGGCGATTGTCAGTGGGGCGTCGTAGCGTCGATGACATGAATCCGCAGGGGGAACGCTGGACGACGGACCAGGTGCTCGCGCTGGCGCCTGACGAGGCTTCGCGCAGGGCGGGCGGCAAGCTCGCGGCGCCGGGGCCGTGGTCGGAAACGGGCGCGGACGGGGGTGCGGTGTGGGGGCAGTGCAAGGGCAGCGGCAAGAAGCCGTACCAAACGGTCGTGGACATCAAGGGCCCCGCCTTCAAGTGCAGTTGCCCGAGCCGTAAGTTTCCGTGCAAGCATGCGCTGGGGCTGTTGCTGCTCTGGGCCGGCGACGACCGTGCGGTGACGGCAGGGGAACCGGCGCAGTGGGCGGGCGAATGGCTGGCCGGTCGCCGGGAGCGCGCCGAGCGGTCCGCGAGCGCGCCCCCGGGTGCCGGCGCTCCGTCGCGTGCGCCGGCCGACCCGGAGGCGGCCAAGCGGCGGGCTGAGCGCCGGATGCAGCGGATCGGCGCCGGTGCCAGGGAACTGGAGCAGCGCCTGGAGGATCTGCTCCGGTCCGGCCTGGCCTCGGCCGAGCGGGCGGGTTACGGCTCCTGGGACGAGACGGCCGCCCGTATGGTCGACGCGCAGGCTCCCGGACTCGCCTCGCGGGTACGGGAGTTGGGCTCGGCGGTGGCGGCCGGTCCCGACTGGCCGGCGCAGCTGCTGGAGGAGTGCGCGCTGCTGCACCTCCTCGATCAGGGGTTCCTCGGCATCGAGCGGCTGCCGGCCCCGCTCGCGGCGACGGTCCGCTCGCGCGTCGGACTGACCACGGAGGCGGCGGATCTGCTGACCGGCCCCGAGGCGGCGACAGTGCGGGACCGCTGGCTGGTGCTCGCCCAGCAGGACAGCGAGGACGGCAAGCTGACCACCCGCAGAATCTTTCTGCGGGGCGAGCGCACCGGCCGGATGGCACTGCATCTCTCCTTCGGCGGGGCCAACCGTCCTCTGGATGTGGCGCTGGCGCCCGGTCTGGTGCTCGATGCGGATCTCGCCTACTACCCGGGGGCCCGCCCGCTGCGCGCCGTCCTGGGCGAGCGGCACGCCCCGGCGGCCCCGGGGCCCGTGCCGCCCGGCGGCGGCATCGATGCCGCCCTGGCCGCGTACGGCGATGCGCTGCGCGACGACCCCTGGCTGGATTCCTGGCCGGTGGTGCTCGCCGATGTCACCCCGATACCGACCCGAGACGGGACGAGCTGGCAGTTGGCCGATACGGACGGGGAATCGGCGCTCCCGTTGGACCCGCGCTGCCTGGGCCGTACGAGCCTGTGGCAGCTGGCCGCCATATCGGGCGGGGCGCCGGTCACGGTCTTCGGCGAATGCGGCCACCGCGGCTTTCTGCCGCTGACCGTCTGGGACCCCGCGCCGGTCTCCCTGTGACCCGGGCCCCGGCGCCGGCGCCGACCACGACGCCCCGCCACCCGCGCACGCCGTCCACCACCGATGCCTGGAGGAAGGGCATGACGAGCACCACCACGCCCACGGCACCCACTGTTCCCACCACTCCCACTGCACCCCTCACTCCCACCGCCCCCGCCACTCCGTCCGCACCCACCGCACCCCCTTCCCCCACCCCGACCGCCCCGGCCCCCTGGGCGGATCTCGTGAGCGCCGCGCTCCTGGGGACCGAGCGGCGGACGCCGCCGGTGGCGGTGCGGTCCGGGCAGGGCGCCGCCGCCGCGCTGCTGGACGCGGCCGCGGTGAGCACGGTCCGCCGGCGCGCCGCACTGCGCCCCGCACCGGCCGGTGAGCGGCCCGCCCCGGCCCCGGCCGACCTCCGGCCCTCGTTGCCGCCCGCCGCGCGCCGCCGGCTGTCCCTGCTGCTCGCCGACCGCGGCGGCAGCGCAGGCAGCCGCCGCGGCACGGCACCCGACCTCACCGAACTGCTGCCCCAGTGGCTGGTCACCGCGGGCGAGTTGGGCTACCGCGCCCCGGAGGCGCTGCTGCCCGCGCTGCTCGACGCCGCCCGTGCCCGTACGGACCTGCGGCCCGCCGCGCTGGCGCTGTCGGGCCCGCGTGCGCTGTGGCTGGCGCGGCTCAACGACGAATGGAAGTTCGCGCTCCGTGGGACCGGCCGCACGACCGAGCTGCCCCTGGGCGACGACCCTGAGGGCGTACGACAGCAGTGGGAGGAGGGCCTGTTCGCGGAACGGGTCGCCCTGCTGACCGCGCTGCGCCGCCAGGACCCGCAGGCCGGCCTGGCACTGCTGGCCGCGACCTGGCCCACGGAGCGGGCCGAGGACCGTCTGATGTTCCTCGACTCGCTGCGCGAGGACCTCTCGGCGGCCGATGAGCCGTTCCTGGAACAGGCGCTGTCCGACCGCAGCCGCAATGTCCGCACCACGGCCGCCGAACTGCTCTCCACGCTCCCCGGCTCCGCGCTCGCGGCCCGTATGGCGCAGCGCGCACACACCTGCATCGGCCTGGACCGTACGGCCGGTGCGCCGGTGATCGCCGTGGAGGCCCCGCACGAGTGCGACGCGGGGATGCAGCGGGACGGGGTGGCACCCGAACCACCCTCCGGGCGGGGCGAACGGTCCTGGTGGTTGGGCCAGTTGGTGGAGGCGACGCCGCTGGACGGATGGCCCGCACGCTTCGGGGGCCGTGAGGCGTCGGCGATCGTGGCGCTGCCGGTGGGCGACGACTGGCGGACGGAGCTGCACGACGCCTGGTGCCGCGCCGCCGTGCGCCAGCGGAACGCCGACTGGGCGCGGGCCCTGCTGGGCGCGCCGGGCGCTCCGTCCCAGGCGGCCGAGGTCTCACCGGCCGGCTCGTCGCGGGACCTGACGAAGCTGCTGACCGTACTTCCCGACGAGGAACGGGCCTGGTGGGTGGCCGAGTTCATCGCGGCGCACGGCCTGTCGGACGCTTTCCGGATGCTCGGCGTGTGCACGGTCCCCTGGGCCGAGCCGCTGGGCGGCGCCGTCGTCGACGCCCTGGACATCGCCCGGGACGCGGGCAGTTATCCCTGGAGCTTCAGCGGGGTGATGGGCCTGGCCGAGCGCTGCCTGGACCCGGCAGCGGCGGACCGTCTCGACATGCTCACCGCCATCACGGACGAGCCGGAGGGCGCCTCACCGGGCTCCGGCGGCTACTGGTCCGAGGCCTTCCAGCGCCTGGTAGGCACTTTGCGCCTCCGCGCCACCATGCACGCGGAACTCACCCCACCACCCACCGGCCACGACCCCGCGGACGCCGCCGCCTCAGCCGGCCCCACCGATACCGGCCTCCGCGCCGGCACGGACACAACCACGGATACGGGCACGGACACGAGTGCCGACCACGGCCCCGGCCCTCTCAGCAGCCCTGGCCCCGGTCCTGCCGCCGGCACCGGCCCCGGCATCAGAACCGGTGCCCCGGCCGACGCCTCCGGCCGGGCCACGCGCCAACCCCTCGCGCCATGACTCTCCGCGCCGGACCCACCCGCGCCCCGGCCGTCCGCGTCCCCGGGCTCCCCGGTGTCTCAGACCGCCAGCGAGCGCACGTTCGCGTTGACCCAGTCCACGATCGAGGCGGTCGTCGCGCCCGGCGTGAAGATCTCCGCGACGCCCTGCGCCTTGAGCGGGGGGATGTCGGCCTCGGGGATGATGCCGCCGCCGAAGACCTTGATGTCCGCCGCGTCGCGCTCCTCCAACAGGGCGATGACCTTCGCGAAGAGGGTGTTGTGCGCGCCGGAGAGGATGGACAGCCCGATCGCGTCGGCGTCCTCCTGGATCGCGGTGTCGACGATCTGCTCCGGGGTCTGGTGCAGCCCGGTGTAGATCACCTCCATACCGGCGTCGCGCAGCGCCCGCGCGATGACCTTGGCGCCCCGGTCGTGCCCGTCCAGGCCCGGCTTGGCCACGACCACCCGGATCGGCCCCGACCTGCCCGCCGCGCCCTGGATTCCCGCTTGCGCTCCGTCATGCCGAGCCACACTCATCACTGCCTCCAAGCCATGCACGGCACTGTGGTGCCGCCGAGCCGACAATCGATCGCGCGACCGCGATCCGGCGGCCACGAGCGTGAACGAACGTTATCGCCAGCATCGCGTACCCAGCCGTTTCGTGACATCCGGGGAGGGGGAAATCACACATGGGACACGTTCGCTACGCGCTGTGTTCCGCGTGTCGTGCCGCCAGGGCCGGGCTGCGTGCGCGCGGGGCGGGCGCTCGGGGAGCCGCAGCCGGGCCACCGCACCGCCGGGCGCGCATCAGGACGGGTACGCCGCAGGCCCGCCCTCGCTGCTCATGGCTTCCCACGAGGGCATACGGGGGTCACAGCCGCCTCCCGCATGCCGTTCGGGAGGTCGGCCATGCAGGCCCTGCCCTTTCTCTCCGCACCCCTTCTGTTCGCGCGCCTTCTCGCCGCACCACTCCAGGGCGCCCGCCGGCTCCCCGCCCGAGCCTCCTCCCTGATCCTGCGCAGCACGGTCGTGGAGCTGGCCGTCCTCGCCGGCCATCTCCTCCTCTACCCGACCGGCATCTCGCAGGAACGACCCGTGCCACACCCCGCGCCGGCACCCGCACCACACCCCGCAGCCGGGCCCCCGGACGGGCACCCGGCACGCGAGGCCAGGCAGCCCGCCCCCGGCACGCCGTCACTGCTGCCGACCGAGGGCCGCGCCCATCCGCCGGTCCTCCTCCTGCACGGCTTCATCGACAACCGCTCCGTCTTCCTGCTGCTGCGCCGCTCGTTGCACCGGCACGGCTGGCGCCATGTCGAGGCCCTCAACTACTCCCCGCTGACCTGCGATCTCCGTAAGGCCGCGGAGCTGCTGAACCGCCATGTGGAAGAGGTGTGCGCGCGGACCGGTCATCGCCGGGTGGACATCGTGGGCCACAGCCTGGGCGGGCTGATCGCCCGCTATTACGTGCAGCGGCTCGGCGGCGACGCCCGGGTCCGTGTGGCGGTCACGCTCGGCACCCCGCACTCCGGTACCCGTGTCGCGCCCCTGATGTCGGCGCACCCGATCGTCCGCCAGATGCGGCCCGACTCCGAGGTGATTGCGGAGTTGTCACGTCCGGCGCCGAATTGCCGGACACAATTTGTCGCTTTCTGGAGCGACGAGGACCAGGTGATGGTTCCCGCGACGACGGCCAGAATCGACCACCCGGATTTGCTCGCGCACAACGTTCATGTCGCCGGTGTCGGACATCTCGCCCTACCGGTCAACGGGGTCGTCGCCGCCGGCATACGTGAAGCGCTGACCTCGGCCGAGGCGGCGGAAGGGGCCGCGGACGTCATCTCGGTGGCCTGACCCCGGCCGCTCGCGACACCCGCCGGCCGGTCCCGCGCGACGTCGAATCCGCGCCGCACAGGCGACGTGATCTTGACGCGCGATCGAACAAACATCGAACGGGGCGCCAAGAGCTCGCATGGGTACTGCCGAAAGGCGGCCAAATGCCCGGTCTCGCCGAGCCCAAAACCTGTTGAAGATTGTCGCCGCCGCGTACCGCCGGGTACAGTCGCCGCTAATTCTCCTGCTGCCGAGGCGAAAGAGAAGTTGGTGAACGACCGTCACCCATCGGGGGCTCAGCTCCCGACCGGCTCCGCTTCCGACGCCTCGTATGCGCACTATCCGGCCTACGACTCCTACGGGCAGCAGCAATCCCCCACGGGCAGCGCCGAATACGGCGACGGCGACCCCCTCTTCGGCTCGCTTCCCAGCTCGTACGAGACCGGTATGTACGACACCGGCACCTATGACACCGGGATGTACGACACCGGCACCCACAGCGCGGGCGCCTACGGCATGAGCGCGTACGGCACGGGCACCTTCCACACCGGCGCGTACGACACGGGGACCTACCCGGCGGCCGACGGCTACGGCGACGGCTATTCCACCGGCGCCTACGACACCGGCACATACGCCTCGACGCAGTGGGACACCGGCACCTACGACACCGGTGCATACGACAACGGCGCCTACGCCGCAGCCGACCCGCACTCCGCCGCCGCGGACTACGACCCCTATGCGCACACCTCGTACGAGCCCTCGGTCCACGACGCGGCCGGCTACGCAGCTCCCGCGTACGAGACGACGACCGCATACGAGTCGGCCGCCTACGAGGCCACCGCCTACGGGCACGGCGGGTACGACACCGGCAGCTACCCCACCGGCGTGTACGACACCGGCAGTTACGCCACCGGCACGTACGACACCACCGGCGCCTTCGACGCGCTCGGCCAGCAGGCCACCGCGCTCCAGGACACCGCGCTCCAGGACACCGCGAGCTTCGAGGCCACGGCGATCTGGCCGACCACGGACCGCAACCTGATCGCCGGCATTCCGGCGCAGGCCGGCCCGCCCCCGACCGACACCGTCCACTGGGACACCACCACGTGGGGCGACACCCCGCACTTCGAGACCGGCCGGCCCGACAACGGTCACCCCGACACCGGTCAGCCCGACACAGGCCAGTTCGACACCGGCCAGTTCGACACCGATCAGCTCGACACCGACGTCTTCGAGGCCGGGCGGCCCGAGACCGACGGCGGCTTCTCCGGTGACGACGGTCTCTCCCACGGTGCCGACGGCACCAGCGAGGCCGCCGCCGTCGCGGACGCCATGACGCAGGCCATGCCGGTCACCGCCGCGGCCCCCGCTCCCGCCGGACGGCGGGTCGCCCCGCCGGCTGCCGGAAAGGCCGTCCGCGGCCGGGGCCGGAAGCGCCCGGTGAAGCGGTCGGCGCTGCTGACCGTCGCCGTCCCCTCCGTCGCCGCCATGGGCGTGTGCGCCGTGGCCGCCGCGTCCGTCACCGGCATCACCGGCGACGACAAGGGCGAAGCGACCGCCCAGGCCGCGCCCGACACCGAGGCCGTCAAGCCGTCCGCGGCCAACAACAAGCTCGACACCCAGCTCGCCGGACTCAGCGCCAGCGCCGACGACTTCCGCGACCGGGCCAGCCGCACCCAGGAGCGGATCGACCTCAAGGAGCGCCAGGCGCTGGAGCGTGAGCGCAAGGCGAAGGAGGCGGCCCGCAAGGAGGCCATGCGCCCCAAGTTCGTGCTGCCGGTCAAGCAGCACGGACTGAGCGCCACCTTCGGCCAGGCCGGCGTGAACTGGATGTCCGTGCACACCGGCATCGACTTCCCGGTCAGCTACGGCACCCCGGTCATGTCCGCCACCGACGGCACCGTCCGCACGCAGTGGAACTCCGCCTACGGCAATATGGCGATCGTGACGGCACCCGACGGCACCGAGACGTGGTACTGCCATCTGAGCAGCACCAAGATCCGGTCCGGGTCGGTCAAGGCCGGGGATCAGATTGCCTATTCGGGCAACTCCGGCAACTCCACGGGCCCGCATCTGCACTTCGAGGTGCGCCCCGGCGGCGGCTCCGCGGTCGACCCGCTGCCGTGGCTGCGCGGCCACGACCTCGACCCGAACTGACCGCCGTCCCCGCCGGGTGACGGATCCCGTCACCCGGCCCGCACGGCTCCCGTTACAGCTTCTCCACCGGCGCATACCGCAGCAGCAGCCGCTTCGGCTTCTCGCCGCCGAAGTCGATCGTCGCCTCGGCGTTGTCGCCGCCGCCCTTGACGCCGACGACCGTGCCGAGCCCGAAGCTGTCGTGGGTGACGCGGTCGCCGATGGTCAGCGCAACCACCGGACGGTCGCTGGCGCGACGGGTCGCAAAGCCGCTCGGGCCCTTGGCGCGCGACGACGACAGTGCGCCGCCGAAGCCGCCGCCTCCGCCGCCCGCCGACATACCGCCCATCGACGCGGACGGCGTCGCCGGGCCCGTCCGCTTCCACTCCACGTAGTCGCCCGGAATCTCCTCCAGGAACCGGGAGGGCGGGTTGTACGAGGGCTGGCCCCAGGCGCTGCGCATCGTCGAGCGGGTGACGTAGAGCCGCTCGCGGGCGCGGGTGATGCCGACATAGGCCAGCCGGCGCTCCTCCTCCAGCTCCTTGGTCTGGCCCAGGGAGCGCATGTGCGGGAAGACGCCGTCCTCCAGGCCGGTCAGGAAGACCGTCGGGAATTCCAGGCCCTTGGCGGTGTGCAGCGTCATGAGGGTGATCACGCCGCTGCCCTCCTCGTCCTCGTCCGGGATCTGGTCGGAGTCGGCGACCAGCGCGACCTGCTCCAGGAAGTCGGAGAGCGTGCCGGGATTGTCTTCGCCGCGCTCCTGCTCGAACTCCAGGGCCACGGCGGCGAGTTCCTGGAGGTTCTCGATCCGGGTCTCGTCCTGCGGGTCGGTGGAGGCCTGGAGTTCGGCGAGGTAGCCCGTGCGCTCCAGGACCGCTTCCAGGATCGTGGCGGGTCCGGCCTTGGACTCGACGATGGTGCGGAGCTCCTCCATGAGGACGTTGAAGCGCTTGACGGCGTTGGCGGAGCGGGCCGCCATGCCGTACGCCTCGTCGACCCGGCGCAGCGCCTGCGGGAAGGTGATCTTCTCGCGCAGCGACAGGGCGTCGATCATCGCCTCGGCGCGGTCGCCGATGCCGCGCTTGGGGACGTTCAGGATGCGGCGGAGCGGGACGGTGTCCTCGGGGTTGGCGAGCACCCGCAGGTACGCGAGGACGTCGCGGACCTCCTTGCGCTCGTAGAAGCGGACGCCACCGACGACCTTGTAGGGCAGCCCGACCCGGATGAAGATCTCTTCGAAGACACGGGACTGGGCGTTGGTGCGGTAGAACACGGCGACATCGCCGGCCTTGGCGTCACCGGCATCCGTCAGCCGGTCGATCTCGTCGGCGACGAACTGGGCCTCGTCGTGCTCGGTGTCGGCGACATAGCCGGTGATCTTGGGGCCGGCGCCGGCGTCGGTCCAGAGGTTCTTGGGGCGGCGGTTCTCGTTGCGCTCGATGACCGCGTTGGCGGCGGAGAGGATCGTCTGCGAGGAGCGGTAGTTCTGCTCCAGCAGGATCGTCGTCGCGTCCGGGTAGTCCTCCTCGAACTGGAGGATGTTGCGGATCGTGGCGCCGCGGAAGGCGTAGATCGACTGGTCGGCGTCACCGACGACGCACAGCTCGGCGGCGGATTCGGCGGGGCCGACCAGCTCGCGGACGAGGGTGTACTGGGCGTGGTTGGTGTCCTGGTACTCGTCGACGAGGACGTGGCGGAAGCGGCGGCGGTAGTGCTCGGCGACATCGGGGAAGGCCTGGAGCAGATTGACCGTCGTCATGATGATGTCGTCGAAGTCCAGGGCGTTGGCCTCGCGCAGCCGCGCCTGGTACATGGCATACGCCTCGGCCAAGGTCTTCTCGAAACCGTCGGCGGCCGTCCCGGCGAAGGTCTCCTCGTCGATGAGCTCGTTCTTGAGGTTGGAGATCTTCGCGCTGAAGGACTTGGGCGGGTAGCGCTTGGGGTCCAGATCCAGATCGCGGCAGACCAGGGCCATCAGGCGCTTGGAGTCGGCGGCGTCGTAGATCGAGAAGGACGAGGTGAAGCCCAGCTTCTTGGACTCGCGGCGCAGGATGCGGACGCAGGCGCTGTGGAAGGTGGAGACCCACATGGCGTTGGCGCGCGGGCCGACGAGCTCCTCGACGCGCTCCTTCATCTCACCGGCGGCCTTGTTCGTGAACGTGATCGCGAGGATCTGGCCGGGGTGGACATGGCGCTCGGCGAGCAGATGCGCGATGCGGTGGGTCAGCACACGGGTCTTGCCGGAGCCGGCGCCGGCGACGATCAGCAGCGGGCCGCCGGTGTGCACGACGGCGGCCTTCTGCTCGTCGTTGAGCCCCTCCAGCAGCGTCGCCGGGTCGAGGGCGGGACGGGCGGCGCCGTCGCGGTAGAACGCCTCTCTGGGGGCGGGCGCGTCGAACCGCCCGCCGAAGAGGTCGGCGGGGATCTCCTCCGGGGCCGGGCCGTGCTCGTCCTCGGGAGGCGGCGGGTGCTCCTCCTCGCCCTTGTGGCCGAGGTCCGCCAGGAAGCTGTCGTCAAAGAGGCTGCTCATCGCCCACCGAGTCTAGGCTGCCGCACTGACAGCCCGCCGCGGAGTAGGCAATTGCGGGGCGCATACGGAGCGGGCCGTGGCGCCGCGGCAGGTCAGGCGGCCGGGCCCTTCACAGACCGGGCACCGCGTCGTCTACCCGAATCCGACATCTGCCACAACAACCCCCGCATCGCGTTCAGGTCACGAAAAGGTTTCGGGCATATCGAACATCAGCCTTCACAGGAGCCACACGAGTTGGCTAACGTCCTCGCTCAGGCAGCCCGCCTCCCCGTGGACGACAGCGTCCGCACGGGCCGCCCACGCCGAGTCCGGCCCTGCCCTGAGGCATCCGGAGCCGGGGACCCACCAGCACCACCGGGGTGAATCGATCCGGGCAGCCGCCGTCGGCGGACGTCCGGACCGTAGGGCAAGCCTTCCGTCAGCGACACCGCCCGAACCCGACAGCTAACCCGGTAGGCGGTCCACGGAAGGAGTCGCCGGCCTTGGCGTCGCATCGCAAGCCGCGCACCAGCATTCTCGCCTCACCCGGAGGCCGTCGTACGGCGGTCGGGCTCACCACCGCCGCCCTCGCCTCGGCCACCCTGCTCTCGCAGTCCGCCGACGCGGCACCCCGGGCGCCCAAGCCCGGCATCGAAGAGGTCAAGCAGAAGGTCGACGGCCTCTACCACCAGGCCGAGGTGGCCACCCAGAAGTACAACGCCGTCAAGGAGCGCGCCGAAGCCCAGCGCGACACCGTGGACGGCCTGCTCGACGCCGCCGCCAAGCGCGCCGAGAAGATGAACGAGTCCCGGCGCATGCTGGGCACCTTCGCCTCCGCGCAGTACCGCACCGGCGGCCTGAACCCGACGGCGCAGCTGATGCTCGCCAAGGACCCGCAGCAGTTCTTCGACCGCAGCCACCTCATGGAGCGGATGACCGGCCGGCAGAAGCAGGCCGTCTCCGACTACCAGGAGCAGCAGGCGGCGGCCGCCCGGCAGCGCGCGGAGGCGTCCCGCAGCCTGGAGCGGCTACAGACGTCGCAGGCCTCCCTCAAGGAGTCCAAGCGGTCCGTCCAGGACAAGCTGGCCGAGGCCCGGCAGCTGCTGTCCCGGCTGACCGCCCAGGAGAAGGCGCGGATGGCGGAGCTGGAGCGCCGCAAGGAGGCGGCGGCCAAGCGCAAGGCCGAGGAGGAGGCGCGCAAGCAGCAGGAGCGGGAGCGCCAGAGGCAGCACGACGGCGGCGGCTCCGCCGGCGGGCAGACCGGTGGCGGCACCGACGACGGCTCCACCGGAGGCTCGTCCTCCGCCAAGGCCGAGAAGGCGCTCGCCTTCGCCCGCGCCCAGACGGGCAAGCCGTACGTCTGGGGCGCCACCGGCCCCAGCTCCTACGACTGCTCGGGGCTGACGCAGGCGGCGTGGAAGGCGGCCGGCGTCGATCTGCCGCGGACCACCTGGGACCAGGTCAAGGTCGGCCAGCGGATCGCCACCAAGGATCTCAAGCCCGGTGACCTGGTCTTCTTCTACGACGACATCAGCCACGTGGGCATGTACATAGGCGGCGGCAAGATGATCCACGCACCGCACCCGGGCGCCAACGTCCGGGAGGAGTCGATCTACTACATGCCGATCTACGGGAGCGTCCGCCCGGGCTGAGGCTCCGTTCCCCCGCAGGCCCCCCCCACGGCAACCCCCCACACGCCACCGCGCGGCCGTCGCCTCCAAAACCGGAGTGCGAGGACCGCGCGGTGTGCTGTGGAGGGGGCTCCACCCGGGGCGCGGGGCCCTGTTCCCGCGCCGCCGGCTGCTCCGCTCAGGTCCAGAGCACCGCGATGAAGATGTTGGCCACCGTCAGCGCGCCGACCGCGCCGAAGACCGGCTTGGCCACGCTCTCCTCGTCCCGCTTGACGTAGACCAGCGCCAGGATGACCACCAGCACGGCCATCTTGATGCCGAGCTTGATGTTGTTGAGGCTGTGGTCCTGGGCCTGGTTGAGGCCGACCAGCACGATGCCGGTGACCAGCATCGTCAGCGCACCGTGCAGCATCGCGGGCACAAAGCGGGCGGTGCCCGCGCTCATCGCCTTCATCTGGGTCAGAAAGCCGCCCAGCAGGGAGGCGATGCCGATGATGTGCAGGCCGACGAAGATATTGATTACTACGTCCATAGTGCTGGATCGTAGCCCCCGCATAGCACGGCCCTTCCGGCAGGGCGCCCACAATCGCCGCTTCGGTCAGGCCGGGCCCGGTCCCGGCCGTACGGCCTCGGTGCCACGGTCACCCGTGCACCGGCCGCGGTCGAAAGCGAACAATCCCGGGCAAGCAGACTCCTTGCCGTGACGTACAGGCTTAGCGTCCTCCTCCAGGCGGCCGACTCCCCGCCATCGCCGGCCTCCCACCGGCGTCCTGTCGGCCGTCCCGCCGAGAGGTGCGGCGGCGGTCCGTTCCCTCGTTACGGACCGCCGCCGGGCCCGCGGCTCGAAGGGAAGGAAGTGACGGCCACCGTGGCCTCGCACCGCAAGCCGCGGCAGCATCCGCTCGCCGCGCTCACCGGCGGCTCGCGCACCGCGCGCACCGCCCGTACGGCCGCCACCCTGGCCCTGGCCGGTGCGGCCACCGCCGCCGGCCTCGACGGCACCGGCCAGGCCGCACCCCAGCCCACCCCCGCCCAGGTCAAGGACCGGGTCGACGCGCTGTACCAGGAGGCAGAGGTGGCCACGCAGAGCTACAACGGCGCGAAGGAAGACGCCGAGAGGGCACGCGAGCAGCTGAGCAGGCTTCAGGACGAGGCCGCCCGCAGGACCGAGAAACTGAACGCCGCCCGCAGCGACCTGGGCACCATGGCCGCGAGCCAGTACCGCTCCGGCGGCATCGACCCCACCGTACGGCTGCTGCTGTCGGCGGACCCGCAGCGCTACCTGGACGGCGCCGCGGTCCTCCAGCGCACGGGCAGCCACCAGGCGACCGCGATGGCCGGCTACGCGCGCCGGCTCGGCAGCGTACGGCAGGTCCAGCGGCGGGCCGAGGACACCGCGGAACGGCTGGCGGGTACCGAGGCGGCGCTGAAGAAGCACCGGGTCACGGTCGTCCACAAGCTGGGCGCCGCCGAGCAGTTGCTCAGCCGGCTGACCGCGGAGCAGCGGCAGCGGATGGCGGGCCGGGGCGGTGCGCACGGCGGCGCGGGCGAGGGCCGTGCGCACCGCGGGACCGGGCGCGGGGACGGTCTTCGCGGCGGCACCGGCCCGGAAGCCGCGGCGGCCGCGGCGCAGGCCGCCGACCCCCGTGCCGCGCGGGCCGTCGCCTTCGCCTACGCCGCCCTCGGCAAGCCGTACGTCTGGGGCGCGACGGGCCCCTCCGCGTTCGACTGCTCGGGGCTGACCCAGGCCGCCTGGAAGGCCGGCGGGGTCGCGCTGCCCCGTACGACCTACACCCAGATCAGCTCCGGACCGCGCGTCGACAGGTCCCAACTCGCCCCCGGTGACCTGGTGTTCTTCTACTCCGGGATCAGCCATGTGGGGCTCTACGTCGGGGACGGCAAGATGATCCACGCGCCGCACCCGGGGGCGCCGGTACGGATCGCGCCGATCGACCAGATGCCGTTCGCGGCGGCGAC
This sequence comes from Streptomyces decoyicus, assembly GCF_019880305.1. Taxonomy (NCBI): domain Bacteria; kingdom Bacillati; phylum Actinomycetota; class Actinomycetes; order Kitasatosporales; family Streptomycetaceae; genus Streptomyces; species Streptomyces decoyicus. Next base: position 5,116,323 of record NZ_CP082301.1, on the reverse strand, counting down.
CCGGCCGGCCTAGGGCGGTGCCGCGCTCACGCCCTGAGCTGCGTCCCCAGCCACTGGAAGATCTGCGGCACCTGGTTCTTCCACACCACCGTCGTGTGGCCGCCCGCGCCCGACGAGATCTGCTGCACGGTCACTGTCGTCGGAAGCTGCGCGAACTGCCGCAGCCCGAGACCGGCCTGGTAGCCGTCGCCCGCCGCGCCCGACACATACAGGGCCGTACGCGGCGGCTTCCCCGCCGCGTTGGCGGCCTTCAGGATGTGGATCGGGTTGGACTCGACGCGCAGCTTGGGGTCCTTGCCGGCGAGGGAGTCCCGTTCGAGCGCCGGGTCGTTGTAGCCGGACATGGCGACCGCGGCGCGGTAGCGGTCCGGGTGGGCCAGGGCAAGCTTGGTGGCGCAGTGCGCGCCCGCCGAATAACCGGCCAGGGCCCAGGAGTCCGGCTTGTCGCCGGCCCGGAAGTTGTCGATGATCATCTTGCGGACATCGACGGTCAGCCAGCTGTCGGCGTTGACCTTGCCGGGGATGTTGACGCAGCCGGTGTCCGCGCCGGGGAGGAGATTGGTGCGCGGCGCCACCAGGATGGCCGGCTTGACCTGGCCGCGCTGCATCAGCGGCCGGAGCTGCTCGGCCACGTGCAGCGAGCCCAGCCAGGACTTCGCCGAGCCGGGGTAGCCGGGCAGCAGCTCGACGACCGGGAACTTCTTGTTCCGGTAGGCCGGGTCGTCGTACTGCGGCGGCAGCCAGACGTACACCTCGCCCTGGACGCCCGAGATCCGGCCCCTGAGGTCGGTCATCCGGACGCCGGGGCCCACCCTGGGGTCGTCGGCCGGGCGGAACTGCTGGAGCTGCTTGGGCTCGTGCTTGATCTGCCGGCCGCCCATGCCGTCGGGGCCGAGGTCCCGGGCCGCCTCGACATGGCTGCCGGTGCCGAGCAGGTCGTCCCAGGTGTCGTAGAGGCTATTGGCGTTGTTGACCAGGACGAAGACCACGGTGATGGCCGTGACCTGGGCGAACAGCAGCATCAGCAGCCGGGCGAGGCCGCGCGCCAGGGGCGGCCCGGCTATTCGGCCCCACAGGGCGAGCGGCAGCACAAAGGCGACGATCAACAGCGTGACCGAGGTGAGGAAGAAGGGCGTGCCCGTCAGGCTCATCGGGATCTCGCTTCCAGGACAACTACGCGAAGGACGTGGGGGTGGTTCCGGCCCCGCCTTCGGCAGTGAGCCTCTCCGCGCCTTTAGATGGTGATCAGCGTGGTCCTGGTTGCCCGTCTTTGGTCCTTCTTTACGACCCGGCTCCCCCGCGGCCCGTCACGGCCCGGGAGCGGTTGTGCAGGTCAGACCAGCCGCCGGGCCGCTGCCCAGCGGGTCAGCTCATGGCGGTTGGAGAGCTGGAGCTTGCGCAGCACCGCGGAGACATGGGATTCGACGGTCTTCACGGAGATGAACAACTGCTTGGCGATCTCCTTGTACGCATAGCCGCGGGCGATCAGCCGCAGGACCTCGCGCTCGCGCTGGGTGAGGCGGTCCAGGTCCTCGTCGACCGGCGGGGCGTCCGTCGAGGCGAAGGCGTCCAGGACGAAGCCGGCCAGCCGCGGGGAGAAGACCGCATCGCCGTCGGAGACCCGGAAGACCGCGTTGACCAGGTCCGTGCCGGTGATCGTCTTGGTGACATAGCCGCGGGCACCGCCGCGGATGACGCCGATGACGTCCTCGGCGGCATCGGAGACGGAGAGCGCGAGGAAGCGGACCGGTCGCTCCGCATCGGCCATCATCGCGGCACTGCGGCGCAGCACCTCGACGCCGCCGCCCCCGGGGAGATGGACGTCCAGCAGGACGACCTCGGGGCGGGTGGCGGTGATGACCGTGAGTGCCTGGTCGACGTCGGCGGCCTCACCGACCACCTCGACGCCGGTGCGCCCGGTTTCGCCGATCTCGGCCTGGACGCCCGTACGGAACATCCGGTGGTCGTCGACCAGCACGACCCGTACGGTGCGGCCCTCGGCCGCCGCGCCCGTCTCGTCCTGCTGTGCGCCCTCGCTGCTCATCTCTTCCGCCCGTCCCTCGATGTCTGCCCGCCATCATCCCGCGCTCCGGCCCGCGGTGTCGCCACCGGCCGCCCCTCGCCCGTTCCGGTCATGTCTCGCGCTCCTTCGCCGGGCGCTCCATTTCCAGCTCGACGACCGTGCCGCCCTCGGGGGCGGAACGCAGCCGGGCCGTGCCGCCGTTGCGCTCCATGCGGCCGATGATGGATTCCCGTACGCCCATCCGGTCCTCGGGGACCGCGTCCAGGTCGAAGCCGGGGCCGCGGTCGCGCACCGAGACAAAGACCGTAAGGCCCTCCACCTCGGCGAACACCTGCACCGCACCGCCCTCGCCACCGTACTTGGCGGCGTTGACCATCGCCTCGCGGGCAGCCTGCATCTGGGCGTCCAGCGCCTCGTCCAGGGGGCAGTCGCCGACGGCCACGACCTCGATGGGGACGCCGTGGTCGTCCTCCACCTCGGCGGCGGACTTGCGGACCGCCTCCGCGACGGTGGCGGGTTCCTCGTCCTCCTCCTTGCCGCGGCCCTCGGGTTTGTAGAGCCAGGCGCGCAGTTCCCGCTCCTGGGCGCGGGCCAGCCGCGCCACCTCCCGGGGGTCCTCGGCGTTGCGCTGGATCAGGGTGAGGGTGTGCAGCACCGAGTCATGGACATGGGCGGCCACTTCGGCGCGCTCCTGGGCACGGATGCGCATCAACCGCTCCTCGGAGAGGTCCTGGGTGATCCGCACCAGATAGGGGCCCGCCAGCAGCGCGATGCCGACGACGACGGCGAGCGAGGCCTGGAGCACCGAGCCGAGATGGCGCACCGACCCCTGCAGCACGACGATGCCGGTCACCCCGATGCCGACCAGCAGCACCCCGGCCGCGCCGCGCAGCACCGGCAGCACGCCCTTGCGGCGGCCGAGCTCGAGCCATTGCGCACGGCGGGAGTTGTCCGCCTGACGCCACACCAGGGCGACACCGGCGCCGATCAGCAGCACCGGCCAGACATAGCCCTTGGCCTGGCCCAGCTGAAATCTGGAGGCGACGATCGCGGTGCCGATGAGCAGCGCGATCAGCGCGAAGACCTGGCCCTTGTCGGGCTTGTGCCGCGGCAGCAGCCGCTTCCCGCCGGCCGTGGCGGGATGCCGGTGGTCCACGCCGCCGACGCCCAGCGGAACGAAGAACCAGAACGCGGCATACAGCAGGGCGCCCATGCCGTCGGCCAGGAAGAGGGCGACGAACACGATCCGCACCCAGGAGACCGGCAGTCCGAGATGCCCCGCCAGACCGCGCGCGACACCACCGAGCAACCGCCCGTCGGCGCTGCGGTACAGCTTGCGCACGGGCGGCTCGTCAGGGTCCGGCGCCGGGGCGTAGTGCGACTCGGCGCGGGGCGGAGCGGTGGTCATGCCGTCGATCGTCACACGGCGCCGGCGCCTTGGACATCAGGGACGACCCTGAACCCGCCCCTGACGTTTCCGGGGTCCGGCCCGGGGCCGGGCCGCAGGCGACCGGTCCACGACGGTCCGCGGCAGCTTCTCGCCGCTCCCGCCTGCTGCTCCGTCCCCCGCCTCAGTTCATCGGGTCGGTCCGGCGGAAGCCGTCCTTCAGTACCGAGAAGACCTTCTCGAACTTGGCCCAGTCGGCTTGCGGCGCGGCGACATAGAGCGCGTACTCCTTCGCGCCCTCACGACCGAACCCGAGGTCGATCCCCCGGAAGGTACGGGCCCGGCCTCCGAAGGTGAACTCCCAGATAGCGGCGGGATCGCCCTGGAAGGTCGTCGGCTGCATCCGCAGCCGCGAGTAGACGGGGTACATCTTCTTGAAGTCCGCCTCGACGTCCTTGAAGTGCTGCACCTGATCGGGCGAGGAGAAGTCCAGAACGCTCAGAGTCAGCTGGGCGCGCTGGGTGTCCTCCGCCTCGCTGGCCCCCGAAGCGTAGATGATCTGCCGGCCGCCGTCCCTGACAATGCGCCTCCACCCCTTGGGTACCGGGAAGGTCACGCCGAGCGCGGTCTCCTTCGCATTCCGGTAGCAGTCGGGGAGCGGAGGCGGCGGTCCGATGCTGCCGGCGGGGCGGTTGGGAACCGGGGCGCCCTTGTCAGAGGCCTGCTGGGACGCGCTGTCGGCATCGCGGTGCATCAGGTACCAGGCCGCGCCGGCCCCGCCGCCGGCGAGCAGCACCCCGGTGACGCTCCAGACCATGACCCGCACCGCACGCCGCCCACGGGACTTGGCCCCGCCCTGCGCCTCCGTACGGTCCCCCGCGGCCCGCCCGCCACCGGCCGCGTCCGAGACAGACATGGGACCGGTCACGGCGCCGAAGCCCGTGCCCGAGCCGGTGTCGGAGTCCGTGCCCGCGGGGCTCCCGGCACCGGTCCCGGTGCTCGTCGAAGTGCTGTCCGACGCGGTTCCCGTCCCGCTGGTGTGCGGCACCGCACGGGTCGGCGCCTCCGTCTGCCCGTTCGTGCCGGTCGATTCCGGGTCGCCGCGTCCGACCGTGCCCAGTGCCAGCGTCGGCCAGCCGTACAGCGCCGTCTCCGCGTCGGCCTCGGCGGCCCGCAGCGCCTGCTCGACGACCTCGGCCGTCGGGCGGTCGGCCGGCTCCTTGGCGAGCAGCGCCTCGATCAGCGGGGTCAGCACCCCGGCGTTGCGCGGTGCTTCGAGCGGGTCCATGGCGATCGAGTACGCCGTCTCGACCGCGGTGTCCTTCCGGAACGGGGGCCGCCCCTCGACCGCTTGATAGAGCGTCGCGCCCAGCGCCCACAGGTCGGAGGCGGGACCCGGCTTGCCGCTTCTGACCCGCTCCGGCGCCAAGTAGTCGATGGAGCCCACCAGCTCGCCCGTCTTGGTGAGCGTGGACGTACCGCTGGCGACCGCGATGCCGAAGTCGGTGAGCACGACCCGGCCGTCCTCGCCGAGCAGCACATTGCCCGGCTTCACGTCACGGTGCAGCACACCGGCGGAGTGCGCGGCCCGGAGCGCCGCCACCATGCCGCGTCCGATACGGGCGGCCTCGCGCGGAGTGACCGAACTGTCCTGCCGCGCGGCTTCCTTGATGACATCGCCGAGCGTCAGGGAGGGGACGTACTCCATGACGATGCACGGCATCCCGGCGTCGTCCACGACGTCGTGCACCCCCACCACATTGGGGTGGTTGATGCGTGCGGCGGCCTGCGCCTCGCGGGTGGTGCGCTCATAACGCCTCGCCAGTTCGTCCGCATCGAGATACGGCGCCACATGCAGACGCTTGACCGCGACCTGACGCCCAAGGACTTCGTCCTGGGCCCGCCAGACGGTACCCATACCGCCCTGGCCTATCCGCTCAACCAGGCGATACCGCCCGGCGACCAGTCGCCCCTCGTCCACCGACGCCGCCTCCGTCACCGCACGCCCCTCCGGAAACCCGTACGTATCCAGGGCGCAACGATAGTCGCCCGCGCCGGTGGAAAGTTCTTCGGCCACCACCTGTCCGCACCCGTGTCCCGGGCGGGACCAAGGGGTCGGGGGCATATGCGAGCGCACGAGGGATTTCGGGACCCCCCTGGGGCATATCAGGGCCGTCACGGGTAGATCTCAGGGATCTGCCAGGGTTCCCACGGATGCCGGGGCTCGTCCGCCCTTGTCACCATGGGCCCATGAACGATGCAGCCCCCGTCGAGGAGCCGGCGCCCTCCGACCCCGCCGGTCCCACCCCGCCGCCCGCCCCGCTGCGCCGCAGCCGGCGGCACAAGGTCGTCGGCGGCGTGTGCGGCGGGCTGGGCCGGCAGTGGGATCTCGACCCGGTGATCTTCCGGGTCGTGCTCGCCGTGCTCGCCGTCGGCGGCCTCGGCCTCATCGCCTACGGCTTCGCGTGGCTGCTCATCCCCCTTGAGGGCGAGGACGAGAACGAGGGGCGCAGGCTGCTCTCCGGCCGTGTCGAGGGCCCCGCGCTGACGGCGCTGCTCTTCGCGCTGGTGGGCTGCGGACTGTTCCTGACGACCCTCGCCAAGGGCAGCATGATGTCGTTCGCCATCATGCTGACGCTGGCAGCGGCCGGTTCCGCCTACTGGTCGCGGCGGCGCCGGGAGGTGGAGACCAAGGGCCCGGAGTCGGTGGACGCCGCCACCGCCCAGGCGGTTGCCGACGCCCCGCCCGAGACCATGGCGCCCCCGGTGCCGACCGGCCCCTCCTGGTGGCGCAACCAACACTCCAGGGAGGCAGGTGGTCCGGGCTATCTGTGGGGCCCCGAGAACACCCCGCTCCCGCTCGACATCACCTACCGCTCCGAGCACGGCGCGGCCGCGACGGCTGCCGGCCGGCCTCACCCCTGGTCCGACGCGGGCCGCCCGCCCGGCCCGCCTCCGCCGGCCCACGGCGCCCCTCCCGCCCCCGCGCCGCGCCGAACCCGCCGCACCGGCCGCCCGATCGGCGGCTGGACGTTCCTGCTCGCGCTGCTCGCGGGCGGCGCCACCGCCCTCGCGGTCTCGCGTCACGACGGCTTCGCACCGGCCCTCCAGGCAGGGCTGGCGGCTGCGCTGGTCGTCTTCGGCCTGGGGCTCGTCCTCAGCTCCTGGTTCGGGCGGACGGGCGGCGGCACGGTCTTCATGGTGGTGCTGACGGCCCTGCTGCTGGCGGCCGCGACGGCGCTTCCCGACAACATCACCACCGACTGGCAGAAGCGCACCTGGGCCCCCGCCAGCCTCCGCGATGTCCGGCCGCATTACGAGATCGGTTCGGGAGAAGGGGTGTTGGACCTCGGCGAGCTGCCCCTCAAGGGCGGCCGTACGGTCCATACCGGCGCGGAAGTGGGCTTCGGCCGCCTCCAAGTGACGCTGCCCCAGGGCGTCACGACCCGGCTCCATATCTCGCTCGGCCTCGGGGACATCCAGCTGCCCGGAGAATCGCCGCAGGATGTGAGCCTCTCGGGGGGCGGTGAGCGGACCCTCACGCTGCCCGCCGACGGCCTCAAGAAGGGCGAGAAGCCCCGCGGGTCGCTGGACCTGGCTCTCGAACTCGGCGCGGGACAGGTCGTCATCGAGCGCTCGGAGCCGGCCTCCGCCCCGGCCCCCGCGGCCCCGCCGCCGCCCGTATCGCCGACTGCCCCGACCCCTCAGGGAGCCCCCGAGTGAAGCGCCATCGGTTCGAACCGGCCCGTCTGATCGCGGGCCTCACCGCCCTCACCCTCGGCACGGGCTACGGTCTCGACGCCCTCGGCCTCTGGCAGGCCCCCGGCCTCTGGCTCTTCCTCGCCCTTCCCACCGGCCTGTTGCTCTCCGGTGTCACCGCCGCCGTCTGGGCCGCGATCCGCCGCCACCGCACCCCGGACACCGACGCACCGCCCCTGACGCACTCCTGACCCGGCGCGATCCTCGCGTCCCAACGGACCAACCGGCCGTCCACAAGCCCTGCCCGAGCCGGCCGGAGTGAACTACCGCCGGGGTGCACCACCACAGCAGCGATCACTCACAGATCACTCGCAGATCACTCATAGCGGCGCACCACCCCTGAGCGTCGAGGCGGCGAGCGGCCGGGAGCAGCCAGTCACGCGCCGACGCGCAATTCACCGGAGCTGCACCCGTCTTATGAGGTTCTCCGCAGGCCACAGGTGTGGACGGGCACCACATCACTCAGCAGCCATCGGCAGCAACAAACCATCACTAAACCACACTTATTCCCTGAAAGAGTGAAATATTAGCAAATTCTCTCAGCATCAGGCGCTACGCACCGAAGGAGAAGTACAGGAAGCGGCAGTGAGCCGCTTTGGATCGATCGGGAGATTGTTATGTCACGGATCACGCGGGTGACTGCTATGGCAGCTCTTGCGGTAAGTACTGCCCTGGGAGGCATGTCGACAGCGTTCGCAGACAGCGGCGCGGCCGGCGGCGCGGCCAATTCACCGGGTGTGGTGTCGGGCAATGCGATTCAGATCCCGGTCCACATTCCGGTCAATCTGTGCGGCAACACCATTAACCTCGTGGGGCTGCTGAACCCGGCCTTCGGCAACACCTGCTTCAACGGCAACGTTGTGCGCCGGGTGGAGGTCCACCGCGTCGTCAAGCACCACCACCACCACATCGAGCACAAGCAGAAGCCCGTCAAGCACAAGCCCGTCAAGAAGCACCACAAGAAGAAGCACCACCACCACTGGCCGTCCGGTGGCGTGCACACCGGCGGCGGCGGCATGGCTCGCTAGGCCGTTTCGTCCGGACCATCTGACCGTTGGTCCGGACGTGCCGTTACCTGATGCGCACTGCGCACGGATCGAGACCTTGCTTCCGGAGCACATGCCCGGACGAGGTGGCCGATGGCGCGATCACCGCGAGGTGATCGACGCGATCGCCTGGAAGTACCGGACCGGATCGCGGTGGGTCCACCACCTGCCCGAGAAGTACGGGAGCTGGAGAGGGCCCGCAACCGGCTGCGGATGCGGGCCGCCGGCGGCACCCGGGAGCGCGTGTTCACCGCGCTGATGGCCCGGGTCGACGCCGATCAGGACCTGAACGGGCGGTTTCGGTGAACGCCACGATCCTCCGCGCTCACCAACGCACGGCCGGGGCCCGCACACAAGGGGCCCCGGCCGACGCACGCGGCAGACCAGGCCCTCGGCCGGTCCCGCGGAAGATCGGCCGCCTTCTGCCCGGCCGGACCGCATATCGCAGGCAACTGCCGCCGGGGCCCATGGGTGATCCCCACGCCTCGCCCTAGCCGAACAACTGCGTCCCGTGCCGCTTGCGGCGGTGGGCCAGGGCGGCGTCCAGGGAGAACATCGGTGTACCGGCCAGGACGAGCGGGACCCAGGCCACCAGATAGGCGAGGTCGTTGCCGTAGTAGTAGGGCGTGGTCGCCCAGCTCACGGTGAGCCAGAGGGTCAGCGAGATCAGCGCACCGCCCAGGGCCGCCAGCCGCCCCAGCAGCCCCACGAGAGTCCCGAGGCCCACGGCCAGTTCACCGGCCGCGATGGCATAGCCGAGCCCCACCGGATTCTTCTGTGCGAGCTCCACGAGCTGCGGCAGCGCCGCCGCGTCATGCACCTGACGCAGCATCTCACCGAGCGACCCCGGGCCACCGGCCGCCAGGAACGCCGGATCCGTCAGCTTGTCGATCCCCGCGTAGAGGAAAGTGGCTCCCAGAAAGAGCCGCAACGGGAGCAGCGCATGGCGCGCCAGCTGACCCCGCAACCCGGCGCCGGAGCCCTCAACGGCCACCCCTCCCAATTCGGCACCGATCGTACGATTCGCGTGAACCATGACGTCCGCCTCTCCATTGCCTCCGGGCGCAGACGATTGTGCCCCCGCCCGCGCCTCGTGGGGAGATACGTACGGACGTGCGCGAGAGGTTCAACGCGGCGACGCACTTCGGGCGCCGGTGGCACACCACATCGTCACACGACGGCGGCCGGCACTGCCGCGGCGCCCGTCGTTGCCGTAGCGGTACGGCGTGGCGGCCGCCCCTGCCCGTCCGCCGTACCGCTCAGTCCAGGACGTCGAGCGGGTAGCCGTTCGTCTCCACACCCGCCGCCGTGATCACCCGGACCGTCACCCGGCCCGGCTCGACATCGACCGGCACCGGGACGGTCAGCACCCCGTCCGTCGGATTGGCGAAGCCACCGGCCACCGGAACCAGCGGGACGGGGACATGGACATCGCCGATGCGTACGACGGTCCGCGCCAGCCGGTCGGGCGTCCCGGCCCCCGGTGGGACGAAGCCGGCGCCGCGGATCTCGATGTCGTCGCCGGTACGGACCGGCGCGGCGAGGTCGCCCAGCTCACGGGAGCGGACCACCGAGAGGATCACCGGGCGCCCGCCCGTCACCGCCTTCCCCCACAGATATGTCGCTCCGGAGAGCGCGAGGAGCACCACCAGCCCCCAGGGCAGCTGCGGAAGGTGTGCTGGCCGGCCGGCCAGCCGCACCAGGGCGCACACCAGCACGGCCGCGTTCACCAGGACGTACTGCACATCCAGGAAGTTGCCCCGCCCCGCGTCGTCCGCCAGCAGGTCGGCGGCCCGTGGCCGCTCCGCGGGAACCTTCTGCAACCGCCCCGACCGCACCCGCGCGGTCACCAGCCCGTACGCCAGCACGGCCACGCCGCAACCGACGGCGAGCATCGCCAACAGTGCGCCGGACCGGTCGAGTTCCAGTCCGCCCAGCAGACGGCGCCGCTCGTCCGGGCCGACGGCCGTCGCCAGCTGCACGGCCATCGTCAGCACGGCGTACAGCACCGCGCCCGCCCAGCCCGCCGCCACCGTCCGCGAGGTGGACAGCCGCCCGTCCTCGCCGATCAGCGGCGCCAGCGCCCCGCCGTGTGCGCGATGCCACCAGGCCGCCGCCGTCAGCCCCAGCGCCAGGACGACGGCCGCGAGCAGCCCCGCCGTACGGGCCGCCGTCCAGCCCGCGCCGATGGCGGTCAGTGCCTGTCCGAGCAGCAGAGCGGTCACCGCACCCCACACGATGAGCAGGCTGCGCCACCGTACGGACGTCAGCCAGGCGACCCGCTCGGCGGCGCACCGCTTGGCCACCTCCCGTGCGGACAGCGTCAGTTCGTCGGAGACCCACTGCCGGGCCGCACCGGCGGAGCGGGCGAGCCCGGCCGGCACCCCGTTCCCGGCGGCGAAGTCCTCGCGCAGCGCGACGAACGCGGCGACCGCCTGCCGGTGCCCCGTACGGGCGCCGTGCGGGCACCGTCCACATCGGCACTCGCCACCGGTGGCGCGCTCCGCGCCGTCCCCCGGCTCGCCCGTCCCGGCCATCTTGCCCGCCGCATCAACCGACACGTCCGTTACCGCCCCGCCGCCGCTCGCCGCCAACTTGTTGCGTACAGAGGCGAATTGTGCCCCAGATGACGGGGGTGAATACCAAACGTCCAGCTGGTGGCGGGTGGCGGGCGCATCGGCGCGTTGACGTACGACAAGCGGCGGGGCCGGGCGTCGTACGCGCCCCGGCCACCCGTACCGGGTACCCGGAAATCCGCACACCTGACCGGCGGCCGCCCACGCACCCCCGACGCTTCCCCTATTCGGGCGAACCGGGGCACGGCGACGGCTGAGGGGTCCGCGCGCTGCGCAAGCTCTCGCCGTGTGCCAAATACACGGACCTCATGGATCGCACAGCCGCAATGACCTGGACGGACAGGAGAGGGCGAACGGGCCGGACGGAAGGGATGGAGCGGGTGGAGCAGGAGGCCCGGGTGGCCGGCTCGGAACGAGTTGCCGGGGCCGGCCCGGCGGGCCACCGGAGGCCGGCGGGCCGCCGCCCCGCCGCCCCGCCCACCGGCACCGAGCCCGGCGCACGCGCCCCCTCGGCGGCATCCGGCACCTGGTGGCCGGGTTCCTGGCCGCCACCGCGTTCCTCCTGCTGACCGGGGCCGCCGCACTGCTCGTCACCGCGCCGTCGGCGACCGCTCACGACCGGCAGCCACGCCCGGCCGCCGGCGACAACTGCGCCTACGCCGGGACGGCGCCGCCCGTGGACGTGCCGACCGACTTCCCCATGCCCCCGGGCTGGCACTTTCCCTGCACCGCGACCAAGCCCCCGCCCACCCCCTCCCACGCACCGGCGCCGCGCCCGCAGAGCCCCAGGCCCGCGCCACCGCCACCGCCCGCCCCCAAGCCCCGGCCGACGCCACCGCCCCCGCCGCCACCACCGCCTCCGCCGCCCACTCCCCGTGCCCGCCCCGCGGCCCCGCCGCCCGAGCCCGCACCCGAGCCCGAACCGCACGTCAGCCGCCCGGCGTCCGCGCCGCCCGCCCTGCCCCGCAGCTACGCGCCGGTGTCCCACAAGCCGCGCGCCGGGCGCTCCGTGGTGACCACGACCTTGCTGATCACCGCCCCGGCCGTGCTGGCCGGCGCCGCCCTCCGTCCCCGTTCGAGCTCCTCGTCCGGTTCCGCCGGGCGCCGTTCCTCGTAGGAGGTCTCCATGCCGCAATGGCTGGTACTGACCCTCGCCATGGGCGCTGCCTGTGGCGTCGTCCTGACCATCACCGTCCTCAAGGAGCGCCGGATCAGTGAGGACGACGACCCGAGCGAAACGCCCGATGTGATCGAGTATCTGACGATGATGGTGGGGGTGGTGTACGCGATCGTGCTGGGCCTGGCCATCGCCGGTGTCTGGGAGGCCAGAAGCGCGGCCGAGGACACCGTACGGACCGAGGCGCAGGCGCTGCACGAGGTCAGCGCGCGGGCCCGTGCCTACCCGGCGCCGGTGCGGGACCGGATCCGCGCGGACGTCGACGCGTATGTGTCGTACGTGGTGCACAAGGAGTGGCCGGTGATGGCCGAGAAGGGGGAGCTGACCCGCAAGGGCACCGATCTGCTGACGAAGGTCCGGGCGGATGTCACCGACTACCACCCGGGCAACGACTTCCAGGGGCAGTCCTACCAGCCCCTCGTCGACCAGGTCGCGGTGGCCGACGGGGCCCGCACCGCCCGTGCGGACGCGGCCGATTCGACGCTGCCGGGTGTGGTGTGGTTCGGGCTGATCATCGGTGGTGCCATTTCGATCGGCGTGATGTTCACCCTCCAGATCCGGCGTTCGGGGCGGGAGTTGCTGATGGCCGGGCTCTTCAGCGCGTTGATCGCCTTCCTGCTGTTCCTCGTCTGGGACTTCGACGCGCCGTTCAGCCGCGGCATCGCCGCCACCGCCTCGCCGTTCTTCGACCTGTTCCCGCATCCCTGAGGCGGGGCGGGCCCCTGCGGGACGGCCTCGTCCGTCCCGCAGGGGCCCCGTCAGTCGAAGAGATCCGGCTCGCTGCGCACGATCTGCTGGTACAGCGGCTGGTAGTTGATCCAGGCCACCAGGTCGTTGCCCAGCTGTTCGCGGGTGCGGACGGCGTTGTGGTGGTCGATCAGGACCGGCTTTCCGGCGGCCTTCGCGGTCAGCTGGACCTGGCAGGAGCGCTCCATCGTGATGAACCACCACGCCGCCGCGTCCACCGAGTCGCCGACCGTCAACAGCCCGTGGTTGCGCAGGATCACGGCCTTGTGCGGCCCGAGGGCGGCCGCGATCCGCCGGCCCTCCGCCTCGTCCACCACCACGCCCGTGTAGTCGTCGAAGAGCGCATGGTCCTCGTAGAACGCACAGACGTCCTGGGTGATCGGGTCCAGCAGCTCCCCCAGTGAGGACAGTGCGCGGCCGTACGTGGAGTGGCTGTGGGCCGCCGCGACGACGTCGGGACGGGCCCGGTGGACCTGGGCATGGATGGCGAACGCCGCCTGGTTGACGTGGTGGCGGCCCTCGACGACCTTCCCCTCCGCGTTCACCATGAGCAGGTCGCTGACCGTGATGTGCCGGAACGACATTCCGAACGGGTTGACCCAGAAGCAGTGCGGGAACTCCGGGTCGCGTGCAGTGACATGGCCCGCGACGCCCTCCTCGAAACCGAGGCGTCCGAAGAGGCGCAGCGCCGCGACCAGGCGCTCCTTGCGGTGGCGCCGCTCGTCCTCGATGGTCTGATGCGCCGGCGGCATCGCAAACGTCAGCTGTTCGGTGGGTATGGGGGTCGGCTCGGGCATCGCGGCTCTCCTCCTGGCACGTACGGCACTTGATGCTCGATGCGGAAGCTACCTTCCACTACCGCAGGTAACCAGGGGCGTGACCGGCGCGAATGCCCCGGGCTGCATGATGAGGGCTCCAGGAACGGCAGCAGAGGGGGCACCATGAGGGCCATATCGGTCAGCAAGGACATCGAGGCCACACCGCGGCAGCTCTTCGCCGTCCTCCGGGACCCGGCCAGGCACGCCGAGCTGGACGGCTCGGGCATGCTGCGCGGCCGCCCGGAGGGCCCGTCGCTGCTGGGCCCCGGCGACCGGTTCAGCATGGGGATGGCGCAGGGGCGCATCGCGTACCGGTCGGTGAACGTCGTGGTGGAGTACGAGAAGGACCGGCTGATCGCCTGGGAGACCTGGGGTGAGTTCCGCGGCCGGCGGCTCGTCGGAGGCCAGCGCTGGCGCTACGAGCTGACGCCCGTGGAAGGCACGGGCGGCCCAGACGGCACGGTGGGCACGGACGGCGCCGGGAGCGGGGGCACCACCCGGGTCACCCACACCTACGACTGGTCGCGCGCCCGGCTCCCCCGCCTCGTCGTCGAACTCCCCGGCTTCCCGAAGCGGATGGGCCCGGCCATGGCCACGTCGCTGGAGCGGCTGGCCTCGGCCGTACGGGTCTGAGGACGCGGTTCCTCACCTCCCGCCGTTCCCTCGGGCCACGGCGGGAGGCGAGGAACGGCGGCCGCGGCGAAGCGGTGGTCCCTGGGCGTCACTCCCGAAGCCGGCGAAGGACGGCCGAGGCGAGCGCCGCGTCCAGCGCGCCGACACCGGTGAGGTCGGCGACCGTGATCGCGGTGTCCGGCCGGTCGACGGGCGCCTTGAGCAGCAGCCCGGCCGCGATGTCGCCGTCCTCGGCGGCGGACCCGGCGCGGACGGCATGGCCGAAGTCTCCGTGGTCGAGGCACTGGGCGTGGTCGTCGGTGGCGATGAGCCGTGCGCGGTGGAAGAGTGCGGGCGGCAGCTCGTTCTTGTGCGGCATGTCCGTGCCGATGCCGGTGACATGGGCGCCCGGGCGCACCATGGCGGCGTCCAGAACGGGGGACGTGGCCGGCGTCGCGGTGATGATCATGTCGGCCCGGGCCGCCTCCGCCGCCGCGGCGGGCCGGGCGGCCAGACCGTGTGCACCGAGTGCCTCGCACAGGGCGCGGGCCTTGTCCGGGGTGCGGCCGTGGACCAGGACCAGGCCGAGCGGCCGGAGTCCGGCCAGCCAGAGCGCCTGGAGACGGGCCTGTTCGCCGGTGCCGAAGACGGCCAGCGTGCCGGCGGCGGGCCGGGCCATGGCATGGGTGATCAGCGCGCCCGCGGCGGCGGTGCGCCAAGCGGTCAGCAGACCGCGGTCGTCGAGGAGCGCGCGCGGCGCTCCGGTGCGGGCGCTGACGACGCAGACCAGACCGTGGTGGGCGGGGAGGCCCAGCGCCGGGTTGCCGTAGAAGCCGGTCGCGATCTTGACGGTGAAGTCGGCGGCCCCGGTGAGCCGGCCCGCTTTGACGTGGCAGTCCCCGTCGGCTTCGGGGAAGTCCAGGTGCAGCGGCGGCGGCACGCTGGTGCGGCCTTCCGCATGTGCGATCAGCGCCGCACGGACGGTGTCGAGGACCAGCCGCGAGGTGACGGCCCGTTCGATGGCGGCCGCGTCGAAGACCGGGAGCGTCATCGGCGCGCCCGCATCCAGTCGGCGAAGGCCGCCAGGCCCTCCTCCGGGTTGCGGCGGCCGATGCCGATGCGGAAACGGTCGGCGGGGGTGGCGGTGAGTTCGGAGCGGTAGATGCTCGCGGGCAGCAGCAGGACGCCGGCTTCCTCGACCAGACGGGTGCAGAACTCCTCCACTCCGTCGGCACCGAGGTAGCGGGGGTAGGCGACGCATCCGCCGTCCGGCCGCCGCCACTCGAAGTCGTCCGCGAACTCGGCGAAGAACGCCTCGAAGGCCGGCAGATTGGCGGCGATCAGGGCCCGGTTACGGTGCAGGATCGTCTCGCGGGCCTTCAGGGCGATACGGGCCAGGACCTCGCTGGGCGCGGAGTTGCAGATGGTGGTGTAGTGCTTGGCCCGCTCCAGACGGGCGCGCAGCGCGCGGTCGCGGCAGGTGATCCAGCCGACGCGCAGCCCGGGAAGCCCCAGGGACTTCGAGGTCACGTTCAACGACAGTGCGCGCTCGGACAGATCGGCGGCCTGCGGCAGGGTGCGTGCCGGGTCGCGTTCCAGGCCGCGGTAGACCTCGTCGCTGAACAGGTGGATGCCGCGCTCCTCGCACAGGCGGGCCAGTGCGCGGAAGTCGGCGGCATCGAGGACCTTGCCGGTCGGGTTGTTGGGGAAGTTCACCGACACGACCCGGGTGTCCGGCCGGATCGCCGCCGCCACCTCGTCGAGGTCCAGGGCCCAGTCCCGGTCCGCGTCGAGGGCCACACCGGTGACCTCGCACAGCGCCAGCGGCACGGTCTCGGCGGCCTGGTAGTTCGGGGTCACCACCACCGCGTGGTCACCGGCGCCGAGCAGCACGTTCATCGCCAGATACAGGGCTTCCTCGGCGCCCGCGAAGCAGATGACGTCGTCCGCGTCGGCCTGCTCGTACGTCTGGGCGATCGCTTCCCGCAGGCCCGGGTCGCCGAAGGTCTCGGTGTAGCCCAGGGACAGGTTCTCGAAGGCCTCCCGGTCCTTGTCGTCGGCCAGCCCGAGCAGCTCGGCGAGTGTCATGGTCTGGACGTCGGAGGCGGTCAGGTGATGGCGGGCGGTGAACTCCCAGCGGGAGAAGTAGGTTTCGAGGCGGAAGTCGGGCAGCCGGGTCATGGTGGTCAGTCCTTCGCGCTGGATGCTCGGAGTTCGGCCAGCAGGCCGTAGACGGTGGACCGGGACACCCGCAGTGCTCCGGCGACGACCGGCGCGGCGCGGCGCACCGCGAACACCCGGGCCTCGTCCAGCCGGCCGAGGACGGCCAGGCGGTCCTGGCGGGTCATGCGCTCGACGGGACGGCCCGTTTCGCGGACGTGGCTGCCGATGATGTGCTGGATGCGCTCGGACCAGTCCTGCTCGAACAGCGGCTCGGGGCGCTGCACGGCCGGGGCGCCGAAGGCGGACAGCACCGCCGCGGCCTGCTCCAGCGGGGTGCGGTCGAGGTTGATGCACAGCACGGCCGACGGCCGGTCGTGCGCATCCCGCAGGACCGCGCTCACCGACGAGAGCCGGCGGCCGTCCGCGAGCAACTTCTCGTACGGCCCGTACACGTCCTGCGGCGACGGGGCGAGCCCGTCCAGTTCGCCGAGCAGGGAGGGGTCCCCCGGGCCACGCGAGCTCATCGGATTCCAGATCTCCAGGACCCGGTCGGTGTCCGGGTCGTGCAGCACCACCTCGGCGTACGGACCGAGCAACCGCGCGACGGCCTGGCACACCGGCGCCCACATCCGCACACGGGGATCTCGGGCCTCTTCTGCTTGTCCCATGCTTGGACTGTAAGTCCAGACTGGACAGAAAGTCCATACACGGCGGCGTCGCCCCACCAACGACGACGCCGCCGCTCAGCACAGGCTGAGCGGCGGCGTCGTCAGGCAGTCGGTGGGATCACTCCGACCCGGCGGGTGGGGTCACTCCCACTCGATGGTGCCCGGGGGCTTGCTGGTGACATCGAGGACGACACGGTTGACGTCGGCGACCTCGTTGGTGATGCGGGTGGAGATCCGCGCCAGCACGTCGTACGGCATCCGCGTCCAGTCCGCGGTCATCGCGTCCTCGGAGGACACCGGGCGCAGCACGATCGGGTGGCCGTACGTCCGGCCGTCGCCCTGGACGCCGACCGAGCGGACATCGGCGAGCAGGACCACGGGGCACTGCCAGATCTCGCGGTCCAGACCGGCCGCGGTCAGCTCCTCGCGGGCGATGGCGTCGGCCTCGCGCAGCAGGTCCAAGCGGTCCTTGGTGACCTCGCCGACGATGCGGATGCCCAGGCCGGGGCCGGGGAACGGCTGGCGGTGGACGATCTCGTCCGGCAGGCCGAGCTCGCTGCCGACCATCCGGACCTCGTCCTTGAACAGCTGCCGCAGCGGCTCGACGAGCTGGAACTCGATGTCGTCGGGGAGGCCGCCGACGTTGTGGTGCGACTTGATGTTGGCGGTGCCCGTGCCGCCGCCGGACTCGACGATGTCCGGGTAGAGCGTGCCCTGGACCAGGAAGGCGACTTCCTCGCCCTCGGCGCCGGCCTCGGCGACCAGCTCGGCCTGGGCCTGCTCGAAGACGCGGATGAACTCGCGTCCGATGATCTTCCGCTTCTGCTCGGGGTCGCTGACCCCGGCCAGCGCGGCCAGGAAGCGCTCCTCGGCGTCGACGACCTTCAGCTGGACGCCGGTGGCGGCCACGAAGTCCTTCTCGACCTGCTCGGACTCGCCCTTGCGCTGGAGGCCGTGGTCGACGTAGACGCAGGTCAGCTGGTCGCCGATGGCCTTCTGCACGATGGCAGCGGCCACCGAGGAGTCCACGCCGCCGGACAGCGCGCAGATGGCGCGCTTGGTGCCGACCTGGGCGCGGATCGCGGCGACCTGCTCCTCGACCACGCTGGTGGTGGTCCAGCTCGGCTCGATGCCCGCGCCGCGGTAGAGGAAGTGCTCCAGGACCTGCTGGCCGTGCGTGGAGTGCATGACCTCGGGGTGGTACTGGACGCCGTAGAGCTTCTTGTCGTCGTTCTCGAAGGCGGCGACCGGCACCACGTCCGTGGACGCGGTGACCGTGAAGCCCTCGGGGGCGGCGGAGCAGGCGTCGCCGTGCGACATCCACACCGGCTGCTCGGCGGGCGTGCCCTCGAAGAGGGTGGAGCCGGGGCGGGAGACGGTCAGGGGGGTACGGCCGTACTCACGGGCGCCGGTGTTGTCGACGGTGCCACCGAGGGTGGTGGCCATGAGCTGGAATCCGTAACACATTCCGAAGACCGGGACACCGGCCTCGAAGAGCGAGCGGTCGAGGCTGGGGGCGTCTTCGGCGTAGACCGATGAGGGGCCGCCGGAGAGGATGATCGCCTTCGGGTTCTTGGCGAGCATCTCCGCCACCGGCATGGTGGAGGGCACGATCTCGCTGTAGACCCGGGCCTCACGGACTCGGCGGGCGATGAGCTGGGCGTACTGTGCGCCGAAGTCGACTACGAGGACGACGTCCGGGGCAGCGGCAGGGGGCGCTGATGGCACTTCGGCGGCCTTCCGGCGGTGTGGAGCAGGGGTTGGACTTTCGATTCTAACGGGCTCATACTGAGCCCCATGTCCAAGCAGCTGACCTTCGTCTTTACCTATGGCACCGGCCCGTCCGGCTGCCATGGTCGTGCTGCTTGATCCACTGACAAGCAACTTCCCAGGCGCCCCGGGCCGAAATGGTCCGGGGCGCCTGCGTCTGTCGGGACCGATCAGCGGCTCCGGGGCCCCGCACCCCAGGAGAAACGACATGAGCACCGAGACCCACACCACCACCGCACCCGCCCCCGGCACCGGCGCCCGCACGCCCGAGGCGGCCGGGATCATCAGCGACGCCCGGCAGCGGATCGACGATCTCGACGGCCGGATCATCGGCCTCGTGCAGGAACGGATGGCCGTCTCGGCCGTCATCCAGCGCGAGCGCCTCGCCTCCGGCGGACGCCGGGTGAACCTCTCCCGTGAGATGGAGATCCTCGACCACTACCGCGGCCAGCTCGGCAAGCCGGGCACCGCGCTGGCCATGACCCTGCTGGAGCTGTCCCGGGGCCAGATCTGAGGCGGGCGGGAAGCGGGGAGCACGGACGTCCCGGGGAGCGCGGAGGCCCCGGGAGCGCGGCCGGCCGGGGACGCCACAGCCGGCCGGGGACGGGCAGCGCGTCGCCGCCGGAGCCGGATGCCGGATGCCGGATGGCTGGATCCGGACGGTGCTCGGGCGGCTCCGGGGTCGGCGGGCCCGGGTCCCTGCGTGGCTGGATCTGGACGGCCTTCGGTCGGTTTCCGGACCGCTCGGGGCGCGTGGTCAGGACGCATGCGCCCCGGCGCAGCTGCCGGATCTGCGTTCGGTTGCCGACTCACCCGTACGGCGCGTGACCGGCCGCTGCGAGGCTTCGTTGTTCCCGGTGCCACGCCAGCCAGGCGCGGACTGCAGGACTACGCGTAGACGCCGCCCCACGGGCGGAAACCCGGAGCGATGAGACGCCGGCCGCTTGCCGCGGCCCGCGTCGTGGGACCTCGCTCCGGTGCCGTGGCCGGTCAGCAGGGGACAGCAGCCCGGTCACATCCGATGGGGTGGTCGGTCCTGGGGACGCCCGGGACCGACCGCATCCGGTCGAAACGGTTGCGCCAGGTGAGGCGTATCCAGGACGATGCTTGACGAACGACGTACCGCATCCGGTATGGACTCTTGCACTGCCATGGGTCCGGCCGACGCGGTATCCGCACCCTCACGCACCACCCCAAGAGCCAGCGGCGCTACCCCCCCCCAGCGCCGCCCGTCGGTGCCGGCGCTGCCCTGACGCCGGCACCGAAAGCAAAGGGCCCCGTGGCCGTCCGCAACCCCCCTCGCGGACGGTGTCCGGGGCCCTTCGCTGTGCCGGGAGTGCGCCCGGCGCACGGCCGTCGCCGGGCCCGTGAGCCCGCCCGTCCTGTGCACTGCTTGTGTGTTTCCTGTGAGGCTGCTGTTACGGGTGTGACCGTCATCACTGGCGCATTTCTATTTGAGTGGACAACCTTTTTTGGCCATGGCCGGTCATGTACCTGCAATCGCACGGCCCTACCGCGCCCCACCGCGACGGCCCGCCACCCACGTGTGCCCCACGACACTTTGGACCCGAGAGGTCTTCTCGATGAAGCTTCGCCGTGCCCTGACGGCTGCCGCCGCGACGGCCGTCATAGCCCCCGCCGCCCTGCTGGCGGCCCCCGCCGCGTTCGCGACCGGCCCCGACGCCGAGGCCGGCGTGAGCGCCGAGCCGACCCCGGGAACCCCCGGCTCGGACCCGTCCGACGACACCACCGCGCAGCCGGAAACCCCGGGCACCGGTGACGAGACCGCGCCGGGCGACGACACCCCGGGCGACGACACCGAGTCCGGCGGCGAGACCGGGGACGGGGACGACAGCGGACCGGCCACCCCGGCCACCCCGGCCGCCCCGGCCACGCCGGGCGGCGGCACCAAGCCCAGCGACTCCCCCAAGCCCACCACCCCGGCCGAGCCCACCAAGCCGGGCGAGCCCGGGGACGAGCCCGACTGCACCGTCGACGACGCCGCCATCAAGGTGACCGTCGCCGGACTGCCCTCCAAGCTCGTCGCGGGCGGCGGCTGGAAGGGCTTCAGCGTGCACCTGGCCAACACCACGGACCACACGCTGGACGAGGTCTACCCGGTCCTCTACGCGGTGCCGACCGGGAACATCGAGCACCCCAAGTCGCAGCTCGACCTGGAGTACCAGCACCCGGACACCGGCAAGTGGACCTCGTTCGACGAGTGGACCGACGGTCAGTACTTCGGCTGGTTCCAGCTCGACGCGCACCAGACCGCGCAGCTCAAGCTGCGGATCCGCGCCGACAAGGGCGCCGAGGCCGGTGACGGCTTCGCGCTGGTGGCGGGCGACTACCAGAACAAGGACGGCTCCTGCGGCTGGTCCGAGGAGCAGTGGTACGACTTCACGATCCTGCCTGCCGGCAGCAAGCCGGGCGAGATCCCGCCGGCCAAGCCCGGCAAGCCCGGCAACAAGCCCGGTACGCAGGGCGGCGGAAAGCCGGTCAACACCACCAAGCCGAAGGACGGCATGGACAAGCTGCCGGTGACCGGCAACCTCGCCGAGACCGGTGCCTCCTCCGCACTGCCGGCCATCGGCATCGTGGGCGGTGTCGCCATGGCCGTGGGTGCGGGCGCCCTCTTCGTGGTCCGGCGTCGTAAGACGGACGGTGCCGTCGCCGCGTAACGGCGGGCGCACCCGAGGAGGGCCGCACCCGGACCGGGTGCGGCCCTCCCTCGTGCGCGGGCAACAGCCCTACGTCAGGGACTTCTTCGGCGGTACCGGCGGGACGGCCAGGAGGGGCAGCTTCAGCGCGCCGAACGCCTTTCGGGGAACGGCGGGGCGGACCGGCTCGACGGGGGCCAGCCGCTCGTAGGCCCGGCCCTGGGCGGGGCGCGGGTCGGGCTCGCCCTTGTTGGGCCACAGCGACATCGCGCGCTCGGCCTGCGCGGTGATCGTCAGGGACGGGTTGACGCCGAGATTGGCGGAGACCGCGGCGCCGTCGACGACCGAGATGCCCGGGTGGCCGTAGAGACGGTGGTAGGGGTCGATGACACCGGTGTCACCCGAGTCGCCGATCGGGCAGCCGCCGAGGAAGTGCGCGGTGAGCGGAGTGCCCATCAGCTCCCCGATGTTGGAGCCCGCGAAGCCGTTGATCTCCTCGGACAGCAGCGTCGCCGCCCGGGTGGCCTCGGGGATCTGGGTCGGGTTCGGGGCCCCGTGGCCCTGGCGTGCGGTGAGCAGGCCCTTGCCCAGCCCCTTCGGCTTCCGGTACGTCGTCAGGGAGTTGTCGAGGGACTGCATGACCAGGCCGATGATGGTCCGCTCCGACCAGCGGCGGTTGGAGAGCGAGCGGAGCGCCAGCCAGGGGTGGCGGGCCACGTTGCCCAGCCAGCCCGCGACGCGTCCGGTGGGCCGGTAGGGAACCTGGAGGATCGTCATGCCACCCATCGCGTTGGAGCCCTTGCCGTAGCGCACCGGCTCGATGTGGGTGTTCTCGTCGGGGTGGATCGACGACGTGATCGCCACGCCCTTGGTGAAGTCGGCCTTCCGGGCACCGTGCCGCTTGCGGTAGCGGCGGTTGTCGGTCTGCGCGCCCACCAGCGCCTCGGAGTTGGTACGGGTCAGCGAGCCGAGCCGGCCGGAGATGTACGGGAGCCGCCCGCTGTCCTTCATACGGTGCAGCAGGCTCTGCGTGCCGTAGGTGCCGGCCGCGATGATCACGCGCCGGGCCGTGAACGTACGGCCCTCGCCCTTCTTCTTGTTGTCGGTCGGCAGCGTGCCGACGGCGAAGCCACCGCGGGAGTCCTCGGTGAGCGCGACGACGGAGGTCATCGGGTGGATGACGGCTCCCGCCCGCTCGGCGAGGTAGAGGTAGTTCTCGTTGAGGGTGTTCTTGGCGCCGTGGCGGCAGCCCGTCATGCACTCACCGCACTCGGTACACGCCTTGCGGGAGGGGCCCGCGCCACCGAAGTACGGGTCCGCGACCTCTTCTCCGGGCGCCGCCTTCGCGGCTTCGGCTCCCTCCTCGCCGACGGCGTCCCGGCCGTCCCCGAAGAAGACCCCGACCGGCGCCATGTGGAAGGAGTCGCCGACGCCCATGGCCTGCGCGGTCGCCTTCAGATGCACATCGGACGGCGTCATCGTGGGGTTGAGCCGTACGCCCAGCATCCGCTGGGCCTGGTCGTAGTACGGCTTCAACTCCTCCTGCCAGTCCGTGATGTGCTTCCACTGCGGGTCGTCGAAGAACGGCTTGGGCGGTACGTAGAGGGTGTTGGCGTAGTTCAGCGAACCGCCGCCGACCCCGGCACCCGCCAGGACCATGACATTCCCCAGCAGGTGGATGCGCTGGATGCCGTAGAGGCCGAGGGCGGGGGCCCACAGATAGCTCTTGAGGTCCCAGGAGTTCTTCGGGAGCGTCTCGCGGGTGAAGCGGCGGCCGGCTTCGAGGACGCCGACGCGGTAGCCCTTCTCGGTCAGCCGGAGCGCGGAGACCGAGCCGCCGAAGCCGGAGCCGACGACGAGCACGTCGTAGTCGTACCCGTCGTCCTGGGAGCCGTTGGCGTCCGGGGCATCGATGGCGTCAGGGGCAGCGTGGGTGTCATGGGCGTCCCGGTCGCCGTTCCGGTCCTGATTTCGGGCAGAGTTCTCCTGGGGCACTGGCTCTCCCTGCTGAGGTGTTAGCGGAGTCGGAACGCCTTCATCGCGCGCAAGCTGCGGGTCATGAACTGTGCGTACTTCTCGTCGGTCATCCCGAAGGACGGTGCGAGCGGCATCAGCCGCTGCTGGGCTACGGTCTGCGCCTCGGTGTACTTGAGGATGCCCTCGGATCCGTGCCGGCGGCCCAGGCCCGAGTCCCCCATGCCGCCCATCGGCGCCTGCACACTGCCGTAGCCGGCCGCGTAGGACTCGTTGACGTTGACCGTGCCCGTCCGCAGCCGGGCGGCGACCGCGCGGCCGCGGCGGCCGTCCTTGGTCCAGACGCTGGAGTTCAGGCCGTACGGCGTGGCGTTGGCGAGCGCCACCGCCTCGTCCTCGTCGCTGAAGCGGTAGATCGAGACGACCGGGCCGAAGGTCTCCTCGCCGCAGACCGCCATCGGGGCCTGGACGCCGTCGAGGATGGTCGGCTCGTAGAAGAGCGGGCCGATGTCGGGGCGGGGGCGGCCGCCGGCGACCAGCTCGGCGCCCTTGGCGACGGCCTCCTCGACATGGCGGGTGACGGTCTCCAGCTGGCCCTCGCCGACCAGCGAGCCCATGTCGGCGCCGTAGGCGAGGGAGTTGCCCAGCCGCATCGCCTTCGTACGGGCGGCGAACCGCTGGAGGAAGTCGTCGGCGATGGACTCGTGGACGTACAGCCGCTCGATGGAGATGCACAGCTGGCCCGCGGAGGAGAAGCAGCCGCGGACGGCGCCGGAGGCGGCCTTCTCCACATCGGCGTCCTGGAGCACCAGCATGGCGTTCTTGCCGCCGAGTTCGAGGGAGACCCCGACCAGGCGGGCGGCCGCGCCCTGGGCCACCTCGCGGCCCGTACGGGTCGAGCCGGTGAAGGAGACGTAGTCGGCGTGCTCGACGACGGCGGGGCCGACGACCGGGCCCTCCCCGAGCACGACCTGCCAGACGTCCTCCGGCAGCCCGGCCTCGATGAGCTGCTCACGGGCCCACAGCGCGGTCAGCGCGGTCTCCGTGTCGGGCTTCATGACGACGGCGTTGCCCGCGACGAAGGCCGGCAGGGCGTCGCCCACGGACAGTTCGAAGGGGTAGTTCCAGGGGGCGATCTGCCCGACGACGCCCCGGGGCTGGCGGAGTTCGGTGACCTTGGTGAGGGTCGGTACGACGCCGGTGCGGGCCTTGGGCTTGAGGTAGGCGTGGGCCTTGCGGCCGTAGTGGCGGGCGGTGACGGTGACCGCCTGCACCTCCTCATGGGCGTGCAGCCGCGCCTTGCCGGTCTCCAGCTGGATCAGGTCGAGCACCTCGGCCTGGCGGCGCAGCACCAGGTCGTGGAAGCGGAGCAGGACCGCGGCGCGCTGCTTGACCGGGACCTTGGCCCAGCGCTCCTGGGCGGCACGGGCCCGCTCGAAGGCGGTGGCGACGTCCTCGGGGGTGGACTCCGGCAGGTCGGCCAGCTTCTCCCCGGTGAACGGGGTGTGGTTGGCGGTGCGGCCGCTGCCCACCACGCCGCGGGTGAGCCGGGCGGCGACCTCGGGGGTGACCACGTCCGCCGCCGTACGGGCGCCTGCCGGGGCGGGGGCGACCGGGTTGCCCTCGAGGGGCGCGCCGGGGGCCTCGTCGGTGGCGGTTGCTGCGGGGGCTGCGGGAGCCTCGGCGGGGGCCTCGTCGGCGGCGGTGGGCGCTGTTCCGGTGTCCTGCGAGTCCGTCATGTCGGCGAGCGTATTCCTCCCCGGACGCTTTGTGTACCCGGGAGTAATGAGTTTTCACGCCGTACGCACAATCGTGCCAGCGTTCGCTGGCCGCAAGGGTGCCGGCCTGGGACGACCGGGAGGCCGGGGTCAGGCCCCGGGCAGCCGGAACGCGTCGAGCGCGGTGTCGAAGTGCCGCTCGGCCTCGGTGCGCGAGCCGACCGGGGAGGAGATCCACACGTCGATCATCCTGCCGCCCTCGTCCCAGCTGAGGTCGTAGGTGTACCGGGGGCCCCCGTCCTGGGCACCGCCGTCCCAGACGAACTCCCAGCGCCCGGCCCGGAGTCCGTTGTGGGTGGTCTCGGTGACCTGCCCCTGACGGTAGCCGGGGTAGTGGACGGGCCCCTCCGCGTCCGCCGTACGCATCGCGCCCAGCGGCCCCTCCGGCACCCGCTTCTGCAGCTGGATGCCGATGCGGAACCGCTCGCCCTGGGAGGAGTAGTAGACGCGCTCGTTCTCGTACGAGCGCGTGAAGCCCTCCGGTACGGCGAGCACGAAGCCGGCCGGGTCGCTCACGAGGCGGTAGCCGGCCGGGACCTTGCCGGTGGCACCGGGGGACGGCGACGAGGTGGCCGGGGCGGTGGGCTTCGCCGTGCCGGGGCCGGTGGGCCGCGTGGGCCCGGCGTCCGAGGCCTGCTGGGAGCGGCTGGGCCGGCCACGCCCGTCGGGACCGTCGCCGGTCCCGCCCCCGTTCATCAGCAGGACGGCGATGCCCGCGCCCGCGCCGCCGATCAGCACCGCCGCGAGCGCCACCAGCAGGACGGTGCGGGTGCGGCCGGTGTGCGGGCGGGCGGCCGCGGCCAGCGCCCGGTCGTCGAGCGCCGCACGGATCGGCGCGGCCGGGCCGCGGCCACCCGCCCGTCTTCCCGGGTGCCCGGCGCCGCCTCCGTCGGACGCCCGAGCCGGGCCGGCGGGGAAAGGCGGCGTATCCGCGGTGAGGGGGCCCTCCCCGGGCGGGTGCTCGCCGGGCGGGTGTTCATGGGACGGGTGATGGTCGGGACGGTGTTCGTGGTGCGAGTGCTGGTCGGGGCGGGGTTCGTGGTGCGGGTGCTCGTTGGGCGGCTGCTCGCCGGGCAGGCCGCCGCCGGGTCCGTCGTACGGGGAGGCATGGGCGCCGGACCCGGGGTGGGGCGGAGCCGCCGGGTCGCCGGGGCGGGGCCCGCCCGGTGCCGGGGAGCCGCCCGGTGCCGGGGAGCCGCCCGGTGCCGGGGAGCCGCCCGGTGCCGGGGAGCCGCCCGGTGCCGGCGATTCGCCTGCTCCCGGCGGTCCGCCCGGTCTCGTCGAGCCGCCCGCTCCTGCCGGGCCGCCCGCTCCCGGCGATCCGGCCGCTCCCGGCGCTCCGCCGGACCCCTTCGGCCCCACCGGCCCACTCGTTCCCGCTTCCGCCCCCGCCACGGCCTCCGCGGCCTGCGCGGCCAGGCCCGTTGCCCCGCCGCCGAGACCGTGGCCCGGGAAGCGGCCGGGGCTGGGCCCGTGCCCGCCGTGCCCCCCGTGTCCGCCCGTTCCACGCTCCGGGGCGCGGCCCGACTGGAGATAGCCGCGCAGCAGCCGCTCCGTTTCGCCGGCCCCCAGGCGGCGCCCCGTGTCCCGCTCCAGCAACCCGTGCACGACGGCGTGCAACGGGCGGGCGGCCTCGGGGAGTTCGATCTCGTCGTACACGACGGCATGCAGCACGCCGCCCAACGAGTCGCGGCGGAACGGCGATTCGCCGCTGAGCGCCACACACAGCAGCACCCCGAGCGACCAGAGGTCGGCCTCGGGCCCGGCGCCGCGGCCGGCCATCCGCTCCGGCGCGGTGTATTCGGGTGAGCCGACGAAGCCGCCGGCGTCGGTCAGGGTCGTGACGCCGGGAACCTGGGCGATCCCGAAGTCGGTGAGCACGACGCGGCCGCTGTCCGACTCCATCAGGACGTTCGCGGGCTTGATGTCGCGGTGCAGCACCCCGAGGGCGTGCGCGGCGTGCAGCGCGCCCAGCAGCGCGACGCCGATCCGGGCCGCCTCGCGCGGGGCGACCGGCCCGCCGCTCTGGAGCCGGTCGGCCAGCGACGGGCCCTCCACCAGCTCCATCACGATCCACGGCCGGCCGTCCTGCTCGACGACGTCATGGACGACAATCACATTGGGGTGCTTGATCCGGGCGACCGTCCGTGCCTCGCGCATCGCCCGCTCGCGCTGCACCCGCGCTTCGGCCTCGGTCGTCCCCTCGTCCAAGTGCAGCTCCTTGACTGCCACTTGGCGGCCAAGGATCTCGTCGGTGGCGCGCCAGACCGTGCCCATTCCGCCGCGTCCCAGCCGTATTCCCAGGCGGTAGCGGCCCCCGATCAGCCGGCCCTCGCCCCCGATGATCCCCATGGCCCCATCTTGCCGCACCGGCCCCCCACCGGAAGGGCGCACCCCAGGGACCGGCCATGGTCGCCCGTGGCCTGACGCCGGTCCGGACCGCTGTGGTCCACTGCCCCCATGGAGGCAGTTGTTGCGAGCGTTGTGGCCGTCATCGGCACCCTGCTGGGTTCCGGCATCACCCACTTCTTCCAGAGCCGGGCGGCGGAGCGCAGTGAGCAGTTCGCCCGCGCGGAGCGGCTGCGGCAGGAGCGTATCGATGCGTACTGCGCCTACGCGGGGGCGCTGCTGGACTACCGGCGGGTCCTCGTCCACCGCTGGTTCGTGCTCCACGAGGAGGGCCGCTGCGACGAGGACTCCCCTGAGCTGCGCGAGGAGGTGTACAAGACCCGCTACACCGCCCAAGAAGCCATGTTCCGGGCGCAGATGGTGACCGACGACGCCGAGATACTGGAGCGCAGCGAGCAGGTGATGTCGGCGACGACCGAACTGCATTGGGCCCGCGACCAGGAGGCCCTCACCGCCCTGCGGGCCACCACCCGCCAGGGCATAAGGGACTTCATCGCGGCCACCGCCCGGCATGTGCACTGATCATCCGGAACCCGGGCCCCACGGACACACGTAACCCCACGACACACCTGACCACACGTCACACGTCCACCCCCGGTCACCTGACCGCACGTCACACGGCCCACCCGGCAAACCGACCACACGACACACGGGGTGGAACCTCCACCTGCTCCACCACCGTCCTTGACACAGTGAGGCTGTCGTACGGGAACGACCCGTAGGGCGGCTACGAGAGGCGGATCGGGGGTCGGTCGTGGTGATGCAGGACGGTGGAACGGTGGATGTCCGTCCGAGCCCCGCTCCGGGCCGGGCCGCCCCGGAGCACAGCGGCGCCTACCTCGCGACCGCTCTGTCCCTGGCCGTCTACTCCGGCGCGCTGACCGCCTGGACGGTCTACGGGATCCGCCAGGGGGACGGCAACGCCTGGGACTTCCTGGAGGGCATGTTCAACCCGGGCGCCTCCCTCGCGACCCAGACTCTCGGCCCGCACGAGTGGGCCTTCACCGTCGCGTGCCTGGTGATCGCCGGGCTGGCACTGGCCCAGCGGCGGGTGGCGCGCTCCGCCGCGCTGCTGTCCGGTTTCGTACTGCTCGCCGTCTCCCTGCGGGAAGGACTGGGCCTCTTCGACGCCGCCTACCGCGACCAGTACCGCCACGACCCGCTGGGCGGCTGGGCGCTCGCCACCCGCGGCCTGGGGCTGGTGGTGGCGCTGGTGGTGCTGCTCGCGATGTTCCCGGCCACCGAGCGGCGCCGCGGGGTGCACCCGAGCGCTCCGGGGGCGGCGGACGACCCGGAAGCGTGGTGGCGCCGCTCGTCCCGGATCTGCGGGGTGCTGTTCCTGCTGATGGGCCTGGCACGGATCGGCTGGGCCGTCCGCGATCTGACCGGGGAGGGCGCGGGCCACTATCTGCGCGCGGTGGTCGACGGTTCGGTCCTCGGCACGCTCCACCTGGCGGCGCCCACCGAGTTCACCACCGTCGGGTCGGTGCTCGTGCTCTTCGTCCTCGGCGTGCTGGCCTGCCGGGGGCGGCGGGAAGTGCGCGGTGCCCTCCTGGTGTTCGCGGCGCTGGAGCTGTATGTGACCGTGCGGATGGTCGTCTGGCTGACCGTGACGGACTTCTTCAACCGCTCCTTCGAGACCCCCGGGGGCGCCCTGTCGCTCGCCACGACGGCCTACGCCCTGGCGGCCATGACCTCGGTGGTCGTCCTGGCCGGCGGACGCGGCTTCGGCCCGTACGGCGGCATGCGGACGGAGGGGTTCCGGACGGCGGCGGTCGGGCGCAACGGGGGGTTGTAGGGAAGACGGCGTACCGCGCCGTGCGCGGACGTGGCGCGGTCGGCGGCTCGGGGTGGGTGCCGCGCTGCCGGACCACGCGCGGGTACCTGCTCGACGATCCGGCGGTGGACACGCGGTAGTTGCGGCTTTTGTCGGATCGGCTCAGCGCGGTGCCGTGGGATGCCGCACGGGTCCGCCCACTGCCGGGGCGCCCGCTCACGGAGCGATGAAAGCCCGGTTGACCAGGGGTTTTAAGGGCATGCCAGGACGGTTGCCGGACGTGCGGGGGAGATCCCCCTCCGAACCGCCCCCGCACGCGCGCAGCGGCCGCCGCGTGTGGGGGTCGCGGCGGCCGCCAATGTGAACTGCAACGCGTCCTGGGCTTGTGGCCTCTTCAGTGGTGCAGCATGAGAACCACTCTGCCCGTGGGGAGCTCCCCGCGGCATCCTCCAGAGGTCGCGGGCTCACCCCCGCCGCTCGGCGGGGGTGCGGGTCCGCCGCAGGGCGGTCCCGGGTGACAGGGAAACGGAACCGCGCGGCGCCGGGTGGTTCCGCGAGCTCGGGTGGGTGCGAAGGAGAAAGGGGCGGCCGGTGATCCGTGTCGCTGTGGTGGACGACGAGCGGCTGGTCAGATCCGGACTGCGGATGATTCTGGGGACCGCCCCGGACATCGAGATGGTCGCGGACTGTAGTGGGGCCGAGGCCGTGGAGACCGTGCTGCGGTGCGCGGCCGACGTCGTGCTGCTGGACATCCGGATGCCGGACGTGGACGGGCTGACCGTCCTGCGCCGGCTGCGCGCCGCACCGGAGCCGCCGACGGTGGCGATGCTGACCACCTTCGACGCCCAGGAGTATCTGACGGCGGCGCTGCGCGAGGGCGCGGCCGGGTTTCTGCTCAAGGACTCCGATCCGGAACAACTCGTACGGGCCGTACGGACGCTGGCGGAGGGTGGCAGTGTGCTCGATCCGGGGGTCACCCGCGCGGTGATCGGGGGCTATCTGACCGCCGAGGACCAAGCCGCCGCGAACCGGGCGGTGAGCGGGCTCACGCCGCGGGAGTCGCAGGTGCTGGCCCTGCTCGGGGAGGGCCTGGGCAACGCCCAGATTGCCGACCGGATGGGGCTCGCCCCCAGTACGGTCAAGGACCATGTGCGCGCCCTGCTGGGCAAATTGGGCGGGATCAACCGCATCCAGGCAGCGATCGTCGCCGACCGTGCCGGTCTGGTGACGGGCGATCCGCGGGGTGCGTGGTGAGAGGCGGGAGCGGCAGACGGGGCGGCGGCCCGCGGACGGCCGGCCGGGGGCCGGCGGCGCGCGGTACCGCGGTGTGGCAGGCCCTGGCGCGTGGGACGCTGGGGCGGCGGCTGCGCAAGGCCGCGCCGCTGGCGGTCCCGTTGCTGCTCGCGATCGCCGACGCGATGCTGGTCAACGGCGTCGAGTTCGACCTGGAAGTGGGCGTCTCGATGGTGGCCGCGGCGGCCCTGCTGATGCGCCGCCGCTTCCCGCTGCTGGTCTTCCTCTTCACCCTCCCCGGGCTCTACATCGGCTACATCTGGTTCGCGCCGATGATCGCGCTCTACACCCTGGCCGCCCGCCGGCCCGGCCGGGTCCGGCTCGGCATCTGTGCGCTGCTGCTGATCGCCGCGCACTTCTTCCCGTATCCGATCTCCGACCTCGAACTCACCGCGTACCGCGAGAACACCCTGGTGCTGATCGACGCGAGCGTCACCTCGGCCGCGCCCATCGCGCTGGGACTGCTGGTGCGCACCCGCCGGGAACTGGCCTCCCGCGTCGAGGACCTGACCCGCAGCCTGCGCCGTGAGGACCGGCTGCTCGCGGACCGGGTCAAGACCACCGAACGCGCCCGGCTCGCCCGCGAGATGCACGACGTGGTGGCCCATCAGGTCAGTCTGATCAGCCTTCAGGCGGGGGCGGTGCAGGTCAGCACGGACGACGCGGAGGCGCGTGCGGGTGCCAGGACCATCCGGGAGCTGTCCGTACGGACGCTGGAGGAACTGCGGCACATGGTGGGCGTGCTGCGGGCGGACGGCGGCGAGGCGGCGGAGGCCCGGGGCCTGGCGCCCCAGCCCGATCTGGAGGAGCTGCCGCGGCTGATCGAGATGAGCGCGCTGGATGTGACGTACGAGGGCGGTGTGGTGGCCGGCGGCGCGAGCGGGGCGAAGACGGTGGAGCGCGCGGCCTTCCGTACGGTCCAGGAGGCGCTCACCAACGTCCGCAAGCATGCACCGGGGGCACAGGTGCGGGTGCGGGTGGATCCGGTGGACGCGGTGCGGGGCGAGGGCTCGGACGGGGCGGAGGCGGCCGACGAGAACCGTGCGACGCACGGGCTGCGGGTGGAGATACGGAACGGGCCGCCGGACGCGACGGCGACGGTCCCTGCGCTTCCCGGGGGCGGGCACGGCCTGGTGGGGCTGCGCGAGCGCGCCCAGAGCCTCGGCGGGACGCTGGAGGCGCGGCGGACCTCCGACGGCGGCTTCGTCGTACGGGCGGAATTCCCGTACGGAGCGGGGTGAATCGGGCCGGCGCGGGCAGAGCGGATGAGCGGAAGGGCGCGAGTGCGGCAAAGGGGCCGCGTGAGCCGGAAGGCCCGTTGAGCCGGAAGGCCCGTGAGCGGAAGGCCGTGAGCCCGCAGGCCCGTGCGAGGCGAAGGGCTGCTCGTGTGAACAGGAGGGGGCGCGTCCCGGGAGGGACATCCCGGCGGGGGCGCGTCCCGGGAGGTGTCAGGCGGAGAGCGGTGCGGCCGCCTCGTCGACGGCGGTGCGCAGGTCCGGGTAGACCTCGAAGAGCCGCCGTACGCCCAGCGCGGCCAGCACACGGTTGACGTGCGAGCCGTCCACGGCGCCCTGCGCGGGCAGGATCAGCCGCAACCGCCCCTGACAGGAGCGCATCAGACGGCGGGCGGCGATCAGCACGCCGACACCGCTGGAATCGCAGAACCGCACCTCGGAGAGATCGAGTACCAGCGATCTCCGGCCGTCCGCCACCGCGTCGTGCACATGCTGGCGCACCGCCGGTGACGTGACCAGGTCCATCTCCCCGGACACTTGGAGTACGGCCCAGGGGCCCTTTTCGTCCTCTGCCACCTTCAACGACACGCGCTCGAAGCCTTTCGCTCGCTTTCGTACCGGATGAGCCGGACCGCATCCGGAATTCATCCTTCCCCGCTCGACTGCCCGGCCCCTCTCCCCTGAAACTCTTCCGAATCCTTGGCGCAACAGGCCGTCCGCCTAAGGCTATGCCCCGACACCCTCAGCTTTTCGCCGACATCCGGTCACACACGGATAACACATCGCCCTATACGGACACGAACGATCAGCATCGATCCGCTGCGATCGGGCATTATCGCCACAAAGCGAGGGCACCAAACCGTCAGGGCTTTACCATCCCCGTACCTCTCAGGGTTCGGTTTGCCGCAAAGGAGCGTGCGTTGTCGGACCCGCGCATTACATTCGTTGACACGGCGGATTCTGTGACGGCACCCACAGATCCGGGCAGGTGCGGGTGCAGGAGTGACGGCTGAGGTGTGAGCCCGGAGGTGACGGGCAGGGATGGGGATCCGATGGGACACGACGCCCCACCACGGTGGGACAGGCGGATGCAGCAGCGCCTCGCCCACGGCGAGGCGGCAGCGCTGGGCGAGCTCTACGACCGCTTCGCCTCTCTGGTGCACAGCCTCGCCTACCGCGTCCTGGACGACGAGGACGCCGCCGACCGCGTCACCCGCGAAGTGTTCGCCTACGTCTGGGAGCACCCGGATTCCTACGACCCCAAGCAGGGCCCGCTGCGCTCCTGGGTCGCCGGCGTCACCCGCCATCAGGCCGTCCAGCGGCTGCGGCAGACCGAGGCGGCCTCGGCGCGCGACTGCGGGGACGACGCCCCAGCGCCCGCCGAAATAGAGCAGAAGATCCGCGAGGCCTCCACCGCCGCCCGCGCCGACTTCATCGTCACGTCCATGCCCGCACCCCTGCGGGCAGCCCTGGAGCTGGCGTACTTCCAGCGCCGCGACTACCGCCAGACCGCCGCCGACCTCGGCGTCACGGAGGACGAGGCCCGACGCAGGCTCCGCCTGGGCCTCCAGCTGCTGTCCACCGCCCACAACCACCAGGCCCTGCCGCCCGCCCATCGCACCGCACCCACACCGCGCTCCGCCCCTGCGTCGCCTCATGCGCCCCATTCCCCGCATGCATCGCAGGCACCCCACAGCCCCCGCGGACCGCGCCCGCCGCACACCCAGCACACCGGCCCGGGGAACTCCGCGCCACCCGGCCCCGGCCGCGGACGGTCCCTGTGAACGGCCCGGACGAGTGGGACGGCCGCGAGCTGCCGGGCAGCCCCGGTGAACGGCCGCGGATACCCTCACCGCGCACCGCGGCCGAGGACCAAGGCCCGCTCCCCGACGCCCCGCCGGCCCCCGTCCGCGAAACGGTGGACGACACCGCCGGCGGCCCCCGCGCACCGGAAGCCGAGCACGTGACCGAGCCGCCCGCCCCCTTGCCGCTCCCCCTGCCGGCGCCCGCCCCGCCGCACCGCGTCCTCAAGTCGCTCCTCGGCGCCTGGGCGCTGTCGGCCTGCTCCGCCGAGGAGACGACCGCCGTCGAGGCGCATCTGACCGACTGCGCCTCCTGCGCGGACGAAGCGCTCCGGCTGCGCGACGCCGTCGGACTGCTGCACCCCGCCGACAGCCTCGACCTCGATCCGCTGCTGCGCTCCCGCGTGCTGGAGGGCTGTCTGGGCCGCCGGCCGGCCCGTATCCCGGTGCCCGAGTGGGCAACGCCGTACGACGCGGAGACCGCCAAACTGGACGCCCTGCTGCGGGACATGGGCGAGGCGGAGTGGCGTGCTCCGGTGCGGCTGCGCTGGTTCGAGGGTGAGCGGCCGGTCGAGCGGGAGACCACCGTCGGCGGTGTCATGGGGCATCTGATGGCGGTGGACGGCCTGGTGGCGACGGCGCTCGGGCTGCCCGACCCGCTGGGGACGGCCGCCCCGCCGGGCACACCGGACCCCCTCATCCGTACGGAAACGTTCTGGCGGACGCCGGACGAGGAGCACAGCCCGCTGGCCCTCCACGCACCATGGCGCGACCAGAGCCATGCGCTGATACGGCAGGTGTCGTTCGCCGGTGACAAGGTCGCCGAACTCGCCGTGCCCTACGGGGACTTCCAGCTCACGCTGCGCGACTCGTTCCTGGACCGCGCCTTCGAGTGCTGGGTGCATGCCGGCGATATCGCGGAAGCCGTGGACTATCCGTACCAGCCCCCGGCCGCCGGACATCTCCACCGGATGGTCGACCTCGCCGCCCGGCTGCTGCCCAGCGCGTTGGCCGACCGCCGACGAGCCGGGCTCGCCGCGCCGCCGCAGCGGCTGGTCGAGGCGGGAGCCCCGGGCCGTACGCTCCATCTGGAGGTCGAGGGCAACGGCGGCGGCCACTGGTACATAGCGCTGGATTCACCGGCCGCCCTCGGCACCCCAGACCGCACGGTCGCACATATCGCCCTGGACAGCGCCGAGTTCTGCCAGCTGGCCGCCGGCCATATCTCCCCCGAGGAGGCCGCCGCGGGCCAGCACGGCGAACGCGACGCGATCCGCGACGTCCTCTTCGCGACCGCGTCGCTGTCCCGCCTCTAGCCGCTCGCCACTAAGGGGCGGTCGAACACACCCCGTAGGGGGTCCGAGCGCCCCCTCGGGGCCACAACGTGCTGGATGGGGAGGGTATTCCGCGGTGGCGGAAAGGCGCGCCCCGGCGGAAAGGCGCGCTCAAGCGGAAAGCGCGCTCCGGCGGAAGGCGCGCTCCGGCGGAAGGCGCGCTCACGGGCAAAGGCGCGCTCGCGCTCAGGCGAAGACGACCGTCCGGCTGCCGTTGAGCAGCACCCGGCGCTCGCTGTGCCACTTGACCGCCCGTGCCAGCGCCTGGCACTCGACGTCCCGGCCGATCGCCACGAGCTGGTCGGGCGTGACCTCATGGCCGACGCGCTCGACCTCCTGCTCGATGATCGGGCCCTCGTCGAGGTCGGCGGTCACATAGTGCGCGGTGGCACCGATGAGCTTCACACCGCGGGCGTGCGCCTGGTGGTACGGCTTGGCGCCCTTGAAGCTCGGGAGGAAGGAGTGGTGGATGTTGATGATCCGGCCGGACAGCGCCTTGCACAGATCGTCGGAGAGCACCTGCATATAGCGGGCGAGCACCACCAGCTCGACGTTCTCCGCCTCCACCAGCTCCAGCAGCTGCGCCTCGGCCTGGGCCTTGGTGTCGCGGGTGACCGGAATGTGGCGGAAGGGGATGTCGTACGAGCCGACCAGCTCGGCGAAGTCCGTGTGGTTGGAGACCACGGCTGCGATCTCGACCGGCAGCGCGCCGATCCGGGAGCGGAAGAGCAGGTCGTTGAGGCAGTGCCCGAACTTGGACACCATCAGGATGATCCGCATCTTCTCGTCGGCCCGGTGGATCTGCCAGTCCATGCCGAACGAGTCGCCCACCGCCGCGAAGCTGGCCCGCAGCTTGTCGACGCTCACCGAGGTGTCCGCGCTGAAGTGGACCCGCATGAAGAACAGCCCGGTGTCGTGGTCGCCGAACTGCTGACTGTCCTCGATGTTGCAGCCGGTGATGAAGAGGTAGCTGGACACGGCGTGCACGATCCCCTGCTTGTCCGGGCAGGACAGGGTGAGGACGTACTGATCGTTCCGATCGTGCTGACCGGGCTGGGTGGGCTGCGACTCGCTCATGACCTCATAGGGTCGCACACCTGCCGAGCAGGTCAGGCCGGGGCATCCGCCTGACCGGTCATGATGGCCAGCACCTCCAGCGAGCGCGGCGCGGCATCGGGGTCCTCGCCGTCCGCGGCCGCCAGCTGCACATGGGCCTCACGGGCCGCGCGCACGGCCTCCGGCCAGCCCTGGTGCTCCATGTACGCGGTCACCGGGGCGTCCGCGCCGACCTGGTGCATGATCCGCAGCACGCGGAGTACGGCGGCATCGACGAGCTGGGCCTCCTGGGAGTCCCGGAAGATCGTGCCGACGTATTTCTCCGCGGACCAGTTGTCGAGCCAGGTGTCCTCGACGAGCCGGTAGACGGCGTCGGTGACATCTCCGTACCCGGGCAGGCCGGCCAGCCAGGCCTCCTGCTGGAAGGCGGGGTCGGAGAGCATGTGCAGCGCGGAGCGCACATTGCTGCGCCAGCGCCACCACGGCATGTCGTTGAGTGGCATACCGCCCATGGTGGTCGAGCGGCGGCCGCGACGGGAAGACTTCTCCGAACCTTGCACAGCAATCGATCGTACGTTCTTCACGGATGATCTCAAGCGGCCCCCTGGAGTTCACCTCTGCGTCACCATCCATTGCCTCGTCGTCACCAACGCGTTCCGGGCAGGACGGCAGGGTGCTGTGACATGACCGGACGGCGACGTTCCCTCCCCCGCCCCTTCTCCTCCGCTCCCGCGGTCGCGACCGCTTCGGCGGTGGTGTGCACGGCGGCCATCGCGTCTCTGCTCTCGGGCTGCGGCTCCCTCGCCGGAGCCTCGGAGGATTCCGGGGACAAGGCACCGATCACGGTGATGACCTGGGCCCCCGAAGACACCAAAGCGACCAATATGCCGGGAATGCCGGCCATGGCACAGGCCTACGCCCGCTGGGTCAACTCCCGGGGCGGCGTCCGGGGCCACCATCTGAAGGTGCTGACCTGCAACGAGCACAACGACTCGGTGACCGCGGCGCACTGCGCCCAGCGCGCGGTGGACGAGGGCGCGGTCGCCGTCGTCGGCTCGTACAGCCAGTTCGGCCGCTCGTTCATGTCGCCGCTGGAGGTCAAGGGCATCCCCTTCATCGGCGGCTACGGCGCCTCGGACGAGGAGTTCGAGAGCCCGCTGTCCTACCCCGTCAACGGCGGTCAGGCCTCCCTGCTGGCCGGCAACGGCCGCCAGCTGGCGCGCGACTGCAAGCGCGTCGCGCTGGTCCGGCCGGACACCATCCAGGGCGACCAGATGCCGTCCCTGCTCAACTCCGGTCTGGAGAGCGGCCATCGGCACCCGGCCAAGGACATCAAGGCTCCGGAGGACGGCACCGACTACGCGTCCGAGGTGAACCACGCGCTGGACGGTGTGGGCGCCGACCCGGTCGTCTACGGCACGGCGGCGGCCGGCGGAAAGGCGCCCGGCTCCTGTGTGACCGCCTCGCTCGGCGACCACACGGACGCGTTCTTCGACTCGTTCCGGCGGCTCCAGGAGGACAGCCCCAAGGTGCAGGTGGCCTCCGTCCTGGGCAGCGTCGGCCAGTCGCTGCTGAACCGTACGGGCGGCAGGTACGGGCCGCTGGAGGACGCGGACATCACCGGCTGGTACCCGGTCGCCCATGATCCGCGCTGGGATCCGATGCGCAAGGTCATCAACGACTTCGCCTTCGGCGACAACCGCATCGACCCGGCCGACCAGGGCGTCCAGACGACCTGGATCGCCTATACCGTCCTGCGCTCCCTGATCGGCCAGCTCGACGACGCCGGTGTCGGGGACGTCACCCCGCACGCCCTCCAGAGGACCCTGGACCGCGGTGACCACGCCATCGACACCGGCGGGCTGACCCCGAAGCTGCGCTGGCGGGACGACGACATGCTCGCCGTCCAGGACTTCCCGCGCATCGTGAACGGGATGGTGACCTACCAGGTCGTCAGGGACGGCGAGTTGACCGCCGCCAAGGACGGCTTCGTGAACGTCACCAGGACGCTGGAGCGGCGGCGCACGGACAGCTGAGCGGGAGGGCGGGGCGAGGCCGGGCGGCCCGGTGGCGGCGTGCGGCGCGGCCCGGTGGCGGGCGGCCCGGTGGCGCCCGCCCCGGCCGTTGCTCAGAGCTGTTCGGGGCGGCGCTCCGTCAGCCCGTACTTCTGGGCGAGAGGGTTCCAGATCTGTGCCGCCTGCTTCTTGGCCGTGGTGGCCTGGCCGCTGGCCGCGTTGCCCTGGGCGGTCTGCCTGCTCAGCCGGGCCTTGCCCTTGTGGCAGCCCTTCTTGCTGCCGACCTGGCCGGCCCAGGCCGCGTAATGGTTGTCCGCGGCCGCCGAGGACTGCCAGGCCTTGGTCAGCGCGGCGGTCAGCCGGTCATGGTTCGGAATCTTGTCGACGGGCAGCTGCTGGAGCCGCTTCACCAGGTCGTTGCGCTGGCCGGCCGCGGCCCGCAGGTCCTTGGCCGCGCCGCCGAGGTTGCTACAGGACTTGATGCTGTTGACGGCGCCGATCACCGAGGAACGGCTGTTGTTGCTGTCGCCCAGCAGCGCCTCCAGGCCCTTGGCCTGGGCCTCGGCCGGGTCGGCGGACGGCTTGGGCTTCTCCGGGTCCTTGGCCGCCTTCGTCGTGCCGGCTCCGGAGTCCTCCTTCTTGGCGGTGTCCTCGCCGCTCCCGCCGCTCAGCGCCCAGCCGAGGCCGAGACCGGCCCCCGCGAGCGCCACGATGACGATGCCGACGATCGCGATCGGGGCGAGCCGGCGGCGGCGCCCGCCACCGTCGTCGTCGTACGAGGCCTGCTGGTCGTAGCCGCCGCCGGGCGGGAACTGCTGGCCGGCGCCCTGGCCCTGGTGGCCGTACGGGGGCCGGCCCGGGTCCTCGAAGCGCGGCAGCTGTGCGGTGGAGTCCGGGGCGCCGGTCTGTCCGGGCGTGCCGGGACCGTCGCGGAAGAGGCCGTCGAACTCGGCGGGGGTGGGACGGTCGCCGGGCGCACCGGGGCGCACGCCGTACGGCGCACCGGGCGGCGGGGGCGGCGCACCGGCGCCCACCGGCGGGATGAGCTGGGTGGCTTCGGCGTCGCCCGCGCCCGGGGCGCCGGGCATCGGCTGCGACTGCGGCATCGGCTGGCCCTGGCCCTGGCCCTGGCCCTGGCCCTGGCCCTGGGGCCTTTGCCCGTTCGGCTTGATCGCGCGCAGCATCGTGGTGGATTCGTCGCGCGTCTCGGGGCGTGTGGACGCCTCGGGCGGCAGCGGCGCGGCACCGGGGCCGCCGGGCTGGGCACCGACGGGGGGAATGAGCGCGGTGGCCTCCGCGTCGCCCGCGGCGGGCGGCAGCGGCGCACCGGTCTGCGGGGTCGCCCGCACCAGCTCTCCGGACGGGCTCTGGGGCTGCTGCCCGTACTGCTGCTGGGCCTGCTGGCCGTACGGCTGCTGCGGGGGCTGCTGGCCGGAGCCGTACTGGCCCTCGGGCGGCAGTGCGCCGGGCGCACCCTGGCCGTGCCGGGCGCCGTTCGGTACGCCGTGCGGCATGAGCGCGGTCGCCTCGGCGGCCGAGTCGGCCGGGGGCAGCGGCCCGCCCGGCTGCTGGGGCGCCTGCTGCGGCATCGAGGGCGGCAGGGGCGGTGCCGGCGGCGGCCCCTGGGGCGGCCCCGGGAAGCCCTGGCCGCCCTGCGGCTGCGGCGGCATGGGGGCCTGGGGGTGCTGCGCCTGCGCCTGAGCCGGGACGTAACCCTGCTGAGGGCCTTGGCCGTACGCCTGCTGCTGGTCGCCGTAGCCCTGCTGCGGGCCTTGGCCGTACGCCTGCTGCTGGTCCTGGCCGTAGCCCTGCTGCGGGGCGGACGGCCGGCCCTGGGCGGGCGCCGCTCCGTACGGCTGCGGGGCGGCGGCCTGCCGGTCCGGGCCCCAGGGCTGGCCCCACGGCTGGCCGGCCGGCGGTGCGGCCTGCTGGTCGGGCACCCACGGCTCACCGTTGGCGGGCAGCACAATGCCCTCTCGCGCGGGACCGGCCGCAGAATTCTGCGGGTCGTGACCCTGTCCGCTCTGCGTCACCGTGACTCCTACCAACATGCAGACCTACGGAATCGTCGGCTGCACGCTACCGGGTCGCAGCAACGTTCGACCACGTCGCCTGGTCACCACCCCCGCCCGCCCCGGGAACGCCGCGGGCGGGCGCCCGCCCGCCGGCCCGCCCGGCGCCGTACGACAAACCCGACGCCGCATGACAAAGCAGCCCCCTTGCCGTCTCCGCCCCGCCGGCGCCCCGTCGGCGCCCCGTCCCAGGCGCGGCGCAGACATGGTGCAGGCCCGTCGAGGCGTTGTTCAGGCCGCCGTGGCCCGCAGCTCCAGCCGGGCGCTGAATTCCCGCACCACCGGTTCGTCCCTGAAGGGCTCCAAACGCAGCTGGAAGTCCTCCAGATACTCCGCACCGCGGTCCGAACGCAGCCCGCTCAGCAGCTGCACCGCCTGGGTGCCCGTATGGCAGGCCTGCTCCACCTCCCGCTGCTGCGCCTGGGCGCCGGCCAGCAGCAGCAGACCGATGGCCCGCCGCCGCGCCCGGCCTTCCGGGTGCCCGTCCAGCGCCTCCTGCGCGCACTGCCCGGCGGGCCCCGGCTGCCCCAGGTCCCGGTGGCAGTGGGCGAGTTCATCGGCCAGATAGGCCTGGTCGAAGTGGGCGATCCAGACCGGGTCGTCGCCCGCGTCGGCGGCAGCGTCGGCGCGCTCCATCGCGGCGGCGGCCCGGCCGGCCACGACCTGGAAGGCCCGGCCGTCGCCCATCAGGGCATGTCCGCGCGCCTCCGCCGCGCAGAACATCGCCTCCGCCCGCGGGGTGACATGGCCGCGGGCGCCTTCCTGGGCCGCGCGCGCGAGTTGGGCGATCTCCCGGGGATTGCCGAGCGAGGCGGCCAGATGGCTCATGCTCGCGGCCAGGACATAGCCGCCGTAGCCGCGGTCACCGGCCGCCTGCGCCAGCCGCAGCGCCTGGATGTAGTAGCGCTGGGCGAGGCCGGGCTGACCGGTGTCGACGGCCATGTAGCCGCCCAGTTCCGTCAACCGCGCGACGGCGGCGAAGAGTTCCCGTCCGACGGACTCGCGGTACGAACCGGCCAGCAGGCCCGACACCACGCTGTTGAGGTAGTGCACGACGACCGGCCTGACATGCCCGGCGCCGAAGCGGTGGTCGAGTTCGCTGAGCGCCGTGGTCATGGCGCGTACCGCCTCGACGTCCGAGATCCCGACCCGGGCACCGGCGTTCCGCGCGACCTGGCTGTCCGCGCCGGTGATCAGCCAGTCGCGGCTGGGCTCGACCAGCGCCGAGGCGGCGACCGTGGAACCACTGAGGAAGTCGCGCCGCCCGACATCGCTGCGCCACAGCTCACAGACCTGCTCGATCGCCCCGAGGACGGTCGGTGAGAACTGGAGCCCCACCCCGGACGCGAGGTTCTTGCCGTCGGCCATCCCGATCTCGTCGATGGTGACCGTGCGCCCCAGCTTGCGGCCCAGCGCCTCGGCGATGACGGCCGGAGCGCGGCCGCGCGGTTGCTGGCCGCGCAGCCACCTGGCCACCGAGGTCTTGTCGTAGCGGAGGTCGAGACCGTGTTCCGCACCGCACATGTTGACGCGGCGGGCGAGCCCCGCGTTGGAGCAGGCGGCTTCCTGGATCAGCGCCTGGAGCCGTTCATTGGGCTGCCGTGCGACGAGTGGCCTGGCGGCCATGCTTGTACCCCCTGTGTACTGCTGCGCGTTCACCGGCGAACGCCGTTCCTCGTGATCGATTCCCCGTGAATATGCCGGATATCCGAGAGATCCGGGATATGCGCGATAGGAGAGATCGGAGCGATACGCACTTTGCAGCGGATGCTCAGTTCTGAGCGTTTTGGGCCCTGTCCGGAGCATCCTCGGTGCGCTGCGCTCGTTCACGAGTAGGGAGGTGCGCGGTGCCGTGCACAGCTCGCGGCGCCGCCGTGCCGGGCTCCCCGGGTGCACTTCGGTCTGCCGCCGGGCGGCCTCTCCGCCCGTCACGCAGGTGGCTACCCGCTCCTCGGGCCCCGCCCGCATATGCGCCCCCACCGGTGCACCCATGCGCCCCACGTGCGAGAACGATGCGCCGGGGGGTCAGCCATTTGGCCGTAACCCTTGGTGACACCGGGAGTTGTCCTCTGCGTGGAAGAGACCATCCAAGTCACAGGAGCCTCGCAGATCCCCAAGCAGCGCGGCGAGCAGATGCTGGACACTGCGGTGCGTTACGCGGAAGAACGGCATTGGGACGTGTTCCCCGGCGCATGGCTGGAGCACGACGGCGAGACGCCGCGCTGCTCGTGCGGTGCCGGCGACTGCGCAGCGCCCGGCGCGCACCCCACCGCCCCCGGCTGGGCCGGACAGGCCAGCGGCAGCGCCACCGCCGTCCGCCGGATGTGGAGCAAGCAGCCGCGGGCCTCGATCCTGTTGCCGACGGGCCGGACGTTCGAGGCGCTGGATGTCCCGGAGACCGCAGGCTGCCTGGCCCTGGCCCGTATGGAGCGGATGGCCCTGCCGCTCGGCCCGGTGACCCGCACCCCCGACCGCCGGATGCTCTTCCTCGTCCTGCCCGGCGGCTCGGTGAAGGTCCCGAATCTCGTACGGAGCCTGGGCTGGGCGCCGGCCGCGCTCGATCTGGTCTGCCGCGGCGAGGGCGAGTACATCGCCGCACCGCCGACCCGGGTGGGGGCGCACGGCTCGGTGCAGTGGGCGCGCCGCCCCACCCCCGCCAACCGCTGGCTGCCGGACGCCGAGGAGCTGATCAGCCCGCTCGCGTACGCCTGCGCACGGGACGCGGTCGCGGTCCGCCGCCGCTGACCCCGGACCGGCCCGCTCCCCTTGTCCCCGGCGGCGTCCGCCACCCGGACGCCGCCGATAGCCGCCCGTATCGTGGGGTGCCGGACGGGGGCCAGGACGGCCCCTGCGGGGACGTCGAAGGGCAGGACCGGTGGCGAACGAGCCGGAACACATCGATCAGCGGGCCGAATCGGCACCGCCGCAGCACACCACGGCTGCCTCTCCGGGCGGGCCGGCCGCTGCCCCCGGGGGCGGCGTGGCCGTCCCGCCCGCCGTACGCGTCCAGGGTCTGTGGAAGAAGTTCGGCGAGCAGATCGCCGTCAACGGCATCGACCTGACGCTGCCGGCCGGCCGCTTCATCGGGCTCGTCGGCCCCAACGGCGCCGGCAAGACCACCACCCTCTCCATGGTGACGGGCCTGCTGCGGCCGGACGCCGGGGTGGTCGAGATCGGCGGGCACGACGTCTGGCAGGACCCGGTGGCCGTCAAGTCGCGTATCGGGGTGCTGCCCGAGGGGCTGCGGCTCTTCGAGCGGCTGTCCGGCCGTGAACTCCTCGGCTACATAGGCCGGTTGCGCGGCCTGCCGGGCGACGAGGTCGACAAGCGGGCCGGACAGCTGCTGGACGTGCTCGATCTGGCGGGCGCACAGAACAAGCTGGTGGTGGACTACTCCACCGGTATGCGCAAGAAGATCGGGCTGGCGGCGGCGCTGCTGCACAACCCCGAGATCCTCTTCCTCGACGAGCCCTTCGAGGGCGTCGACCCGGTCTCGGCGCAGACCATCCGCGGCGTGCT
Source organism: Streptomyces decoyicus (assembly GCF_019880305.1). Classification (NCBI taxonomy): domain Bacteria; kingdom Bacillati; phylum Actinomycetota; class Actinomycetes; order Kitasatosporales; family Streptomycetaceae; genus Streptomyces; species Streptomyces decoyicus. The sequence continues at coordinate 5,072,653 of NZ_CP082301.1, read as the reverse complement.
GGAGCGCTACACCGCCTCCGGGGCGACCGTGATCTTCTCCAGCCATGTGATGGAGCTGGTCGAGTCGCTGTGCGACTGGGTCGCGGTGATCGCCGCCGGGCGGATCCGTGCGGACGGCCCGCTCGCGGAGGTGCGCGGCGCGGCGCCCTCGCTCCAGGACGCGTTCCTCGAACTCGTCGGCGCCCGGGAGCGCGGCGCGGGGCAGAACCTGGACTGGCTGGGCGGTGGCGGCGCCCGATGAGCACCGAATCCGCCGTGGCGGCCGCCCGCCCCGCCGCCGCACCCTCCCTGACCGGTGTCTTCGTCCGGTTGAAGCTGTCGCTGCTGCGCAACGGGCTGCGTCAGTCCACCGGGCGCACGCTGGCGTACATCGGGTCCGTCATCGTCGGCCTGCTGTTCACCGCCGGTGTCGTGCTGGGGCTGATCGCGCTGCGCGGTGCCCCGCATGCCGGTGCGCTGGTCGTGCTGCTCACCGGGATCCTCACCCTGGGCTGGGCGGTGATGCCGCTGTTCTTCCCCACGGGCGACGAGACGCTCGATCCGACCCGGCTGGTCATGCTGCCGCTGCGGCCGCGGCCCCTGATCGTCTCGCTGCTGGTGGCCTCGCTCGTCGGCATCGGCCCGGTCGTCACCCTCGCGCTGGTGACCGGCTCGGTGATCGCGGTCGCGGACGGAGCGGCCGCCGCGGTCGTGGGCGTGGTGGCCGTCGTCCTGGTGGTGCTGGTGTGCGTGTCACTGGCGCGCGCGGTCGCCACCGCCTCGGTGCGGCTGCTGACCAGCCGCCGCGGCCGTGATCTCGCCGTGCTGAGCGGCCTGTTCATCGCCATCGGCGCGCAGGGCGTCAATATCGCCGCGCAGAAGCTGGGCCGGCCGGACGGACTGTCCGTACTGGAGCCGCTGGGCACGGTGCTGCGCTGGGTGCCGCCGGCCTCGGCGGTCAGCGCCGTCGAGGACGCCGGACACGGGGCGTGGGGGCGGGCGCTGGCCGGCCTGGCGCTGACGGCGCTGGCGCTGGTCCTGCTGCTGTGGTGGTGGCAGCGCACGCTGACCACCCTGATGACGTCCCCGGACTCCTCCACCCTCCAGGCGGTGGAGAAGGACAGCGCGCGCCGGGCCGGCAGCGGGGAGCGGGGGCTCGCGCGGCTGCTGCCGGACGGGCGGACCGGCACGGTCATGCTCCGTACGCTGCGCTACGCCTGGCGCGACCCCAAGTCGAAGATGGGGTGGGCGACCTCGATCGGCGTCGGCCTGCTGCTGCCGGTCGTCTCGGCCGTACAGGACAACGGCAGCATCTACATGTCGTTCTCGGCAGCCGCGCTGCTCGGCACGCAGATGTACAACCAGTTCGGGCAGGACACCTCGGCGTTCTGGATGGTCGCCTCGACGATCTCCACCCCACGGGACGCCTATCAGGAGCTGCGGGCGCGCGCCTTCGCGCTGGTGCTGGTGGCCGTCCCCTACGTCACGCTGGTGGTCGCCGGCACCGCCGCCGTCATCGGGCCGTGGTCGGACTTCGTGGAGGTCTACGGGCTCTCGCTGGCCGTGCTGGGTGCGCTGCTCGCGACCGGGGCGCTGTCGTCGGCACTCTTCCCGTACTCGATCCCCTCGGAGAGCAACAAGAACGTCGCGCCGGGACAGGGCGCGATCGCGTGGTTCAGCCTCTTCGGCGGGGTGCTGGTGGGCGCTGTGCTGTGCTCGCCGCTGCTGGGCCTGACCATCTGGCTGCATGTCGCGGGTCTGCACCATCTGTTGTGGGTGCTGCTGCCGGCCGGTGCGGTCTACGGCGCGGGGATCGCGGAGCTGGGGCTGCGGGTCGCGGCGCCCCGCGTGACGCGGCGGCTGCCGGAGATTCTGGCAGCGGTCAGCAAGGGCTGAGGGCCCCGGGCGGGGCAGGACCGGCCGGTTGAAGGGCCGGGGCTGCCCCGCCGCGAAGTCCTCCACCGGCTGCACCGGCCGCCCGCACCGTGGCGGGGGCGGTGGCGTCATTGCCCGCGGCCCGGGGGCGCGGGCTCTCAGCTGGGCACCGTGGCCGTTCGGAGAAAGGGTTCGATGGCGGCGCACCATGCGTCGGGCTGTTCCCACGGCAGCAGATGCCCGGCGTCCGGGATTTCGGCGTAGGCGCCGCGGGGCAGCACCCGGACCATCTCCTGGGCCTCGGCGCGGCCCAGTTCGGCATCGAGGCCGCGGACGACGAGGGTGGGGCACGACACCTGGGCGAGCTCTTCCCAATGGGCGTCATGCACCCAGGTCTCGCGGGCCGTGAGCATCTGCCGGCGGGAGAAGACGGGGCGCCAGCCGTCGGCGCGCTCGGCCATCACCTCGGCAAAGAACTCGCCGCGGGTGGGTCTGGGCCGCTCCAGGGTCGGGTCGTCCTCGCCGAACCACTTACGGACATCCGCGAGGGTGGCGAACGGCAGCGGCCAGGACCGGAACCACTCGGTCCACTCATGCTGGGAGGCCGCCCCGAGCGCCGAGGCCCGCATATCGCAGATGACCAGCGCACTGACCAGATCCGGTCTTCGGGCCGCTAACTGCCACGCCGTCAGGGCGCCCATGGCATGCCCGACAAGGGCGACCGGGGCGAGACCGAGCTGCTCGATGGCCGCGATGGCGTCATCGACATAGGCCTCGCGGTCGTACGGCCCCTCGGAGGGCTTCTCGCTGCGGCCGTGGCCCCGCTGATCCAGCGCGACGGGGCGGTGGCGTGCGCTCAAGCGGCGCGCGGTGGCCGCCCAGTGCGAGGCGCGGCCCATCAGGCCGTGGAGGAGGAGTGCACCCGGCCGCTGCTCGCTCTCCTCCAGCCCGCCGCCGATCTTGGGCGGGTCGGTGAATTCCCAGGCGGCGAGGCGTACACCGCCCATCCCTGTCACATCGATGCGCTGAACCATGTGCCCTGGCACCCCCAATCGTCCCTTGAGCAGCTCCACACTATCGAACCCCTATTCGAACGCGCCGTTCCGGCGCGCAATACCCCTCGTTCGAGTGACCTCACTCAGGGATTGGCCGCGGCCGCCACGGGGAGACATCTGCCGGGAGGCGGGCCCTACCGGGAAGGGGGCCCGTGGGGGAAGACCCTGGGAGCTCGGGGCTCCGGGTCTTGGGTGGGGGACATGGGGAGGCAGGGCCCCGGCTGCTCGCAGCGCCGGGGCCCTGACTGTCTCCGTATTGCATGGATGCATCCGAGCCCCCTCCCTGGCCAGGACAGGCCGATGCATGGCCATGCGTCAGCGTGACACGAGCCCGGCCGTATCGCACGGATTCGCACAAGTCCGTTCAACCGGAAAGAACTTGCCGAACCCGCTGAGGGCGCGTCGGCGCAGCTCAGCGGGCTCACGGGGGAGGTCGGGACGAAAGTGCGGAAAAGAAAGAGGCTGAAACTGATTTCAGCGCTTGGCGACAAACACGTGGGAGGCGATCTCGGAGTCCAGCTCGGCGGCCTCGCCGCTGCTGCCGACCAGCACCCCGGCCGGCGACTCCGTCACGCTCACCACCGCGCCCGGCTGCACACCGGCCCGCCGGAGGGTGTACATCAGCTGGGCGTCCGCCTGGATCGGCTCGCCGATCCGGCGCACCACGGCGGTCTTGCCGTCGGCCCCGGCATCCAGGTCCATCAGGCTCACCATGCCGGCGTCCAGGAACGGGTCGACCTCGGACTTCTCGCCGAGCTCCGCCAGCCCCGGGATGGGGTTGCCGTACGGCGACTCCGTGGGATGCCGCAGCAGTTCCAGGACGCGGCGCTCGACCGCCTCGCTCATCACATGCTCCCAGCGGCACGCCTCGGCGTGCACCTGCTCCCATTCGAGCCCGATGACGTCGACGAGCAGACACTCGGCGAGGCGGTGCTTGCGCATCACCCGCGTCGCCAGCCGCCGGCCCTCCTCCGTCAGCTCCAGGTGCCGGTCACCCGCGACCGTCAGCAGTCCGTCTCGCTCCATGCGCGCCACCGTCTGGCTCACCGTCGGGCCGCTCTGTTCGAGCCGCTCCGCGATGCGGGCGCGCATGGGCACCACACCCTCCTCTTCCAGCTCGAGGACGGTGCGGAGATACATCTCCGTGGTGTCGATCAGTCCGGACATGCGTGCCCCTCGATGTGTGGTGCGGTGGCCCTGGACTCAATTCTGACGCATCTCACCGACAACGGTGCCGCCTCGTCCGTGCAGCGGACCCTCACGGTCGTATTGACAGGGCACTGGTCCAGACCGCAACGTGATCCGCGCCACTGATCAGATACGACGAGATCCGATCCGACGTGATCCGACGAGAGGGGCCCGCGGCCATGGCTGAGAGCGACCGGAGCGACCGGCTGGCCGGGAAGTACTTCGACGCCGCGATCGACCTGCTGCGGCAGGTCCGCGACGAAGAGGGCGACCGGATCACCGCGGCCGGGCGGCTGATCGCGGACACCGTTGCGGCGGGCGGCCGGGTCTTCTCCTTCGGCGCCGGGCACTCCTCGCTCCCCGCGCAGGACACCGTCTACCGGGCGGGCGGTCTGGCGATCATGAATCTGCTGTCCGTCCCGGGCGTGGTCGGCGTGGATGTACGGCCCGCGACGCTCGGCAGCGCGCTGGAGCGGGTCGACGGGCTGGCGGGGGCCGTCCTGGACACCAGCCCGCTGGAGGCGGGCGATGTGCTGGTGATCATCTCGCTCTCCGGGCGGAACGCACTGCCCGTCGAAATGGCGATGAACGCCCGCGCCCTCGGCATCAAGGTCATCGGCGTGACGTCGGTGGCCTACGCGGACGCGACCAAGTCCCGGCATGTCTCCGGCAGCTTCCTCAAGGACCACTGCGACCTGGTGCTGGACAGCAGGATCACGGTGGGCGACGCGGAGTTGACGCTGCCGGGCATCGACGCGCCGTTCGCCCCCGCCTCCACGGTCGTCACCAGCGCGATCATGCAGGCCATGGTGGCGACGGCCGCGGGCACACTCACCGAACGGGGCATCGACCCGCCGCTGCTGCGCTCCGGGAACGTGGACGGCGGGCACGACTGGAACGCCCGGGTGATGAGCGAGTACGCGGACCGGATCTTCTACCGGCAGTGAGCGGGCGGGCCCCCCGGAGCGGCCGGGTCTCCCCCGGAGCGGACGGCTCCTCATCCGGCAGTGAGCGGGCGGTCCGCTCAGAGCGACGCCGCGCCCGCGAGGTCCAGGGCCGTGGCGATCCGGGCCGCGACCTCCTCCGCGTAGTCCGCGTCCGCGCGGTCGAAGGGACGGCGCGCGGGCGCCCGCAGAAACGTGGCGACACCGAGGGTGCGGCCGCGGCTGCGCAGCACCACGCACAGACCGTGCACGGTGCCGTCCGGCCAGTTGCGGGCGGCCGCCCAGCCTGCGGGCGAGGCGGGACCGGCACTGGTACGCACCGAACCGCGCCGCTCGTACGCCTGGAACGCCGGATGGCCCGGCACGTACGGCGCGGGAATGCCGTTCGCCGACAGCGTCTCCGAGGGGCCGGGCGAACCGGCCGGGGAGGCCAGTGTGCGCACCAGCCGGGGCGTGCCCCGCCGGGCGCGCCGGCCACGGTCCGCGCCGGTGGCGCCGGACGGCGGTGCGGCGCCGCCCGCCGCGCCCGCCCCCTCGGAGACGCCGGACGTTCCGGACGCCTCGGACTCCTCGCCCCCCGTGTCGTACGCGTCGGCGGGCACCTCCACCTCGTCGTACGCGTCGTACGCATCGCCCTCGGCGAGGGCACCGTACGGCCGCGGCGCAGGTGGCACGGCGAGGTCGACCAGGCCGTGGTCGGCGAAGCCCGCCAGGGCGAAGTCGAGGTGGACCGCGGCGGCTTCGGCCGGGTCCGGGCACTCCGCGGCCGCCCGGCCGGCGCGGTGCAGCTGATGGGCGCGGAAGCGCAGCAGCGAGCCCTCCGTTTCGGCCCGCTTGGCGTCCGTGACGTCCTGGAAGAGCCAGGCCACGCCCAGCGGCACCGGCTCCTCCGCCAACGGGGAGGACAGCCGGACGAAACCGCTGCGCCAGCACCGGCGCGGCAGCTCGGCCTCCTCGGAGCGCAGCGTCACCCACAGGTCGGCGACGGCCTGCGGCGCGCCCTCGGCGAGGACGTGCTGGAGGGCGCACTCCAGCTCCTCGACGCCCTGCGCCAGCAGCTCGCCCAGGGGGCGCCCCAGCAGGGCCGTGCGCCCCACGCCCAGGGCACGGGCGGCATGCGCATTGACGACGGCGGGCCGCAGATCGGCGTCGATCAGCACCACGCCCCAGGACGCGTCCTCGAACAGCGCCTCGCTGAGCGCGATGGACCGCTCCAGGTCCATCTGGGTGTGCACCTCGCTGAAGGCGCAGTACACGCCCGCGACCCGGCCGCCGGGGGCGCGGACCGCGGAGGACTGGGTGCGGACGAGGATGCGGTGGCCGTCCTTGGTCAGCAGGGCGAACTCATGGACCTGACGGCCCGGGGAGCGCATGGCGGCCGCGAGCGCGGCCTCGATCGCGTCGGCGTCCTCCTTGCGGACCGCCCAGCCCGCCAGGCCCGTACGGCCGACGGCTTCGGTGGTGGTCCAGCCCAGGATGCGTTCGGCTTCCTGGTTCCAGTGCGTGACCGTGCCGTCCGCGGCGAAGGCGACCAGGGCGGCGTCCATGCCGTCCAGGAGGGCTGCCAGCAGACCGGAGTCATCGGTCTCGTCGGCGGAGCAGCGCGCCGCCGACGAGGCAGAAGAAGCTGACGAAGCAGTCACTGGCACCCCTTACGAACGCGGCCGCACGTGCTCCACCTGGGAACATTCAACTGGAACGTGACACACCCCACAGCCGATTCGCGGAAATCGTTGCTAACGGGAAATTCCCTTGTGTGCGGCCGGACGGCTTCCTAATGTGTGGAGCACACGAGAAGGGAGGTGGTTCGGCCAATGATTTCGCACCGGACGCGTGAGGTGGCTGCGGGCTAGCGGCCCGTCGCTTCACCCGAAGTGCAGCGCCGGACCAGCGCATACTGCAGATGCGCAGCCGGCCAATCCCAAGCAGTCACCCGACCCGCGGGCTGCCGGTTCGTCCGACCGGCCCTCTGCGCCACCGAGCGCGGAGGAAGCAGCCCGCGGGTCGTCTGCGTTTGCGCCCCACGGGCAGCCGCAAAAGGCGAGGGCGCGCCGTCAGGCGGCGGGCCCGCGTCAGGGCGCCAGGCGCTCCACCCTCCAGGACCCGTCCTCGCGCAGATACCGCAGCCGGTCGTGCAGCCGGTTGAGGCGGCCCTGCCAGAATTCGATCGTCCCGGCGGCGATCCGGTAGCCGCCCCAGTGCGGCGGCGCCGGCACCTGCTCGCCCTCCGGGTAGCGGGCCGCCAATTCCTCGTAGGCGCGCTCCAGTTCGTCGCGCGAGGCGACCGGCGCGGACTGGTCGCTGGCCCAGGCACCCAGCTGGGAGCCGTGCGGGCGGGTACGGAAGTAGGCGGCGGTCTCGTCCCGGCCGATGCGTTCCGCGGTGCCGGTCACCACGACCTGACGGGCGAGCGGGTGCCAGGGGAACAGCAGCGACACGGCCGGATTTTCGGCCAGTTCACGACCCTTCCGGCTGTTGTAGTTGGTGAAGAACACGAAGCCGCGGTCGTCGAACGCCTTCAGGAGGACGGTCCGTGAGCTCGGCCGGCCGGCGGCGTCCGCCGTCGAGACGACCATGGCGTTCGGCTCGTGCAGACCGGCCACGGTCGCGTCCTTGAACCAGCGCGCGAACTGGTCGTACGGGCTGGCGGCGAGGTCGGACTCGACGAGTCCCTCGGCGCGGTAATGCGCACGCATGGAGGAGGGATCGGGGGTCTCGGCATGAGGCGCGTCGGCGGGGTGCACGGCCTCATCTTGCAACATCCAGTCCGGCGCGGTCAGCCGGGAGGGGCGGAAGTCTGCCCCTCGTCGACCAGCCGTAACCCTCCCGTCGGCAGATCGACCATTGTGCCGAGTCTCACGCCTCCCCGCAGGTGGGAGACCCGCCAGAATGAGGGGGCGGAGCACTGTGGCCTCCGGACAGGGAGAGCTATCGTGTCCGTCCGGCCTGAAGGACGCACCACTTTGAACCTGCTTGCCCACGGTCCGACCCACTGCGGGCAAGACCGTCGCGTGACCCACGCCCTGGCGGGGCATCACCGGCGTGACCGGTACGGACCGCGAGCTGCCCGGCAGCCGCGTAACCGCACCGGGACCGCACCGCACACCTGAGACCCGACCGCACGGCAGCCGGTCACGGACCGTTTGCCGTCCCCATCTTGAGGAGCTGCCTGATGTCCGACTTCGTACCCGGACTCGAGGGAATCATCGCGTTCGAGACGGAGATCGCCGAACCGGATAAGGAGGGCGGCTCGCTCCGCTATCGCGGGGTCGACATCGAGGATCTCGTCGGGAAGGTGTCCTTCGGAAATGTCTGGGGGCTGCTGGTCGACGGGGCGTTCAATCCTGGTCTGCCGCCCGCCGAGCCGTTCCCGATTCCGGTGCACTCCGGCGACATCCGGGTCGATGTGCAGTCGGCGCTCGCCATGCTCGCGCCCGTATGGGGCCTGAAGCCGCTGCTGGACATCGACGAGGCGACGGCCCGTGACAACCTTGCCCGGGCCGCGGTCATGGCCCTGTCGTACGTGGCGCAGTCGGCGCGCGGGCCGGGCCTGCCGATGGTGCCGCAGAAGGAGATCGACACGGCGGAGACCGTCGTGGAGCGCTTCATGAAGCGCTGGCGCGGGGAGCCCGACCCCCAGCACGTCAAGGCCGTCGACGCCTACTGGACCTCGGCCGCCGAGCACGGCATGAACCCCTCCACCTTCACCGCCCGGTCCATCGCCTCCACGGGCGCGGATGTGGCGGCCGCGCTGTCCGGCGCGGTCGGTGCGATGTCCGGTCCGCTGCACGGCGGTGCGCCCTCCCGCGTCCTCGGCATGATCGAGGAGATCGAGCGGTCCGGCGACGCGTCCGCGTATGTCCGGCAGGCGCTGGACAAGGGCGAGCGGCTGATGGGCTTCGGCCACCGCGTCTACCGCGCCGAGGACCCGCGGGCGCGGGTGCTGCGACGGACCGCCAAGGAGCTGGGCGCCCCGCGCTTCGAGGTCGCCGAGGCGCTGGAGAAGGCCGCGCTGGACGAGCTGCGCAGCCGCCGCCCCGACCGGGTGCTGGCCACCAACGTCGAGTTCTGGGCGGCCATCGTCCTGGACTTCGCCGAGGTCCCGGCGCACATGTTCACCTCGATGTTCACCTGCGCCCGCACGGCCGGCTGGAGCGCGCACATCCTGGAACAGAAGCGGACGGGCCGACTGGTCCGGCCGTCGGCCCGGTACGTGGGGCCTGCGGCGCGGGGCCCACAGTCGATCGCGGGCTACGAGGGCCTCGCCGCTCGCTGAGCGCTTAGCTTGCGTCCCCCACGTTTTCGGCTTTCCCGCCGTGGTGGTTGTTCGCCGTTGCGCGTCCGCTGCGCTTAGCTTGCGTCCCACGTTTTTGGCTGTCCCGCCGTGGTGGTTTTGCCGCCGTTGCGCCTGCGGCGGGCGGGGGCCGCTGCGCGGGGCTGTGGGTGCGGTGACGGACCTCCGGGGCCGGTGTGTGGGACTGCTTCGCTTTACGTCCCACACACCGGCCCCTCCGGCCCGTCCCCTCCCGTGAGTGGAGAAAGTAAAAGTGGGGTGGGGGCGGGCCACCGGCGTGGCCGTTTCCATGTGATCCACGAGCAGCACCGGACCACCTACGAGCACCCCCACCAGCCTTCCCCCATCCCCCAACGGGAGGGGACGCGCCGCAGGACGAAGTCCGGAGGAGCGGCACCGCACCCAACAGCCCCGCGCAGCGACCCCGGCCCGCCGCAGGCGCAACGGCGGGCGCACCGCGCAGCGGGCGGCAAACGGCGGACAACGACCACGGCGGGACAGCCAAAAACGTGGGAAGGCCGCTACGCGGCAGAACCGCTGAGCTGAGAGTCGATGATCTTGGCCCACTGTTCGACGACCCGGTCACGCCGGGCCGAGTCATCGGTCAGCAGATTGGCGAGCCCCAGGCCCCGGGCCATGTCCAGCAGTCCCTGGACCGTCTCCCGGACGCCGGGCACCGCCTCGTCGGCGTCGAGCAGCGCCACCGCCGTACGGTGGGCCTCCCGGCCGACGCGGGCCTCCAGGGCGGTGACCCGGTCACGCAGCTGGTCCTCGTCGGAGGCGGCCACCCACAGGTGCAGCGCGGCGCGGAACAGCGGGCCCGTATAGAGGCCGACGAGCTCCTCGACGATGATCCAGGTGCGGGCGACGGAACCGGCCGGCGGCAGGTTGTGGGCGACCGCCTTGACCGCGCCCTGGCGCTTCTCCGCGACATGTTCGACGGCCGCCGTGAAGAGGTCCTCGCGGGTGCGGAAGTGGTGCTGGGCGGCGCCCCGGGAGACCCCGGCCCGCTCGGCGACCACGGAGACCGTGCTGCCGCTCCAGCCGCGCTCCGCCAGGCAGGAGACGGCGGCCTCCAGCAGTTTGAGGCGGGTGGCGCGGCTGCGTTCCTGCTGGGGCTCTTTGGGGCCGCGGGCGGGGGTCAGCGCGCCCATGCCGGGGCCCGCCGTTCCAGGAAGGCGGTCATGCCCTCGCGGGCCTCGGCGGAGCCGAACAGCCGGGCGGACTGTTCGGCGAGCGCCTCGGTGTCGCGGTCGAAGGCGGCCAGCACCTGGGCGGTGACCAGCTTCTTCGACTCGGCCAGGCCTTGTGGGGAGCCCTTGCGCAGCCCGTCCAGTACGGGGGCGAGGCCGGTGTCGACGTCGTCGGCCGCAAGCGTGACCAGGCCGATCCTGGCCGCCTCCGCCGGGCCGAACTTCTCGCCGGTCAGGTAGTAGCGGGCCGCGGCGCGGGGGTCGAGCCGCGGCAGCAGCGGCAGCGAGATGACGGCGGGGGCGAGGCCGAGGCGGGCCTCGGTGAACGCGAAGGTGGTGTCCGGACCGGCCACGGAGATGTCGCAGGCGCCGAGCAGGCCGAGGCCCCCGGCGCGGACGTGGCCGGTGACCCGGGCGACGACGGGTTTGGGCAGCTCCACGAGGGCGCGCAGCAGCCGGGCCAGGCCCAGCGGGCCGTCCTTCGCCGTGCCCGAGGTGGCCTCGGAGAGGTCCGCACCGGCGCAGAACGTGCCGCCGGTGTGGGTGAGCACGACGGCGCGGGTGGCGTCGTCGGCCGCGGCGGCCGCGAGTGCCTGGTGCAGTTCGGCGACCAGGCGGGCGGACAGGGCGTTGCGGTTGTGCGGGGAGTCCAGGGTGAGGGTGGTGATGCCGTGTTCGTGGGAACGCGGCACAAGGGGTGTCGCGGGTGCGTCGGTCATCGGGCCGTCGAACTCCTTTCCCTGGCGCGCAGTTCGCGCCGCAGGATCTTTCCGGTGGTGGCGCGCGGCACGCTGTCCAGGAATTCCACGCGGCGCACTTTCTTGTACGGGGCGACCTGTCCGGCAACGTACGCGATGACCTCGTCCTCGCTCAGGCGGGCCCCCCGCTGCCGGACCACGAACGCCTTGGGCACCTCGTTGCCGTCCGCGTCCACGACACCGATGACCGCCGCGTCGGCGATCGCGTCGTGCCCGAGCAGCAGCGCTTCGAGATCGGCGGGGGCGACCTGGTAGCCCTTGTATTTGATCAACTCCTTGACGCGGTCGACGACATACAGCCAGCCGTCGTCGTCCGCCCGGCCGATGTCGCCGGTGTGCAGCCAGCCGTCGGGGTCGATCATCGCGTCGGTATCGGCGGGCCGCCCCAGATACCCCTTCATGACCTGCGGGCCGCGGATGAGGATCTCGCCGCTCTCCCCCGGCGCCACGTCCTCGCCGGTCTCCAGGGACACCAGGCGCATCTCAGTGTTGGGGATCAGCTTGCCGACGGCGCCCGGCGGCGGGTCCGGGGCGTCGAGGGGGACGCAATGGGTGCCCGGGGACAGCTCGGTCATCCCGTAGGCCTGGAGCACCGGCGGCAGGCCGAGCCGCCGGGAGCAGGCCGCGGCCAGCTCGGCGTCCAGGGGCGCCGCGGCGGAGACGATGTAGCGCAGTGTGGAGAGGTCGTAGTCGGCGACCAGGGGGTGTTTGGCGAGGGCGAGGACGATCGGGGGTGCCACGTAGACGGCGGTGATGCGGTGCTTCTCGATCGCGGCGAGGAACTGCCGCAGGTCGAAGCGGGGCAGCACCACGACGGTGGCGCCGTTGCGCAGCGGGGCGTTCATCAGGGCGGTCAGCCCGTAGATGTGGAAGAAGGGCAGCACGGCCAGCACCCGGTCGTCGGGGCCGTTGGTGACGAGCGGGGTGAGCTGGGCGAGGTTGGTGGCGATGCTGCGGTGGGTGAGCATCACGCCCTTGGGGGTGCCGGTGGTGCCGGAGGAGTAGGGCAGTACAGCCACGTCCTCGGCCGGATCGAGGGTGACGGACGGTTCCGGGTCGGTGCAGGCGAGAAGGTCCTGTACGCAGCGGTGGCCCTCGGCCCGGTCGCAGACGAGGATCTCGGCGATCCCCTCGCCGGCCTGCTGTGCGGCGGCGCGTGCGGTGTCCAGCAGCGCCGATACCGTCACGATCCAGCGGGCGCCGGAGTCCTGGAGCTGTTTGGCGAACTCGCCCTCGGTGGCGAGCGGATGGACGGTGGTGACCGCTGCCCCGCAGCGCGAGGCGGCGTAGAACACGACGGGGAAGAGGACGCTGTTCGGGCTGTGCAGGGCCAGGACGTCGCCCTTGCGGACGCCGGCCGCCGTGAGGGCGGCGGCGAGGCGGCGGCTGGAGTGGTCCAGCCGGTCGTAGCCGAGGGTGGTGCCGTCGAGGCCGTCGATCAGGGCGGGCCGGTCGCCGTACTCCGCCGCCCGGCCGAGGACGGCCTCGTGGATCGGGAGTTCTACGGGCGCGACGTCGGCGTACTCGCTGTGGAACACGTGGAGCACCATGCCTGGGCCTTTCCCTTCGACGGTGGGTGCGGCGGGGCGGTGCGGGGCCGGCGGGCGGTGCGGGGCCGTCCGGCCGGCCGGACAGCCACCGGCCGGCATGGGCAGCATGGCGTGCTCAGTACGACTTGGGGAGCCCCAGCGACTGGTGCGAGACAAAGTTGAGGATCATCTCGCGGCTGACCGGCGCGATCCTCGCCACCCGGGCGGCGGTGATCATCGAGGCGAGGCCGTACTCCTGGGTGAGGCCGTTGCCGCCGAGGGTGTGGACGGCCTGGTCGACGGCGTGGACCGCGGCCTCGGCCGCCGCGTACTTGGCCATGTTGGCGGCCTCGCCCGCGCCCATGTCGTCGCCCGCGTCGTAGAGATGGGCCGCCTTCTGCATCATCAAGCGGGCCAGTTCCAGCTCGATATGGGCCTGGGCCAGCGGATGGGCGAGGGCCTGGTGGGCGCCGATGGGCTCCTTCCACACCTGGCGGGTACGGGCGTAGTCGAGGGCCCGGCCGAGCGCGTAGCGGCCCATCCCCAGGGCGAACGCGGCGGTCATGATCCGCTCCGGGTTGAGCCCCGCGAAGAGCTGGAGGAGTCCGGCGTCCTCGTCGCCGACCAGTGCCTCGGCGGGCAGCCGGACCTCGTCCAGGGTCAGCTCGAACTGCTTCTCCGGGGCGGCGAGTTCCATCGCTATCGGGCTGCGGCCGAAGCCGGGGGTGTCGCGCGGGACGATGAACAGGCAGGGCTTGAGGCGGCCGGTGCGGGCGTCCTCGGTGCGGCCGACGATCAGGGTCGCATCGGCGATGTCGACGCCCGAGATGAACACCTTGCGGCCGTTGAGGACCCAGTCGCCGCCGTCCTTGCGGGCGGTGGTCGTGATGCGGTGCGAGTTGGAACCGGCGTCCGGTTCGGTGATGCCGAAGGCCATCTTGCGGGAGCCGTCGGCGAGGCCCGGGAGCCAGGCCCGCTTCTGCTCCTCGGTGCCGAACCGGGCGATGACCGTGCCGCAGATGGCGGGCGAGACGACCAGCATCAGCAGCGGACAGCCGGCCGCCCCCAGCTCCTCCAGCACCATGGAGAGTTCGACGATGCCGCCGCCTCCGCCGCCGTACTCCTCGGGGAGGTTGACGCCGAGGTAGCCGAGTTCGGCGGCCTCCGCCCAGAGTTCGTCGGTGTGTGCGCCCTCGGCCACGACGCGGGCGAAGTATTCGCGGCCGTAGCGCTTGCCGAGCGCGGCGACGGCGTCGCGCAGGGCGCGGTGTTCCTCGGTCTCGATCACAGGGTTGCTCATGGCAGACACGGCTCCTTGTGTGCGGTGGGTGAGGTGCGGGTGGTGCGCGTACGGAGGAGACCGGGGCCGGGCCGGGATCAGCCGGCGTCCGCCACGGTCTCCCCGGCCACGGTCTCCCCGGCCGCGGCCGTCTCGGCCACGACGGCCAGCAGGGCCCCCACCTCGACCTGCTGCCCCGGGCCGACGGGCAGGGCGGTGAGGGTGCCGGCGGCCGGTGCGGTGATCTTGTGTTCCATCTTCATCGCCTCCAGCCACAGCAACGGCTGCCCCGCCGCCACCCGGGCGCCCTCACTGAGGCCCTCCGCGATCCGGGCGACCGTGCCGGGCATCGGCGCCAGCAGCGAGCCGGGCTCCGTACGGGCGGTGGGGTCGGGGAAGCGGGGCAGTGCGGTGAACGCGTGGGAGGCGGGTGCGGTGCCGCCCCCGCCGGGCGTGGGGGGCGCGTCGACATGGACGCGGTCGCCGTAGCGGGCGACCGCGAACTGCCGCCGCAGCCCGTCGACTTCGAGCACCACCTGGTCCGGCCCGAGAGCGAGCAGCCGCACGCCGGGGAAGCCCTCGGCCGACAGACCGTCCCGGCCGAGCCGGTAGCGGATCGCGTACTCGGCGCCGGCACAGGCGTAGGTCTTGACCTGTGGCCCGGAGGGGACGTTGCGGAAGCCGCCGAAGCGGGAGCGGCCGTGGGCGTCGGCGAGGGCCGCGGCGAGCGCGAAGACACCCGCCCCGTCGGCGGGGGCCGCGGTCAGCGCGGGGAGGTTGCGGTCGTAGAAGCCGGTGTCCAGCGCGCCGGGGTCGGTGAACTCCGGGTGGCGCAGGGACCGTACGAGCAGCTCGCGGTTGGTGACGGGGCCGTGGATGCGGGCCCGCTCCAGGGCGCCCGCCAGCTTCCGTACGGCCTCGTCCCGGCTCGGCGCCCAGGCGAGGACCTTGGCCAGCATCGGGTCGTAGTGGACGCCGATGGTGTCGCCGTCGGTCACACCGGAATCCAGCCGGACGCCGTCGGGCAGCGCCAGCCGGTGCAGGGTGCCGGTCTGCGGCTGCCAGGCGGCCGCCGGGTCCTCCGCGTACAGCCGCGCCTCGACGGCGTGACCGTGCGGCCGCGGCGGTTCGGCGTCCAGGGGGCGGCCCTCGGCGACGGTCAGCTGGAGGGCGACCAGATCGAGGCCGAAGACCGCCTCGGTGACCGGGTGCTCGACCTGGAGGCGGGTGTTCATCTCCAGGAAGTACGCCCGGCCGTCCGCGGAGACCAGGAACTCCACGGTGCCCGCGCCGCGGTAGCCGATGGCGCGGGCGGCCTGCTCCGCGGCCCGGTGGAGGGTGGTGCGCAGCTCGTCGGAGAGCCCGGGGGCCGGGGCCTCCTCGATGACCTTCTGGTGGCGGCGCTGGAGGGAGCAGTCGCGGGTGCCGAGCGTCCAGACCGTCCCCTGGGCGTCGGCGAGGATCTGCACCTCGACATGGCGCCCGCCCACGACATACGGCTCGACGAACACCTCCCCGTCCCCGAACGCGGCGGCCGCCTCGGCCGCGGCCGCCTTCAACTCGCCTTCCAAAGCGGCTAGTTCACCGACCACCCGCATACCGCGGCCGCCACCGCCCGCCGCCGCCTTCACCAGCAGCGGCAGATCGGCCTCGGTGGCCCGCCCGGGGTCGACGGGGGCCAGCAGCGGCACCCCGGCCCCCGCCATCAGCTCCTTGGCCCGCGTCTTGGACGCCATGGCCTCGATGGCGGCGGGCGGCGGACCGATCCAGGCCAGGCCCGCTTCGGCCACCGCCGCGGCGAAGGCGGCGTTCTCGGAGAGGAAGCCGTAGCCGGGATGGACCGCGTCGGCTCCGGCGGCCCGCGCGGCCCGCACCAGCAGATCGCCGCGCAGATAGGTGTCGGCCGGGGCGTCGCCAGGGAGCCGTACGGCGGTGTCCGCCTCGCGGACGTGCGGTGCGCCCGCATCCGCGTCCGAGTGCACGGCGACAGTGGAGATGCCCAGCTCACGGCACGTGCGGAAGACCCGCCGGGCTATTTCGCCGCGGTTGGCGACAAGTACGGAACGGATCACTTCTGCCTCACATCCGGAAGATGCCGAAGCCGCCCCGTGCGCCCTCGACCGGGGCGTTGTGGAGGGCGGACAGGCACAGGCCGAGGACGGTTCGGGTGTCGCGCGGGTCGATGACGCCGTCGTCGTAGAGGCGCCCCGACAGGAACATCGGCAGCGACTCCGACTCGATCTGCTGCTCGACCATGGCGCGCAGCCCGGCGTCCGCCTCGTCGTCGTACGGCTGCCCCTTGGCGGCGGCCGAGGCACGGGCGACGATCGAGAGCACCCCGGCCAGCTGCTGCGGCCCCATGACGGCGGACTTGGCGCTCGGCCAGGCGAACAGGAAACGGGGGTCGAAGGCGCGGCCGCACATGCCGTAGTGCCCGGCACCGTAGGAGGCCCCCATGAGGACGGACAGGTGCGGGACCTTCGAGTTCGACACCGCGTTGATCATCATCGCGCCGTGTTTGATGATGCCGCCCTGCTCGTACTCCTTGCCGACCATGTAGCCGGTGGTGTTGTGGAGGAAGAGCAGCGGGATGTCGCGCTGGTTGGCCAGCTGGATGAACTGTGCGGCCTTCTGGGACTCCTCGCTGAAGAGCACGCCCTGGGCGTTGGCGAGGATGCCGACCGGGTAGCCGTGCAGCTCGGCCCAGCCGGTCGCCAGGCTCGGCCCGTAGAGCGGTTTGAACTCGTCGAAGTCCGAGCCGTCCACGATCCGGGCGATGACCTCGCGCGGATCGAACGGTGCCTTGAGGTCGCCGGGGACGATGCCGAGCAGTTCGTCCTCGTCGTACTCCGGCGGCGCGGCCGGGCCCGGATCGGGCTGTTGTGTCTTGCGCCAGTTGAGGCGGGCGACCACTCGCCGGGCCTGGCGCAGCGCGTCCGGCTCGTCCACCGCGAAGTAGTCCGCGAGCCCGGAGGTGCGGGCGTGCATCTCGGCGCCGCCCAGCGACTCGTCGTCGCTCTCCTCGCCGGTCGCCATCTTCACCAGGGGCGGGCCGCCCAGGAACACCTTCGCGCGCTCCTTGACCATGATCACGTGGTCGGACATCCCGGGGACGTACGCGCCGCCCGCGGTCGAGTTGCCGAAGACCACGGCGACGGTCGGGATGCCGGACGCGGACAGCCGGGTGAGGTCCTTGAACAGCGCCCCGCCCGGGATGAAGATCTCCTTCTGGCTGGGCAGGTCGGCGCCGCCGGACTCGACCAGCGAGATCACCGGCAGCCGGTTGGCGAAGGCGATCTCATTGGCCCGCAGCGCCTTCTTCAGCGTCCAGGGGTTGCTGGCGCCGCCGCGCACCGTCGGGTCGTTGGCGGTGACCAGGCACTCCACGCCCGCGACCGTGCCGATGCCGGTGACGAGCGAGGCACCCACCTGGTAGTCGCTGCCCCAGGCCGCGAGCGGCGACAGCTCCAGGAACGGCGTATCGGGGTCGAGGAGCAGCTCGATCCGCTCCCGGGCGAGCAGCTTGCCGCGCCCCCGGTGCCGGGCGACGTACTTCTCCCCGCCGCCCGCGGTCGCCTTGGCATGTTCGGCCTCGACCTCCGCGAGCTTCACGAGCATCGCCTCACGACGCTCCGCGTACTCGGCACCCGCCGGGTCGAGCCCGGTTGCGAGCACGGTCACCACAACACCTCCGGTATGTCCATGTGCCGCGCGCGCAGCCACTCCCCCACGGCCTTGGCCTGCGGATCGAACCGGGTCCGGGCCGCGACGCCCTCGCCGAGCAGCCCGTCGACGACGAAGTTGAGCGCGCGCAGATTCGGCAGTACGTGCCGGTCGACGGGCAGACCGGCGGTCTCCGGCAGCAGTTGGCGGAACCGCTCGACGGTCAGCTCGTGCGCCAGCCACCGCCAGGCCTGGTCGGTACGGGCCCACACCCCGACGTTCGCCGAGCCGCCCTTGTCGCCGCTGCGGGCGCCGGCGACCCGGCCGAGCGGCCCGCGCCGGGTGGCGCCCGCGGGCAGCGGCTCGGGGAGCGACGGATCGGGCAGCCTGTCCAACTCCCGCGTCTCTCCAGGCGGTTGGCTGCTGATCCGGGTGCCGTCCGCCAGTACGGCCAGATGCGGCACCTCGGCCGCGTCCACCGCCACCGCCTCGAAGACCCCGTAGGGGGTGCCCTTACCGGGCGGCGCGGTGACATGGAAGCCGGGGTAGCTGGCCAGTGCCAGTTCGATCGCGGCGCCGCTGACCACCCGCCCCACCGCATCCTGGTCGGCGTCCCGCACCACCAGCCGCAGCAGCGCGCTCGCCTCCTCCTGGACGTCCGCGTCGTCCCGGTCGGTGCGGGCCAGCGTCCAGCGCACCTCGGCGGGCCGGTTCCCCGCCGCGTCGAAGGCCGCCTCCATCTGCCGGCGGACCAGCACGGCCTTGGCCGTCACCTCCAGCCCGGTCAGGACGAAGGTGACCTCGTTGCGCCAGCCGCCGAGCCTGGTCAGCCCGGTCTTGAGGGTCGGCGGCGGCGCCTCGCCGCGCACCCCGTCGATCCGGACCCGGTCCGGCCCGTCCTCCGTCAGCCGCACGGTGTCCAGCCGCGCCGTCACATCCGGCCCGGCGTAGCGGGCGCCGGACGTCTCGTACAGCAGCTGGGCGGTGACCGTGCCGGTGGTGACCGCGCCACCGGTGCCCGGGTGCTTGGTGATCACCGAGCTGCCGTCGGCGGCGATCTCGGCGAGCGGGAAGCCGGGCCGCAGCAGGTCATGGGCGCCGAAGAAGGAGTAGTTGCCGCCGGTGGCCTGGGTGCCGCATTCGAGGACATGCCCGGCGACCACCGCCCCGGCCAGCTGGTCCAGATCCTGTGGCCGCCAGCCGAAGTGCGCCTGGGCCGCGCCACTGACCAGCGCGGCATCGGTGACCCGTCCGGTCACCACCATATCGGCACCGGCCCGCAGACACGCCGCGATCCCCGCGCCGCCCAGGTAGGCATTGGCGGTCAGCACGCCTTCGCCCCACCCCCCGCGTGCCAGCAGGTCATCGCCTTCCACATGCGCCACACGGACGGACACCCCGGCCTTGTCCGCCAACTCGCGTACGGCCTCGGCGAGCCCGGCCGGATTCAGCCCGCCCGCGTTGGTGACGATCCGCACCCCGCGCTCGACGGCCAGCCCGAGCCCGTCCTCCAGCTGCCGCAGAAAGGTCTTGGCGTAGCCGCGGGTGGGGTCCTTCAGACGGTCCCGGCCGAGGATCAGCATGGTCAGCTCGGCGAGATAGTCGCCGGTCAGGACGTCCAGGGGGCCGCCGGTGAGCATCTCGCGCAGCGCATCGAAGCGGTCGCCGTAGAAGCCGGAGGCGTTGCCGATGCGGAGGGTGGCGGGGTCGGAGCCTATGAGGCGTGGGGGTGCGGTGCTGTCGATGGGGTGTGGGGGTTGGGTGCTGTCGATGGGGTGTGTGGCGCGTGCAGGTCTGCCGATGGGGTGTGTGGCGCGTACGGGGCTGCCGTCGCTCACGAGGCGGCGCCCTTCCCCGACGGTTCACGGCCCTTCCCCGGCGGGCCCGCGAAGGCCTGGGCGATCCCCAGCCACCGGTCCGCTTCCGCCCCTTCCGCCCGCAGGGACGGCAGGTCGGCGCGGTGCGCCCGCTGGGTCACCAGCAGGCAGAACTCCAGCGCCTCGCCGGTCACCCGCTGCGCGGCGTCCGGCGGCCCGTACTCCCACACCGTGCCGTCAGGCGCCCGCAGCTCCACCCGGAACTCCTCGTCTGGCGGGGCGAGTTGATGCGTCGCATAGGCGAAGTTGCGGGTCCGTACGCCGATCCGGGCGATATGCCGCAGCCGGGCGGTGGGGGGCCGGACGACACCCAGCGCATCGGCGACGTCCTGCCCGTGCGCCCAGGTCTCCATCAGCCGCGCGGTGGCCATCGACGCCACGCTCATCGGCGGGCCGTACCAGGGCAGTTTCTCGCCCGTCGGGCGTGCGGCGAGCGCCCGCAGCAGCTCTTCGCGGCCGTCGCGCCACCCGGCGAGCAGTTCGGCGGGCGGCACCTTCGCCCCTGCCTCGGCGGCCTCGTCGACGAAGGTCAGAGGTGAGGCGAGCGCCTCCTGCGCGGCCCGCAGGAACCCCTCCGGGTCGGTGGCCGAGAGCAGCGCCTGCCGGTCGGTCCAGGCCAGATGGGCGATCTGATGGGTGACGGTCCAGCCCTCGGCGGGCGTGGGGGCCGCCCAGCGCTCGGCCGGCAGCCCGGCGACCAGCGCGTCCAGTTCCTCGCTCTCCGCCTTGAGATCCGCCAGTACGGCGCCCGGATCGGACACGCGACACTCCCCTCATCGGCCCCATGTGGCCGACGGCCAGGGCAGGTTGACAGGTGCTGTGGTGCGGTACGGGTCCGAGAGTGGCAGCGCGGCAAGAAACAATCAAGCACGCCTGCATGATTTTCTGTTCCGCCGACGCCTTTGCGACATGCCCGCTGACGGGATGCCGCCGAGGGCCGGTCGAGTGCGCCAGGCGGCGGCGCGCCCCGTCTACCGGCGAGCGTGCGTCACCGCCTGGCGGCGAGGATGCGTCAGCGTCTAGGCGCTACTTCCCCCTCACCCCGGCCGACCAGGCGTTCCTTGCGAAGTTCCGCCGGGCCCAGAACGTATTCGGCGCCGCCGTCCAACTCAGCGCCTTGCCCTGGCTCGGCTTCGCTCCAACGACCACGTCCCCTACGCCCTGCCCGCGGCGGTCAGCCGCCTGGCGAGACAACTCGGACTCGCGGTCGGCGACCTGGCGGGGTCCCCCCGGCAAAACGCCCTGGCCGCGGCGCTCAAGGAGTACGGGGCGGTCCGGAGGACGATCTACGCGGCGAAGTCCTGTCCGATCCGTCGTGCCGGTGCAAGATCGCCGGCCGGCTGAACAAGGGCGAGTCCATCCACTCCCCGCGCCGCCGACCCCACTACGCCCGGGGAGGCAAGGTCACCCGCCGCCAGCCCGATCAGCAGAACGAGCAGGTGGCGGCGCCTGACCGTCACGACCAACGCGGTGATCTGCTGACACACGGAGTACGTGGGCACGTCGGCTACGACCGCGTACTCGCCCAGCTCGACGAGTACGGCCACCGGCCCCTGCGCACCGCCGCCGACGCGGCCCGTCCCGCCTGAGCGGTCCGGGGAACCATGGTGCGGGGGCGCATTTCCTCTGCTGCACGAAGTCACCGAGAAAACTACGAATTGGCGGGCCGTCAGCCGATCGGTGGGCATGCTGTAGGGAGAAGGGGAGGGCGGTATGACGCGGGGACGGAAGATTGCGATCGTTGTGCTGGCGGCGGCGGGAGTGGTCTCCACGCCGCTGATCTGGCTGCTGGGCAGTCCCGGTGCGGGCGATCTGGCCGGGGCCTCCATTCAGGCCGCCGTCGGTATCGCGGCCCTGGTCTGGGCGCTGTTCCAGCCCCCGGGAGATCGCGCAGAGGATACGGCCATCCGGACCGGGCCGACGCGCGCGAGCGGCGGAGGCAGGGCCACCGCAGGAATCAGGCGCCCCCAGGGCCGTGGCAGCGGATCAGCCAAGGCGGAGGACACCGGGAACGCCACCGCAACCGGCGACGGCAGCAGCGCCACCAGCGGCATCGACTACACCTGATCGGCCCGGTCACAGCGCAGGCGGCAAGGACGAGGGAAGCGACGATCCCATGAGCCGAGAAGACGCGCGCCGGCACGGCCCCGACTACGCCGGCCCACACATCACGGTGACCGGCACCGGGGACGCGACGGCCACTTCCGGAGGCATGGCGGTGACCGGATACCGCGGCCCCGCCCCGGGAGCCGGCCGCGCTCCCTGCTCCCCGGCACACGTGTCCCACACTGGACAGGCGAACGCCGCCACAGGCGGAATCGCCAACACCGGTTACATCGGCGCGCTGACCATGCAGCAGCGTGGCCCCCAGGAACCGGCCGACTGGCCCCACCAGGTAGGCGTCATCCCGCCCGCGGCACGGTCCTTCCTGCACCGTGCCGAGGCCGAGCGCCTACGGACGAGGGTCGACGGCGGCGGCACCGCCGTGCTGACCCAGCTGCTGACCGGCATGGGCGGGGTGGGCAAGACCCAGCTCGCCGCCGACTACGCCCGCACCGCCTGGGACGACTCCGGCGAAACGGGCGGCCTGGACGTCCTGGTCTGGGTCACCGCGAGCGCCCGCTCCCCCATCGTGACCGGATATGCCCAGGCCGGCATCGAGCTGTGCCGGGCCGACCCCAACGACCCCGAACATGCAGCGCGGACGTTCCTGGCCTGGCTGACCCCGAAGGCCGGAGCGAAGCCATGCCGGTGGCTGATCGTCCTGGACGACGTCACCGACCCCGCCGACCTGCGCGACCTGTGGCCCCCCGCCAGCCCTCACGGCCGCACCCTGGTCACCACCCGCCGTCGGGACGCCGCCCTCGACCCAGACGGCCGCCACACCCTCACGATCGGCCTGTTCACCAGGGACGAAGCCCTCACCTACCTCACCACCTCCCTGACCGGCCGCGACGAACCCACCGACGAGCTCACCGCCCTGGCCCGAGACCTCGGATACCTGCCCCTGGCACTCGCCCAGGCCACCGCCTACCTCATCGACACCGGCGAGACCGTGGCCGCCTACCGCAGCCTGCTGGCCGACCGAACCACCACACTCAGCGCCATCGCCCCTGGCGCCTTGCCCGACAACCAAGCTCTCCCCCTGGACGCCGCCTGGTCCCTGTCCATCGACCGCGCAGACACCCTCCGCCCCGCCGGCCTGGCCCGCCCCATGCTCCGGCTCGCCTCCATGCTGAACCCCAACGGCATCCCGCACACCGTTCTGACCAGCGAGCCCGTCCTGGCCTACCTCACCGCGCACCGCACCCCGACCGGTGAGGACCCTGTCGGGGAACAGGCCCCGGTCTCCCCCCGGGACGCGGTGCACGCCCTGCGAGCCCTGCACCGGCTCAGCCTCATCGACCACACCCCCGACATTCCGCACCAGGCCGTCCGCGTCCACCAGCTCATCCAGCGCGCCACCCGCGACACCCTCACCCCCCACCAGCACGATCAGCTCGCGCGTACAGCCGCCGACGCCCTCATGGCCGCCTGGCCCGACATCGAACGCGACACCAGCCTCGTCCAGACCCTGCGCGCCAACACCACCGCCCTCACCGGCCACGCCGAAGACGCCTTGTACCAATCCGACAGTGTCCATGGGGTGCTCATCTACGCCGGCTACAGCCTGGGCCATACCGGCCAAGTTGCTGTCGCCATCGAGCATTTCCACCGGATGGCCAGTGTGGCCCACGGCCGCCTGGGTACGGACCACCCCATCACCCTCACCATCCGGGGTGAACTCTTCCGCTTTCGGGGTGAGGCGGGGGATGCCGCCGGGGCCGCCACTGCCTTCGCCGAACTGCTGGAGGACGTGGTGCGCGTGCTCGGCGATGACCACGCCTTCACCCTCGCCACCCGGCACCATCTCGCCCGCGTCCGGGGTGAGATGGGGGATGCCGCCGGGGCCGCCACTGCCTTCGCCGAACTGCTGGAGGACATGGTGCGCGTGCTCGGCGATGACCACGCCTTCACCCTCGCCACCCGGCACCATCTCGCCCACTTTCAGGGCGATATGGGCGATACCGCCGGGGCTGCCACTGCCTACGCCGAACTGCTGGAGCAAAAGGTCCGAGTGTTGGGCCCAGACCACCCCGACACCCTCACCACCCGGGGCGAACTCGCCCGCATTCGCGGACAGGCGGAGGATGCCGCCGGAGCCGCGGCCGCCTTCGCCGAACTGCTGGAGCACATGGTGCGAGTGTTGGGCCCGGACCACCCCGACACCCTCACCACCCGGGGCAATGTCCTTCACTTTCGGGGTGAGGTGGGGGATGCGGCCGGGACTGCCACTGCCTTCGCCGAACTACTGGAGCACATGGTGCGAGTGTTGGGCCCAGACCACCCCGCCACCCTCACCACCCGGCACAATCTCGCCTTCTGGCGGGGGGAGGCGGGGGAGGCGACCGGAGCCGCGGACGCCTACGTCGAGCTTCTCGCCGACCGGGTGCGCGTGCTCGGCGACGACCACCCCGCCACCCTCACCACCCGGGGCAATATCGCCTTCTGGCGGGGAAGGGCGGGGGATGCGGCCGGAGCCGCCGACGCCTTCGCCGAGCTTCTCGCCGACCGGGTGCGCGTGCAGGGCGATGACCACCCCGACACCCTCGACACCCGGCGCTATGTCGCCCGCTGGCGGGGGAAGGCGGGGGATGCGGCCGCAGCCGCGGCCGCCTACGCCGAGCTGCTGGAGCACATAGTGCCAGTGCTCGGCGATGACCATCCCGACACCCTCACCACCCGGGGCAATATCGCCTATTGGCGGGGGGAGTCAGGGGATGCGGCCGGAGCCGCGGACGCCTTCGCCGAGCTTCTCGCCGACCGGGTGCGCGTGCAGGGCGATGACCATCCCAACACCCTCACCACGCGGCACAATCTCGCCTACTGCCGGGGAAGGGCGGGGGATGCGGCCGGAGCCGCGGACGCCTACGCCGAGCTTCTCGCCGACCGGGTGCGCGTGCAGGGCGATGACCACCCCGACACCCTCGACACCCGGCGCTATGTCGCCTACTGGCGGGGGAAGGCGGGGGATGCGGCCGGAGCCGCGGCCGCCTACGCCGAGCTGCTGGAGCACATAGTGCCGGGTGCCGGGCGATGACCATCTCGACACCCGGCCCTATGCCGCCGACTGGCGGGGGACGCGGCCGTTCAGGAATCGACCGGCGACACCCTCGTCGTCGTCCCGTCGCTGGACCGGCTCGGCCGCTCCGTCCAAGACCTCATCGCGATCGTGTCCGGCCTGCGCAAGCGCGGCGTCGGCCGATTGGTGCCCTGGACGATGAGTTCTCGGATGGACGGCCGCTGAACTGGGAAAGCAGCCGCTCGGCGTTGTTTTTTCGGCGAGATCCACCGGGACCCGCCCTCAGTGCGAACCCGCCGTCGCGCTCCGTACCGCCCCCACGCTCGCGACCACGACCAGCCCGATGGCCAGGATCTCTGCCCAGCCCAGTGCCTGGTGCAGTACGAGGAAGCCGGCGGTGGCCGCGGCGGCCGGCTCCAGGCTCATCATCACGGCGAAGCCGGAGGCCGGGAGCTTGCGCAGGGCGAGGAGTTCCAGGGTGTAGGGCATGACGGATGACATCAGGGCGACCGCGGCGCCCAGCCCCAGCGTGACCGGGTCGAGCAGGGCGCTGCCCGCGCTGACGATGCCGAACGGCAGGCTCAGCAGCGCCGCGACGGTCATCGCCAGCGCCAGCCCGTCCGCCTGCGGGAAGCGCTGCCCCGTACGGGCGGAGAGCAGGATGTAGGCAGCCCACAGGCCACCGGCCGCCAGCGCGAACGCCGCCCCGGTGAGGTTGAGGCCGTCGAACCCCTCGCGCCCCAGCAGCATCACGCCACCCAGCGCCAGCGCCGCCCACACCAGACTCAGCAGCCTGCGTGAGGTCGCCACCGACAGGATCAGCGGCCCGAGGAACTCCAAGGTGACCGCGGCGCCCAGCGGAATGCGGTCGATCGCCTGGTAGAAGAGCGAGTTCATACCGGCCAGCGCGACGCCGAAGGCGAGCACCGTGGCCCAGTCGCCCCGCGAGTGGCCCCGCAGTCTGGGACGGCAGACGATCAGCAGCACCAACGAGGCGACGACCAGCCGCAGCGTGACCACGCCCAGCGCACCGGCCCGCGGGAACAGCAGCACCGCCACCGACGAGCCGAATTGCAGCGAGACGATCCCGCCGATGACCAGCGCCACCGACACGATCCGCCCGCGCGCACCCGCCGGCCCGGGGGTCCCGGCCTGGGCCTCGGCCGTCAGCACCTCGGGCGAGGGCGGGACGGGATGCGGAATCCCCCCGTCACCGGCCGGCACGGTCTGGACGGGAGGGGCAGGGATACGGCCATCGGGGCTCTCGGGCGAAGCGTTCACGCCACCACGCTACGGGGCCTTCTTCCGGTCCGTGAAATGCCTTTTCTACTGTTGTTATGCTCCGCACGCATGAGCATCGAGCTGCGTCATTTCCGTTGCTTTCTCGCCATCGCCGACACCCTGAGCATCACCCGCGCCGCCGACCGCCTGCATCTGACCCAGCCGGCCGTCTCCCGCACCCTGCGCCAGCTGGAACAGGAAATGGGCGTCCGCCTCGTCGACCGCTCCACCCACCACCTCGCGCTCACCCCCGACGGCGTCTCCTTCCGCGACCAGGCCGCGATCGCGGTGACCGCCTTCGACCGGGCACTCGGCCACGCACACCACACCGCCTGGCCCCTGCGCCTGGGCCACGCCTGGTCGGCCGCCGGTACGGACACCACCGCCCTGCTGCGCCGCTGGCACGAGGAGCACCCGGAAACCCCGCTCGAACTCCTCCGCATCGACGACCGCACGGCCGGCCTCGCCCGCGGCGACGTGGACGCCGCCCTGCTGCGCGGCGAGGTCCGCGCCCCCGGCCTGATCACCGAGCAGCTCACCACCGAGCCCAGGGTCGCCGGCCTCCCCGCCGACGACCCGCTCGCCCACCGCCCCGCCCTCTCCCTCACCGAGCTGACCGACCGCACCATCGCCCTCAACACCGTCTCCGGCACCACCTCCCTCGACCTGTGGCCCGCCTCGGCCCGCCCCTCCTCGACGATCACCATCGGCAACACCGACGACTGGCTCGCCGCCATCACCGGCGGCCGGGCCGTGGGCGTCACCACCTCCGCCACCGCCGAAATGCACCCCCACCCGTCGATGGCCTACGTCCCCCTGACCGACGCCCCGGCCGTCCCGGTGGTCATCGCCTGGCGCGACAGCCCCGGCCATCCCCGTATCCCGGACCTGATCGCGCTGGCCCACGAAGTCATGGGGAGAGGGGCGGGCGGAGCACCACCGCGCACCCGCTGAGCGAAGACGTCACTCGCTGCGCCCCCTGAAGCGGTGCGTGCGGTGTACGCCTGTGCGCGTGTGCGTGGTGCGCTGGTGTACGCATGTAGGTGATGTGCCGGTGTGCGTGGTGCGTGCTCCCCCGGCGGGCGGGGTCCGGTGTGGGATGCAGGTGCCGCCTCCGCTCCATAAGCTCGTAGGAGGGAACGCTCACCGACGGGAGGAGAGGCCCACCCGGTTCCGCTCGGCGTCACGCCGGATGCCGGGCCGGTTGCTCAGCCAGCATCGCTCCTGACGCCCCTGACGTGGAGTCCTTCATGACCACACCGCGGGACCTGTTGTTCGTTGCCATGGACGTGGAGTCCAGTCGCACTGTGGAGCGCGGCGACCTGTCGCTCGCGCTCGCCGGAGCCGAGCTGATCGACCTCCTGGAGGCGCAAGCCGTCAGCCTGGACGGCGAGCGCATCGTGCCGGGCTACCGGCCGTCCGTGGCGGATCGCCTCATGGCCGAAGCCGCGTCGTCGCTCGAGCAACAACCGCCGTACGAGTCGGTCGGCGAGTGGCTGTGGCGCCGGGGCCGCGGCCTGGCCACGGCCTATCTCGCCGCCCTCGAGGCGGAAGGGCAGCTCACTCCGCCCCGCCGCCGCTGGATGCGCTTCCGGACCGGCGAGTTGACCCTGGCCGATACGCCCGCTCGCCGCGAGGCGGCGAACCGCTGGACCTCGGACGAACCCGTCCTCGCCTCCCTTGTGACGGCCCTCGGGCTCCGTGGCGAGCGGACGGACGACCCTCCGGATGTGGCCGACGAGGCGGTGGCAACCGTGCTCGCCGCCGTCCATGACGCGGTGCGTGAGCTGGAGTTCGAACGCCAACGGCGGGCCATCGACGAGGAGGCCTTCAGCAATATCTGGCGCGGCCCGGACGGATGAAGCAAGCCCGGCAGTCGCTCTGTTCCTCATGACACCCTGACCGTGAGGCCCTGACCGTGAAGCCCCGACCGTGAAGCCCTGACCATGACGCCCCGACGCGGCGCGGACCCGGCCCTTCTGGCGGATCGAAGGGCCGGGCCCGGCTCAGGCCGTGTTGCCTATTCCACCCAGATGTAGAGGGCGTACCGGTTGTTGCCGCCCCTCGGGGTGCAGTAGGCCGGGCCGGCGTAGGACGCCGCCAGCGAGTAGCACGCCGACTCGGAGTACGTGCCGTCGTACTTCCAGTGCCCGGCCGCGATCGGCGTCGTCGCGGTCTGGGCGGGCGCGGGAGCCGCCTGTGCGGTGGCGGCGCCCGCCAGCACGGTGGCCCCGACAGCTATTCCGGTGAGCAGCAGACGTACGCGCATGGTGTTCTCCTTGGCTCGGTTGATGTGGACGAACTTCCAGAGCCTTGCTGAGCTGCGGAGTGGTGACCCGGGACCGCGGCGTTGTGCAGTGCCGCGGGGCGGGCTCACCGGGTTCGTCAACGGCTCAGGGGCCTGAACGAGGACGGCGCTGACGGTGTTGCACGGAGCGTGCCGGTCCTGCCGCGCCGTCTTGAGGAACTGCACCAAGCCTGCGTGATCCTGCTTCGTGGTCGCGCCACCCGGCTTCGTTCCCGCAGCACTCAGCTTTGCCGCAGCCGGCTGAGCGCGGCAAGCACTCATGCTGTCCCGGACAGCCCGGCGGCGTTTCGCCTGGTCACCAAGACGGCAAGGGGCGCTGTCCGGTGGGCCGGACAGCGCCCCGTTGCCCTTCTTCGACCGGTGCGCTACCTCTGAGCGGATGGATGACGATTTCCTGCACCCCGCCGACTTACGCGACGCCGAGGAGTTCATGGCGGCGTTGCGGGCGCTCAAGGCCCGTTCCGGACTGACTCTTCGGCAGTTGGAGAGCCGGGCGGCGGACCGCGGCGACGTTCTGCCGCGAAGCACCGTCGCCGACATCCTCCGCAAACAGACCCTGCCACGCCCCGATCTGGTGGCCGCTTTGGTGCGCGCCTGCGGCGAACAGGACCGGTTGGCGGAGTGGACGAGAGCCTGGAAACGCCTTGCCTGCGAGGGGCCGGTCGCCGATACGGGCCCGACCGATACCGGCCCGACCCATACCGGCCCGACCGGCACCGGCCCGACCGGCACCGACCCCCACACCGACACCGTTACCCGCACCGGCACCGGCACCGGCACCGACGGCGATACCGACAACGGCAGCGGCAGCGGCAGTGACGGCACCCCGTCCCACGGGCGGCAGACATCCCAGCCGGTTGCCGGGTCCGCCCTCGCGCCTCACGTCGGGCAGGCAGCGAAATCAGGGCTGCGGACACGGCCCTTGGTCCTGGTGGCTGCTGCGTTGGTGGTGGTGGTGGGCGCCGCCGCGACGGGCCTCCTGCTGGCCGGTGATCTGACGTCGTCACGATCCCGCGCGGCGGATGCCGCCCGCGCTCGGCTTCCAGAGATCCTTGCCGTGAAGTCCGCTGGGAGCTGGGCCCGTATCCGCCCCGTGCGGCCGGCCGGGCTCTGCCTGACGGCAGGGCATGAGCGTTCCGGACGATACCGTTCCGAGGTGGCGGTCCAGCGGCCGTGTACCGAGCCGGGTCCGCGCACGTTCCTCCAGCCCGCCCCCGGCGACCTGACCGCCATCAAGTGGGAACACCCGGTGGACAAGGGCATGGGATGCCTCACCATCCTTGACAGCGGCCCGGCCCAAGGGCTCGTGGAGCCGCAGGAGAACTGCCAGACCGACAAGGACGCCCAGCTCTTCCGGATCGAGCGCTACAGCCCCACCACCCAGGGCTTCCGTCTGCGGCGTGCACAGACCGACCTGTGCCTGGGCATCCGCGACGGTGCGACCGAAGCCGGAGCCGAGGCCGTCCAAGAGCCCTGCGGTGCCGAGCCGGCCCAGCGTTTCCTCATCGATCTGATTCCGCAGACCAACGGCCCGGACTGATGGGCGCCGTCAGGACAGACCTCCGAGACAACCACGCCCACGCCCTACCTCTCGTCGTCGGCATCCGCCGTCCCCGCCGTGGGCGGCCCCTCAGCCGGCCCGGGGCCTTGGGCGTCGTCCGGGGCTGTCGTGGGCCTCTCGCCGCGCTCACGCGCCAGTTCCTCGGCCAGCCGGTCGGAGTGCAGCCGCATTTCCGCTTCCGCCTTGAGGTCAAAATTCCGCACGTTGCCCCCAGAACCTCACGGCGCCCCTGACTCCGGCGCGGCGCTCGGACGGGCTGTCCTCCCGCGCCGCCCGCACAGGCCCGCCGGTTGACTTCTCACCTGCTCTTTCAGTTCTGTCAGTGTTCCCGCCGCGCCTGCCCTCACCCCACCGACGCCGTCACGGAAGCGGCCTGCGGATGCACGCACTCCTGTCCGCCGAGGCCGGTTACGCACCGGTGCGTGACCCCCGGCGTGCACCTCGCGGCGCGCACCGGCCCCGTACACCCTGGTGTGCCTTCCCACTACGCGCCCAAGGACCCCGGCTCCCCCTCCTCCCCCTCCTCCCCCAACGCCTCCGCCAGCACCTCCGCCAGGTGCCGGCCCGGCCGGTCGCCCAGCTGGTCGAGCTGGGTGCGGCAGGAGAAACCGTCCGCGAGAATCTCCGTCCCCTCGGTGGAATCCCTTACGGCAGGCAGGAGTTGATCCTCGGCGCAGGCCACCGAGACCTCGTAGTGGCCGCGCTCGAAGCCGAAGTTGCCGGCCAGGCCGCAGCAGCCGCCGGTCAGCCGGCCGGTGAGGCCGGCACGTTCGCGCAGACGGCGGTCGGCCGCGTCGCCGAGGACCGCGTGCTGGTGGCAGTGGGTCTGGCCGGCAACGGGGCGGTCGATGCGCGGGGGCTGCCAGTCGGGGGCCAGCTCTTCCAGTGCTTGCGCGAAGGTCCGTACGGAGTGGGCCAGTTGGGCGGCGCGGGGGTCGTCCGGGAGGAGTTCGGGGAGGTCCGTGCGCAGGGCGGCGGCGCAGCTCGGTTCGAGGACGACCAGGGGGTGGCCGTCCCGCAGCAGCGGGCTCAGGATCTCGACCGTGCGGCGCATCACCGCGCGGGCCCGGTCGAGCTGACCGGTGGAGACATAGGTCAGGCCGCAGCACAGGGGGCGGTGGCGGCGCGGCAGCGGAGGGGCCCCGGCCGGGCGCAGGGGCGCGGTCGGCGGCAGGAGGGGGCGCAGTCCGGCGGCTTCCAGGACCGTGACGGCGGACCGCCCGACCTCCGGGGAGAGGTGATTGGTGAAGGTGTCGGGCCAGAGGATGACCGTGCGGCCGGACGGGGGTTCGGGGGCTGCTTCGGAAGGTGCCCCGTGAGCCGCCGTCTTCCGGCGGCGCCACCACCAGCGGGTGAAGGTCTCGGTGGCCAGTTCGGGGATCGGGCGCTCGGGCGCGATCCCGCCGAGGCGTTTGCCGACGGCGGCCAGCGGCGTACGGGCGAGGACGTTGAGGGCGGGTACGGCGGGGGCCGCGGCGTGCAGCCACTGGGGGAGGCGGCCCATCGAGTAGTGCGCGGCGGGGCGCCGCCGGCCCGCGTAGTGGTGGTGCAGGAACTCCGCCTTGTAGGTGGCCATGTCGACCCCTACGGGGCAGT
Source organism: Streptomyces decoyicus (assembly GCF_019880305.1). NCBI lineage: Bacteria > Bacillati > Actinomycetota > Actinomycetes > Kitasatosporales > Streptomycetaceae > Streptomyces > Streptomyces decoyicus. The sequence continues at coordinate 5,041,151 of NZ_CP082301.1, read as the reverse complement.
CGCTGCGACAGCCCTTGCAGGACAGACAGAGGTCGAGGGCGTCACGTACCTCCGGCGACTGCCAGCCGTCCGTGATCACCTCACCGGCCAGCATCTCGTGCAGCAGACGGGCCCGGCCGCGGGTGGAGTGCTGCTCCTCACCGGTGGCGCGGAAGGACGGGCACATGACGTCCGCCGAGCCCGGACCGGTCGCGGCATTACGGCACTTGGCGACGCCGACACAGCGCCGTACGGCCGCGGAGAAGTCGCCGTTGTCGTGCGGGTAGCCGAACTCGACCGGGACCGGGCGCTCGGGCAGCACCTCGAAGCGGAGGTTCTCGTCGAGCCGGGCGGGGCGGACGAGCATGCCGGGGTTGAGCCCCGCGGCCGGGTCCCAGAGCGACTTGAAGCGTTCGAAGAGGCCGACGAGCTCGGGGCCGTACATCTTCGGGAGCAGTTCGGCGCGGGCCTGGCCGTCGCCGTGCTCGCCGGAGAGCGATCCGCCGTGCGCCACCACCAGTTCGCCCAGGTCGTAGGAGAACTCCCGGAAGCGGCGGATGCCGGGCGCGGTCAGCAGGTCGAAGTCGATACGGACGTGGATGCAGCCGTCGCCGAAGTGCCCGTAGGGCGTGCCGCGCAGACCGTGCTGGGTCAGCAGGGCGCGGAAGTCCCGCAGATACGGGCCGAGCCTGGCGGGTGGTACGGCGCAGTCCTCCCAGCCTGGCCAGGCCTCGGAGCCGTCGGGCAGCCGGGTGGCGGTGCCGGAGGCGTCCTCGCGGATCCGCCACAGGGTGCGCTGGTCGGCCGGGTCGGTGACGAGGGTGTGGTCGGTGGCGCCGTCCGCGGCCGCCGCCCGGCAGAGCGCCTCGGCCCGCGCCGCCGCTTCACCGCGGCTCGCGCCGCCCATCTCCACGAACAGCCAGGCGCCGCCCTTGGGCAGTCCGGCCGCGTCGCCCACCAGGTCGGCGGCCATCCCCTCGACGGTCATCGGGCGGTGGGGCAGCAGCGTGTGGGCGGCCTCGGCCGCCGCGCTCTCGTCGGGGTAGCCGAGGACGGCGAGGGCCCGCGCCGCCGGAGTCTCCACCAGCCGTACGGTCGCCTCGGTCAGTACGCCGAGGGTGCCCTCGCTGCCGGTGAGGGCACGGGCGAGGTCGGTGCCCGCTTCCGGCAGCAGCGCGTCCAGCGCGTAGCCGGAGATCCGGCGGGGGAGGTCGGGGTAGCCGGTGCGCAGCAGCGCCAACTCCCCGTCGACCAGGGCCTTGACGCCGTCCCGCAGCCGCGGGGGCAGTCCGGTCGGGGCGCCGGTGGGGTCCGTACCGCGGCCGGCCCGCACCTGCTCGCCGCCGTACGTCAGCAGCTCCAGCTCGCGGACGCTGTCGGCGGTGGTGCCCCAGACCACCGAGTGCGAGCCGCAGGAGTTGTTGCCGATCATGCCGCCGAGGGTGCAGCGGCTGTGGGTGGACGGGTCGGGGCCGAAGGTCAGTCCATGCGCTCCGGCCGCCGCCCGCAGGTCGTCCAGGACGACGCCGGGCTGGACGACGGCGGTGCGGGCGGCGGCGTCCAGCGACACGATGCGCCGCATGTGCCGGGTGAAGTCCAGCACCACGCCGACGCCGGTCGCCTGCCCGGCGATACTGGTCCCGCCGCCGCGCGGCACCACCGGCACGCCGTGCTCCCGGCACACCCGCAGCGCCGCCGCGACGTCCTCGGCGTCCTTGGGCGCGACCACCGCTCTGGGCACCCGCCGGTAATTGGACGCGTCCATCGTCATCAGTGCCCGGTCGGCCGCGGCGAACGAGACCTCCCCCCGTACCGCGGCCGCCAACTCCTCCGCCAGGTTCCGCTTCTCCGTCTCCGTGCGATCAGCCATGTCTCCAGCCTGCCCACTGGGGCGGGTTCATGGGGCATCGGCAGGCCGGTGAGTTGCGGAGGTCGGCGGAGCCGGGCGGGGACGGTGGCGACGGCGGCCGGTGCGCGGTTCCGCCGCGGACGGTGGTGACAGCGGCCGGTGTGCGATTCAGCCGCAGACGGTGGTGACAGCAGCCGGTGTGCGATTCAGCCGCGGACGGTGGTGACGGCGGACGGTGTGCGGTCGGCCGTGGCGGCCCCGGACGGGTGGAAGCGGAAGACGTTCTCCGGGTCGTGGTGGGCCTTGAGCCCGGCCAGTCGCCGGTGCTCGTCGGCGTCGTGCACACTGCGCGCCACCTCCGCGGCGTCCGGCCGCTCCCCGTGCGAGCCGAAGAGGAAGTTCACGCTGCGGCCGATCCGCCAGGGCGCGACGGCCGCCAGCGCCTCGGCGTGCAGCGCCCGTACGGCCGCGAGGGCGGCGCCGGGCCCCTCGGAGGCAGCCTCACCGGAGCCGCGCCCGTCGGCACCGCGCCCGCGGGCACCGGTCCCGCCGTCACCGGGCCCGTCGGCACCGAGGTCGTCGGCGCCGCGATCGTCTCCCGTATCGGCACCGAGGCCATCGCCCGCCTCGGCTCCGGGCAGCGGCGACAGCAGCCGCAGCGCGAACCGGGCGTCCCGGTGGCCGACGGAACCGGCCACCTCCTCCGGCCCGCCCCGCTTCGCCATCGCACCCCCGAGATGGTTGAGCTGGAGTACGCACATCGTCGGCGCGTCCGGCCCGGTCAACACGGCCACCCGGTGCAGCGCGTCCACGTCCAGCCCGCTGAGCAGCGCATTGTCACCGTCGTAGGCGTGCGGATCGCTCGGGTCCCGGTGGATGGTGTGCGAGTCGGCGTACGGCATCTCGCGCAGCTCGTCGCTCACCCGCGGCCCCACCGCCCGCAGCGGCGCCACCAGCCGCTCGCCCTCCTCGGCGCTCCCCGTGTAGGCGATCCGGATCTGTGCGAGATAGCGGCCGCGCAGCGGCTCGGGCAGCTGCGCGAGGTCCGGGTAGGCGATCAGCGCGAGCGACGACGTCAGCTCGTCCGGCACGGTCTCGGTCCAGCGCAGATACGCCGCCAGCGCCTCGTCGATCCGCTCGCCGCCGAACACCAGCTGCCCGCCGTACAACCGGGCCACCGGCACCAGCCCGAACTCCATCGCGGTCACCACCCCGAGGCCGTGGCCGCCGCCGAGGAGCGCCCGGAACAGCTCGGGATCGCTGTCCGCCGTGACGTGCAGCTGCCGCGCGTCGGCGGTGACGAGGTCGACGGACCGCACCTGGTCGGCGGCGAAGCCATAGGTACGGGCCAGCACCCCGACACCGCCCCCGAGGGTGTACGAGATGACGCCGACGCCCGGGGAGGAGCCGTTGAGCGGCGCGAGGCCGTGCGGGGCCGCTGCCTCGACGACCTGTCCCCAGACGACGCCCGCCTCGGCCCGCGCACTACCGGCCGCCGCGTCCACCCGTACCCCGGCCATCCGCCGCGTACTGATCAGCAGCCCGCCGTCGGCGGCCGCGGACAGCCCGTGCCCGGTGGCCTGTACGGCGACCGGCAGCCCCTGGGCGCGGGCGAAGCGCACCGCGGCGACGACGTCCCCGGCACACTCCGCCCCGACGATCACGTCCGGCCGGTGCCGGTACGCCCGTTGGAATCCGGACCGCTCGGCGTCATATCCCTCGCCGCCGGGGACGAGGACCGGGCCCCGGGTCTGCCGTACGAGCTCGGCGAGGGCGGAGGGGGTGGCAGGCGTGGCGGGAGCGGCGGGAGCGGCGGGAGCGGCGGGGATCGGCGTCGCGCCCGTACGTCCGCCGGGGCCGCCGGGGCCGCCGGAGCCGCCGGGACGGGTCCCAGGGAGCTGACGAGGGTCCTGGGTGGGATGAGCGTGACGGGTGGGATGGGTGGGATGAGTGGCATGGGTGTGACGGCTCTGGCGGGTGTGCGGGGTGCGGTCGTTGCTCTCCATGCCGCGCACTCTGCTGCGATAACTTGACACCCGCCGTCATGTATAAATGCGCCCGTGAAAGCGGACCGGCTCCTCTCGATCCTCCTGCTCCTCCAGACCCGCGGCCGGGTGCCGGCCGGGGAGCTCGCCGAACGGCTGGAGGTCTCCACCCGGACCGTCTACCGCGACATCGAGTCGCTGTCGGCGTCCGGGGTGCCGGTCTATGCCGAACGCGGCCGGCACGGCGGAATCGCGCTGCTGCCCGGCTTCCGTACGGACGTCACGGGCCTGACCACCGACGAGGCACGCGCCCTGTTCATCCTCGCCGCGCAGGGCGCACACTCCGCCCTCGGTCTGGACGAGGCGCTCGGCTCGGCGCTGCGCAAGGTGATGGCCGCGCTGCCCGCCCCGCACCGTCCCGCCGCGGAGCTGGCCGGCAGCCGCATCCTGGTCGATCCGGACCGGTGGATGGGCGGCCCCCGCCCCGCCGTGGACCTCGACGTCCTTCACACGGCCGTCTTCACCGACCTCCGGCTCCGTATCCGCTACCGGCACAGCGGCGAGACCCGGCTGCGGACCTACACCGTCGACCCGTACGGGCTCGTGGCCAAGGCCGGTACCTGGTACCTCGTCGCGGACCGGCGCGGCAGACCGCAGCTCTTCCGGGCCGACCGGGTGGCGTCGGCCACCCTCACCGACGCCCCGGTACGCCGCCGCGCGGGCGTGGCGCTCGCGCAGGTCTGGCAGCAGCTGCGGCGCGAGGTGGAGGACCGGCCCGCGGACGTACGGGTCACCGCCCGGATCCGCCGCGACCGGCTCGACCTGGCCGTACGGATCCTCGGCGGGGCCCTGACCGGGCCACCCCGTACGGGTGACGACGAGTGCGCCGGAGACGGCGAGGACGCCGGGAACGAGGCCGGCGCGGGGGACGACGTGGGCACACGTGACGAGGCCGGCCCCGAGGACAGCAAGAGCACCGGAAACGACTGGGCCACCCTCGATCTGGCCTACCCGGTCCTCCCCGCCGTCCGGCAACTGCTCCAGTTCGGCGACTCCCTCGAAGTGCTCGACCCGCCCGAGGCCCGACAGGTGATGGCCGAGGCCGCCGCCGCCCTCACCGCCGTCTACACGGCACCCGCCCCGTCCGCGTGAGCTGGTGGCACTCCGACCCGGCCGTCCACCGTACGGGCGGCTGACGTCTCACCCGCTGGACGCGCCGCCGAGCCCCGCAGCGCGACGGATTAGGCTTCCCCCGTGGCTGATATCCAGATTCCCGCTGACATCAAGCCCGCCGACGGACGCTTCGGCGCGGGCCCCTCCAAGGTGCGTACGGAGGCGCTCGGCGCCCTCGCCGCCACCGGTAGCTCCCTTCTCGGCACGTCCCACCGCCAGGCCCCGGTCAAGAACCTGGTCGGCAAGGTGCGCGACGGCGTACGTGACCTCTTCCAGCTCCCCGAGGGCTACGAGGTCGTCCTCGGCAACGGCGGCTCCACCGCGTTCTGGGACATCGCGACGCACGGCCTGATCGAGCGCAAGTCCCAGCACCTCAGCTTCGGTGAGTTCTCCTCGAAGTTCGCCAAGGCCGCCAAGCTGGCGCCGTGGCTGGACGAGCCCACCGTCATCTCCGCCGACCCGGGCAGCCACCCTGACCCGCAGGCGGAGCAGGGCGTGGACGTCTACGGCTTCACCCACAACGAGACCTCGACCGGCGTCGCCGCCCCCATCAAGCGGGTCGCGGGCGCCGACGAGGGCGCGCTGGTGCTGGTCGACGCCACCTCCGGCGCCGGCGGGCTGCCCGTGGACATCGCCGAGACCGACGTCTACTACTTCGCCCCGCAGAAGTCGTTCGCCTCGGACGGCGGTCTGTGGCTCGCGGCCTTCTCCCCCGCCGCCCTGGAGCGCGCCCGCGCCATCCACGCGTCCGGCCGCCACATCCCGGAGTTCTTCTCGCTGCCCACGGCGATCGACAACTCCCTCAAGAACCAGACGTACAACACCCCCGCGCTGTCCACCCTCTTCCTGCTCAACGAGCAGCTGGAGTGGATCAACGGCCAGGGCGGCCTGGACTGGGCGGTCCGCCGCACCGCCACCTCCTCGCGCACCCTCTACGGCTGGGCCGAGGACTCCAAGTACGCCACCCCGTTCGTCACCGACCCGGCCAAGCGCTCGCAGGTCATCGGCACCATCGACTTCGCCGACGACATCGACGCCGCGGCCGTCGCCAAGGCCCTGCGCGCCAACGGCATCGTCGACACCGAGCCCTACCGCAAGCTCGGCCGCAACCAGCTGCGGATCGCGATGTTCCCGGCGATCGACCCGACGGACGTCGAGGCACTGACGGCCTGCATCGACCACGTGATCGGCAAGCTGTAACGGCCTGACGGACCACGCATCACGCACCACCACAGGCCCCGGCGGGCGACCGCCGGGGCCTGTGTGTTGCCGGCCCGGTGCGCGCTAGCGGTTCAGCCGCTGGAAGCGCCGTACCGCCAGCGGCAGGAAGACCGCCGTGAGGACGAGCGGCCACAGCACCGCCATCAGCACCGCATGTGCCTCGACCCAACTGCCGCCCGTGGTGGCCGGGTTGCCGAAGAGGGTGCGGATGGCGCCGGCCGTCGAGGAGACCGGGTTCCACCTCGCGATCATGCCCAGCCAGTCCGGCATCATCGACGGCGGTGTGAAGACGCTGGAGATCATGCCGAAGGGGAAGGCGAGGGCGTAGAGCCCGCCGGCCGTTTCCTGGTTGGGCACCAGGAGGCCGAGGAAGACACCGATCCAGGTGAGCGCGAAGCGCAGAAGCAGCAGCAGTCCGAAGGCGGCCAGGGTGGCGGCCGGACTGCCGTGGGAGCGCCAGCCGACGATCATGGCGATCACGGCCAGCGCCGCGAGGTCGATGCTCGCGCTGATCACATCGGAGACCCCGCGCCCGCTGACCACGGCCGAGGGCGCCATCGGCATGGAGCGGAAGCGGTCGGTGACACCACGGTCCCGGTCGATGACGACGATCAGCGCGGTGTTCATGAAGCCGAAGGACATCGTCATCGCGAAGATGCCGGGCATCGCGAACGTCGGGTAGTCCACACCGCTGCCGACGTCCATCGCGCTGCCGAAGACATAGACGAAGAGCAGGACGGAGACGACCGGGAAGCCCAGCTGCCAGGCGATGTTGACGGGCTGCCGGACGAGGTGGGTCAGGTCCCGGCGGATGATGGTCCAGCAGTCGGCGAGGGCCCAGTAGAGGCGGCGCGCGGGGCTGTTGTCCGGGCCGGCCGGGCCCGGAGAGCCGCCGCCCTGGATGTGCGGCACGGTGCCGGCGCTCATGCGGCCGCCTCCTGTCCGGCCCCGGCCGGACGGTGACCCGTGAGCCGCAGGAAGACCTCGTCCAGCGTGGGCCGGCGCAGTGCGATGTCCTCGACGCCGACGCCCTCGTCCTGGAGGGTGCGGGCGACCTCGGTCAGCGCCGCCACACCGTCGGCCACCGGCGCCCCGACCCGCCGCTCGGCCTCGTCCCGCGTGGGCGGCACATCGTCCGCGGCGACCCGCGCCACGGTGCGCACGGCGTGCGGCAGGTCGGCCGGGTCGCGCACCACCACCTGGAGGCTGTCCCCGCCGGCCTGCCGCTTCAGTTCGGCGGGCGTACCGTCGGCGATCGTCCGTCCGTGCTCGATGACGGCGATACGGTCGGCCAGCCGGTCCGCCTCGTCGAGGTACTGGGTGGTCAGCAGGACCGTGGTGCCGGACGCGGCCAGCGAACGGACCGACTCCCACACCTCGTTGCGGCTGCGCGGATCGAGGCCGGTGGTCGGCTCGTCCAGGAAGAGCACCTCGGGTGCGAGGATCAGGCTCGCGGCGAGGTCGAGCCGGCGGCGCATCCCGCCGCTGTAGCCCTTGGCCGGTTTCCCGGCCGCCTCCTGCAATCCGAACCGGTCCAGCAGTTCCGTCGCACGCATCCGTGCCCGGTGTGCGCCGAGGTGGAAGAGCCTGCCGAACATCTCCAGATTCTGACGCCCGCTCAGTATCTCGTCCACGGCGGCATATTGACCCGCGAGACCGATCGTGGCCCGTACCCGCTCCGGTGCCCGCGCCACATCGTGCCCGGCGACGGTCGCCCGTCCGCCGTCCGGTCGCAGCAGGGCGGTCAGGATGCGGACGGCCGTGGTCTTGCCCGAGCCGTTCGGCCCGAGCAGGCCGTGCACCGTGCCGCGGCGGACGGCGAGGTCGAGACCGTCCAGCGCCCGCTTGTCGCCGTACCGCTTCTCCAGGCTCTCCGCGAGAACCGCCACATCCGGCGGTGGCGGCGCCTGAACGGCCTCCGCCGCACCCGCCCCTCGCCGTGCCCCTCGCCGTGCCCCTCTCCTTGCCCCGCGCCCTGTCCCGTTCACCTTGCCGGCCATCGTCGGATCCCCTCCGGTCGAAAACTGGGTACACCGTACCCGATTGCGCGTACAGCGTACCCAGTTCCCGTCGGGGGGCGGCATAGGATGAGCGCACGATGACGACGACAGAACACAGCGGCAGCGGCGATGTCTCGCGCAGCCTGGAGCTGCTCTGGGGCCTCACCGACCGGCCCAGCCGCGGCCCCAAGCCGGGCCTCACCGTTGACCGCATCGTCACCACGGCGGTGGCGGTCGCCGATTCCGACGGGCTCGGCGCACTGTCCATGCGCCGGGTCGCCACCGACCTCGGCGTCGGCACCATGTCCCTCTACCGCTACGTACCGGGCAAGGCCGAACTCCTCGACCTGATGCTCGACAAGGTCTCCGAGTTCGACAGCGAGGCCCACCCCGACCCCGCCGCCGGCTGGCGCCCCGCGCTCGAGGCCCTCGCCCGCGACAACTGGCGGCTGCACCAACGGCATCCCTGGCTGCTCCAGGTCGACCAGGCCCGCCCGCTGCTCGGCCCCAACGCCCTGGACTCACTGGAGTACGCGCTGCGCGCCCTGGCCGGCACCGGCCTGACCGACCGCGAGAAGATCCACGTCATGGTGTCCCTCGGCGGCTTCATCACCGGCACCGCCCGCACCGAGCTCAACGCCGCCCTCGCCGAGAAGCGGACCGGTATCAGCAACGCGGACTTCTGGCGGGCCCAGGAGCCGGTCCTGTCCAAGGCGATGCTGAGCGGCCGCTACCCCGCCCTCGCCGGCCTGGACCAGGACACGTTCACCGGCGGCGACACCCCGGTCTTCGAGCTGGGCCTGGCCGCACTCCTGGACGGATTCGAGGTGCTCATCGCCGCCCGCAGTACCGCCCGAACGGACGCACCATGATGTGACGAAACAGGCCGGATGTGCCTGTATGGGAGTCATGACGAATCCCCCGAGCCCCGGCCTCGCCCCCTTCGAGCGGCAAGGGGCGATTGTGCTGACCACGTACAAGCGGGACGGCACGGGCGTCGGCACAGCGATGAACATCGCCGTCGACGGCGACCACGCCTACCTCCGTACGTACAGCAGCGCCTGGAAGGCCAAGCGGATGCGGAACTTCCCCGACGTGGAGATCTGCGCCTCCACCTGGCGGGGCCGTCCCACCGGGCCCACCGTGCCGGCGCGGGTGCGGCTGCTGGACCCGCAGACCCGGGAGTACCGGCGGGCCGAGCGCTCACTGACCCGCAAATACCCCTTGATCCACGGCCTGTTGGTTCCGCTGGTGCACCGGCTGAGGAAAGAGCGGACGCTGCACTACGAGCTGCGGCTGACCGAGGGCGCGGGAGCAACGGGCGAGGAATAGGCGTGTCGCCGCCATGGAGGAACTCATCCGCCATGACGGCGACAGCCCGACGCCCATGGGACCGAGGCCGCACCTCTGCGCAGCGCAGGGAGCAGAACTCGCGTGGCCCCGGGGGACTACACCGGGCCCGCGGCTGCGTGGCGCAGCGCCGGGCCCGGCTCGGTCACTTGTGGACGATCACGCAGGGCATGCCCTTGAAGGGGTGCTTGTAGCCGTAGCCCCACCACTCGGCGCACACCCGCCAGCCGTTCGGGACGTGCTGCTTGATCGACCAGGTGCGGTAGTCCGTGTCACCGTTGTTGGTGTCACCCCAGCCGCGCAGTTCCCGGCTGTAGTGGTTGCCGCTGTCCCTCAGGATCAGGTGCGCCGTGGCCTTGAAGGCGTGCGGCTTCCGCGTCGTCGTCACCGAGGACACATAGGTGCCGCTGCCGCGGACGGTGATGGTCTCGCCCCGGCTGGAGGAGTGGCCGGTGGCGGAAGCCGGCGTCTGCAGAGCGCCGACGGCCAGGAGCGCGAGCCCCGCGACTATGGCCTTCTTGTTTCGCACGTTCCTCACATGTTTTCTCTGTGCTCGCGGCGCATCCCCGCGGGGAGACACCGCGTCGGAAAGGGACGGCGACGACACTAGATCATTTTCATTGGATCTTCAGATCGTGGTCAGGTGTGTCGTCAACCGAGGTGCAGCGCTCGTGGGTTGAGCCGCCGCGACCGAGCCGGACGGACCGGACGGACCGGACCCAGTACCCGGCCCCTCAGTCCGGCCCCGGCTCTCGCCGTCAGCGACGGCGCAGCAGCCTGCGCAGCCCGACGACCAGCGCCGTGGCCACGGCGAGGACCATGGCGCCCTTGATGAAGGAAGGATCCAGGTCCGTCCCCGAACCGCTTTTCCCACCCTGCCCGTTGGCGCCGTCACCGTTCGCCGGGTCGTCCTTCGCCGTGTCCGGCAGCTGCTCGTCACTCAGGCCGACCGGTTCGACCTCGCTGTCGCTGCCCTCCGAGCCGTACATCAGGGTGCGGCCGTCGGCGGTGAAGGAGACCGATTCCCCCTGCTGTTGGACCGGCACGCCCACGCTGCCGAGGTCCTTCGGGCTGCCGTCCTGCCACCGGTAGATCCGGGCACCGAAGTAGCTGCGCATCACCAGACGGGTGCCGTCGGGGGAGAACGCGCCGTCGGTCGCCCACAGATCGATCGGCGCGACCTTGCGGAAGACGTTGGCGCCGGCGGTGGTGAGCCGCTGCGGGCCCTCGTAGAGGGCGCCACCACCGTCCTGCTTCTTGCTGGCGATATAGACCCGGCCGGTCCTGGGGTGCACCATCAGCGCTTCGGCGTCCCGCGGGCCGTCCGCGTACTTCACATCGAACTGGGTCGCCCTGACGGTGGCGTCGCGCAGCTTCTCCGGCTCGGGGAAGCGGTAGATCCAGACGTGGTTCCAGGTGCCGCCGAGGTTGTCACCGATGTCGCCGACGTAGACGTTGCCGTCCGGGCCGATCGAGATCGCCTCGACATCGCGCGGTGTGCCGATGCCGCGCAGCGTGATCCTGGCGACCGTACGGCCGGACCTGCCGTCGACGGCGTAGACGTACGGGCCGTCGTCGCTGTCGTTGTGGGTCCAGTAGATCCCGGGGTGCTTCCGGCTGGCGGCCAGACCGCTGGACTCGGTGATCCGGGGATCGCCGATGGTGAAGCCGTCGGGCTCGTCGGCGGCGGCGGGCACCACGGCCGCCGACCACAGGATTCCCGCGGCACCGGCCGCGCACAGAAGCGAACGCATGGGCACAGACTGCCATCCCGGGACGCGGCCCGTGGCGCGTCCGCCGCCTCGTCACCTCCGCCCTCACCGCGGCATCGGCCCCGTCACCACGCTGCGGGCCGGGGCGTGTCCAGCGTCACGTACCGAGCAGTAGGGGTTCTCGGACATCATGGCCGGATGAGGATCATGTTCGTCGGTGACTCGATGACCATTGGGAGCACCGGCGATTTCACGTGGCGCTACCGGATGTGGCAGCACCTGAACGCGACGTTCGACGGCCCGTACCGCATCGTCGGACCGCGCCACACGCTCCATGACCCCGTCGAGGGCGCCCCCACCTCGTCCGCCTACGCCGATCCCGGCTTCCCCGACGAGGCCCGCCGCCATCTCGCCGGCTGGGGCGAGGGCTGGCTGCACATGGCGCCGCTGATCGGTGACATGGTGCGCCGCTACGACGCCGACACCCTGCTGGTCTCGCTCGGCCTGATCGACCTCGGCTTCTATACGAACGCCGAGCAGACCGCAGAGAACGTGCGGCGCTTCGTGGCACAGGCGCGGGAGGCGGCACCGCACATACGGGCCGTGCTGATGCCGGTGATACCCAATGTCCGGGCGGCGGTGGACACCGCGTTCGGCGCGGAGTGCGAGCGCTTCAACGAGCTGCTGGCCAAGGCCGTTGCCGATCTCTCCACCCCCGGCTCGCCGTTGCTGCTCGCCTCCGAGCCGGACGGATGGGAGACCGACCGCGCCACGTATGACGGAACGCATCCGTCGGAGTGGGGGGAGCGGCTGCTGGCAGGAACGTTCGCCGGGGCGATGCATCAGGCGTGGGGGGTCGGGGCGCCGTACGGGGTGCTGTCGTCCCGCTGACGGTTCCGCTGGGGGTTCCCGGGGCGCGCGCCCTGCGGAGGTGCTCCTACCGGCGCGTCCACGAATCGGCCAGTGCGCACAGATCCGCCAGCGCCGCCTCCGTGCGCGCGCGGTCGCCGGTGACCAGGAAGTCGGTCTGGAGGCCCGCGTAGGCGCTGTTGAGGAAGGTGGCGTGCACCCGCGCCGCGTCGGGGGCGAGACCGCGGGCCTGGAGGGCCTCGGCGACGAATTCGGCGCGGTCCGCGAGGAACTTCGGGACCCGGCCGCCGAGCCGGCCGGCCGCCGCCAGCCCCTCGATCTCATGGATGAGCCGGGTCGCGCCGATGTTCTCGGGCTCCAGATGGCGCCGCCAGGAATCCCGCGCGATCGCGCCGATACCGCGCGAGGTGTCGTCCCAGCCCTCGGTGGCCCGCAGTTGCCCGTGCTGGATCTCGTCCAGCCGCTCCAGTACGGCGGTGAGCAGATCGTCCTTGTCCACGAAGTGGTGGGTGAGCACCCGTGTGCTGTGCCCGAGGGCGTGGGCCAGCGGGCGGAGCGAGAGGTTGGCGATCCCGGTCTCCACCAGGTGGCCGATGGCCGCGTCGAGGATCTCGGTACGGCGGCGGGGGTCGCGGGGCCTGGCCATCGGTCGGACTCCTAGCGGTGCGGGGGTGCCGGGCGGACGTCGGGACTCTCCTGGTCCCGTGCCCTTCGACCCTCGGAGCGGGTCACCCCCACCCTAATTAGGGAAACGAACGTTACGCTAATGGCATGTCCGCCACTTCCGCTTCCGCCGCGCGAGGGACCCGCCCTGCCCCCTGGCTCTGCGCCCTCACCCTGGGCGCCTTCGCCCTCCAGACCGATGACTTCGTCATCACCGGCGTGCTGCCCGCCCTCGCCCGCGGACTGACGGTCAGCGAGGCCGCGGCCGGACAGCTCGTCACCGCCTTCTCCGTCGTCTGCGCGGTGGCCGCCCCGATCGCCGCCGTCGGCACCGCACGGCTCCCCCGTCGCCGCCTTCTCACCACGACTCTGGCGCTCTTCTGCCTCGCCAACTTCACTGTTCCGCTGGTGAGTTCGTACGCCGCGCTGATGGCACTGCGGGTGGTGGCCGCGCTCGCCGCCGCTGTGGCACTGCCCACCGTCCTCGCCGTGACCGCGCAGCTCGCCCCGCCGGAGCGCCGGGGCCGCAGCCTCGCCACGGTCATGGCGGGGCCGACCGGCGCCGTGGTGATCGGCGTCCCGGCCGGCACCTGGACCGGGGCGGCACTGGGCTGGCGGGCCACCTTCGTCCTGGGCGGGGCGCTCGGGCTCGCCGCGCTGCTCTTCCTCCGCGCCACCCTCCCCCAGGTGCCGCCCGCCCCCGCCGCCTCGCTCGCCGCACGCCTGCGCCCGCTCGGCCGGTGGCGGCCGCCTGCTGCGCACAGACCGCGCTGCTGCTCTTCGCCACGGCCGGACGCCGACGCGCGGCCGGACGCCTCCGCGGCGGGAACCTCCACCGCCTGAAAGCCGGCAGGGGACGGCGGGGCCCGCTCCGCAGGACGAGTCCCCGCCCCACGGAGCGCACACCCCTCACCGGGAACCACGACCAGCCGAACTCCGCCACCCCCCGGGGTCCTTGCTTCGAGGGCACTCGAAGGCGTTGGCTGGACCACCATGAAGTACACGCAGCTCGGACGCACCGGACTCAAGGTCAGCCGACTCGTCCTCGGGACGATGAACTTCGGGCCTCAGACGGACGAGGCCGAAAGCCACACCATCATGGACGCCGCGCACCATGCGGGCATCAACTTCTTCGACACCGCCAATGTCTACGGCTGGGGCGCCAACAAGGGCCGTACCGAGGAAATCGTCGGCTCGTGGTTCGCCAAGGGCGGTGGCCGGCGCGACAAGACCGTGCTGGGCACCAAGCTCTACGCCAACATGGCGCCGAGCGACGACGGGGTCTGGCCCAACCACGACAAGCTCTCCGCGCTCAACATCCGGCGCTCGGTGGACGCGAGCCTCAAGCGGCTGGGCACCGACTACATCGACCTGTACCAGTTCCACCACGTCGACCGGGACACGCCCTGGGACGAAATCTGGCAGGCCATCGACATCCTCGTCCAGCAGGGCAAGATCCTCTACGTCGGCTCGTCCAACCACGCCGGCTGGCACATCGCCCGCGCCAACGAGACGGCCGCCCGTCGCGGTTCGTACGGCCTGGTCAGCGAGCAGTGCCTCTACAACCTCGCCGAGCGGCGCGCCGAGATGGAGGTCATCCCGGCCGCCCAGGGCTACGGCCTGGGCGTCATCCCCTGGTCCCCGTTGCACAGTGGGCTGCTGGGCGGCGCCCTGCGCAAGGAACGCGAGGGCGGCGCGGCCCGCTCGGGCGCCGGCCGCTCCGCGGAAGCCCTCGCCAACTCCGCGATCCGCGCCCAGGTCCAGTCCTACGAGGACCTGCTCGGCAAGCACGGCCTGGAGCCCGGCGAGGTCGCCCTGGCCTGGCTCCTGACCCGCCCCGGCGTCACCGGCCCGATCGTCGGCCCCCGCACGGCGGACCAGCTCGCCTCCGCGCTGCGCGCCGTCGAACTGGAGCTGTCGGACGAGCTGCTCGCCTCGCTGGACGAGATCTTCCCCGGCCCCGGCCCGAGCCCGGAGGCCTTCGCCTGGTGAGCGGACCGGGCGCCCGGCGGCCGGCTGCTGCCGGCTGCGGGGCGCCCGGCACCGGCGGCGGCAGCTCTCAGTGCAGCGCCGCCGCCACGACCACGACGACGAGCAGTACGGCGAGCAGACCGGACATGATCCGGTTACGGGTTTTGGGGTCCACCCTCTGAGCGTAACCGGGGCGGACCCGAACGTTTCAGCGGCCCGGGTGAGGCGGCCACCGGGCCCCGCCGTACTCAGTGTCCCAGCGGCCAGGACCCCACCGTTTCGTACCGCGGCTGCGTGCCCGCCGCCCCGGCGACCGGGGGATGGCTGCACACCAGCGAGAGCGCATCGACCGTCCAGGGGACGCCGGCGAAGTCCTTGAGGGCGGTCGCGTACGGGCGGAGGTCCAGGTCGGGGACGCGGTTCCTGGCGAGGGTGAGGTGCGGGGTGTACGGGCGGTGCTGCTCGTCCATGGAGATGCCGGTCCGCCGGGCCGCCGCCGATGCCGCGTCGGCGAGCATGCGCATGGCGGGGCGGTCGCCGTCCGCCCCGGCCCACACCACCCGGTCCGAGAACCGGCCGCCGCCGGCGATCCGCAGCGCAAAGGGGTCGCGGCGACGGGCGGCGCGGGCCAGGCGTTCGTGCAGTTCGGGGACGAGATCGTCGGGCACCTCGCCGTAGAAGGCAAGGGTGTAGTGCCAGCTGTCCCGGCCGGTCCACCGCAGCCGGCCGGCCGCCGGGAGTTTCTTCAACTGCGCCACCTCGGCGGCCAGTTCCTCGAGCGCGGGAGCGGGGGGCAGGACGGCGGCGAAGAGTCTCATGCGGTCAGTGTGGCGCAGGGCATATGGGGTCCGGCGGACCCCGATGTCTGCATCGCCACGCCCATGTCCGCGCCGC
Source organism: Streptomyces decoyicus (assembly GCF_019880305.1). NCBI lineage: Bacteria > Bacillati > Actinomycetota > Actinomycetes > Kitasatosporales > Streptomycetaceae > Streptomyces > Streptomyces decoyicus. Next base: position 5,025,484 of record NZ_CP082301.1, on the reverse strand, counting down.
CGGAGCCCGCCCCCTTACTCCTACGCCGCCGGCGCCAGGTCCTTCTCCACGTGCGGAGCCGTTCCGGGGACCCGGGGCACGAAGGCGACGTGCTGATGGCCGCGGCGCAGGTCGATCTTGAGGCGCAGGCCGCCCACCCTGGCGAGGATCAGACCGATGACGGCCGCGGACACCATGGAGACCACGCCGCCCGCCAGGAAGCCGATCCGGGCACCGAAGGCGTCGGTGACCCAGCCGACCACCGGCGCGCCGAGCGGGGTGCCGCCCACGAAGACCATCATGAACAGGCTCATCACCCGGCCGCGCATGAGCGGATCGGTGGCCATCTGGATGCTCGAATTGGCGGTGACGTTGATCGTCAGGCCGACCATGCCGATCGGGGCGAGCAGCGCCGCGAAGACCCAGAACGACGGGGCGAGCGCGGCCGCGATCTCCAGGGCGCCGAAGAGGATCGCCGCACCGACCAGCAGCCGCAGCCGGGAGGTGGCGCGGCGGGCCGCGAGCAGCGCGCCGATCAGCGAACCGGCCGCCATCAGCCCGTTGAACAGGGAGTACGTGCCCGCGCCCTGGTGGTAGACGTGGTAGACGAACGCCGTCAGCCAGATCGGGAAGTTGAAGCCGAAGGTCCCGATGAAGCCGACCAGCACGATGGGCCAGATCAGGTCGGGGCGGCCCGACACATACCGCAGGCCCTCCCGCAGCTGGCCCTTGCTGCGCGGGACGCGGTCGACCTTGTGGAGTTCGGCGGTCCGCATCATCAGCAGACCGGCGATCGGGGCGATGAAGGAGAGGCCGTTGAGCAGGAAGGCCCAGCCGCTGCCGAAGGCGGTGATCAGGACACCGGCGACGGCCGGCCCGATCAGCCGCGCGGACTGGAAGTTGGCGGAGTTGAGACTGACGGCGTTGCGCAGCTCGTCCTGGCCGACCATTTCGGAGACGAAGGCCTGCCGGGACGGGTTGTCGAGGACGGTGACCAGGCCGAGGACGAAAGCGACCAGGTAGACGTGCCAGACCTGCACATGGCCGCTCAGCGTGAGCACGGCGAGGGCGAGGCCGGTCAGGCCCATGGCGGACTGGGTGAACAGAAGCAGCTTGCGCTTGCCGAAGCGGTCGGCGATGACGCCGCCGTAGAGCCCGAAGAGCAGCATCGGCAGGAACTGGAGCGCGGTGGTGATGCCGACCGCGCCGGAGGAGCCGGTGAGGCTGAGCACCAGCCAGTCCTGGGCGATGCGCTGCATCCAGGTGCCCGTGTTGGAGACCACCTGGCCGGTGGCGAAGAGGCGGTAGTTACGTATTCGTAGGGAGCTGAACGTGCCCTTGCGCGGTGTGGCGGCGGGGCCTGCGGCGACACCCGGGGCGATGCCCGGAGTGGTCGCGGTCGCGTCGTCGGAAACCGTGTCTTCTCGGGAGTTCGGTGCGGGGGCGGAGTGTGCTCCGGATCCCGTACTCAAAGTGGGTTCGCCTCCTCGGCCTCGGGTTCTACAACTGTGCGAGTTTCTCCAGCACGGGCGCGGCGGCCCGCACCTTGGCCCACTCGTCCTCGTCCAGCCCGGAGGCCAGCTCGGCGAGCCAGGCGTTGCGCTTGCGGCGGCTCTCTTCGAGCATCGCCTCGGCCTGTTCGGTCTGCGTGACGACCTTCTGGCGGCGGTCGTCGGGGTGCGGTTCGAGCCGGACCAGCCCCTTGGCCTCCAGCATGGCCACGATGCGCGTCATCGACGGCGGCTGCACATGCTCCTTGCGGGCCAGCTCGCCGGGGGTGGCATGGCCGCACCGGGCGAGGGTGCCGAGCACCGACATCTCGGTGGGGCTCAGCGATTCGTCGACCCGCTGGTGCTTGAGTCGGCGCGACAGGCGCATCACGGCGGACCGCAGAGCGTTCACCGCTGCTGCGTCGTCTGGGGGCACCTCCCGGCCGTCAGGCAGGGGGCGGGACAGTTCCGGCATGGTCTTTAGCATAACTCATTACCCTTTCTAAGGAAAGCCAAGGGGTGCCGCCCGTCGGAGATCACCCATACGAGTGAGGACGCAGTCGAAAGTGACGCGCCTGACCGCGTACGGACGCGACCGTGTCCATATGGGATCGCGAGTGCTCAGCCTGCGCGTGGACGGGGAGCTGCTGGAGCGCCTTCGGCAGCACGCCGCAAAACGCGGAATGAGCGTCCAGGACTATGTGGTCCGGACGCTCATCCGCGAGGACTTCGACGAGCGCTTCCAGTCGTCTCTCGACGAGACGGAGAAGCTGGGGGTGCGCTGGCCCGTTACTTGACCCCGAGCGCCTGCTCGATCGGGTCGAGCAGGAAGTAGACCAGGAAGCAGAAGCCGACCGCGTTCAGCAGCCAGGGGATCTCCTTGGCCCGGCCGGTCGCCGCGCGCAGCAGGATGAAGGCCAGGACACCGATCCCGATGCCGTTGGTGATGCTGTAGGTGAACGGCATCGAGATCATCGTCAGGAACGCCGGGATGCCGATGGTGGGGTCGCCCCAGTCGATGTCCCGCACGTTCGAGGCCATGATCAGGAAGCCGACGACCACCAGCGCGGGCGTCGCGGCCTGCGAGGGGACGACGGTCGCCAGCGGCGTGAAGATCAGCGCGAGCAGGAAGAGGCCGCCGGTCATCAGGTTGGCGAGACCGGTACGTGCGCCCTCGCCGACGCCGGCCGTGGACTCCACGAAGCAGGTGTTGGCGGAGGCGGAGCCGAAGCCGCCGCCCGCGACCGCGATGCCGTCGACCATGAGGATCCGGCCCATGTTCGGCAGCTGGCCGGTCTCGTTGTTCAGCAGCCCGGCCTCCTCGCCGACGCCGATGATGGTGCCCATCGCGTCGAAGAAGCCGGAGAGCAGCACGGTGAAGACGAACAGGCAGCCGGTCAGCACGCCGACTTCCTTGAAGCCGCCGAAGAGACTGATCTGACCGATCAGGCCGAAGTCCGGGGTGTCGACGATCTTGTCCGGGACGTTCGGCACCGCCAGTCCCCAGGACACGTCCGGGATCTGGACCAGGGCATTGATACCGATGGCGACCACGGCCATGGTGACCATGCCGATCAGGATCGCGCCCCTGACCTTCCGCACGATCAGCACGAACATCAGCACCAGGCCGAGTACGAAGACCAGCACCGGCCAGCCCTTGAGCTGTCCGCCCTGGCCCAGGCTCATCGGGACGGTGGTGTGCGCGGCGTCCGGGTTACGCGTCACGAAGCCGGCGTCGACCAGGCCGATCAGCGAGATGAACAGGCCGATGCCGATGGCGATGGCCCGCCGCAGCCCGTTGGGGATCGCGTCCATCACCCGCTGCCGCAGACCCGAGGCGACCAGGACCATCAGCACCAGACCGGCGAGCACGACCATGCCCATCGCGTCCGGCCAGCTCATCTTGGGTGCGAGTTGCAGGGAGACCACGGCGTTGATGCCCAGGCCCGCGGCGATCGCGATCGGGACATTGCCGATGAGGCCCATCAGCACCGTGCTCAGACCGGCCATCAGCGCGGTGGCGGTGACCAGCTGGGCGTTGTCGAGGTGGTGGCCGAATTTGTCGACACCGGCACCGAGGATGATCGGGTTCAGCACGATGATGTAGGCCATCGCGAAGAAGGTCGCCAGACCGCCGCGGAGTTCGCGGCCGACCGTCGACCCCCGCTCGGAGATCTTGAAGAAGCGGTCGAAACCGTTCTTGGGAGGCTTCGGACCCGGGTTCTTAAGGGTGTCGACCGGCGGGGTGGCCGAGGGGGGCATGCGGGGACCTCAGTCGGACAGGCCTGGGCAGGCGCGGGGGCCCGAGGGCCCGGAACACGAACAGAAACAGAAACAACCGGATCAGGTTGGAGGAAAAGACGAGCTAAACCAGCCGTATCCAGAAAGGTTCAGTATGAATAAACAATGCGCTGATCGCTATCTCCGCGCGTAGACCCTTGTGGCATACGGACCGCACCACCCGCCCCGCCCTCTCCGGCCCCCGACAGCCGCCGCCTGCCCCGTGCCACCGCCGCCCGCAGCCCCCGCACCCGCCCCCGCACCCGCACCCTCCCCGTAAGCTGACCCCTATGTGGAAGAAGTCCGAACTGCGCGAGGCCCCGGCGCCTCTCGAGGGCCCCGTCGTCGGCACGATCATCGGCGGCACCATCATCTGGTTCGTGCTCTTCCTCGGCCAGCTCCCCTTCTACGGCTGGTTCGCCGACCACGGCCACGCCTGGTGGGTGTGGACCTGTCTGGCCGGCGGCGGCCTCGGGCTGGTGGGCATCTGGTACGTACGGGCCCGGGACGCCGCGATCAAGCGCGCCGCGGCGAGCGACCAGCCCGCCGACCACCTCTGAGGCATACCGCCCACCACCCGCCCACCCAGCGGGTGAAGTGCGCATTCCGCCCGTAACGTCGAGGGCATGACGGAGCGGGCGAGGGCCGAAGTCGAGCACTCCGGACCGGGCGGCGAGCCGGCCGGACGGACCGCTCAGGAACCGGTCAACCCCGGGCTGACCGCCGCCGAGGTCGCGGAACGAGTCGCCCGGGACGAGGTCAACGACGTCCCCGTACGGTCCTCCCGCTCGGCCACGGAGATCGTCCGGGCCAATGTCCTCACCCGCTTCAACGCCATCATCGGCGTGCTCTTCGTGATCATCCTGATCGTCGGCCCGATCCAGGACGGCCTGTTCGGCTTCGTCATCGTCGCCAACACCGGCATCGGCATCATCCAGGAGCTGCGCGCCAAGAAGACCCTGGACGCCCTGGCGGTGATCGGAGAGGCGCGGCCCCTCGTCCGGCGCGACGGGGCCGCCGCCGAGGTCCCCGCCTCCGACGTGGTCCTCGGCGATGTCCTCGAACTCGGGCCCGGCGACAAGATCATCGTCGACGGCGAGGTGCTGGAGAGCGACGGCCTGGAGGTCGATGAGTCGCTGCTGACCGGCGAGGCCGATCCGGTCCTCAAGAAGCCCGGTGACCGGATGATGTCCGGCAGCTTCGTCGTCGCGGGCAGCGGCGCCTTCACCGCGACCAAGGTCGGCCGGCAGGCGTACGCGGCCCAGCTCGCCGAGGAGGCCAGCCGCTTCACCCTGGTCCACTCCGAGCTGCGCAGCGGCATCAGCCGGATCCTCAAGTACGTGACCTGGATGATGATCCCGACCGCGATCGGCCTCATCCTGAGCCATCTGCTCACCCTCGGCCTGCCGGGCGACGAGGCGATCCGCCGGATGGTCGCCGGCATCGTGCCGATGATCCCCGAGGGCCTGGTGCTGCTCACCTCCGTCGCCTTCGCGATCGGTGTCATCCGGCTCGGCCGCCGGAAGTGCCTGGTCCAGGAGCTGCCCGCGATCGAGGGGCTGGCCCGCGTCGATGTGGTGTGCCTGGACAAGACCGGCACCCTCACCGAGGGCGGGATGGACGTCAACGGTCTGCGCGCCCTCGACGGCGACGAGGCGTACGTCAAGGAGGTGCTGGGCGCGCTCGGCGGGTGCGATCCGCGGCCCAATGCCTCCCTCCAGGCGATCATCAACGCGTATCCGGCGGACGACGCCTGGCGCTGCACCCGGGCGCTGCCGTTCTCCTCCGCCCGCAAATACAGCGGCGCCGCCCTCAACGGCCCGGACGGCGAGAGCACCACCTGGCTGCTCGGCGCCCCGGACGTCCTGCTGTCGCCCGGCGACCACCGCCTCTCCGAGATCGACGGCCTCAACGCACAGGGCCTGCGCGTCCTGCTGCTGGCCCGCACCGCACGGGAGCTGGACGACCCCGAGGTCACGCGGAGCGTGCGGCCCACCGCGCTGGTCGCCCTGGAGCAGCGGCTGCGCCCGGACGCCCCCGACACCCTGCGCTACTTCGCGGAACAGGGCGTCCGGGCCAAGGTGATCTCCGGCGACAACGCGGTGTCGGTGGGCGCGGTGGCCGGCAAGCTGGGGCTGCCGGGCGCGGACGACCCCGTGGACGCGCGCGAACTGCCCGGCGACCGGGACGCGATGGCGGCGGTGGTCGAAGAGGCCGCGGTCTTCGGCCGGGTCACCCCGCAGCAGAAGCGGGCGATGGTCGCCGCCCTCCAGTCCCGCGGCCACACCGTCGCGATGACCGGCGACGGCGTCAATGACGTACTCGCCCTCAAGGACGCCGACATCGGCGTCGCCATGGGCTCCGGCTCCGAGGCGACCCGCGCCGTCGCCCAGATCGTCCTGCTCAACAACAGCTTCGCCACGCTCCCCTCGGTCGTCGCCGAGGGCCGCCGGGTCATCGGCAACATCACCCGTGTCGCCACCCTCTTCCTCACCAAGACCGTCTACTCGGTCCTGCTGGCGATCCTGGTGGCCTGCTGCCAGCTCCCCTACCCGTACCTGCCGCGGCATCTGACCCTGCTCTCCACCCTGACCATCGGCATCCCCGCGTTCTTCCTCGCCCTGGCCCCCAACAAGGAGCGCGCCGAACCGCACTTCGTCCGCCGGGTGATGCGCTACGCCGTGCCGTCCGGCCTGATCACGGGCCTCGCCGCCTTCACCACCTACCTGCTCGCCCGCGGCTACTACACCGGCCCGGACGCCCTGCCCGCCGAGACCAGCGCAGCCACCCTGACGCTCTTCCTCGCCGCGATGTGGGTCCTGGCGATCATCGCCCGCCCCTACACCTGGTGGCGGATCGCCCTGGTCCTGGCGATGGGCCTCGCCTTCCTCGCGGTCCTCGCCACCCCCTGGCTGCAGACGTTCTTCGACCTGCGCCTGGTCGGGACGACGATGCCGTGGGCGGCCGTCGCCATCGCGATGGTGGCGGCGGTGCTGCTGGAGATCACCTGGCGCTGGGTGGGACGGCGGTTCCCGGCCTGACGTCCGCCTCCCGTCCACCACCTACGCCCCGGCATCGCGACGCCCACCCCGCCTCCCCTAGAGTCCGTGCCCATGACATTCCACTCGGGAGCCCGCGCATTCGAGCTGCTGGCCCGCTCGCATCACCACTCCAGCCACTACGGCGGCCACTACGACTCCCACTCCTCCGGCGTCTCGTTCGCCGGCGCGTGGTGGATGATCCCGGTCGGCGTCGTGCTCGGGGTCGCCTGGGTGTTCGTGAAGCGGCGGCTCCGCTCCAGGTGAGCGCCGGCCGCGGCGCGCATGGTGCACCATCGGGCTGAGGAGGCCCCCGCGCTCCCCCACCGGCGGGCGGTACTTGGGGCCGAAGAGAACCTGCCCGGCCGATACCCCGGGCACTTCTGCCGTACTACGCTCCTGCCCCATGACATCCCACGGGGACCTGGCGTACAGGGTGCTGGCGAGCTCGCACCGTCACTACCACCACCACTACGGCGGCCACTACGGCGGCACCGGCGACGGCACCTTCGACTGGTGGGTGTGGCCCCTCCTCGCCCTCTCCGCCATCGTCGTCATCTGGAGCCTCGTCAAGAGATTCCGCTCGAACTGATCCCCTACGGTGCGCTGCGCGTCGTACTCACACCCCGCAGTGCCCCTCGCGTTCACGCCCCCGACGCGGCCAACCGAGCCCCCCGGCTCTCCGCGATGCGCCGCACATCCCGCAGCGCATCGGCCAACCCCCGGGCGAGGAACCGCAGCTCACGACTGGTGACCCGACGGCCGCCGAGCATGTCCTCCGCGTGACCGAGAATGGCATCGGCCATGCCGAGCTGTACGCCCTCGATCTCGTCAGCGACCCGGGAGACGTACCCGCCGCCCTCCCCCACGAGATAACAGGGCTTGCCGTCAGGACCCGACCAGGGCAGCAGCCGTACGGGGCCGTGGTGTTCCTCCGTCACGCCGGAAAGTTTCCCGATAGCGTGATTCATGTCGTCGACCTCCACAGGGCTGATGGCCACACCCCCGGACCGTGGCAGCGGTCGCGGGGGCTTTTCGTCCTCACTCAGCATTGCTGACGGAATACGCTGAGTGCACGCCGTACGTGTCACCAAAGTGCGCCCGTGGACAGCGAGTTGAAGGTGTGTTCGAGCAATGGAGCTGAACAACGAGGACGACGACAGGGCCACCCCGCGCTCGGTACTGGGCCGGCGCTTACGCCGCCTGCGGGAGACCGCGGGCCTTTCCCAACGAGCCCTCGCCGACAAGGTCGGTTACCCGCATACGTACCTCAGCCGGGTGGAGCGCGGGGAGCAGTTGCCCTCGGAAGCGCTGGCCGAGGCCCTGGACGCGCACTTCGCCACGGACGGACTCTTCGTCGAGTTACTGTCCATGGCGCAGGATTCGTCGATTCCGGACTACGGGCGTGCGGTACTTCATGGAGAAGCCAAGGCCGCTCGCATTCAGGTATTCGAGAGCAGCCTGATTCCCGGACTCCTGCAAACCGACGATTACGCCCATGCCCTGATTCGGAAATCACTGCCCGGCGAGCACGAAGAACGAGTAAACGAACTGGCGGCAGCGCGAATGCGCCGCAAGCGCGTATTCGACAAGGCAGAACCACCCTTCTACTGGGCAATCATGGACGAAGCCGCACTAAGGCGCCCAGTTGGGGGTGCAAAGTGCATGACTGGGCAGATTCACCACATCCTCACGATGGCTCGGTTGCCGCACACGTCGATTCAGATTCTGCCCTTCAGGGAGGGAGAACATCCATTGCTGGCCGGGAGTTTGACCCTGCTCACCCTCAGGAACGGCACGACGACCGGATATGCCGAGAGCTTCGCTTCAGGTGAATCGGTAGAGTCGCCGCGACGCGTCCTCCAGCTCACCCAGCGCTTTGATATTGCTCGCTCCATGGCATTACCGGAGAGCGGATCTCTCGATTTGATCCGCAGTTACCTGAGAGACTACGAAGATGAAGAAGATTCCTGACGCATCTGGTCTGGTCGGCTGGCGCAAGTCCAGCTACAGCAACGGTGAGGGCGCCGCGTGCATCGAGGTCGCCGATGGAATGCCCGGCGCTGTCCCGGTACGCGACTCCAAGAACCCGACCGGTCCCGCGCTGGCCTTCCGCGCGGACGACTGGGCCTCCTTCCTCACCGCCGTCAAGAACGGAGAGTTCGCAGGCTGAGCCACCGCGCAGTGCACCACGGCCGGCCGGCCCCCGCCGGATCAGGGCGAAGTGCACAGAAGAGGGCCCGTACGAGAGTTGGCTCCGAGGGAGCGTCGACAACTCGTTCATGGTGCCGTGGACACAGCTCATGCAGCGCGTCACCGGCCCCGGGAAGACCGTGCGCCGAGTGCGGGTCGTCACCGAGCCCCATAGCTCCTGCATTCAGTGGGAGTACGCGACGGCCCACGTCAACGTAGAGGCCGGCGAGTCCATCCGCTGGCTACCGCGCCACAAGCTGCACGAGGATCTGGTCTTCCCTGTAGAGGGCAATGACTGGTGGCTCTTCGATGACAAGCTCCTGGCCGTGGGGCACTTCGACGACACGGGGAGGGTCCTCGGGCCCGAAGTGATCGATGATCCCGAGACGGTCGCCGCATGCGCCCGCGTGCGGGATCTGCTCTGGGCCTCCGCCGTCCAGCACTCCGAGTACACGTCCTGAGAACCGCTCATGCCGCTCCGCGGCTCGACCGGCGGGCACCGGCCCCCGCCGCAGCGCGACGGGGCCCGGACCCATGCCCGTCCTCCGTCAGTCGAACCACCGTGCCCGTGCCAGTTCCTCGCCCCGGTCCGGGTCCTCCAGGAGGGCGGCGACCTCGAAGCGGCGGGGCCACTGGCCTGCTGCCCAGGCCAGGGCTGCCGCAACGCCCTCCAGGGTCGCGGCGTGGAGCGTGCCGTCCGGGGTGCGGCGCCAGTCCAGTTCCACGGTGTCGTCGGGGCCGTCGCCGACGAGGAGTTCCTCGTGCTCCGTGTACGCCTCGGGGGTGGCGGCGCCGAGCAGGGCCCGTACGGCGTCCGGCACCTCGTGGCGTACGCCCTCGGAGCGGACCTCGGCGTTGAGCACCTCGCTCAGGCGCCGTACCTGGAGCAGTTCCGCCAGCTCGGCGGCGCGGGCGGGGCGTACCGGCAGCAGGGCGAGGCCGGCGGCCAGCGGTACCAGGTCCGGGGCGTCGGCGACCACCGCCTCCGCCGCGTCCACCACCCGGACCTGCCGGTCGAGCACGGTCCGCAGCTCGTCGGGCAGGGTCACCTGATCGGGGTCGAGGTCCGCCAGCAAGCCGTAGATCGCGTGCAGTTGTGCGGCGCCGACGGGCAGCTCGGCGTCGGCGAGCCGGGTCAGCAGCTCCGCCGCGCCGCCCGGCTCGTCCAGGAGCGCGGCGACGGACGTACGGACGCCGAGCGCCCGCAGCACCTGTGCGTCGACCTCGCCGGCGTCCGCGGACTCGTACAGCCCGGCCAGCAGCGGGTCGCCACCCGCCGAGCGCAGACCGGCGGGCCGGCGGCCGTCGAGCACCGGGTGCCCGCGCAGCCACCAGGCGGTGTACGGGCGGACCGATTCGGTGGTGCCGTCGGGGAGCAGCACCCGCACCGGTGCTGTCAGGGCGTCGCGCAGGGGCGGGCGGGAGAGCATGGCCAGCACCTCGGGCCAGGCGTCGTCGTCGACCAGGTCGAGGTCGCGGACCGCCACCAGTTCGGTCACCACCGGCGGTACGGGGGTATCCGGCAGCGCGTCGAGGATGTCCTCGCACCAGACGTCCACCGCGTCCAGCAGTCCGACGTCGTCGGGCTCGGCGAAGTCCCCGTCCCGCGGATCCATTTCGTCCGGGTCGAGGACGACATCGGTGGCCCGGACGAGCGCGAAGTCGGCCATCACGCCCACCGACGTCAGCGGCTGCTCGCCCCAGCGCTCGGCCAACTCAGCTTCGCAGGCCGCGAGTTCACCCTCCCGGATGACCCGCTCGAAGGCGCTGCCCGGGTACACCAGCTCACCCGCGGGCGCCAGCTCACCGTCCTCGTCGGGCAGCGCGAGCGCCCCGAGCCAGGGCTCGTCCCCCGGTGCGAGGTTGGCGTCCCGGACCAGCCCGAGCACTGTCTCGGCCAGTTCCTCGGCGCCCAGCGGAGCTCCCGCCCCGCCGTCGATCTCGTCGGCGAAGACGTCGTAGGCGTCCTCGTCCGCGTCCAGTGAGTTCGCCACGGCCGCGCGCACCTGGGGCGTGGTCAGTACGGCACGGGGCTGGGCCGGGGTGGCGCCCAGCTTCTCCAGCAGCGGGTGCACCGCCTCGGGGTGGGCGACCTTCAGTCCGAGCCGGGCGAGCGTACGGTGCCGGGCCGCGGCGTCCTCGTCGAGGCCGCCGCCGGGCAACGGCAGCAGCACCTGCCGCGGCCCGATCGTGGTCCGTACGCCACCGCCCCCGCCGGGCCCCTGGCCCGCCGTGCCCGCCAGCGGCACCGGCAGCCCGCTGAGCCGGTCCGGGTCGGTGCCGGCCAGCGCGTCATAGAGCCGCCACCACCAGCCGGGCGACCGTTCGACGCCGGCCAGCCGGTCGACCATCTCCCCGAGCGGCACCCGGGCCACACCCAACGCCCGCAGCTCGGGACGGCGTTCGAGACCGGCCGGCAGCAGGCTCGGGAACAGCTCGGCCAGCACCCCGACCGTCGCCGCGCCCGCGCCCTCCACCAACTCGGCATCCACCGGACGCAGCACGAAGCGGTCCACACCGCCGCCGGCCTCGTCCCACTCGCCCGCCGCCGGCACCTCGGGCTCGGCCGGCAGGCCTCCGGGCGCGCCCGCGCTCGTCAGGAACCGCACCCGCGGCAGCAGCTCCAGCACCTGCCGGCGCAGCTCACCGTCCAGACCACCCTTGCCCAGCGGCCCCGGCACCAGGTCGAGGGTGCCGACCGACACCGGCTGCCAGTCGCCCAGCAGCCCCGCGTAGGTCGCGGCCGCCCGGTCCACCAGGAAGTCCGTCAGCGGGCCCGGTGCGACATGCCGACGGGTCGGCTCCAGCGGGAACGAGGCGATCAGCAGCGCGGGCAGCCCCAGCGGCTCGTCCGTCGGCGTCGGCGCATGCACCACCGCCGCCGTCCCCGGACGCGCCGGTGCGCCCTCGTCGTCCACCGGCACCGCCCAGGTCACCGACCAGGACGGCCGCAGCCGCTCCTCGACGGGCCGGTCCGCCAGCAGCGCCGGGTCCAGCGGACCGCCGTCGCTCGCCACCCGCCACCGGGTGGCACCGCGCTCACTGTCCTCGATCAGGACGTACGGGCCGTCCTGGCTCCGCCGCAACTCCCGTACGCATTCCGGGGTCTCGACCACGACCTCGGACAGCCCCGGCAGGGTCAGCAGCAGCGCCGCGTCGATCCCGTCCAGCAGCCGCTCGGCGAGATCCTGCGCCGCGACGTCCCGCAGCGGCAGCACGACGGCCGTGTCGTAGCCCTCGGGCGCCGTGCCCTCCGCGGGCAGCGGCAGCCGCAGCAGCGGGACATGCCCGTCGCGCCGGCGCAACTCGCCGCCCAGGCCGGGGCTGTGCGCCGCGACCTCCTCCGCCATCCCGCGCGCCTCGGCCAGCGACCAGCGCACTCCGCCCGTACGGCCCACCAACGCCGGCTCGTCGCTCACGGACAGCACCGCCGCGAAGCCCACACCGAACCGGCCGACCGCACCGGCCGACACGCCGGCCTCACGCTTCGCGGAGGCACGCAGCGTCGACAGCGACTCGACGCCGGTGGCGTCCAGCGGGGCGCCGGTGTTGGACGCGACGAGCACGGCGGGCGCGTCGCCATTGGCCGCATGCAGGGTCAGCCGCAGCCGGCCGGTGACGCCGGCCCGGGCCGCCGCGTCCGCCGCGTTCTGCGCCAGTTCCACGGCGAGCCGGTCGCGGTAGCCGCCGAGCGCGAGGTCCTCCTCGGCGTTGGCATCCTCCCGGAACCGGGCCGGCGAGGCGGCCCAGGCATCCAGCACGCCACGCCGCAGTCGGGCCGTCCCGAACGGGTCTCCGGCTGCGCCTCGCACCCACGACGTAGCTGTCACTGTCCGTCTCCCTAAGCGTGTGTCGGTGGGCCGACGGTATCGCCCCACGTCTGCGGGTGCCCCGCCGTGCCTGTTTCCCGCCTTCGGCGGTCGATTTCCCCGCCTTCGGCGGGAGGTGTGCCCGCCTTCGGCGGGAGGGGGTGTGTGGGGTGGGGCCCCGGGTTTGTGGTGGGTGCCGGGTTCGGGGCCGGAGGGGTGGGTGTTCGGACTGCTTCGCTTTACGTCCGAACACCCACCCCTCCGGCCCCGCCCCCTCCCGTCCGTTGTGGGCCCCACCCCGGTGGAAGTGCAGGAGAAAAACAAAGACCACGAACATCAGCTACGCCACGACGTGGCCGAGCTTCTGGTCTTGAAAACCTTCACCCTCACCGGGCGGCGGCCGCCCAACCCGGCGGGAGGGGGTGGGCCGGAGGGGCCTGTGTTGTGGACGTAAAGCGAAGCAGTCCACAACACAGGCCCCGGAGGCCCACCACCGGCACCACCACGAACAGCAAGCGGCCCCCGCCCGAACACCCCCACCCCCGCCGAAGGCGACACGCGGCCCCCGCCCGACCACCACCCACCCCCACCCCCGCCGAAGGCGAAAGAACGAGAGGCGAAACGGCGCCGCAGAAAACCACGTGGGGCCGGGGGCCCAGCGCGCCAGCGCGCCTAGCTGTGGCCGAGCTCCTCGGCCGGTCCCGTCTCCTCGACCGACCCCCCGTCCCGCTCCGGGCGGAGCGACAACGGCTCGACCACCGTCTCGTCGACCACCGGCGCGGCCGGCCGCGGCGGCTTCGGCATGACGGCGGCCTCGGAGTGCGCACCGCACCCGTACGCGAGGGACACCACGCGCCCGTCCGCCGGGGCGAACTCATTGGCGCAGACGCCGAAGGCCTGGCCCAGGGAGCCGGGGAGCGGGGTGAGGAAGCCGCAGGACACGCAGGTGGCGGGGGCCGCCTGGGCCATGGGGGTCTTGGCCCCGTAGGCCTCTTCCCAGCGGTCGGCGGCGGTGTGCAGGCCGTAGCGGGACAGGACCCGGGCGCGGCGCATGCCCAGTTCCTCGGCGACCGCCGCGATGCTGCCGCGCTCGGGGGCGGGCTGGATCGCGGGCGAGCCCGGGACGACGTCCGCCTCCTCGGAGTCGGCGACGTCGGCGGCCATGCCCTCGGCGACCGGGGAGTTCGGCGGCGGGGCGTCCTCACCGGTGAAGCCGGGCTCCAGGCGCAGGTCGTCGGCCTCGGTGGGCAGCAGGTCGCCGGGGCCCATGTCGCCGGGGCGCAGCCGCTCGCTCCACGGCACCCACTCCGGTGCGAGCAGCGCGTCCGGGCCGGGCAGCAGGACCGTCTCGTCGAGCGTGACGAGCTTGGCGCGGGAGGCCCTGGCGACCGTCACGGCCCAGCGCCAGCCGCGGTAGCCGGCTTCGTTGCAGGCGAAGAGGTGGGTGACGACGCGGTCCCCGTCGGCCACCGCATCGATGTGCTCGCCGACCGTGCCGGGCAGTGCGGCTTCCTCCGCCGCCTCCCGGGCAAGGTCGACCGCCTCGGCGCACAGGCGGTCAGGGGTACGGCTTCGCATCGCAGCACTCACAAGAATCGATTCTCTCTTCTACGCCGTCTCACGAGTGCGCCAGCCGTAGCTGTCCTTGTCCTGTCCGGACGACCGGCGGTACCGGGGCGGGCGGAGCGGACCAGGGGACCGCGTCGACGTCCGCGCCCGGTCGTTTCGGTCGAGCGCACCTCTTACGTCCCATTCTGCGGGATCGCGAGGAGGCACGCGGCCAAGAACGACCGCCGGTGGCGCGCTACACACGCTACCCCTTCAACGGTGTACGACCCCTCGGTGGGAGGGCAAATGTCAGCGGCAGCGACTGCGCGCGGGTACGCCTCGCGCGCCAGCGTGGAGAAAGTGCCCTCTCCTGGGCGAGTTGGGGCACTATGACCGGGTGGCTGCCGCAAGGGCGTCGAAGGTGTCGAGGGTGTCCAGGACCGCACGGAAGTCATCGCAGGTGTCGCACGCCTCGACACGAGGCGGGAATGGGGACAACCGGGCCCGCCGGGCGGGCCGGGTGGTCGGCCGTGCGCTGCGCAGACCGTTCACCGGTGCGGCGCGGGGAGTACGGCGCGCCACGCATGCGCACGGTGCGGGCGAGTCGGGCCTGGGCAAGCTGATCGAGCTGCATGCGGTCAACTCCGCCGGTGACGTGATGATCACCATCGCGCTGGCCTCGACGGTCTTCTTCTCGGTGCCGACGGATGAGGCGCGGGGCCGGGTGGCGCTGTATCTGGCGGTGACGATGGCGCCGTTCGCCCTGCTCGCCCCGGTCGTCGGGCCGCTGCTGGACCGGGTGCCGCACGGCCGCCGGGCGGCGATGGCGGGCGCGATGCTGGCGCGGGCGCTGCTGGCGCTGACGATGTCGGGCGCGGTGGCGACCGGCGGGCTGGAGCTGTATCCGGCGGCGCTGGGTGTGCTGGTGGCGTCGAAGGCGTACGGCGTGGTCCGCAGCGCGGTGGTGCCGCGGCTGCTGCCACCGCGGATTTCGCTGGTCAAGGCCAATTCGCGGGTGACGCTCGCGGGGCTGCTGGCGACCGGGGTCGCGGCGCCGATGGGTGGCGGGCTGCACATGCTCGGGCCGAGCTGGCCGCTGTACGGGGCGTGTGTGGTGTTTGCCGCCGGTACGGTCCTGTCCTTCTCGCTGCCGCACAAGGTCGACTCGGCGAAGGGCGAGCGAAGGGCCCGGCTGGCGTCCCGGGAGGCCTCCGCGCGCTCGGCGGGCGCCGGGCGGAAGCCGGGGCTGCGTACGGTCGGCCCGTCGGTGCTGCACGGCCTTCAGGCCAATGCCTGTCTGCGGGCGCTCTCCGGGTTTCTGACGTTCTTCCTGGCCTTCCTGCTGCGCGAGCATCCGCTGGGCGGGCTGGGCGAGGCGGCCTCGCTGGGGCTGGTGGTGGTGGCGGCGGGGACCGGCAATGCGCTGGGGACGGCGGTGGGCGCGTGGCTGAAGGCCCGCGGCCCGGAGCCGATCATCGCGGCGATGCTGGGGCTGGCGCTGTGCGCGACGGTGCTCGCGGCGGTCTTCTACCCGGTGGCGGCCGTGGTCGTGGTGCCTGCGGCGGCGGCCGCCGCGGGGCTGTGCCAGGCGCTGGCGAAGCTGTCGCTGGACGCGATGATCCAGCGCGATGTGCCGGAGGAGGTGCGCACCTCCGCGTTCGCCCGGTCCGAGACGGCGCTCCAGATGTCGTGGGTGGTGGGCGGCGCGATCGGGATCTCGCTGCCGTTGATCGGCACGATGGGGATGGCGGTGGCCGCGGGGCTGGTGGCGCTGGGCGTGGTGCTGGCCGTACGCGGACTGCTCAGTGCGGCCCGGCGGGGCGGTACGCCGAGCCCCCGGGTGGCCTGAGACCCGACGGGCAACGCGGCACGCCGTACCCGGGCGTGGCGTGAGCCGGAGCGCCAGATAGCCTGCCCGTATGACCGCTGCGTTGATCTCCTGGGGCAAGGGCCGCCGTGCCGCTGCCGCCATCGGTGCCGTGTCCCTGGGTCTCATCACCCTCTCCGCCTGCGAGAAGCCGACATCGCTCGCGACCGTGACCGTCGGTTCGACGACGGTGCAGGCCGAGGCCACCCCCGGCTGCGACGGCGGGGGCAAGGTCCTCTCCAAGAAGGACGTCACTGCCTGCATCACCAAGAAGGGCGGCAAGACGATCACCGTCCACCCCGGTGAGAAGGTGCGCGTCGGCGTCGACCCGGAGGTCGCCAAGTCCGGCTGGATCGTCATCGGTGCCGGCCCCGTCATGCGCGAGCCCAGCAAGCAGACGTACCGCAGCTTCGACGCGGACACCCTCTTCATGCAGCAGAACCCGCAGACCGGCCAGACCTCCTACTCCAAGGACGTCACCCTCCAGGTCGCGGAGCTGAGCGGCGGCGACGGGCCCAAGACCCTGTGGCACTTCACCCTGAAGCAGAAGGACTGAGACATCTGAGGTGGGAGGGCCGTCCGATGAGGGTCCTGGTCGTCACGGCGGTGGCCGCCGAGTGCGACGCGGTGGCTGCCGCGGCGGGGCCCTGCGACGAGGTGGCGCTGCCCGGCGGGTACGCGCTGCGGCGCGCGGCAGGGGTGCCGGTGGCGTTCGATGTGCTCGCCGCCGGCGTCGGCCCGGCCGCCGCGGCTGCCGGCACGGCCACCGCGCTGACCGCCGCCGCGCTCGCCGAAGCGCCGTACGACCTGGTCGTCTCGGCCGGTATCGGCGGCGGTTTCTCCCCGGGCCCCGGTGCCCGGCCCGGGGGATCTCCCTCCGGCGCGCCCCTGGGCTCCGTGGTGGTCGCGGACGCGATCGTCGCGGCCGACCTGGGCGCCGAGACCCCTGACGGCTTCACCCCGGTCACCGAACTCGGCTTCGGGACGGTGGCGCACCTGCCCGACCCGGCGCTGGTGAAGGCCGTCGCCGCGGCGGCCGGTGCGGCGGCCGGCACCGTCGTGACCGTCTCCACGGTCACCGGCAGCGCGGCCCGTGCCGCCGAGCTGACGGAGCGTCACCCGGGTGTGCTGGCCGAGGCGATGGAGGGCTTCGGGGTCGCCGAGGCGGCCGCCGCGCACGGTGTGCCGGTGCTGGAGTTCCGTACGATCTCCAACGCCGTCGGCCCGCGCGACCGCGCCGCCTGGCGCATCGGCCCTGCACTCAACGCCCTGACCGGTGCCTTCCGTACGCTTCCCGGAGCCCTGTCGGCCGCTGCCGGACCGGCTCCGGAACTGCACCGTCCCTGAGGAGGACCCGTGACCCGGCCGCTGAACATCGCGTACTCGCCGTGCCCGAACGACACCTTCGTCTTTGACGCGCTGGCGCACGGCCGCGTCCCGGACGCGCCGGAGCTGGCGGTCACCTTCGCCGATATCGACCTCACCAACGGCATGGCCGAGCGCGGTGAGTTCGATGTGCTGAAGGTGTCGTACGCGGTGCTGCCGTGGGTGCTCGACGACTATGCGCTGCTGCCCTGCGGCGGGGCGCTGGGGCGCGGCTGCGGGCCGCTGGTGCTGACCCGGGAGCAGGGCCCGGCCGCGGACCTGGCGGGCAAGACGGTCGCGGTGCCCAGTGAGCGGTCCACCGCTTATCTGCTGTTCCGGCTGTGGGCGGCGGCCGAGGTGCCGGGCGGTGTCGGGGAGATCGTGGTGCTGCCCTTCCACGAGATCATGCCGGCCGTGCGCGACGGCAAGGTCGATGCCGGCCTGGTCATTCACGAGGCGCGCTTCACGTACCAGAACTACGGTTTGGTCTGCCTGGCCGACATGGGCGAGCACTGGGAGCTCACCACCGGCCTGCCGATCCCGCTCGGCGCGATCATCGCCAAGCGGTCGCTGGGCGAGCGGGCGTTGCGCGACCTCGCGGCGGCGGTCCGCAGCTCCGTGCTGATGGCCTGGGACGACCCCGAGGCCTCCCGGCCCTACGTCCTGGAGCACGCCCAGGAGATGGACCCCAAGGTCGCCGAACAGCACATCGGGCTGTACGTCAACGAGTTCACCGCCGACCTCGGCGAGGACGGCTATGCCGCGGTGCGCGGACTGCTCACCCGCGCCGCGGCCGAGGGGCTGGTTCCGCCCCTCGGCCGCGATGCGTTGCACTTTGTGTGAGCTGAGAGCCGCGTGTGACGCGTGGGAGCGGCTGCCCTTGAGCCTGCTTGCTCAGACGTCCAGTTGGTCGGCGACGGCGCGCAGCATGCCGGCGATCTTCGCGCCGTGCACCTTGTCCGGGTAACGGCCGCGCTCCAGTTGCTGGGTGACGTTCTCCAGGAGCGTGGTCAGGTCCTGGACGATCGAGGCGAGTTCGTCGGGCTTGCGGCGTTGCGCCGCGGCCACCGAGGGTGCGGGGTCGAGGAGTGTCACGGTCAGCGCCTGGTCGCCGCGCTGGCCGGCGACGACGCCGAATTCGACGCGCTGGCCAGGCTTGAGTGCGGCTACGCCATCGGGCAGCACCGACGAGTGTACGAAGACGTCACCGCCGTCATCGCGGGAGAGAAAGCCGAAGCCCTTCTCACTGTTGAACCACTTGACCTTGCCGGTAGGCACGTCTGTCCTCGTCCTCGTACTCGTTGGAAAAAACTGGGCCGGGTCTTCTGCGGAAACTGCAGGGTGGGGCTCCCCCGCCCGTGCGGAACCGGGAGCGGGAGAGGGGCTGGAGAGCAGTGCAGCGGGCCGCAGGACCCGCCACACCCAAGGCTAATGGTCCCAAGGCCGGTGACAAGACGCCGCCGGGTGGATCCTCAGTGCTTCTGGCCCCGACTTACCCTGGTCAGGTGTCTGACGAAACTCCCCTGGCCGGGGATCTGCTGGTCCGAATCGGCGCGATCATGTTCCTAGTTGGCGCAGCGGCCACTCTCGCCACGGTGGCGCCGCTGTTCCTCGGGACCGAACCGCTGCCGTCCGTCTTCTACTGGGTGTGCATGCTGATGGGCCTCGGTTTTGCGATCGCCGCGGCCGGAGTGATCCGTTCCGCCACCGCTCAGCGCCGTCGGGCGGCGGCTGCGGCGCCCCCGTCCGCACCCTCCGCCAGATAGCGCTCCAGCCACGACGGGAACTCCGTCAGGTCGCCGAGCACCACGTCGGCGCCGGTGGTGCGCAGTTCCGTGGCGTCGCACGGGCCGGTGGCGACCGCGACGGACAGTGCGCCCGCGGCGTGCGCCCCGACGACGTCACCGATGTGGTCGCCGACGTAGACCTGAGCGTCGTGCTTGCGCAGCGCCTCGGCCTTGCCCGCCGCCCACAGGGAACCGACCAGGGCGTCCACGTCGAGGCCGAGGTGCTCCAGGTGCAGCTTGGCGCTGGGCTCGTACTTCGCCGTCACCACGATCGCCCGGCCGCCGGCCGCGTGGACCGCGTCGAGGGCCTCGCGGGCGCCGGGCAGGGCGGGCGACGCGGCGACCGCGTACTCCGGATAGAGCGCGCGGTAGAGGCCGGCGATCTCCGCCACCCGCTCCTCGGGGAACCAGCGGCGGATCTCCTCCTCCAGCGGGGGCCCCAGCCGGCTCACCGCGAGGTCGGCGTCGACGACGGTGCCGGTCCTGGCCGACAGCTCCTGATAGGCGGCCTTGATGCCCGGACGGGAGTCGATCAGCGTCATGTCGAGGTCAAAGCCGACCGTCGGAGAGTGTGCAGCCATGCCTGCCATTGTGCCTGCGACGGTGTCCCGGGCCGGGGCCCGCCCTCAGCGCGGGACCCGCCGCATCCGCCACACCAGGAACAACGCCGAGGCGACCGCCGCCACCCGCACGATCCCCGGCAGTCCGTCCGCCATCTCCTGCCCCAGCCGTCCCTGGGCGATGGGCTCGCCCCACCGCCCGTCGAACCGGCCCCACAGCCACACCACCATGCCGCCGACGACGATCCCCGGCACGCCGAGCGCCGCGAACTTGGCCTCGGCCCGGCTCAGCCGCCGTGATACGTAGGCGAGCCCCCAGCCGCCCGCCAGCGCGAGCCACGACCCCAGCGCCGCACCGGCGACCAGCAGGAGTACGGCCAGCGTCAGGACCGGGCTGAGCGGCGCCCGCGCCGGCGCCACCACCACCTCGTCCGGGGCTCCGGCCACAGGTGCCGCCTCGGCGGCCGCGCCGCCCCGCCGGCGGAGCACCCGCCGCACCAGCCCCGGCAGCGTCCGTTCCGCCGGCGCCGCGCCGTCCGCGTCCGTGCCGCCCGCTTCGTCCCCGTCCGCGCCGTCCTTCTGCAACGACAGCGGGCGCTCGCTCTTGGGCCGGTCCCATATCTCCGGGATCTCGATGCCGCCGACGAACCCCGGCACGGTCTCCCCCGGCCCGAAGGGCGCCGGCTCCACCCGCCACCAGTCGGGCGCGTCGGCGTCGTCGCCCAGTTCGTCCGCACCGGCCAGATGCGGGGGCAGGCCGACGGACGGCGCGGGGGCCGCCGCCCCGTCACGCGGGGCGGGCACCGTGCCGGGCCCGGAGTCCTTGCCGTGCGGGGAGTCCTTGCCGTTCGCGGACGGTCTGCCCGTCAGCCCGCTGCGCCGGGCCAGACCGGTGAGCTTCTCGCGTGCGGCGCTCCACGGCCGGGGCGGCTCCGCGGGCCGCGACGGCTCCGCGGGCGGGCGGCCGGCCGGAGCGGCGGGCTCCGCTGCCGAGGCGCGCCCGGCAGCCGGCCCCGGCCGCGCCGACGGGCCGCCCCGGGACGCCCCCGGCACCCGGTCGTCCGCGCTCCCCGCGGCCGTGACCACCGCCTCCGGTGTCCCCAGCCGCGCCAGAATGCGCTTCACCCCGGACACCGAATCGGCTTGCCGGCCGTCTATCTCGGCCCGCAGCCCGGTGACCAGCCGCATCCGCGTGGCGGCGGGCAGTCCCCGCTGCTGGGCCAGGTCGCCCACCCGGCTCAGATAGTCATAGACGAGCTGATCGCTCTCGATCCCCACGAAATCCCCTGCGGCGTCCGCTGGTTGCTGCCCCGACGGTACCGCTTCGGCCCGCCGACGGGCCGGAGGCCGCGGGGGACGGAACGGGGTGGCGTCCGGGTGCCGTGGCGGCGCTGCACGCATACCGGGCCGCCACACGGTCCCCCGTCCGGCCCCACCCCGCTAACGTAGGACGAATGACCGGTACACCCCGCACCCTCGCCGAGGAGCTCAGGACCCGCACCGACAGCGGGCTCGTCGGGCTGCTGCGGGCACGTCCCGACCTGCTCAATCCGGTGCCCGGCGATGTCACCCAGCTCGCCACCCGGGCCGGGACGCGGGCGTCGGTCGTGCGCGCGGTGGAGCGCCTCGACCGGTTCGTGCTCCAGACCGCCGAGGCACTGGCGGTGGCGCCCGACCCGTGCCCGTACGACACGCTGGGCGGGCTGATGGCCGGGGACGCCGGGAACCCTGCGGTCGCCGCCGAGCTGCCCCGGGCGGTCGCCGAGCTGCGTGCGCAGGCGCTGGTGTGGGGCCCGGACGACCGGCTGCGGCTGGTGCGTACGGCCCGTGAGCTGCTCAGTCCCAGCGCCACGCACCCGTCGCCGACCGGCCTGGGCCCGACCGTCGCCGAGGCCACGGCGGGGATGTCGCCGGGGCGGCTTCAGGAGATCATCGCCGCGGCCGGGCTGCCGACCACCCACGACCCGGTCACCGCGGTCGCCGCGCTCACCGGGCTGTTCTCCGACCGTTCCCGGATGGCGGCGCTGCTCGACACCGCGCCCGCCGAATCCGTCACCGTCCTCGACAAGCTGCTGTGGGGCCCGCCCTACGGCGGGGTCACCGACCGCCCGGCCCCGCACCTCCAGTGGCTGCTGGACCGGGGCCTGCTGATCGCGGCGGGCGCCCGCAATGTCGTGCTGCCGCGGGAAGCGGCGCTCCATCTGCGCGGCGGGCGCGCCCATCACACCCCCGAGCCGGTCCCGCCCGCCCTCGCGCCCGCCACGGAACGTGATCCACAGCTTGTGGACAACGCCGCCGCGAGCCAGGCGTTCACCGCGCTGGCGACCGTCGAGGAGCTGCTCAAGGAGTGGGACCTGGGCGGACCGGCCGTGCTGCGCGCCGGCGGGATGAGCGTCCGCGACCTCAAGCGGACCGCCGCCGCCCTGGACACCACCGAGCAGCTCGCCGCCTTCTGGCTCGAACTCGCCTACGGGGCGGGGCTGATCGCCTCCGACGGCGAGGCCGACGAGCGGTTCGGGGCCACCCCGGCCGCCGAGGAGTGGCTGCAACTGCCCGACCACGAGCGCTGGGCCGCGCTGGCGGCCGGCTGGCTCGCCGCGACCCGCACCCCGGGGGTCGTCGGCACCGCCGACGCCAAGGGCCGCGCGCTGGCCGCCCTCGGCCCGCACCTCGACCGGTCCCCGGCCCCCGAGGTCCGCCGCCGCGCCCTCTCCCTGCTCGCCACCCTGCCGAGCGGCGCGTCCGTACCGGCCGCGGCGGTCCGCTCGCGGCTGCGGTGGGAGCGGCCGCTGCGGAGCGGCGCGGGCCAGGCTCCGGCACCGGCCGTGGGCCGGACTCCGTCCGCGGCGGCCGCCGTCGACGGCGCCGCCGGCCCGGCCGGTCCCGCCGGGTCCGCGCCCGACCCCGTCGACGACCTCCGCTCGCGCCTCGCCCAATGGACCCTGACCGAGGCCGAGTTGCTCGGCGTGACCGGCCGTGGCGCCCTCGCCACCCATGGGCGCGCCCTGATCGACGCCACGTCGCACACCACCGCGGACCCCACCCCCGCGGACACCGACGCCGCCGCGACCCGCGCCGCCGCCCTGCTCGCCCCCCTCCTCCCCGAACCGGTCGACCACGTCCTCCTCCAGGCGGACCTGACCGCCGTCGCCCCCGGCCCGCTGCACCGCCCGCTCGCCGACGCGCTCGGCGTCCTCGCCGACATCGAGTCCAAGGGCGGCGCGACGGTCTACCGCTTCACCCCCGCCTCCGTACGCCGCGCCCTGGACGCCGGCCGCTCCGCCTCCGAGTTGCAGGAGTTCCTCACCACCCACTCCCGCACCCCGGTCCCCCAGCCGCTCGCCTACCTCATCGACGATGTGGCCCGTAAGCACGGCCGGCTGCGGGTCGGCGCAGCCACCGCCTACGTCCGCTGCGACGACGACGCACTGCTCTCCGAGATCCTCGCCGACCGCCGCGCCGCCACCCTGCGTCTGCGCCGGATCGCCCCGACGGTGCTCGCCGCCCAGACCGCCCCCGACCAACTCCTCGACGGCCTGCGGGCGATGGGCTACGCCCCGGCCGCCGAGTCCGCCGCCGGTGACGTACTGATCGCCCGCGCGGACACCCACCGCACCCCGCCGCGCACCGCCCCCG
Source organism: Streptomyces decoyicus (assembly GCF_019880305.1). Lineage (NCBI taxonomy): Bacteria > Bacillati > Actinomycetota > Actinomycetes > Kitasatosporales > Streptomycetaceae > Streptomyces > Streptomyces decoyicus. The sequence continues at coordinate 5,001,932 of NZ_CP082301.1, read as the reverse complement.
CCCCGGTCCCCGACGGCCCGCCGTCCCCAGACCCCACCCTGCTCACCGCGGCGGTACGCGCCATCCGCGCCGGCGACCTCGCCGCCACCGCGGAACGCAAGCCGGTCCACGCCCCCGCTCCGGCCCCCGGCGGCCTCCCCCGCACCACCTCCGCCGAGACCCTCGCCACCATGCAGGCCGCGGTCCTGACCCACTCCGCCCTGTGGATCGGCTACGTCAACGCCGACGGTGCCGCCAGCCAGCGCGTCATCGCCCCCGTACGCGTCGAGGGCGGCTTCGTGACGGCCTACGACCACACCTCCGACGAGGTCCGTACGTACCCGCTGCACCGGATCACGGGCGTGGCGGAACTGGCGGACGATTCGGTCTGAGCGGGCACCGGAGCCTGCCGTGCTTTCCTTCGCGCGCGGGGGCCCGCCGTCCATCGCTGACGACCGCCGCGGCGATGCGGCACACTGGACGTTTGGCCGTATCTGCGGTCGATGTCTGCGGTCGTGATCAACGGTCGAGGTCTGTGGCCGGTCCAGCGGTCGACGACCGGGAAGCGAAAGGCGAGGCGCGTGAACGGACCCCTCATCGTCCAGAGCGACAAGACGCTGCTGCTGGAGGTGGACCATGAGCTGGCGGACGCCTGCCGGCGGGCCATCGCGCCCTTTGCCGAGCTGGAGCGGGCGCCGGAGCACATCCATACGTACCGGGTGACCCCGCTCGGGCTCTGGAACGCGCGGGCGGCCGGGCACGACGCCGAACAGGTCGTCGACGCGCTGGTGCAGTTCTCGCGGTACCCGGTGCCGCATGCGCTGCTCGTCGACATCGCCGAGACGATGTCGCGCTACGGGCGCCTCACGCTCACCAAGCACCCCACGCACGGGCTGGTGCTGACCACCACCGACCGCCCCGTGCTGGAGGAGATCCTCCGCTCGAAGAAGGTGCAGCCGCTGGTCGGGGCGCGGCTGGACCCGGATTCGGTCGTGGTGCACCCGTCGGAGCGCGGGCAGATCAAGCAGACGCTGCTCAAGCTGGGCTGGCCGGCCGAGGACCTGGCCGGCTATGTCGACGGTGAGGCGCACCCGATCGAGCTGGACGAGAACGGCTGGGCGCTGCGGCCGTACCAGCAGCAGGCCGTCGAGGGCTTCTGGCACGGCGGCTCGGGTGTGGTCGTGCTGCCCTGTGGCGCGGGCAAGACGCTGGTCGGGGCGGGCGCGATGGCGCAGGCCAAGGCGACCACGCTGATCCTGGTGACGAACACGGTCTCGGCCCGGCAGTGGAAGCACGAGCTGGTGAAGCGGACCTCGCTGACCGAGGAGGAGATCGGTGAGTACAGCGGGACGAAGAAGGAGATCCGGCCGGTCACCATCGCCACGTACCAGGTGCTGACGACCAAGCGGAAGGGCGTCTACCCGCACCTGGAGCTGTTCGACTCCCGGGACTGGGGCCTGGTCATCTATGACGAGGTGCATCTGCTGCCCGCACCGGTCTTCAAGTTCACCGCCGATCTTCAGGCGCGGCGGCGGCTGGGGCTCACCGCGACGCTGGTGCGCGAGGACGGCCGGGAGTCGGATGTCTTCTCGCTCATCGGGCCGAAGCGCTTCGACGCCCCCTGGAAGGAGATCGAGGCGCAGGGGTACATCGCCCCCGCGGACTGTGTCGAGGTGCGGGTCAACCTGACCGAATCCGAGCGGCTGGCGTATGCGACGGCCGAGACGGAGGAGAAGTACCGCTTCTGTGCGACCACCGCCAGCAAGCAGTACGTGACCGAGGCGCTGGTCCGCCGCCACCAGGGCGAGCAGACGCTGGTCATCGGGCAGTACATCGACCAGCTGGACGAGCTGGGCGAGCATCTGGACGCGCCGGTGATCAAGGGCGAGACCACCAACGCCCAGCGCGAGAAGCTCTTCGACGCCTTCCGGCAGGGCGAGCTCTCGGTGCTCGTCGTCTCCAAGGTCGCGAACTTCTCCATCGACCTTCCGGAGGCCACGGTCGCGATCCAGGTGTCCGGCACCTTCGGCTCGCGCCAGGAGGAGGCCCAGCGGCTGGGCCGGGTGCTGCGGCCCAAGGCGGACGGGCACGAGGCGCGCTTCTACTCGGTCGTCGCGCGCGACACCATCGACCAGGACTTCGCGGCGCACCGCCAGCGCTTCCTGGCCGAGCAGGGCTACGCCTACCGGATCGTGGATGCGGACGAGCTGCTGGCGGCGGACGAGGACGCCTGAGGCGGCGGTCTCGCGAAACGCCGGCTGAACGGGGCGGCGGCCTGGTACCGGGCGCGGCGTTCCGCCCGGATACCTGGCCGGGCGCCCCCGCTCGGACGGGCCGCCCCGCTCGGACAGGCCGTCCCGCTCGGACGGGCCGCCCCGCTCAGCCCGCCCGGGACCCGCTGGACAGCTCCTGCTCGACGCGCTGCGTCGGGACGCGGCCGCCCGGTGCCTCGCGGACGCCGGGGAGCTGCCGTGTCCACCAGAACACGGCAGCCAGCAGGGCGAGACCGAGCAGGGGGTACGGGGCCGCGAACGGCTGCTGCCACCAGGAGAAGGACAGGTCGAGATCGCCGGTGTGCGGGATCATCCACATCGTGCGGGCGGTGAAGGCGAGGGTGACGGCGGCCGGCAGTGCCCTGCGCCAGGCGTGGCCGCGGGTGCGGGCGGCGAGCGCGACGAGCAGAGGAACACACCAGACCCAGTGGTGGGACCAGCTGATCGGCGAGACCAGCAGCGCCGTGACGGCCGTACACAGCACGCCCCAGCTGTCCAGGCCGCGCCGCAGATACACCCGGCGGGCGGCGTAGAGCCCGGCCGCGGCGGTCAGCAGCGCGGGCACCGCCCAGAGGAGGCCGGGCTCGGGCTCGTGCAGCACGCGGGCGATCAGTCCCTGGAGGGACTGGTTGTCGACGAGCCAGGCCTTGCCGACCCGGCCGGTCTCGAACATCCGCCGCGTCCAGAACTCGATGCTGGCGGCGGGCAGCACCAGCCAGCCCAGCAGCGCCGAGGCCAGGAACCCGCCGAGGACGGTGAACGCGGCCTTCACCCGGCCCGTGACGAGGAGATAGACGGCGAAGAGCGCGGGGGTGAGCTTGATGCCCGCCGCGATGCCGGTGGCGAACCCCTTGAGGCGTGCGCCGTCCGGACGGGAGAGGTCCCACAGGACCAGGCAGGTCAGCGCGAGATTGACCTGCCCGAAGACGAAGGTCTGGAAGACGGGCTCCAGCCAGAGGCCGAGCGCGGTGGCGGCCAGGATGACGGGGGCGGCGCGGCCGGCCTTGCCGAGGCCTGCGGCCTTGCAGGAGAGGTGGACCAGCAGCGCGAGGAGGACCGCGTTGACGAGGACGGCGATGATCTTGAGCGGGCCGAGCGAGAGCCAGGTGGTCGGTATGAAGAGCACGGCGGCGAAGGGCGGGTAGGTGGCCGGAAGCGCCCACTTCGTGACCGTGAAGCCGTAGAGATCCCCGCCGGCCGAGGCCGCCTGGCCCTCGGCGCGGTAGACCGCTATATCGGACATCGGCAGCGGCTGGAGCTGGTACAGCATCCACAGTCCGGCCAGCGATGCCATGAGCAGCGCCGCTGCGAGCACCACGCGAGGACGGGCGATGCCCTGCCCCCGGACCGGTCTCCCCGTCCGCGTCCCGTCGGCGGCAGACACCCTTCGACCCCTCCCCGTTGCCCTGAGCGCACCCTCTGTGGTGACGCTAGTGGAACGGGGCCTACTGTCCGTAACGGTTTTCGGTCATCCGGATGGCGCCCCGGAGGCGGCTTCTCCCGCGGAGCCGGCCGTCCGTGGCATCAGTCGGCCACGGACTTTGTCATCAATCCGAGGGGTCGTCCGCGTACTCGCCCATGACGACGACGCTGAAGGCGGCCGTGGCGAAGACCTTGACGGCGCGGAGCGCGTTGCCCACGACATAGCGATGCTCGTGGGCGGGCGCCGCACCGCGCCCGGGGTCCGCGCCGAGGGCCGTGGCGCCCTTGACCGGGTGGAGGGAGACGGGGTGGACAGAACCTGGGGGAATCGCTGCGCTGCTCATGTCTCCATGATGAATTTCACGCGATTGCAGCACATCGGTCCATAGGTCCATCCCTGAGGCCCCGGACGTCAGACTCCAGACCCACCCCTCCCCCTAAGGGAGGCATGCGGCTCCTCAGGGCCGTCCGCCCCGGAACGACCGCCGCGACCCCGCGGAAATCCGTTGGCGCCCTCCTGAGCCGCTGACTACAATCGCGCGTCTGCCTGCCTCCCGTCGAGGAGTGCCGCCTGCCGGTCGGAAACCGGTCGGCCCTTCGCTTCACGCCGCTGACCCGCGAGGCGCAATCACCTGCGCTGCGCACCGACACCGGCCCGCCGCGCCCGCGCACCTCGGCGCGCCCGCCGAAGTACCTGCCACCGGAGGCAACGCCGTGCCCTCGCACGCCCACCATCCCTCGACGACGGCGCTGCACGCCGAAAGCCCGTCGCCACCCGGCCCCCACCCCGGCGAGCCCGCCGCCCCGGCCGGCACCGCCGCCCCGACCGCGGCGGGCACGAGCCCCGACCCGCTCCAGCGCGAAAAGTCCCACCTGGCCGCCTCCCGGGCCGCCCTGCGGGCCATGCGCGAGGACGCCGAGGCGCTCAACATCGCCGACGTCACCGCGAACTGGGTCAACGCCGAGGTCCTCCAGGGCGAGATCGACGCCCGGATCAAGGCGCTCGCCGACCTCTCCCACACCCCGCTCTTCTTCGGCCGCCTCGACTATCTCCATGCCCCCGGCATGGACCTCGCCGAAGGTGCCGCGGGAGAGAACTTCTACATCGGGCGGCGGCACGTCCACGACGCCGACGGCGACCCCATGGTCATCGACTGGCGCGCGCCCGTCTCCCAGCCGTTCTACCGGGCCTCCAAGAAGGACCCGATGGACCTCGGGCTGCGCCGCCGTTTCGGTTACACCGCAGGCGAGTTGACCGCCTACGAGGACGAGCACCTCACCGACCCCGCGGAGGCCGAACGGACCAGCCGGCTCCTCCAGTCCGAGATCGAGCGCCCGCGCGTCGGCCCCATGCGGGACATCGTCGCCACCATCCAGCCGGAGCAGGACGAGATCGTGCGGGCCGGCATCGGCGGCTCGGTCTGCGTGCAGGGGGCGCCGGGCACCGGAAAGACGGCGGTCGGCCTGCACCGTGTCGCGTATCTGCTGTACGCGCACCGCGAGCGGCTGGCCCGGTCCGGCACCCTCGTCATCGGCCCGAACCGCTCGTTCCTGCACTACATCGAGCAGGTGCTGCCGGCCCTCGGCGAGCTGGAGGTCAAGCAGGCCACGGTCGACGACCTGGTCGGGCATGTGGACATCCGCGGCACGGACGAGGCGGCCGCCGCGACGGTCAAGGGCGACGCGCGGATGGCGGAGGTGCTGCGGCGGGCGGTCCGTTCGCACATCGCGATGCCGCAGGAGCCCTGTGTGGTCGTCCGCGGCTCCCGCCGCTGGCGCGTACCTGCTTATGAACTCGAAGAGCTCGTACAGGAGTTGACGGACCGGGACATCCGCTACGGCGCGGCCCGTGAGGCGCTGCCGCAGCGGATCGCCCACTCCGTGCTGGTACGGATGGAGCAGGCGGGCGAGGCGCCGGACGACCGGGTGCAGGACGCGGTGGCCGCAACCCCGCGGTGAAGGCCGCGGTCAAGGCGGTCTGGCCGCCGGTCGACCCGGCAAAGCTGGTGCTGCGGCTGCTGGGCGACGCGGAGTTCCTGGCCGAGCAGGCCGAGGGGATCCTGACGCCCGAGGAGCAGAAGACCATCCTGTGGACCAAGCCGGCCCGCAGCGTGAAGAGCGCCAAGTGGTCCGCCGCGGATGCGGTGTTGATCGACGAGGCGATGGACCTGGTGGCGCGCACCTCGTCACTGGGCCATGTGGTCCTCGACGAGGCGCAGGACCTCTCCCCCATGCAGTACCGCGCGGTCGGCCGCCGCTGCACGACGGGCTCCGCGACCGTCCTCGGCGACATCGCCCAGGGCACCACCCCTTGGGCGACCAACACCTGGGAGGAGGCGCTGACCCACCTGGGCAAGCCCGGCTCGGCCGTCGAGGAGCTCACCCAGGGCTTCCGTGTACCGCGCGAGGTCATCGCCTACGCGTCCCGGCTGCTGCCCGCCATCGCCCCCGATCTGACGGAGGCCACCTCCATCCGCGAGTCGGCGGGTGACTTCGAGATCCGTACGGTCGAGCCGGCGGACCTGACCGATGCCACCCTCACGGCCTGCGACGAGGCGCTGACGAAGGAGGGCTCGGTCGGCCTGATCGCCACGGAGGCCCGTATTCCGGCGCTGCGCACGGCCCTTGAGGCAGCGGGCGTGTCCTGTCTGGCGCCCGGCGAGGAGACCTCGGCCGAGGCCCGGCTGACGCTGGTGCCGGCCACGCTCGCCAAGGGTTTGGAGTACGACTACGTCGTCCTGGACGAGCCGGCCGCGATCGTCGACGGCGAGCCGGACGAACGGACCGGCCTGCGCCGCCTGTACGTCTGCCTGACCCGGCCGGTGTCCGGCCTGACGGTGGTGCATGCGGCGGCGCTGCCGGAACAGCTGGCCGACCGCTGAGCGGCCGGCCGCCGGCGGGCGTCAGGCGACCTTGGCGCAGATCATCGTCCGGCCGTCATGGACGTTCCACGAGTAGCGGTAGCGGCCCGGCTCACCCGGGCACGCATGCGTGCCCGCCGAGGCCGGCAGGACGGCCGTGACCTGCATGATGTAGCTGAACTCCGAGGGCACCCGCCCGGCGCCACAGCTCCACGCGGTGAGGAGGTTCGCCGGGCCGGGCCGGCCGGCCGCGGACTTGGCCAGGAAGCACTGGCCCCGGCGGAACTGCCGCTCCACGCAGAGGTTGGTGAACGTGTAGTCCTCACCGGTGTGCCACCAGCTGCCGCGCCCCCCGCCGGACGGGCAGCCGCCCCCGGACCGGGTCACCCGCAGCACCCGCAGATAGGCGTCCGCCGCACCGCAGCCGACCTGCTGCGGTGCCGGACGGCTCCAACTGCCGTAGCCGTTCTGGTAGGCGTCGAGGCAGTCGCCGGTCCGTACGGAGGTGAAGGCGCGGTCGGCCGCGCTGGGGGTGCGGGACACGACGGTCGGGGGCGCGGAGGTGGTGGGCGCCGAGGTGGTCCCGCCGGTCGTGGAGCTGCCGCGGGTCGGCGCGGAACCCAGCCCACCGCTCGTGTACGTACCGGTCGTCGGCGTCGAACCGGTCCCCCCGCTCGTGTACGTACCGCTCGACGAACCGCTCGACGAACCGCTCGATGTGCCGCTGCTCGTCGAGCCGGCCGTGCCGCCGGCGTCCCAGGGCTTCCAGATGAAGACCACGAGAGCGATGACCGCGATCACCCCCCAGAAGCAGCCGGCCGAGGAGTCGGCGGACTGCGCGGCGGGCCGCGCAGCGGACGACGGCCGGGACGCGGCGGCCTTTCCGGTCTGCGGGGCGGACGCGGTCCGGGAGGAGGACGAGGAGGTCCGGGACGAGGAGGCCGCGCCGGTCTGCCCGGAGGCCCGCACCCGCTGCTCCTGCCGCGCCTGTTCGGCGCGCTTCTTCCGCTCCCGCTCCTCGCGTGCGCGGCGCTGCTTCTTCTCGCTCTCCGCGGTCGCCCGCGCCCTGGCCGCCGCCCGCCTGCGGTTCTCCTCCTCCTCCTTGCGCTCCCGGGCCTCGCGGGCCTTGCGCTCCCGGGCCTCGCGCGCCTCGCGCTCCCACTCGGCGCGGGCCCGCTCCTCCTGCTTCCGGCGCGCGGCGAGCTCTTCCTGCGCCCGGCGCGCCGCCCGCTCTTCCTCCTCCTTCCGGCGCGCCGCCCGCGCTTCCTCCTTCCGGCGCGCCGCCTCTTCGTGCGCGGCGCGCTCCGCGGTGTAGGGGCGGGTGGGGTCCGGCGGCGGCACGGGCCGCGTCCGCTCATCGGCCGTGAGCCCCTCCCCGCCCTCGCGTAAGGCCCGTCCCCGGGCCTCATACGCCTCGATCAGTGCGGTCCACCGCGGCGGCAGCCAGCGTTCGCCGCGCTGCGACGTGGGCGCCCGGTCGAGCTCCTCCAGGAACTGCCGCAGTACGTCGGCCGGTTCGGGCCTTTCGTCCGGATCGGAGGCCAGACAGGGACGGATCAGCGGGGCGAGCTCCTTGGGCAGCCCCGTCATGTCGAGTTCCCCGCGCTGCACGAGGGTCAGCAGCCGGATGGTGTCGACGGTGTCGGGGTAGGGCGGGCGGCCGACGGCGAGGTGGAAGAGCGTGGCGCCCAGCGAGTACACGTCGGACGCCGTGGTGGACGGCTCGGCGCGCGCCTGCTCCGGCGAGGTGAAGGCGATGGTGCCCAGCGTCAGCGAGGTACGCGTGATGTCGTTGGCGTGCGAGATGCCGAAGTCGATGAGGCGGGGCCCGTCCAGCGGCAGCAGGATGTTCTGGGGTTTGACGTCCCGGTGGACGATGCCCGCGTCGTGCAGCAGCACCAGGGCCTTCGCGGTGCCCGCCGCGATCCAGCGCACCGCCGAGCCCGGCAGCCGTCCCGCGCTGCGGACGAGCTCGGACAGCGCGGGCGCCGGTATGTACTCGATGGCCATCCAGGGCCGCTCGGCGTCCGGGTCGGAGTCCCGCACCCGGGCCGTATAGGCGCTCTCGATCCGCCGGGCCAGCGTCACCTCGCGGGCGAACCGCCGCCGGTCGGTGTCGCTGACGACCCCCTCGGCGAGCAGCGTCTTGACCGCGACGAGCGAGCCGTCCACCGTGGACCGCGCCAGATAGATCCGCCCCATGCCGCCCGAACCGAGCTGCCCCAGCAGCCGGTAGACGCCGAGCCGCTGCGGATCGTCGCCACTGAGCGGCTTCATCCCCATGCCGGTCATGCCGTGTCACCCTCCCCCGGTCCTGCTGCCGTGACACCCGTCACACAGTGCCACGCCGAAGGGAGTTGAGGAAGCGGGCGAGCGGCGGGCCCCAGGGCGCGTGTGCGCGTGCGGTGGCCCGGGACGGCGCACCTGCGCCCGGGGCCCGCCGGGCGGCGGTCAGGCCCGCTGCGCGACGGGCTGGTCCAGCGCCTGACGCCACTCCCGCACCGCCGCCGCATCCACCGGCGCCGACCAGCCGGCGGGCCGGGCGGCGCCCCCGATGTGGAACGCGTCGAGACCGGCCGCCCGCAGCGCCGGCAGATGACCGAGTCCGAGCCCGCCGCCGACCAGGATCCGCGGCGCATACCCTTGCTCGCCCGCCGCCGTACGCGCCTGCTCGGCCAGCAGCGTCGTCAGCCCCTCGTCGACGCCCTGCGCGGCACCGGCCGTCAGGTAGGTGTCGAGCCCCGCGGCACCGGCCGCCGCCGACAGCTCCTTGCGCAGTGCGTCCCGGTCGGCGGCCCGGTCGATGGCCCGGTGGAAGGTCCAGCGGCAGCCGTCGATCACCTCGGTCAGCGCCGCCACGGCATCGAGATCCGGCCGCCCGTCCGGCGTCAGAAAGCCGAGGACGAACTCCTCGGCGCCCGCCGCCCGCAGCGCCGCCGCCTCCTCGCACAGCGCCGCCACGTCCCCGGCCGCGAAGCCGTCGGCGGCCCGCAGCATCACCCGCAGCGGGATGTCGACAGCCGCCCGGATCGCCGCGAACGTGGCCCGGGGCGGGGTGAGCCCATCGGCCGCCATGTCCGTGACCAGCTCCAGGCGGTCGGCCCCGCCGGCCTGGGCGGCGACCGCGTCCTGCGGGCCGAGCGCGATCACCTCCAGGAGCGCGCGCTTGCTCATATGACCCAATCCTTCGATGACGACGACGATGATGACGAGGGTGATGGAGATGGAGACGGCGACGGCGACGGCGACGGCGTGACGAGACGGACCGCCGCCACAACAGGTCTAGTCCAATATCCCAGAGTAAGCGCCATCCGGCATTCCCGGGGCCGCCTCACCACCGGCGCGGCCGGAATCCGCCCGTACGCCTCACCCGTACACCTACCCGGATGACCGGCGGCCGACGACCGGCCACCGACGACCGGCCACCGGGCGGACGCCCCGCCGGACCACGCCACCCCGCCGGACCACGTCACCCGCCTGACCCGACACCGCCCTCCGGCCCGGTTTCCCGGGGCCCGGGGCACAATGGCTGGCATGACTTCCGTGTCCCGTACGGCAGACAGCACCGACCCGGCGCCGGAGCTGCGGCAGCGCTGGGCCGTGACCGTCGCCGAGGCCCGCGGCAAGAAGAACCCCACGGCACCCGACCCCGCCCCGTACGCGGACAACCTCCTGTCCCGTTGGCGCGAACCGCAACGCCGCTATCACACCGTCGACCATCTGGCCGCGGTCCTCTACCGCATCGACGAACTGGCCGAGCACGCCGACGACTTGTCCGCCGTCCAGTTGGCGGCGTGGTTCCACGACGCCGTCTACCGCCCGGACCGCTCCGAGAACGAGGAACGCAGCGCGGCCCTCGCCGAGCGCGCACTGCCCGAGCTGGGCATCGGCGCCGCCCGCACGGCCGAGGTCGCCCGCCTGGTCCGGCTCACCGTCACCCACGACCCGGCGCCCGACGACCCCGACGGCGAGGTCCTGTGTGACGCCGATCTCGCCGTGCTCGCCGGCTCCCCCGACGAATACGCCGCCTACGCCGCCGCGGTCCGCGACGAGTACGCCTTCGTCCCCGACCCCGACTTCCTCGCCGGCCGCTCCGCCGTACTCTCCCAACTCCTCTCGCTGCCCCGCCTGTTCCACACCCCCCGCGGCTACGACCGCTGGGAACACCTCGCCCGGCGCAACCTCGCCACGGAGCTGGATCTGCTGCGGGGTGCGTAGAGCGTGTCCCCCCGGGCCGCCCCCCGGGGGCCGCGCCCACCGGGAATGTGAGCCGTCCTACCGCTGTTAGTAGCTGATATGCCAGCACCGTCCGACCGCGCCCGCCTGCCCATAGCCGTGTACGTCCTCGGCCTGTCCGTCTTCGCTCTCGGCACGTCCGAGTTCATGCTCTCCGGGATCCTCCAGCCGCTCGCCCGCGACCTTCAGGTCTCGATTCCGCAGGCCGGGCTGCTGGTCTCCGCATTCGCCATCGGCATGGTGGTCGGCGCCCCGGTGCTCGCCGCCGCGACGCTCCGGCTCCCGCGCCGGACGACCCTGATCGCGCTGCTCGCCGTCTTCGGCCTGGGCCAGGTGGCGGGCGCCCTGGCGCCGTCCTACGGCGTGCTGTTCGTCTCCCGCGTGGTGAGCGCGCTGGCCTGCGCCGGATTCTGGGCGGTCGGCGCGGCGGTCGCCGTCTCGCTGGTGCCGGTGACCGCACGGGCCCGCGCGATGGCAGTGATGGTCGGCGGTCTGAGCATCGCGAACATCGCGGGCGTCCCGGCGGGCGCACTGCTCGGCCAGCACGCCGGCTGGCGCGCCGCCTTCTGGGCCGTCTCAGGACTGGCCGCGATCGGTCTGCTCGGCGTGGTCGCACTGGTGCCGCGTACGGCCGTGCCCACCGGCGACGACCGCCCGCAGCTGCGCCGCGAGCTGACCATCTACAAGGACAAGCAGGTCTGGCTGGCGCTGACCGCCACGGCCCTGAACGGCGCCGCGGTCTTCGCGCTCTTCTCGTACCTCTCGCCGCTGCTGACCGACACCGCCGGCCTGGCCGAGAGCTGGGTGCCGACGGTGCTGGCGCTCTTCGGCGTCGGCGCGCTGATCGGTACGTTCATCGGCGGCCGGATCGCGGACGCGCATCTCTTCGGGACGCTCTTCGGCGGCATCATCGCGTCCACGCTCGTGCTGACCGTCCTGGCGCTGACCGCGCACAGCCCCCTCGCCGCCATCGCGCTCTCCCTGATGCTCGGGGTGACCGCGTTCACCACGGCCCCGGCGCTCAACGCCCGGATGTTCAACGTGGCGAACGCCGCGCCGACGCTGGCCGGCGCCACCACCACCGCCGCCTTCAACATCGGCAACACCCTCGGCCCCTGGCTCGGCGGCCTGACCATCGGGGCGGGCTGGGGCTACCCGTCCGTGGCCTGGACCGGCGCCGCGCTGGCCGCGGGGGCCGTCGGCACGACGGCTCTCGCCTTCCGGCTGCACCGCACGACGAGCCGCTCCCGGCTGATCGCCTCCTCGGCCGCCGCCACCCCCGCACCGGATTTGCACAAGGCAGCGGAGGCAACGGGGGCAACGGGGCAGCAGCACTGAGCCCTGGGGGCGCGCCTCGGAAGATGCCACGGCGCCGCCCCCTCCTCCCACCGGTCACTCCCCGCCGTCGAACCTCCACCGTGTCTGGCTGTACGTCTCCCCCCGCCCGAAACCGAAGGCCGTGACCGGCTCGACCCGGAAGACCACGGCCCGGTTGCCCTCCCCGTGGAAGGCGCCGTCGCGGACGTCGAAGTGCCAGTCGCTGCCGTACTTCTCTTCATAGAGCTCGGCCAGCCGGCGCAACGTCGGCTCGTCGCCGACCTGCACCGCGTCGCCCTCGACGACCACATCGAGCCCCGCATGCAGGTCGTTGCCACCGGCCGTCGAGGTCGTCAGCACGCAGTGGGCGTTGGCTTCGAGGTTCTTGGCCTTGCGTTCGCCGGGACCGGTGCAGAAGTGGAGGGCGCCGTCCGACCAGACGGCGAGCAGCGGGGTGACATGCGGACGGCCGTCGGGCCGGACGGTGGAGAGCCAGAAGATCTCCGCCTCGGTCATACCGCCGATGGCCGCGGGCCATGCGGTCGCCGTGGCGTCCTCACTGCTGTAGTCCGGGTCGAGCGTGGTGGCCGGGTCCCGGCCCGGTTCGCCGGCTGACATGGCTGTCCCCTTTCGGTACGGCGCGCGGTCAGGCCCATCGTGCGGGGGCCCGCCATCCCGCCGCCGCTACGACGCGCCGCAGCGGGCCGTACGGGGGGTGCCGCGGGGCGACGGCTCCCGGGCCGACGCCGACGGCCTCACACCCGCGACGCCGACGGCCTCACGCCCACCGCGCCGACGGCCTCATCCCCGCGGCGCCGGCCGGTTCTTGGGTCGGCGCAGGCCCGCGGCCGTCAGCCGGCGCAGCAGCTCCTTGCTGCCGACCTCCACGGCCCCGGCACGCACCGCGTCGCCGTACCGCTCGGCCGGCAGGTCGTAGTGGTCGCGTTCGAACGCCCGCCGGGGCGCGCCGATCCCGGCCGCGAAGGCGTGCAGTTCGTCGAAGGAATGGTCGCTGACCAGATGCGACCACATCCGGCCGTGCCCGGGCCAGGTGGGCGGATCGATGTAGATCGCCACGTCAGCCCGCCGGCCCGTTCGCCACGTCAGCCCGCCGCACCATCAACCACCTCAGCCCTCCATGGGGTCACGCAGCTGCCCGACCGGGGCCACCGCGACCGCCGTCTTGGGGCAGACCCAATGCGGATCGGGCCCCAACTCCGGTTCGACGTCGAGCGCATGGGGATCGCCCGACTCCGTGCACACGGGACACAGCGGCCAGCGGCCGTACCGGTCCAGCAGGGCGTCCTGGACGTCCTGCGCTATCAGTCCTGCGACGAATGCCGCGCCTTCAGGCCATTGCTCCACCCACCACCGGCGGTGGACGACCGCATCCTCCACGAGCGAGACGATGTCGGCGTCGGCCACCTTGTCCGCCATCAGGTCGGCGAGCACCAGCGCCCGCGCGGCGTGCAATGCCTGTTCCAGCTCCATGCCACCCATTGTCCCCCGACCCTCCACCGGCGATCGGCGCCGTCCACAGCCCGCGGCGGGATCATGCGCTTTGTCCACAGCACTCACAGAGGGTATTGACGCCGGGCGTCGATGAAATTACTTTTCAAGCGTGAGCAGTAGCGTGAAGGAAACTTTCAAGGACGTGGCCGTCGAGACCCGACCGGCCCCGGCCCCACCCGCCCCCGCCGCACTGGCCGCCAAGGTCCGCACCCTCGCCCCGACGATGACCCGCTCCATGCAGCGGGTCGCCGAGACCGTCGCGAGCGACCCGGCCGGCTGCGCCGCCCTCACCGTCACCGGCCTCGCGGAGCGCACGGGCACCAGCGAAGCCACCGTCGTGCGGACCTCCCGGCTGCTCGGCTACCCGGGCTACCGCGATCTGCGCCTCGCCCTCGCCGCGCTCGCCGCGCAGCAGGCGGCCGGCGGCGCCCCCGCGGTGACCGCCGACATAGCGGTCGACGACTCCCTCGTCGACGTCGTCGCAAAGCTGGCGCAGGAAGAGCAGCAGTGCCTGGCCGACACGGCCGCGGCGCTGGACGTCACCCAGCTCGAAGCCGCCGTCGCCGCGCTCGCCGGTGCCCGCCGCATCGATGTGTACGGCATCGGGGCCTCCAACCTCGTCGGCCAGGACCTCGTCCAGAAGCTGCTGCGCATCGGCCTGATCGCGCATGCGCACGCGGACCCCCATCTGGCCGTGACGAACGCGGTGCAGATGCGGACCGGTGACGTCGCCCTCGCGATCACACACTCCGGCCGGACCACCGATGTCATAGAGCCGCTGCGGGTGGCCTTCGACCACGGCGCCACGACGATCGCCATCACCGGCCGCCCGGACGGCGAGATCGCCTCGTACGCCGACTACATCCTGACCACGTCCACGGCCCGCGAGAGCGAGCTGCGCCCCGCCGCGATGTCGTCCAGGACGAGCCAGCTGCTGGTCGTGGACTGCCTGTTCATAGGTGTCGCGCAGCGTACGTACGAGACCGCGGCCCCCGCGCTCTCTGCCTCCTACGAGGCCCTCGCCCACCGCCATTCACCACGCAACAACCAGCGCTGACCTCGCTGACCCGCCGCTGCGGGCCCGTGCCGCCGGGCGGCGCGGGCGGGCGCGGCGGCGCCCCGCGGCGAGGCAGCCGAACAGCAACGGCCCCCACGAGCCCGACCCGAAAAGAGCCGTCACGCCATGACCTCCACCGCCGACTACGCCCATCTGCGCGCCCAGTTGGACACCCTCACCACCGAGGCCTTCCGGCCCGAGCTCGCCGACATCGACCGCCGCCCGACCCTGGACATCGCCCGCACGATGAACGGCGAGGACGCCACCGTCCCCGCCGCCGTCGCCCTGCGGCTCCCGGAGATCGCCGCCGCCATCGACGCCACCGCCGCGCGCATGGCCCGCGGCGGCCGGCTGATCTACGCGGGCGCCGGTACGGCCGGCCGTCTCGGGGTGCTGGACGCCAGCGAGTGCCCGCCGACCTTCAACACCGATCCCTCCGAGGTGCTCGGGCTGATCGCGGGCGGCCCGTCCGCGATGGTCACCGCCGTCGAGGGCGCCGAGGACAGCAAGAAGTTCGCCGTCGAGGATCTGACCGGCATCGGCCTGACCGACGTGGACACCGTCGTCGGCATCTCCGCCTCCGGCCGCACGCCGTACGCGATCGGGGCCGTCGAATACGCCCGCGACCTGGGCGCCCTGACCATCGGCCTGTCCTGCAACGCCGATTCCGCACTGGCCGAGGCCGCCGAGCACGGCATCGAGATCGTGGTCGGCCCCGAACTCCTGACCGGCTCCACCCGGCTCAAGGCGGGCACCGCCCAGAAGCTGGTCCTCAACATGCTCTCGACCATCACCATGATCCGCCTGGGCAAGACCTACGGGAATCTGATGGTCGACGTCCGCGCCTCCAACGAAAAGCTGCGGGCCCGCTCGCGCCGCATCGTCGCGCTCGCCACCGGCGCCACCGACCTGGAGATCGAGACGGCGCTCCGCATCACGAACGGCGAGGTGAAGAACGCCATCCTCACCCTCCTCGGCGGAGTCGACGGCCCCACCGCCGCCCGCCTCCTGGAAGCCGCCGACGGCCATCTCCGCGAGGCCCTCCAGGCCGCCAAGGCCCTCTGACGCCATGACCGCTGACATCCGCTGACCCGCTGCGTTCTGCCGCCCCTCGAAGATCCCACCACCACCCACCACCTCACGCACACCGCCCCGGGCCGGGCCTCAGCCCGCCCGACACCGCCCACTCCTCCCCTGGTTGGTCTCCACAGCAAGGCACCGCATATGCCCGAAGACAAGAACCGCGCCACCGCCGCCGCGATCCTCCCTCTCGTCGGCGGCGCCAGGAACCTCACCTCCATCGCCCACTGCATGACCCGGCTCCGCCTCGGCATCCAGGACCGCTCCCTGGTCCAGGACGAAGCCCTCAAGGCACTGCCGGCCGTCCTGGGCGTGGTCGAGGACGACACGTACCAGATCGTGCTGGGCCCCGGGACGGTCGCCCGGGTCACCCCCGAGTTCGAGCGCCTGGCCGAACAGGCCCGCAGCACGGAACCACCCCCGGAACCGAAGGCCGCAGCACCGGCCGCCGGCCCCCTGGCCGCCACACCACCCTCCACCCCGGAACCCACGCCTGAGGCCGCCCCGCCAGGCGCCGCCTCGCCCGCCACCGCCCCGCCCGCCGGCACCGCCGAGGAGCTGGCCGCCCAGGGCGCCGCCCTCAAGGCCCGGCAGAAGTCCCGGAACGCCACCCCGGTGAAGCTGTTCCTCCGCCGGATCGCCAATATCTTCGTCCCGCTGATCCCGGCCCTGATCGGCTGCGGCATCGTCGCCGGGATCAACGGCCTGCTGACCAACCTCGGCTGGCTGCCGTCCGTCGTCCCGGCCCTGGCCGCCATCGCCTCCGGCTTCATGTCCCTCATCGCCGTCTTCGTCGGCTACAACACCGCCAAGGAGTTCGGCGGCACCCCCATCCTCGGCGGTGCGGTCGCCGCGATCATCGTCTTCCCGGGCATCTCCCACGTCACGGCCTTCGGCCAGAAGCTCGCACCGGGCCAGGGCGGCGTCCTCGGCGCACTGGCCGCGGCGCTGCTCGCCGTCCGGGTGGAGAAGTGGTGCCGCAACGGAGTCTTCCCCGGCCGGGCGCATTCGAGAGCGTGGGGAAGGGTCCGGGTCCCCGAGGCACTGGACGTGCTCCTCACCCCCACCCTGACCGTCCTGGTCACGGGCCTGGTCACGATCTTCGGCCTGATGTTCGTCGCGGGCGAGGTCTCCACCGCCATCGGCTCGTTCGCCGGCTGGCTGCTGGCCCACGGCGGCGCGTTCGCCGGCTTCATCCTGGGCGGCCTCTTCCTCCCCCTCGTGATGCTCGGCCTCCACCAGGCCCTCATCCCCATCCACACCACCCTCATCGAGCAGCAGGGCTATACGGTCCTGCTCCCGATCCTCGCCATGGCGGGAGCGGGCCAGGTCGGCGCCGCCATCGCCGTCTACCTCCGCCTCCCGCGCAACCGCTCGATCCGTACGACCATCAAGTCCGCCCTCCCCGCAGGCTTCCTGGGCGTCGGCGAACCCCTGATCTACGGCGTCTCGCTCCCTCTGGGCCGCCCCTTCATCACCGCCTGCCTAGGCGGCGCGTTCGGCGGCGGCTTCGTCGGCCTGTTCAACCAACTCGGCGACACCGTCGGCTCCACCGCCATCGGCCCCTCGGGCTGGGCCCTCTTCCCCCTGGTCAAGGGCAACCAGAGCATCACCACCACCCTCGTCGTCTACGCCCTGGGCCTGGCCGTCGGCTACCTCACCGGCTTCCTCGCCACCTATTTCTTCGGCTTCAGCAGGCAGATGCGGACGGACCTTAACCACGACAACCACGACTCCGACACGCCTCGCAACCCCGGCACCACCACCCCAGCGACCGGCACACCCCCGGCCCCGGCCCCGTCCGCAAAGCCGACCCACCCCGAGGGCGTCCACATCCCGGGCTGACGTACGCGGGTTCGTCAACCGGACGGAAGAGCTGGACCGGCCCCACGCCCGTCCCACCCGGTGATCCCCGGTCACGGCATCCGGCTCTGCCAGTTCAATTCCCTGACCCGGGCCGCCAGTACGGCGGACGGCGGGGCGGCGCGTAATAAGTACGGCGGGCAGTTCCACGACCGGCCGCCGCCGGGCGGCCGGAGCTGCACACACGGCCCCTCCTGGCCCACGACCCGCCCGACGCGCCCGTCCCGCCCGTCCACCGCATAGCTGCCGAGCGCCGGAATCACGGCTGCCGCTCCTCCGTGCCGTGTCCGGGAGCGGCGGTCTTGGCGTACTCCGCCAGTACGTCGGCCAGGCGCTGGGCGGTGTCCAGGTTGCAGCGCCCCAGCTCGACCAGTGGCGCCATGACGCTGCTCGCGCACGACACCGGGTCGACGCAGAGGGAGGGCAGGGTGACCCCCACTGCTCGGAGTGCGGTCTGTAGTTCCACCATGACAACCTCGGCCTGCCGTACCCGATCACGCGCCGTCAACATTTCTCTCCATCACCTTCCACGCTGAGTGTTCCGGTTGTGCACACAGCGTGGCGGCTACAGGTCTAGCCTGCATAGAGACGCAGACCCAACAACCGATCGTGTGTAACAGGGAGTTGCTGCGATGCCCGGACCCAAGCCCCTCGACCCGTCTTCGTCACCCCGCGCCATGCTCGGGGCCGAGTTACGACACAAACGTGAAGAGGCGGGCCTCACCCAGGAGGAACTCGGCAGTCCCCTCTTCGTCAGCGGCTCGTTCATCGGCCAGCTGGAGGCAGGGACGCGGCGGATGCAGATGGAATACGCCGTCAAGATGGACGAGATCCTGGCGACGGACGGCTACTTCGTCCGCAACTGCGAGGCCGCGAAGAAGTCGAAGTACCCGGATCACTTCGCGGAAGCGGCGGAGGCGGAAGCCATCGCCACGGCGATCAGGGAGTACGCGCCGCAGCTGATTCCGGGGCTGTTGCAGACGAAGGCGTATGCATGGGCGGTCTGCCGCGCGTACCAGCCGACGGCGCCGGACGATGTCATCGACGAGCTGGTGTCTGCGCGGCTTGAGCGGGCCCACCTGCTGACTCATCCAACGACCCCGCTGTTGTGGGCAGTACTGGACGAGGCCGTGCTACGCCGACGGGTAGGTGGTGCAGGAGTCATGGCAGAGGCGCTACGGCACATCACTGAACTATGCAGGCGACACCGGATCATTGTGCAGGTGCTGCCGCTTACGGCGGGGGCTCACGCAGCAATGAACGGATCCCTCAAACTCATGACCTTCGAGGACGCGCCTCCACTCGCCTACCTTCAAAGCTTGGGAACTGGCCGCCTGCAGGACGATCCGGCTACGGTCGCCCGTCACGAACTGACTTACGATTTGCTTGGGGCCAGCGCACTGTCACCCCAGGAATCCCTGGCCCTGATCGAATCAGTGGCGGAGGATTACGCGCATGAGGATCAGTCCTGAGTACGGCCTGCACTCGGCCACCTGGCACAAGTCCAGCTACAGCGGTGGCGACGGCGGCGACTGCCTTGAGGTAGCCCGGGACTTCCCCGGCGCCGCCCAATGGCGTAAGTCCCGCCACAGCGGTGGTGAGGGCGGCAACTGCCTCGAAGTCTCCGACGACCACCCCGGCATCGTGCCCGTCCGTGACTCCAAGGACCCGCACGGTCCGGCGCTCGCGTTCCGGGCGCCGGCCTGGACGGCGTTCGTCGAGGGCGTCAAGTCAGGTTCGTTGCACGGCGTCTGACCCCCACTCGGGGTCCGTGGCTGCTCAAGCCGCGGACCCCGATCTGGTGCTTGCGCCGCCCTCGGGCCGCCTCCGCGTGCTACACGGCCCTCACCCCGCGATGACGCTCCCGAACTCCGGCGCGCCCGCCGTCGAGATGCCGACGTCGGACGGACTGATGTAGCGGGAACCCGTGGCGGTGAGGCTGCTGCCGTCCGAGGGGAGGGTGATGAGCCCGCCGTTGCCGCCGTCCTCGTAGGTGGCGCCCACCGTCAGGTCGGCCTTCTTGTCACCGTTGAGGTCGGAGAGGACGACCTCGCCGCCGAAGTAGTCGTCCTTCTCGCTGGCCCCGGGGACGCCCGGGGAGTTCTCGTGGAAGTACTGGATGTGCTGCGAGGTGTCGATACCGGAGGGCGAGCCGCGCAGGACGGTGACCGCCCCGGCCTTGCTCACGCCGTCGAGGGTCTCGTGTGCGACGCCGATGGCCAGGTCCTGCATGCCGTCACCGTTGGTGTCGCCGAGGGTGACCTCGTAGCCGAATTTGTCGCCCTTTTCGGAGCTGCCGGGCACGGCGCCGGACTCCTGGGTGATGGCGTCGATGCGGTCCAGGCGCGGGCCGTTCGCCGAGCCGTGGATGACGTTGACCTTGCCGCCCTTGGTGCTGCCGGGGACCCGGTCGTCGAAGAGCATGCCGGTGACGAGGTCGCCGAAGCCGTCGCCGTCGACATCGCCGATGGCCGTGATGAAGCCGCCGGGCAGCCGCTTGAGGCCGGCGCCGGAGAGGCCGGCCGGGGTGCCGGGCAGGTAGTAATTGGTGCTGTAGTGGGGGGCGTTCTTGTCGTAGGCGCTGACGACGAGGTCGGCGTAGCCCTGGTCGGTGACCTCGCCCGCGGTCAGCTGGAGGACGCCGCTGGTGGGCCCGCCGACGACGGGCAGGGCGAGGGCCGTGCGCGCGCCCGGGGCTCCGGACCTGCCGATGCCGCCCTTGAAGACGTGCAGCGTCGGGGCGGACGTGCCGACCGCGACGTCGGCCTTGCCGTCACGGTCGAAGTCGCCGGCGGCCAGCGCCGCGCCGAAGCGGTCGTGCTGGGTGGGGGCCGGGTCGGCGAGGGCGACGCCGCCGTTTCCGGAGAGGCCGCCGGAAGCGCCCCACAGGATCTGAATCGTGCCGGCGTCGGCATCGGCCGCGATGTCCTCGTACGGGGCGGAGACGGCGAGGTCGGCGAAGCCGTCGGAGTTGAAGTCACCGGTGGCGAGGCTCGCGCCGAAGAGGTCGTCGGCTTCGGCCGCGCCGGGGACGCCCGGGGAGTTCTGGGTGAGCGTGGTGCGCCGGGAGGCGTCCACGCCGTGCGCCGAACCGTAGAGCACGGTGACGGCGCCCGCGCCCTTCTTCCCGTCGACGGTGGCGGAGGGCGCGGCCACCGCAAGATCGCGGTAGCCGTCGCCGTTGAAATCGCCCTGGCGGCCGTTGGCGGCCGGCGCGGCGTGGTCCGCGGCCGCGGCGGTGCCGGTGGCGGCCGTCAGCAGCCCGGCCGCCAGCGCGGTGGCGGCGGCGGTGGCCAGGGTCGTACGGAGGTGCTGGGGCATGCGGGACTCTCCTGCTGCCTGCGGGACGCGCGGGGCGTCCACAACCGAATGGTGTGTCCGAACCGCCGCGGCCCGGGGCGCGAG
Organism: Streptomyces decoyicus; assembly: GCF_019880305.1. Lineage (NCBI taxonomy): Bacteria > Bacillati > Actinomycetota > Actinomycetes > Kitasatosporales > Streptomycetaceae > Streptomyces > Streptomyces decoyicus. Next base: position 4,980,927 of record NZ_CP082301.1, on the reverse strand, counting down.
TCTCCACCGGCACCTGTGCGGGAGTCGCTTCCCGGTACCTGTGCGGGAGCCTCTCCCCCGTACCTGTGCGGGGGAGTCGCTTCCCGGTACCTGTGCGGCAGTTGACTCACAAGAGACCTGCGAGGGGCAGGGAGGGTTGTAGCCAAATGGCGAAGAAGGCGTGAAGGTGCGGTGTTTGGGCGGAATGCGGACGGATCACACCCGGAGGGCGGACGGATCACACCCGGACCGGGGACGGACCGCACCCGGACCGCGCCCCCTGTCGACGCCACTCCGCCGCAGTAGGGTCGGCGCCATGCTGATCCGGTTACACCGTCCCTGGCGCGCCAGGCTGGCCGTGGCACTCACCGTTCTCGTGGTGGCCGCCGGCGGGGTGGCACTGGTCCTGTGGGGCGAGGCGCCGCCTCCGTACGCGCCACTGCCCTCACTGCCCGCGGCACACGGAAATACCCTGGTCCAGGTCGTCTACGAAAGCACCTTGGACCGCGACGGCCCGCCCGGACCGGCCACTCTCGGCGGAGCCGCGATGCTGGCCGTGGCCGCGGTGTTGGGCGTCGCGGGGTGCCTCATCGGCCGTCGGCGGTAGCGGGGCCAACGCCAAGCCTCGGCCCCGCCCGCCAACGGCACCGCCGTTGGACGCGCCCCCATGAAACGCCGCCGGGGCGGCACCCCCTGGGAGGAGGGTGCCGCCCCGACGTACGTCTGGACGTGATCCGGGAGGATCAGCGTTCTGATCCGGGGATCAGAAGTCCATGTCACCGCCCGGCATGCCGCCCGGAGCGCCGCCGGCGGCGGCCTTCTCCGGCTTGTCGGCGATGACGGCCTCGGTGGTGAGGAAGAGCGCCGCGATGGAGGCGGCGTTCTGGAGCGCGGAGCGCGTGACCTTCGCCGGGTCGATGATGCCCTCGGCGATCATGTCGACGTACTCACCGGTCGCGGCGTTGAGGCCGTGGCCGATGGGCAGGTTGCGCACCTTCTCCACCACAACGCCGCCCTCGAGGCCGCCGTTGACGGAGATCTGCTTGAGCGGGGCTTCCAGGGCCAGCTTCACCGCGTTGGCGCCGGTGGCCTCGTCGCCGTCGAGCTCCAGCTTCTCGAAGACCTGGGAGGCCTGGAGCAGGGCGACGCCACCGCCGGCGACGATGCCCTCCTCGACGGCCGCCTTCGCGTTGCGAACGGCGTCCTCGATGCGGTGCTTGCGCTCCTTGAGCTCGACCTCGGTGGCGGCACCGGCCTTGATGACGGCCACGCCGCCGGCCAGCTTCGCCAGACGCTCCTGGAGCTTCTCGCGGTCGTAGTCCGAGTCGCTGTTCTCGATCTCGGCGCGGATCTGGTTGACCCGGCCCTGGACCTGCTCGCTGTCGCCGGCACCGTCGACGATGGTGGTCTCGTCCTTGGTGATGACGACCTTGCGGGCGCGGCCGAGCAGCTCGAGACCGGCGTTCTCCAGCTTGAGGCCGACCTCCTCGGAGATGACGGTGCCACCGGTGAGGATGGCGATGTCGCCGAGCATGGCCTTGCGGCGGTCACCGAAGCCCGGGGCCTTGACGGCGACGGACTTGAAGGTGCCACGGATCTTGTTGACGACCAGGGTCGACAGGGCCTCGCCCTCGACGTCCTCGGCGATGATCAGCAGCGGCTTGCCGGACTGCATGACCTTCTCCAGGAGCGGCAGCAGGTCCTTCACGCTGCTGATCTTGGAGTTGACGATCAGGATGTACGGGTCGTCGAGCGCGGCTTCCATGCGCTCCATGTCGGTCGCGAAGTACGCCGAGATGTAGCCCTTGTCGAAGCGCATACCCTCGGTGAGTTCCAGCTCCAGACCGAAGGTCTGGGACTCCTCGACGGTGATGACGCCTTCCTTGCCGACCTTGTCCATGGCCTCGGCGATCAGCTCGCCGATCTGGGTGTCAGCGGCGGAGATGGAGGCGGTCGAAGCGATCTGCTCCTTGGTCTCCACGTCCTTGGCCTGCTCCAGCAGGGCGGCGGAGACGGCCTCGACGGCACGCTCGATACCGCGCTTGAGGGCCATCGGGTTGGCGCCGGCGGCTACGTTGCGCAGGCCCTCGCGGACCAGAGCCTGGGCCAGGACGGTCGCGGTCGTCGTGCCGTCACCGGCGACGTCGTCCGTCTTCTTCGCGACCTCCTTGACCAGCTCGGCGCCGATCTTCTCGTACGGGTCCTCGAGCTCGATCTCCTTGGCGATGGAAACACCATCGTTGGTGATCGTGGGGGCGCCCCACTTCTTCTCGAGGACGACGTTGCGGCCCTTGGGGCCGAGGGTGACCTTGACGGCGTCGGCGAGCTGGTTCATCCCGCGCTCGAGACCGCGCCGTGCCTCCTCGTCGAACGCGATGATCTTGGCCATGTGAAGTGGTCCTCCCGGACTGGGGTGGATTGCTCCGGACCGCGCTGGCGCCCGCGACGGACGACCTGCAGACCTGTGTGGTTCCTTGCCCCACGCGGCCTACGGGCCTCACCGACCCGGTCCTTCTTTGTCACTCTCACTGGGAGAGTGCTAACGCAATGATTAGCACTCGCACCCCTTGAGTGCAAGGCAGCTTCGAAGAACCCTCCGACGGAAGTGGTGGCCGAGTGACGGGTGCGCACGGGTGGACCTGCGTGGACACGGACGTCCCGCGGCGACCCGCCCGCCTCCGCCGGCCCCGCTGTCCGCCGACGGCGGACAGCAGAAGGCCCGCACCCCCGACGGGGTACGGGCCTTCCCTACGCAGCAGTCGGTCGGCGCCTCAGCCGGCCACCCGGACCATGTCCGCCTGCGGCCCCTTCTGGCCCTGCGAGATCTCGAACTCGACCCGCTGACCTTCCTCGAGGGTGCGGTAGCCGTCCATCTGGATCGCGCTGTAGTGGACGAAAACATCCGCACCACCGTCGACCGCGATGAAGCCGTACCCCTTCTCCGCGTTGAACCACTTGACGGTGCCCTGAGCCATGCCTAACTCCCCTATTACTGGCCCTTGCGCAGGACCGCACTCCGCGGACCCGGGTCAGACCTCACCCCGCGAAAGGCCCGTGGGGTGTGCGCCGGAACGCGTCGACCGCCGCTGAATGTATCTGCACAGATGCCCAGAGCAACAGGTCAATCGGACGAGAATTCTGGGGCCGGAGAATCGGCAATATGCGGTGAAATCCCGGTTCTCCAGGGCAAGTCGGGCCGGGCATAGCGCACCTAGGCGACAAATACCGCACACACTTTGGGCACAACTGATCGCGAACACATATGCGTTCGGCACGCGCCGGGTGATATCCGGAGGGGGATCACCCCAATGGTATCCCCTTTCACAACATGGAATTGCCCCGTCCGCTTTCTGGCGGACGGGGCAATTCCGGTCAAGCAGGCGAAGAGATGGCGAAAAATCAGCAGCCGCCGGCCACTGCCGGAATGATCGAGATGCCCGCGCCGTCCGGGGTCGGCGTCTCCAGGCCCTGCTCGAAGCGCACATCGTCGTCGTTGACGTACACGTTCACGAAGCGGCGCAGCTTGCCGGCGTCGTCCAGCACACGGGCCGCGATGCCCTGGTGGTTCTGCTCCAGGTCGGCGATCACCTCGGAGAGGGTCGCGCCCTCGGCGGGGACCTCGGCCTGGCCGGCGGTGTACGTGCGGAGGATGGTGGGGATGCGGACCTTGACGCTCATGGTTCAGCCTTCCAGGAAATACGGAGTACGAGTGCGGGGCGGTGGCTCGGCCGTGTCCGCGGACCGGCCGACGGCCTCAGCCTGCCAGGCCGGCAGCGCGGAATGCGTCCAGATCCGGACGGATCGTCGCCGTGGGCCCGGTGGTCGGGGCGACCGCGTCCAGCGTCTTGAGACCGTCACCGGTGTTCAGGACGACGGTGGTCAGGGCGGGGTCGAGGACACCGGCCTCGATGAGCTTCTTGGTCACGCCGACGGTCACGCCGCCCGCGGTCTCCGCGAAGATCCCTTCCGTCCTGGCCAGCAGCTTGATCGCGTCCACGACCTGCTCGTCGTTGACGTCCTCCACAGCGCCACCCGTACGGCGGGCGATGTCGAGCACGTACGGACCGTCGGCCGGGTTGCCGATCGCCAGTGACTTGGCGATGGTGTTCGGCTTCTGCGGGCGTACGACGTCCTGCCCGGCCTTGAAGGCCGTGGACACCGGCGAACAGCCCTCCGCCTGGGCGCCGAAGATCTTGTACGGCTTGTCCTCGACCAGGCCGAGGGCGATCAGCTCCTTGAGCCCCTTGTCGATCTTCGTGAGCTGCGAGCCGGACGCGATCGGGATGACGATCTGGTCCGGGAGCTGCCAGCCCAGCTGCTCACAGATCTCGTACGCGAGAGTCTTGGAACCCTCGCCGTAGTACGGACGCAGATTGACGTTGACGAAGCCCCAGCCCTCGCCCAGCGGGTCGCCGATGAGCTCCGAGCAGAAGCGGTTGACGTCGTCGTAGTTGCCCTCGATGCCCACCAGGTCGCCGCCGTAGACCGCGGCCATGACGACCTTGCCGGCCTCCAGGTCGTGCGGGATGAAGACGCAGGACTTGAAACCGGCGCGGCGGGCGGCGGCGCCGACGGCACCGGCGAGGTTGCCGGTGGAGGAGCAGGAGAGCGTGGTGAAGCCGAAGGCGCGGGCGGCCTCGACGGCGATCGCCACGACGCGGTCCTTGAAGGAGTGCGTCGGGTTGCCGGAGTCGTCCTTCACATACAGCCCGCCGGTGACGCCCAGCTCGGCGGCGAGCCGGTCGGCCTTGACGAGCTTGGTGAAACCGGGGTTCAGGTTGGGCTTGTCGGCCACGTCCGCGGGGACCGGCAGCAGCGGGGCGTAGCGCCAGATGTTGTCCGGACCGGCCTCGATCTGCTTCCGCAGGCTCTCGGGGTCGCCGCTCGGCAGGTCGTAGGCGACTTCGAGCGGCCCGAAACATTCCTGGCACGCGAAGATCGGGCCGAGCGGGAAGCGCGTGCCGCACTCGCGGCAGGACAGCGCGGCGGCGGGGCCCAGAGCGACGGTGGGGGTGTTTTCGGTGACTTGCACAGCCATGGAGGCGAGGCCCTTTCTCCTCATCTTCCTCGCGACGAATCTCGCCACGAGACGGATTTGGCACCTTCCCTAGCCGGGAGCCTCACGCGCGCGGGACGTCAGCGTCCTGGCGGCAAGACCGGCTGGAGGGTTGCCGGGGCTTCAACGGGCCGTATCCCTCTGCCCCTCTGGATGAGCGGTATGGCGCTGGGCCGAAACCCAGGCGTTTGTGGCGCGGACCCCGACATGCGACGGTCATCCGCGTTGTTCAAGACTGTAACCGAAGGCACTGACGGTTGAGATAGTCGTCCGAACCGCGAGATGGATCACAGAGGCCGCCCACCGGCGGCGACCGAGGAGTCGTAGACGTGCTGGAAGAGGTCGAGGGCTGGCTGAGCAGCCGCTCCTGGTCCGCCGCTGACCGTCCACTGGGGCAGCTGCTGGAGGCCAAGCGCCAGACGGGCCGCACGGTCAGCGTGGTGCTGCCCGCGCTCGACGAGGAGGCCACCGTCGGGGCGATCGTGTCGGTGATCCGCGCCGAGCTGATGACCGAGACGGTCCCGCTCGTCGATGAGCTGGTGGTACTGGACTCCGGCTCCACCGACCGCACCGCCGAGGTCGCCGCGGCGGCCGGTGCCCGGGTCGTCCACCGCGACAGCGTCCTGCCCCGGCTGCCCGCCCTTCCCGGCAAGGGTGAGGTGCTGTGGCGCTCCCTCCTGGCCACCACCGGCGACATAGTCTGCTTCATCGACGCCGACCTGCGCGCCTTCTCCTCCGTCTTCGTCTCCGGGATCATCGGCCCGCTGCTGACGGATCCGGACCTCCAGTTCGTGAAGGCGATGTACGACCGACCCCTGGAGACCGGCGTCGAGGGCGCCGGAGCCGGGCAGGGCGGCCGGGTGACCGAGCTGGTGGCCCGCCCCCTCCTCAATCTCCACTGGCCGCAGCTGGCCGGCTTCGTCCAGCCCCTGGGCGGCGAGTACGCGGCCCGCCGTTCCCTGCTGGAGCGGCTGCCGTTCCCGGTCGGCTACGGCGTCGAGCTCGGCCTGCTGGTCGACGCCCTGCACACCGTCGGCCTCGACGCCCTCGCCCAGGTGGACGTCGGCGTGCGCAAGCACCGCCACCAGGACGGCCAGGCGCTGGGCCGGATGGCCGCCGCGATCTACCGGACCGCACAACTGCGCCTGACCCGCGGCCACTTGGTGCGTCCGCGGCTCACCCAGTTCGACCGCGGGGAGCAGGGCTTCGTCCCGCGCACGACGGAGGTGGACACCGAGGAGCGCCCCCCGATGGCCGAAATCCCGGAGTACGCGGCGCGGCGAGCGGCCTGACCTGCGCACTGCGTCACGGGGCGGGAGGGGCGGAGGCCCCCGCGCGCGGCAGCACGCGGACGGCGAGGCCCGGCGGCGCGGCACGCGTACACCCCGGAGCGGGCCGCGTCCCCGCGGGCGGCTTTCCCCCCTACTTCCGCCAGCAGAAAGTCAGTTACCACCCGGTAGCCGCAGCGGCTAGGGTGACGGAGTTGTTGATCTTCTCTTGACTGACCACAGGGGGAAATATTTTGCGTATCTCTACGGGGCGGATCCTCGGCGCCATGGCGGCGGTGGGCGTGCTGGCCACAGCCACTCCCGCGCAGGCGCAGTCGGCCCACTCGGCGCAGCAGCCCGTGACCAAGGCTGCCGTCGCCCAGCCCGCAGCCGCCGAGAACGGTGCCGCGGCGGCGGGCCTGCGCAAGCTGTACGACGAGCGCTTCACCGTCAAGCCCAACAACGGGCACTACCCGGGGCTCAAGGTGAGCCCGGCCAAGGCCATGAAGTCCCTGCATGACTGCTTCAACTGCTCGTTCCCCGTCAAGGGCGCGCCGAAGAAGTTCCCGAAGGAGAACCAGCGGCTCAACCTCGAAGCCTGCGCCGTCTTCTTCGCCTGCAAGGACGCTCCGGTGCGCTACCACGGCATCGGCTCCATGCGGAACGCCTGGTACTTCACCGCGGAGAAGGGCCACTTCGACGGCAAGGGCTCGAAGGTCTACTTCAACTTCTACTCGGACTCCAAGGGCTACCTGAAGCTGCACGTCGAGGGCTACGTCACCCACCCGAGCGTGCCCGACTCGCTCAACAAGCGCTTCGCCGTCGAGAAGTGGCAGAACTTTGCCCACAACATGGGCACCAAGCTCGACTGATCCCCTGCCGATGCCGGACGGGGTGCCGGCGGCCCTTGCGCCGCCGGCTTCCCCGTCCCGGCGGGCTGCGCGCGGCGGGACCCGACGTAGGCGAGTTCCGTACGTTTGCGCGGATCTGTGGGTGGTTAATCTGGCGTCATGATCTCCGAGAGGGTCTCCGAAGGCAATGCGGTGCCCGCGGGTGCCGAGGTTCTTGTGGCGTCCAATCGCGGACCGGTCTCGTACGCCCTGGGGGAGAGCGGGACGCTGACCGCCAAGCGGGGCGGTGGCGGGCTGGTCTCCGGGCTGTCGGCCATCGGGCCCGAGGCCGAGGCGGTGTGGGTGTGTGCCGCGCTCGGCGACGGCGACCGGGAGGCCGTACGGCGGACGGGTGGCGCCCTGGACCCGGGCGACACCGGTGGACAACGTGTCCGGATGCTGGACATTCCGGCCGAGGTGTATACCGCCGCCTACAACGGCATCGCGAACTCCGCGCTGTGGTTCGTCCACCACATGCTGTACCAGACCCCGCTGGAACCGGTCTTCGACGCGGAGTTCCGGGCGCAGTGGGCGTCGTACGAGAGCTACAACCGCGCTTTCGCCCAGGCGCTCGCCGACGAGGCCACCGAGGGTGCGGCGGTCCTGGTGCAGGACTACCACCTGGCCCTGGTGCCGGGGATGCTGCGCACCCTGCGCCCCGACGTACGGATCGCGCACTTCTCGCACACGCCGTGGGCGCCGCCGGAGTACTTCCGGATGCTGCCGGACGACCTCGCACGGCAGTTGCTGGAGGGCATGCTGGGCGCCGACCGGCTGGGGTTCCTCACCCGTCGCTGGGCGGACGCGTTCGCCGCGTGCTGCGCCGCGGTCGTCGGCGGCACGGGCGACACCCAAATCGGCGTGTACGGGCTCGGGGCGGACGCCGGGTTCCTGCGCGAGCGGTCGCAGCAGGAGGATGTCGCCGAGCGGCTGGCCACCCTGCGGGAGCAGATCGGCACGGGGCCCGACGGGACGCCGCGCAAGACCGTCGTCCGGGTGGACCGGACCGAGCTGTCGAAGAACATCGTGCGCGGGCTGCTCGCCTACCGGCAGCTCCTGGCGGACCACCCGTCGTGGCGCGAGCGCGTGGTGCATGTCGCGTTCGCCTATCCCTCCCGCCAGGACCTGGCCGTCTACCGGGAGTACACGGCGGAGGTCGGGCGGGTCGCCGAGGAGATCAACTCCGCGTACGGGACGGCGGATTGGCAGCCCGTCGTGCTGCACGTCAAGGACGATTTCGCGCGCTCGCTGGCCGCGTACCGCCTGGCGGACGTGGCGCTGGTCAACCCGATCAGGGACGGGATGAATCTGGTCGCGAAGGAGATCCCGGTGGTCTCCGACCAGGGCTGTGTGCTGGTGCTCTCCCGGGAGGCGGGCGCCCACGAGGAACTGGGGCAGGACGCCCTCACCGTCAATCCGTACGACGTCAGCGGCACCGCACGGGCACTGCACGAGGCACTGTCGATGGACGCGGGCGAACGCAGCGAGCGAACGGCACGGCTGGCCGCGGCCGCCACGGCGCTGCCGCCCGCGCAGTGGTTCCTGAAGCAGTTGCGGGCGCTGAAGGAGGTCACTCCGAGGGCGGACGCCCGCTGAAGCGACTTCGGCGACGACCGTTCCCGCGGGCGGGGCCCGTGGTGACCTGCGCGCGGATCAGCTGTCGACCGGGGCGGTGCCGAGAAGGGCGTGCAGAACCTCGCGGTGGAGGGCGGCGATGGGGCCGAGCAGGTCCGGGTGGCGCAGCAGCGGCGCGGCGCGCTGATCGCGAGGGCTGGGAATCGTCAGCCGACGGGCGTCGCCCACGGCGTGCGCACCGTGGTGGGTGGCGGCCAGGCAGGCCGCTGCCACGACGGCGAGCTCGGCGTCGGCCAGCAGACAGGCCGCCCAGCTGACGACGGTTTCGTCGACCGAGGTGCGCCAGGCGTGGGCGGCGCCCTCCAGGGGGTGGGCATCGGCACCGGTGACCGAGTCCAGCCGGGCGGAGCCGCCGGGGCCGAGCAGGTGCAGCAGTTCGGCGTCGAGCGCGGTGGGGTAGCGCAGCGCCGCGGCGATGGTGACCGCGTGACTCGCCTGGGCTTCGGCCAGGGCATGGTCCAGCGGGCCGGCCGCCGGCGGGAAGGCCGACAGCAGCCAGCGGGTGGAGGCAGCGATGACGGGCGAGAGATCGGTGGGCATGGGGAAACCGTCCTTCACACGTGCCCGCCGTCGTTCTGTCACCTGGGTGTGACCCGGTCGCGAGCACTCGGCGCGCTCGGGGCGCGCGTGGCCGGCCAGCGTAAGGCGGCCTTCCGAGCGGCGACAGGACGTACGTCACAGGGCCGGCCGCCCGGGGCCGGTGCTCAGGGCCGCCTGGGGCCAGTAACTCAGGGCCGGTCGCCCAGGCCGGCCCCCCAGGGCCGGGCAGGCCGCAGTGGTGGGCCGGTGGGCCGGGCACCTCACGGGCGCGCCCCGGCTCCGCCCCTAGTCCAGCCGGTCGGCCAGGGCGGCGAGCAGTCCGACGACTCCGGTCGGGCCGTCGACCACCAGATCGGCGCGGTCGGCGAGTTCGGCGACCTCGTTGCTGCCGCTGCACACCAGGACGCCGTCGAAGCCGTCGGAGCGGAGCTTTTCGACGGCGGCGAAGGCCGCCAGGTCGCCGAGGTCGTCACCGGCGTAGAGGACGGTGGTGGCGCCGGTCTCGCGGACCCAGTCGGCCAGGGCGACGCCCTTGTCCATGCCCGGCGGGCGGAGTTCCAGGACGAGGCGGCCCGGTTCGACGATCAGGCCGTGGCGTTCGGCGAGCGCGGTGAGCGGGCCGCGCAGCTGGTCGAAGGCGCCCTGGGGGTCGGCGGCGCGGCGGGTGTGGACGGCGATGGCGCGGCCGCCCTTGCGCTCGATGGCGGTCTCGACCCAGGTGCCGTGCCAGACGCCGGAGGCGTCCAGGACACCGGGGAGTTCGGCCTGTATGGCGGCGACGCCGGGATGCGGGGCGGGCGCGTGGACGGTGCCGGTGGCCGCTTCCCAGCGCTCGGCGCCGTAGTGGCCGAGGACGGTGAGATGGTCCAGGCCCGGTACGTCCGCGAAGCCGCCGAGGCGGACCGCGACGGTGGCCGGACGGCCGGTGATCACCGCGGCGGCGCGCACATGGGGCACCAGGCGGCCGAGGGCGGCGACGGCGCCGTCATGGGCGCGGGCCTTCTCCGGGTCGGGGACGATATCGGCGAGGGTGCCGTCGAAGTCGAGGGCGAGGACGGCGCGTTCCGGGTGGGCCAGCAGCGCGGCGAGGCCGTCGCGGCCGGCAGGGGTGCGCGGGGTCGGCACGGATCCGGGTGTCGGCTGGGAGTGTGGCGCGGCGTTCGGGGGGCTGCCCATGGCGCCGACCCTACCGGCGCGCGGCGGGCGCCGGGGGTACCTACCGGTGGCAGCCGGAGGCGCACCGGGGCGCCGGGCCGGAGCACCCGGGTCAGCGGCGGGCGCGGCGGGCGTCCCGGACGCGGCGCAGGCGGTTGACCGTGACGGGGTCGTGGGCGAGCGCCCGGGGGTCGTCCAGCAGGGCGTTGAGGAGTTGGTAGTAGCGGGTCGGGGAGATGCCGAGCTGCTCGCGGATGGCGCGCTCCTTGGGGCCGGGGCCCGGCCAGGAGCGGCGCTCGACGGCGAGCACCGCCTCGTCCCGGGCGGAGAGCCCCGAGGAGCTCTCGCCTGCCCCGGGCCCGCCGCCCGCACCCTCCGTACCGCTTGTCATCACGCTTCCACGATAAGCGCACGGTCGGACAGGGCCCGGCCCGTCGCCCCGGCCGCCGCAGGTCCGCCCGGCTGCCCGCGCACCCGCACCCGCACCCGCACCCGCACCGTCATTCGCCGGTGTTGTCGGCCGTGTCCGCGGTGTTCTGGATGTCGGTGAGCACCCCGGCCGGGTTGCCCCGCGGGCCGACCGCGGCGCCCATCTTCGCCTTGACCGTCTTGGAGAGCAGCGGCCAGGAGGTCTTGTTCGCCGGGTAGAACTCGGCGTTGGGGAGCTGCTCGAGGAAGCCGTGCAGCTTGGCGTACTTGTCGTCGGCCTGCATCGCCTGGGAGGCGGAGGTGGTGACCGGCAGCAGGCCGTAGTCGCCGGAGAACTTCTCGACGTTCTTGTCGCTGTAGACGAAGTCGAGGAACTTGCCGGCCTGGGCGCGGTGGCCGCCCTGCTTGAACGCCATCATCCAGTCGGCGACGCCCATGGTGGCCTTGGCCTTGCCGTTGGTGCCGGGCAGCTCGACGGTGCCGTAGTCGATGCCCTTGGCCGCGGCCTGCTTCATCAGGGTGGGGTGGCCGTTGAGCATGCCGACCTCGCCGTCGGCGAAGCCCTGGAAGGCGTCCTTGCGGTTGAGCTTGGCCGGGTCGGTGCCGGTCAGGCCCTTGCCGACGAGGTTCTCCTTCAGCCAGTTGAAGGTCTTGACGTTCTCCGGCGAGTCGATCGTGTACTTGCCGATGCTGTCGGTGTAGCCGCCGCCACCACTGAGCATCCACTGCATCGTCTCGGCCTGGGTCTCCTCCGGGCCGAGCGGCAGCGCGAAGGGCATCTTGACGCCACGGGCCTTCAGCAGCTGGGCGTCGTGGGCGATGTCGTCCCACGTCCGCGGCGGGGAGGTGATGCCGGCCTGGGTGAACAGCTTCTTGTTGTAGAAGAGCCGCCGGGTGCTGGCGCCGAAGGGCATGCCGTACTGGACGCGCTTGTATTCGCCGGCCTCCGCGAGGGAGGGGGTGAAGTCGGCCTGGGTGGTCACGTTGAGCAGCTTGTCGACGCTGTAGAGCCGGCCCTTGGCGGCGTAGTCCGCGTAGGCGCCGATCTGGGCGAGGTCGGGGGCCTTGCCGGCCTCGACCAGGTCCTCGACCTTCTTGTCGACGTCCGTCCAGCTGTAGACGTCGACATCGACCTTGATGCCGGGGTTCTTCTTCTCGAAGGCGCGGGCGAGCTCGTCCCAGTAGTGCTGGGAGCCGTTGGACTTGCTGTCGCCGTAGTCCGCCGCGATCAGTTTGAGGGTGACGTCGTCGCTACCGGTGCCGCTGCCGCAGCCGGTAAGAGTCAGTGTCATGGTGGTGGCGATTGCCGCCGCCAGGCTCAAGTACCGCCGCTGCACTGCCGTTACCGCCCTTTGTCCTGAAATTCCGTCTTGCCAGGTATGACCCGCCGCCCCAGGGGTGTCCCTCCGAACGGCACGAACAGCGAGTCTCCCCTGCGACCTTTACAAGGTCTACACCACCCCCCTTTTCGCGGAGGTACCGCCCTTCGGGCAGCCCCCTCCGTACGATCCGCCCGGTGAGTGGACTAGACCTTTCAGGCCGGATCGCGCAAAACTGTTCCCGTGAGACACGTCATCGCCCTTGATGTGGGCGGCACCGGAATGAAGGCCGCCCTCGTAGGGGTGGACGCGGCGCCTTCCGGGGGGACGCCTGCCGGTCCCCCCGTTCTGCTGTACGAGGCACGGCGCCCCACCGGCCGCGAGCGGGGCCCCGACGCGGTGGTCGAGGCCATCCTCGGCTTCGCCGCCGAGCTGCGCGACCTCGGCACGGCCCGCTTCGGCGCCCCCGCCGCGGCGGCCGGCGTCGCCGTCCCCGGCATCGTCGACGAACGCTCCGGCACCGCCGTCTACGCCGCGAACCTCGGCTGGCAGGACGTACCGATGCGGGCGCTGCTGTCCGAGCGGCTCGGCGGCGTGCCGGTCGCCCTCGGCCACGACGTCCGCACCGGTGGGCTGGCCGAGGGCCGGATCGGCGCCGGCCGGGACGCCGACCGGTTCCTCTTCGTCCCGCTGGGCACGGGGATCGCGGGCGCCATCGGCATCGGCGGCCGGATCGAGGCCGGTGCGCACGGCAGCGCGGGAGAGATCGGCCACATCGTCGTACGGCCCGGCGGGCGCGCGTGCGGCTGTGGTCAGCGCGGCTGTCTGGAGACGCTGGCCTCGGCCGCCGCGGTCGGCCGTGACTGGGCGGCGGTCTGCAAGGATCCGCGGGCCAGCGCGGCGGACGCGGCCAAGGCCGTGGAATCCGGCAACGAGCGGGCCCGCGCCGTATGGCAGAACGCCGTGGACGCCCTCGCCGACGGCCTGGTCACCGGCCTCACCCTGCTCGACCCGCAGACGCTGATCATCGGCGGCGGGCTCGCCGAGGCGGGCGACACGCTGTTCACACCTCTGCGGGAAGCGGTCCGCCGCCGCGTTACGTTCCAGCGGCTCCCCTCGATCGTTCCGGCGGCCCTGGGGGACGCCGCCGGGTGCCTGGGCGCAGGACTGCTCGCCTGGGATCTTCTCTCCACGGAGGTAACCGCCTGATGGCACAGCAACAGTCCGCGCAGCGGTCCTCGGGCCCCGGGCGCACCGTCCTGGCCGGCGCCCGTCTCGCCCGGCCGTCCGGCGTCGTCGAGCGCGGCCGGATCGCCATCGAGGGCGGCCGGATCGGCGATGTCCACAGCCGTGACCTCGACCTGGACGAGGCGGCGGCCGGACGCACCGTGGACCTCTCGGGCCATCTCATCGTCCCCGGCTTCGTCGATATGCACGTCCACGGCGGAGGCGGCGGCTCGTTCTCGTCCGCCGACCCCGAAGAGTGCCTGAAGGTGGCCGAGACCCATCGCAGGCACGGCACCACCTCGATGGTCGCCTCCACCGTCACCGGCGAACTGGCCGACCTCGCCCGGCAGGCCGCGGTGCTCGCCGAGCTGGTCCAGCAGGGCGAGCTGGCCGGCATCCACTTCGAGGGCCCGTTCATCTCCGCGGACCGCTGCGGCGCCCATCAGCCGGAGCTGCTGCGCGACCCGGACCCGGCCGACGTCCGCAAGCTCATCGACGCCTCGCACGGCACCGTGTCGATGATGACCGTCGCGCCCGAACTGCCCGGTGGCATGGAGTCCGTACGGCTGCTCGCCGACGCCGGGGTGATCGCCGCCATCGGCCACACCGACTCCACCTACGACACCACCCGCCGGGCCATCGAGGCCGGCGCCACCGTCGCCACCCACCTCTTCAACGCGATGCCCGCGCTGGGCCACCGCGCGCCCGGCCCGGTCGCCGCGCTCCTGGAGGACGAGCGGATCAGCGTCGAGCTCATCAACGACGGCACCCATCTGCACCCCGCGATGCTCCAGCTGGCGGTGCGTGAGGCCGGTGCCGGACGGGTCGCGTTCATCACCGACGCCATGGGCGCGGCCGGCATGAACGACGGGATGTACCCGCTCGGCCCGATGCAGGTCGAGGTCAAGGACGGGGTCGCGCGCATCAGCGAAGGCCCCACGGCCGGTTCGATCGCCGGCTCCACCCTCACCCTGGACCGCGCCTTCCAGCGCGCCGTGACCGTCGACGGCCTGACGGTCGACCAGGCCGTACAGGCACTTTCGGCCACCCCGGCCCGCCTCCTGGGCATCGACGACCGGACCGGCTCCCTCCAGACCGGCAAGGACGCCGACCTGGTGGTGCTGGACGCGGCATACGACCTGGTGGGAGTCATGCGCCGGGGCGAGTGGCTGGTGCGCCCGCCGGGCGTCTGACGCTCCGCACCGGCAGCGGGCGGCCGCACGGCCGGCCGCCCCTCCGCCCTGCCCCCGGGCAGCGGCGGCGGGTCCGGGTCTGGGCCAACCACCACCGGCGATGGCATGATCGCTCGCGCACTTGTCCGTATGCCACCGCCGCGCGCGGTTGCCCGACGCCCGGCCGCCCGGCCATGACTGCCCGGAGGGGCGACCATGATCCTTACGGTCACGCTGAACGCCGCCCTGGACATCACCTACCGCGTTCCCCGGCTCCACCCGCACACCACGAACCGGGTCACCGAGGTCTCCGAACGCCCCGGCGGCAAGGGCCTGAACGTCGCCCGGGTGCTGGCCGCGCTCGGCCACCGCACGGTCGCCACCGGCTTCGCGGGCGGCGGCACCGGCACGGCGCTGCGCGCGCTGCTCGCGGAGACCGGGGTCACCGACGCCCTGGTCCCGGTCGGCGGCACCACCCGCCGCACCGTCGCCGTCGTCGACGCGGCCGGCGGAGACACCACCCAGCTCAACGAGCCGGGCCCGACCGTCTCCCCCGCCGAATGGGACACCTTCCTCGGCGCCTACCGCGAACTGCTGGGCGAGGCGCAGGCGGTGGCGCTGTGCGGCAGCCTGCCGCCGGGCGTTCCGGTCGATGTCTATGCCCGGCTCACCCGGGCCGCGCGCAGCGCCGGCGTCCCGGTCCTGCTCGACACCAGCGGCGAACCGCTGCGCCGCGGCCTGGCCGCCCGCCCCGACCTCGCCAAGCCCAACGCCGATGAACTCGCCGCCCTCACCGGCAGCACCGAGCCGCTGCGCGCCGCCCGCGACGCGCGCCGCCGCGGCGCCCACGCGGTGGCCGCCTCGCTCGGCCCGGCCGGCATGCTCGCGGTGACCGCCGACGGCACCTGGCAGGCCACCCCGCCGCGTCGGATCGCCGGGAACCCGACCGGCGCCGGCGATTCCGCGGTGGCCGGCCTGCTCTCGGGCCTGGTGGAGGGCCTGCCCTGGCCGGACCGGCTGACCCGCGCGGTGGCACTGTCCGCGGCGACCGTACGGGCCCCGGCGGCGGGCGAGTTCGATACGGCTACGTATGAAGAGCTGCTGGCACGCGTCGTGGTGACGAGCGATCACTCCGCGGCCGGGCCGGACCGCTGAGGGGCGGCGCGCCGCGCCGCACCCGCACAGCGAAAAGCGGTGTGCTCCGGGGATCGTCCCCGCGGCACACCGCTCCTGCTCACCGGGCCGGCGCCGGCCCTGCCGTCAGCGCTTGACCTGGCCCGCCTTGAGGGTGACCTTGTCCAGGTTGAAGTCGCACTTGTTGCCCTGCTCGCACGAGATCTTGATGGTGTTCGTGCCCTTGTTCAGCTGGATCCAGGCGAAGGTACGGGTCCAGCCCTTGTCCCACGCGCCCTCCTTCGCCCCGGCGAAGTTCTCCATGTTGAGCTTCGTCGAGCGCGGCTGACCGTTGATGGTCAGCGAGGAATCGGCGTCCTTGCCCGGCACGCCGTAGCCGACGAAGAGCGTGTAGTCGCCGGACCGGGGCACATCGACGGTCCAAGTGGCGGACGCGCCAGGGGTGTTCATCCCCGCCACATACGTCCCGCCGGCCGAGCGCGCGCCCGGCACGTCCTTGGCCGTGGTCGCCCCGCCGTCCAGCCGCAGGCTTCCCGCGTCCTCCTTGGGCAGCTTGCCGGGAGCGGGCTTCTTGGGCTTGTCACCGGGGGACACCGTGTCGCCGGCCGTCGGGCCCGGCTTGCCCGCGGTGTCGTCCTTGGCGTTCTTGCCGTTGGTGAGCATCGCGACGCCGATGCCTATGCACACCACCGCGACCACCGCGACGGCGCCGATCAGCAGGCCGTTGCGGCCGCGGCGCGGCTCCTGGCCACCGTTGCCCGGGGCCGGGGCGGAGCGCGTACGGTCGCCGCCGGGCAGCGTCTCCGGCGCGGCGTAGTGGGCGTTCTGCTGCCCGTACGTCACCTGCTGCGGAGCCTGCTGGCCGTACTGGCGCTGGCCGACCGCCCGGACCTGGTTGTAGGAGGTACGCGGGACGCCCGGCTGCCGCGCCGCCGGACCATCGCCCGACGGGCCCGGTGCGCCGCCCTCGCCGCCTTCCGAGCGGTAGAGATAGGCGAACGGGTCGTCGTTCTCCGGCGTGTCCGCGCCGTTGTTGCCGGCCGTCATTCCGTGTCACTCCCAAGCGATCTGTGCGCGTCGTGCGCGTCTTCGCGCGTCCGCATGATTCTTCTGCGCGAACTGTCTTTCGGGCCCCCGGCGGCGCCGCGCCGCATCGGCGCAGCCTACCCCCTGAAGGCCGCCGCACACCGAGCCCGAAGGGCCACAAGATCGCTACGGACCGGTGAACTGCTGGTGCGGGGCCCGGAGCGGGCCCGGTGTGAGATACGCGGCACCGGACCCGGCCGTCGCCCCGGTCCGCCCGTGGCTCAGCCCGCCGCCCGCCGGTTCGCCTTCGAGCGGGAGCGCTTCTCGACGTACATCCGCTGATCGGCCGACTCCAGCACTTCCTCGGCCGTCATCCCGCAGCTCGCCCAGCCGATGCCGAAGCTGGCGCCCACCCGGACCGCCCGCCCCTCCACGCGGATCGGCGGGATGATCGCGTTCCGCAGCCGGACCGCGAGGTCCTCGGCGTCGGCGGTGCCGAGGCCGTCGGCGAGCACCACGAATTCGTCGCCGCCGAGCCGGGCGACCGTATCGCCGTCCCGGACGCCGCTGGTCAGCCGGCGGGCGACCTCTATCAGCACCGCGTCGCCGGTGTTGTGCCCGAAGCGGTCGTTGATCGACTTGAAGCCGTCGAGGTCGCAGAAGAGGACCGCGAGCCCCTTCGAGCCGTCGTCGGCCGGCCCGTCCGCGGGGGCGACGAGATGGACATGGTGGTCGAACGGGGCCGGGAGCCCGCCCTCGAAGCCGTCGAGCCCGTCGAAGGGCTCCTTCCCGTCCGGCCGGAAGCCGTACGCGTCCCGGGGATCGGTGTGGATGACGCCCGACGAGGCGTAGGCGTCCGCCATCGAGCCGGGCGGGCGGGAGCACAGCCGGGCGCCGAGCCGGGCCCGCAGCTCGGCACTGTTGGGCAGCCCGGTCAGCGAATCGTGGCTGGCGCGGTGCGCGAGCTGGAGCTCGTGCCGCTTGCGCTCCTCGATGTCCTCGACGTGGGTGAGCAGGAAGCGGGGGCCGTCGGTGGTGTCGGCGACGACGGAGTTGCGCAGCGAGACCCACACGTAGGTGCCGTCCCGGCGGGCCAGCCGCAGCTCGGCGCGGCCGCCCTCGGCGGAGGTGCGCAGCAGCGTGCCGATGTCCTCGGGGTGGACCAGGTCGGAGAAGGAGTAGCGGCGCATCCCGGAGGCCGGGCGGCCCAGCAGCCGGCACAGCGCGTCGTTGGTGCGTAGCAGCCGCCCGTGCTGGTCACCGCCCATTTCGGCCACGGCCATACCGCTCGGTGCGTACTCGAACGCCTGCCGGAAGCTCTCCTCGCTGGCGCGCAGCGCCTGCTGCTCGCGCTCCAGCCGGACCAGGGCGCGCTGCATGTTGGCCCGCAGCCGGGCGTTGCTGATCGCGATGGCGGACTGGAAGGCGTACATCTGGAGGGCTTCCTGGCCCCAGGGGCCGGGCCGCCTGCCGTTGCGCGGCCGGTCGACGGAGATCACTCCGAGCAGCTCGCCGCCGCCGTTGGCCGCGGTGTACATGGGCGCGAAGAGGCGGTCCATGGGGTGCCACTCGTCGGGGAAGCGGGGTGCGGGTCCGGCCGTGTGCCACTGCGGTACGTCGTCGTCATCGAGCACCCAGCCCTCGGTGTGCGGGATGAAGCACAGGTCGCCCCAGCGCTCGCCCATGGACAGCCGGCGGTCCCAGGAGGCGCGGGAGCCGGCCCGTCCGGCCATCAGCGCCTCGGCACCCGCGCTGCCGGCGACGGCGGCGACCACGAGATCGCCGTCGGGGCGGACGAGATTGACCGCGGCCAGCTCATAGCCGAGCCCGGTGATCGCGCCGTCGGCGACCGTCTGAAGGGTGTCCGCGAGGCTGCGTGCGGTGTTCAGCTCGGCGACCACTTGGTGCAGCTGCCGCAGGGTCGCAAGACGGACGTATGGCTCCGACTCGGTCTCCATCGCTCGCTCTCCCTGAGACCTCGACAGCAAACTCCACGATTCTTTGTCGTCCGATTCCACGCTCACTGAATCACAGTGAGCTGTTCACCCGGTACACAGGGTCAACAATTAGCGCCTGCTGTGACTCAAGTCACAAAGCTGTAAAGACGTTTGGCGATCTCCCAGAAAGCCGCCACAGGAGCGCGCCTTCACTCTTTCTACACTTCCTGAACGCAAATTTCCGAGTGTTCCGGACTTCCGCCGTCAGACCTAGGACGCGGATGGTCCCCGGGCCCGATGCGCGCAGGGGGCCGACGAAGTTAGCGTTTATGGCGTGTTCACGAAAAGCCCTGCCGATACAGCAGCCTCCGGGCCCGCCGCCTCCTCCGCACCCACCGTCGCCCTCGCCTCCGCGCCGGGCGGTACGCCCATCCCGCATTCTGTGGGAGTGAGTGACGAAGAATTCCGCGCCGCCCTGTCCCGCCTCGCCGCCGGAGTGGTGCTGATCACCGCCCACGACCCGGACGAGGGGCCGCACGGCGAGGACGTCGGCATGACCGCCACGGCCTTCCTGTCCGTGTCCCTCGATCCGCCGCTCGTGATGGTGAGCGTTCGCAACGACTCACGGATGGACGACCTGCTGG
The DNA here is from genome assembly GCF_019880305.1 of Streptomyces decoyicus. NCBI lineage: Bacteria > Bacillati > Actinomycetota > Actinomycetes > Kitasatosporales > Streptomycetaceae > Streptomyces > Streptomyces decoyicus. Next base: position 4,961,516 of record NZ_CP082301.1, on the reverse strand, counting down.
AGCTGCAACCGCTCTGGGCGGTGTCGGTGCTCTCGGGGCATCAGCGGCAGATTGCCGGACGGTTCGCGATGAAGGGGCGCATCAGCGACCGGCTGCTCTTCGAGGACATTCCGTTCGTACGGGGCGAAGTGTCCGGTGCCCCGCTCGTCGGCGGAGCGCTCGCGACCATGGAGTGCCGCACCGAGCAACGGGTCGTGGCCGGCGATCACACGCTCGTCATCGCCCGCGTACTGGCCACGTCGATTCCGAACGAGGACGACGGGCCGCTGACGTATTTCCGGGGGAAGTACCGGCAGTTGGGGTGAGAGCCGGGAGACAGTTGGGGTGAGAACCGGGCCCCGCCCGCGGGCGGGGCGGCCGGGAGGGCGGCCGCGGGGGCCGGTCAGCCCCAGTCGCGGCCCGAGCGGCCGCGCTTGGTGTCGCCGCGCTGCTTCTTCTCGCGCAGCCGCCGCTCATTGATGCCCCGCGGGATCCGCGACTTGCGGCGCGGCTTGGGCGGGGGCGCGGTGGCCTCGGCGAGCAGCGAGGCCAGCCGGACGGCGGCGGTCTCGCGGTTGCGCCACTGGGAGCGGTGCTCGGAGGCGCGCACGGACAGCACGCCGTCGACCAGCCGGCCCGCCAGCCGCTCCAGGGCGCGCTCCTTCCACACCGGCGGCAGCGCCTGCGTCCTGCCGAGGTCGAGGCGCAGCTCGACCTGGCTGTCGCTGGTGTTGACGTGCTGGCCGCCCGGACCGGAGGAGCGCGAGAAACGCCATACGAGCTCGGCCTCTGGAAGGACGACCGAACCGCGGATGACATAGGGCCCGGACATGAGTCCTATGATCTCGCGTGCCACAGGGCCCCGTCACCCGCTTTTCGGGGCATTCGCCGGGGCGTCCGCATCAGGATTCGGCAAAGAGAGTAAAGACTGCTGGAACCTGGCGGTCCCCTCATCGCGTTGTGGTGGGTGACGGTAGCTTCGTCCGCAGTACGGAGCCCGACGATTCGACGAGTCGACAAGGAAAGGGACATCCCATGGCTGTAAGCCTGTCCAAGGGCGGCAACGTCTCGCTCACCAAGGAGGCACCGGGCCTGACCGCCGTCACGGTCGGCCTCGGCTGGGACGTCCGGACCACCACCGGCACGGACTTCGACCTCGACGCGAGCGCGATCGCGGTCAACCCGAGCGGCAAGGTCTACTCCGACCAGCACTTCGTCTTCTTCAACAACAAGGCCACGCCGGACCAGTCCATCGTGCACACCGGTGACAACGTCACCGGCCAGGGCGAGGGCGACGACGAGCAGATCAACGTCAACCTGGCGGCGCTGCCGGCGGACATCGACAAGATCGTCTTCCCGGTCTCGATCTACGACGCCGAGAACCGCAGCCAGAACTTCGGCCAGGTGCGGAACGCCTTCATCCGCATCATCAACCAGGCCGGCGGCACCGAGCTCGCCCGCTACGACCTCAGCGAGGACGCGGCCACCGAGACCGCCATGGTCTTCGGCGAGCTGTACCGCAACGGCGCGGAGTGGAAGTTCCGCGCGGTGGGCCAGGGCTACGCGTCCGGCCTCGTCGGCATCGCGCAGGACTTCGGCGTCAACGTCTGAGCCACGCCTGCATCCTGGCACGCGGCCAGGTCGGCGCAACGGAGGGCCGGTTCCCCTTGGGGGCCGGCCCTCGGCGCGCTTTGAGGGCGCCACCGCCGGGCGGACGGGCGCTCCGCGGCCTCGCTCAGGCCACCGCGCTCCCGGCCACTTCAGGGGGCGCGGCCAGCGCCGCCACCTCGTCGAGCGACAGTCCGAGCGTGCCGGCCAGCGCGGCGACCGTGAAGAACGCCGGTGTCGGCGCCCGGCCGGTCTCGATCTTCCGCAGCGTCTCGGCGGACAGTCCCGCCGCCGCCGCGACCTCGACCATGCTCCGCTCGCCGCGCGCCCTGCGCAGCAGCGCGCCGAGCCGCTCACCGCGTTCGCGTTCCCAAGGGGTCAGTGGAGTGCGCACCATGCCCGTGATACTAATACCGGTAAATAAATACCGGTAAATAAATACCGCCTGCCGCTGCCGCTGTGTGGTGCGGGCGGTGACGAGCGGGAGGCCCTCCTCATGGTGGAGATCAAGACGGATGCGGCACTGGACGCGATGCGGGTGGCCGGCCGGGTCGTCGCCGACGCACTGGCAGCGGCACAGGCGGCGGCCGCCCCGGGCGTGCGGCTGCTGGACCTGGACGAGGCCGCCCGTACGGTGCTGCGCGAGGCCGGCGCCGGCTCACCGTTCCTCAACTACCAGCCCTCCTTCGCCACCACCCCCTTCCCCGCCATCCTCTGCACCTCCGTCAATGACGCGATCGTGCACGGCATCCCGGACGCCACCCGGCTGCGCGACGGCGACCTGGTGAGCATCGACTGCGGCGCCCTCGTGGACGGCTGGGCCGGCGACGCGGCCGTCAGCTTCACGGTCGGCACCGCCCGCCCCGAGGACCAGCGGCTCATGGACACCACCCGGCAGGCGCTGGAGGCGGGCATCGCGGCGGCCGTGGTCGGCGCCCGGATCGGCGACATCTCCCATGCGATCGGCAGCGTGGGGCGCGCCGCCGGCTACGGCATCCCGCGCGACTTCGGCGGACACGGCATCGGCCGCCAGATGCACGAGGACCCCTCGGTCCCCAACGACGGCCGCCCCCACCGCGGCTTCCCCCTCCGCCACGGCCTGGTCATCGCCATCGAGCCGATGTTCCTGGCCGGCGGCAAGCACACCTACTACGAGGACAGCGACGGCTGGACCCTGCGCACCACGGACGCCTCCCGCGCCGCCCACTTCGAGCACACCGTGGCGGTGACGGACGAGGGGCCGCGGGTGCTGACCACGGTGTAGCGGGGCGCGGCGGGAGCGGGCACGGGCGGGGCGGACGCGGGCGCCCCGCCGCCGCACCGGCGTGACACCATCAGGGCGTGATCGACCTCGGCTACTCCCTCTCCCGCCGCTTCCCGGATCCGCCGCAGACGGACTACCGGACCGCGGACGTGCGCACGCTGCGCCATGACCTCTTCTGCGGCGATGTCTACCTCGCCGACACGAAGACGGACCGCGAGCTGTCCACGGCCTGGGGCTGGGTGCCGGTTCTCGACTTCGCCTGGGCGCTGTGCGACATCGTCGAGCAGCTCGACACCGACCCCCGGGGCAACCGCTCGGCCCGCCCGGTCCACGCCGAGCTGGACTTCACCGAATCCGCCGACCGGATCTTCTTCGAGCGCCGCTTCGGGTGGGTGGACGTGGACGCCGACTGGATGCCGGCCGACGAGGACCCGCTCACCTTCAACCACTCCGCGCTGCGCCGCGAGGCCCGCGACTTCCTGCACGACCTGATCGCCGACCTCACCGACATGCACGACGGCCTCGACGACAACCCGGCCATCTGGGACCTCCAGGCCCGCTTCCCCCGCCTCTGACCACGGGCCGCCAGGCCGCGTGCGCACGGCCGCGCGCCGCATACGGCGACCCCGGGGGCGACCCCGGTGGCGGGCCCCGGTGGTGGCGGGCCCTGGCGGCGGACCCCGGTGGCGGACTCGCCGCGGCACGGGAGCGCCGTCGCCGTACGCCGGCTGTTCCCTCACTCCACCCGTACGCCTATCTGCGCCGCGAACGCCGGGGCCAGGTCGAGCAGTTGGGACGCGCTGATGACCGCGCCCGACAGCCGCTCGATCCCCCGCGCGATGTCCACCGCGGCCGCGCCCCGCAGATCGACGTCCTTCATCCGCGCCTCGGAGAAATCGACCCGGGCCAGGGTGCAGTCGTCGAACGTCACCCGCTCCAGCTCCGCCCCCGCGAAGTCCGCCTCGACCAGCACACACCCCTCGAAGGCGACATCGCGCAGCTTCGCCTGCCGCAGATTGGGGAAGTCGATCTTCCCGCCGCGCACCACGACCCGCTCCAGGACCGCACCGTGCAGCTGCGTCCCGCCGAGCCGGGCCTCCGTCACCTCCACATCGCGCAGTGACGCCTGGGAGAGGTCCGTGCCGACCCCGCGCACCCCGCTCAGCACACTGTCGATGATCCGCGCCCGCCCGAGCACCGTCTCGTCGAGCGTGCACCGCCGCAGCGCGCAGTCCATGAAGCGGGCGCCGCGCGCCGACTGCCCCGCCCAGTCGGCGCCGGTGAACTCCAGGCCGTCGTAATCCCCCTCGGCCTCCAGCTCCCCGCCGTCGTACGCCGTCAGCTCCGGCAACCGCACCTGCGGCCGCCGCACCGCCCGCACCGTCTCCTTGCCGCGCCCTGCCACGCGATCACTGCCTTCCTGCCGTCCGCGGCCGTCCGCCGTGCCTGTCCACGCCTGCAACCCATCGTGGACCACACCACTGACAACGGGCCCGACCTGCCCAAACCCTGATTTCGGACGGGGTGCCGGACGCCGCGGGCCCGCGTTTGCCGGACCGGCCGGCGCTAGCGCACCACCGCCATCTCCCGCGCCGTCCGGTTCAGCCGCCGCCCGCCCGAGTCCGTACACGTCACGATGTCCTCGATCCGGACGCCGAACCGCCCCGGCAGATAGATCCCCGGCTCGATCGAGAAGCACATCCCGGGCACCAGCGGCAGATGCTCGCCCTCCACCAGATACGGCGGCTCGTGCGTGGTCACCCCGATGCCGTGCCCGGTCCGGTGGATGAAGTACTCGCCGTACCCGGCAGCCTTGATGATCTTCCTGGCCACCCGGTCGATGTCCTGGCACGCGACGCCCGGCCGGACCGCCTCGAACGCCGCCTGCTGCGCCTCCCGCACGAGGTCGTGCACCTTGCGCTCCTCGGCGCCCGGCTCCCCGACATGCACGGTCCGCGAGGTGTCCGACCCGTACCCGTCCTTGAGACCGCCGAAGTCGAGCACGACCATGTCGCCCTCCTCGATGACCCGCTCCCCGGCCTCGTGGTGCGGATTGGCGCCGTTGGGGCCCGATCCGACGACCGTGAAGTCCACCTGGCTGTGCCCGTGCCCGGTCAGCAGCCGCGCCAGGTCCGCCGCCACCTCGACTTCCCGCCGCCCGCCGAAGCGCACCCGCAGGATCTCCTCGTACGTCGCGTCCGCGGCGGCCCCGGCCGCGGCCAGCCGCTCCACCTCATGGGCGTCCTTGACGGCGCGCAGCATCGGCAGCACCTCCGTCAGCGCGGCGTACGCAGTCCCCGGCAGCGACCGCTGGAACCCCAGCAGATGCAGCGCCCAGGTCGAGTCGGACACCCCGTAACGCCCTTGCGGATCCACCCACTTGGCGACCTCCGCATAGGGTTCCGATCCGTCGGTCCACCCCGACACCTCCAGCGCCGGGGCCCCCGGGGAGAGCTCCGCGTCCGGGTACTCCAGTACGGGCACCAGCAGCCGCGAGCGCCGCCCCGGCTCGATCACCAGGGCGGTCAGCCGCTCGGTGGCCGCGGGTGGCCGGTAGCCGCACAGCCACACCAGATCAGGACCCGGCGTCACGATCAGCCCGGCCAGCCCGGCGTCGGCCGCGGCCCGGCCCGCCCGGTCCATCCGCCGCTCGTAATCCTCATGCGTCATCGAAGTCACCATGCCGGTGAACTTACGCCGGTAGGCCTCCCCCCGCCCGTCAAAACCCTTCCCCCACCGGCCCCTTCACCCCTCCAGTTCAGCCTCCCGTCACCTCGCCGGTTCAGCCTCCCGTCACCTCGCCGGTTCAGCGCTCCGGTTCAGCCCTCCGCCGTCGCGAGCGGCGCCGCCTCGCCGGCGATGTGGCTGCGGTACTCGCGCAGGGCGCGTGCGCTGTTCCAGCCGAGCGCGCCCACCACGCGGCCGCGGTCCCGGTAGAGCGCGACGAACTTGCGTGCCCCCGGGTCGCCGTCGACGCATTCGGCCCGCGCACCGGGGGGACACCAGCCGTGAAGCTGGATCTTGGCGTCGTACTGATCGGTCCAGCCGAACGGGACCGGCGCGTAGGGCGTCGCCTCCCCGGGACCGGCGAGGAGGTTCTTGGCGACGACCAGGGCCTGTGTGGTGGCGTTCGTGCGTTGTTCGAGGCGGACGCGACCGCCGATGGCCGGGTGCGGCCAGTTGGCGACGTCCCCTGCCGCGTAGATGCCGGGCGCGGCCCGGCACTGGCTGTCGCAGCGCACCCCGTCGCCCAGCGGGATGCCGGAGCCGGCCAGCCAGTCGGTGGCCGGTACCGAGCCGATCGCGACCACGACCACATCGGCGGGGAGCCGGCTCCCGTCGTCGAGCACCACCTCGGTGACCCGGCCGCGCTCGCCGGTCAGGCCGCTGACCCCGCGTCCCATGCGCAGGCGGACTCCGTGGTCCCGGTGCAGAGCGGCCACCAACCCGCCTGCCCAGGTGCCGACTTGCCCGACCAGCGGGGTGGACGCGACATCGACGAGCGTGACGTCCAGGCCGAGCCCCCGTGCGGTGGCGGCGGTCTCGCTGCCGAGGAATCCGGCGCCGATCACCACGACCCGGGGGCCGCTCAGCAACTGCGTGCGCAACGTCAGGGCGTCGTCGAGGGTGCGCAGCACATGGACACCGGCCAGGTCGTGGCCGAAGGGCAGCCGCCGCGGCCGCAGCCCCGTCGCGATGACCAGGCCGTCGTAGCGCAGCCGGTCCCCGTCCGCGAGGATGACGGTGCGCGTCGCCGGGTCCAGGCCGGTCGCCCGGCAGCCCAGGCGCAGGTCCAGCGCCAGGCGCCGGAGGTCCGCGTCCTGGCGCAGCACGGTCGTCTCCGGTTCCCGTTCACCGGCCAGGACCTGCTTGGACAGCGGCGGCCGGTCGTACGGGGGCCGCAGTTCCTCGCCGACCATGGTCAGCGTCCCGGTGAAGCCCTCGCGCCGCAGGGCCTCGGCCGTGGTGAGGCCCGCGGCCGAGGCACCCACCACGACGATCCGGTCCCTCGCGGGCACTACTTCAGCACCTCGATGGCCAGCGCCGGGCAGCGGGCCGCGGCGTCCTCCACCGAGGAGTGCAACTCCTCGGACGGGACGGCGTCCAGGAGGACGACGATGCCGTCGTCCTCCCGCTGGTCGAAGACCTCCTCGGCGGCCAGCACGCACTGACCTGCGCCGACGCACTTGTCCTCGTCGATGATGACCTTCATCAAGATTCCCTTCTGCCTGCGGATGCGTTGTCGGGTGGCAGCCGTGCCGCCGGTTGTGCGGGCGCCGGCTACCAGGTCACGGGCAGTTCGTGGACGCCGTAGATGAGCATGTCGTCGCGCATCGGCACCTGGTCCGCCGGTACGGCCAGCCGCAGGGTGGGGAACCGGTCGAGAAGGGCGGACAGCGCGGCCTTCATCTCCACCCGGGCCAGTTGCTGGCCGATGCACTGGTGGACGCCGTGCCCGAACGCGAGGTGCGGGCTGTACTTCCTGAGCACGTCCAACTGGTCGGGGTCGCCGGGGAACTGTTCCGCGTCGCGGTTCCCCGACGTCAGGGAGGCGAGCACCGTGGTGCCGGCCTCGATGTGGTGGCCGTCCAGCTCCAGGTCCTCCCGTGCCACGCGCCGCAGGCCGAACTGAATGATCGTCAAGTAGCGGAGAAGCTCCTCGACGGCGTTGTCCCACAGCGAGGCGTCCGCGCGCAGCGCCGCCAGCTGGCCGGGGTTGCCCAACAGGCACATGGTGCCCAGCGCAATCATGTTCGCTGTGGTCTCGTGCCCGGCGAGCAGCAACAGCGCCCCGACACCGGCCATTTCCTCGTCGGTGAGACTGCCTTCCTGCACCAGGCCGCTGAGGATGTCGTCGGTGGGGCGGGCACGCTTGGCGAGGACCAGTTCGTGGATGTGCCGGTTCATCGCCAAGTGGGCCTGCTGGACCTCCTCCTGGCTCGCGTCGAGCCTGAGCATGGTGCTCGAATTCCGCTGGAAGTCCGCACGGTCCTCGTACGGCACGCCGAGCAGCTCGCAGATCACCAGCGAGGGGATGGGCAGGGCGAAGGCCCGGACGAGGTCGACCGGCTGCTCGGCGGACGCCATCGCGTCCAGGTGCTCGGCGACGATCCGCTCCACCGCGGGGGCCAGCTGCCGCATCCGGCGCACCGTGAACTGGCCGGTGAGCAGCCGTCGGATCCGGGTGTGCTCCGGGGCGTCCATCATGAGGAACATCCCCGGCGGAGGCGGCGGCACCGGTGTGCCGGCGGGCAGGGCGGTGGCCCGCGCCGGCCGGCGGTTGGCGCCGAAGCGCGGGTCGGACAGCACCGCCCGTACGTCCGCATGCCGGGTGACCAGCCAGCCGTTCGTACCGTCCGGGAAGGCCACCGGCGCGATCGGGTCCTCGTCGCGCAGCGTCCGGTACTCCCGCGGCGGGTCGAACGGGCAGGTCCGCACCGTCGGCTGGGGCCTGGCGGCGGGCTGGGTCCGGGTGGTGGGCCGGGTGTCGGTCATCGAACGGTCCTTTCCAGAGGGTGTGCAGGGTCGGCGCCGGCAGTGGCGCTTTCACGCAGGGGCGGGCTGCAGCGGTGCGCACCGACGGAGCGCCGGTAGACGCGCCACCCCAACAGCGCGCCGAGCGCGAAGACGAGGGGCCCGAAGACATCGACCGAGCCGAGGGCGACGGCCTGGCCGGACAGGAACAGCGGGAGCTGGACGGCCAGCATCAGGACGTTTCCGGTGAAGAGGACCAGGCTGCCCTTGGCGAAGGCCCGGCGGCGCACCGCGCAGCGCCGCCAGCCGGTCCGCTCCCCCGTGAGCAGCCCCACCATCAGCCCCAACGGCGGCCATCCGAGGAGGATCAGCACCGGCGCCACCACGGCCATCACGCAGTGCAGCAGCAGGTGCGGGAGGAAGAAGGTGGTGGCCTGTCCGGTGCGTGCGGCCAGCGCGCCCTGGACGCAGACGAGGCCGAGGACTCCGAGTGCGCGCCATACGGGCTCCCCGCGGATCAGGCGGTAGACGAAGACGCCGGCGCCGGCGGCGAAGGCGAGCGTGAGGGCGACTCCGAGGCGATGGGTGAGGGCGAAGGTCAGGGTGAATCCGAAAACGGGCGCGATGTCGACCACGGCGCCGCGCAGCCGGTTCTGCACGGCGCTCCGGACGGCGTCCGCACCGCCGGCTTCGTGAGGTGCGGCAGGGTCCACGGGATCTCCAGGCTTCTCGACGGACGATGCTCGGGCCGATGTCGTGGTTCAAGAGAAACCGGCCCCGCTGACCCGTCCCGGTCGACAACCTGACCGTTTCCTGACCGCCTCCGCACGGCCCCGGGGAACGAACGCCGCCCGGGGGAACTGGTGCCCGGGGCGGCTCGTTGTCGTCGCAGACTCCATGACGTGATTGGTGCCTGCCATGCCCTGCGCCCCGCCGACGAGTGACGCACCGTTGCCCCGGGGGAAGGGGCAACGGCTGCTGGTCGTGGACGACGACCCGCGGATGACGGAGCTGCTGGAGACCACCCTGAGCCTCGCGGGGTACACGGTGGCGACCGCGGGGTCCGGCGCCGGGGCCCTGCGCGCGTACGAGGCACGGCTCCCGGATCTGCTGGTCCTGGACGTCATGCTGCCCGACCTGGACGGCTTCACCGTGTGCCGGCGGCTGGTGGAGAACGGGGCCCGGCTGCCGGTGCTGTTCCTGACGGCACGCGATTCCGTCGAGGACCGGGTGACGGGCTTCGCCATGGGCGCGGACGACTACCTCACCAAGCCCTTCAGCCTGCCCGAGCTGCTGGCCAGGGTGCACGCCTTGTTGCGGCGGGCCGGCCGGTCCGCGGAAGCCGGCCCGGTGCTGCGGTTCGCCGATCTGACCGTGGACGAGCGCAGCAGGCGGGTGCGGCGCGGGGACCGGCTGATCGCGCTGTCGCCGACCGAGTACAAACTGCTGCGTTATCTGCTCGTCAACGCCGACCACGTGATGTCGAAAGAACAGATCATGGACCACGTGTGGCAGCACCACTTCGGAGAGGGCGTCGTCGAGAAGCTGGTGTCCCGGCTCCGGGCGAAGGTGGACGCACAGGACCCCGCCCTGATCCACACGATGCGCGGTTTCGGCTACAGCCTGCGGCTCTCCGGAGACGGGTGATGGCCGGCGCCTGGCGCGGCTCGTTGCGGGCCCGGCTGATGGTGGGGGTCGTCCTGCTGGCGGCCGGGGGCATGGTGGCCGTCAACGCGGTGTCGCTGATCGGGCTGCGCCTCAACCTCGTCGATGTCGCCGATGCCACTCTCGCCAGGGCCCGCGACACCGTTCAGGACCGGGTACGCCACCGGACCGCCCCGGTCGACGAGGCCGGCCTCAACACCCTCATTCCCGACGGCGTCTACATCGGGCTGGTCGACGACCACGGCCGGGTGGTCGCCCAGACCCCGGGCCGGAACCTCAACGGGAAGCCCCGGTCCCGTCCCGACCTGCCGGCCCCGGTCCCGGACGGATTCGCCGCGCACACCCTCACCGTCTCGGCCCGGGGAGCGCCCGTACCGCGCTACCGCGCCCTGAGCTTCCCCATCGGCCGGCCCGCCACGGTCCGCCGCGCGCCGGGCACCGCGCCCCAGCCGTTCAGCAGGGTCGTGGTCGCCAAGAGTCTCCAGCCGGCCGAGGACGTCGTGTACTGGCTGATCGGCGCCGATGCCGCCGCCACCCTGGGCGCGCTCGGCGGCATCGTGATCCTCAGCCGCGGCGTCCTGCGCGTGGGCCTGCGGCCGTTGCGGGACATGGCCGCCACCGCGACAGCGATCGCCGACGGCGACGTCGACCAGCGCATCGAGGTCGCCCGGCCCTGCTCCGAGGTGGGAGAGGTCGGCACCGCCCTCAACCGGGCCTTCGACGAACGGCAGCGGTCCGAGGAACAGCTCCGGCAGTTCGTGGCCAACGCCTCGCACGAGCTGCGCACACCACTGACCACGATCCGGGGCTGGGCCCAACTGCATCTGCACGGTCTGGCCCAGGATCCCGAGCTGATCGAGCGGGCGATGCAACGCATCGAGGGCGAGGCCGCCCGCATGCACGCCACGGTCGAGGAGCTGCTGCTGCTCGCCCGCCTCGACCTGGGCCGCCCGCTGGCCGGCGAACCGGTCGATCTCGGCACGATCGCCGACGAGGCCGTCACCGACGCCCGCGTCCGCGCCCCCGGCAGAGGGGTCACCGTCGAGGTGCACGGCGAAGTCTTCGCCCGCGGCGACGAGGGCCGGCTCCGGCAGGTGCTGCAGAACCTCCTCAGCAACGCCCTGCGCCACACCCCGCCCGGCACACCGATATCCGTGGCGGCGCGCCCCCTGCCCGGCGGGACGGTGGAGCTGACGGTCGCCGACCGAGGCCCCGGCATGGCTCCCGACATCGCGGACCGCATCTTCGAACGCTTCTACCGCGGCGACGAGTCCCGCGATCCGGCCGCCGGCGGCGCGGGCCTCGGCCTGAGCATCGTCCAGTCGATCGCCGAAGCCCACGCCGGCACGGTGACCGTACGCACCGCGCCGGGCGAGGGCAGCACCTTCACCGTCACGCTGCCCGCGGCGCGTTGAACGGCCCAGGGGGCCTCGCGCATCGAACGGCCGGACACCGGCCCCCTCAGGGCGCGGCTGCCGCCGCGTCCCACCGGTGCGGCCGGGCCCCGTCGGTTCTCCGCCCGGCCTCCGACTCGAGTCCCACGAGGACGAGCTTGGAGAGCAGCAGCACCGCTTCCCACTCTTCCTGGACCAGCGCCGGGCAGCTCTCCCGTACTTGAGGCGGAAGGGCGCTCCCGTCGGCGTGCAGGAGGACGTCCGGCAGCCCGACGTCGTAGTCCGCCGGACGAAGGCCCAGGCTCCGGCCCGTACGGCCCTCCTCACCGCCGACCGTGACCAGCCCGGCACGACAGCGCCCGCCCAGCGTCTTCGCGGCCAGTTCACGCAAGGCCGCACGCACCTCGCCGCCGAGGTCCTCCTCGGGAGCATGGCGGTCCCCTCCGAGGCGCAGCAGAGCCTCCCGCACACGTCTCCGCGGTCCCACCTCGGCCCCCCTTGTCTCCTCTTGCACGCCGACGCCCTTGCTCCCCACCAGCCGGACCGAACCCCCACCCCCGGGACCATTCCGGATCCACCGGATCCACGTGCATGTACCGAACAGCCCGGGGCATCCGCACTTCGAACGGGGCACGGCACAAGTACGGATGGGAGCAGACGTGGTCGTCAACAGCACAACGGCAACAAGGATCGGGCACGAAAGCGGGACGAGGGCTGAGGTGCCCCTCGCTCCGGCTCCGGCCCCGGCTCCGGCTCCGGCCCCGGCCCCGGCCCCGGCGGAGGCTCTCCCCCTGATCGAGTCTCCCGAGACGCTCGCTCCGCGCGACGCCCGGGAGATGACCCGCCTGTTCTTCGAGCGGCTCGAAACTCTGGAAGAGGGCACGCACGAGTACCAGTACGCGCGCAACACCCTCATCGAGATGAACCTCTCGCTCGTGCGCTACGCCGCCCGCCGGTTCCGCAACCGCGGCGACGACATGGACGACATCATGCAGGTCGGCACGATCGGCCTGATCAAGGCCATCGACCGCTACGAGCTTTCCCGTGAGGTCGAGTTCACCACTCTCGCCATCCCCTACATCACGGGCGAGATGAAGCGGTTCTTCCGCGACACCACCTGGGACGTGCGCGTTCCGCGCCGTCTCCAGGAACTGCGCGTCGACCTCGCCCGCGCCAACGAGCATCTCGCCAACGAACTCGGCCGTGACCCCAAGGTCTGCGAACTCGCCGCGCATCTGGACATCACCGCGGAAGAGGTCGTCGAGGGCCAGGTCGCCGCCAACGGCTACAACGCCTCCTCCATCGACGCGCCCCTCAACGACGACGGCAACGACGCACCGCTCGCCGACCTGCTGGGCGAATGCGATCAGGACATGGAACTCTTCGAGGACCTCCACGCCCTGGCGCCCCTCCTGGACCAGCTCGAAGAGCGCGACCGGCAGATCCTGGAGCTGCGCTTCGGCCAGGAGATGACGCAGTCCCAGATCGGCGAAGCCCTGGGCATCTCCCAGATGCACGTCTCCCGCCTTCTCACCCGCTGCCTGGCCCAGCTGCGCGACGGTATGGCCGTCACCAGCTGATCCGCTCTTCGCCCGACGGGCGTCTGCGCCGCGGCGCAGGCGCCCGTCCGTTTTTCCTGGCCCGTCAGTACTGTTCCTCGCCCGCCGGTCCTGCTGCTGGCCCGTCAGTCCTGCTCCTCGCAGCCCCGTTCCTGTCCTTGGCCTGCTTGGCCTCCTTGGCCTCCTTGCTCTCCTTGGTCGACGTAGCGCTGGAGCACGTCGCAGGTGTGCTGGAACTCCTCCATGAGCCGGGTGGACTCGACGACCAGGACCCCGTACGGGAGGGCCGGGTCGGCGAGCGGCAGTGCGGCCTGTGCCGCCTCCTCGGTCACCTGGCGGCAGTGTTGCTGAGCGGTGTCCGCCAGCCGGCACAGCTGCTGCGCCTGGTCGTGGAGGTCGTCCTCGTCGAGCGTGCTGAGGACTTGTGTGATGTCGGAGATGGCTTCCAGGAAGTCGGCGTAGCGTTCGAGGAAGGACCGGTAGGGGCGGCTCTCCTCCTCCTGCCACTTGTCGATGCTCCGGGTCAGCGACGCCATCTGGTACAGCGCGCGTTCCAGCGCATCCAGCACCGCGCCGTACCCCTCGAAGGTGGTGCGCCCCTGGTTGCGGCGAAGGAGCCGCCGGGGGTTGTAGTAGAGGCTCTCCCTGGCGGTGCGCAGTCCGGACCTGGCCTGCGAGATCAGCTCTTCGGTCTGTCCGGCCCGGGTCCGCCAGTGGCTGCTGCGCTCCTCGTCGAGTTCGCCCTCGCGCAGCACCGGATACATGTCACTGACCAGGTCGCACAGGGCGTGGGCGAGGGTGCGGATGCTGTGCTCGGCACTGCGGTAGCGCATGGGGGGCACCACCGCGACGTTCACGATGACGCCTACGCCGCAGCCGATGAGGACCAGCAGGATGATCTGGCCGAGCTGGGTGACCTTCGCCAGGTCCGAGGTGGCGGAGATGTAGGTCGAGAAGGCGAAGAACGCCGCGGTGACGACCTGGGAGCCCTGCGCACCGAGTGCCGGCCACCGCCCGATGACCAGCGCGACCAGTGCCACCAGGACGAACGCCGGCAGGCCGGGCCCGACCAGAAACCCCAGGGCGGCCTGCACCGCGACGCCGGTCACCACGGCCCCCACATAGCGCAGCGACTGCAACAGCGACTGGTAGACGGTCACCTGCATGATCAGCACGGCGGAGAACGGCGCGAACGCCGGCGACTGCGCCTGGAGCAGGTAGTACGAGATCACCCAGGACACCGTGGCGGCCAGCGTGCTCTTGCCGATCAAGAGCAGGGTGTCGCGCTCATGGCCCGCCGAGCCCCCTGCCCGCCGCCACCACTGGCCCGCCCGGTGGGCCCGCCCCTGCTGTGCGGGCCGCTCCCGCCGCTCCTCACCCTCGGCCATACACCCGCTTCTCCCTTCCTGCCCGACCGCACCGTTCCTCGATTCGTCGCCCGTGTATCACTGTTCCCACGGTGCCGGTCCGGTACCGGCCGCCCAGTCGCAAAGGGCCGGGTGGTCGAAGCACAAGATGCCGCACCGGTCGGCGTACTCCACCGCCGGATCGGTGAAGTCACTGGTGGTGACGACGGCCGCGACCTCCGCTTCGTGCACGGCGAAGCAGGTGCCGCCGAAGCGCTGTAGTTCCTGCGAGCCGACCTTGTTGGTCTCGCCGTAGCGCTTGCACTGCAGGACGACAGTGCGGCCGTCCGGGGCCACGGCCACCACATCCGCGCCGAGGTCGTTCGCCCCGCCGACCACCCGGACGTCCTGGCAGCCGTCGCGCTCGCACAGCCGGGCCACCGCATCCTCGAACGCGTCGGCATCCATGGCGGCGAAGTCGTCGGCGTCCATGGCGGCGACGTCGTCCGCCCCCGCGTCCGGCTCGGGAAGGCATTCCACGGCACCGGCCTCGGGTGCCACCGGATCCGGACCGCCAAGAGCGGTGCGGGCGGCGCGCCTTCGCGGTCCCCAGCGCAGGAACGCCACGACCGCCGCCAGCACCACCACGCCGACGATGACGGAAGAGACCGGGTGGGCGCTCGCCCCCTCCACGGCCTTCTTCAGGGTCAGGCCGACTCCGACGACACCGATCACGACCACGCCGAACGAGGCCGAAAGCTTCCGCAGGCTGAACGTCTTCCGGGTGGTCGGGGGGCCTGACCGGCGTATGGGGGTCACCATGACTGTGCTGAGTCTCCAGAGGTCGACGAAGATCGTTTGAACCGTGTGCCCCCAACTCGCCGACTCATCGCTCCGCCCGGAGCAATGCCCGTGCTACACGGCGTCCGTCTGGCGACGCTCCTCGACCACGTCGTCCAGGTCCTTGCGGGCGCGACGGGCCCGCACCCGGTCGGCGACGGACGCATCCGTGACGTCGAGGAACAGCTGGTCCAGCTCCGGCCACCGCTCGCACAGCTCCTGCTTGGTCCGCACCAGCGCCTCTTCGACCTCTTCGCTGTCGAGACCCGCCACCAGGTCGACGCGGGCCGCGAGCATCACGGAGTCCGGCCCGAGCCGCATGGTCATGGCGGCGGTGACGGCATCGACCTCCGGCCGGCCGTCCAGGAAATCGCGGATCTCCTGCTGCATCTCCGGCGCCGCCGCCTCGCCGATCAGCTGCGCACGGGCGCTCTTGCCGAGGATGTACGCGACGTAGACCAGCAGCGCACCGATCAGCAGCGAGGCCCACGCCTCGTAGGCGCCGTCCCCGGTGGCCATATGGAGTGCCATGCCGAGGATGGCGAGCAGCACTCCCAGACATGCCGTGCTGTCCTCGGCCAGGACCGTGCGCAGCGTCGGGTCGTCGTTGACCTTGATCTCGTGGAGCGTGCCGCGGTGGTGGACCTTCGCCTGTGCGCGCACCTGGGAAAGCGCCCGCAACAGCGACGTGCCCTCGGCCAGCAACGCCACGACGAGCACGACCAGGCCGATGACATAGCCGCTGAGCGACTCCGACTCCTCGGACCGGAACGCCTCGATGCCCTGGAGGAACGAGAAGCAGCCGCCCGTCACGAAGATGCCCACGGCGGCGAGCAGGGACCAGAAGAACCGCTCCTTGCCGTAGCCGAAGGGATGGAGCGGGTCCGCCGGGCGCTCACTGCGTCTGAGGGAGGCCAGCAGGAACACTTCGTTGAGGCTGTCGGCCACCGAGTGCGCGGCTTCGGACAGCAGAGCCGGCGAACCGGCGATCGCGCCCCCGACGGCCTTGGCCACCGCAATCCCGAGGTTCGCCCCGAGCGCGACCCACACCGTCTTGCGGGTCTCCCCGTCCTGCTTGCCCGTTCCCTGCTTGCCGGGCCCCTGCTTGCCCGTTCCCTGCTGCTTGCCCGACTCCTGCTCGTCGAGTTCCCGCTTGCCGGACTCCGCGTTGCCGGGCTCCTGCGCGCCGTACGGGAGACCGGCGGCATTCCGCGCCTGATCAGCACTCATCTCAGACCTGCTCCGTTCCCGCCGGGGCGTCATGCGCATGACCGAAAGACACTGAAGGGGCCGCACTCCGCCGCCCTCAGCGCGGGTGCCCCGCACGGTGGCTCCCACTCCTCGGCCACGCGCGGGCCGAGCCGGCGGTCAGCGGCGGTGCACGACCTTCATCCCGTCTCTCCGGTCGGACCGGCGGGTACGCCGAGCGCGAGGACCGCGGTGTCGTCGTCCAGGCCGTCGCCGAAGCTGTCCAGGAGCTCCCTGACGGCGGTGACGACCGTCTCCGCACCGGCGGGGGCCAGCTCTGTGGCGAAGACATGCAGGGCGTCGTCGCCGTAACGGGCATCGGGACCGGCGGTCCGGGCCTCGGTCAGCCCGTCCGTGTAGAGCGGCAGCGTGTCGCCGGGGGCGAGCACGGCGGTGGCCGTGGTGAAGCGGGCGTTCGGCACGACACCCACGAGCAGTCCGCCCGGGGTGGGCACATAGGCGGCCGTTCCGTCGGCGCGCAGGTGCAGCGCGGAGGGGTGGCCGCCGCCGGCGAGGGTCACGGTGAAGCCGTCGCCCGCGGCGCGCGGCGTGAGGACGCCGAAGATGAGGGTGCAGTAGCGCGGGTCGTCCCGGCCGTAGGCCTCGTGCAGGGCGGTGTTGAGGGTGCGGACCACGGTGACCGGGTCGGGATCGTGGATGGCGGCGGCCAGCGGGGCGAAGCGGGTCTCGTGATAGAGCCGTCCGCCGACGGTCAGCAGATCGGCGAAGGACATCCGGCCGACCAACTGCTCGCGCGAGTAGCCCAGCCACGTCAGCAGGGTGGCAGTGCCCGGTGGCGTCGAGGATGACGCGCGTGCTGTGCGGTATGGACGCCTGGACGTACGCGCCGACCTCGGGGGGTGCGATCGCGTCGTGGGCGCTCCCCAGGACCAGCGTGGGGGCGGTGACCTTCGGGAGGTCGGCGCGGTTGTCGGACAAGAACGTGGCGCGGGCGAAAACCCGGGCGATCCGCGGGTCGGTGGCGCAGAAGCTGTTCGTCAGCTCCTCGCCGAGTTCGGGACGTTCCGGGTTCCCCATGATCACCGGCGCCATCGACGCCGACCAGCCGAGATAGTTGCTGTCCAGCGACTCCAGCAGCTCCTCGATGTCCGCACGGCTGAAGCCGCCCCGGTAGGTGTCGTCGTCGACGTAGCAGGGGGAGGGGGTGAGCAGCACCAGCCTGGCGAAGAGGTCGGCTCACGGTTCGCGGCCAGGACTCCGATCATCGCGCTCACCGAATGCCCGACGAAGACCACCTCCCGCAGGTCCAGCTCGCGGCAGATCTCCCGTACGTCGTCCGCGTAGCCCTCCAGGGACGAGTACCGCTCCTCCCGCCAGGCCGAGAGGTCCGAGCGGCCCGAACCCACATGGTCGAACAGCACGACCCGGAAGTGCTCGGCGAGGACCGGAGCCACCAGACGCCACATGTTCTGATCGCAGCCGAACCCGTGCGACAGCATGACCACCGGTCCGTCCGCGGGCCCGAGCTCCACGATGTGGTTCCTGCTGCGAACGGTGCTGACGCCCCTCGTTCCGCGCTCCTTCATCCTGGTGTGCTGTTGTTGCGCCGACTACGGCGGACGGTCGCGGGCGCTGCAGCCCGGCACCGCTCCGGCCGGTGGACGGATGGAGATTACATGGGCCCGGGGAAAAGATAAATCTGTTGCGGCTGTAGTAGACATTGAACTTCGGCATGGCTAGAATTACTGACGTAACAACGAAGTCAGGAAGCTGCGGCAGAGGCGAACTACCGCAGCAGGTTACGGCGCGAAAGCGGAGCCCAGGGGCCGGGATGAACAGAGGGTCCCTGGACTGGCTGCCGCGCCGGGCGGCCCCCCAGGCCGCCGTGCAAGATCAGTTGAAGAGAAGGGAGAGGAGCAACCGCCATCAGGATCGCCCGGACCGTGAAGTAGCCGGTTCGGGTACCGCAGACCCCGGATTGGCAGGTGGTCCCCGGTCACGCATCCGCGATCCCCGCATGTCCGCCCTCCCAGGCGATCGTGCGGAAAGAAGAAACCGGCGCAGTCAACCGGTTAGATGGTGTTGATCCGCTCGGGTCCCTGGTGCCGCACGGCACCAGGGACCCTCGACGTGCGTGAAGAAAAGGTGCAATGACTTCCAAATACCCAGCGAGCCTCGCCAACAGCCTTGATGATGACGACTACCCCGCCTACACCATGGGCCGCGCCGCCGAGATGGTCGGCACCACCCCGGCATTCCTCCGGGCGCTGGGCGAAGCGCGTCTGATCACCCCACTGCGCTCCGAGGGCGGCCACCGCCGCTACTCCCGTTACCAACTACGCCTGGCGTCCCGGGTCCGCGAACTCGTCGACGGCGGCACGCCCATCGACGCCGCCTGCCGCATCGTCATCCTGGAAGACCAGCTCGAAGAGGCCCAGCGCATCAACGAGGAGCTTCGCCAGGCCGCCGATCCGGCCACGCCCAACGAGGCCTCCTGAGACCGGACGCACGAGAGTTCCAGGCCATGGCCGGCCTCGACGGGGCGACAGCGCGGTTGCGGCGGGCCCGCACCCACCGCGCTGCCACCCACTTCAGGCACCCCGGCCACTCCGGCCTGCGTTCGCGCACATGCACGACCGGACGGGCGGCCTCAGCCCTCCGCCAGCAGCCCTTCCCGCAGCGTGCGGCAGGCACGGGACAGGAGGCGTGAGACGTGCATCTGGGACAGACCGAGCTCGGCGCCGATCTCGGACTGTGTCCTCTCCGCCCCGAAACGGAGTTCGATGATGCGACGGTCCCGGTCGTCGAGCTGCGCCAGAAGCGGCTTGAGGGCATGGAGGTTCTCGGCGAGAGCCAGCGCGGGGTCCTCGTCGCCGATCAGGTCGGCAATCAGTCCGCCGCTCTGCCTGCCGCCACCGGCGTCGACCGGGCGGTCCAGGGAATCGGCGTGGTAGCCGTTGCCGGCGACAAGCCCCTCGATGACCTCGTCCTCGCCCAGGCGCAGATGCGCGGCGAGGTCGGCCACGCTCGGCTCGTGATTGCCCGCGGCTGCCAGCTCTTCGCGGGCGCGGGCCATGTTGACCCGTAGTTCCTGGAGGCGGCGCGGCACGTGCACGGACCACGTGGTGTCGCGGAAGAAGCGCTTGATCTCGCCGACGATGTAGGGGACGGCGAAGGTGGTGAACTCGTTCTCGAGGGAGATGTCGAAGCGGTCGATGGCCTTGATCAGGCCGATCGTGCCGACCTGCACGATGTCGTCCATCTCCTGGGCGCTGCTGCGGAAGCGGCTCGCGGCGTAGCGCACCAGCGACAGGTTCATCTCGATGAGCGTGTTGCGCGCGTACTGGTGGTCGGCGGTGCCTTCCTCCAACTGTCCCAGCCGCTCGAAGAACAGCTTCGAGAGCCGGCGCGCGTCCTTGGGTGTGACGCGGTGCGCCTCCTCGATCGAGGGCAAGTCCCCTGCCGGCGGGGCGTCCTGGGCCGCCGTCCGGCTCGTAGCCCTCAGATCCTGCGCTGCTGCCGTCGTCATGTCCTGCCCCTCCCTTGCTCATGCCGCCCACGGGCGGCGCATGCGTGCCCACTCCGTCCCACGGGCCCCGCCTCGTCGACACAGGGAACCAACGGCCCCGGGATCCGAAGCAGTGATGCCGAAGAGCAGATTACCTCTCACAAGCCGGAAATTAAATCTACTCTCGACACTACAGACATGGGGCTCTGACGCACCGGGCTTCCGGCGCCGGTCGTGGAGTGAGCAGATGCCGGACTCAGCACGTCCGCAGCGCGTCCGCCGTACCCGACGCAGCGCCGCACACGACGCGGCGGTGGCCCGGAGGGTTGTCCTCCGGGCCACCGCCTCACTCTCTGAACGCAGGGCTACCTCTGTCGGCAGGGCTGCGTGCCGCCGTCACCGGTGGAAAGCGTCCTTGCCCTTCGCCGCGGCCTGGCGCATATCGCCCTTGGCTCGCTCGGGGCGGCCTTCGGCGGTCATCCGCTCGTTGCCCACGGCACGGCCCACGGTTTCCTTGGCGGCGCCCTTGACCTGCTCGGTCTTGGCAGCCTTCTTGTCGGTGGCGGTCATGGTCGCACTCCTCAAGGGATCGGCGTGTTTCCCTGACGCAAGATCGCGTGCCCTTCGGGACACCACCCACACACCCGGGAACAATCGCCCGCCGCCGCTCGTCAGCCGGTGGGTGCGCCTTCCAGGGTGACGTAATACGCCCCCACTTCGGTCAGATAGGCGGGGTCGGTGGTCTGACTGTCGACGGCGAACCGGGGCGCGCCCTTGATCTCGTCCTTGGCACGGCCCACGGTCACCCTCTTCGATTCCCGGTCGATCTGCGTCACGGCTCCGGCCGGAATCAGCACGCTCTTGCCGAAGACCCATACGCCGGTGTCGACGACCAGGTGCTGCCTGCCGGGCTGGTCCACCTGCCGGTCCACGGTTCCGATCGTTCCGTCGGAGGCTTGCACCGTGAACCCCGTCAAGGGCTCCGGGCCCTGGTAGCCACTGTCCTCCGGGTAGGCCCAGATGTAGTCCACGACGTGTCACTCCTCTATCGCATGTGCCATGGCGGGGGCTCGACGCAAGCGCGTCATGGAGCCCCGGCCGCACCGCCCGTGTACCCAGGTAACAGTCAGGTCACGCCCCGCCGCCGGCATGACCTGCTGCGTACCGACCGGGCGGCATCGGGCCGGCGCGTACGCGCTTCGGGCAGCACACCGGAAGAAGGGCCGGGCGCTCAGAGATCAGGCGAGATGAATGTTCTCCGCGTACGGGCCTTTGGGGCTCTGCGCGAGATCGAAATGCACCTGCTGACCCGCTTGCAGCGCAAGAAGTTCGGGTACGGCAATGTGCGAGTAGTGGGCGTACACATCGGCGCCCCCCTGCGCCCCTTCGATGAATCCGAAGCCCTTTGCCGCGCTGAACCACTTCACAATTCCGGTAGCCATTTCGCCCTCTCCTCACGAGGTAGTGGCCGGGGCCCACCGTGTGCGGGCCCGGCGTCGCCGCGATGATCACCTGGCCCGGAGAAACACCGAAGAATGGAAAAACATCCCGGCGAACCGGAAAGTCAGGGGAGCCCTTTTCGGCTGTGCAGGATAAGGCGGCAGCCGATCTCAGACCGTAGCACGGGGCGGACAGTCGGGCGTCAAATGCGATACCCCTCCCCGCTCCGGCCCATAAACTCTCCGCACACACTGCACTAATTCCTGTGCCGAACACGGAACATATTCTTCTTCCGGCGGCGGGCGGGACTCCCGGCAGACAGCGCCCGCCGTGACGGGCGGGAACCGCCCGACGGCTGGTCAGGGGGTCGGCCCGGACAGACCGGAGGGCACCGGCGGACAATATCTGGTTCCGCGACAGCAGAAATAGAGGGCGCGGCATGGGCATTTTTTTGCGACTCAAAGCGCCGGTGAGAATGTTCGTGCACGGTCGGCCGGGCCGTGCTACCGTCGATCTCAGTTGCAGTTGTGGTTCCCAAAGACTTCAAGTGCCCTCGCCGACATGCACGGCGGGAGCGCTTTTGCATTTCCGGGGTATTTCCGGACGGGCAATCATCGCGGCGACGCGGGGTCCGCACAGTGCGGTCCCCGGGCACTGCCCCGAAGGAGATATGACATGGCTACTGGCACCGTGAAGTGGTTCAACGCGGAAAAGGGCTTCGGCTTCATCGAGCAGGACGGCGGCGGCGCTGACGTCTTCGCCCACTACTCGAACATCAACGCCCAGGGCTTCCGCGAGCTCCAGGAAGGCCAGAAGGTGAGCTTCGACGTCACGCAGGGCCAGAAGGGCCCGCAGGCCGAGAACATCGTTCCCGCCTGACGCTGACGCGTACACCGTAGCTGGGGCCCGCACCTTTGGTGCGGGCCCCAGCTCGTTGTCTTCCGGCACCCCGGCCCGCTGCCCTCAGCACCCCGGCCCGCTGCTTCGGACACCTCAACTCGCCGTCTCCAGACACCTCAACTCGCCGTCTCCGGACCCCTCGCGCACGCCTCACGGCACATCAGCCCCCTTCAATGGAAAGGGGCGCCGACAGATCACTGCTCAGCGGCAGTCCCGAGGTCTCGCCGAACACCCCCCACGAAGGGATGCGCGCACCTACCATCCGTAGGTGACGGTCCGTTCACTGAGGGGGGACAGATGGGCTCGTTGTCGGAGCCGTCCGGCGGGCATCCGGACGATGACGCCGGTGTACTGGTTCGGGACATCGTCCGCGATGTCGTGGCCGCCACCGCACCGGACGAAATGGTGCTGCTCGAAGGGCTGTTGCGGTCCGACGACGACAACGTGGTAGCCCGCCTGTCGGGCCGCCGCCGCTCGCGCGAGCCGCTCGGGTTCGGCCTGCACGAGGTCACCGCTCTGGTCACCCCGGTGGTGTGGCTCGTGCTGGACGAGGCGGCACGGAAAGTCGTCGGCGCCGCCGTCGCCGGCGCGGCCACCCGGTCGAGGACACTGCTGCGCAGGATCTCGCGCAGGCCCGCGGCCCCCACGGTCATGCCTCCCCTGACCCCGGACCAGTTGGAGTCGGTACGCCTGCGGGTTCTGGAGCTGGGCACGGAGAGCGGACTGGAGCCGGATACGGTCACCGCACTCGCCGAACGGGTGGTGGCGAGGCTGGTGCTGCGACCACAGGACCAGCTCACGAGCGGGGGCACCGCCGGGGAGGAACCCGGGGCCCCCGAGGCCTAGAGGAACCCGGGGCCCCCGAGGCCTAGGGGGTGTCTCCCGCGACCTTCTGCTGCGGAGACTCGCAGACACCCGTGCTCGCGCACGATGGTCGATGTCACCCACGATGTCAGCCACGTCGCCCTCGTAGCTTGAACAACGCTCGTCGCACGCCCCGCGGGCACGGAAGCGAACTCGGGCTTCCGCGAGACCGACCGCGTTCGGCCCACCGATGACTACCCCGGCGTTCCGATCGTCTTGGCCGTCATCCTCCCAGCCGCACACCTCGCATATCTCCCACCCGCTGCGGTGGCCAAGGGTGCGAGGGAAGCAGCAGGCGCAGGCCACTGTGCCGGCCTCGGGTACGCCGTGAGGGTTGACGAAGGGGAAGCACGCAGCCGGCCTGGCCACTACAGAAGGCAACTACAACCTCTTGAGGAGCGAGGCAGGTGGGGTCTGGTAGTTGAGCTGGGCGATTGTGCTTTCAGTCCAGGAGAGCCCGTAGCTCTGCACGTGGCCACTGTTCCCCGTCCTCCCCCTGGGTCTGGCAGGGCCAGGCGCGGCCCTCGCGCGCTGATGGAGATCCTCGGCCACAGCCAGATCAGCATGACCACGGATGTCTGTACGCACGTGGCCCAGGACACACAGCGGGAAGCGATCAGCCACCTGGACCGGCTCCTGAAACGGCGGCACGACCGGAACTGGTCTCGCCCGACCGCCCCGTTGATGTCACCCATAGATGGCAGAAGCCCCAGGCCACTCCCGGCCCGGGGCTTCGTCCCTGTTCCCGCTCAGAGCCCCCTGTCGGATTCGAACCGACGACCTTCGCTTTACCAGTGGGGTCGAATCCATGATCGAGGGTGTTCGCTCGTGCCGGGTGGTGCTGTCCTCGCAGGTCAGCACCACCCGGCCTGATGGTGGGCCCTGCTTTCGATGCCTCATGTTCTGCCGTCCGCTCACGCATGACGCGAGGTAGAGGCTGGTTCCGACGATGTGCCCGGTGGCGGTGAGCGCGGCGCCCGGGTCGTCGAGGAAGCGGGCGATGCCGAAGTCGCCGATCTTCAGGATGCCGTCGGCGTCCAGCAGGAGGTTGGCCGGCTTGATGTCCCGATGTACAACGCCCTGCCGGTGCGCGGCGGCCAGCCCGTCGGCGGCCTGTGCTGCGATATGGGCCACCCGCTCGGCGGGCAGCGGTCCGGATTGGGTGAGCACCCGGGCGAGGCTGTCCCCCTCGACGAGCTCCATGACCAGGAACAGGCGGCCTTCGTGCTCGCCGAAGTCCAGGACGCCGACCACGTTCGGGTGGCCGAGACGGCCGGGGTCTGCGCCTCCAGTCGGAAGCGGGAGGACGCCGTGGAGTCGGAGTCGTGGGGGAGCAGGAGTTTCATGGCAACCGGTCTGCCGAGCGTCTCGTCGAAGGCCCGCCAGACCTCCCCCATCGCGCCCCGTCCGATGGCATCCCGAAGCCGGTACCGGCCCGCTATAAACACTTGTTCTTCACCCTCATACCCAAAGACGTCTTGATCGCCATCGGCCATCACTCGCCGCGGGAGGCGCGAATCAAGATGGGGGTGCCGCAGAGGCCCCGGGGCGACTGATAGGCCGCCCCCTGACAAGCCGACTGTCAGCAGCTCCCTTTCATCGTGGACGCCACTCCTGCTGGTAGTGAGGATGTCGCGCATACGGCTGCGCGAGCAGTGCCAGGGCGTGGCTCAACGCAGCGGCCTGGCCCTCCAGCCGGGCGGCATCGACGAGGTCATCCGTCTGCACCGGAATACCTTCCGCCGTCATTTCCGCGACCCGCCGTGTGGCACCGGCGGCCAGGATGGTTGCCCTCTCGCAGGCGTCCACGACGGCCTGCCTGGAATTCACTTCGGCGACGACCGACTGCCAGTTCTGCATCCGAAGCGCCATCGCGCTCTGGCGTTCTTCGGTGCAGCGGGCCCGCAGAAAGTGGATGAGGTCATCGATCAAGGCAGTCCTTCGGGGCAGGAAGGGGCGCTGTTCGGGACGGCCCCCTTAAGTCAGCGCGCGGAGGCGGGAACGTGTCACATCAGGGCATTAGGTACCACAGCACCCCATCGACACCGCACCAGCATTCGCGCATGAGTGAGGTAGTCCTCTGGTCCGGGAGTGGTCAGCCCAGGTACAGCACGCCTAAGGCGTCGCAAGGAGTCTGAAGTGCACATAGGCGACTGATTACCTCATGCCGGGTGTTTCACCCAATCGACGAGCCGACCCCACCAGCCACCCCTCGATCGGTTTGATGAACCCTCTGAGCGCCGAGGGGCCCGTGCGTGTCGCGGCGAGTCACCCTGCCGGGCCGGCGCCGATTCCGATCGAGTCGGCGCCTTCGCCGCGCGCGCACCCCTGCGTTCCGCAGACTCGCACGTGCACCGCTGAGCCGTCGGCACATCCATGAGCACTTGGTCTACATGCCTCCCGCAGCCCTCATAGGTCATCTTCCGGCACGACCGACAGACAGCACGCTGGCACACGACTCTTCTCCATTAGCTCTTCATTTGAGATCCATGATATTCACGCCACCATCACAAGAAACTCCAGCACTTTCACCCTATCCACAAGCAGCCAGCTCATATCGGCATGGCCGCGACTATGGGGTCGAATGGTGGTCCAAGCGACCTTATTGTCGGTTATGAATATCCGGACATGAGGGGCAGGCGCTGCATATCCGTCGCGTGGAGTATCTCACCAAGTAGCGCCAAGTGGTCTGATTGAAAAAATACCCTGAATTTGCTCGGGGCATCGAAACAGTGATTGCATCCCGCACGGTCGCGGAATGGAGGCGCAGAGCTTTATTTTCGCTGCCCGTCACCGCGTTGCCCTGCAGATCGCCGACCGGGCGCGGAGAGGGCAAGAATCGAGAACGGCAACCGCTCTTCCCAAACGGGTGGTGTGCGCCGATCAGGAAGGAGCAACGTGAGTTGCTCACACGCCGTAGGATGCCCCCTTTTCCCCCTGCTTAGGGCGAGCTTGCAAGGTTGGCGCGAATACTACTGCGACAGCGACGATCGGTGGCTCGACTGTGCGCGCTACCAGATGTCACTCACCGGCGAGCGCGTGCCGATCAGCTTGCTGCCCAGCGGAGCCCGCGCGCGACACCTCGAAGACGTCACCGAGGCGGACCGGTCCGGAGCCGTCAACCAGCCAGCGCCCGCCCGCCCCTATGAGCAGTCAGGACCTGGAACCGTGACACCGGGGGCCACAGCCCACTTCGGGGCGACATCTCCGCCAGCACCTGTCTGGCATCACCAACCGTCACCGCCCCACCAGATTCCCCAGCCTTCCAACAGCCTCGGTCGACGAGCGCGGCAAGCTCCCAGCTCGAAGCGCGGCTGGCTGGCTCGGTTTGCCGATTGGATGAGAGGACCCGCATGAGTACCTACTGGCCCTGGTGGGCGGGCGCTATCGGGCTCGCTCTGGTCACCATCAACCACACCGTCATCACCGATCGGTCTCTCGGGGTGTCGTCCGCATGGGATCGCGTGGTGCACTGGCGCCGCGAACGCCACCTCGAGCAGATGGACGAGGAGTTCACCGACGATCAAGCTCTCGCCGAGGCGCTCGCCGCAGCTACAGCGGAGCACTTCGGTACCGGCACCGGCGCGTCCACCATGACGCAGGCTCCGTACGAGGAATCGCAACCGCTCGAAGCAGACATCGAAGCGGCGGCGGAAGACAGCCCCGCAGTCACAAACCGGCGCCCGGCCCCGCTGGTAACCCAGGCCGCCCTGCTGATATCAGTCTTCCTCGGCGGGCTCATCGCCGCGGTCACCTCCGGGCGGTTCCACCTCCGCTACGACATGGGTCCGGGTTTTCGGGACCTGGTCACCGCCAATCCGACCGCCATGATCGCCGTGCTGTTCGTAGGAGGCGTGCTGGTCGGCTTTGGCACTCGGCTGGCCGGTGGGTGCAGCTCCGGCCACGGACTTAGCGGCTGCGGCCGTCTGCGCCCGGTCAGCCTCGTCGCGACCGCTGTGTTCTTCGGTACCGCCGTCGTGGTGTCGTTCCTCCTGTGGAAGGTGATCTGATGCGTACCCGGGGCGCGATTCTGCTGGCCAGCATCATCACAGGACTGGCCCTCGGCTATACCGTCACCAACATCGGCTTCGGCGATTACGCGGAGCTGAACCGCATGTTCACCTTCCAGGACCTGCGCATGTTGCTCTCCTTCGCCGGCGCTGTGGTGATCGTCGTGTGCGCGTTCGCTCTGCTGCGGGTCCGCCGCACCCCAGGGCGGATCCACGCCGGCGTGATCCCCGGCGCGGTGTTGTTCGGTACGGGCTGGGCGATCTCAGGTGGGTGCCCTGCAATCCCGATCATCCAGATCGCCAGCGGATACCTGCCTGCCCTGGTCAGCATCATCGGCGTCATCGTCGGTATGCGGCTGTGCCGCTGGGCCAACGGCCGATACTTCCACCTCGACCGCGGCTCGTGCGGGCTGTAACCAAGGACGCCCACCCACACGAGCCGTGGAGGCAGGGGCTCTCGCTTTGACGATCCCCTCGACGTCCTGAGGCACCCCATGCGCACCTGCACGAGGGGGGCCGGCGCGGGCGGGGATTCCAGAGGGGAGCAGCGCCGCCCGCGCCGGGCGGCGGATCCGCAGGCACGGGGGGAACCGTCGGATCCGCATGGGCCGATGACCAGTCGGCTACTTCTACTGCGTCACCGGTCAATTCCTCGTTACACCCGCACGGCCAGGTACCTGGAAAAGCGCATATGTGCTCGTGTATCGGGCGTATCGCACGGCCGAGTAACGTGACGGCACCCTGCGACGCAGAACGGCATGCGGGCGCGCATGGTCGTCCCCGTATGCGATCTCGGTCAGGGTGACCCCTGTGGGGGGTGGCCACCCTGGCCGTGATCGGTCCCGCCGCCGAGACGCTGCGTGCGTCAGATTGCGACTCCCATGAGCCACAACTTCGAACCCATGCCCGTAGATGATCGGCACCCCCGCAGCGGGGGCGGCACCCCCGCAAAGCGGACAGCCCTGATCATCCACACGATTGCCGACATAGCCGCCGCGTTCCTGGGGCTGTGGATCCTGCTCTACCTGCTGGAAGCGAACCAGGGCAACGTCTTCGTCCAGTTCGTGAAGGGCGCGGCGGACTCGCTCGCCTGGTGGGCGCGGGACATCTTCACCATGGACATCGAAGGGCTGCGCGTCGCCCTCAACTACGGTCTGCCTGCCGCGATCTATCTGCTGGTCGGACACCTGATCGCCGGGCGGGTGCGCAGCCTCTGACCAGTGACGCGTCGGGAGGTGACTCCCCGGCAAGCTGGGCGCAGCCCGGAGGATGCGCAGTGGTGGTGGGCGTTCGCGGAACCGGCCCGCCCCCGGGGCGGGCCGGTTTCCCCGGTGTGATCGACCAGCCGTTGTGAGGGTGTGGCCGTCTGCTTACAGTTGGCGCCTCATTCTTCGCCCGCCCATGCAACCGGCGGGCTCTTCTGCACACTGGGGAGATTCATGCGCAAGCGCGCAATCTTCGCTGTACTCGGCTCTGTCGTCGCTTTGGGCGGGTCCACCGCCGTCGCGTACGGGGACGAGACCGTCGGTGACGTCCAGATCACCACTGCCGCCGTCAGCGGCGGCAAGGACATCGCGATCGGCCTCACCGACAAGACGGTCACGGTGTCGGTGACCGCCACCGACCCTTCGGGCATCTGGGACGCCGACTTCCATCTCTGGCGCGGCACCGACCCGGACAACCCGGACGGCTACATCAAGCCGAACGAGGACACCACCCCGGCGGACTGCGTCGCCTCCTCGGCGGCCACCTCCACCTGCTCGAAGACCTTCACCTTCGAACCGGACTGGTGGCTGACCAACGCCGACGCCGGAACCTGGAAGGTCGGCATCGAGGTGTGGGCGAACGACGACAGCCGGGCGGTGCGGGACGCCTACACCACCGTCCGGCTCCAGCGCTCTTCCAAGCTGACCGTCAACGCGGGCCCGGAGCCGATAGCCGCCGGCAAGCCCCTCACGGTCACCGGGAGGCTGACCCGGGCCAACTGGGACACCGACACCTACGCGGGCTACACCGCCCAGCCGGTCAAGCTCCAGTTCCGCAAGGCGGGCACCAGCACCTACAGCACCGTCCAGACGGTGAACACTTCCAGCACCGGTGACCTCAAGGCCACGGCCACCGCGTCCGTGGACGGCTACTGGCGCTGGAACTTCGCCGGCACCTCGACCACTCCCGCCGTCAAGGCGACCGGCGACTACGTCGACGTGCAGTAGCGCCCGGCAGTCGTGGCGCCGGGTGCCGTGGAGGCCCCGGCGCCTTGCCTCTTGCGGCACTTCCGCGGAGCGGCGAAGCCACCGAGTCGGCGCGCCCCGGAACATCACGGCTGGCGCTGTGGTCGTTGCCCTATCGGTCCTCCACCAACGACCAGGTCGTCATCGTCTCCGATACCCAGCTGGTCGTTGCCCGCGGCTCCTGAGAGCGCAGTCAAGCCGCGTCGGTCCCCGTCCGTCAGCTACGCCATCGCCCACATTCTTCTGGAGTGAAAGCAGCCCGCTTTCAGGACTGTTGCTGAACCGCCGTCATTTCTTCACAGGTTGGGATTGACGCAACAGGGTGAAATGTGGATTAGCCTTGCGGCTATTCCGTGTCAGACGTCGGCGATGGTGTGGATGACCAGGGCTGTCCGGCTATCCCGGTTGCGATCGAGCCGGTGGTTGCCGCCCTGGCCCCGGTGGTGCAGCTGATTTCCCGGCATGGGTTCGGTGTTATCAGTGAAGTTCACAACTGATGCGGACCTCGCCTTGGCGGTATGGGTGAGAGACCACAGTCAGAGTGAAGGGTACCGTCGCGTTACCCGGCGAGGGCAATTCATCCGATACGGGCGCGCATGAGAATTCGGCCGCCCTGCGGGTGTGACAATTAATGAGCCGACGGCGCAGAATCCAGTGTGCCGATTTGATCGTCGGCACACGACGGATCCAAGGTCCCCCCGGCTGCAGGATCCGTGCCTGACGCGGGCGGGGAGGGCCCCCCGCCCAGCCCCGCCCGCGTCCGGCATCTACTTCTCGGCATCGGTGCGCCCTCCTTCGGCGGTTGGAGCCTCCCGGACAGCCGGGACCGGTACGTGGACAGGTGGCGTTCAGGCGGCGCTAAGGGAGGACCAGGTGGCGGACCAGATGTCCATGGCAGGCCGGATGCCCACGGTGGATCCCATGCCCGCTGCAGACCGCCGGGTCCGACCCGGCAGCGATGGCGAGCACGAACTCCAGGAGCGCATGGGCACCACCGCACGCGCCGACAGGTTCTACGACGAGCAGGTCCTGGACCGTCTCAACACCAGGATGCGGGACTTCGTGGCGCGCCAGGAGATGTGCTTCCTGGCCACCTCCGACCGGCACGGCGAGTGCGACAGCACCTTCCGGGCCGGTCCGCCCGGCTTCCTCCATATCCTCGACGACAGGACGCTGATCTACCCCGAGTACCGGGGCAACGGCGTGCTCGCCAGCCTCGGCAACATCGAGGAGAACCCCCACGTCGGCATCCTGATGATCGACTTCCTGAGGGACCGGATCGGCCTGCACATCAATGGGCAAGCCCGGATCGTTTCCGCCGAGGAGATGCGCCGCGCCCGGCCCGAGCTGCCGGTCGACCCCGTGCCCGGACGCCGGGCCCAGCTCTGGGTCGAGATCACGGTGGAGGAGGCGTACATCCACTGCGCCAAGCACATTCCGCATCTGCAGAAGGCGTCGGCCGAGCAGCGCCAGAGGCAGGCGTGGGGCGCGGACGGCGTCAAGCGCAAGGGCGGGGACTTCTTCGGTGCGGCGGCCGACGCCCCGGGTCGCCCTCCGTACCAGCCGCGGCGGCGCAAGCGTTGCGTTCCGTCGTGGACGCAGGCGGGAGAGCCGACGAGGGCCGCTGTATGGCAGCGCTCGGTCCAGCGGCTGCTGGCGGCGGTGGCGCGGCGAAACCCCCAGGCGGAGGAAGGGGCCGAGGAGTCCTTTCGAGGCTGGTTCTGCTAGCCAAAGCCTATTGCCGGGTGCTGATGCAGCGAGTGTGAAGGGTTCTCCGGTGGACGCTCATGTCCGGGCGTCTTCGGCGAGGGCGTAGGCGACCAAGGCGTTGGCGTGGCCGTGTCCCAGGCCGTGTTCGGACTTGAGCCAGGTGACGAGCTCCATGTGTCTGGTCAGGGGCGAGGCGCGGATGAGGTCCATCCACTCCGTGACCGGGCGGCCGTACCTCTTCTCGATGGAAGGGAAGTAGCTGGCGGGGCCTTTCGCTGCGGCGGTCATGTCGGGTTCGATCCTTCTGTGGGCTGCCGGGAGGCAGAGTTGTGCGGCCGGCGTCGGGTGCGGCGGCAGTCGGGGCGCGAGGGGCGGGGCGGTGGTCTTAGTACCGGGCGGACCGTTCGTGACGGAGAAGGACCACCTGGGAGTCGAAGGTCAGGCTCTCGGTCAGCGTGAGGTCGAACCGCTGCTGAGGCGCAGTGAAGACAGGCTTGCCGCCGCCGAGGACGACGGGGTGGACGAAGATCTGGTATTCGTCGATCAGTTGGTGCTCGGTGAGGAAGCCGGCCAGCGTTGACCCGCCGAACAGCAGCAGGTGCGCGCCGCTGTCCTTGAGTGCGGTGAGTTCCTCGACGACGTTGGTGTTGATGACGCGGGTGTTCCAGTCGGCCTCGGTCAGGGTTGAGGAGACGACGACCTTGGATGCCTTGCGCCAGACGGGCGCGAACGCGAGATCGTGTTCGTGTGTGGAGAACTCCTCGGCGCGGGGCCAGTAGCCGGACATCATGTCCCACACGACCCGGCCGTAGAGGAAGACGTCGACACTGTCGGTGAGGGCCTGTGAGTAGGCGGACAGCTCGCCGTTCATGAGGGGCCAGTCGAACTCGCCGTTCGGGCCCTCGATGTAGCCGTCCAGTGATTGGTGGACGCCCTCCGCCACCTCCGTCGGGACCTCCGCGACGACGGAGCCACCCCGCCCGACCTCCCACCCGCACTCAACGACGTCGACCCACCCGAAGCCGACGCCAACGCCGCCCCGGAGGAACGCCTTTGAAGGGCTCCACCCACCGCCGCTGCTACTGCCGCGACCCCAAGAGCGGCAAACCGCTCGGCAAGAACTGCCCCAAGCTCACCAGCCGCAAGCACGGCTCGTACTCCATACGCCAGGAACTCCCACCCCGCGAGGACGGCACCCGCCGCTCTTTCAGCCGCGCCGGCTACGAGTCCCTCAAAGCCGCACAGGCCGACCTCGACCACATACGCACCCTGCTCGGGCTCTCCGACGCCGAAGACCCCGAGGGCCTGGCCCAGATCGCCGAGCTGCTGGAGAAGGTGGCAGACGAGAAGGCGCCCCTGCCGAACGTCGAAGAGACACGGCGGCGTCTCAGCCACGGCCTGGACCTGACCAGCCGCCTCACTGTCGGCGACTGGCTGGACATGTGGCTGGCGGGCAAGAAGGGGCGACCGAGTGCCGGAGAATCCGCGGCTGAGCGCGGCTCTGGTACCCCATCCGCTCACGCACCGCGCACGCAAACGGCCCCGGACGGGGAGTCCGAGGCCGAATAAGACGCCCTACTGGGGAGAAACCCCAGGTCAGCGCGGTGTGCATAGAGCCCCCTGTCGGATTCGAACCGACGACCTTCGCTTTACAAGAGCGGTGCTCTGGCCAGCTGAGCTAAGGAGGCGTGCGTGAAGCAGTGTACCCAGGCGCGCCGGATGCCGGTTCCCAATTCGTGACTGCCGGGCTACTGACACCGGGGGCCGCCGCGGGTAGCGTCACGGAGAGTCCATATCAGTGGACTACACCACTCCTTTTACTCGGATCGTCCGGCACGTTCCTGCCGGTGAAGGGATTCACCATGGCTACGGTCACGTATGACCAGGCAACCCGTATCTACCCGGGTTCCGACAAGCCCGCCGTCGACAAGCTGGACATCGCCATCGAGGACGGCGAGTTTCTCGTCCTGGTCGGCCCCTCCGGATGCGGCAAGTCCACCTCGCTGCGGATGCTCGCGGGGCTGGAGGACGTCGACGGAGGCGCCATCCGCATCGGGGACCGCGATGTCACCCATCTTCCGCCGAAGGACCGGGACATCGCCATGGTGTTCCAGAACTACGCGCTCTACCCGCACATGACGGTCGCCGACAACATGGGCTTCGCCCTCAAGATCGCCGGTGTGCCGAAGGCCGAGATCCGGCAGAAGGTCGAGGACGCGGCCAAGATCCTGGACCTGACCGAGTACCTGGGGCGCAAGCCCAAGGCGCTGTCCGG
This sequence comes from Streptomyces decoyicus, assembly GCF_019880305.1. Lineage (NCBI taxonomy): Bacteria > Bacillati > Actinomycetota > Actinomycetes > Kitasatosporales > Streptomycetaceae > Streptomyces > Streptomyces decoyicus. Next base: position 4,928,239 of record NZ_CP082301.1, on the reverse strand, counting down.
TGGTCAGCGGCAGCGGGTCGCGATGGGCCGGGCGATCGTCCGGGAGCCGCAGGTCTTCCTCATGGACGAGCCGCTGTCCAACCTGGACGCCAAGCTCCGCGTCCAGACCCGTACGCAGATCGCGGGGCTTCAGCGCCGGCTCGGCATCACGACGGTGTACGTCACGCACGACCAGGTCGAGGCCATGACGATGGGCGACCGGGTCGCCGTGCTCAAGGACGGTCTGCTCCAGCAGATCGACTCACCGCGGAACATGTACGACCGGCCGGCGAACCTGTTCGTGGCGGGCTTCATCGGCTCGCCCGCGATGAACCTCGTCGAGGTGCCGATCACCGACGGCGGCGTGAAGTTCGGCAACAGCGTCGTCCCCGTGAACCGTGAGGCGCTGTCCACGGCCGCCGACAAGGGCGACCGGACGGTGACGGTCGGCGTCCGCCCCGAGCACTTCGACATCGTCGAGCAGAACGGCGCCGCCGCGAAGTCGCTGTCCAAGGAGTCCGCCGACGCACCGGCCGGCCTGGCCGTCACGGTCAACGTCGTCGAGGAACTCGGCGCCGACGGCTATGTGTACGGCACCGCGGAGGTCGGCGGCGAGGTCAAGGATCTCGTCGTACGGGTCAACGGCCGCCAGGTCCCGGCCAAGGGCGCCCAACTGCACGTCGTGCCGCGGGCGGGCGAGACGCATGTCTTCTCGACGTCGTCCGGGGAGCGCCTCACCGACTGATACGGGATGAGCGGCGTGTGAGAGCGGCGGCGGCAGCGGGTAGTACCCGGTGCCGCCGCCGCTGCGTTGTCGGCCGCACCAACGCCGTCATGCCGCGCCACAACGCCGTCATGCCGCGCCACAACGCCGCTATAGGGACATAACCGCACTTTTCGTACCGACGCGTCAACATCGGAACCGCACCGACGAGCCATTGCGTCCCTCGATAAGGTGACCAAATGTCGCCAAATCATCACTCCTCGCTACCATCTCGACCGTGAACTCCGCAGCCCGCCGCATCGGCAGAACTCTCGCCCTCGTCCTTCCCGTCGTCCTCGTGCTGTCCGGGACCCTCGCGGTCACCCGCGTCCCGTGGGCATCGACGGCCACCGACTCCCAGGTGCTGACCGCATCCTCCGGAAAGGTCTCCACCAAGGCCGGCCCCCTCGCCCCCGAGGAGGCCCTGCGCAAGCGCCTTCTGGTCGAACTCCAGGAGAAGGACCCCGGCGTCGCCCTGACCCACCTCCAGGAGGCGACCACCAAGCGGCCCTCGCTGGCCGAGCACTGCGTGTCCATCGCCCGTGACCTCGGCCGGGCCGCGGTCGCCAAGTACGGGGCCGCACACCGCGCCCAGGCCTTCTCCCGCCCGGTCTGCGACACCTCCTTCGCCACCGGCGTCGCCGCCGCCCAGTGACCCCCGCTCGCACCGCATAGGGTGCGAACCATGACAGGTGCCCAGCATCAGTACCCCACGCAGGCCGTGGTCCTGGCCGGCGGCCAGGGCTCACGTCTCCGCCCGTACACCGACGACCGACCCAAGCCGATGGTCGAGATTCCCGGCACCGGGACCCCGATCATCGGCCATCAGCTGAACTGGCTGGCCGAGGAGGGCGTCACGGACGTCGTCATCTCCTGCGGGCATCTCGCCGGGGTGCTCCAGGACTGGCTGGAGCGGGCCCAACTCCCGTTGCGCGTCACGACCGTTGTCGAGACCGAGCCGCTGGGCCGCGGCGGCGGACTCAAGTACGCGGCCGGCTCCCTCCCCCGCCCGCACGAACCCTGGTACGCCACCAACGGCGACATCTGGACCCGCTTCCCGCTCCGTGAGATGGCCGCCTTCCACCACGAGCGCGACGCCGAGGCCACCCTCGCGCTGGCCCGTCCCCGCATCCCGTGGGGCGCCGTGGAGACCGACGCCTTCGGACATGTCCTGGACTTCATCGAGTCGCCGCCCTCGCCGTATCTGATCAACGCCGGCGTCTACGTCTTCTCCGCCGCCTTCACGGAGCTGCTCCCCGCCCGCGGCGACCATGAGCGCACGACCTTCCCGCGCCTCGCCCGCGAACGCCGGCTGGCCGGCTTCCCGCTCCCCCAAGGCGCCTACTGGCGCGCCATCGACACCGCCAAGGACCTCACCGAGGCCGCCGAGGAGCTGAACGCGCACGGGGGTTGAGGACCGGCCGGCTCTCCCCCCGGGCGCTTGAGAGGCGCCAGGGCCCGTTGAGCCACGCGCAGGGAAGCCGTCGGCCCCCGGTGACGGGGCGGGGTTCGGGGGCGGCGCCCACGGGCGTTGAGCGGCACGCAGGGACGACCTCGGGCCGCGCGACGAGACGGATTCCGGCCCCGCCCGGTGATGTTGAGCCGACCCCGGGACCCTGGAACCGCCCCGGTGATGTTGAGCCGACCCCGGGACCCTAGAACCACCCCAGGGACGTTGAGCCACCCCAGGGACCCTAGAACCACCCCAGGGACGTTGAGCCGCCCCCGGGACCCTAGAACCACCCCAGGGACGTTGAGCCACCCCCAGGGACGCGGAAGCGGCGCCAGCGGCTGCTTGCTCAGCGGGTGGCGCCAGGGGGTCAGGGCCCCAAGGAAGCCGTCAGAAGCCCATCGCGGCCCCAGCCCCCGGCGTCCCCGCGGCGCCCACCCCGACGCCCTCAGACACTCACCCCCCACCGCGCCGCCGCCCCATCGCCGCAGACACCCCGCCGCACTCGCCCGCCCATCACCTTCGGCCCCCCACCACAGCGCCCGCCCATCACCTTCGGCCCCCCACCACAGCGCCCGCCAGCCTGGCCCTCCCCCCGTCACCGTCACACAGCCCCACACACGCCTGTCCCCGACCGCTCCCCTCCCCGTAGCGGCCGGCCAGTGATGCCAGGCCGTACGGAGAGGTCGGGGGCGATCGGGGACAGGTGCGGGGAAGCGGGGAAGCGGCGGGTCAGCCGAGGAGGCCGCCCAGGGCGTTGTCGCGGCCGGAGTCGCCTCCGGAGCCGCCGGTGCCGGTGCTGCCGGTGCCGGTGGTGCCGCCGCCGGTGCCGCCCGTCGACGTCGGTACATGGGTCGGTACCGGGGCGCGGGTCGGCACGGTCTGCTGCGGTGCGCTGGTGGTCGCTCCCGGCTGCTGTGAGAGCCCGCTGGAGCTGCCCGGCGACCGTCCGGCGCCGGAGGTCGACGCGGACGGAGTGCCGGGCTTGCGGGTCTTGTGGGAGGCGTCCGCGGAGGGCGTTCCGGGGCGCGGTGCGGCGCTGCCCTTGTGCCGCTGGCCGGGCCGGGTGGAGTGCTTGCCGGGGCGGGGCAGCGGGGAGCCGGGCAGGTTGTTGATCGCGGGCTCGCCGGGCCGCGGTACGGTCGCGACCGTCGCGGACCGTACGGCGCCGCCGAGCAGGGAGCCGACGATCAGGGTCAGTCCGGCCACCACCGTGGTCATCACGGCGCCGCGGCGCAGCACCCGGCGCCGCAGGTCGGTCACCTCGACGCGGGGGCCGAGACGCCGCCAGGCCTCGCCGGCCAGCCGTCCGTCCATGGAGTAGACGGGGGCGCCCGCGATGATCAGCGGGCTCCAGGCGGCGAGGTAGATGATGTCGGGGGCGTCGTAGGCGGGGACGGTGCGCCAGGTGACGGTCATCAGCAGCGCCGCGGACAGCAGCGCGCCGATGGAGGCTGCGACGCGCTGCCACAGTCCGCAGATCGTCAGGACGCCGACGACGACCTGGAGGAAGGCGACGGTCAGCCCGGCGCCGACGGGGTGCGAGACGGCGAAGTCACGCAGCGGCACGGCCAGCGCCCAGGGGTCGAGCGACATCAGCCACTTGACCATCGAGCCCCGCTCGCCGCCGTCGAAGTAGACGGGGTCGCAGAGCTTGCCCATGCCGGCGTAGACGGAGATCAGTCCGAGGAAGATGCGCAGCGGCAGCAGGACGACGCCGAGGTTCATCCGGCGGCCCGGGTAGTACGCGTGGCGCACGCTGTCGGTGCCGCGCCGCTTGGCGCCGGGGTCGTAGTCGTCCCGTGCCTCGAACCGGTCGTCGTCGTAGCCGTCGTCGGTGTGGCCGCGGTCGCCGTAGGGGGCCCGGTAGGGGTGGTCGCGGTAGGTGTCGCCGTATGCGCTGCCCACGGGGCGTACGCCGCGCAGCAGCGGGCTGTCGGGTTCGACGGGGCCGCGCTGGCCGATCACGGTCTGGGCGGGGGCGGCGTCGCCGAGGCGGATCCGGGGCAGGACCTGGGTCGTGCCGACGTCCTCAGGCTGGCCGCCGTCGAGGCCGATGCCGGCGTTGCGCACCGCGTGCAGGAGTTGGGTGGTGGCGCCGGCCGTGCCGCCCGGTTCGGTGCGGCCGCTCCACACCACGGGCGCCCGGCGTCTGGCACCGGCGGACGAGCCCCGGATGACGGGGATGCGCGCGGTGTCGGCCATGGCGCCGCGCGCCGCGGGCGCGGCGAGCTGTACGCGGAAGCTGGCGTGGTTGACGATGACCTGCGCGGGATCGCACGGCACCTTGACCGAGCTCAGGCCCGGCTCGTCATCGAAACCCGGCGAGCGTCCCCCCGTAGGCGTGCGGGGTGTTCTGGTGTCCACGCTCATCTAACCGAGTGACTCGCGTATAGGACACTGCCTTGACCGGGTCGATCTGTCCGAGACCCGTCAAAAGATCACGGGATACCGGAAAGACGCACAGAGGGTCAGGTCTTGCCCCGGGGTGCGGCACAGGTGCGTACCGCCGGCCCCGGGGCACCCGGGCTCAGGCGCGGCGGCGCGCCGCTTCCCACAGGACGACACCGGCCGCGACACCGGCGTTCAGCGACTCCGCGCCGCCCGGCATCGGGATCCGCGCCCGCACGTCACAGGTCTCGCCGACCAGCCGCGACAGGCCCTTGCCCTCGCTGCCGACCACGATGACGACCGGGCCGTCCAGCGCCGCGACGTCCTGGAGCTCCATCTCGCCGTCCGCGGCCAGACCGACGACCGTCAGACCGGCCTTCTGGTACGACTCCAGGGTCCGGGTCAGGTTGGTGGCGCGCGCGACCGGCGTACGGGCCGCGGTGCCCGCCGAGGTCTTCCACGCACCGGCCGTCATACCGGCCGCCCGGCGCTCCGGCACGACCACGCCGTGGCCGCCGAAGGCACACACGGAGCGGACCACCGCGCCGAGGTTGCGCGGGTCGGTGACGCCGTCGAGCGCGACGATCAGCGGGTCGTCACCGTTGTCGAAGGCGGCCGCGGCCAGGTCCTCGGGGTGCGCGTAGTCGTACGGCGGGACCTGGAGGACCAGGCCCTGGTGGTTGAGACCGTTGGTCATCCGGTCCAGCTCGGGGCGCGGCGCCTCCATCAGGTTGATGTTGCCGCGCTCCGAGGCGAGCTGGAGCGCCTCGCGCACCCGCTCGTCGGTGTCGATGAACTGCTGGACGTAGAGGTTCGTCGCGGGCACGCCGTCGCGCAGCGCCTCGAAGACCGGGTTACGGCCGACGACGAGCTCGGCGGTGCCCTTCGCACCGCCGCGGCGGGGCGCGGGACGACGGGCCGCGGCGTGCTTCGCCTTGGCGTTGGCCACGCGGTTCTTGACATGTCCCTTGCGCTCGGAGGCGGGCGGGGTCGGCCCCTTGCCTTCCAGGCCCCGGCGCCGCTTACCGCCGCTGCCGACCTGCGCGCCCTTCTTGTTGGACGTGCGGCGGTTCCTGCGCTGGCTGTTGCCGGCCATGGGTCACCTGTTTCTTCACTGCTCTCGACGTCTCGCGACGTGGAGTGGGTACGTACGTATGGATTGAGTGTCGCCCGCGGCCACCGTGCGGGGCGAATCCGGGTGGCCGACGAGGCGTGGGGCCGAGGTCAGGACAGCGACCAGCGCGGGCCCGAGGGGGTGTCCTCGATGGCGAGTCCGGACTGCTGGAGCTGATCGCGGATGGCGTCGGCGGTGGCGTAGTCCTTGCGGGAGCGGGCGGCCTGGCGCTGTTCGAGGACGAGACGGACCAGCGAGTCCACGACGCCGTGGAGGTCATCGCCGCGGTCCGTGCCGCCGCCGGACCAGCGCTCTTCGAGCGGGTCCAGACCGAGCACCCCGAGCATCGCACGCAGCTCGGCCAGCCGGGCCACCGCCGCTTCCTTGTCGTCGGCGGTCAGCGCGGAATTGCCCTGGCGGACGGTGGTGTGCACGATCGCCAGCGCCTGCGGGACACCCAGATCGTCGTCCATCGCCTCGGCGAACGCCGGCGGCACCTCGGCCGCCGGCTCGACGACCCCGGCCTTCTCGACGACCCGCTGGACGAACCCCTCGATCCGCGCGAACGCGGACTCGGCCTCGCGCAGCGCGTCCTCGCTGTACTCGATCATGGAGCGGTAGTGCGGGGTGCCCAGGTAGTAGCGCAGCACGATCGGGCGCCAGCGCTGGACCATCTCCGAGACCAGCACGGAGTTGCCGAGCGACTTGGCCATCTTCTCGCCGCTCATGGTCACCCAGGCGTTGTGGGTCCAGTACGCGGCGAAGTCGTCGCCGTACGCCTTGGCCTGGGCGATCTCGTTCTCGTGGTGCGGGAAGATCAGGTCGATGCCGCCGCCGTGGATGTCGAACGCGGCACCCAGGTACTTGTGCGCCATCGCCGAGCACTCCAGATGCCAGCCGGGCCGGCCGCGGCCCCAGGGGGTCTCCCAGCTGGGCTCACCCTCCTTGGCCGCCTTCCACATGGCGAAGTCGCGCGGGTCCCGCTTGCCGGTCTCGCCCTCGCCGGACGGCTGGAGGAGGTTGTCCAACTCCTGGTTGGACAGCTGGAGATACTCCGGGAAGGACCGCACGTCGAAGTAGACGTTGCCGTCGGCGGCGTAGGCGTGACCGCGCTCGATCAGGCCGCGCATCATCTCGATCATCTCGGGGATGTGGCCGGTGGCACGCGGCTCGTAGGTGGGGCGCAGGCAGCCGAGGGTGTCGTAGGCCGTGTTGAAGGCGACCTCGTTCTCGTAACCGATCGACCACCAGGGGCGGCCCTGCTCGTCCGCCTTCTTGATGATCTTGTCGTCGATGTCCGTGACATTGCGCACGAACGTCACGTCGTAGCCGCGGTACTCGAACCAGCGGCGCATGATGTCGAAGTTCAGTCCCGACCTGATGTGCCCGATATGCGGGGCGGCCTGCACGGTCGCACCACACAGGTAGATCGAGACACAGCCCGGCGTGAGCGGGGTGAAATCGCGAATCTGCCGGGCGCTGGTGTCGTACAGGCGAATCGTCACGGAACCAGGGTAGTCGGAACGAGGCAGTGCCCCGCGACCCATGGGGCCACGGGGTGACGTATCCGTCATGGGAGTCCGATTCGCCGGAAGTGTCGGCGCTTCCAGAGCGGTCCGCGGACCCGTCAGATGCTGCCGACCACCTTGCGCGGGGTGATCCGGACGACCACCCGCTCGGAGTCGTCGGCCGCCGCGGGGTTGAAGTCCGCGTACGGCTTGCCGGTGTACTTCCGCGACAGCTCGTCGATGAGCTGCTCTCCGCCCTCGGTGGTGAGCGTGGCGGTGCCGCGGACCTCGGCATAGGTGTACGGGGCGTCGAAGGGCTGGGCGACGACCGTGACCCGCGGGTCACGGCGGAGGTTGGCTTCCTTGCGCCGGCCGACGGTCGTCGAGAACAGCAGGTCGTCGCCGTCCCGCTTCACCCAGACCGGGGAGACCTGGGGACTGCCGTCGGGCTGGATGGTCGCCACGGTCACGAAGACCGGAGTATCGAGGAGGTTCTTGAGGTCATCGGACAGGGTGGCAGTCACGAGAGATCCTTCCTGCGGGCCGTTCCGGGACACGGATACTCCGATCTTCCCCCCAACACCCGTACGGCGCCCGGCATTCCCGCCCCGTACGGGGGAATGCCGGGCGCCGCAACGGGACCACCGGGCGCCGGGTCAGGCCGTACGGAAGACGATCGCCGTGGCCACCGCGGCCAGACCCTCGGCGCGGCCCGTCAGACCCAGCCCGTCCGAGGTCGTCCCGGAGACCGAGACCGGCGCGCCGACGGCCGCCGACAGCGCCTTCTGGGCCTCGTCCCGCCGCTTGCCGACCTTCGGGCGTACGCCGATGACCTGCACCGCGACATTGCCGATGGTGAAGCCCTCGGCCCGTACGATCCGGGCGGCCTCGGCCAGCAGGGTCACTCCGGAGGCGCCGGACCACTCGGGGCGGCTGGTGCCGAAGTGGGCACCCAGGTCGCCGACGCCGGCCGCCGAGAACAGCGCGTCACAGGCGGCGTGCGCGGCCACATCGCCGTCGCTGTGACCGGCCAGGCCGTAGCCGTCGCTCTCCGTGGTGTCCCAGAGCAGACCCGCGCACCACAGCTCACGGCCCTGCTCGAAGGCGTGCACATCCGTGCCGATGCCGACGAGGGGGAGGAGAGGGGCGCCGGGAAGCGCGCCGGAAGGGGTCGGGTCAGACATAGCCATCGGTGGCCCTCCTGCGGGCGAGTACGGCCTCGGCCAGGACCAGGTCCAGCGGCCGGGTCACCTTGAACGCTTCCTCGTGGCCCGGGACGACCACGACCGGCGAACCGAGCCGTTCGACCAGCCCGGCATCATCGGTGGCGCCCTCGCCCTCGACGACGGTGTCATGCGCCTTGCGCAGGGTCGCCAGGTCGAAGCCCTGCGGGGTCTGTACGGCGCGCAGCAGGGCCCGCTCCGGGGTGCCGACCACCGGCTCCGGGGTGCCCTGGGGCTGCGGGTCGACCTGCTTGACGGTGTCGGCGAGCGGCAGCGCCGGGACGACGGCCGGCGCACCGGCGCGTACGGCCGCGACCACCGTGTCGACCGTGTCGACCGGGACCAGCGGGCGCGCGGCGTCATGCACCAGCACGACGTCGATGGTGTCCGGGAGCGCCGCCAGACCGAGCCGTACGGACTCCTGGCGGGTCTCGCCGCCGGGGACGACCTCGAGCTCGGTGCGTTCGGCGAGCGGGTGCTCGTGGAGCAGGCGGCTGACCTCGGCGGCGCCGTCGGGCGGGGCCACCACCACGATGAGGGAGACCGCGCGGGAGGCGGCCATCGCGCGGACGGCGTGCACCAGCATGGGGGTGCCGCCCAGCGTGCGCAGCGCCTTGGGGGTGCCGGGACCGAGCCGGACACCGCGGCCGGCGGCGGGGATCACCGCGGCGGTGCGGACCGGGCGGGAAGGATCTGACATCGATGACTCCGGAGTCCGGGGCAAGCCCGGAATTGACGCAGACAGGTTTGTTTCCTCGGGCGAGGTGGGTATGGCCTTGGGGGCACCCCCGGGCCGAAGGCCGGGGGGAGTGCCGGGCGCGCCGCCTTGACCGGACCCTTCCGTGACATCGGTCGAGGCAGCTGCCCGGTACCGGTACGCCACAGGGAATCGGCGGCCCTCGCCGCTCCCGGCGGGTCACACCCATAAGTCATGCCGTAGCAGCAGATATGCCGCAGCGCCCGGCAACAGACCGCTCCACAGGGGAACGGTCGTCACTCGGGCACCGCGGCATTGCTACGTCGTCGCTGCGCCGGATCTCGCCGGCGCACACGTCGTCAGGACGCGAGTACCTCGTCGAGCAGGGCCTCGGCCTTGTCCTCGTTGGTGTTCTCCGCGAGGGCGAGCTCGCTCACCAGAATCTGGCGCGCCTTCGCGAGCATCCTCTTCTCACCGGCGGACAGTCCGCGCTCACGCTCACGCCGCCACAGGTCGCGAACCACTTCGGCGACCTTGATCACGTCACCGGAAGCGAGCTTCTCGAGATTTGCCTTGTAACGACGGGACCAGTTCGTCGGCTCTTCGGCATACGGTGCACGAAGCACCTCGAAGACCCGGTCCAGCCCGTCCTGACCAACCACGTCGCGTACGCCGACGAACTCCGCATTGTCCGCTGGCACACGAACAGTCAAGTCGCCCTGGGCGACCTTCAGCACCAAGTAGGTCTTGTCCACGCCTTTGATCTGGCGAGTTTCGATGGCCTCGATCAGCGCGGCCCCGTGATGGGGATAGACCACGGTGTCGCCAACCTTGAACGTCATGTGACAGGTACCCCTTCCGTGGCTATCCATGCTAACACGGGAACGGACCGTTCTGAATGGCGTTTTCGCAGGTCAGGGCATATCTCGGGGCTTGACAACAGTGACCGGAACGTGCTGCGAAGGGCCTCGGGAGACGGGTATTCGCAGGTCGGAGGGGCTGCACGGGTGAGCGGAAACATGCCCGTGACGTAGCGGGAACGCGGTGATCGGCAGGCCGAACGTCCCGTTTTGCACGGATCCACATGAGCGAGTTCCGCTGCTCCGTTCGGCTGCTCGCGGGCCCCTCGGGACCGATTCTCGAATTGATCACGAGCCGGGGTCGCGAAGAGTGTGATCAATTCCGCGAGGCCTTCACATTCCCTGCGAATACTGCATTTCCCCGGGGGGAAACCCATCGTCCGCCACCCGAACGGCCGCTTGCCGAATATTCCCTCCCCTGTTCTCGAGGAACGTTCTCGGTGAGCGGTCCCGATGAAGAGGACGGTCCCGATGAACCCGTGTCCCGGACGTGTCGCGTGGTGTGCCGCGGCCGGCGTTCTCCGGGTAGTCCCCGGCCCGTACTCCGGGCCGGTTCCGGGCGGATCGTGAACTGCGGTCGGCTTTCCTTACGGGAACCCGCTTCCGGGGCCTGGGAACTTGTGCGCGGGCGGCCGCCGCGGGCACCTGATCGCGCCGGGGGCGGGTCGGGTGCGGCGGCGCGAGGACGGCTCGGTAACCTAGCGGCGCTGACACACCCTTGGGGCGGCTCCACGCACCCGTCGTCATGACGCGTACACAGTGCCGCCCCAGCCGCCCATCCGCGACCGGGCACGAACGTTCGGCCGCCGTAGCTCGTCAAGGAGATGCCGCCGCCGTGAGCCGCAGCCTTCGACGCGGCGTCCTCGCCGCCACCGTCCTTTCGCTCTCGATCGCCACGCTGTCCGCGTGCGGGGCGGGGAACGACGCCCAGACGCTGCAGGTCAAGCCGGACAACGCCGCGACCTCCGTCGGCGACATCAAGATCCAGAACGTCTCCGTCATCACCCAGCCCGAGCTGAACGCCAAGGGCCCGGCCGTGGTGGCCGCGACGGTGTTCAACAACGGCGCCAAGGCCCAGAAGCTGACCACGATCTCCGTCGACGGCACCGGCCAGTCGGCCAAGCTCTCGCCCGCCGGCGGTGGCTCGGGCCCGATCTCCGTGCCGGCCGGCGGCTCCGTCGTGATCGGCGGCAAGGGCAACGCCTCGGCTGTCCTGGCCAGCGGCCGCGAGGCCGTCAAGGACGGGAACATGCAGCCGCTGACGTTCGCCTTCAGCTCCACCGGCAAGGTGAAGATGGACGCCGCCGTGATCCCGGCGAAGAGCTACTTCGAGGGCTACGGCCCGTCGCAGCTGCCCCAGCCGTCCGGCTCGGCGTCCCCGTCCGGCTCCGGCAAGCCGTCCGATTCGGCGAGCCCCTCCGGCTCCGCCAAGCCCGGGTCGGCGCACAGCGGTCACTGACCCGCACTGACGGCGGCAGCCCGCCGTCACACAGGCAAGCCTCAGGGGCGCCCGTCCGGTCCGGACGGGCGCCCCTGAGGCTTGTTCCCGCGGCGCGCGGGGCGGGGCACCGCTGACTGCGGCGGGCTCACTGCCGGGTGCCGGGGAGCCCACCGCCCAGGTGCGGGTGCCTATCGCTCTTTACGGCTCGAACTTGTAGCCCAGGCCGCGGACCGTGACGAGGTAGCGCGGGGCGCCCGGGTCGGGCTCGATCTTGGCGCGCAGCCGCTTGACGTGCACGTCGAGGGTCTTGGTGTCGCCCACGTAGTCGGCGCCCCAGACCCGGTCGATGAGCTGCATACGGGTCAGCACACGGCCGGCGTTGCGCAGCAGCATCTCCAGGAGGTCGAACTCCTTGAGGGGGAGGTCGACCTTGCCGCCGGAGACCGTGACGACATGGCGGTCCACGTCCATCCGGACCGGGCCGGCCTCCAGGGCCTGCGGGGTGACCTCCTCCGGCTCGCCGCGGCGGCGGAGCACCGCGCGGATGCGGGCGACCAGTTCACGGGAGGAGAAGGGCTTGGTGACATAGTCATCGGCCCCTATTTCCAGGCCGACGACCTTGTCGATCTCGCTGTCCTTGGCGGTCACCATGATGACCGGGACATTGGAGCGGCCACGCAGCTGGCGGCAGACCTCCGTACCGGGCAGGCCCGGCAGCATCAGGTCCAGCAGGACGAGGTCGGCGCCGTTGCGCTCGAACTCGTCCAGTCCGTCGGGGCCCGTAGCCGCGATGGCGACCTCGAAACCCTCCTTGCGGAGCATGTACGACAGTGCGTCGCTGAACGATTCCTCGTCCTCGACGACAAGCACTCGGGTCACGGAAGGACCTCCGGGGCTGGGTGAGCTGGGAGCGGATCGTTGAAGGTCTCGTACGGGCGGTCCTCGTCGTCGAGGCCCTCCGCGGACGGGTCGGCGGGCCGTTCGCGGTCGCGTACGGCTCCGGCTTCCGGGAGACGCAGGGTGAAGGTGGAGCCCTGTCCCTCAGCGCTCCACACCGTGACCTCCCCGCCATGCGAGGCGGCCACGTGCTTGACGATGGCGAGGCCGAGACCGGTCCCGCCGGTGGCGCGCGAGCGCGCCGGGTCCACACGGTAGAACCGCTCGAAGACGCGGTCCCGGTCCTTTTCGGATATCCCGATGCCCTGGTCGGTCACCGCGATCTCGATCAGGTCGCCGCCGGGCGCGGAGACACGGCGCCCGGCGATCCCGACGCGGGTGCGTGCCGGGGAGTAGTTGACGGCGTTCTCGACGAGGTTGCCCAGGGCCGCGGCGAGCTGGCCGCGATTTCCCCATACGTGCAGGTCATCGGCCCCGCCGACGGCCATGGTGATCTGTTTCGTGCCGGCCTGCTGGCGGCAGCGGTCCATCGCCTCGGCGACCAGCTCGTCGACCCGGACCGGCTCGGCGTCCTCCAGCGGGTTGTCGTTCTGCACCCGGGAGAGGTCAATGAGCTCCTGGACGAGGTTGGTCAGACGGGTGGCCTCGTTCTGCATCCGGCCGGCGAAGCGCTCGACGGCCTCGGGGTCGTCGCTGGCGTCCATCACGGCCTCGGAGAGCAGCGACAGGGCGCCGACGGGCGTCTTGAGCTCATGGCTGACGTTGGCCACGAAGTCGCGGCGGACGGCCTCTATGCGGCGGGCCTCCGTGAGGTCCTCGACCAGCAGCAGGACGAGCCGGGAGCCGAGCGGGGCGACCCGGGCGGAGACCGCGAGGGCCTCGCCGCGGCCGGTGCCGCGGCGCGGCAGATCCAGCTCGACCTGGCGTATCTCGCCGTCCCTGCGGGTGTCGCGGGCCATCTGCCTCATCGGCTCGACGGCGAGCTTGCCGCCGCGGACCAGCCCGAGGGCGTAGGCGGCGGAGCTGGCCTTGACGACGGAGTCGGCCTCGTCGAGGACCACGGCGGAGGAGCGGAGCACCGACAGCACGGTGTCGACCCCGGGGGGCAGCACGGCGTCCGTGTGCAGCGAGGTGCGGGTGGGTTTGGCCTGGTCGCGCTCGCTCCAGCGGAACGCCAGCATGGCGAAGACACCGGTGCAGAGCCCGGCGATCGCAGCCACTGCGGCGACGGCCGCGTCCACGTTCATGACTCCAGGTTATGCGCCGGATCGGACACTTCCCCAGCCATGCGGGGCTCTGCCCGAACACCCGTCGCCCAGAGTTCACCGTGGCGTCCACGCCGGTTCACTCCGGAGGCGGGTGCGGAGCGTGCGGCTGCCCGGCGGGTGTCCCTAGGGAAACCGGCGCTCGCGCCCCGCCGCTGTGGCGCTCGGCCAGGTGAACCGCGGGGCGGCCCTCGGGGCCGTGGACGCGTCGCCCAGAGTTCACCTTCACGTCGGTACCGGTTCACCCGCGGTGGCACCGCAGGTCGCGCGGTGCCCGCAGGGTGATGGTGCGGGTGGCGAACCGGTTCCGCACCGAAGCGCGGCCGGACACCCTGAGCGACCGCGGGGCGACGGCCTCCGGAGCACCGGCACCACGGAGTACCGGCTCCGAGGAGCACCGCCCCTCAGGAGCACGGGCCGCGCGGGCACCGGCCGTGAGAGCGTGGGCACAGGTCACCCTGCACCCCGTTCCACCTCCCACCCCACGCCCCACCACCACATCGAAGCGAGAGAAGGTCAAGATGCGGGACGCGTACCACGAGGAGCTGGATTCGATCGGCGAGGGCCTGGTCGAGATGGCCCGGCTCGTCGGCTCCGCGATCGGGCGCGCCACCACGGCGATACTCGACGCGGACCTCAAGCTGGCCGAGAACGTCATCGCCGCCGACGAGAAGGTCGACGACCTCCAGCGCGATCTGGAGGCCCGCGCGATCGCCCTGCTGGCGCGGCAGCAGCCGGTCGCCACCGATCTGCGGATCGTCGTCACCTCGCTGCGGATGAGCGCCGACCTGGAGCGCTCCGGCGACCTGGCCCAGCATGTGGCCAAGCTGGCCCGGCTGCGCTTCCCGGAGACGGCCGTGCCGCGCGATCTGCACGCCACCATCCTGGAGATGGGGCAGCTGGCGCAGCGCCTGATGGCCAAGGCCGCCGAGGTCATCATCACCAAGGACGTCGATCTCGCGCTCCAGCTGGAGCAGGACGACGACGCGATGGACACCATGCACCGCACGCTGTTCCAGCACCTGATGGACGACCGCTGGAAGCACGGCATCGAGACGGCCGTGGACGTGACGCTGCTGGGCCGCTACTACGAGCGCTTCGCGGACCACGCGGTCTCCGTCGCGAAGCGGGTCGTCTACCTCGTGACCGGCGAGCACGCCGACGAGCTGGCCCCGCCGACGGCCGTGGAAGGCGCATAGCCGAAGCGGCGGGGGAGGGCGCAAGTCCGCCCCGTGAAGCGCCGTGCGCCGTTGACGTGTGCCTCCACGCGCCGTTGACGCGCCTCGACCCCCGGGCTTGCAATGGGCACCAGGTGACCCCTAGGAGGCAATGCATGGCACCCATGGCGGACTCCCCCGTTACCGCGCCCCACGTCGCTCCGCAGCCACCGCACTCCCTGCGCGCCGGCTGCGCCTGCGGCCCCGGCTGTAGCTGCGGCTGCCAGTCGGGCGGATCGTGCCAGTGCGGCGGCGGCTGCTAGCGACCGTCACGGCACGGCGCCCCTACGGCACAGCGCCACCGCGGCCCCGACCGGTTGAGCTTCCGGTCGGGGCCGCTGCCGTGTTCCGGGTTGCCCGGCCCCCTGCTTACGGGCCGGCCCTGTCGCGGGACCGGGTCACAGGCTGAGCGACAGCGGATGGATCTCGTCCGCTTTATGGCCGGTGCGCTCGTGGATGCGCTGGACGGCGCCCGCCGAGGGCGCTTCCGACAGACAGAACACATCGCCGGATTCGGTGTCGGCCCAGGCGCGTTCGAAGGTCACGCCTTCCTCGCTCTGGATGGCGAGGTCGGCCTGGTGCGCCGCGTTGAACTGGTCGGGCGTAAGGTCCTTCATGCCGTGATGGATGTCCATGAACTTGGGCATCACGCTCATCCTTCCGGTTGCAGACGAATGCGGCCCCTCTTCCATGCTGCATCTCCGGGCGCAGGCCGCATCCACAGACGCGGCCCGCCGCTGCCGACGCGGTCCACCGCCACGGCGCACCACCACGCAAAGGCCCCCGCCGGCGGCGAAAGCCGCGGACGGGGGCCGTGCGGTGCGGGGTGTTACTTCTTCTTCCCCTGGTTCTTCACTGCCTCGATGGCGGCCTTGGCGGCCTCCGGGTCGAGGTAGGTGCCGCCGCGCTTGACCGGGCGGAAGTCGGCGTCCAGCTCGTAGGCGAGCGGGATGCCGGTGGGGATGTTCAGGCCGGCGATGTCCTCGTCGGAGACGCCGTCGAGGTGCTTGACCAGGGCGCGCAGGCTGTTGCCGTGGGCGGCGACCAGGACCGTCTTGCCGGCGGTGAGGTCCGGGACGATGCCGTCGTACCAGTACGGGAGCATGCGGTGGACGACGTCCTTGAGGCACTCGGTCCGCGGGCGCAGCTCCGGCGGGATCGACGCGTAGCGCGGGTCGTGGGCCTGGGAGAACTCGGAGTCGTCGTCGAGCGGGGGCGGCGGGGTGTCGTACGAGCGGCGCCAGAGCATGAACTGCTCCTCGCCGAACTCGGCCAGCGTCTGCGCCTTGTCCTTGCCCTGGAGCGCACCGTAGTGGCGCTCGTTCAGCCGCCAGCTGCGGTGGACCGGGATCCAGTGCCGGTCGGCGGACTCCAGGGCCAGCTGCGCGGTGCGGATGGCGCGCTTCTGGAGGGAGGTGTGCACTACGTCGGGGAGCAGGCCGGCGTCCTTGAGCAGCTCTCCGCCGCGGACTGCCTCCTTCTCGCCCTTCTCGTTGAGATTGACGTCCACCCAGCCGGTGAACAGGTTCTTCGCGTTCCACTCGCTCTCGCCGTGGCGGAGGAGGATCAGCTTGTACGGTGCGTCGGCCATGGCGTCGAGCGTAATCCAAGTCCGCGCAGCGCCTTGCGCGGGTCCAGGACCTGGGCGTCCCGGTGCCGATTGACGCTTCGCGTCAAATGAGTGGCGGCGGGAACCGTCCCGTATGTAGGTTGCGCTAGACGCTTGCACCACTTACAGATCCGCACTACGCACCCACCGCTCACGCGCTGCCGCTCCCGGCCGCCCGCCGTACCAGCCGCTTCACGCTCCGCCGCGCTCGCCGCCTCGCTCTCCGCGTCCCTGCCACGCACCGCACCGCACCACATCGCCACTCCACGGGGGAAATGTCATGTCCGCATCCACAATCGGCCCCTCCGGGCCGGGCCGTCTCCGGCGCGCCGCCAGGGAGAGCGTCTCCGGGCTCCCCCGGCAGTTCTGGTGGCTGTGGACCAGCACCTTGATCAACCGGCTGGGGGCGTTCGTCGCCACCTTCCTCGCCCTCTATCTGACCGTCGAACGCGGCTACTCGGCCTCGTACGCGGGCCTGGTCGGTGCGCTCTACGGCCTCGGTGGAGTGATCTCGTCCGTGGGCGCCGGGGTGCTCACCGACCGGCTCGGCCGCCGGCCCACCATGCTGATCGCCCAGCTGTCGACGGCAGCGTCCGTGGCGCTGCTCGGCTTCATGGAGAGCCCGGTCGCCATCGCGGCGGTGGCGGGCGTGGTCGGCATGGCGACCAACGCCTCCCGCCCCGCCGTGCAGGCGATGATGGCGGACATCGTCGCCCCCGAGGACCGGGTCCGCGCCTTCTCCCTCAACTACTGGGCGATCAACCTCGGCTTCGCCGTCTCGTCCACCGCCGCCGGACTCATCGCCCAGCACGGCTACTTGGTCCTCTTCCTGGGCGAGGCGACGCTCGTCCTCGGCTGCGCGCTGATCGTGTTCTGGAAGCTCCCCGAATCGCGCCCCACCGCGAGCACGCCGGCCGGCCAGGACGACGCCGGCGCGGCCCCCGCCCCCGTCTCCATGCTGACCGTCCTGCGCGACGGCCGCTACATGACCGTGGTCGGCCTCAACCTGCTGCTCGCCCTGCTCTTCCAGCAGGCGTATGTCTCGATGCCCGTGTCGATGGGTCAGGACGGCTTCTCCAGCGCCGACTTCGGCCTGGTCATCGCGGTCAACGGCGTCCTCGTCGTACTGCTCCAGATCCCCGTGACGCGCTTCATCGAACACCGCAGCCCGGCGATGCTCCTCATCGGCTCGGCCCTGCTCGCCGGTTACGGCTTCGGGCTCACCGCGCTGGCGGGCTCGGTCGCCATGTACGCGGTCGCCGTCGCCGTCTGGACCCTCGGCGAGATCATCAACTCCCCTACCCAGATGGGCCTGGTGGTGCGGCTCTCCCCGCTGCACGGCCGGGGCCGCTACCAGGGCATGTACTCCCTGTCCTGGTCCATCGCCTCCCTGGCCGCCCCGTTGCTCGGCGGCACGGTGATCGACCACTACGGCGCCGATGCGCTGTGGACCGGCTGCGCGGTGATCGGCACGGTGGCCGCTCTGGGCTACGGCCTGCTGCTGCGGAGCCTGCCGGAGCGGGCCGGAGCCGGAGCGGTGGCCGGCTCCCCCACGGACACGACGCCGGCTTCGGCCATGGCTTCGGCACCGACGGAGGCCGGTGAAGTCGGCGGGATGGGTGAGGCTGCGGGTGGCCGGTGGGGCGGAACAGGCGGGTAGTCAGCACAGGACGGGCGAGTACCCGGTAGGCCGGAAAGACGGGCAGTCAGCACAGGACGGGCGGGTGCCCGGCCGGGTCGGTCCGGCCGGGCACCCGCCCGTCGTCATGGCGTTCGGGCCTGCGCGAAACGCTCAGACCGCGGTGCCGAAGTGCACGGTCTTCGCGGTCAGGAGGAAGAGGTCGGGGCGCCGGTCGACGCCCGCCGGGTCGGCCGGGTCGAGGAGCCGGTCCAGGGTCGTCAGGTCCTCGTCGTCCAGGAGGTCGGCGAGCGTCTCGCGGCAGCGCTCCAGGGACCGCCGGGCCATGAGCCGTACGGGCTGCTCGGGGCCGTCGGCCTGCGGCGCGGGGTGGTCCACGAGGAAGGTCTTGCTCCGTACGCCGGTGAGCCCCGCGGCCCGGAGCATGCCGGACCAGCTCTCGACCACCGGCACCGCTCCGGGCAGCTCGGCCCGCATCCGGCTGAAGCGGTCGGCCATCGCCACGTCGAGCCGTTCCTGTAGGCCGGGGCGCCCGAAGCCCAGGTCGCGCGGCAGCCACCGGGGCGGCAGACCGCCCTCGACGACGGCCAGCACACCGCCGGGGGCGAGCAGCCCGGCCAGCTGGTCCAGCGCACCCTGCTGGTCGCCCACGTGGTGCACGACCTGCGCGGTCCACACCAGGTCCGCCGGGCCCAGGCCGGCGAGCCCGGCCGGGAACTCGGCCACCCGGGTCCGCAGTTGGACGCCGAGCCGCTCGGCCCGTTCCCCGGCGCGGGCCAGCAGCTCCGGTGTGCCGTCCACCGCCGTGACCTCGGCTTCGGGGAAGACCGATGCCATCCGGCAGGCCGCGACGCCCGGCCCGCTGCCGATGTCCAGGATGCGGCGCGGGGCCAGGTCGCCGAGCTCCGCCAGGGCCTGGCGTACGTAGGGGCTGTGGGTCTCACCCTCCAGTTCCAGCAGGTCGGCCATCGCGGCCCAGTCGAAGTCGTCGTCGTGGCCGTGGTTGTGGGGGTGGCCGTGACCGTGGGAGTGGTCGTCGTGCCGGGCTTGTGTCGTGGTCATCGCATCTGCTCCAGCCGTTCGATCGCCATCAGTACGTCGCGTCCCGTCGCGAGGAGTTCCGCCGGGGGTGTGCCGTCCCGGGAGAGACGTCCGTACACCTGCGGTGCGGGCGCGTTGCGCGGTGCGCCCGGGTCCGCCAACGGCACCCGGGTGCGGGCCCGCACCCGGACGGGCGCGGCGTTCGGCCCGCCGGTCCGGATGACCCATACGTCTTCCATGGGTGAGCACCTCCTGGCGCCGACCATGCGCTCAGGAGGAGGAAGGGAGCAAACTTTGTTGCCGTTTCCGCAACAAGCCCCGCCCGCGGGGCTACGCCTCCGGGCCGCCGTCCCGCGTCAGATGCGTGAACGCGTCCAGGTTGCGGGTGGATTCGCCGCGGGAGACCCGCCAGGCGTACTCCTTGCGGATGGCGGTGGCGAAGCCCATTTCCAGCAGGGTGTTGAAACTGCCGTCGGCGTTCTCCAGCACCGTGCCGAGGATGCGGTCGAGTTCGTCGGGGGTGACGGCGGCCAGCGGGAGCTTGCCCACGAGGTAGATGTCACCGAGCTTGTCGATCGCGTAACTGACGCCGTAGAGACGGGTGTTGCGTTCGAGCAGCCAGCGGTGCACGGCCTCGTGGTTCTCGTCGGGGTGGCGGACGACGAAGGCGTTGATGGAGAGGGAGTGCCTGCCGACGATGAGCGAGCAGGTCGTGGAGAGCTTGCGGGTTCCGGGGAGCTTGATGACGTAGGTGCCGTCGGAGGGCGACTCCCATTCGAGCTCGGCGTCGGCCAGGGTCCGCTCGATCACGGTCCGCGCCGTCACCACCGCCTCGGCCGTGGCGCTGCCCACCACACCGTTCGTCTTTCGCTCGTCACCCATGGAGGGATCGTAGGTGACGGCGGTGTTCCTGCATGGCGGCGGTGTAGACGTCGCCCGTGGCCGTGGCGGCGGTGTCCCAGCCGAAGGACTGGGCGTGGCGGGCGGCGTCGGTGCCCATACGGGCGGGCAGGGCCGGGTCCGCGACGAAGCGGCCGAGTGCGCGGGCGTAGTCGGCCGGGTCGTGGCCGGCGACGAGGAAACCGCTGACGCCGTCGCGTACGGCCACCGGCAGACCGCCGACCGCGGCCGCGACGACCGGGGTGCCACAGGCCTGCGCCTCGATGGCGACCAGTCCGAAGGATTCGCTGTACGAGGGCATGACCAGCACGGATGCGGCGCGGTACCAGTCGGCGAGCTGTTCCTGGCCGACCGGCGGGCGGAACTGCACCAGGTCGGCGATGCCGAGCCGGGCGGCCAGCTTCTGGAGCCCCTCGGGCTTGGCCAGGCCGCTGCCGCTGGGCCCGCCGACCACGGGCACGACCAGGCGCGAGCGCAGCGAGGGGTCCTCGGTCACCAGGGCGGCGGCGGCGCGCAGCAGGATGTCGGGAGCCTTCAGCGGCTGTATACGGCCGGCGAAGAGCGGAATGATCGCGTCCTGCGGCAGGCCGAGGCGGGCGCGGGCGGCGGCCCGGCTCTCGGCGACCTCGCCGCCGGTGGGCCGGAAGCGGTCGAGGTTGACGCCGGGGTGCACCACGGCGACCTTGCCGGGCTCGGCCTCGTAATGCCGGACGAGTTCGCCCGCCTCCTCGGCGGTGTTGGCTATCAGACGGTCCGCGGCGCGGACGATCTGTGTCTCGCCGATCACCCGGGCGGCGGGCTCGGGGGTGTCGCCGACGGCCAGCGCGGCGTTCTTGACCTTGGCCATGGTGTGCATCGCATGCACCAGCGGGACGCCCCAGCGCTCGGCGGCCAGCCAGCCGACATGGCCGGAGAGCCAGTAGTGGGAGTGCACCAGGTCGTAATAGCCGGGGCGGTGGCCGGCCCAGGCCTGCATCACGCCATGGGTGAAGGCGCACAGCTGGGCGGGCAGCTCCTCCTTGGCCAGGCCCTCGTACGGGCCGGCATCCACATGCCGGACGAGGACCCCAGGGGCGAGCTCGACGGCGGGCGGGAGGGTGCCGGTGGTGGCGCGGGTGAAGATCTCCACCTCGATGTTGATCGAGGCGAGCTTCTTGGCCAGCTCGACGATGTAGACGTTCATGCCGCCGGCGTCGCCCGTACCGGGCTGATGCAGCGGGGAGGTGTGAACGCTGAGCATGGCCACCCGGCGGGGACGGCGCGGGCTGCCGGGCAGGCGCAGGCGGCCCTGGCCCGCGAACTGGCCGTGGGGCCGACTGCGGAGCCGGGACACGTATTGGCTCACGTCGAGCTACCTCCTAGGCGAGGCGGGCGGCACGCCTCCGACCCCCTGCAACAACACACCCCGGCCATCCATTTCCGTCCGGCACGCTCCGGCCGTACTTTGCCAAAGCGTGACCAAGCGTGGCCCGAGTACCGAGACGGGCAACCGCGGCGGGCGACCGCGGCGGGCGGGCTTCCCGTGTCCACCCCATACCCTCGATGGCATGGTCCGCCGCCCCACGGTCTCCGCCGCCGCCCTGATACCCCCGCCGTCCCGGCCCGTCGGCACCGCCACCCGCGGGACCACCAACCCCAACCGGCTGCGCCGCATGGACCGCTGGATAGCGGCCGAACACGGCGCCGAGCTGCGCCGCGCCGCCGACCCCGTGGCGGTCGACCTCGGCTACGGCGCCGCGCCCTGGACCGCGGTGGAGCTGCTGGGCCGGCTGCGTACGGTACGCCCGGACGCCCGGGTCGTCGGCATAGAGATAGATCCGGCGCGGGTCGAGGCCGCCCGGCCGTACGAACGGCCGGGGCTGGACTTCCTCCACGGCGGCTTCGAGGTGCCGCTGCCGGGGCAGCGCAAGCGGGCACCGGTCCTCATCCGGGCGGCGAATGTGCTGCGCCAGTACGACGAGGACGAGGTGGCCGCCGTGTGGCGGCGGCTGTGCGCACGGCTGGCGCCCGGCGGGCTGCTGATAGAGGGCACCTGCGACGAGATCGGGCGGCGGCACGTCTGGGTGGCGCTGGGCCCCGAAGGGCCGCGCACGGTCACCTTCGCCGCCCGGCTCGGCTCCCTCCAGACACCCTCCGACCTGGCGGAACGCCTCCCGAAGGCGCTGATCCACCGCAATGTGCCGGGCGAGCCGGTCCATGCCTTCCTGCGGGACTTCGACCGCGCCTGGGCCACCGCCGCCCCGCTCGGCGCCCTCGGTGCCCGCCAGCGGTGGCGCGCCGCCGTACAGGCACTGGCCACGGACTGGCCGCTGACCGGCGACCCGCGGCGCCGGCGCCAGGGGGAGGTCACGGTGCGGTGGGAGGCGCTGGCTCCTCGGGGCAGCGCGGTGGCAAGCGCCCGTCCGTAGGGGCGGGCGCATCTCCCCAGGGGCGGGCACATCTCCACAGGGGCGGGCGCATCTCCCCAGGGGCGGGCACATCTCCACAGGGGCGGGCGCATCTCCCCAGGGGCGGGCGCATCTCCCCAGGGGTGGGCGTATCTCCACAGGGGCGGGCACATCCCTCTTCTACGCGGTCGGCACCGGTTCCTACGCGGTGCGGTCGGCACCGGTTCCCACGCGGTCGGCACCGGTTCCTACGCGGTCAGCACCGGGTGCCCGAGTGCCCCCAGCTCCCGCAGCCGCCGCTCCGTCTGCGACCCGCGCTCGGCGGTGTACGTCACCAGCACCTGGTCCGGGTCGGTGCTCAGGCGGAAGCTCTCGAAAGTGACGAAGAGCTCGCCGACGTGCGGATGCACGAGGCGCTTGGCGCCGCGCAGGCACTCGTGCACCGACTGCGTCTCCCAGATCCGCCGGAAGTCCCGGCTGTGCAGGAGGAGTTCGTTGACCACCTCACAGACCCGCGGGTCCTCGGGGTGGCGGCCGCTCTCGGCGCGCAGATTGCCGACCACCTCCACGGCCTTCGCCTCCCAGTCCGGGTGCAGGTCGCGCGCCGCCGGGTCGAGGAAGACCAGCAGCGCGGTGTTCCGGCGGTCCGGGGCGAGCGCCGGCAGGTCGAAGGCGACCCGGCCGCCGAGCGCGTTCCAGGCCAGGATGTCCAGGCCGCGGCCGAGGACTATGGCCGGGACGGTGGTCTCCATCGCGTCCAGGAGCTGCTGGATCTCGGGGCGTACGGTCTGCCGGGGACGGGCGCACGGGCCGCGGTCCGACCCCGGGGCGGCAACGCACTCCGCCGTACGGCGCCGGGGGACGGCGATATTGCGCAGATACGTCGCTTCGCCGCCGGACAGCCGCAGCGCCCGCGCGATCGCGTCCAGGACGGAGTCGGAGATGGCGGGCGCACGGCCCTGTTCGATCCGGGTGTAGTAGTCGACGCTGATGCCGGCGAGCTGGGCGACCTCCTCGCGCCGCAGCCCGCGCACCCGGCGGCGGCCGAGCCCGCCGGGCAGGCCGAGGTCCGCCGGGTCGAGCGCCGCCCGGCGCGCCTTGAGGAACGAACTGATCTCGATTTCGGCGTGCAGCATCGGTCCAGTATGCGACGCACGGCCGGTCGGGTGGTTCCGCCGGACCCAGGCTGTGACGGGCCTGGTCCGCTCCCCGTACGGACCGCAAGGTGGTGCACATAAGGCTCAGGGGCGCCCCGGAGGCCGCTCCGGCACGCCCCGGGGACGGCCCCTGAGAACTCACATAAGGAGCAGCTCATGCAGCGCAGGATCCTCGGCGGTACCGGCATCTCGGTCAGCGAGTACGCGCTCGGCGCGATGATGCTCGGCGCCTGGGGCAACACCGATCACGACGACTGTGTACGGATCGTGCACCGTGCGCTGGACGCGGGCATCAACTTCGTGGACACCGCGGACGTGTACGCCGCGGGCGAGTCCGAGGAGATCGTCGGCAAGGCGCTCAAGGGGCGCCGCGAGGACGTCGTGCTGGCCACGAAGTTCTTCAACCCGATGGGGACGGACGCCAACCACGGCGGGAACTCACGGCGTTGGATCATCCGCGCCGTGGAGGACAGCCTGCGCCGGCTGGGCACCGACCACCTCGACCTCTACCAGGTGCACCGCCCCGACCCGGCCACCGACATCGACGAGACGCTCTCCGCGCTCTCCGACCTCGTACGGTCCGGCAAGGTACGGGCGATCGGCACCTCCACCTTCCCCGCCGAGCAGCTCGTCGAGGCGCAGTGGACCGCCGAGCGCCGCGGCCACGTCCGCTTCCGCACCGAGCAGCCGCCGTACTCGATGCTGGCGCGCGGGGCGGAGCGCGCGGTGCTGCCGACCGCGCAGCGCTACGGCATGGGCGTGCTGACCTGGGGCCCGCTCAGCGCCGGCTGGCTCTCCGGCCGCGATCTCTCGGCCAGTTCGCGCGCGGGGCTGGAGAGCCAGAAGTTCGATCTGTCGGTGCCGGAGAACGCCCGTAAGGCGGAGGCCGTCGCCGCGCTCTCGAAGCTCGCGGCGGAAGCGGGTCTGGCACTGCCGCATCTGGCGACCGCCTTCGTACGGTCCCACCCGGCGGTCACCTCCGTGATCATCGGCCCGCGGACCCTCGACCAGCTCGACAGCATGCTGGAGGGCTCCGAGGTGACGCTCGGCGCGGACGTCCTGGACCGGATCGACGCGATCGTCCCGCCGGGCATCGACCTCAACCCGGCCGACAGCTACTACGCGCCGCCGGCCCTCGCGGACGCGTCCCTGCGGCGCCGCTGAAGCACGAGCGGGGACTGCCCGGGGGCACGGGGCGGCCCGGCCGCCTCTCCCCCTCCCCGCAATGCGCCGCAGCCGGGCGGTGTCCGGCTAATCCACGGAAATGAATGCCTTCTTGATTGTCCTTTTCCCTTGCCCGGAACGCCGGGCAGCCACTGCCCCTGTGGACAGCCCACCCCCGCCGGAACCGGACACAAAGAAGCCCCTCACACGTGGTGAGGGGCTTCCGGTTTATGCAAAAAATTCACTTGGCCTTTTGGTACGCCTCACGAATCTCGGCGGGCACCCGCCCGCGGTCACTGACGTTGTACCCGCTCGACTTGGCCCAGGCCCGGATCGCGGCGGTGTCCTCATTACCGGCGGCTGCCGCCTTACGCGGCTTACGGCCCTTCCCGGTCTTGCGGCCGGCCTTCAAGAACGGCCCAACGGCTTCCAGCAGCTGGTCGTAACTGTCCGGACTCAAATCGATCTCGTAAGTCACACCGTCAAGAGAAAGAGTGTGCGTAGCGGCCTCGGTGGACTCTTCGCCCGTGAGGTCGTCCGTGTAGATGGTGATTACCTTCTGTGCCATGCAGGCAGTGTAAACCCCTGAAATTAGCAAGCCGGCCCTTTCCCCGGCCTGCTGGTGCGACGAACTGGTTGACGGGAAAAATCCTCCGGTCCGGGCTTCGTTGCGGCAGGTGGTACTTCAAGGGACCAGCGCAGAAACAGGGCGGAACTCGCGGGGGACATGGCCCATTTGAGGAGACATGGTCACGATTCCCGATCGCCCGTCAGCGTCGTATCGTGGCCGGTGCGGCGAGCGGCGGAGCCGGTGACCGCGGAGGCTCTCGGCTCACCACCGCGCGCTCAGCCGGCGGCAGCGCCGAACCACGTGGGCAGCTGGTCGAGCAGGCTCTGCTGGTCTTCACCGACCCACGCCACATGGCCGTCCGGTCGCAGCAGCACCGCGGGCACGTCCAGTTCCTCGCTGACGTCGACGACGTGGTCGACCCGGTCCGCCCAGCCCGCCACCGAGAGCCGGCCGGTCTGGTCGAGCAGCAGTCCGCGGCCGCCGTGCATCAGCTCGTAGAGGCGCCCCCGCTTCAGCCCCACGTCCCGCATCCGGCGGCCGAGCAGTTCATGGCCCTCGCCGAAGTCGTAGCGGACCCCGATCGCGATGATCTTCTCCGTCAGATGCCGGTTCACGTCCTCGAAGTCCATCAGCTCCGCCACCAGCCGGCGCACCGACCGGGCACCCGCGTCGGTGGACATCAGCACCATCTGCGCACGGGTGTTGTCCAGCACGTCGGCGGCCACCGGGTGCCGTTCGTGGTGATAGCTGTCCAGCAGCCCCTCCGGTGCCCAGCCGTTGACCGCGGCGGCGAGCTTCCAGCCGAGGTTGAACGCGTCCTGGATCCCGAGGTTGAGCCCCTGCCCGCCGGTCGGCGGGTGGATGTGCGCCGCGTCGCCGGCCAGCAGCACCCGGTCGACCCGGTAGCGCTCGGCCTGCCGGGTGGCGTCGCCGAAGCGGGAGAGCCGGCGCGGCGAGTGCACACCGAAGTCGGTGCCGGCGAACGCCCGCAGCTGTTGCTTGAACTCCTCGAGGGTCGGCGGGACCGTGCGGTCCTCGGCCACCCCCTCGGCGGGCACGACGACGCGGTACACCCCGTCGTCCCCCATGGGCCCGGCACCGAACCGGAACTGGGTCTTGCGGACTTCGGCCATCACGCCGGCCAGCGTCTCCGGCGGCACGGCCACCTCCATCTCGCCCAGCAGCGTGTCGACCCTGCTGGGCTCACCGGGGAAACCGACGCCGAGCAGCTTGCGCACCGTGCTGCGGCCGCCGTCGCAGCCGACGAGGTAGCGCGAGCGCAGCTGCGTGCCTCCCCCTGCCCCGGCGGCTACGCCCCCATTGCCGGGCGTGCCCCCACTCGCCAGCTCGACGGTCACCCCGTGGTCGTCCTGGCTCAGCGCGACCAGTTCGCAGCCGCGCCGGATCTCGACGCCGGCTTCGAGGGCGTGCTCGGTCAACAGGCGATCGGTGGTGGGCTGCGGGATACCGAGGACGTACGGATGGGCGGTGTCCAGCCGCTCCGGCGACGGCTTGGCGATGGCGGCGAAGAAACCACCGGCCGGGTACTGCTTGCCGAGCGCGAGGAACCGCTCCAGCAGACCGCGCTGGTCCATCACCTCGATGCTGCGCGCGTGCAGGCCGAGCGCGCGGACATATGTGGTCGGCTCCGTCTCCTTCTCCAGCACGACCACGTGCACACCGTGCAGCCGCAACTCGCAGGCCAGCATCAATCCGGTCGGTCCCCCGCCGGCAATGATCACGTCGATCATCGAATCCCCCGCCTCACCGCGTCGCATTCTTCGAAGCCGACTCCGCCGGTGCTGGCTTCGGCCGGTGATTCTGCGGCACGACGGGGGTCTTGTCGCAAGCCCCCCGGTGAGCTATACGTTTAAAGTGGCGAGGAGTGGGTGTACTTCTTCTTTTCTTCGCGAGGCACTCCGCGAGGCACTCCGCGAGGCACTTTGCGAGGCACTTTGCGAGGCACTTTCCGAGCCCCTTCGCGAGCCCGAAGTCCTGGCGCATCGCGCCGCACCGGCTCTCCCCCGCACCTGCGTCACCCTCGCAGTCCCTCCCCGGTGGCGTGGAAGGCACTGAGCAGTGCGTCGACCAGCTCCTTGTCCCGCTCCTGTGTGAGGTATCCGCGTGCAGCGGCAGGGGGGAGCCACAGCAACCGGTCGACCTCGTCATTCGGCTCGAACGAGCCGCCGGTGGCTTCGGCCGCCCAGTAGCGGACCTCCTTGGGGCGGTCGTCGACCAGGTACCGGAGCGTTGCCAACTCCGGGCCGAGCTCGCAGGTCATGCCGGTCTCTTCGAGCGTTTCCCGCACCGCCGCACGCCGGGGGTCCTCCCCGCGCTTCAGCTTGCCCTTGGGGTGGGACCAGTCTCCCCACTTCGGGCGTCTGATCAGGGCAAGTTCGATGCCGTCGCCTGACGATGACCGGCGCCACAGGACACATCCCGCCGCGCGAATCGGCTTCTGAGACACCGTCACATCATCACCTCCTCCCGGTCAGCCGTGCCGTTCGCCGTTCCGGTCCCCCAGCGTCTTCCTCGCTCCTCACTCCTTACTCCTCGGTTCTCGGACCTCGGCCCTTTCCGGTCTTCGGTCCGTCCTCGGGTCTTCCGTCCGTGCTCAGCTCTTGCGCTCCGGCGTCCGCGGCAGCCATACCCGGCCGAAGGCGAACCGGGCCGCCTCCACCTCGTGCCGCTGGTCGGCGTGCAACACCCCCAGGGCGTACGCCGTGGCCGGGGCGATCCGCGGGGTGCGGGCCGCCGCGGCGGCGGCCGCGGCGGCCTCCGCGGCGTCGCGGTGCCACTCCAGCGCCCGTCCGGCCTCCGCCAGGCGGGTGTCGGCGTACTCCGGCGCGAGCACCTCCCGGGCGTAACGGCTCAGCCGCACCAGCATCCGGACCTGGTGCCAGGGCGCGTCCTGGCGCTGGTCGGCGGAGAGCGCCGCGGCGTGGTACGGGTAGCCCCCACGGGACAGCGGCAGTGCGGCGACCGCCTCGGCGAGCCGTCGGTGTGCCTGCTCGGCGAGTGGCGGCAGCGCCTCACCGGCCGAGCGCTCGGCGGTCGTACGGGCCAGCGGCGCCTCGGAGGCGAGCACCGCCACGGAGTCGGCGACGGCGTGGAAGCGGGAGGAGCCCAGGGCCTGCAACGCGGCGGAGTGGGCGCGGGTGCGGGCGAGGGTGAGCTGGCGGTCCAGCAGCGCTCCGGCCCGCGCGGCACCGGCCGCAAGCGCGCCGTCGTCCGGTTCGGCGGCGGGAGTCGACGAGGCGGTGGTGGACGCTCCGGCAGTGGAGCCGGCCGGTCCGGTGGCGGAGCTCGTGCCCGTACGGTCGCCCCGTTTGCCGCGGTCCGGCCGGCCCTGGCGGTCGGACCGGTCGGGGCGCTCGCCGCGGCCCGTCATTCGCTGAAGTGCCGCCATGAGCCGCTCGCGGCGGGCGGCGCAGGCCTGTTCGCGGGCGAGGGTGCCGGACAACCAGCCCAGTTCGGAACGGAGTTGGTCGGCCCAGGCCTCCTCGGTCAGCGGGCGGAAGGTGTACAGGGTGGCGCTGATCCGGCGGGCGGCGCGGCGCAGCTGCCAGGCAGCCTCCCCGGCGCCCTCCGCGTCGGAACCGCTCTCCCGGTGCAGGCGCAGGCTGCGCAGAAAGTCCGCGGACTGCTGGTGCAGATAACCGGCGAGCACCTCCTCGGCCGTGCGGGCGGCGAGGAAGGTGCTGATGTCGCCGCCGGGGCCGGTGCCGTCGTCGCCGGCGGAGCCGTGCGTCATAAGCGGCCGGTGCACGGCGCCGTCCCGTCCGCAGGAGGCGTCGTCCGGCCCGTGGGTGCCGTCGTCGCCTCCGTACGGGCCGTCCACCACCGCGGAACGGGCTCCGGGCGCTGCGCCGAAGTCGTATCCGGTTCCGATGAGACCTGCCGGCCCTCCGGTCGGCTGGTCATGTCGCTGGGCCACGCCGGCGCCTCCGGGCGTCGATGAGCATTTCCTGAATGTTGCGCAGCGGCGCGCCGTCCGCGTCCACCGCCTGCCGGGTCCAGTCGCCGTCCGGGCCCAGGTGCCAGGAGGACGTGGAGCCGGACATCCCCGTCTCCAGCATCCGGTTCAGGGAGGCGCGGTGCGCCGGGTCGGCGACCCGCACCAGTGCCTCGATCCGGCGGTCCAGGTTCCGGTGCATCATGTCGGCGCTGCCCAGCCATACTTCGGGCTCGCCGCCGTTGCCGAAGATGAAGACCCGGGAGTGCTCCAGGAAGCGGCCGAGGATGCTGCGGACGCGGATGTTCTCGCTCAGGCCGGGGACGCCCGGGCGCAGCGCACAGATTCCGCGTACCAGGACATCGACCGGCACGCCGGCCTGGGAGGCGCGGTAGAGCGAGTCGATGACGGCCTCGTCGACCATCGAGTTGACCTTGATGCGGACGTAGGCGGGACGGCCCGCCCGCTGGGTCGCGATCTCCTTCTCGATGCGCTGCACCAGGCCGTCCCGCAGGGACTTGGGGGCGACCAGGAGACGGCGGTAGGTCTCCCGGCGTGAGTAGCCGGAGAGCCGGTTGAAGAGATCGGAGAGGTCGGCGCCGACCTGCGGGTCGGCGGTGAGCAGGCCGAGGTCCTCGTAGAGCCGGGCCGTCTTGGGGTGGTAATTGCCGGTCCCCACATGGGAGTAGCGGCGCAGCATCTCGCCTTCCTGGCGGACGACGAGGGAGAGCTTGCAGTGTGTCTTGAGGCCGACCAGGCCGTAGACGACATGGCAGCCGGCCTCCTCCAGCTTGCGCGCCCACTTGATGTTGGCCTGTTCGTCGAAGCGGGCCTTGATCTCGACGAGGACGAGCACCTGCTTGCCGGATTCCGCGGCGTCTATCAGCGCGTCCACGATCGGCGAGTCGCCGGAGGTGCGGTAGAGCGTCTGCTTGATCGCGAGCACGTCCGGGTCGGCGGCGGCCTGCTCCAGGAACGCCTGGACGGAGGTGGAGAAGGAGTCGTAGGGGTGGTGGAGGAGGACGTCGCGGTTGCGCAGGGCGGCGAAGATGTCCGGCGCGGACGCCGACTCCACCTCGGCGAGGTCACGGTGGGTGCCGGCGACGAACTTGGGGTACTTGAGCTCGGGCCGGTCCAGCGCTCCTATGCCGAAGAGGCCGGTCAGGTCCAGCGGGCCGGGCAGCGGATAGACCTCGGCGTCGGAGATCTTCAGCTCCTGGACGAGCAGGTCGAGCACGGCCGGGTCGATGGACTCCTCGACCTCCAGGCGCACGGGGGGCCCGAAGCGCCGCCGCATCAGCTCCTTCTCCAGGGCCTGGAGGAGGTTCTCCGCGTCGTCCTCCTCGACCTCCAGGTCCTCGTTGCGGGTGACCCGGAACATGTGGTGCGCGCGCACCTCCATGCCCGGGAACAGCTCCTCCAGGTGGGCGGCGATGACGTCCTCGATGGGGACGTAGCGCTGCGGGGAGGCTTCCAGGAAGCGGGAGAGCAGCGGCGGCACCTTGACCCGCGCGAAGTGGTCATGCCCGCTGACCGGGTTGCGTACGACGACGGCCAGGTTCAGCGAGAGGCCGGAGATGTACGGGAAGGGGTGCGCGGGGTCCACCGCCAGGGGCGTCAGCACCGGGAAGATCTGCTGGCGGAAGAGGGTGAACAGGCGGGCCTGCTCCTTCTCGGTCAGCTCGGGCCAGCGGATCAGGTGGATGCCGTGGTCGGCGAGCTCGGGGGCGATGTCCTGCTGGAAGCAGGCGGCATGCCGCGCCATGAGTTCGCGCGAACGGGTCCAGATCAGGTCCAGCACCTCGCGGGGCTGGAGTCCGGACGCGGAGCGGGTGGCGACGCCGGTGGCTATCCGTCGCTTGAGTCCGGCCACCCGGACCATGAAGAACTCGTCCAGGTTGCTGGCGAAAATCGCAAGGAAGTTCGCCCGTTCGAGGAGGGGGGTGGCCGGGTCCTCGGCGAGTTCGAGCACGCGCTCGTTGAAGGCCAGCCAGCTGCGCTCGCGGTCCAGGAACCGGTCGCCGGGCAGCTCCTCGCCGTCGGCGCCCACCACGCCCTCGTCCTCGTACGCATCGGGATCGGCGTCCAGGTCGGGCTCCAGTCCGGGCACCGTGCCCCGGACCGCCTGCGGGCGGTGCGCGGCGATGGAGCCCACGGAAGGCTGCGCCGAGGGGGCCGCGGCCCGCGGGGGCTGCGGGGTCGGCGTCTCGGGCTGGGCCTGTGCCTCAGCGCTGGGCTGCTGGTTCATGACCTTATTCTTCCGCGTCCTGGGGGTTCCAGGCGCGTCAGGAGGTGGCGGCGGCGCGAGATGGAGCCTCGGGTGGGGGACGTTCGGCACAGCGGGCTGCATTCACCGATGCTCGCAAGCGACGTTGAATCGCCGGTAAAGCGGACATGGCGGCCAGGCAAGCGGGGGGCTGCTCCCAGGTGTTTTCCGGGGCGGCCGGAGGCTGTTGCCGGGGGCCGGTGGCCGCGCCCCGGGGCCGGGAGGGCTCCTGGGGCGGTGCGGTCCGGAGCCGGTGCCGGGTGCCGCCGCCGGGGCGCGTCTCTCTGTGCTTCCCCCAGGACAGCCGTTGTCACACGCATGGTGTCTCCCGGGATGCGGAGCGCCGTGGCCCCGTAGCCCGGGAGGCATGCGGGGGCCGCCGCGGCAGCCCCCGATTCCCGTCTTTGCGGCCCGGTCCGACCGTCGGCCGGATCGGGCCGCCCGTTTCGGCCGGGCCGCCCGTTGCGTTTCGGCCGGGCATCCCGTTTCAGCCGTGCCGGCGCCGCATCACCCGGAAGGCGATCACCGTCAGCACCGCCGCCACCGCCAGCACGATCCCGGCTTCGATCCACGCCAGCGGCCAGTGCTGCGACACCGGGTGGTGCTCCATGTACTGGCCGGCCACATCGTTCTGCCGCAGACAGGTCTCGTAGCTGGGGGCGGGGTCGCACGGGGCGTCGGACAGCCGGGCGCCGGACCGGGTGTAGTTGCCCTGGCCCACCATCCACGCGTCGTCCGGCAGCTGGGCCGGCCGGCCGTTCGGGAACTCGGTCGTCACGGCCGGCAGCAGGTACGGCCTGAGCTGGGACAGCGCAACCTGCACCACCACCACAGCGGCGAGCGTGACGCCCATCGACAGCACCGTGCGGCGCAGCAGCAGACCTGCCAGTACGCCGACCGCCAGGGCCAGCAGGGAGTAGGCGACCGGCACCGGGCCGAGCGAGTGGAAGCCGAGGGTCGAGTACCAGTAGAAGCCGGAGACCTCGTCGCCGGCGACCTGCCAGAGCCAGCTGAAGGCCAGCGAGAGCCCCGTGGTGGCGGTGAGGACGATCAGCGCGGGCAGGCCGGTCTTCGCCGCCAGCCAGCGCAGCGGGCCGACCGACTGGGTCAGTACGAGCTTGTCGGTGCCGGCCTCCAGCTCGCGGGCGATCAGCGGGGCGCCGAGGAACAGCCCGATGAGTGCGGGCAGCAGCACCAGGCCCACTTCGATGAGCCGCAGGGGCGAGCCGTAGGTGTTGCGGAACTCGGTGACCGCCTCCTGGGCGTCGGCACAGCGCGGGACGAGGGAGATCTGCGAACAGCCGGCGATGTGGTGGGCGTCGATGAACCCGGCCATCTGGCCGCGCAGCACCGCGCAGAAGACCGCGCCGGCGACCGCCGCGGCCAGCAGCACGCCGAAGACCAGGCGGTGCTGGCGCCACACCAGCCACACGAGCCCGCCCAGCGGCGCACGACCGCCCGCCTGGCGGGTGCCGCCCGGATCGCCCGCTGTGCCGCGCCCGTTCGTGCCGGGGTCTGCCGTGGTGGTCATGCTGCCGCTCCCTTGCCGCTGTGGTGGTCGTACCGTGTGCCCGCCGCGCCGCCCGGCGGGCTTTTCCAGCCGCCCGTACGGCCGCTCGGGCCGGGCGGTCCGTTGCGCGGCATACCGGGGATCCCCGGCTTGTTGCCGGGCCGGCGGCGCCACCGCGCCGAGACCGGCTCCGCGCTCGGCGCTATCAGTGCGGGCGCGTCGGGCGCGCGCAGATAAGCGAGCAGAAGTTCCTCCAGGGACGGTTCCACGGTCTCCCAGGGGCCGGCGGCGACCGCGCCCTGGCGCCGTACGACGGCGGTGAAGTGCCGCCCTGACGTCTGTGTCTCGATGACCGTGTGTGCCGCGACCGCGGGCGGCAGCGCCCCGTCCCGGTGCGCCCCCAGCACCAGGGCGTGCGCCCCGATGACGTCATCGATCTCGCCCGCGAGCCGCACCCGGCCGCCGCCCAGCACCAGCAGGTAGTCACAGACCCCGTCCAGCTCGGCGAGCAGGTCCGAGGACAGCACGACGGTGGTGCCGTGCTCGGCGGCCTGGGCCAGCAGCAGTGCCGCGACCCGGTGCCGTACGAGCGGATCGAGGCCGGCCAGCGGCTCGTCCAGCAGCAGGAGTTCGGGGCTCTTGGCGAAGGCCAGGGCGAGCCCGAGGAGGGTGCGCTGCCCGCCGGAGAGGGCGCCGACGCGGGCGTCGAGGGGCATCCGGCCCTCCTGGACGACGCGCTCGGCACACCGCCCGTTCCAGCGGCCGGGGTTGAGCTCGCGGCCCAGCCGCAGCGTCTCGGCGACCGTCAGCCGCGGGTAGAGCGGCTTGCCCTGGGTGAGGTGGGCGACCCGGGCCCGGCCCGCGGCGGTGGCGGGGGCCACGCCGCCGACCCGTACGGTCCCCTCACTGGGGCGGACCAGGCCACAAGCCAGCGAGAACAGGGTGCTCTTCCCGGCGCCGCCGGGCCCGACCAGCGCACAGATACGGCCGGCCGGCAGCCGGAAGGTGCAGTCGCGCAGGGCCCAGCGGCGGCGGTAGCGCCTGCCGAGGCCGATCGCCTCGACGGCGGTGCGCCCCGAGGCCCGGCCGGTCACCTCTTCCGTGGCCATCGACCGCATCACCCGTCCCCCTAAGCCATTCCACTAATTAAGTAGTGAAAGGGTGGGGGAAATGGGCTGCACCTGTCAACCTCCGCTGCCTACGCTTCCGCTGTGCCCCCTTCCTCCGCACCCCTGACGCCGCCGCTGCCGTACACCCCCGGCTACCCGATACGCACCGAACGCCTGGATCTGCGCCCCGTCCGCCACGACGACTTCGCCGCGATCCACGCCTACCAGCGCCGCCCCGAGGTCTGCCGCTACCTCTACTGGGGCCCCTTCGACGAGGCCGGTTCGCGGGCCTCCGTCGACGCCAAGACCGCCCGCACCACGCTGCGCGAGTCCGGCGACGTCCTCCAGCTCGCCGTCGTCGTCCGCGAGAGCGGCACCCTGGTCGGCGACGTCACCTTCTTCTGGAAGAGCCGGGCCCACCGCCAGGGCGGCATCGGCTACGTCTTCCACCCGGACCACGCCGGTCACGGCTACGCCACCGAGGCGAGCCGGGCGCTGCTGAAACTGGGCTTCGAGGAGCTGCACCTCCACCGCATCCAGGCCGAGTTGGACGGGCGCAACACCGCCTCGGCCCGGGTGCTCGAACGGCTGGGGATGCGCCGGGAGGGCCATCTGCGGGAGAACGAGTTCCTCGACGGGGAGTGGAGCGACGAGGTCGTCTACGCGATGCTGGCGCGCGAGTGGCGGGCGCAGCAGGAGGAGCAGCGGCAACAGCCGGACGAGCGCGCCCGGCAGCAATGACGAACGGGGCGGGCCCTCGTGGGCCCGCCCCGCGGCGACCGTCTTCCGTCCCGCTCACGCCTCCGAGCGGTACATCAGATCCCGCTCACGTCTCCGAGCGGTACATCAGATCCGTCTCGTGCGTGGCGAACCCCATCCGCTCGTACACGCTCACCGCCGCCGCGTTGTCCGCGTCGACGTACAGCATCGCCGTCGGCAGCCCCTGACCGGCCAGATGCCGCAGTCCGACCGACGTCAGTGCCTTGCCCAGACCGCCGCCCTGGGCGCCGGGACGCACCCCGAGCACATAGACCTCACCGAGGCCCTCGTCGGCGTGCACCTTGGTCCAGTGGAAGCCGACCAGCCGCCCGTCCTTCTCCGCCAGGAAGAAGCCCTTCGGGTCGAACCACCCCTCGGCCTTGCGGTCGTCCAGATCGCGCTGGATCAGCGAACCCTGCTCCGGGTGGTGCGCGAAGGCCTCCGCGTTCACCTCCAGCCAGGCCGCGTCATCGGTGCCGGGCTGGAAGGTCCGTACCGACACGCCCTCGGGCAGCACCGGCTCCGGCAGCTCCAGATCCGTCAGCGAGCGCCGCATCTGCCGCAGCTCCCGGAACATCGTCAGCCCCAGGGTCTGGGCGAGGTGCCGGGCGGCCGGATGCCCGCCGTGCGCCCAGACCCGCAGCCGGCGCCCGGACTGCTCCAGCAGCTCGCCGCCCAGCGCCCGGCCGTGCCCGCGGCCGCGGTGCCCCGGGTGCACCACCAGCTCGGCGGCCGGTGCCTCCACCGGGTCGGTGTCCTCCAGTTGCCCGTACGCGACCAGCTCCTCGGCCTCGTCGCCGTGCGAGTACACCAGCACATGGCGCACGCCCGCGCGTACGCCTCCGCGCAGCTGAAGCCGCCCCTGCTCGGACACGGCGGGCTGCCCGTCCGTACGCGCGGCCCGCTCGATCAGCTCGAGGACGGCTCCGGCCTCTTCCGGCGCGAGCTCGTCGACCACCTGGATCCTGCGGCCGGCCCGGCCCATCTCCTGTGCAGCGTCAGTCATGTGTGAAGCGTACGACCCTGCCGGGTTCCCGGCGGGGCACCACCCGCGGCTCCTCGTCCTCCCGGCAACCAGCTCGTAACCCGGAGACCCCTGTTGCGCTACGCGCGTCGACAATAAGCTGCCGTCCGCTCAGGACCATCCAGGAGGGGAACACATGCCAGCGACACCGCAACGGCGCCGCACCGTACGAAGATTGACGATCGGCGCCGCCGTACTGGCCGCCGCCGGGCTCACCGCCACCGCCCTGCCGGCCGGTGCCGACACCGGCCACGCCGCCCGCGCCGCCCGCGCCGGCCGCACCGTCGATGTGCAGCTGCTCTCCTTCAACGACTTCCACGGCAATCTCGAACCGCCACAGGGCTCCTCCGGCACGGTCGAGGAGAGCCGGCCGGACGGCAGCAAGAAGAGCGTGGCGGCGGGCGGGGCCGAGTACCTCGCGCAGTCCCTGCGGACGGCCCGCAAGGGCCACCCCTACTCGGTCACCGCCGCGGCCGGCGACCTGGTCGGTGCCAGCCCCCTGCTCTCCGGTCTGTTCCACGACGAGCCGACCATCGAGGCGATGAACAAGCTGGGCCTCGACGTCACCTCCGTCGGCAACCACGAATTCGACGAGGGCCGGGCCGAATTGACCCGCCTCCAGAAGGGCGGCTGTCACCCGAAGGACGGCTGCTACGAGAAGGGCAGGAAGTTCCGCGGCGCGGGCTTCCCGTACCTGACCGCCAATGTCACGGACGAGAAGTCCGGCAAGCCGCTGCTCAAGCCGTACACCGTCTGGAAGCACAAGGGTGTCAAGATCGGCTTCATCGGGGTGACGCTGGAGGGCACCCCGGACATCGTCAACGCCGACGGCGTCAAGGGCCTGAAGTTCCACGACGAGGTCGAGACGATCAACAAGTACGCCAAGGTGCTGAACAAGCAGGGCGTGAAGTCGATCGTCGCCCTCATCCACGAAGGCGGTCTGCCCGCCTCCACCTCGTACAACTACGACTGCGACAGCCCCGGCCCCGGCGACGGCATCTCCGGGCCGATCACCGACATCGCCAAGCACGTCACGCCGAAGGTCGACGCGCTGGTCACCGGCCACACCCACCAGGCCTACAGCTGCACCGTCCCGGACCCGTCCGGCAGGCCGCGCACCGTCACCTCCGCCGCGTCCTACGGCAAGCTCTACACCGACACCACGCTGACCTACGACCGCCGCACCCGCGACATCGTGCGGACCACGGTCAAGGCGCCCCACGCGGCCAACCACGTCGTCGACCGCACCCAGCCCAAGGCCGCGGACATGACGTCGCTGATCGCCCGCTGGAACAAGCTCGCCGCGCCGGTCGCGGGCCGCCCCGTCGGCCATATCTCCGCCGACATCGCGGGCCGCGGCGCAGCGGCCCCCGAGTCACCGCTCGGCGACGTCATCTCCGACGCCCAGCTGGAAGCCACCAAGGCGGACGGCAAGGGCGGCGCCCAGCTCGCCCTGATGAACCCCGGCGGGGTGCGCTCCGACCTCGCCTTCAAGGCGTCCGGCTCGGAGGGCGACGGGGTGGTGACCTACGGCGAGGCGTTCACGGTCCAGCCCTTCACCAACATGCTGAACGTCGTCGACCTCACCGGCTCCCAGCTGCTGGCCGGGCTCCAGCAGCAGGTCAGCGGCTCCAACGAGGCCTCCCCGAAGATCCTCCAGGTCTCCGAGGGCCTGACCTACACCCTCGACATGACCAAGTCGGGCGCCGCGCGCGTCGTCAAGGACTCGGTGAAGCTGGACGGGGCCGCCCTCGACCCGGCCAAGACCTACCGCGTCGCGATGAACGAGTTCCTGGCCGGCGGCGGTGACGGCTTCGCCGCCTTCAAGGACGGCAGGAACAAGTACGTCGGCCCCTCCGACCTGGACGCCTTCACCGGCTACCTGACGGCACACTCCTCGGCGGACAAGCCCCTCACCCCGCCGAAGGCGGACCGCATCACGGTCGTGAAGTAGGCAGCGGCCCCCCACTCGGGGCCTCCCGACGGCGCCGGGCACCGCCTCGGCTCCCTCGTACACCGCGTCCCCGCTCCGGCCTTGCGCCGGAGCGGGGACGTCTTCGTCGGTGGGCCGCCCGCGGTCTTTCGTGATCACACCAGGGCAGTGGGGCGACGCACTCACAGGGCGACGTAGTCCTGCGCATGACCGGCCGTCAAGGAGACACGCTCCGGGTGGTGTCCGCGCTGTTGCGGGCGCGCCGGGCGCGGTGGTTGGCGACGTTGCGCCGGTTGCCGCACACCTCGGGCATGCAGTAGCGACGCTTGCCGGCCTTGCTGGTGTCGACGAACATGCCCTGGCATCCGTCGGCAGTGCAGTGCCGGAAGCGGCCATGGCTCAGGGTGCGCAACGCCCCCAGCAGCCCGACACCCATGAGGACGGCCAACTCGTCGGCGAGCGAGGCCTCCGGCCGTGCCGCGACGCACCACTGCCATCGGCCTTCGCCGTCACGGAACAGGGAGGGGCCGAGACCCGCGCGGGCGACCAGTCCGGCGGCGGCGTCCACGACGTCCTCTTCGGCGGGCGTCTCCAGGAGGGCGCGGATCTCCTGCCGCAGCGCTCGCACCTGATCGAGATCGTCCTGCGTCGGTCCGCGCCCGTCGGCCAACGCGTCCGGGTGCAGACCGTGCTCCGCCAGAAACGTGGTCAGGGCGGCCGGGTCGGCCAGCACTTCGCCGGCGCTGCGCACGCTGGGGGAGGTGTTGACGAGGTCGGTTGCGACCCCCGCCCCCAACGCGTAATCGGAAAAATCAAATTTCACGCCTTACTCCATGCTAGGGTAACCGGACAAAGTCAATTTTACCCCTTAGCTAGGGAGTGGGTTGCCGTGCTCGCGCAGACTGCTGCGACGTGGAAGCTGGACCAGCGCGTCAGTGTCTCGGGAGGCGAGGCCGCCACCGGCGTCTTCGGCCAAGGCCCCCCGGTCGTCCTCGTTCACGGCACGCCGGCCTCGTCCTACCTGTGGCGGGGCGTGGTCCCCCTCCTCGCCCGCGACCACACCGTGCACGTATGGGACCTGCTCGGCTTCGGCGGCTCCCGCACGGCCCCGGGCACCACCCCCTCGATCGCCCGGCAGGCCCGCACCCTGGCGGAGCTGACCGAGCACTGGGGCCTGGCGGAGCCCACCCTGGTCGGCCACGACATCGGCGGCGGGATCGTGGCACGGGCCCATCTCGTCGAGCGGGTACCCGTCCGCCGGCTGGTACTGCTGAACGCCGCCCTCCTGGGTCCTTGGAACACCCCGTTCACGGAGCACCAGCAGCGTCACTCGGACGTCTACCGCACCATGCCGGCCGACATCTTCGGCGACCTCATCGCCGCCCGCTTCCGCACCGCCACCCACCACCCGATGACCCAGGAGACGGCCGACGGCTATCTCGCCCCGTGGGCAGGCCGCGACGGACAGCAGCGCTGGCTCGACCAGGTCACCGCCGTCAGCCACGAGGACACCCGCGAAGCCGTGGCCCGCCTCGGCGAGATCACCGTTCCCACCCTGGTCCTGTGGGGTGAACAGGACGAGTGGCTCGACCCCGCCACCAGCGACCGCATCGCCGCCGCCATCCCCGGCGCCGTCCAGGAGACCCTCCCCGGAGCGGGCCACTTCGCTCCCGAGGACGACCCCCGGGGCACCGCGAAGGCGCTGCTGCGCTTCTTCACCTGAAGCGCGTTGCGGATGCCGTGGGTTGCGGAGGAAGCGCGTTGCGGATGACGCGGGGTGCGGATGACGCGGGGTGCGGAAAAGGTGCCGGCGGGCAGTTCAGGGCCGGTTGCCTCTGACGGCCCGCGCCGCACCGCCCTCACTCCGCCCCGAACCACGTCTCCGCGAGGGACGGGAGGGTCGGCTCGGGCGGGGCGGGCAGCTCGCTCAGGTACCAGGGCAGATTGCTGTAGACGTGCAGCAGCGCGAGGGCGAGGAGTTCGCCGGGGGCGAAGGACTCCCCGTAGGCGCGGAAGATGCGCGACAGCAGACGGGGATCGCCCCGGGAGACGAAGAGGCCGGCCGCGACGAAGTCATAGGCGCGATGCCCGATCATGGCGGGTTCGAAGTCGAGGAGTCCCGTCAGCCGCCAGTCGTCCGAGGGGTCGACGGTCAGATGCTGCCGCATGAACTCGGTGTGCAGCAGGACGCCGGGCGGCCCGGCGGGCAGCGCCACCGACGCGAGGAATTCGGGGATCTGTTCCCGCCAGGGTTCGGGCAGGTCATGGGCGCGCTGCCGGTCGGCCGCCGTGCTGCGCTGCCGGTCGGTGAAGGCTCCCCAGTCGCCGGGGCCGAGCACATCGGCGAGCGGTGCCGGGTCCAGGGCGTGCAGGGCTGCGAGGGTCTCACCGGCCTCGGTGGCGATCCGGTCCTGGTCGGCCGCGGGGATGCGGGGCCAGGCGGCGGCCAGGTCCGTGCCGCGCAGCCGGGACATCAGCACATAGCGCCAGCCGTTCTCGCACCCACCGGCGTCGTGGACATAGGGGGTGGGGACGGGGAGGCGCCCCTGGAGGTGGGCGAGCACCCGCGCCTCGACGATCCCGTCGTCGGCAGCGGCGGCGGGGAAGAGCTTGAGGACGTAGCGGTCCCCGACGGCGTAGACGGGCTGGGACCCCGTGGGGAAGCGGGAAAGGGGGCCCGCGCGGACGCCGAGCCGGGCGCACAGGGCGGCGGCGCCGGGCCGCATCACCTCTTCGTCGGGGACGATCGCGTCCCATTCTTCGTCCGTGTCCACACGAGGCAGCATGCGCGGACGGTAAGGCGGCGAACGGGGAGGCGGCAAAGGCTTTTCCGACGCGACGACAAAGGGCTCTGCGGCGCGACACCGGGGCATCAGGGCTCCGTCCAGAGGGAGTTGGGGATCCGCCGTACGGGGGAAGGAGCCGCACCCGGAGGAGGACGCCGCTCGACCGCGGCGCTCGTAGCGTGCGGGACATGACTTCTCTGCGGAGCAAGGCTTCGGTGGCACCTGCGGCTTCGGCGCGGCACCTGCGCCGGCGGACGGCGTTCTGGGCGTATGCGGCCTTCGGCTGGCTGACCGTCTCGTTTCTATGGCATCTGTGGATGGGCATCGACTACCGGTCGGCGATGGGCGGGCAGGACAGCGTCCCCGTATGGGGATTCCTCGCGTACGACGGGCTGATCACCGCGATGTCCGCGGTCGGCGCGGTCCTCTCACTGGCGACCGTCCGGCCGTGGGGCCGCCGCCTACCCCCGTGGGCGGTGACCCTCCCACTCTGGTTCGGGGCGGTCCTGCTGGTGGTACGAGGAGTGCCGGGCCTCGTGGAAAACCTCACCATGGTCACCGGGCTCACCCCGTACGGCCTGCTGGGGTTGGCGGAGCGGCCGGCCGACCTCTCGTCCGGGGAGTTCTGGACGGGCATGGCGATCAATGCGTATTTCTTCGTGGGCGCGGTGGTGCTGCTGCCGCTGGCCGTGCTCCATCAAAGGAGCCTGCGGGCCGCCGGGGCACCGGCGGCCCGCCCGTTCAGGAGAAGTCGGCGGCGTGGTCCTGCGCCCACCGGGCGAACGTCCGGCCCGGCCGGCCGGTGACCCGCTCGACGGCGTCCGAGACGGGGAAGGGCGGCGCGTCGACCGTCCGGCCGAACATCCGGACGAGTTCCAGCGCGGCCTCCTTGGTCAGATGCCGCCCGGTCATCGCCTCGGCCGCTTCCTCCTCGGAGATCCGCTCGACCCGGGTCTCGCGCCCGGTAGCCCGCCCGATCTCGGCGACCTGCTGCGCAACGGTCATCCGCTCGGGGCCGGTGACGACATACGCCTTGCCCAGGTGCGCGCCGCTGCGGTCGAGCAGGGCGACGGCCGCGACATCGGCGAGGTCGGCCTCATGGACGGGGACGCCCTGGGCGCCCGGGTGCGCCTCGCGCACCACGCCCGACGCACGGATCGACGGGGCCCAGGCAAGGGCGTTGGTGGCGTAGTTGCCGCCGCGGACGAAGGTCCACTCCAGGCCGGAGTCGCGCACCGCGCGCTCCAGACCGGCGTGCAGCCGGGCGATGAAGTTGTCCTCGTCGGCCGGGGTATCGGTCACCGCCATCGAGGAGTTGAGCACGACCCGGCGCACACCGGCCTTGACGGCGGCGTCGAGCAGCGCCGCCGCGGCCCGGTCGCCGCCGGCCGCCAGGTTGAGGAACAGCGCCTCCGCGCCGGCCAGCAGCGGGCCGAGGTCGTCCGTGCCGGTGAGGTCGGCGCGGACCGTCTCGGCCTCGGCCGGCAGGCCGGCGCGCGCCGGATCGCGGCTCAGTGCGCGTACCGCGGCGCCTTCCGTGAGGAGCCGGCCGACAAGACTGCGGCCGATATTGCCGGTTGCGCCGGTTACCACGATCATGGAACGGCCTTCGTGAGACTTCATGGGATGACTACCGTCTTCCGTTTGTCGGTCGAGTGAGCGGAATGAGCGGAAGGAAATGAGTAAGTGCGGTAAGTAAGGCGGAGAGTGCGGACAGATATCAACAGACCCCAACAAGGTGCGCACTGCCGCTCAGGTCACCAAGAGAGGTGACGGTAGTTCAGGTCGCCCCACAAGCGCGGCAATTTTTTATCAAGTCCGGCGGGACAAGCTTCGCGTATCCGACTTACTGGTAGTGCAACTTGCATTCGAGGGTCCCGCCCGTGGTGGGATGGACGGATGCGAACCCCCACGCGCATATCGTCGCCGCCGCCCTCGCCCGCCGCCCGGCACCACTCCGCCGACGCCGCGACGGGCGCCGCGAACGACCCCACCGGGGACACCAGAAAGCTCGACACGGTCAATCCCTACGCCGACCTGGCAGCCCTCGCCGACCCCGAGCCGGAGCCCGAACCCGGCCCGGCAGCCGACGCGTTCGACGCCGCCGGCGCTCCCCGCCGCCGCACCTACCTCAACGAGCGCGACGACAGCGACGACCCGCTGGGCCTCGGCCTGCGCTCGGACGACGACACGGACGGCCCGGCCTGGAAGCCGCCGAACCACCGCCGCAAGAAGCGCGGGATCAGCCGCTTCGCCGCCATGTCGATCACCGTGAAGCTGCTGGTCGCCGTCCTCGTCGGGACGTCGTTCCTCGCGCTCTTCGACCGGTTCGCGGTGCTCTACGCGCAGAACAAGACCGCGGAAAAGGTGAAGGATGCCCTGCATCTGAACGCCACTCCCGAGGTCGACATCGCGGGATTCCCCTTCCTCACCCAGGTCATGGGCAAGCACGTCGACCAGGTGAAGGTGACGATTCCCGACCTGGCCGCCGACCGGGTTTCCCTGGCGAAATTCGAGGCCACCGCCAACGACGTCCGTATCGACGGCGATCTGCCCACCTCCATCAAGGGCGCCACGATCGGCACCATGCACGGCAGCGTGCTGCTCGCCTTCGACGACATGAATCGTGAGCTGGGCGCCTCGCAGGTGAAATTCAGCGAAATGGGCCCCAACGCGGTCCGTGCGGTCGGTCAACTGCCGATCGTCGGCCATGAATTGCGGGTACGGGCCGAGGCGCGCATTCAGCGGGCCGGTGACCGCGGCATCTCCACCGACATCAGCCGGATGCGCCTGGACATCGGCGACATCGCCGTCTACCGCCCCGGCACCGGCAAGGAAGAGGGCCTGCGGCTGACCCGCAAGACCGCCGCCGAGCTCAGCCACCAGGCCGCCAAGGTCAAGGCGATGCTGGGCGTCCCGGCGATCGCGGACCGGATCGGCATCCCCAAGGCGTACATCCAGGACGCGCTGCGCAACGAGCAGAAGCTGCACGAGCTGACCGGGTCGCCGCGCTTCATCCAGAAGCTGATGAAGGTCAATCTCGTCGATGTGGTGGCGGACCACCCCTGGCTGCTTCAGAAGGTCGGTATCGACCCGAAGATCCTCGGCGCGCTGACCGGGCTCACCAAGCCGCAGCTCGCGGACCGGCTGTCGCTGTCCTTCCAGCTCCCCAAGGCGCCCGGGGACGTCCGGCTACGGCACATCTCCGTCGAGCGGGACGGCATCCGCGCCGACCTCTCGGGGTCGAATCTGCCGTTCGGGGACGCCGCGAAGAAGAAGTAGGAACACCGCAGGACCGCAGGAGCGGCGGCGTGCGTGGGGCACGCCGCCGCTCCTGCTATCCCGGCCCCTGAGGCGGTTCCTGGGACCGCGGCGGCTCCGGCAACCCGGGCGGCGGTGTCGCGGCGCCCGGCAGCGTCAAGACCGCCTCCGTGCCGCCGACGTCCGCGGACCGCAGCCGCACGGCGCCGCCCGCCTGCTCCGCCGTACGCGCCACGATCGACAGCCCCAGGCCACTGCCCGGCAGGCTGCGGGCGGACGGGGAGCGCCAGAACCGCTCGAAGACATGCGGCAGTTCGTCCTGCGGAATACCGGGGCCGTGATCGCGCACGGTCAGCTCGCCGCCGGCCAGCCGGACCTCGACGGTGCCGCCGGGCGGGCTGAACTTCACCGCGTTGTCCAGCAGGTTCACCACCGCCCGCTCCAGCGCGGCGGGCTCGGCCCGTACGTACCAGGGGGCGAGGTCCGCCGCGATGGTCAGCGACGGGCCGCGCAGCCGGGCCCGCTCCAGCGCCGATCCGACGATCTCGTGCAGCGCCACCACTTCGACGGCACTCTGCCCCGGCTCCGAAGGCCGCGACAGCACCTGGAGATCGCCGATCAGCGCCGCCAGCTCCCCCATCTGCGCCTTCACCGACGCCAGCAGCGCCACCTTGTCGGCGGACGGGATCGGCCGGCCGGACTGCTCGCTGCGCACCAGCAGATCGATGTTGGTACGCAGCGAGGTAAGCGGCGTACGCAGCTCATGGCCCGCATCCGCGATCAGCTGCTGCTGGAGGTCGCGGGAGGCCGCCAGCGCCGCGGTCATGGAGTTGAAGGAGCGGGAGAGCCGGGCGATCTCGTCCTCGCCGTCGACCGGGATGCGGATGGTGAGGTCCTGGGTGCGGGCGACGTGTTCGACGGCGTCGGTGAGCCGGTCGACGGGCTTCAGACCCGCACGGGCCACCCACAGGCCGGCCGTCGCCGCACCGAGCACCCCGACCCCGGCGACGATCAGCAGCACCAGCGCGAGCTGGTCGAGCGGCTGGGTGACCTGGTCCATGGGCACCGCCACGGAGATGGCGAGCCGTTTGCCCTGGGCGTCGGTGAGCGGGCCGTCGTA
The DNA here is from genome assembly GCF_019880305.1 of Streptomyces decoyicus. Lineage (NCBI taxonomy): Bacteria > Bacillati > Actinomycetota > Actinomycetes > Kitasatosporales > Streptomycetaceae > Streptomyces > Streptomyces decoyicus. The sequence continues at coordinate 4,883,243 of NZ_CP082301.1, read as the reverse complement.
CTGCTTGGTCCACACCCGCATCTCGGCCCCGCCCTCGGCCTTCGTGGTGTGCACCGTGCTCTCCAGCCGCCCCTCGGCCACCGCCGTGTCCAGGCGCTGCGCGGGGATGGGCGCCTTCTCCGGCGAGGTGCAGACATAACCGCCCGCCGACACCAGCTGGATGGTGTACGGCGTGGGCTGGAAGCGCACCCCGTCGTCCGGGTTGGCGCAGTAGGCGCTGAGCGCCTGGACGTAGCTGGGGTTCACCTCGACGCGGCTGAGCTGCGCGTCGAGCTGCTCGGTGAGCCGGTCGCGGGTGATCAGCCAGCAGGCGGCGGCCGAGAGGGCCACCGCGATGGCGACCGCCACGGCCGTGAGCATTGCCAGCCGGGAGCGCAGCGGCAGCTGCCGGAAGCGGTCCATCGGGCTCGGCCGCCGGTCGTGACGCAGGGTCTCGGCCGTGCTCATTCCGCACCGCCCTCCGCCCGCAGGACGTAGCCGACCCCCCGCACGGTGTGCACCAGCCGCGGCTCGCCGCCCGCTTCCGTCTTGCGGCGCAGATACATCACGTACACATCGAGGGAGTTGGAGGTGGGCTCGAAGTCGAAGCCCCATACGGCCTTCAGGATCTGCTCACGGGTGAGGACCTGCCGCGGATGGGCGAGGAACATCTCCAGCAGGGTGAACTCCGTACGGGTCAGCTCGACCTGCCGGCTGCCCCGGGTCACCTCACGGGTCGCCAGGTCCATCCGCAGATCGGCGAAGCTCAGCGTCTCGCCCTCCTCGGGCGGAGCGCCGGCCGCCGCCGCGTACGAGCTGCGGCGCAGCAGCGCACGGATCCGGGCGAGCAGTTCGTCCAGCTCGAAGGGCTTGACGAGGTAGTCGTCGGCACCGGCATCCAGACCCGTGACACGGTCGCCGACCGTGTCACGGGCGGTGAGCATCAAGATCGGCACCCGCACCCCGCTCGCCCGCAGCCTGCGGGCGGCGGTCAGCCCGTCCATACGGGGCATCAGGACGTCCAGCACGATCAGTTCGGGGTCGTAGGACGCGACCTTCTCGACCGCGTCCAGACCGTCGACCGCCTGCTCGGTCCCGTACCCCTCGAAGACCAGCGAACGCTGCAGGGCCTCCCGCACCGCGGGCTCGTCGTCGACGATCAGGATGCGGGCGGGATGGTCACCGTGCTCGGCGGGGCTCATGCGTGACTACCTCGGGTGGGATACGGAACGGCTGGCCTTCAGCCTTGCACGACGCGGGGCGCTCCGAGAGGGGTAACGCGACGGGGGCTCCGGACGACGTCCGGCAGGTCCGTCCCGGAGCGTCTCGTGCCGGGGGTGACGGGGGTGACGGGTGGGAGGTCAGACGCCGCTGTTGCTGCCACCGTCCCCGCCGCCGCGCAGCGAGTCGAGGTCGGCCTTGACGGTGTTGATCGGGATGGCGAAGCCGAGGCCGACGCTGCCGGCCGTGCTGCTCGATGCCGAACTCGGCGAGTACATCGCGGAGTTGATGCCGATGATCTGCCCCTGCATATTGATCAGGGCGCCGCCCGAGTTGCCGGGGTTGAGCGAGGCGTCGGTCTGGATGGCCTTGTACGAGGTCTTCGACGAGCCGGTGTCGCCGTTGTACTCGTTGCCGCCGAACTCGAACGGCCAGCCGTCCCGGCCGCCCTGCCCCCCGTCCTGCCCCTGTCCCTGCTCCTTGGGGACGGTGACATCCCGGTTGAGGGCGGAGACGATGCCGCTGGTCACGGACCCGGTGAGCCCCTCGGGAGAGCCGATCGCCACCACCTGGTCGCCGACCGAGGTCTTGTCGGAGTCGCCGAGCGAGGCCGCGGTCAGGCCCTTGGCGCCACGCACCTTGATCAGCGCCAGGTCCTTGCCGGGGTCGGTGCCGTTGACCTCGGCCGTCTTCCGGCTGCCGTCGCTGAAGGTCACGGTCACCGTGTTCGCGCCGGCCACCACATGGTTGTTGGTGACGATCTCGCCGTCGCCGGTGATGACGACACCGGAGCCGGTGGACTCGCCCCTGCCGGTCTGCGCCTTGATCTCCACGATCGCCGGGCTGACCGCCTTGGCCACCCCCGAGACACCGCTGCCGCCGGTCTTGCCCGCGTTGACGAGCGGGGTGGAGGGGCCGTTCTGCGCCGACTGGGTGGTGGCGCCGGCGATCAGTGCCGCGCTGCCCCCGCCGATGAGACCGGAGGCGAGGGCCACCGCCGCGATCAGCGCGACCGGCCGGCGGGCCCGGCGCCGCGGCTGGGGCGCCTGCGACCCGGGTGCGTACGGAGGCGGCGGAGGCGGCGGGAACGCCCGCTCCCCGACGCCCGGGGCGCTCTGCGCGGCCCCGCCCGCCTCGTGGCCGTAAGGGTGGCCGTGGTCGTTGCCGTATGCGTACGGCCGGTCCTGGGGCAACTCATCGCCGCTTCGGCGGTAGCTCTCGGTCATGGTGATGACTCTGCCGCCGGTCCATGAGAACGGCCTGAGAGTGTCCTGAGAGACCCGACAGAAGCGAATATGCCCGGAATAAAGACGTCCGGATCAGCGGTGCGGCCCGGCTCCCTCAGCCGCCACAGCCGCAGGAGCGCCGCACCACCAGCCGCGACGGGAACTGCCGCAGCCGCTCCCGCCGGGAGCCCACCACCCGCAGCCCGTCGTCCAGCACCAGGTCCACCGCCGCCCGCGCCATCGCCTGGCGGTCCGAGGCGACCGTGGTCAGCGGCGGATCGGTCAGCCCGGCTTCCTTCACGTCGTCAAAGCCGGCGACCGCCAGCTCACCGGGCACATCGATGCGCAGCTCGCGGGCGGCCCGCAGCACCCCGATCGCCTGGTCGTCCGTCGCGCACATGATGGCCGGCGGCCGGTCCGGCCCCGCCAGCAGCTTCAGCGCGACCTGATAGGCGTCGTAGCGGTTGTACGGCGCCTGGAAGTAGCGCCCGTCCGTGGGCTTCCCGGACTCCAGCATGGCCCGCCGCCAGCCCTCGACGTGGTCGGTGACCGGGTCGCCGGACTTCGGGGTCTCCTCCGTGCCGCCGAGGAAGGCGACATAGGGATGGCCGTGCTCCAGCAGATGCCGCGTCGCCAGCTGCGCACCCCAGATGTCGTCCGTCATCACGGCCACATCGTCGATGGCGTCCGGGCGCCGGTGCAGCAGCACCACACGCGCGTCCCACGCGTCGATCTCTGCGGCGGCATGCTCACTGGGCCCCTGGCTGATCAGGATCAGCCCGGACACCCGCATCCCGAGGAACGCGCGCAGGTAGTGCACCTCGCGCTCGTCCAGATAGTTCGCATTGCCGACCAGGACCATCTTCCCGCGCTCGGCGGCGGCCTGTTCGACGGCGTGCGCCATCTCCGCGAAGAACGGCTGCCGGGTGTCCGGCACGATCAGGCCTATGAGGTCGGTACGGCGGGACGCCATCGCCTGCGCGACACGGTCCGGCCGGTAGCCGAGCTCCTTGATGGCGGCGAGCACCCGCTCGCGCGTGGCCGGGGCGACCGGCCGTGGTCCGTTGTTGATGACGTAACTGACAACGGCGGTGGAAGTACCCGCCAGTCTTGCCACATCATCCCGCGTCACCTTGGCCACGCGCGGCAGTCTACGCGGGTGGTGCAAGGGCGTGTGCGGCAGTTCTCCGCGGGTTCACGGGCCTGCCGCACCGCCCTGCTACCTCCGGCCGGCCCGTACCCCGTGCGAGTCCGCGTCCCCGGTGACCGCCTTCCCGGAGCCGTCACCGCTCTCGGGCGCCCGGCGCTCGGCCGGCGCCACGTCCGGCGAGGACTTCGCCGCCTTCGCCGCGTCCTCCTTCGCCTTGGCCTCCTTGGCCTTGGCCTCCGCCGCCCGCTCCACCTTCTCCGGCGTCACGAAGCGGTAGCCGACGTTACGGACCGTGCCGATCAGCGACTCGTGCTCGGGCCCGAGCTTCGCCCGCAGCCGCCGGACGTGCACATCGACCGTCCGCGTACCGCCGAAGTAGTCATAGCCCCACACCTCCTGGAGGAGCTGGGCGCGGGTGAAGACCCGGCCCGGGTGCTGCGCCAGGTACTTCAGCAGCTCGAACTCCTTGAAGGTCAGGTCCAGGACCCGCCCCTTCAGCTTCGCGCTGTAGGTCGCCTCGTCCACCGAGAGATCACCGTTGCGGATCTCCATCGGGCTGTCGTCGGTCGTGATCTGCTGGCGGCCCATCGCCAGCCGCAGCCGCGCCTCGACCTCGGCGGGCCCCGCGGTGTCCAGCAGGACGTCGTCGATGCCCCAGTCCGCGGTGACGGCGGCGAGTCCGCCCTCCGTCACAACCAGGACCAGCGGACAGCCGGGGCCCGTGGACCGCAGCAGCTGGCACAGCGACCGTACGTGCGGAAGGTCGCGGCGGCCGTCGATCAGTATGACGTCGGCCCCCGGGGTGTCGATGAGGGCCGGGCCCTCGGCTGGAGCCACCCGCACGCTGTGCAGCAGCAGGCCGAGCGCCGGGAGCACCTCCGTGGACGGCTGGAGTGCATTGGTCAACAGCAGAAGGGAACTCACTTCCGACCACCTGCCCGGTTCTCGGGGTGTTCCATCCTCTGCTGCGTGCGGTCCTGCCTGCTTCGCTCGCCCATGACGTCTGGTTCCTCCTCGGTCCCTGCGACGGGGCTCCCGGCCTCGGCCGGGGGAGTCTGCGGCACTGCTTCGTACGGTCCTCACAGCCGCGGCTCGCGTGGCTGAAAGCACAAAAGGACCCGGGGGCAACGCTGCCCGGATCCTTCATGCCCAGCAGAATAGCTCAGATGCTCCCCGGACCCGAGGCCGATTCGGCAGCTTCTTGTGTTCCGTCGATCACTTCGAGTGGCCATCGGTGCGCATGTTGACCGCCGACGGGGTGGGGACCGAGGCCGGCCCCCACCCCTCGCAAGCCCCCATTTGAAGCGGCTGACGTCACCTCCGGCCACACCTCGGGCAGCGCCCTCGCAGGCGGCTCCAGCGGCACTCCGGAAATCCCTGCATTTTCCTTCGCGCTTTCCCACGATGTGGACGGATGTGGTCTACCTACGTTGTCGGCTTTCCCGCCGTTCCGCTGCGCTTTGCCTTGCGCCCCACGTCTTCGGCTGTCCCGCCGTGGGGTTTCCCGCCGTTGCGCCTGCGGCGGGCCGGGGTCGCTGCGCGGGCTGTCGGGTGCGGTGCCGCTCCTCCGGACTTCGTCCTGCGGCGCGACCCCTCCCGTAGGGGGTGGAAAAAACCTTGGTCGGAGTGCCGGTTGGTGGTCCGGCGCACCTGGTGGATCCCATGGAAACGCCCACGTCGGTGGCCCGCCCCCACCCACTTTCACTTTCTCCACTCACGGGAGGGGACGGGCCGGAGGGGCCTGGTGTGTGGACGTAAAGCGAAGCAGTCCACACACCAGGCCCCGGAGGTCCGTCACCGCACCCGCAGCCCCGCGCAGCGGACCCGGCCCGCCGCAGGCGCAACGGCGAACAACCACCGCGGCGGGAAAGCCGACAACGTGGGAATCAACCGGTCTCCGAGACCGGCTCCGCAAACTGCGCCGCATAAAGCCGCGCATACGCGCCGCCCGCGGCCAACAGGGCGTCGTGGGAGCCCTGTTCGACGATCGCGCCGTTCTCCATCACCAGGATGATGTCCGCGTCGCGGATCGTGGAGAGCCGGTGGGCGATGACGAAGCTGGTGCGGCCGCTGCGGAGCTGGGCCATCGCGTGCTGGATGAGCACCTCGGTGCGGGTGTCGACCGAGCTGGTGGCCTCGTCCAGGACCAGGATCGCGGGCTCGGCGAGGAAGGCACGGGCGATGGTGATCAGCTGCTTCTCGCCGACCGAGACATTGCTGCCCTCGTCGTCGAGCACCGTTTCGTAGCCGTCCGGGAGGGTGCGTACGAAGCGGTCGACGTGGGTGGCCCTGGCGGCCGCCACGATCTTGTCCATGGAGATGCCCGCGGGGGCTCCGTAGGCGATGTTCTCCGCGATCGTGCCGCCGAAGAGCCAGGTGTCCTGGAGGACCATGCCGATGTGGGAGCGCAGGTCCTCGCGCGACATCTCGGCGATGTCGGTGCCGTCGAGGGTGATCCGGCCGCCGCGCACCTCGTAGAAGCGCATCAGGAGGTTGACGAGCGTGGTCTTGCCGGCGCCCGTCGGGCCGACGATCGCCACCGTCTGTCCGGGGTGGACGGCCAGCGACAGATCCTCGATGAGCGGCTTGTCGGCCGCGTAGCGGAAGGAGACGTCCTCGAACGCGACCCGGCCCTCGACACGGCCGGGCCGGGCGGGCCGTTCGGCGTCGGGCTCCTGCTCCGTGGCGTCGAGGAGTTCGAAGACCCGCTCGGCGGAGGCGACGCCGGACTGCACGAGGTTGGCCATCGACGCGACCTGGGTCAGCGGCTGGCTGAACTGCCGGGAGTACTGGATGAAGGCCTGGACGTCGCCGATGGAGAGCGCCCCGGAGGCGACCCGCAGCCCGCCGACGACGGCCACCAGCACGTAGTTGAGGTTGCCGATGAACATCATCGCGGGCTGGATGATCCCGGAGATGAACTGGGCCTTGAACCCGGCGGCGTAGAGGGCTTCGTTCTGTTCGCGGAACAGCTCGGCGGACTCCCGCTGGCGGCCGAAGACCTTCACCAGGCTGTGGCCGGTGTACATCTCCTCGATGTGCGCATTGAGCTTGCCGGTGGTCTTCCACTGCTGGACGAACTGCGGCTGGGCCCGCTTGCCGACCTTGGTGGCGACGACGACGGAGACCGGGACCGTGATCAGGGCGACCAGTGCCAGCAGCGGGGAGATCCAGAACATCATCGCGAGCACGCCGACGATGGTCAGCAGCGAGGCGACGATCTGGCTGAGGGTCTGCTGGAGCGTCTGCTGGATGTTGTCGATGTCGTTGGTCGCCCGGGAGAGCACCTCACCGCGCTGCTGCTTGTCGAAGTAGCTCAGCGGCAGCCGTGCCAGCTTCTCCTCGACCTGCTCCCGCATCCGGAAGACGGTCCGCTGGACGACCCGGGTGGCGATCCTGGCCTGGACGAAGCCGAACAGCGAGGCCGCCACGTAGATCAGGGTGACCCAGAGCAGGACCGTGCCGACGGCGCCGAAGTCGATGCCGTGGCCGGGGACCACCGGCATCACGCCGATCATGTCGGCCAGCCCGCCCTGGCCGTGGGCGCGCAGCCGGTCCGCGGCCTGGGCCTTGGTGAGGCCGGCGGGCAGCTTGCGGCCGATGATGCCGGACATGATCAGGTCGGTGGCGTGGCCGAGGACCTTGGGGCCCACGACCGTGAGCGCCACGCTCAGAGTGCCCAGCACCAGCGCGACGGAGATGATGCCGCGCTCGGGCCGCATCCGGGCCAGGAGCCGTTTGCCGGAGCCCTTGAAGTCCATCGACTTCTCGGTGGGCTGGCCGCCCATCATCCGGGCAGGTCCGGCCGCCGGGGCCGGGCCCCGGGCCGGCGCCTTGGGGGTCTCGTCGGTGGCCTCCGGGGCCCCGGCACCTGGGGCCGCCCCCTTGCCCGCGGTGGTCACGCCGCCTCCTGCTCGGTGAGCTGGGAGAGCACGATCTCCCGGTAGGTCTCGTTGCCGGCCATCAGCTCGGCGTGGGTGCCGGTGCCGACGACCCGGCCCTCGTCCAGGACGACGATCCGGTCGGCGCCGCGGATCGTGGCGACCCGCTGGGCGACGATCACGACCGTGGCCCGGTCGGTCTCGCGGGCGAGTGCGGCGCGCAGCGCGGCGTCCGTCGCGTAGTCCAGGGCGGAGAAGGAGTCGTCGAAGAGGTAGATCTCGGGGCGGCGGACCAGGGCTCGGGCGATCGCCAGCCGCTGGCGCTGGCCGCCGGAGACATTGCCGCCGCCCTGGGCGATGGGGGCCTGGAGGCCGCCTTCCATCCGCTCGACGAAGTCCCGCGCCTGGGCGGTCTCCAGGGCGTGCCACAGCTCGTCGTCGGTGGCGTCCGGATTGCCGTAGCGCAGGTTGGTGGCGACGGTGCCGGAGAAGAGATAGGGCTTCTGCGGGACCAGGCCGATGGCCTTGGCCAGCGTCTCCTGGTCGAGGGTGCGGACGTCCTCGCCGTCCACCAGGACCGCGCCGCCGGTCGCGTCGAACAGCCGCGGGACGAGCCCGAGGAGGGTCGACTTGCCGGAGCCCGTGGAGCCGATGACGGCGGTGGTCTCCCCGGGGCGGGCGACCAGCGAGATGTCCTTGAGGACCGGCTGCTCGGCGCCCGGGAAGCGGAACTCGACGCCGCGCAGCTCCAGTTCGCCGTGCCGGCGGAGTTCGGTGACGGGGTTCCCGGGCGGGGTGACGCTGGAGTCGGTCGCCAGTACCTCCTGGATGCGCTCGGCGCAGACCTCGGCGCGCGGCAGCATCATCACCATGAACGTCGCCATCATGATCGACATCAGGATGTACATGAGGTAGCTGAGGAACGCCGTCAGTGCGCCGATCTGCATGGCGCCGCTGTCGATCCGCAGTCCGCCGAACCAGACGACGGCCACGCTGGAGACGTTCACGATCAGCATGACCAGCGGGAACATCATCGACATCAGCCGGCCGGCCCGCAGCGACACGTCGTAGAGACCGGTGTTGGCCCCGGCGAACCGCTCGCGCTCGTGCCGGTCGCGGACGAAGGCACGGATGACGCGGATGCCGGTGATCTGTTCGCGCAGCACCCGGTTGACGGTGTCGATGCGCTCCTGCACCCCGCGGAACAGCGGACGCATCCGGCGCACGATCAGTGAGACGAGCATCCCGAGGACCGGGACGATGACCAGGAGCAGGCCCGACAGCGGCACATCCTGGTTCAGCGCCATGATCACGCCGCCGACGCACATGATCGGTGCCGAGATCATCATCGTGAACGTCATCAGCACCAGCATCTGGACCTGCTGGACGTCGTTGGTCGTGCGGGTGATCAGCGAGGGCGCGCCGAACGTGCCCATCTCGCGGGCGGAGAAGGACTGCACCCGGTCGAAGACCGCGGCACGGATGTCCCGGCCGAGCGCCATGGCCGTACGGGCACCGAAGTAGACGGCCCCGATCGCGCAGACGATCTGGAGGAGCGTGACGGCGACCATGAAGCCGCCGACGCGGAGGATGTAGCCCGTGTCCCCCTTCACGACACCGTTGTCAATGATGTCGGCGTTGAGGGTGGGCAGGTAGAGGGTTGCCAGGGTCTGGATCAGCTGAAGCAGCACGATCAGGGATATCGAACGCCTATGGGGCCGCAGATGCGCCCGCGCGAGTCGGACCAACACCCCATGAGGGTAGGCGAACACTTGCCCTCGGCAATCGAATTTACGGAGTCCGCCCGGCACGGGCCGGGCCCTCCGCCGGATCGTGCCCGGAGCCGGATCACCCGCCGCGTACGCCATCATGGAGGCGGCAACGACGGGGTGCCGCCACCACGGGGCGCCCCCGACCGACACGACGAAGAGGCCGCCGTGACAACAACTGGCACCGTGCGCTACTGGGCCGCGGCCAAGGCCGCCGCCGGCACGGCTGAGGAGCCGTATGCGGCGGCGACGCTCGCCGAGGCGCTCGACGCGGCGCGCTCGGCGCATGCCGCCAACCCCGAGTTCGCGCGCGTCCTGCTGCGCTGCTCCTTCCTGGTGGACGGCGATCCGGTCGGCACCCGCGACCACGGGACGGTGGCGCTGGCCGAGGGCGGCACCGTCGAGGTCCTGCCGCCGTTCGCGGGAGGGTGAGCACACGACCATGAGCGACAACCAGCCGCAGCACCACAACCCCTACGAGCCGCACGATCCGTACGCCCGGCAGGACCCGTACGCCCAGCAGGCACCGCAGCCCGCGCAGCCGCCGTACGGCCAGGCACCGTACGAGCCACAGGCGCCGTACGGACAGCAGGCCTCGCACGGCCGGCAGACGCCGTACGGACAGCAGCCGTCCTACCCCCAGCAGGCCTACGACCCCTCTGCGCCGCAGCAGCCGAGGCCCGAGCAGCCCGGACGCGGCCGGCACGGGCGCGCCCCGTACGGAGGTGACCCGTACGGGCGCGGCCAGTACGGGTACGACGCGTACGGACAGCAGCAGCCACAGCATCCCCGGCAGCCGCAACAGCAACCGCAGCAGCCGCAGCGCCCGGTCTACGGGCAGGAGGGCCACGGCACCCCGCACCCCGCGGAGACCGCGCCGCTGCCCACCCAGCACCAGACCGCCCGCCCGGACGGCGAGCCGTACGCCCGCCAGCACCCCCAGCAGGCCAGGCCGGCGCCCGCCGCACCCGCACCGGCCGCCACGCCGTCGGTCTCCGCCGCGTCGGTCTCCTCCGCGCCGCTCGCGCCCAACCAGCGCGCCCGCGCCGAGGGCCGCTCGCCGATCATCCCGCCCGGGATCCAGCCGGCCGCGCTGACCGCCGGGCTCGCCCTGCTGCTGGCGCTGACCGCGCCGCTCGGCCGCCCGGTGCTCGCCGTGCCGGTGGCGCTGCTCCAGGCCGTCACGGCCGCCGGCTGGTTCCGGCTCAACGGCATGTGGCCGGCCCGCCAGGGCATCGCGCTCGCCTTCCTGGGCGGTCTGACCACCGATGTCGCGCTGCTGGCCACCGACCGCGAGAGCGCGCCCCTGGTCGGCATCGGCACGCTCGGGGTGTGGTGTCTGCTCGTCCTCGTCCTCCAGCTGCGCAATCGCAGCAGCGCCGACGAGCGGATGTACGCGCTGACCGCGGGCCTGACCTCGTCCGCGCTCGCGGTGCTCGCCGCCGGGCAGCTCGCGGCGTCCTCGCACGCGGTGGTGGTCGGCGCCGCCGCGGTCGCGGTGGCCACGCTCGCCCGTGCGCTGCCGCTGCCCGCGCCCGCCTCGATCGGCATCTCCCTGGTGGCGGCCGCGGGCGCCGGTATCGGAGCCGGCCAGCTGACCGGCCTCGGGGCGTCCGGCGCGCTGCTGGGCCTGGCGGCCGGCGGCTGCGCCCTCATCGGCCTGCGGGTGGCCAGCTACGACTACCCGTCCCGTTTCGTCCACATGACGGCCGGCGTGGCCCTGCCGCTGGCGCTGGCCGCGCCCGCGGTGTACGTCCTGGGGCGGACGCTGGGGTAGCCGCCGCAGGCCGATCCCCCGCAGGGCCGTGAGCGATACGGAGCGGCGGCCGCCGGAAGCGCACCTGGCTGCTTCCGGCGGCCGCCGCTCCCGTTTCGCGGACCACGTCGTCTAGGCTCCCCCGGAGCGCAGGCAGGGGGCCTGTACGGACGCGGCCGTGATCCGGCCCAGGTGTGGGGGAAGTGGTTCGATGCGTGCACTTCGCGTGCTGTTGATCGTCATCGTCATATTCGGCGGGCTGTTCGTGGCCGCCGACCGGGTGGCGGTGAATCTGGCCGAGGACATGGCCGCGGACAAGATCCGCAGCAGCCAGGGGCTCGGCAAGACCCCGGAGGTCGCCATCAAGGGCTTCCCGTTCCTGACCCAGGTCGCCGGCCGCAGCCTCCAGGAGGTGGACGCCGACCTCGGGGGCATCGAGGCCCGCGCCGAGGGACACGCGCTGCGCATCGACCAGCTGTCGGCACAGTTCCATGACGTCACGCTGAACAGCGACTACACCTCCATCGAGAGCGCCGCCACGGCCACCGGCAACGCCCGGCTCAACTACGCCGACCTGACCAAGGCGGCGGGCGGCGGCGTCAAGATCACCTACGCCGGGCAGAAGAACGGCCGCAGCCAGGTCAAGATCTCGCCGAACCTCCCGCTCCTCAGCTCGCTGGACGTGACCGGCTCCCTCACGATCGTGGGCGGCAACACCGTCCGGCTGCGCGCCGACGGGCTCCCCGCGATGTGCAAGGCGGTCCCGGGCTGCGAGAGCAAGGTGCGCGCCCAGACCGACCACGACTGGAAGCTGGACCAGTTGCCCGGCAACCTGAAGCTGGAGAAGGTCGTGACGATGCCCGACGGCATCTCGATCTCCGCCGCCGGCAAGAACGTCAAGCTCCCCGGCTGACCGGACGCCCGCGGCGGGCCGCCCCACCGGTCCGCCGTCCGATCCGCACCGCCGTCCAATTCCTGAGACGCCCGAGTCCGTACGCCAGACCCCCCACCGGCGTACCGGCGGCCGAGGACCGTGGATACCCGGCCGACGCCCGCGCCCATCCCACATCGCGGACAAACACGTCTCACCATCCGACACGCCGGTGACACGCCCCGCTCCGCGTCCCTACGATCGGTGGCATGCAGAGCTCATTGAGCGGTCTCCGTCCGCGGGGACGTGCGGTACTGACGAAGCGGCGGGCAGTAGACCTGTGCCGCGTCGCCGCCATGCTCTGTCGCCCTGTCTGACGGGCTTCCGCACCCTCCCCCAGCTCCCGCTGGAAGGTGCCCCCAGCCCCGGCCGGCCGCCGAAGCCGTGCCCTCACGCGTCCCGGCGCAGCGCCGCTCCGGAACCCCCGCCCGGAAGCCGCCGGCGCACACCCGTCGTACCCGCGTGCATCTCTGCCACTACCCCCGCAACTGCCCCGGAGGAGAAGAACATGAGCCGTAGCGACGTCCTCGTAGACGCCGACTGGGTCGAGGCCCACATCGACGACCCGAAGGTCGTGATCGTCGAGGTTGACGAGGACACCTCGGCCTACGACAAGAACCACATCAAGAACGCCGTCCGGATCGACTGGAAGCAGGACCTCCAGGACCCGGTCCGCCGTGACTTCGTCGACCAGGAGGGCTTCGAGAAGCTGCTCTCCGCCAAGGGCATCGGCAACGACGACACCGTCGTCCTCTACGGCGGCAACAACAACTGGTTCGCCTCCTACGCCTACTGGTACTTCAAGCTCTACGGCCACGGCAGCGTCAAGCTGCTCGACGGCGGCCGCAAGAAGTGGGAGCTGGACTCCCGCGACCTGGTCGACGGCTCCGAGGTCCCGCAGCGCCCGGCCACCGACTACAAGGCCAAGGCCCAGGACTCCTCCATCCGCGCCTTCCGGGACGACGTCGTCGCCGCGATCGACAACCTCAACCTGGTCGACGTGCGCTCCCCCGACGAGTTCAGCGGCAAGCTGCTCGCCCCGGCGCACCTCCCGCAGGAGCAGTCGCAGCGCCCCGGCCACGTGCCCAGCGCCCGCAACATCCCGTGGTCGAAGAACGCCAACGACGACGGCACCTTCAAGTCGGACGACGAGCTCAAGGCCCTCTACGAGGGTGAGTCCGTGGACCTGGCCAAGGACACCATCGCCTACTGCCGCATCGGTGAGCGCTCCGCGCTGACCTGGTTCGTCCTGCACGAGCTGCTCGGCCAGAGCAACGTCAAGAACTACGACGGCTCCTGGACCGAGTACGGCTCGCTGGTCGGCGTCCCGATCGAGCTCGGCGCCAACAAGTAAGCAAGCTTCTCCCCCGAACCCCTCAAGGAAGTACCCCTATGTGTGGAGCACAGGCAGGCGGCCCGGACGCCTCGACCATCAAGCCCGGTGAGACCACGATCCAGGGCAGCGTGACCCGCGACGGCGAGCCCGTCACCGGTTACGTCCGCCTCCTGGACAGCACCGGTGAATTCACCGCCGAGGTTCCCACCTCCGCGACCGGACAGTTCCGCTTCTACGCGGCCGAGGGCACCTGGACTCTGCGTGCGCTCGTCCCCGGCGGCACCGCCGACCGCACCGTCGTCGCCCAGCAGGGCGGCTTGGCGGAGGTTGCCATCGCTGTCTGACGGCGGACGTGGCCGCGCTCCGCAGTAGGGGCCTCGCCACGATGCAGACGGCCGGAGGGCCGCACCCCAGGGGTTTGGACGCCTTGGCCGGGGATGCGGCCCTCCGTGCCGTTCACGGCCCTGACGAGGTGTTCCCCGCCGACTTCTGTCCTGCCCCGCGCGGACTTACGGTGGATTCATGGACGCGCACCGCCGGTCGCCCGTACAGCGCCGCCATCGCAGGTACTTCGTCCTGATGGGCGTGTGCCTGGTGCTGTTCGTCCTGGCCTGGGGCGTGGTGCGGCTGTGGTCGGTGCCGGCCGCGGTGGGCATGTGCGTCGTCGCCATGGTCATTCCGCCCGTCGCGGCGATCATCGGCAACCGCCGGGAGCCCGGTGAGCGCTGGTGGGACGAGTCCGGCGACCCCGAGTCCGACCGCTGGTGGCGCGAGCTGGACGACCGGGGCGACGACAAGCACCCCCAGTAGGCGCGCCGGACGCCCGCAGGCCTCAGCGCACCACTGCCCTCAGTACACCGGAGCCCTCAGTACACCAGCGCCTGGACGTCGTCCGGCATGATCTCGCTGACGAACAGCTGGGAACCGGCGATCCCGGCCCCCTCGATCAGATCCTTCTGCTCGATGTCCCGCCGGGCCGCGCACTGGGTGCAGACGGTGATCGCGCCGCCACCGGCGCGGATCCCGTCGATCAGCTCCGGCAGGGGGGCCGCATGCGGCAGCTCGAAGTCCGCCGCCCGCCCCGGCAGCGCGAACCACACCGACTCCCCGGTCAGCCACAGCGACACCTCGACGCCGCTGGCCACCGCCACCGCCGCCACCGTGAACGCCTGCGAACACCGCTCGGGCGCATCCGCACCCGCCGTTACCTTGATCACGAGCTTCTTCGCCATGGGGCAAGAGTAGGCGCGGCGGACCTCACAGCGCCGTTGTCCCCGCCGCCGACTAGACTCTCAGGCGGTCCGTTACACCCTCACTCCGTTCAAGGAGCGCGCTCGTGCTTGAGGCATTCTTCACCACCCTGCTGGTTCTCGTCGGCGTCGCCGTGGTCGCGTTCGCCGGTCTGACCTGGAAGAAGCTCTACCAGGGCCAGCGCTGAGCCGTCGCTCCACCGGCTACGCCGGGTGGCGCAGCCCGCCAGCCTCATGGGAGCGTCTCGTGCGCCCCTGCCGAATCCCCTCCACATAGATCGCCTGAGCTCTCATGATCGAGATCCCGTCCGACCTGAACCCGGCCCTGGTGCCGCTCGCCTTCCTCCTCGGCAACTGGGAGGGCGCCGGCGTCGCCGAATTCCCGGGCACCGAGAAGTGCAACTTCGGGCAGGAGGTCAGCTTCACCCACGACGGCCGTGACTTCCTCGAGTACACCTCGCACAGCTGGGTGCTCGACGCCGAGGGCAAGAAGGTCCGCCCGCTGGAGAGCGAGAGCGGCTTCTGGCGTATCGACGCGGACCGCAAGGTCGAGATCGTGATGAGCCGCGACCAGGGCGTGGTGGAGGTCTGGTACGGCGAACTCGCCGACCAGAAGCCGCAGATCGACCTGGCCACCGACGCCATCGCGCGCACGGCCGCCTCCGGCCCGTACAGCGGCGGCAAGCGGCTCTACGGCTACGTCAACAGCGACCTGATGTGGGTCGGCGAGAAGGCCACCCCGGACGTGCCGCTGCGCCCCTACATGTCGGCGCATCTGAAGAAGGTCGCCGACCTCCAGGAGTGGGCGGAGAGCCTCCCGGACGACATGCCGGACGGCGTGTCCTTCTTCCGACCCGACGGGACGCCCTACAACCCGTAAGCACAACGGGAGAGCCCCGCTCTCCCCGCCAGCGCCCCGCGGGGGAAGCCGGTCGAAGTCCGGCGCTGACCCGCAACGGTAGGCGGAAGGTCTCCTTCCGCAAGCCCGACTGCCCGTGGTGCGCGACGCTTCCGCTCAACTCGCCGTGGACTGCGAGGGGACGCGCCGGACCAGCGCGGTCCCGGGCCCTCCTCGGTACGTACGGACGCGGCCCGACCCCGAGGCGGCCGACCGACCGTGGCGAGCCCCACCACCCCTCCGACGACGGCGGGGACCGGCGCACCGCCGCCGCCCCGGCGTCTGCCCCTGCCGCCCCTGACCGCCGCCCTCGCGGCCGTCCTGCTCGGCTCCCTGCTGTGCGGGGCCGGCCTGGGCGCAGCCGGTCTGAGCTGGGCCCGGGTGGCGCGCTATCTGGGCGCCGGGCTGACCGGCGGCACGATCTCGGCGGACGAGGTCTCCGCGTACACCATCGTGTGGGAGCTGCGCTTCCCGCGGGCCGTCCTGGCGGCCGTCGTCGGCGCCGGGCTCTCCGCCATCGGTGTCGCCGTGCAGGCCCTGGTCCGCAACGCCCTCGCCGACCCGTTCGTCCTCGGCATCTCCTCCGGAGCCGCCGTCGGGGCCAACGCCGTCCTGCTCTTCGGCACGCTCGGCGCACTGGGCGTCTGGGCACTGTCGGTGTCGGCGTTCGTCTCCGCGCTGATCGCCATGGCTCTGGTCTACGCGGCCGCCCGCACCGCCCACGGGCTCACCCCGCTGCGTCTGGTGCTGACCGGCACCGCGATGTACTACGGCTTCTCCGCCGTCACCACCCTCATGGTGTTCAGCGCCGACCGCGGTGAGGCGGCCCGCTCGGCGATGATGTGGCTGCTCGGGAGCCTGAGCGGGGCCGGCTGGAACTCGGTGCCGATCGCCGCCGCCGCGGTCGCCGCCGCCCTGGCCCATCTGCTGCTCTCCGCGGGCCGGCTGAACGCGCTGGCGATGGGCGACGAGACCGCGGCCGCGCTCGGCGTGGAGGCGCCCCGGCTGCGCCGCGAACTGTTCGTCGTGGCGGCCGCCGTCACCGGCGCGGTGGTCGCGGTCAGCGGCGCGATCGGCTTCGTCGGGCTGATGGTGCCGCATGTGACCCGGATGCTGGTCGGCGCCGACCACCGCCGGGTGCTGGCCGTCGCGCCGCTGCTCGGCGCGGTGCTGCTGGTGTGGGTGGACCTGCTCTCGCGGGTGCTGCTGGCGCCCGTCGAACTGCCGGTCGGCGTGCTCACCGCCGTCATCGGCGTGCCCTGCTTCGTCCTGCTGATGCGGCGGCGCGGCTACACCTTCGGAGGCGGCGCCTGATGCGGCTCGACATCACCGGCCTGTCCGTGGAGGTGGCCGGGAACCGGCTCGTCCACGACATCACGCTACGGGCCGGCAGCGGCCGGCTGGTCGGCCTGGTCGGCCCCAACGGCAGCGGCAAATCGACCCTGTTGCGCTGTGTCTACCGCGCGCTGCGCCCGGCCGCCGGGACCGTACGGCTGGACGGCGCGGACCTGCATGCCATGGACGCGCGCGAGGGCGCCCGGCTGCTGGCCGCGCTGCCCCAGGAGGCCAGTACGGAGTTCGACTTCACCGTGGCCGAGGTCGTCGCGATGGGGCGGCTGCCGCATCAGCGCGGCGCGGGCCGGGCGAGCGCCGAGGACGACGCACGCTGCGCGCGGGCGCTGGCCCGGGTCGGCGCGGACCAGCTGGCCGGGCGCGGCTTCCTCAGCCTGTCCGGCGGTGAGAAGCAGCGGGTGCTGATCGCCCGCGCGCTGGCCCAGGACCCGCAGGTGCTGGTCCTCGACGAGCCCACCAACCACCTGGACATCGCCCAGCAGTTGGAGGTGCTGGCGCAGGTCAGGGACAGTCGGCTGACGGTGCTGACCGCGCTGCACGACCTCAACCTGGCGGCCGTGCACTGCGACGAGCTGTATGTCATCGCCGGCGGCCGGATCGCCGCCGCGGGCCCGCCGCACGACGTCCTCACCCCGGAGCTGCTCGCCGAGGTCTTCGGCGTCCGCGCCCACCGCGTACGGCATCCCGAATCGGGCGCCGTCCAGCTGCTGTTCGACCGTCTCGCCGCCCCCGCCCCCGCCGCCGACTCCTGAGGACCTCGCCATGCGCCGCTCCACCGCCCCGCTCACCGTCCTCGCCCTCGCGCTCGCCCTGACCGGCTGCGGCGCGAAGGTCTCCGGCGACGGCAGCGACGCCGCCGCCGGCCGGCACCCCGCCAAGGCCTCCGGCCGCTACCCCGTCACCATCGAGAACTGCGGCACCCGCGCCACGTACGACAGGGCCCCGCGCCGGGTCGTCACCAACGACGTCGGCATCACCGAGATCATGTTCGCGCTCGGCCTGGAGAACCGGATGGCCGGCTACGTCATGCCCGACGACAAGGGCGATCTCGACGGCCTCCCCTGGAAGGCCGCGTACGACAAGGTCCCCCGGCTCTCCAAGAAGGCGCTCACCAAGGAGATGGCCCTCGACGCCCGTGCCGACCTGGTCTTCGCGGGCTGGAACTACGGCTTCGGCGAGGACAACGGCCTGACCCCCGCCGCCCTGAAGAAGCTCGGCATCGGCAGCTATGTCCTGACCGAGTCCTGCCACAACGGCACGGACGGCGGCGCCCGCGGCGTCATGCCGCCCCTGGAGGCGCTCTACACCGACCTGACGACGCTCGGGAAGATCTTCGGCGTCGAGGACCGGGCCGAGGCCCTGGTGAAGAAGTACAAGAAGCAGGTGGCCGACGCCGCCGCCAAGGCCCCCGCGCCCGCCCGGCGTCCCTCCGTCTTCCTCTACGACGACGGCCGCGACAGGCCGTTCACCTCGGGCAAGTACGCCGGACCGCACGACATCATCACCAAGGCCGGCGGCGACCACGTCATGAAGGACCTCAAGGATTCCTGGACGACGGTCGGCTGGGAGACCGTCGTCGACCGCGACCCCGACGTCATCGTGATCAACAACTACGGCGACACCTCCGCCGCCCGGAAGAAGGCGTTCCTGGAGTCCTACCGGCCGCTCGCCGGTGTCTCGGCGGTCAAGCACCACCGGATCTACGTCATGGACTACGCCGAACTCGTCGAAAGCCCCCGCAACCCCGCCGCCGTCAGCGACCTGGCCCGCTATCTGCGCGGCGTACGGAAGGGCGGCTGAGGCGGGCAAGCCACGCACACCCGCCGCCCGCCCTTCTACACTGGCCGTGTGGTGACCACCGACTGGCAGAGCGACCTCCGCAGGCGCGGATACCGCCTGACCCCGCAGCGTCAGCTCGTGCTGGAGGCTGTGGACAGACTGGAGCACGCCACCCCTGACGACATCCTCACCGAGGTGCGCAAGACGGCGGGCGGGGTGAACATCTCCACGGTCTACCGGACCCTGGAACTCCTCGAGGAGCTGGGCCTGGTCAGCCATGCCCACCTCGGGCACGGCGCCCCCACCTACCACCTCGCCGACCGCCACCACCACATCCATCTGGTGTGCCGGGACTGCACGGACGTCATCGAGGCGGATCTGTCGGTGGCCGAGCCGTTCACGGCGCAGCTGCACGAACAATTCGGCTTCGATACGGACATGAAGCATTTCGCGATCTTCGGGCGCTGTGCGGCCTGCCGCGACAAGGCCGCCGAGGGTGACGGCTGAGGCGGTCTCCGGCGAGTCGTAGGCTGGCCCCATGCTGCGACAAACTCCCGCCAGCCCTCTTCTGTCGCTGCCCGGCGCCGTCCCCGCCGAGGCCCCCGACGAAGGCGTCGCCGCGCACTACGGCGACCTCTTCCGTGAGCAGCGCGCCCTCGCCGACGGCTCCGGCTTCGTGGACCTCTCCCACCGCGGCGTGGTCACCGTCACCGGCGCCGAACGGCTGAGCTGGCTGCATCTGCTGCTCACCCAGCACGTCAGCGACCTCGCGCCCGGCCACGCCACCGAGGCCCTGATCCTGTCCGCGCACGGCCACATCGAGCACGCGGTCTACCTCGTCGACGACGGCGAGACGACCTGGATGCACACCGAACCGGGCAGCCAGGAGGCGCTGATCGCCTACCTGGAGAGCATGAAGTTCTTCTACCGGGTCGAGGTCGCCGACCGCACGGACGAGATCGCCGTCGTCCACCTTCCGGCCGGCTCCATCGCCGAGGTGCCCGAGAACGCCGTCGTACGCGAGACCGCGCACGGCCGCGATCTGTTCCTGCCGCGCACCGACCTGGAGTCCTTCGCCGCGGCGAAGGGCCCGGCGATCGGCGTCCTGGCGCTGGAGGCACTGCGCGTCGAGGCCCACCGCCCCCGGCTGGGCCTGGAGACCGACCACCGGACCATCCCCCACGAGCTGGGCTGGATCGGCACCGCCGTCCACCTCCAGAAGGGCTGCTACCGCGGCCAGGAGACCGTCGCCCGGGTCCACAACCTGGGCAAGCCGCCGCGCCGGCTGGTCTTCCTGCACCTGGACGGCAGCGAGGTCCATCTGCCGCCGCACGGCACCCCCGTCCGCCTCGCCTCGGACGGCGAGGAGGGCCGGCAGCTCGGCTTCATCACCACCTCGGCCCGCCACCACGAACTCGGCCCGATCGCGCTCGCCCTCGTCAAGCGGAACGTCCCGGTGGACGCGCCGCTGATGGCGGGCGGCACCGCGGCGGCACAGGAGACCGTCGTCGAGCCGTAGGCCCGCCCCCGGACGCACGGCCGCCCGGACGCACGGGTGCCCCCGCGGGCACCCGGAGCGCCGGGCCTACACCTCGACCAGCACGGTGAACGGCCCGTCGTTCGTCAGGGACACCTTCATGTCCGCGCCGAAGCTGCCGGTCTCCACATGGGCACCCAGCGCCCGCAGCTGTGCGACGACCTCGTCGACCAGCGGCTCGGCGACCGGCCCGGGGGCCGCGGCGTTCCAGGTGGGGCGGCGGCCCTTGCGGGCGTCACCGTAGAGAGTGAACTGGCTGATCACCAGGAGCGGCGCCGCGGTGTCCGAGCAGGACTTCTCGCCCTGGAGAATCCGCACCGACCACAGCTTGCGGGCGAGCTGCGCCGCCTTCTGCGGGGTGTCCTCGTGCGTGACCCCCACCAGCACGCACAGCCCCTCACCGACGATCTCCCCGACCGTCTCGCCCGCCACCTCGACGCGTGCGCCGTCAACCCTCTGCACCACAGCTCGCATACCCGCCATCATGCCGGGCGGCCCACCGCCTTCGGACAGCCGTGCCCCTACAGGGGCCGTTCGGGTGCCATGGCCCTGCAGAAGGACCGCCCAGAGTGGCACGATGCGTGCACGTGGTGCGTTTCATGGACAACATGCCCAGGAAGCGGCACCGGACGAGGGGACGGAACGATCCATGAGCACTCTCGGCGCCGGACAGACACCCGGTCCCGTACCACCCGCCCGTACGACACCGAACGGTCGGACGACCTCCACCGCCCCCACGGCAGACACCACACGTCCGGCAGCCACCCCACCACCCCCCACCGCCCTGACGACCACCACGGCAACGGCTCGCGTCGAGCCGCCCGGCACCGAGGACGGCCCCATGCTCCAGGCAGGCCAGGCTCAGCAACCCCGCCCCCCGCAGCAGCGCGACCACTGCCGTCCGGCCACCACACCCGATCTGTCCGGTCTGGGACTGCCCGAGCTGCGGGTGGTACGACGCGACTCACAACAGGAAGAAGCCGATCTCAGCTATCTGCGGCGGCTGTTGCAGGGCCGGATCGACATCCTGCGGGCCGAGCTCGCCCGCCGGAGCGCCCAGCACTCACCGCTCCTCGACCGGCTGCCGGAGATCCTGACGGACCTGCCGTCGCGGCACCGCTCCTCGGCCCGGCACGTGACGGTCGGCACGCCGCACAGCGAGGAGTACCGCAGGCTCGCCGAGGAAATGCTCGGCGAGGTCGAGCTGTCCGATCTCACCGCGCGTACGGACCAGGAGCTGCATGACGCCATGGGCCGGCTGATCCGCTACGAACAGCAGGTCTCGCGTCGCCGTCAGTCGTTGCAGCGCACCACCGACGATTGCAGCGCGGAAATTGCCCGCAGGTACCGTGAAGGCGAAGCGCAAGTAGACGACCTGCTGTCCTGACCGGGCCACAAGCCTCCGGGGGGCGACAGGTCACCTCCCGGAAGGCCGCCGATGACCTCGCCCACGCCGATATCCGCACCGACCCGGGAAGCCTTCGCCTCCCCCGGGTCCACGGAAGGTGCGCCCGTTCCCGCTTCCCCCGTCCTGGCCGAGGTCGTCCGCTCCGGCTTCGTCGAGGGACGGCACCGCGGTTCGCTGGTGGTGCTCGCCGCCGACGGCAGCGTGGAGTGGTCGCTGGGCGAGGCGGCCGCCCCGGTCTTCCCCCGCTCCGCGAACAAGCCGATGCAGGCCGCTGCGGTGCTGCGGGCGGGCCTGGACCTCTCCGGCGAGCGGCTGGCACTGGCCGCCGCGAGCCACTCCGGCGAGCCCTTCCACCTCGGTCTCGTACGGACCATGCTGGCCGAGCACGGTCTGACCCCCGGCGATCTCCAGACTCCGGCGGACCTCCCGCTGGACCACGAGGAGGCGGAGGCGTACCTCGCCTCGGGCCAGGTCCGCGAGCGGCTCACGATGAACTGTTCCGGCAAGCACACCGCGATGCTGGCCGCCTCCGCGCTCAACGGCTGGCCGCTCGCCTCGTACCTCGACCGGGCTCACCCGCTGCAACAGCTGGTGGCCGACGGTGTCCGCACCGCGAGCGGCGAGGACACCGCGCACGTCGGCACCGACGGCTGCGGGGCGCCGCTGCTCTCCCTGTCGCTGACGGGCCTGGCCCGCGCCTTCCAGTACTTCGTCCAGGCCGGGCCCGGCACCCCTGAGCGGCGGGTCGCGGACGCGATGCGCGCCCACCCGGAGTACGTCGCCGGCACCCGGCGCCCCGACACCTGGCTGATGCAGGCCCTCCCGGGCACCCTCGCCAAGATGGGCGCCGAGGCCGTCCAGGCCCTGGCCCTCCCCGACGGCCGCGCCCTCGCCTTCAAGATCGACGACGGTGCCACCCGCACCCTCGGCCCGGTCCTCGCCCGCACCCTGCGCCTCATGGGCCTCGACGTTCCCGTCCTGGCCCGCCTGGAGGACGCCCCGCTCTTCGGCGGCGGCGCGCGGGTGGGGGAAATCCGCGCGACGTTCTGACGGGTGCGGCTGTGGCAGCGTGCAGCGGGTAGGGGCGGCCACAACGACCACATCGCCACGGCCGGCACCGGCACTCGTGCCCGCCGGCCTGCATAAGGTGGCGATGACACAGTGCACGCACGCACCCACCCACGACAGCAGGAGGCCGGCGACCATGAGCGACGCGAATCCCGAGCCGCAGGGGCCCGAGGCGATCGAGCACGCGCACGACCCCGAGGTGCTGCAGCTCGCGGCGAAGGTGTTCGACCTCGCACGGCACGGCGACACCGACACCGTCGCCGCGTACGTGGACGCGGGCGTCCCCGCCAACCTGACGAACGACAAGGGCGACTCGCTCGTGATGCTGGCGGCGTACCACGGCCACCCCGCCACCGTGGAGGCCCTGTTGCAGCGCGGTGCCGACGCCGACCGACCCAACGACCGTGGCCAGACCCCGCTCGCCGGGGCGGTCTTCAAGGCCGAGGACGAGGTCATCAAGGTCCTGGTGGCACACGGCGCGGACCCGTCGGCGGGCACCCCCTCCGCGATCGAGACGGCCCGGATGTTCGAGAAGACGGAGCTGCTGAAGCAGTTCGGGTCGGAGTGACCACTCGGGCGGCACGGCAGACGGCCCGGCAGACGGCCCGGCAGACGGCCCGGCCGACGGCCGGACAGGCGATACCCCGGCGGACGGCCCGATAGACGGCCCGGCAGGCAAGACCCCGGCCGACGGCCCGGTGGGGCGAGACCCCGCCGGGCCGTCCGCAGGAAAGGCCCGCGGCATGGCACCCCACGGCCCCAGGCAGGGCACCCGGCACGCTTGACCTCAAGCTCGCTTGAGGTCCTAGCGTCGAGTCCCGACGGCACCCCGCCGTGCACCGACTCACGTGTCCCACCACGAAGGGCCCCGCATGTCCGAGCACCCCTACCGCCTCGCAGTGATCATCGGCAGCACCCGGGAGGGTCGGTTCGCGCCCGTCATCGCGAACTGGTTCACCCGGCACGCCGAAACCCACGCACACATCGACGTGGACGTCATCGACCTCGACACCGTCCGCCCCTACGAACTGCGTTACGGCAGCGAGGAGTACGAGTCCTTCGCCAAGCGCGTCGACGAGGCGGACGCATTCGTCGTGATCACCCCGGAGTACAACCACTCGTTCCCGGCCCCGCTCAAGCACGCCATCGACCTGCTGCACCGCCAGTGGCAGGCCAAGCCGGTCGGCTTCGTCTCATACGGCGGGATCTCCGGCGGCCTGCGCGCCGTGGAACAACTACGGCTGGTCTTCGCCGAGTTGCACGCCACCACGGTGCGCGAAACCGTGAGCTTCACGCTCTCGGGCAACCTCTTCGACGACGCGGGCCGGCTGCACGACCCGGCCCGCGCCACCCAGGCCGCCGACACCCTGCTCCACCAGCTGACCTGGTGGGCGGTGACCCTCCGCGAGGCCCGCGCGGCCCGTCCGTACGGCGGCTGATCCATCCCATCTGCCCGGTCACCGGCGCCCGGCCCGGCTCGGCGGCGCGGCCTCACTGCCGCGGCCTCCGCCGGGTCGGGCGCTGTGCGCTGACGGGGCGGCCCGGCCGCAGCCGAGATCCAGCACCCGGCCGCACGCCGCCACCCGGTCCCGCAGGATCTCGTAACTGGAGCGGGCGCCCTCGGCCCGCCCATGGGCCATCGCCTGCACGGTCACCGCGGGATGCGCGGCATGAAAGGTCCGCAGAAATCTTCCTGAACCGTCGTCATCCGCCGACCCTAGGAGCCGGCAGCCCCCATTCCTCAGTCCTCCGGGGGCCGTTCCTGTAGCGCCCAGCCATTGCCGTCGGGGTCGCTGAAGTAGACGAACGAGTTCCACGCCCCGCCGGGGCCGTCGGCCATCGCCCCGTTCTCGACATGCTGGACGGGGCCGGCGTCCACCCCGCGTGCGACCAATTGCGCGCGGGCCGCGGCGATGTCGGGGACCACCAGCTGGAGCCCCTGCACCGAACCGGGCCGCACCTCCGTGACACCGTCGCCCGCACCGATGACGATCGAGCAGCCCGATCCCGGCGGTGTCAGCTGCACGATGCGCACCTCGTCGCCGACGCACATGTCGTGATCGACGGCAAAGCCCATCTGCTCGCTGTAGAAGTGCTTCGCCCGTTCCACATCGGCCACCGGGATCGGCACCAGTTCGAGCTTCCAGTCCATGGCGCGCCGTCCTTCCGTACGGGCGACGGCCCTGAACGGCGGCCGTCGGCACCGGCCTTGTCGCGCTGCAAGAAGTCTAAGGAGCGGGGGACGGACGTGCCCATCCATTGACGGAGTGAGTACTCACTCCGTAGCATGGCGCCATGACACCACCACCCTCCCGCCGTCGTGCCCCCGGCATGAGCGTCGAGGAGCGCCGCGCCATGATCGTGGCCGTTGCGCTGCCGCTCGTGGCGGAGTACGGCGCGGCTGTCACCACCAGCCAGATCGCCCGCGCCGCCGGGATCGGCGAGGCCACGATCTTCCGGGCCTTCAAGGACAAGGACGAGCTGCTGGACGCCTGTGTCGCCGAGGCCGTCGGCACGGACCACGTCCTGCGCGAGCTCGCCTCGATCTCCCTGGACGAGCCGCTCGCCGTGCGGCTGACCGAAGCCGCCGAGGCGCTGCGCGCCCACCTGGAACGCCTGGGCACCGTCGTCGGAGCCCTCCACGCCTCCGGACACCGCCGCGGCCGCGAGCCCGGGGCCGGCCCCCGGGACGGCGACGGGCCTCCGCGGGACGGCGACGGACCGCGGCGGGAGGGTGACGGGCCTCCGCGGGACGGCCGGGCCGAATCCGTCACCGTTCTGCGCAATGCCGTCGTCGAGCTGATCGAACCCGACCGGGCCGCGTTCCGTCTGAGCCCCGAGAAGGTCGCCTCCGCGTTTCTGGGCCTGCTCTTCACCCGACTTCAGACACCGGTGGCGGAGGCCGATGCCCCGCTCACCCCGGACGAACTCATCGACGTCCTGCTGCACGGCGCCCTCCACCACCCCGGGAGCACCTGATGACCGTGACCCTCAACCACACCATCGTCCCGGCCGCCGACCACCGCGCGGCCGCCCGCTTCTTCGCCTCGGTCATGGACCTGCCGGAACTCCCGCCGGCCGGCCGCCTGGGGCACTTCGCCCCGGTCCGGGTGAACGAGACGCTCACCCTCGACTTCATGACCGTGCCGGACGCCGAAGGCCATCACCTCGCCTTCGACGTCGACCCCGAGACCTTCGACGGAATCTTCGCCCGCATCCAGGCCGCCGGCATCCCTTACGGCAACGACCCCGCCGAGCCGGACAACGGCCGCACCGATCATCCGCTGTGCGCCCGCGGCCTGTTCTTCCGCGACGACTCCCACAACCTCTACGAGGTCATGTCGCGGGACGAGGCCATGCCGCCGGCGTGAGCGAGCGCCTCCCGGCTCTCGCAGTTCTCCCGCCGGCGCCACCGGCCACCGGCCTCCGCTCCCTCCACCGGTCTCTCACCTGTCTCTCACCTGTTGACGAACGCCATGCTGGACTCGTCGTACCGCGTACCGGCGATCCGGCCGGCCGGTGCCGCGGCGTCGATCGCGGCGAGTTCTTCGGCGGTCAGCTCGACGGCGAGCGCCCCGAGGTTCTCCTCCAGGTACTTCTCCCGGCGGGTGCCCGGGATCGGCACCACGTCGTCCCCGCGGTACTGCACCCAGGCCAGCGCGAGCTGTCCGGCGCTGACGCCCTTCTCGGCGGCGAGTGCGTTGAGCCGGTCCACGATGGCCAGGTTCTGCTCCAGGTTGCCGTCGGCGAAGCGCGGCTGGCTGCGGCGCACATCGGACTCCGGCAGGCCCTCCACCGAGGTGTAGCGCCCGGTCAGGAAGCCCCGGCCGAGCGGCGAGAACGGCACCAGGCCGATGCCGAGTTCCCGGCACACCGGCGCGATCTCCTGCTCCAGATCGCGGGTCCACAGCGACCACTCGCTCTGCAACGCGGCGATCGGATGCACCGCATGCGCCCGCCGGAGGGTCGCCGCGCTCGCCTCGGACAGCCCGAGGTGCCGTACCTTGCCCGCCGCGACGAGTTCGGCCATCGCTCCGACGGTCTCCTCGATCGGTATGTCGGGGTCGACGCGGTGCTGGTAGTAGAGGTCGATGTGGTCGACCCCGAGCCGGCGCAGCGATGCGTCGCAGGCCTCCCGTACGTAGGCGGCATCACCCCGGATCGCGGTCGGCTGCCCGAGCCGGTTGGCGAACCCGAACTTCGTCGCCAGCACCACCTCGTCCCGCCGGCCGGCGATGGCCCGGCCGATCAGCTCCTCGTTGTGCCCCGCCCCGTAGAAATCGGAGGTGTCCAGCAGACTGACACCGAGGTCGAGCGCCCGGTTGATGGTGGCGACCGACTGCGCGTCGTCCGACTCTCCGTAGCCATGGCTCATCCCCATGCAGCCGAGCCCCTGCGCGGAAACCACCAGCTCGCCGAGGTGACGGGTCGGAATGTTCGTCGTGGTCATGCTGCTGCTACCTCCTGGACGTACGGCGGACGGATCTGGATCGCGGACGGACCCCGATCCCTCCTTGCTCCCTGAGCTCCCGGCGCCCGCTCGGCGAGCCTGCCTGTTCCGGAACCCCGTCCCGGACGGTATGAGTTGGAGTGCGCTCGAAGTCAACAGGACTCATCAGGGCGCGGGGGCCGGGCACTTGGAACCCTCGCCCGTCGTCCCGCCCCTGCCGGCCATCCCGTCCTCGGTCCGCCGGCGGACGTCAGGGCGAGCCAGGTACGCGGGCGCTCACCGGCATCCGCGGCCCCCACGAAGGCCGCGCAAAGGCAGGGCACAGCACCGTGCCCGCGCCCATCCCTCTGTGCGCCGCGGCCCAGGTCAGGTAATGTTGCGCCCTCAGTAGCGGACCGACCGAGGAGGTGAGACCGATTCCCCGCCAGACCAGGCAGGCGCTCCCGGCTCACGCCCGTACGGTCCACCCGACGCAGGTGGCCGTCCGACACACGTGACCCGGGAAGCGCCCTCGGCGCCCCGAAAGGCTCACATGCCGTCGTCCCAGATGTCGTTCCCCCCATCAGCCCTCTCCTCGCCTCTCCCGGCACCCGTTTCCGCACCGCTCTCCCGCGCCGCCGTCGTCACCACGCTGCGCGCCGCCGGCTGTGTCTTCGCCGAGGACGAGGCGGAACTGCTCCTCGCAACCGCACGTACGGCCGACGAACTCGCCGCCATGGTGGAGCGGCGCACCCTCGGCCTGCCCCTGGAACACGTCGTCGGCTGGGCGGAGTTCTACGGGCGGCGGATCACCGTCGATCCCGGGGTCTTCGTCCCGCGCCGCCGCACCGAGTTCCTCGTGGGCCAGGCCGTCGGCCTCGGCCGCCGGACCGCCGCGCGCACCGGGCGGCCCCCCGTGGTCGTCGACCTGTGCTGCGGATCCGGCGCGGTGGGCACCGTACTGGCCGCCGCCCTGGGCCGGGTCGAGCTGTACGCCGCCGATATCGAACCCGCCGCGGTGCGCTGCGCCCGCCGCAACATCACCCCCGCCGGCGGCGAGGTCCACGAGGGCGATCTCTTCGATGCGCTTCCCGCCCGTCTCCGGGGCCGTATCGACATCCTGGTGGCCAACGTGCCCTACGTACCGAGCGAAGAGGTCGGGCTGCTGCCGCCCGAGGCCCGCGAGTACGAGCCACTGGTGGCGCTCGACGGCGGCGCGGACGGGCTCGACGTCCTGCGGCGGGTGACCGCGGCCGCCCTGCAATGGCTCGCACCAGGGGGCCATCTGCTGGTCGAGACGAGCGAACGCCAGGCACCGCAGGCCGTCGAGGCCTTCACCCGCAACGGGCTGCTGCCCCGGGTGGCCGACTCCGACGAGCTCTACGCCACGATCGTCATCGGCACCCGGGCGCCTGCCGAGGGGGCCGGGTAGCTCTGCCCCGACTCGACGAGGGGGGAGACGTACCGGCCGAGGATCACGCGGTGCCCTGGTCGAGGCGGTGGGCTACTGCGCCCCCTCGCGTCGGGCGCCGCGCCGGGGCGTGTCCGTGACCGCGGGTTCCGACAGGACGCCCGGAGGCGCACCGGGGGCGGCCGGTTGTCGTTCCTCGTGCCTGCCCAGAGCCGCCAGGGTCAGGGTCACGGTGACCGATGCGGCCGCCAGCAGCGTCATCGCCGTGGCCGGGGAGGTCAGTTGGGCCACCGTGCCCGCCAGGGCCGCGCCGACGCCCTGAAGGGTGGACATACCGACGAAGTGCAGGCCGAGGGCCTGGCCCGCGAGGTCGTCGGGAGTGAGGGACATCAGGCGTTCCTGGAGGACCAGGCTCGCGCCGTAGCCGACGGAGGCGAGGGCGGTGGCCACGGCCGACAGCGCCACTCCCGGCTGGAGGACGAAGAACAGGTAGGGCGTCGCCAGCAGCAGGCGCAGCGGGACCGCGAGGCGGGGGCGCCACGCGGGCGGTACCAGGCGGCCCACCGTCACATCGCCCACGAACATGCCCAGCGCCCCGCACGCGAACAGCGTCCCGGCCGCCCCGGGAGCGTAGGAGACGAAGAGCGAATCGCAGCCGACCACCAGGCCGTTGGGGATCCACAGGCCCAGGTACGTCAGGCGGCGGGGGCGCGAGGACCACAGGAGGGCGTTGGTGTGCCAGGTCGCCGAGACGGACGGGCGCCCGGAGGAGCGCGGCGGGCGGGCCGTGAGGCCCAGGCGGGTACCGAGGGCCGACAGCACGTACAGCACCGCCGCCAGGAGCAGGCACGTCCGCGGGGTCAGGAGCGCCAGCAGCGCGCCGCCCGTCGCGAAACCGGCCACCTGCATCAGGCCCCAGAGCATGTTGAACACGGAACGGCCCAGGACGTAGCCGTCTTTCGGCAGGATTTCGTTCAGCAGCCCTGCGCGCACTCCCCCGCCCAGGGACGCGATCAGGCCCTGCGCCAGTACGACGGCGAAGACCGCCCCGACCGGCAGGCCGGGCAGCGCCAGCACCGCCGTACCGGCCGCGAAGGCGAGGGCGAGGCCGGAAAGGATCGCGCGCGGGGGCAGACGGTCGGCACCCGAGAGCAGGAACGTGGCTCCCAGCAACTGCGCCAGCTGCGGGCCGAACATGCTCACCGCCGACAGGAGCGGGGAGCCGGTGGCCCGGAAGACCAGCGTGCCGAGGGCCAGGCCGCCGATCGTCTGGGCCGCGGCGTGGGCGGCGAAGGAGAGCAGGAACGGGGTGAACTCCGGGGTGCGGAACAGGCTTCGGTAGCTGCGCATGCGTCGGAGTCTCGGAGCTGCCCGGGGCCGTGTTTACTGTTTCGCCGACACGCGAAAGGTCGTACGCATGGGCTTATGGCAGATCGACACCGACACCCTCGCCCACAGCCGGTTCGTGCTCTCGCCGTTCGCCGAGACCTTCGCGAGCCTGAAGCTGCTGTACGCGGGGACCGGTGCCCATCCGGGCGAGGCGGCCTGGCTGCGCGCGCACCTGCCCGGCTACCGCGCGCGCCTCGCGGCCGACCCGGTGACCGCGCTGCTCGTGCGGGCGGCGCTCGGCACGTCCTGGATCGCGGACTTCTTCTGCCCCACCTCGTGCGTCGGGGAGAGCTTCGAGGACAGCGTGGCCCGGGTGCGGGCGGCCGGGGCCTCGAAGGCGCGCGCCGACCTCCGCGTGTCCCTGCGGGGCCCGCTCCCCGGCGCCCTGGAGCGGGACGACCTGCCCGAGCGGGCGACCGTGCTCCTGACGTACGTCTGGGAACAGACCGTACGGCCGTACTGGGAGCGTCGGCGGCGCGCCCTGGAGGCCGACATGGTCGCGCGGACCGCGCGGGTGGGCCGGGGCGGCTGGGCGGCCGTGCTGGACTCTCTGCGCCCGGGGACGCGGTGGCTCGGGGACAGCCGCTTCCAGGTCAACCTGAACGCGTATCCGCCGCGGGAGATCGCCGCCGGGGCCGAGCTGCTGTTCATGCCGGTGACGCCGAGGACCGGGTGGGTGTCGTGGGAGGGACGGGAGCGGTACGCCGTCGTCTACCCGTGTCTCGGGGTGCTCGCCGAGGACCACGACCGGCGGCCCGTCCCGGCCGGGCTCGGGGCGCTCGTCGGGACCGCGCGGGCCGGATTGCTGATGCTGCTCGGGACTCCCATGAGTACGACCCAGCTGGTCGCCGTGACCGGGCAGGGGCTGGGGTCGGTGGGGCGGCATCTGCGGGTGCTGCTGGGCGCGGGACTGGTGGAGCGGCGGAGGGCCGGGCGGTCGGTGCTGTACGTGCGGACGGCGGCCGGGGAGGTGCTCGTGGAGGCGTCCGCCCCACCCACCCGACCAGACCACTCCAGCTAGCACCTTGCTTGCAATAGTTAGCACTTCGAGGCACCATCGACATATGGCATCACTCAACGTCGGCAATCTCGGCGAGTTCCTGCGGGAGCAGCGGCGCACGGCGCAGCTGAGCCTGCGGCAGCTCGCGGATGCCGCCGGGGTGTCCAACCCGTACCTCAGCCAGATCGAGCGCGGTTTGCGCAAGCCGAGCGCGGAGATCCTCCAGCAGCTCGCCAAGGCACTGCGGATATCCGCGGAGACGCTGTACGTCCAGGCCGGGATTCTGGACGAGCGGAAGGGTCTGGACGGGGTCGAGGTGCAGACCGCGATACTCACCGACCCGGCGCTGAACGAGAGACAGAAGCAGGTTCTGCTCCAGATCTACGAGTCCTTCCGCAAGGAGAACGGGCTCGGGAGCGGCGGCAAGGACACCGCTGTGAGCGGACCTGAGGACGGGCGCGGCACGGACTCCCTTGAGACAGAGGCCGACGGCGGCCCGCACGCCACCTGAGCAACCGATTCCGTTTCCAGGAGGAATAACGTCATGGCCATCAACACCGATGACCTCCGCAAGGCCCTGAGCGACGCGACCCCGCTGTACGCCCTGGCCGGCACCGTCGACCTGGCTGCCGAGAAGCTCGGCGAGGTGCCGCAGTTCGTCGAGAAGATCCGGGTCGAGGCGCCCAAGCGCTTCGAGTCCGTGCGCAGCACCGACCCCAAGGACGTCCAGGCACTGGTCACCAAGCAGGCCAAGGACGCCAAGGACAAGCTGACCGAGCTGCTGGGCTCGCTGGACGGCGACATCAAGAAGGTCCGTGACCAGGCGCAGGAGCTGGCGCTCCAGGGCGTGGGCCGCGCGGCCGAGGCCGTCGTCCGGACCCGTGAGGGCTACGAGGAGCTGGCCGAGCGCGGTCGCGGCGCGGTGGCGACCTGGCGCGGCGAGGCCGCCGACCAGGTCGAGGACCTCGCGGTGGCGATCGAGCCGGAGCCCGCGCCGAAGTCCGCGCCCAAGCCGGCCGTCAAGAGCGCTCCGAAGCCCCAGACGGCGAACGGCGCCAAGGCGGAGACCAAGGCCACCCCGTCGACGCAGCCCAAGCCGGCCGCGCCGAAGAAGCCGGTCGCGCAGCGCAAGCCGGCCCCGGCGCCGGCACCGGCGAAGAAGAGCACCCCGCCGTCCGCCAAGTGAGGGCGCAGGGCACATGAAGCGAGGGTGCTGCGAGCTCGCGCACCTTTCGCCGAGGTCCCTTTCCCACGGGCCGGGCCGGGCACACTTCGGGTGCCCGGCCCGTTGTCCGGGTACGGTGGGGCCGCACGGGCGGCATACAGGCCGCCGCGGACCGAGAAGGACACGACCGGCGAACGGGCGGTGTATGGCGTGCTGATTTACGGGTTCCAGAGCATTCTGAGCTGGGTGCAGCTCGCCCTGGGTGTCTATGCCGCCGTGATGCTGGTCGATGCGGCCGTGCGCCGCGAGGACGCCTATCGCGCCGCGAGCAAGCAGACCAAGGGCATGTGGCTGATCTTCCTCGCCCTTGCCACGGCGCTGCTGTTCATTCTCCCGATCATGTCGTTCCTGCCGGTCATCGGCGTGATCGCAGTGATCGTGTACACCGTCGACGTACGCCCGGCGCTCCGGCAGGTCACCGGCGGCGGCCGTGGCCCGCGCCGCGGGGGCTCCAGCTCGGACGGGCCGTACGGGCCCTACAACGGCGGCCGCTGAGCCGAGCGGGAGGCCCCGGAGAAGACCGGGCCCCCGCGACCGCGGGGCCGCGGCCCGCTGACGGCACCGGCGCCACGGCAGCAGCGGGGACGCAGACCCCTCAGCGACGGTCCAGCAGCAGGACGGCCACGTCGTCCGTCAGCTCGCCGCCGTTCAGGTCGCGCACTTCCCTGACCGAGGCGTCCAGCAGCTCCTCGCCCGTGAGACCGGCGGCCATCTGCCGGCTGACCAGCTCGGTCATGCCCTCCTGGCCGAGGCGCTGATTCCCCTTGCCGATCCGGCCCTCGATCAGACCGTCGGTGTACATCATCAGGCTCCACGAGCCGCCCAGTTCCACCTGCCGGCGCGGCCAGCGGGCATGCGGCAGCAGGCCGAGCGCCGGGCCGCCGAATTCGTACGGCAGCAGCTGCGGGCGCTCGCCGGCCTGGGCCAGCAGCGGTGCGGGGTGGCCGGCCAGGCACAGCCCGGCGCGGCGGCCGTCCGCGGAGATGTCGACGGTGCACAGCGTCGCGAAGATCTCGTCGTCCGCCCGCTCGTGCTCCAGCACCTTCTGGAGGGTGGCCAGCAGCTCGTCGCCGGAGAGTCCGGCGAAGGTCAGCGCGCGCCAGGCGATGCGCAGCTCGACGCCGAGGGCGGCCTCGTCGGGGCCGTGGCCGCAGACATCGCCGATCATCGCGTGGACGGTGCCGTCCGGGGTACGGACGGTGTCGTAGAAGTCGCCGCCGAGCAGCGCACGGCTGCGGCCGGGGCGGTAGCAGGCGGCGAACCGCAGGTCGGAGCCGTCGAGCAGGGGCGTGGGCAGCAGGCCGCGCTCCAGTCGGGCGTTCTCCTGGGCCAGCATCCGCGACTCGGTGAGCTGGCGCTGTGCGAGGTCGGCGCGTTTGCGCTCGACGGCGTAGCGGACCGCGCGGCTGAGCACCGCGCCGTCGAGCTCGTCGCGGAAGAGGTAGTCCTGGGCGCCGACGCGGACGGCATCGGCGGCGCGCTCGGCGTCCGTCTCGTAGGTGAGGACGAGAACGGCGTGCGAGGTGGCCATCCGCAGCACATCGCGCAGCATGCCCAGCTCGTCACCGGGGGCGTTGCCGTGGGCCGGGGCGCGTTCCGCGCGGTCGTGGGGCTGCCGCGGGGGCAGGTCGAGCAGGATGCAGTGCACATCGTCGGTGAGCAGCCGCTCGGCCTCGGTGAGGTTGCGGGCGGTCCGCAGGCGCACCTTGCGGCCCGCCCAGTCCCACATGTCGGGGACATGACTATTGGGGTCCTCGCCGATGAGGAGCAGGGTCAGGCCCTGGTGGGGCGTCCCGTGGTCGGCCGAAAGTCGCTGTTCGGCCGGCTGCGGCTGGTCGGACGCCGGAGAGCCCTGCGAGACCGGGAGGGCCGTCGCGTCTCCCGCGCCCGGCGCGCCGGCGACCTGCGCGGTATCCGCGCAGGCGTCGTCCACCGGTCCTGCCTGGTGCGGCAGCACGACCGTCCGCTGGTGCGGTACGGGTACGGGCATTGCTCTGCTTCCTTCCCTCCCCCCGAGGGGTGCGGCGGACGCCGACGGCGCACCACCGTGCCCGGCTCCCCGCCGCTCGTCGGTCAAAGGAGCGGAGGTGCACACCGGGCACTGACAGGCGACCATAGCGTCAGTACGGAGGGGGATGGAATGCCCGGCGGCAATCGGCCATCGTCATATGCCGCACCTGATAAGCCATTTGACCTGGGGAGGGATGAATGGGTAATGACGAACATCACCCCGCTTGAGTGCATTCAGCTACGCATCGGCAACCCTCGGACAGCAAACAATCCGGTCATTTATCGCGCGTGTGATGTGCGCCATCGTGTCAGCGCTCACCGTCGGGGCGGACGACGCCGAGGATCGGCATCGATCCGGCGCCGGTGATCGTGACCTGCCGGCCGGGCCGCGGCGCATGCACAATCGCGCCATTACCGAGATACATGCCGACATGGCTGGCATCCGAGAAGTAAATGATCAGGTCGCCCGGCCGCATGTCCTTGAGGGCCACCCGGGGCAGCTGTCGCCACTGCTCCTGTGAGGTCCGCGGGATGGTCCGGTCACCGGCCTGCCACGCCCGCAGGGTCAGCCCGGAGCAGTCGAAGGTGTCAGGACCTTCCGCACCCCACACATAATCCTTGCCGATCTGCGCGGTGGCGTACGAAATCGCCTTCTTGCCGGGGGCCGACGCCTTGTTGCTGATGTCTTTCAGTACGCCGGAGTCCAGCCACTTCTGCTGCTGCTTGAAGGCCAGCTCGTCCTCCAGCTTCTTCAGCCGGTCCTTTTCCTTGTCGGCCAGCCGGGATTCCAGCTTCTTTGCCGCTTCAATCTTTTTCTTGATGTCCCGCCGGGCGCTTTCCTTCTTCTTGCGGTTCGCCTCCAGCTTCTCCCAGCGGTCCGTGGCGGCGTCCGAATACGTCTCCAAGTCACCCTCGAGACGGGAAAGTTGGCCGATCACCCGCTTGGCGGCGTGCTGCGCCTTGCGGGCCAGGGTGGCGTTGTCGAGAAAGCCCTCCGGAGCGGCGTTGAGCATCAGCTTCGCCTCGGCGGGCAGCCCGCCGCCGCGGTACTGGGCACTGGCCAGCGCGCCCGCCTGCCGCTTGAGGGCGGCCAGCCGGTGCTGGGTGGTGTCGATGCTGCGCGCCAGCTTGACGATCTCCTTCTGCTGGAGCCCGACCTGTTCCTTGGCGGCGTTGTAGGCATCGGTGGCCTGCTCCGCCTTACGGTAAAGGGCATCGATCTTCTTGCGTACGTCGTCGAGACGCCGGGCGTCGGCGTCCGAGGCCGCTGCCACATCGGCGCCCCGCCCCGTGTCCGCGGACGGATTCTTCGGGTCATCGGCGTAGGCGGCGGTCGCCGTACCGCCGAGCAACCCCATCGCGCACAGGACGACAGCGGTGCACGCCACGAGCCGTCCGCCCCGTGCGCCCCACACCCCCCATGCCCCCCGTCCACCCCATACGCCCCGTACGTCCCGAACGCCCTGCTGTGCCCCCTGGCTCCCCACCAGCCACCTCCGGTCGTTCCGCACCGATTCGCGTGTCCCTCAGGCGCGGATGCTGCCATACCGGCCGGTAATTCAACAGGGCGACGGGCCGTTTCGCACGCGCGGGCGAGCGCTTCTCCCCCCGCACCCATCCGATGGCCGAGGTTCACCGTGCGTTCACTCTCCTCGTTCGGCCGCTTCACCTGATCTGCCTAATTTCAGCCTTACCGAGTGCGCGCCATGCCCGATGCGCAAGCGCGACACGGCTAGCTGGCATCGCAGACCGCGGTGACCCTCACCACTCATCACTTCGCACGCCGACGCAGCGGCGCGCCCCAGGAAGGAACTTTCGACAGTGAAGCTTCAGCGCAAGAACCGGGTTCGCGCCCTCGCCGTTGGCGCTCTCGCCGTCTCCGGTGCCCTGGCCCTGACGGCGTGCGGCTCCGATGACACCTCCGGCGGCGGAGGTGCCGCCGCCAAGACGTCGAACATCAAGTGCGAGGGCAAGGGCAAGCTGCTCGCGTCCGGCTCGTCCGCGCAGAAGAACGCCATGGACGTCTGGGTGCAGGCCTACTCGGGCGCCTGCAAGGACACCGAGATCAACTACCAGCCGACGGGCTCCGGCGCCGGCGTCACCACCTTCCTCCAGGGCCAGACCGCCTTCGCGGGCTCCGACTCCCCCCTCAAGCCCGACGAGGTCACGAAGTCGAAGCAGGTCTGCAAGGGCGGCCGGGCGATCGACCTGCCGATGGTCGGCGGCCCGATCGCGGTCGGCTACAACGTCCCCGGCGTCGACAACCTCGTGCTGGACGCCCCGACCCTGTCGAAGATCTTCAACTCGGAGATCAAGAAGTGGAACGACCCCGCGATCAAGCAGCTGAACCCGGGCGCCAAGCTCCCGGACCTCAAGATCCAGCCGTTCCACCGCTCCGACGACTCGGGCACCACCGACAACTTCACCAAGTACCTCAAGGCCGCCGGTGACTGGAAGCACGAGCCGGCGAAGAAGTGGGAAGGCGAGGGCGGCCAGGCGGCCTCGGGCTCGGCCGGCGTCTCCTCGCAGGTCAAGCAGACCAGCGGTGCGATCTCCTACTTCGAGCTGTCGTACGCGACGGCCGGCAAGGTCCCGACGGCCAAGCTGAACACCGGCGCCAAGGCCCCGGTCGACGCCACCGTCGACAACGCCTCCAAGGCGATCTCCGAGGCCACGCAGGTCGGCAAGGGCAACGACCTGGCCCTGAAGCTCAACTACACCACCAAGGCCGAGGGCGCCTACCCGATCACCCTGGTGACCAACGAGATCGCCTGCGACAAGGGCAACAAGCCCGCGACGCTGGCCGCCACCAAGTCCTTCCTGACCTACATCTCCAGCAAGGACGGCCAGAGCGCCCTGAAGGAGCTCGGCTACGCCCCGCTGCCCACCGAGATCGCCGACAAGGTCCGCAAGACCGTCGCGACGCTCTCCTGACCTACCGGGCGGCGGCCCCCATCCCGCCGTACGGCCGAAAGGGGCCCCCTCACAAGGGCCCCTTTCGGGCCGCCGCCCGTCCGGTGCACCGCCGCGCCAGGAGCCTTCAGCAGGCTCCGCAGACCGGAGAATCCATGAACACAACTCCCTCGACATCCGCCACACCGCTTCCGCCAGAGGACGACGGCCGCTCCGCCGTCTCCGGCAAGGCGGTCCGCCCCGGCGACCGGATCTTCCTCGGGCTCTCCCGGGGCTCCGGTATCGCCGTCCTGGTGATCATGGCCGCCATCGCGGTCTTCCTCACCTACCGCTCCGTGCTCGCCATCTCCGGCGACAAGGCCAACTTCTTCACCACGCTGGACTGGAACGCCAGCGGGCTGGAGCCCAAGTTCGGCATCGCGGTGCTCGCCTTCGGCACCGTCGTCAGCTCGGTGGTCGCGATGGTCATAGCGGTCCCGGTCGCGGTCGGCATCGCCCTGTTCATCTCGCACTACGCGCCGCGCAGGCTGTCCTCGCCGCTCGGCTACGTCATCGACCTGCTCGCCGCGGTGCCCAGCATCATCTACGGCCTGTGGGGCGCGCTGTTCCTCGTCCCGCATCTGACCGGCCTCTACACCTGGCTGGACGACTACCTCGGCTGGACCGGCATCTTCGAATACGGCGGCGGGGCGGCCCGTTCGCTGTTCACCGTCGGCATCCTGCTCGCGATCATGATCCTGCCGATCGTGACCAGCGTCAGCCGCGAGGTGTTCCTCCAGGTCCCGAAGATGCACGAGGAGGCCGCGCTCGCGCTCGGCGCCACCCGCTGGGAAGTCATCCGGATGTCGGTGCTCCCCTTCGGCCGCTCCGGGGTCATCAGCGCCTCCATGCTGGGCCTGGGCCGCGCCCTCGGCGAGACGATGGCCGTCGCCACGGTCCTCTCGCCCAGCTTCCTCATCAACACCAGCCTGCTGGACCCGGGCGGCGGCACGTTCGCCCAGAACATCGCCAGCAAGTTCAGCGAGGCCGACGAATTCGGCCAGGACGCCCTGATCGCCTCCGGCCTCGTCCTCTTCGTGATCACGCTGCTCGTCAACGGCGCGGCCCGCCTGATCATCGCCCGCCGCAAGGAGTACTCGGGAGCCGCTGCATGAGTGAGCGAAGCGAACGAATCAACAAGAGGTGCGCGCCTTGCACATGCGTTGCCTCGCGCAGCGAGGTGGCGGCATGAGCATCACGACCGACCGCCCCGCGGTCTCGAACGGCGGCAGCCCGCTTCCGGTCTCCCTCCAGCAGGCCCGGCTCCCCCGCTGGACCCCGCCGGTCCTCGCGCTGGTCGCGGCCGGCGCCGGGTGCGGCATCGGACTGGGCGCCGGCCTGGACAGCACCGTCCAGTGGGGCCTGATCGCCGCCCTGCTCTTCGTCTTCGGCACATTCGCGCTGGCCGCGGTCGTGGAGGGCGCCCGACAGGCCAAGGACCGGCTGGCCACCAGCCTGGTCTGGATCTGCTTCCTGATCGCCGTCATCCCGCTGGCCTCCCTCCTGTGGGAGACCGTCGCCCGCGGCACCAAGGTCCTGGACGGCTACTTCCTGTCCCACTCGATGGGCACCACCCCGGACGCGCTGCCCGGCGGCGGCATCTACCACGCGATCATCGGCACCCTGGAGCAGGTCGGCCTGGCCACCCTGATCGCCGCGCCGATCGGTCTGCTCACCGCGATCTACCTCGTCGAATACGGACGCGGCAAGCTCGCCCGCGCCGTCACCTTCTTCGTGGACGTCATGACCGGCATCCCGTCGATCGTGGCAGGCCTGTTCATCCTCTCCGTATGGATCCTGATCCTCGGCTTCGGCCCGTCCGGCTTCGCCGGCTCGATGGCCCTGGCGATCCTGATGATGCCGGTCGTCGTCCGCTCCACCGAGGAGATGCTCAAGCTCGTCCCGAACGAGCTGCGCGAGGCGTCCCTGGCCCTCGGCGTGCCCAAGTGGCGCACCATCCTCAAGGTCGTCCTGCCGACGTCGATCGGCGGCATCACCACCGGTGTGATGCTCTCCATCGCCCGTATCACCGGTGAGACGGCGCCCGTGCTGCTCCTGGTGTGGGGCGCGAAGACGATCAACAACAACCCGTTCGAAGATGCCCAGCAGTCACTTCCGCTCTACGTTTTCCAACAGTGGCAACAGGGTTCCGAGGCCTCCTACGACCGCGCATGGGCCGCGGCGCTGGTCCTCATCGCCTTCGTCATGATCCTCAACCTGGTGGCCCGCGGCATCGCCCGCTGGAAGGCCCCCAAGACCGGCCGCTGACCCGAGCCGTCCACACGAAAGAAGCAGTGATTTCCATGGCCAAGCGAATCGACGTCAGCGGCCTCTCCGCGTACTACGGCAGCCACAAGGCCATCGACGACATCTCGATGACCGTCGAACCGCGCTCCGTGACGGCCTTCATCGGCCCGTCCGGCTGCGGCAAGTCGACCTTCCTGCGCACCCTGAACCGTATGCACGAGGTCACCCCCGGCGGCCGTGTCGAGGGCAAGGTGATGCTGGACGACGAGAACCTCTACGGCTCCGGGGTCGACCCGGTCGCCGTCCGCCGCACCGTCGGCATGGTCTTCCAGCGCCCCAACCCGTTCCCCACGATGTCGATCTTCGACAATGTCGCGGCCGGTCTGCGGCTGAACGGCTCGTACAAGAAGAGCGAGCTCAAGGACGTCGTCGAGAAGTCCCTCAAGGGCGCCAACCTCTGGAACGAGGTCAAGGACCGGCTGAACAAGCCCGGCTCCGGCCTCTCCGGCGGCCAGCAGCAGCGGCTGTGCATCGCCCGCGCCATAGCGGTCGAGCCGCAGGTGCTGCTGATGGACGAACCGTGCTCGGCGCTCGACCCGATCTCCACCCTCGCCATCGAGGACCTGATCGGCGAGCTCAAGGAGCGCTTCACGATCGTCATCGTGACGCACAACATGCAGCAGGCCGCGCGCGTCTCGGACCGTACGGCCTTCTTCAACCTCGCGGCCGTCGGGCAGCCCGGCAAGCTGGTCGAGATCGACGAGACCGAGCGGATCTTCTCCAACCCCTCGGTCCAGGCCACGGAGGACTACATCTCCGGCCGCTTCGGCTGAGCAGCGAGCGCGGCCCGGCCGCTTGTGCCGGGCCGCTCCCACCACGTCCTGCGGTGCTGCATGGCGGTGCCACCGCAAGACGAAGGGCCCGCCCCTCTTCCCGGGGGGCGGGCCCATTCCTGTGCTCTGCGGCCTGTGCTCCGCGGCCGGTGGCCGCGGGCCGGGGTCCGTCAGCCGAACGCCAGCCGGATGAGCCAGAACGCGAGCGCCGCGACCAGCGCCGCCGCCGGCATCGTGATGAACCAGCCCATCACGATGTTCTTGGCGACGCCCCAGCGCACCGCGCGCGAGCCCTTGGTCGACCCGACGCCCATGATCGCGGAGGTGATCACATGGGTCGTGGAGATCGGCGCCTGGAACATGAACGACGCGGTGTACATGACCGAGGCGGCCGTGGTCTCCGCGGCGAAGCCCTGCGGCGGGTCCAGCTCGATGATGCGGCGGCCCAGGGTGCGCATGATGCGCCAGCCGCCCGCGTACGTACCGAGCGAGAGGGTGAGCGCACAGGCCAGCTTGACCCAGATCGGGATGGCGTCGTTCGCGTCCTCGACGTCGGCGATGACCAGGGCCATCACCACGACACCCATGGTCTTCTGGGCGTCCTGGAGACCGTGGCCGAGCGCCATACCGGCGGCCGAGACGGTCTGCGCTATGCGGAAGCCGCGCTTGGCCTTGTGCGGGTTGGACTTACGGAACATCCAGAGGATGGCGACCATCACCAGATAGCCGAGCACCAGGCCGATGACCGGCGAGATGAACATCGGCAGGACGACCTTCTCGATCACCCCGCCCCAGATGACCTCGGTGCCACCGGCGAGTGCCGCACCGACCATGCCGCCGAACAGCGCGTGCGAGGACGAGGACGGCAGGCCGAAGTACCAGGTGACGAGGTTCCAGACCACCGCGCCGAGCAGCGCGGCGAAGAGAATGCCCATCCCCTGGTTGCCCTGGGGAGTGGCGATCAGTCCTTCACTGACCGTCTTGGCGACCCCGCTGCCGAGAAACGCACCGGCGAGGTTCATCACGGCCGCCATCGCCAGCGCCGCACGCGGGGTCAGTGCCCGCGTCGAGACCGAGGTGGCGATGGCGTTCGCGGAGTCGTGGAAGCCGTTGGTGTAGGTGAAACCGAGCGCGACCACAATGGTCACGACGAGCGCGAAGGTGTCCATGGGCGGCGCTCAGGACTCCTTGACCGCGATGGTCTCGACCGTGTTGGCGACATGCTCGAACGCGTCCGCCGCCTCTTCCAGGATGTCCACGATCTGCTTGAGCTTGAGGACCTCGATGGCGTCGTACTTGCCGTTGAAGAGGTGCGCGAGCAGCTTGCGGTGGATCTGGTCGGCCTGGTTCTCCAGGCGGTTGACCTCGATCCAGTACTCGGTGAGGTTGGTCATGGTCCGCAGATGCGGCATGGCCTCGGCGGTCAGCTCGGCCGCCCGCGCC
Organism: Streptomyces decoyicus; assembly: GCF_019880305.1. Lineage (NCBI taxonomy): Bacteria > Bacillati > Actinomycetota > Actinomycetes > Kitasatosporales > Streptomycetaceae > Streptomyces > Streptomyces decoyicus. The sequence continues at coordinate 4,841,762 of NZ_CP082301.1, read as the reverse complement.
AGTACCTCGATCTGCTGGTCGACGCCCTTGGGCAGCTCCTCCACCTTGTAGAGGACGACCAGGTCGACCGCCTCTTCCATGAAGTCCATGATGTCGTCGAGCGACGAGGCGAGGTTGTAGATGTCCTCGCGGTCGAACGGCGTGATGAACGAGGAGTTCAGCTGGTGGAAGATCGCGTGGGTCGCGTCATCACCCGCGTGCTCCGCCGCCCGCATCCGCTCGGCGATCTCTGCACGAGCGGAGGCGTCCGCCCCGAGCAGTTCCATCAGGAGCTTGGAGCCCGTGACGATGTTGTCCGCGGAGGCGGCGAACATGTCGTAGAAGCTCGTCTCCCTGGGGGTCAGACGAAAGCGCACGTGAAATCCTCGGGGTGCATCGGATTCGGTCGAGTTGATGCTAGGCGCATCATCCAGCCACAGCTAACCGGCATTCCTTCAGTGTCGCCCATCGTGCAGCATGCTCTGCACGGGGTACCACAGGTGCCCGCAAAGTTCGGTACCATATACCCACCAGGGGTATATAGATCGCCTAGATGCCACGGGAGACGGCCATGACGCCCACGGACGCCGACACCAACGGCAGTGCCGCAGCCGCCGCGGCCCGCCACCCCCAGCAGCCGGACACCGACCCCCGAGGCGAAGCCCAAACCGTGACCGATAACGCAGAGACATCGCCGACATCCGGTACACACGGCTACGCAAAGCAGAAGGACGCACACATCAAGCGACTGCGCCGGATCGAGGGGCAGATCCGCGGGCTCCAGCGGATGCTCGAAGAGGATGTCTACTGCATCGACATACTCACGCAGGTCTCGGCCAGTACGAAGGGCCTCCAGTCCTTCGGCCTCCAGCTCCTGGAGGAGCACCTGCGGCACTGCGTCGCCGACGCCGCCGTCAAGGGACCCGAGGCCATCGACGCCAAGGTCCAGGAGGCCACCAAGGCCATCGAGCGGATGCTGCGCACCTGAACCGGCCGGCCCGCCGCACCCCGCACTAGCCGGGGGCGCGGCACGCGGCTCCAGGCCGCGGGGGCATCCGGTCCGCGCCGCCGCCCTGCCCCTCGACCTCCAGCACCTCGTCGATACGGTCCGGGCTGAGCCGATCCTCGCTCGCGGCCGCGGCCGCGATCATCAACTCACCAGTCAGGTCGATCTCGACGAGGGCTACGTAGTCCTGAACCGTCGTAGGGCGGTGTCCGGCCACGTACAACACCTCCTCCTTCGAGCGCCTTCCCACGCCTTGGGTGGTTACCGCCAGCGTAAAGACGGGCGCACGCTCCGCGCATGGCACGGATGGACCATTTCCGCCATCCGGCACGCGCCCCGGTCACGTGCCCGGCCGCCCCGCGGCGTCCGGCCCTACTGCGCGGGCGAAGCGATCTTCCCCGCATAGATGTCGTGCTCGTCCGGCAGCTGCACCGCTACCTTCGTCCCGAAATCGGACAGTTCCGTGGTGGAGGTCACCGATGCCCCCTCCGGCGCACCGTTGGCGAAGCGGAACCACTGGCGCACCTTGCGCAGCCGCCCGTCCTCGTCCAGATACGCGTCGAAGGGCACCGCGTCGGTGGTGAACCCCTGCTCCGCGGCGACCAGCGCGGGCCGCGTACGCGGCGACGCCGCCCCGGCGGCCGTCCCGATGTCCGTCGTCCCGCGGTAGTGCCGCACCATGACGCCGTCCAGCCGCTCCTCGCCCTGATAGGTCACCTCCCGTGCGCCGCGCAGCAGTTCGGCGGCGGCCAGCGGATCGGTCGCACCGCCGGTGACCAGATTCCCGTCGCTCAGTGAAGCGGTGTCCACCCGCACCCACTTGTCGGCGGGCACCCCCGCCCCGCGGTTCTTCATGAACAGCGCACCGGGCGCGAGGATTTCCGTGATCGGCTGATGGCCGCCGCTGGGCCGGCCCGCCGGGTCGGGCAGGACGACCCGCAGCCGGCCGGTGCTCGTGGCGAAGTCGTAGCCGCCCCTGCCGCGGATGGCGACGCGGGTGCCGCCGCTCACCGTCTCCATGGAGGTGAGGACCCTGGCGGAGCCGGCCCGCAGCAGGGCGGCGGCGCTGTTGCGGACCTCCGCGGCGGCAGCGGCGGCCCGGACGGACGGCTCCTGGTCGTCGGCCGCGGCGCCGTCCGGGGAACAGCCCGTCGTCAGCAGCCCGACCGCCAGACCCGTTCCGCACGCCACGGCCACGGCGGCCGCGCCGCCGCCTCGCCTGTCCTGCACCACCATCGCGTACGAGCCCCCTCGGCCGCTGTCTTCGGGAACGGCCTGGGCCGGCCGGTCCGCTCGGGAGGGTCGGGCGTTCCGCCGGCGCCGCACCTGACGTTCCGTCGACCGCTCGGTTCAACGACCGTTAACGGGGCTCGTCACGCACGGGCACCTGGGACGCGTAGCGTGACGGGGTGCCCGACCGAGTCCTCCACGCGACCTCCACCGTCGAAAGCGGTTCCTTCTGCACGGCCCGCTGCACCTGCGGCTGGCGGGGACCGGCCCGCCGGGCCCGCTCACAGGCGCGTACGGACGCGGAGCGCCATCTGGCCGATGCCGAGACCGGCCCGGATACGGGCAGCAAGTCCGGCCGCCCCCTGGAATGACGAAGTCCGTTCCGGGAACCCCCCACGCCCGTACCGCATCTGGCTAGTGAGGGAAGCAAGCGCACCGCGCCGGTAACGGACTTCACGGACGGCACCGGACAGCGTGGAGCAATACCGGGCACAGCGGAACGTGCGGGCAGCGCGCCGCCGCACCCGCCCGGTGCGGCGTTCCCGGCACGTGCCCCGCGACCGGCGGCCGGGCCACCGGCAGGCGGGGCAGGACCGTAAAAAAACATCGAGGGGGATTCATCCCAGTGAAGCGGCGCACACTCCTGCAGGCGGGCGGCGGACTGGCGGCGGCCTCGGTCGCCTTGGCCACCGGCTGCGACAACAAGACCGGCAAGGCGGGTGCGGCGTCCTCCGGCACCGCCACGGAGGCCGCGGCCGGCGCCGGCGCGGCACAGACCAATGCGGCGGCCGCTGCCGGGGGCGCCGCCAAGGGCCGGGCCTCGCAGTCCTCCTGGACCGCGCTGGGCAAGAGCCTCGACGGCAAGCTGGTGCGGGCCTCCGACGCCGCCTACGCGACCGCCCGACGCCTCTACAACACCCGCTACGACACGCTGAAGCCGTCGGCCATCGCCTATGTGAAGCATCCGGCGGACATCGCCGAATGCCTCGCCTTCGCCCGGCGGTACGACACCCCGGTCGCCATCCGCAGCGGCGGCCACTCCTACGCGGGCTGGTCCAGCGGCAACGGCAAGCTCATCGTCGACGTCTCCGCCCTCTCCAAGGTCGGCGCGCCCTCCGGCGGCATCACCCGCATCGGCGCCGGCGCCAAGCTCATCGACGTCTACGAGGGCCTCGGGGCGCACGGCGTGACGATACCCGGGGGCTCCTGCCCCACCGTCGGCATATCCGGCCTCACCCTCGGCGGCGGCCATGGCGTGGTCTCCCGCGCGTACGGGCTGACCTGCGACAGCCTCGTCGGCGCCACCCTCGTCACGGCCGACGGCAAGACCGTCGACTGCGACAAGAAGCAGCACTCCGACCTCTTCTGGGCACTGCGCGGGGCCGGCAACGGCAACTTCGGTGTGGTCACCGAACTCCGCTTCCGTACCCATCCGGCGCCGCGCGCGGTGATGGCGTACATGACCTGGCCGTGGGCCAAGGCGGCGAAGGTCGTGGCGTCCTGGCAGAAGTGGGGGCCGGTGCAGGCCGACGAGATATGGTCCGCCTGCCATCTCGACGCCCGCCCCGGCAACACCCCGTCCGTCTCCATCGCGGCCTTCTCCCTGGGCAGCTACCGCGAACTCCAGAACGCCATCGACAAGCTCGCCGACCAGGCGGGGGGCCCCGGCCCCGCCAAGAGCGTCCACCTCACGCCGACCGGCTACCTGGACGCGATGGAGTCCTACGCGGGCTGCTCCTCCAAGTCCACCGCGCAGTGCCATATGCCGGGTTCGCTGCCCGGCCAGACCGGCGCCGGAAAGCTGGGCCGCGAGACCTACGCCGCCCGCTCGCACTTCTTCGACCGCTCGCTGTCCACGGCCGGTATCCGCACCCTGATGGACCAGATCGAGGCGTGCGGCCGCAAGGGCGTCAACGGGAACGTGGCGCTGACGGCGCTGGGCGGCGCGATCAACCGCGTCGGGCGCACGGACACCGCCTTCGTCCACCGCGGCTCGAAGTTCCTCGCCCAGTACCTGACGTCCTGGCCGGCGAACGGCTCGCCCGGCACGCGCACAGCGTGGCTGAATTCCTTCCATGACGCGATGCGCCGCCACTCCTCGGGCGCCGCCTACCAGAACTACACCGACCCCGGCCTCACCGACTGGAAGTCCGCCTACTACGGCGCCGCCGCAACCCGTCTCGCCCAGGTCAAGCGGACCTACGACCCGCAGCGGCTGTTCAGCACCTTCCCGCAGGCGCTCTGAGACCCGCGGACACACGGACGGCCCGGCCCCCGCATGGGGTCCGGGCCGTCCGCATCCGCCAGGTCGTCAGTCCCGGGAGCTGCCGCGCCGGTTCGTCCAGCCGGCCGGCCGCGCCTCAGGCCGCCAGATCCTTGTCCTTGTGCCCCCGCGGCATCCCCGATCCCGTGGCCACCACCCGGCCGCCCTCGGCGTCCTGCCCCGCGGAACCGCCCGCGCCCGCCGCCTCGACGCCCCGCGCCTGCACCAGCCGGCCCAGCTTCGAGCGGCCGATCGCCGTCGTCAGCGGCACGAGCAGCGCCTGCGCGAGCGGTGCGAGCAGCAGCGCGACGGCGGTGCCCAGGGCGAACCCGCCGATCACGTCGGTCGGGTAGTGCACGCCCATGTAGACGCGGCAGAAGCCCTCCGCGAGCGCCAGCGCGATCCCGATCAGGCCGTACTTGCGGTGGGCGAGGAACAGGCCGACGCCGACCGCCATGGTGAGCGTCGCGTGGTCGCTCACGAACGAGAAGTCGCTCTTGCCGGGGATCAGCACTTCCAGCCCGGCATGGTCCTTGAACGGCCGCGGCCGCTCGACGAACCCGCGGATCGGGATGTTGGCCAGCAAGGCGATGCCCGCGGCCAGCGGCGCCCAGACCAGGCCCGCGACGACGGAGGGCGCGTCCGGCCTGCGGCGCGCGGCCCACCAGGCGATCAGACACAGCACCGCGAGGCCGGCGATGATGCCGTACTCGCCGATGTACTCCATGGCCTTGTTGACCCAGTGCGGGGCGTCCTTCGCGAGGCCGTTGATGCCGTCGAGCACGTCGACGTCGGGGTTCGGCCCCTCGAGTGCGAGTCCAGCCATCTGCCGCGGCCCCTTATCTTTCGCGCGCGCAAGCGCCGTCGTGTGCTGCCTGCCCCCGTGGTCGTCGAGCGTGTGCTGCGTCGAGCTCTGCTACGTCCCCACGCCAAGGAAACGCGATGCGCGGCCTCGGCGTTCCACTCTCCACCGGATGATCACCAGGACGTTATCGAAGCTTGACTCATCACCGCAGTTCAGGGCCCTATGTTCACGCAGCGTTCGTACCGGGCAGCGCTTTTGCGCCATCGGACGTGACGCGCGTGGCACCGATGTAGTCCGGCGAGTCGATCTTGTCGAACCGGATCACGGCCCCGGTGTACGGCGCATTGATCATGTATCCGCCACCCACATAGATCCCCACATGGTGGATCGACCGCGGGTCCTTCAAGTTGTAGGCGAAGAACACCAGGTCACCCGGGAGCAGCTCGTCCCGCTTCGGATGCGCCCCGGCGTTCCACTGGTCGTTCGCCACCCGGGGCAGCTCGATGCCCACGGAGCGGTACGCCGCCTGGGTCAGCCCCGAACAGTCGAACCGCCCGCCCTGCGCCGCCGTTCCGGTACCACCCCACAAATAGCGCGTGCCGAGCTTCTCCTGCGCGAAGTAGATGGCCCCCGCGGCCTGCTTCGACGGCGCCACCGGGCCCGACGGCGCCTCGAAGCTCTTCGCCAGGGTCGTGATCGTCTTCACGTAGTTCTGTGTCTCGCGGTACGGCGGCACCCCGTTGTACTGGATCACGCGGTACGCCCCCGCGTTGTACGCGGCGAGCATGTTGTGCGTGGCGTTGCCCGGCGCGCCCTTCACATAGCCGGCCAGCTCGCAGTCGTACGAGGCCGCCGACGCGATCGCGTCCTGCGGGTCCCACACGTCCTTCTTGCCGTCGCCGTTCCCGTCGATGCCGTGGGTCTGCCACGTCCCCGGGATGAACTGGGCCATGCCCTGCGCGGACGCCGGACTCTGCGCCCTGGGGTTCCACCCGCTCTCCTGGTAGAGCTGCGCCGCCAGCAGCGGAGGGCTTATCGCCGGGCAGAGCGTCCCCCACTTCTGCACCAGTTGCTGATACTCGGCCGGCACCGCGCCCTTCGCCAGGCCGAGCGCCCGCCCGCCGGCTCCGGCCAGCCCGGCCGCCACCGTGTACGTACCGATCACAAGCAGCCCGAGCAGGCAGAGCACCAGCCCCACCCCGAGCCCACCGGCCACCCAGAATTTCCGCACGCCCCAACCCTCCCCCATTCAGCCGCGGTTCACTGCCTTTTTCCGGTCGCTCCGCGCGCGCCGTGCCGCTCCCGGCGCAGCACGACGGCGCATGACACGGCGCATGACACGACGCAGGGGGCGCTCCGGAACAGGGTGAGATTCCGCTCACACGGCGGCATCCGGAACACCGCCGGATGGGCGACACTGCACCAGAGACCCGAGACGAGACGAGAGCCGTGGACCCGAACAATCAGAAGCAGATGAGCCGGCACCTGTGGTGGCGCGTCGGGTATTTCCTGTTCGCGATCCATCTCGTGGCACTCGCCATGATCTTCGCCATCTCGCACGCTCCGAAGTAGCCCCGCACGGACCACGGCCGCCACCCGAACGGCCTCCGGCCCGCACGGCGCGCCGGACCGACCACCACCCCTTCCGATGATCATTGCTCAGGGTTGACCCCCGTGATACACACAGTGAGACCCATCGGTTCCATGGACGGTGTGCGCCCCCACGCACACGCCGCCCCCACGGGATCCGTCAAAGAAAGCCGCCAAGTCGACAGCTGACGGCCCGTTTGTCGGCGAAGATAGAGACTGACCTGTGCCGCGTCGGCACAGGCACACAACTACCCATCAAGGGGCGGTGAGTTCACACATGTTCATTGCGGCCGAAAAAGGCGACATCACCACCATCATCGGCGGAATCGCCCCGGACTGGGGCCCGTTCGGGAGCCTGGGCAACGAAGCCCGCGTGATGATCGAAGTGGTCATGGCGGTGGCGATCCTGCTGTGCCTCGGCATCGCGATCTGGGGCGCCGCCAAACAGCGCATCGGCGCCACCGCGCTGCGCGACACCTTCAGCGCCGAGCAGGGCAAGGGCCTGATCGTGGCCGGCCTGACCGGCGTCTTCATCATCGGCTCCCTGGGGACGCTGTTCACCATCGTCTACGGCATGGCGGTCTAGCGCGGCCACTCCCCGGGACGCCGCCGCCCCGACCGCCGCCCGTACGGTGCGCCGCCCCTGGCACGCGCCCGTCCCCGGGCCGCCCCCCATGCGCCCCCGCCCGCCATCTCTCCGCCGCCCCGTGCCTCCACTCGCTCCCACCGGCCCCACCTCCCCTGCCGAGGCCCCATGCTGACGCCCCCTCACGCCCGGCTCGACGGACCCCGCCCCCACGTCCTCGTCACCCCCGCCACCAGCGGACCGATTGGGCCGGCCGCTGCGCGGGGACAGGTGGACCCGGAGGCAGGAAGGCACAAGAAGGCGACGGCAACCGTGGAGCGGGCGATGAGCACAAATGACCCAGAGTCCCCCATTCGCCTCTGCCGTACCGCATCTGAGGACCCGTCACGGTGAGATGTACTCGTACCGCTGCGCCCAAGCCGCCGCCCGCGCGGCTACGGTCATATGAGGGCGGCACAACTACGGCACGAACGCGACGGCGGCAGAGGGGGCACAGGCTCGATGAGTCTCAGTGACGACGGCGGCTACGGCGGCGACGGCCACCGCGGTTCCGAGACGGGCCAGACACGCACCAGACTTCCCGACAACGACGGTGACAGCTACGGCTCGGGACGGCGGCCGCGCGCAGGCATGTCCAGCCGCAACCTCGTCACCATCGTCGGCGTGATCGTCCTGCTGCTCGCGGCCATCGCCTTCGCCAACCGCGGCGGCAGCGGCAACAGCGAAACCCCGGCCGGCGACTCCGCCAAGGACGCCGGCCACGCCCAGCCCACCGCCCCCACCGGCACCAAGCCGGCCACCGGCAAGAACGGGGGGATCGCCGCGGGCTTCGCCAAGACGGAGCAGGGGGCGCAGTCGGCGGCGGCGAATTACGTGGTGGCGCTCACCAGCGACGGCATGTACCAGGCCGACAGTCGGCAGGAGATCGCCCAAGCCGTCTATGCGCCGTCCGTGGCAGCGGCGCGCAAGAACGACCTCGACAAGGTGTACTCCGATCGCGCCTTCCTCGGCCGGATCGGTCTCGAGCCGAACGGCGCGCCCCCCAAGGGAATGATCTTCGTTTCGCGCGCCAACCCGGTAGGCACGAAGGCCGAATCGTTCAAGGGCGACACGGCCAAGGTCTCGGTCTGGTATTCCGCTCTCTTCGGCCTCGCGGGGTCGCAGTCCAAGAACCCCGTCACGGAGAGCTGGTACACGAACACCTTCGACCTTCAGTGGACGGGCGGGGACTGGAAGGTCACGAACTTCACGCAGAAGGACGGTCCCGCTCCGATCGGGAGGGACCAGGCTGCCGCGTCGGCAGAGGACATGACCAAGGCCGTGCAAGGGTTCGGAGGGTTCACCTATGCCCGCTAACAGTCGTCGTCGCACCCTCTCGCTGGCCGCATTGGTGACGGTTGTCCAGACAAACGCTGTACTCCTGGCCTCACGTGCCTTCGCAGCACCGAGTCCCACCCCGAGCAGCGACCCTTGCGATCTCGTCCGAGGCCCCGCCAAGGACTACTGCCAATCCGACAAATCCGGCTCCGGCGCCCCCAAATCCCCCGGCGGCCTCACCGACAACAACCCCCTCGACCCCCTCGACTCCCTGGCCAAAGGCTGCGCCAAAGCCGCCGCCTGGATCGTCACCAAGCTCTCCGACGCGGTGAAGGCCACTTCGCAGGTGGACTTCACCAACACGGCCTTCCTGCGGCAGTACGCCGTCGTCTTCGCCGCCTCGACCATCCTCACGCTCGTCCTGTGGCTGCTGGCCGTCGCCAAGCGCGCGGTGCGCGGGGTGCGGCTCACGGAGGCGATCGGCGAGGCGGTCGGGTTCCTCTGGCTGACCGTGCTCGCCTCCGCCTTCACCCCGCTCATCCTCTACACGATCGTCTCGGCGACCGACGGGGTCACCGAGATCATCGCCAAGGGGACGGGGGCGCAGACCGACACCTTCTTCGGGGCGTTCTCCCAGGCCCTCACGAAGGGCACGGACATCGGCGGCGGCCCGATCATGCTGATCGTGGTCTCGCTGGTCTCCGTGCTCGCCGCCGGTGTGCTGTGGCTGGAGCTGGTGATCCGCGCCGCGCTGCTGTACGTCGGGGCGCTGCTCGGCACGGTCGTCTACGCCGGACTGGTCGACAAGAACATGTGGGGGCATGTGCGCCGCTGGGCGGGCATCATGATCGCAGTGATCATGGTGAAGCCGGTCATCGTGATCGTGCTCGGCGTCGCCGGTGCGCTCTCCCACGACAAGGGCCCGAACGCCTTCTCCGCGGTCGTCTCCGGCCTCGCGATCATCATCCTCGCCATCTTCGCCAGCGCGGTGATCTACCGCTTCGTCCCCGGCTTCGGCGACGAGATGGTCTCGGCCCGTACGAACAAGGGCCGGGCCACCGACGGCAGCCAGGCCGCCGCCATGATCTCCTCGCCCGCGGCGCTGGTGTCCCAGGGCATCAAGACCCACAGCTCCCGCAGGTCCGGCGGGGACGGCGGTGCCCAGGGCGCGCAGGGCGGCCAGTCCCGGCCGGCCGACGCGGTGGCCGGCGGTGTCGCCGCGCACAGCTCCCGCACCGGCGGCGGCCGCTCCTCGGCACCCGCCACCCCCGCTCCCCGTACGAACCCCGGCCCGAGCAGCAGCTCCCGCACCGGCAAGACAGCAGGAGGTGAGGGGCGTTGAGCACGCAGTCCCACCCGATCGCGCCACGTCGCACCTATCTCATCGGCCGCGCCCGGCCCAACGCGATCGTCGGCAAGAACCGCGAGACCGGTGAGATCGCGCTGATCATCGTGGGGGCGTTCCTCGGCATGATGTGCGGGCTGCTGGTGCCCATGCTGCCGCTGCGGATCGCGTCGCTCACCGGCTTCCCGATGCTGGGACTCGCCCTCGTCTACGTGCCGTACAAGGGCCGTACGTTCTACAAGTGGTTCGAGATCCGGCGCAGCTTCCGCCGTACGGTCCGCCGCGGCGCCGGCTACCGCTCCGGCGCCGCCGAGGCCGGCATCCGGCTGGACGGCCGGGAGGTCGAGATCGGCCCGCCGCCCGGCATCGGCCGGATCAACTGGCTCTCCGCCCCGTTCGGCCCGGACGAGATCGCGGTGCTGCTGCACGCCGACCGCAAGACGGTGACGGCCGCCATCGAGATCGAGGGGCCGGGCGTCGGCCTGCGCGACAGCGAGGACCAGGAGGCGCTGGTCGACCGCTTCGGGACGCTGCTCAAGCATGTGGCCAACGGCGACGGCTTCGTGACCCGGATTCAGATGCTGGCCCGTACGCTGCCCGCCGACCCGGACGCCCACGCCAAGGACGTCGCCCAGCGCGGCGACCGCTCCTCCCCGGCCTGGCTCCAGGAGTCCTACGACCAGCTCCAGTCGATGGTCTCCACCTCCTCCGAGCAGCACCGCGCCTACCTCGTCGCCTGTATGCACTACACCCGCGAGCTGGCCGCCGAGGCGCACACCATGGCGCGCGCCGCCCGGATGCACCAGGGCGGGCTGCTGCGCAAGAAGCTGGACCGGGACGCGGGTCTCGCCGTCGTCATGGCCCGTGAGCTGACCGATATCTGCGCCCGGCTCGCCGAGGCCGACATCCGCGTACGCCAGCCCCTCGGCCAGGCCCGCCTCGCCTCCCTCGTGCACTCCATGTACGACCCGGACCACCCCATCGACCACATCCAGGCGATGAGCAAGCGCAACGCCTGGCCGGCCGAGCTCGACGCGATGGAGCCGACGTATCTCCAGGCCAAGACGCGGGAGTCGACGACCCGCGCGCCGTGGTGCCACGCCACCGCCTGGGTCAAGGAGTGGCCGCTGACCCCGGTGGGCGTCAACTTCCTCGCGCCCCTCCTGGTGCACACCCCGGACGTGATCCGTACGGTCGCGGTCTGCATGGACCTGGAGCCCACCGAGATCGCCATCGAGCGGATGCTGACGGAGAAGACCAACGACGACGCGGAGGCCAGCCGCGCGGCGAAGATGAACCGGGTCGTCGACCCGCGGGACGTCGCCCACCACGGCCGCGTCGACCAGCGCGGTGAGGACCTGGCGTCCGGCGCCGCCGGCGTCAACCTCGTCGGCTACCTCACGGTCTCCTCCCGCTCGCCCGAGGCGCTCGCGCGCGACAAGCGCACCATCCGTGCCTCGGCCGGCAAGTCCTACCTCAAGCTGGAGTGGTGCGACCGCGAGCACCACCGGGCGTTCGTCAACACCCTGCCGTTCGCGACCGGGATCCGCCGCTAAAGCCGCTGGGAGGCGCGTACGTCATGGCCATGCTCGATCCACTCGGAGCGCTCACCGACGCGTTCACCAGCTTCCTGTTCGGGAAGGTGGAGACGACCCGGCTGCCCGTACGCACCTCCACCGGCCAGGCACAGGCGGTCTATCTGCCGACCGCCGCCCCTGGTCTCGGCGACTCCGGCGTGATCATCGGCCGTGAGGTCTACAGCGGCAAGGGGTACATCTACGACCCCTTCCAGCTGTACGGGCAGCAGCTGCCCGCCCCGCACTGGCTGGTGCTCGGCGAGTCCGGCAACGGCAAGTCGGCGCTGGAGAAGACCTACGTCCTGCGGCAGTTGAGGTTCCGTGACCGTCAGGTCGTGGTGCTGGACGCCCAGGGTGAGGACGGCGTCGGCGAGTGGAACCTCATCGCCCAGGAGCTGGGGATAACTCCCATCCGCCTGGACCCGACCGCCGCCCTCAACGGCGGCATCCGCCTCAACCCCCTCGACCCGTCGATCACCACCACGGGCCAGCTGGCCCTGCTGCGTACGATCATCGAGGTCGCGATGGGCCACGGCCTCGACGAGCGCTCCGGCTTCGCCCTCAAGGTCGCGCATGCCTACGTCACCGAGACCATCACCACCCGGCAGCCCGTGCTGACCGACATCGTCGAGCAGCTGCGGCACCCGGAAGCGGAGTCGGCGGAGGCGATGAACGTCGACATAGATGACGTCCGGGCCTGGGGTCTGGACGTGGCGCTGGTTCTCGACCGGCTCGTCGACGGTGACCTGCGCGGCATGTTCGACGGCCCCACCTCGGCGGGCATCGACCTCGACGCCCCGCTGATCGTCTTCGACCTGTCGCACATCGACCGCAACTCCATCGCCATGCCGATCCTGATGGCGATCGTCGGCGTCTGGCTGGAACACACCTGGATCCGCCCCGACCGCAAGAAGCGCATCTTCCTGGTCGAAGAGGCCTGGCACATCATCAACTCGCCCTTCGTGGCCCAGCTCTTCCAGCGGCTGCTGAAGTTCGGCCGCCGGCTCGGCCTGTCGTTCGTGGCCGTCGTGCACCACCTCAGCGACGTGGTCGACGGCGCCGCCGCACGGGAGGCCGCGGCCATCCTCAAGATGGCCTCCACCCGCACCATCTACGCCCAGAAAGCCGACGAGGCACGGGCCACGGGGCGGGTGCTCGGCCTGCCACGCTGGGCCGTAGAGATCATCCCGACCCTGACCCCCGGCATCGCGGTCTGGGACGTCAACGGCAATGTCCAGGTCGTCAAACACCTCATCACCGAGGCCGAACGCCCGCTGGTCTACACCGACCGCGCGATGACCGAGGCCTCCGCGATGAGCGAAGCCTCCGCCATGCCCACGGACGAGGCACGCGCCCTCCAGGCGGCGGCGGACGCCGAGGCCGAGGCACGCGCCGAAGCCATGGCGATGGAGCGGCAGTGGAGAGACGAGTCGAGCGAGACGGTGGCGTGACGCGCGGATACGACGACGAACGAGGCGGCCGCGGCTACCGCGGGGCACCCGACGGCCGGGGCCGCGGCATCCCCGACTCCCTGCTGGTCGGACTGCTCGCCTTCCTGCTGGGCCTGACCGTGCTGGTGTGGACCGCGACCGGCCTGGCCGGCCTGTTCACCCACGGCGCCTGGCCCGACGGCGTCACCTACCCCGGCACCCCGATGGCTCTGCGCCATCTGGTCTCCGCGCCGCATGACATGGCCGCCGCCTGGCCCGACACCCCCAAGGCCCAGCTCTCCGGGTACGGCCTGTTCTGGGGCATCCTCATCGGCGAGCTGATGGTGCTGCTGGTCCTGACGATCTTCACGCTGGGGACGATCACCCGCTATCGCGCCGTACGCACGGCCCGGCGGGCGACGGCCCGAGAAGCCCGGCAGGCGGCACACGACGCCCGGGAGGCGGAACGCTCCACGCGGCAGGCCGGAGAGGCGCGGGAAGCCCGGGAGACAGCCCGCCCCGCCCCGTCGTCCACGGCGTCCACGGCGTCCACGGCGTCCACGGCGTCCACGGCGTCCACGGCGTCCAGCGAGGATGCGCCGGCCAAGCCCGCCCCCTCCCCCACGCCCTCACCGCTGCTCGAACCCGCGGCCGCGGCCACCGGCCCCGTCCCCGAGCAGCGCACCGCTCCCCCGGCCGCCCCCGCGCCCCCGGGGACCGACCCCCTCACCGAACCCGCCCTCCCCCGCATCCAGTTCGCCACCGACCGTGCCCTCACCCTCGGGGCGTCCCTCACCACCGCGGCCGCCGCCCCGGGCCCCCTGATCGTCGCCACGACGGACCCCACCCTCTGGTCCGAGACCAAGGACTCCCGCGCCAAGCTCGGCCCGCTGCTGACCTACGACCCCACGCACCGCCTCGACACACCGGCCCGGCTGCGCTGGTCACCGACCTCCGGCTGCACGGACCTCGCCACCGCCACCACCCGTGCCGCCGCGCTGCTGGCGCCCGTACGTCCTTCCGGGACGCTGGACTCGGCCGTCGCGGACGCCGCCCAGACCTTGCTGCGCTGCTGGCTGCACGCCGCCGCGGTGGACGGCCGCCCGTTCCGCCAGCTGCACCGCTGGGCACACACCGCCGGTGCCGCCCAGGAGCCCGTACGTATCCTGCGCACCAGCGCCAAGGCCTCCGCCGGCCAGGCCGGCGAGCTGGAGTCCGTACTCACCGCACACCCCGAACGCCGGGAAGCGGCACAGCAGTTGGTCGGCCGCGCGCTGACCGCCCTCTCCTCCATCCATATCCGGGACGCCTGCAATCCACTTCGAGCAGATTCGGCCCTCCTCGAATCATTTATCGACGAGGGGGGAACGCTTTACGTGGTAGGCGATCCCATCGAGGATCCGCGTACCGACCCGGGTGCGATGCCCTTGCTCACCGCACTCCTCTCGAGCGTGGTCGAGCACGGCCGCCGCATGGCCGAACGGTCATCTGACGGTCGGCTCGACCCACCACTCACCCTCGTCCTGGACGACATCGCGGCCCTCGCCCCACTGCCCGCTCTCCCCGGCCTCCTCGAAACGGGCCGCAGCCGCGGACTGCTGACGCTGGCGACGATGCGCTCCCGGGAACAGGCCCGCGCCCGCTGGCCCCACCACTCCCTCCCGGCCTGACACCTGCCCGAGGCCTTCCGCGGAAGTGCCCCAGCGCCGGCCGACCACTCACTACCCCCTGGTCAGCGCCATCTCCCGGTCCACAGCACGGGGGTTCTTCGGATCCGGGAGGGTCAGCCCGGTCGCCACAAATCCCAGCGCCCGATAGAAGGCCTCGGCCCGCAGGTTCTCCTCGTGCACCCACAGCCGTACGCGCTCCACCACCGGCTCCACGAGGTCCCACGACCACCCGACCGCCGCCTCGCACAATTCCCGCGCCAGCCCCGTCCCCCGATGCTCGGGCCGCACATAAACCCCCACCACCTGCGTCTGCGGTATGTCCGCATCCCCCTCGACCAACACGACCACCATGCCGCCCCAACTGCCGTCCGCCGCCTCCCCGACGAACGTCAGCGCCGAACCGCCGGCCGCCCTCCGCTGCCAGAATGCGTCCGGCTGACCAACCGCGCCCTCATAGGTCTCGTTGAACGCCACCCGGGCAACCGGATCCGCCAAGGCAGCCAGCCTCAGCTCCTTGAGCCGCTCCCACTCCCCCGCCCGCACCGCCCTGACCACGTATCCCATGCACCCCACCATCCCAGCGCCGAGCCCCCAGAGCGAAAATGCCCCGCCCCGGACCGAAACCCGGAAACGAGGCACCCCGGAACGCAGAAAAGCCCCGCACCATAAGGTGCGGGGCTTCCCCACAATGATTGTTCGGCGGCGTCCTACTCTCCCACAGGGTCCCCCCTGCAGTACCATCGGCGCTGAAAGGCTTAGCTTCCGGGTTCGAAATGTAACCGGGCGTTTCCCTAACGCAATGACCACCGAAACACTATGAAGTTGACCAACCCGGCAATAACACAGGTCGTTACTTCAGAACCTACACAGTGGACGCGAGCAACTGAGGACAAGCCCTCGGCCTATTAGTACCAGTCAACTCCACCCGTTACCAGGCTTCCATATCTGGCCTATCAACCCAGTCGTCTACTGGGAGCCTTAACCCCTCAAAGGGGGTGGGAGTACTCATCTCGAAGCAGGCTTCCCGCTTAGATGCTTTCAGCGGTTATCCTTTCCGAACGTAGCCAACCAGCCATGCCCTTGGCAGGACAACTGGCACACCAGAGGTTCGTCCGTCCCGGTCCTCTCGTACTAGGGACAGCCCTTCTCAATACTCCTACGCGCACAGCGGATAGGGACCGAACTGTCTCACGACGTTCTAAACCCAGCTCGCGTACCGCTTTAATGGGCGAACAGCCCAACCCTTGGGACCGACTCCAGCCCCAGGATGCGACGAGCCGACATCGAGGTGCCAAACCATCCCGTCGATATGGACTCTTGGGGAAGATCAGCCTGTTATCCCCGGGGTACCTTTTATCCGTTGAGCGACGGCGCTTCCACAAGCCACCGCCGGATCACTAGTCCCTACTTTCGTACCTGCTCGACCCGTCAGTCTCACAGTCAAGCTCCCTTGTGCACTTACACTCAACACCTGATTGCCAACCAGGCTGAGGGAACCTTTGGGCGCCTCCGTTACTCTTTAGGAGGCAACCGCCCCAGTTAAACTACCCACCAGACACTGTCCCTGATCCGGATCACGGACCCAGGTTAGACATCCAGCACGACCAGAGTGGTATTTCAACAATGACTCCACAACCACTGGCGTGGCTGCTTCAAAGTCTCCCACCTATCCTACACAAGCCGAACCGAACACCAATATCAAGCTATAGTAAAGGTCCCGGGGTCTTTCCGTCCTGCTGCGCGAAACGAGCATCTTTACTCGTAATGCAATTTCACCGGGCCTATGGTTGAGACAGTCGAGAAGTCGTTACGCCATTCGTGCAGGTCGGAACTTACCCGACAAGGAATTTCGCTACCTTAGGATGGTTATAGTTACCACCGCCGTTTACTGGCGCTTAAGTTCTCAGCTTCGCCACACCGAAATGTGACTAACCGGTCCCCTTAACGTTCCAGCACCGGGCAGGCGTCAGTCCGTATACATCGCCTTACGGCTTCGCACGGACCTGTGTTTTTAGTAAACAGTCGCTTCTCGCTGGTCTCTGCGGCCACCACCAGCTCAGGAAGTAAATTCCATCACCAGCAATGGCCCCCCTTCTCCCGAAGTTACGGGGGCATTTTGCCGAGTTCCTTAACCATAGTTCACCCGAACGCCTCGGTATTCTCTACCTGACCACCTGAGTCGGTTTAGGGTACGGGCCGCCATGAAACTCGCTAGAGGCTTTTCTCGACAGCATAGGATCATCCACTTCACCACAATCGGCTCGGCATCAGGTCTCACCCTCATGTCATCCGGATTTGCCTAGATGACGGGCTACACCCTTACCCCGGGACAACCACCGCCCGGGCTGGACTACCTTCCTGCGTCACCCCATCGCTTACCTACTACCACCTTGGATCGGCGGCTCCACCACGTCCCTTTGTCCGAAGACTCCAGGCCGGCTTCACGGCCTTAGCATTAATGGATTCGATATTGGGCGTTTCAAAGCGGGTACCGGAATATCAACCGGTTGTCCATCGACTACGCCTGTCGGCCTCGCCTTAGGTCCCGACTTACCCTGGGCAGATCAGCTTGACCCAGGAACCCTTAGTCAATCGGCGCACACGTTTCCCACGTGTGTATCGCTACTCATGCCTGCATTCTCACTCGTGAACCGTCCACAACTCGTTTCCACGGCTGCTTCACCCGGCACACGACGCTCCCCTACCCATCACAACGGACGTTGGTCCTCATGCTGCAATGACACGACTTCGGCGGTGTGCTTGAGCCCCGCTACATTGTCGGCGCGGAATCACTTGACCAGTGAGCTATTACGCACTCTTTCAAGGGTGGCTGCTTCTAAGCCAACCTCCTGGTTGTCTCTGCGACTCCACATCCTTTCCCACTTAGCACACGCTTAGGGGCCTTAGTCGATGCTCTGGGCTGTTTCCCTCTCGACCATGGAGCTTATCCCCCACAGTCTCACTGCCGCGCTCTCACTTACCGGCATTCGGAGTTTGGCTAAGGTCAGTAACCCGGTAGGGCCCATCGCCTATCCAGTGCTCTACCTCCGGCAAGAAACACACGACGCTGCACCTAAATGCATTTCGGGGAGAACCAGCTATCACGGAGTTTGATTGGCCTTTCACCCCTAACCACAGGTCATCCCCCAGGTTTTCAACCCTGGTGGGTTCGGTCCTCCACGAAGTCTTACCTCCGCTTCAACCTGCCCATGGCTAGATCACTCCGCTTCGGGTCTTGGGCACGCTACTCAACGCCCTATTCGGACTCGCTTTCGCTACGGCTTCCCCACACGGGTTAACCTCGCAACATACCGCAAACTCGCAGGCTCATTCTTCAAAAGGCACGCAGTCACGACACAAGGAACAAGTTCCTTGTGCGACGCTCCCACGGCTTGTAGGCACACGGTTTCAGGTACTATTTCACTCCGCTCCCGCGGTACTTTTCACCATTCCCTCACGGTACTATCCGCTATCGGTCACCAGGGAATATTTAGGCTTAACGGGTGGTCCCGCCAGATTCACACGGGATTTCTCGGGCCCCGTGCTACTTGGGTGTCTCTTAAACGAGCCGTTGATGTTTCAGCTACGGGGGTCTTACCCTCTACGCCGGACCTTTCGCATGTCCTTCGCCTACACCAACGGTTTCTGACTCGTCCCACAGCCGGCAGACTGCAGTAAAGAGATCCCACAACCCCAACCACGCAACCCCTGCCGGGTATCACACGTGACTGGTTTGGCCTCATCCGGTTTCGCTCGCCACTACTCCCGGAATCACTGTTGTTTTCTCTTCCTGCGGGTACTGAGATGTTTCACTTCCCCGCGTTCCCTCCACACTGCCTATGTGTTCAGCAGCGGGTGACAGCCCATGACGACTGCCGGGTTTCCCCATTCGGACACCCCCGGATCAAAGCTCGGTTGACAGCTCCCCGGGGCCTATCGTGGCCTCCCACGTCCTTCATCGGTTCCTGGTGCCAAGGCATCCACCGTGCGCCCTTAAAAACTTGGCCACAGATGCTCGCGTCCACTGTGCAGTTCTCAAGCAACGACCAGCCACCCACCACCCCAACCCGAAGGCTGAGTTCACTGGGGCCGGCATCGCGAAGGTCCAGACTCACAGTCCGTACCCTCAGATACCCAACAACGTGCCCGGCCCACTCCATCAATCCCCACGTTCCACGCCGAAGCAGTACTAGTGACAACCAATCAAGTGTGCCGAATAGTCAACGTTCCACCCATGAGCAACCAGCATCAGACATTCGCTGATGTACTGGCCTCTGACCAACCGAAGTTGGTAAGAAGTGCTCCTTAGAAAGGAGGTGATCCAGCCGCACCTTCCGGTACGGCTACCTTGTTACGACTTCGTCCCAATCGCCAGTCCCACCTTCGACGATTCCCTCCCACAAGGGGTTGGGCCACCGGCTTCGGGTGTTACCGACTTTCGTGACGTGACGGGCGGTGTGTACAAGGCCCGGGAACGTATTCACCGCAGCAATGCTGATCTGCGATTACTAGCAACTCCGACTTCATGGGGTCGAGTTGCAGACCCCAATCCGAACTGAGACCGGCTTTTTGAGATTCGCTCCACCTCGCGGTATCGCAGCTCATTGTACCGGCCATTGTAGCACGTGTGCAGCCCAAGACATAAGGGGCATGATGACTTGACGTCGTCCCCACCTTCCTCCGAGTTGACCCCGGCAGTCTCCTGTGAGTCCCCATCACCCCGAAGGGCATGCTGGCAACACAGAACAAGGGTTGCGCTCGTTGCGGGACTTAACCCAACATCTCACGACACGAGCTGACGACAGCCATGCACCACCTGTACACCGACCACAAGGGGGCGCCTGTCTCCAGACGTTTCCGGTGTATGTCAAGCCTTGGTAAGGTTCTTCGCGTTGCGTCGAATTAAGCCACATGCTCCGCTGCTTGTGCGGGCCCCCGTCAATTCCTTTGAGTTTTAGCCTTGCGGCCGTACTCCCCAGGCGGGGAACTTAATGCGTTAGCTGCGGCACGGACGACGTGGAATGTCGCCCACACCTAGTTCCCAACGTTTACGGCGTGGACTACCAGGGTATCTAATCCTGTTCGCTCCCCACGCTTTCGCTCCTCAGCGTCAGTATCGGCCCAGAGATCCGCCTTCGCCACCGGTGTTCCTCCTGATATCTGCGCATTTCACCGCTACACCAGGAATTCCGATCTCCCCTACCGAACTCTAGCCTGCCCGTATCGAATGCAGACCCGGGGTTAAGCCCCGGGCTTTCACATCCGACGTGACAAGCCGCCTACGAGCTCTTTACGCCCAATAATTCCGGACAACGCTTGCGCCCTACGTATTACCGCGGCTGCTGGCACGTAGTTAGCCGGCGCTTCTTCTGCAGGTACCGTCACTCTCGCTTCTTCCCTGCTGAAAGAGGTTTACAACCCGAAGGCCGTCATCCCTCACGCGGCGTCGCTGCATCAGGCTTTCGCCCATTGTGCAATATTCCCCACTGCTGCCTCCCGTAGGAGTCTGGGCCGTGTCTCAGTCCCAGTGTGGCCGGTCGCCCTCTCAGGCCGGCTACCCGTCGTCGCCTTGGTAGGCCATCACCCCACCAACAAGCTGATAGGCCGCGGGCTCATCCTTCACCGCCGGAGCTTTCCACACACAGACCATGCGGTCGTGTGTCGTATCCGGTATTAGACCCCGTTTCCAGGGCTTGTCCCAGAGTGAAGGGCAGATTGCCCACGTGTTACTCACCCGTTCGCCACTAATCCCCTCCCGAAGGAGGTTCATCGTTCGACTTGCATGTGTTAAGCACGCCGCCAGCGTTCGTCCTGAGCCAGGATCAAACTCTCCGTGAATGTTTACCCGTAATCGGGTCAACACACACGAGAGCGGAACGACCAGACGGAATAGGTCCGGTCGTGCACAGCGTCCTCGCTGTGTGTGCCACCCCGACCGCATGGGCCGTGGTGGGCTTTCAAAGGAACCTCATCCCCCGGAGTATCTCCGGTGGACGGGGTATCAACATATCTGGCGTTGACTTTTGGCACGCTGTTGAGTTCTCAAGGAACGGACGCTTCCTTTGTTCCTGTTTCACCAGGATCTCCGGGCGCTTCCCTTCGGTCTTGCGTTTCCGACTCTATCAGATCCTTGCGGGCCCGATTTTCGCCGGTGCGTTTCCGCCTTTCGGCTTCTTCGCGTTTCCGACTCTACCAGATCCGTTTCCGTCTCTGGCCCCTGTCGGAGCGGGGTCGGCCGTTCGGCTTTCGCCTTCCGGCCTTTCCGACTCTATCAGGCCCGATTTCGTTCCGTTGCCGGTCCGAATTCGTTTCCGATTCCCCGTCGGAGGGGGTCCGCCTGGGGTGCGGCTATTTGAACTGCCGCGCCTTTCGGCGTGATCACTACTTTAGCGGAATTCCTCGTTGACGCATAATCACGTCATGGTTCGAATTTCGGCATGCCGAAATCTTTCCCAGTGAGGGGCCGTGCAGTAGTGGGTGCCGCTGTCGCGGCGGGATGGCTGCCCGGACCCTGTCGGCTCCGTGGCAACTCGGAGGACACTACACGAGGGGTCGGGGTTGTTCAAACCCGTGCCTGGCATGGGTTTGCCGGGTACTTTGGGCCCATGACTACGCATGCGCTCGTACAGCAGTGGTGGCTCGCCTGACGGCGGCCGACCAGCAGCGCATGCATGACCACGGCCGCCGCTTCGGCGGCCGTTTGCGTATCTCCCTCCCGTAGCCGGCCGGCGAGGTCGGCGGTCTCGACACGCACTCAGCGGGAGTGCAGGAGTTCGGGAGAGACGGATGAACGAGATGGCGATGGCGGCCGGGGCGCGTACGCGGATCTTCAGTGGGGTGAAGCCGACGGGGCATCTGACGCTGGGGAACTACCTCGGGGCGATGCGGCGGTGGGCCGAGGAGGACCAGCATCGTGCCCAGGCGCTGTTCTGTGTGGTGGATCTGCATGCGCTGACCGTCGAGCACGATCCGGCGCGGGTGCGGCGGCTCAGCCGGCAGGCCGCGACCTTGCTGCTGGCCACGGGGCTGGATCCGGAGGTCTGCACGGTGTTTGTGCAGAGCCAGGTCGATGAGCATCTGCGGCTGTCGTATCTGATGGAGTGCACGGCCTCCGACGGTGAGATGCGGCGCATGATCCAGTACAAGGAGAAGGCCGCGGTCGAGCAGGCGCGGGGCGGGAGTGTGCGGCTGTCGCTGCTGACGTATCCGGCGCTGATGGCGGCGGACATCCTGGCGTACGGGACGCATGAGGTGCCGGTGGGGGATGACCAGGTGCAGCACGTGGAGCTGACGCGGGATCTGGCGGTGCGGTTCAACCAGCGGTACGGGCCGACGTTCGTGGTGCCGAAGGCCACGTATCCGGCGGTGGCGGCTCGGGTGATGGATCTGCAGGAGCCGACGTCGAAGATGGGGAAGTCGCACGCCCGGACCGCGGGGATCGTCTACGTACTGGATGAGCCCGAGGTGGTGCGGAAGAAGGTGATGCGGGCGGTGACGGATTCGGGGCGGGACGTCACGTATGAGCCGGAGCGGCGCCCCGGGGTGGCGAATCTGCTGGAGGTGCTGGCCACCTGTGCGGGCGGGGATCCTCAGCGGTTGGCCGGGGAGTACGACTCGTGCGGCGCGTTGAAGAAGGACGTGGCGGAGGCCGTGGTGGAGATGTTGCGGCCGGTGCGGGCGCGGCATGCGGAGCTGGCCGCCGAGCCGTCGTATGTGGATGCGGTGCTGCGGCGGGGTGCGGAGCGGGCGCGTTCCCTCGCCAGGCCGCGGGTGGATGCGGCGTTCGAGGCGGTGGGGCTGCTGCCCGCGGGATGAACGCCGGTGGTCCGGTCCGGGGGTGCGGTGTGCGGTGTGCGGCGCGCCCCCGGGGCCGGTCTTCGGTCAGCCGTTGCCGGAGGCCAGTTCGCGGCTGCGGTCGCGGGCGGCTTCCAGGGCGGCGATGAGGGCGGCGCGTACGCCGTGGTTTTCGAGTTCGCGGATGGCGTTGATGGTGGTGCCGGCCGGGGATGTGACGTTCTCGCGGAGCTTGACGGGGTGTTCGCCGCTGTCGCGGAGCATCACGGCGGCGCCGATGGCGGCCTGGACGATGAGGTCGTGGGCCTTGTCGCGGGGCAGGCCGAGGAGGATGCCGGCGTCGGTCATGGCCTCGACGAGGAAGTAGAAGTACGCCGGGCCGGAGCCGGAGAGCGCGGTGCAGGCGTCCTGCTGGGACTCCGGGACGCGGAGGGTCTTGCCGACGCCGGAGAAGATCTCCTCGGCGCGGGTGAGGTGCGCGCCGGTGGCGTGGGTGCCGGCGGAGATGACGGACATCGCCTCGTCGACGAGGGCGGGGGTGTTCGTCATGACCCGTACGACGGGGGTGCCGGCGGCCAGGCGTTCCTCGAAGTAGGAGGTGGGGATGCCGGCGGCGCCGCTGATGACCAGGCGGTCGGCGGGGACGTGCGGGGCCAGCTCGGTCAGCAGGGCGCCCATGTCCTGGGGCTTGACGGTGAGGATGAGGGTGTCGGCGGACTTCGCGGCCTCGGCGTTGCTGACCGCTTCGACGCCGTAGCGGTCGTGCAGCTGCTCGGCGCGTTCCGGGCGACGGGCGGTGACCAGGAGGTCGGAGGGCGCCCAGCCGCCTCGGATCATTCCGCTGAGCAGGGCTTCGCCGATTTTTCCGGTGCCGAGTACGGCGACCTTCTGGGTCATGCTGCGGTTCACCTCGCCGTGGTGCGTGCCTGGTCGGTTCTCCCGTCATCCTCGCACTTGGGGGCGCGCGGCGCCGCGGCGTATCGAGGGCCGGGACGGTGTCACGTCGTACGGCGGCGGAGGGTGGCGGCGCCGAGGGCGAGGACGAGGAGGGCGCAGCCGGTGACGATGGCGGTGTCGCGGACGAAGTCGCCGGTCAGGTCGGGGTGTTTGAGGACCTCGTTCATGCCGTCGACGGCGTAGGACATCGGGAGGACGTCGGAGAGTGCCTCCAGGGCCGGCTGCATGGTCTCGCGCGGAGTGAACAGGCCGCAGAGCAGCAGCTGGGGCATCAGGACGGCGGGCATGAACTGGACCGCCTGGAATTCGGAGGCGGCGAAGGCCGAGACGAACAGGCCGAGGGCGGTTCCGAGCAGGGCGTCCAGGACGGCGACGAGCAGCAGCAGCCAGGGGGAGCCGGTGATGTCGAGGCCGAGGACCCAGACGGAGAGGGCGGTGGCGAGGGCCGACTGGACGATCGCCAGCAGGCCGAAGGCCAGGGCGTAGCCGCTGATCAGGTCGGCCTTGCCGAGGGGCAGGGCGAGCAGGCGTTCCAGGGTGCCCGAGGTGCGTTCGCGGAGGGTGGCGATGGAGGTCACCAGGAACATCGTGATCATCGGGAAGATGCCGAGGAGCGAGGCGCCGATGCTGTTGAAGGTCCCGGGGCGGGCGTCGAAGACGTAGCGCAGCAGGGCGATCATCACGCACGGCACGACGAGCATCAGCGCGATGGTGCGCGGGTCGTGGCGCAGCTGGCGCAGGACCCGGGCGGCGGTGGCCAGGGTGCGGGACGGGGACAGCGGCGCGGTGGTGGCGTGCGGTGCGCCGGCGGCGGGAGGGGCGGTGTCGGAGAGAGGGGCGGTGCTCATCGCGCTGGCTCCTTGGGGGTGGTGCGGCCGGCCGCCGGCTCCGCCGGGCGGCCCGCGGCCCCGGCCTCGTCGACCAGATGGAGGAAGGCGGCCTCGACGGTGGGGGAGCCGGTGCGGTCACGGAGAGTGTCGGGTGCGCCGGCGGCGAGGATGCGGCCCTCGCGCATCAGGAGCAGCCGGTGGCAGCGCTCGGCCTCGTCCATGACGTGCGAGGAGACGAGGAGGGTGGCGCCGCGGTCGGTGGCGAGGGTGTGGAAGAGCTGCCACAGGTCGCGGCGGAGGACGGGGTCCAGGCCGACGGTGGGCTCGTCGAGGACGAGGAGTTCCGGGGCGCCGAGCAGGGCCACCGCGAGGGAGACCCGGCTGCGCTGGCCGCCGGAGAGGTTGCCGGCGAGGGCGTCGGCGCGGGCGGTGAGGCCGACGTCCTCGATGACGCGGGCGACGGTCTCGCGGCGGCGGGGGCGGGCGGCCCGGCCGGGGTCCAGGACGGCGGCGAAGTAGTCGAGGTTCTGGCGGACGGTGAGGTCGTCGTATACGGACGGGTCCTGGGTCACATAGCCGATGCGGGGGCGCAGCCGGGGGTCGCCCGCGGGGTGGCCGAGGACGTCGAGGGTGCCGGTGACCTTGGCCTGGGTGCCGACGATGGCGCGCATCAGGGTGGATTTGCCGCAGCCGGAGGGGCCGAGGAGGCCGGTGATGCGGCCGCGGGGCACGTCGAAGGCGAGGGCGTCGAGGACGGTGCGGCCGCCTCGGGCGACGGTGAGGTCGTGGGCGTGGACGGCGGGATCATCGGGATCACAGCCATAATTCATCATGCGATGAATAATGCTCCGGGCGGGGTGGGGCGTCAACCGTCCGGACGGGACGGGTCAGGGAGAAGTGAGTGACGAGGTGACATGGGGGCGAGCGGGGAGGGCAAGGCCGAGGGGCCCGATGGGCCATTGCGGTGACAAGGCGGCGGAAGGGGGTGCGGAGGGGGCGCACCGGGGAGCCGTATGGGCACCGGCGGGCGCCTGGAGCGAAGGGAACCGGCCGTTCCTGGTCGATAACTCCGCGTTTACAGGGTGGTTACATACCGAGTTGCGGTCCTGCGCGTCCGCTTGGACACAATGGGGTGACCTGTCCAGCCGCACCGGAAGGGGCGACGATGGCGAAGATCCGGGTCGGCGGCCTCGGCCGGTTCCTGTTGATCGTCGTGGCCGTCGTACTGGCTCTGCCGGCCCTCGCCGAGGGTGCCTACGGACAGAGCCCGGCGGGCGCCCCGGCCACGAACGGCGCCACCCGTGCCGGTTCCGCGGGCACCACGACCACGGATTCGGACGCCTCGGAGCACCCGGAATCCGGCAGTGACCGCTGCCCGCCGCGCCGCGGCGGGCGTTCCTCGGCCACGGTGTCCGCACCGCCGCCGCCGGTCACCACCGTGTCGACCGCCGGCCCGGTACGGACCGACGGCGGGCTGCGGGTGACCGTCCCGCTGACCGGCCGGCAGGCCGTCCCCCTGTCGAGATCGGGCGAACTGCCGGTCCATCACCTCGTTTTCCGCTGCTGAGAACTGAGAGCTGCCCTCAAGGGCCTCCCCCGGCCCGCGCATCCGACGGATCCAGCCGTCATCCCCCTTCATGGCGCGCGCCCCGTGGCGCTGCGCGGCAGCAGGCGAGCGCCGGCGGCAGAGTGCCGGTCAGCGGCCGGCTGCCCGCGCCGCTCCGCGTCCGCTCGTGCGTATCCGTGCGTCCCGTGCGTACCCGTGCGCCACCGCATCTCGCACTCGCTGGAGGCATTCTCATGCGTAGGTTCCGTGTTGCCCGACTCCGCGCGTTCCGGCCGTCCATACCGTCACGGCATTCGCTGTCGCTCTGGCGCGCCGATGTCACCGCGTCGCTCGTCGTCTTTCTCGTCGCCGTCCCGTTGTGTGTCGGGGTGGCCGTCGCGTCCGGGGTGCCGGCCGAACTGGGGCTGGTCACCGGAATCGTCGGCGGGCTGCTCACCGGGTTACTCCCCGGCAGCAGCCTCCAGGTCAGCGGCCCGGCCGCGGGGCTGACCGTGCTGGTCTACGAGGCCGTGCAGGAGTACGGACTCGGCACGCTGGGCGCACTGGTGCTGATCGCCGGGGTGCTTCAGCTGGCCATGGGGGCGCTGCACCTGGGGCGCTGGTTCCGGGCCATTTCCGTGTCGGTCGTCCAGGGGATGCTGGCAGGTATCGGACTGGTGCTGATCGCCGGGCAGTTGTACGCCCTGGTGGATGCCAAGGCGCCCGGCAGCGGGCCCGCGAATCTGGGCGGGCTGCCGAAACTCGCGGTGGCCACCGCCGTGTCCGCCACCGCACCGGCCGCGCTGGCGGTCGGCGTGGGCACCATCGCGGTGCTGGTGCTGTGGCCGAAGTGGCGGCGGGCGGCGCGGGTGGTGCCGGCGCCGCTGGTGGCGGTGGCGCTGGCGACGGCCGTGGTGCTCGTGCTGGATCTGCCGGTGGCCCGGGTCGAGGTGGCGGGCCTGCTGCACGTCGTCCAGCCGCCGGGCGGCGCGGACTTCCTGCGGCTGGTGGAGGCGGGGGCGGTGGCCGGTGCACTGGGCACCGTGCTGGCGTTCACCCTGATCGCGTCGGCGGAGTCGCTGTTCAGCGCGGCCGCCGTGGACCGGCTGCACGACGGGCCGAAGACCGACTACGACAAGGAGCTGATGGCCCAGGGCACGGGCAACACGGTCTGCGGGCTGCTGGGCGCGCTGCCGATGACCGCGGTGATCGTCCGCAGCGCCGCGAATGTGCACGCCGGGGCGCGGACGAAGGCCTCGCGGGTGCTGCACGGGGTGTGGCTGCTGGTCTTCGCGGCGGCGCTCCCGGCGGCGCTGGGCGTGGTGCCGCTCGCGTCGCTGGCCGGCGTACTGGTGCATGCCGGCAGCAAGTTGATCCCGGTGAAGCAGTGGCTTCCGCTGTGGCGGGAGCACCGGGGTGAGGCCGTGGTGCTCGCCGCGACGGCGGTGGCGATCGTGGCCACCAACATGTTCGAGGGGGTGCTGCTGGGGCTGCTGATGGCCATTGCCAAGTCGGCGTGGGAGACCTCGCATGTGCACCTGGAGATCACCGGGCTCGACGAGCCGGCGGCACCCGCCACCGGCGAGGGCACGGCAGGACACGGGCCGGGCACCTCGGGACCCCGGCGCCCCATCCTCGTACGGGCCCTCGGCCATGCCACCTTCCTGCGGCTGCCGAAGCTGCTCGACCAGTTGGAGGCGCTGCCCGCGGACCGGGAGATCGAGCTGGACCTGTCCGGGCTGCGGCACCTCGACCATGCGTGTGCGGCCGCGCTCGGCAGCTGGGAGGAGCAGCGGCGCGGTCCTGACGGGACCAACCGGCAGAAAACATCATCCATCGCCTCGTAAGGCAACCTAAGCGGAAGGGACCGGTGTTGCGGCAGAAAGGACCGTAGGGTCGGGAGGCCTGTGCCCGCCGACCCTTGGAGTGCTGTGAACCGCCGGCCCTTCCGCTCCTGCGGTGCGACCGCCACCCTGTCCGTCGCCCTGCTGCTCTCCTCGTGCACCGGCGGCGCCATGGGCGTCCGGGGGACGGCAGGCAGCGGCTCGGCGGGCGACCCGCTCTTCCCGGCGCTCGGCAACGGCGGCTACCAGGTGCGCCATTACGGGCTCGACCTCGACTACGACGTGCAGAAGAAGCGGCTGGAGGCGACGGTCGAGATCACCGCCGAGGCCACGAAGGACCTGCGGTCCTTCCAGCTCGATCTGCAGGGGCTGCGGGTGTCGGACGTGCGGGTCGACGGCAAGGACGCCGCGTTCTCCCGTAAGGGGCACAAGCTGATCGTCCGGCCGGCCGCCGGTCTCCGCAAGGGTTCGGAGTTCCGTACGCGCGTCAACTACAGCGGGACACCACAGGAGTTGAAGGACCCGGACGGGTCGCGGGAGGGCTGGGTCAAGACCGCCGACGGGGCGTTCGTGTCGGGTGAGCCCGCCGGCTCCATGACGTGGTTCCCCGGCAACAACCACCCCGACGACAAGGCGACGTACGACTTCAAGATCACCGTGCCGAAGGGGTACACCGCCGTCGCCAACGGGGAATTGCGGTCGGAGAAGACGGCCAGGGGCCGGGCCACCTTCGAGTGGCACAACGGGCAGCCCATGGCCAGTTACCTCGCCACCGCCGGCATCGGCAGGTTCGATGTCAGCAGGTCCCGTACGCCCGACGGGCTGCCGCTGTATGTCGCGGTGGATCCGGCGGAGGCCAAAGCGAGCAGGAAACCGCTGGAGCGGCTGCCGGAGATCGTGAAGTGGGAGAGCGGGCTGTTCGGCCCCTATCCGTTCTCCTCCGCCGGCGCGATCGTCGATCACACACCGGCCCGGATCACCTGGATCGCGCTGGAGTCCCAGACCAAGCCGGTCTACGCCGGGGCGCCGGACACCTCGACCGTGGTGCACGAGATGGCCCACCAGTGGTTCGGCGACTCGGTGACACCGAAGACCTGGAAGGACACCTGGCTCAACGAGGGCTTTGCGACCTACGCCGAGTGGCTGTGGGAGGAGCGCGAGGGCGGCAAGACCCCGCAGCAGCAGTTCGACGCGCTCTACGAGGACGAGACGGACGCCAGGCGCTGGGACTTCCCGCCGGGCGACCCGGGCAAGCCGGAGAACGTGACCGCAACCCCCGTATACGAGCGGGGCGCGATGCTGCTCCAGCAACTGCGGAACGCCGTCGGCGACAAGACCTTCTTCAAGATCCTCAAGGAGTGGCCCGCCAAGTACCGCTACTCCAATGCCGGCTCGAAGCAGTTCATCGCCTTCTGCCAGGCGCGCACGGACGTGGACCTGACCGAGCTGTTCGATGAGTGGCTGTACGGCAAGGGGCGGCCGGAGCAGGTGTACTGAGGCCCAGATGTGACCCGCGCCCCGCGCCCGGTGAGCAGCCCGGTCGCGATGCCGCTCCCGGCGCCGACGTCCAGCACCCGCGCCCCCGTCAGCGGCTGCCCGGCCAGCTCCTCGATCGCGTCGAAGAGGGCCGGCGGATAGCCGGGGCGGGCGGCCGCGTACTGGGCGGCCACCGCGTCGAAGGACCGGGCGACGGTGGCCTGGGCCGGGGGCCGGGAGGGCTCGGCGGGCGGTGGCGGCCCGGCCGGTAAGGGCAGTTGCTCCTGCGGGGTTCCATGCGGCAGGCAGGGTTCCCCACGACAGCGGCCCGGTACGCGAAGGACCGGAGCGCGCCGCCGGCCGGTTCAGCGGCGCTTGTTGGACCGGGGCTTCTTGGCGGCCGGATTGCCGGTACGGGCGCCGCGGCGGCGCTCGTGGCGCTCACGGGCCGCGGCGTACTCGGCGCGGTACAGCTTCTCCCCTGGGGCCTCCACGAGGCTGCGGCAGAAGTAGGCGAGCAGCGAGCCGATGAAGCCGATCAGCATCAGGCCCTGGGCGGACGTGTCGCCCGCGCCCCGGGCGCCCGGGGCGGGGCGGCGTACGAAGCCGTCCCAGGTGCGGCGGAAGGCCAGGGCGCTGCAGACGGCGAAGCCGGCGACGACGAGGATGCCGACGAACCGGCCGACGGCGGCGATCTCCAGGCCCTGGAACGCAAAGCGCAGCACGACCGCACCGGCCGCGGCGAGCGCGAGCGAGCCCACCGCGGCACCGGCCCGGCGCAGGCCGTAGCCGCCGTCGTGGTGGACCCAGGTGGTGCCGAAGAAACGGAGCTCCTCCGGCTCGGGGCCGCGTCCGGGGCCGCCGCGTCCGGGGCCGCCGCGTCCGGGACCTCCGGGCTCCGGGCTCGGCGAGGACGTCTGCTCATCGCTCATGACGGCGATTATCCCCGGCCGGGCCCGGTGTCCGTGGGTGTGGTGGCGCCGCGCCTCAGTTGGCGCAGCGCGGCGCGACCATGCCGCTGCTGCCCGTCCGGACGTACGCATCGGAGACGTACTGGCCGGACCCGATGCAGTCCCAGATGTCCGAGGTGCCGTACGGGCCGCTGACCGACTGGCCGTGGCGCTGGCAGCGGATCTGGATCCGGGCCCCCTCCGCCAGCGTGCGGACGGCCGGGTAGTTGGTGCCGGGCCCCTGGCGGACCTTGACGCGGTAGCCGGGTGCGACGGGATAGGTGAGCCCGCCGGCCGCGGCGGCGAGCACCTGGTCGCCGGCCGGTTCCACGGAGCCGAGATCGTCCTGAGTCGTCATGCTGTTCTCCCCCGTTGACGAAGCGCGTGAAGGCGCTCGTGATGATGTCCGCGACCCGACGCGGCGCGGTTCTGCCACGGCACGCTAGCAAGCCTCACTCCTCTCGTACGCGCCATCGACTAGGCTCCGCGCGTCGCACCTGCGACCGAATGGCAAGGGAACAACACGGGGGTGGGAACCATGCCATCGCTGCGCAATTCCGGGGTCGGCCCGGAAGCGGAGCATCCGGAATACGCCGGCCAATACCGCCTGGAGGCACGGCTCGGCTCCGGCGGTATGGGCGTGGTCCATCTGGCGCGCTCGTCCTCCGGACTCCAGCTCGCGGTCAAGGTCATCCATGCCGAATTCGCCCAGGACCCGGAATTCCGTGGGCGGTTCCGGCAGGAGGTGGCCGCCGCGCGGCGGGTCAGCGGTGCCTTCACGGCACCCGTCGTGGACGCCGACCCGGATGCCGAACGCCCGTGGATGGCGACCCTCCACATTCCCGGCCCGACCCTCTCCGACCATGTGAAGCGGAACGGCCCGCTGGCGGTCGCGGAGGTGCGGCGGCTGGCCGCGGGGCTCGCCGAGGCACTGCGCGACATCCATCGCGCGGGGGTGGTGCACCGCGATCTCAAGCCGGGAAACGTGCTGCTGGCCGCCGACGGTCCGAAAGTCATCGACTTCGGCATCTCCCGGCCGTCGGACAGCGAAATGCGCACCGAGACCGGCAAGTTGATCGGTACGCCGCCCTTCATGGCACCCGAACAGTTCCAGCGGCCGCGCGAGGTGGGACCGGCCGCGGATGTCTTCGCGCTGGGTTCGGTCCTGGTGCATGCCGCCACCGGAAGCGGCCCGTTCGACTCGGAGAGCCCCTACATCGTCGCGTACCAGGTGGTGCACGACGAGGCCGATCTGGCAGGCGTACCGGCGGAGTTGGTGCCGCTGGTCGAGGGCTGTCTGGCGAAGGACCCAGCGGACCGGCCGACGCCGGGCGCGCTGATGGAGCTGCTGCGGACGGATGTGCCGCACGGGGCGGCGTCGGGGGCCGCGTTGCCGGTGAGCATGCTGCCGGACGGCATGCCACCGGCCGGTTCGTCGCCGGACACGGCGGCGGGCGGTGCGGCGGCGGTACGGATACCGGAACAGCGGCAGCGGCAGCAGCGGCAGCCGGAACAGCCCGCGCCCGAACAGCTCCCGCCGGTACGTGCCGAGGCCACCCCGCCACGTGCCGAGACGACGCATGTCCGCGTCCCCGCGCCCGTCGAGAGCCCCGCCGAGGGCACCGCCTGGAGTCCCGCCGGGAGTCCCGCCGACGCCGGGCCCGCGGCCGCCCCCAAAGACCCCACAGGCCCCGCCGACTCCCCCGACTCCGGCTTCCCTGCCGGGCCCGGCCGCCCCGCCCGCTCCCGTACCCGCCGCTGGCCGCTCTGGGCCGCGCTCGCCCTGGTCGTGACCGGCGCCGGGGCCTTCGCGGGCGTCCGGGCGCCGGCCCCGGGCGGGACCGGGCAGGACCCCGCCCTCCAGACCCGTCCGTCGCACCTCGAACGCGCCGACTTCCACCCGTGGCGGACCACGCTCGTCGAGCGCCCCACGGGCCATGACGCCGAAATGCCCTTCTGCACCGCCGGATCCGGCGCCGTCTTCTGCGGCCAGTCCGGCGTCCCGGCCGCCCGGCTCGATCCGGACACCGGCCGGCCGTCGTGGCGGCGTACGGACCACCCCTCCCAGGGCAAGAACGCCGCGAAGTACGCCGCGTCGCCGACCCCGCCGGTCCTCTCCGGCGGAGCGCTGTACGTCTTCTCCGCCGACGGCAAGAAGCTGAGCGCCCTGGACCCGTCGGCCGGCGGCAAGGGCGCCACCCGCTGGACCAAGGACCTCTCCGGATACGAGGGCGAGACCAGGATCGTCGGCAACCGCATCCTGCTGACGGCCGCGGACGGTACGGTCACCGCGCTGGACAGCACCACCCACCGGCAGCGCTGGCACAAGCGCTTCCCGGGCCACCAACTGCCGCTCTTCTCGTCGTTCGGCGGCCCGCGCACCGCCTATGCGGCCGAGGGCACCCCCGACGGGACCGGCACCCAGGTCACCGCCATCGACCCGGCGGACGGAAAGGTCCGCTGGTCGCGGCGGCTGCCCGGGGCGCTCGCCCCGGCCGGGACCGGTGCGTCCGGGGCGCTCTATCTGACCGTCACCGACGCGAAGTTCACGTACCGCACCACCGCCGTCCTCCGCTACGACCCGGCCACCGGCCGCACCCGGCGCCTCCCGCTGACCGCGCCGCTCGACCAGGTGGCCGCCGTGGTGCACGGCGAGTCGGTGTATCTGCTGGCCGAGGGCGGTGCCTTGCAGGCCGTCGGGGAGCGGAAGTGGGACACCGAGACCTCGGTCAGCCGGGGCTCGGCACCGGTGGTCAGCGGCGGCACGCTGTATTTCACCGCGGCGGACGGACGGCTGCTCGCGGTCGACACCCACTCCGGCGGGCTGCTCGGCCAGACCCCGCCGCGGCTGGACGGCCGCCGCCACAACGGCTATCTCCAGATGCTGCCCGCACCCCGGGTGGACGCGTCACGCGGCCGGATCTACGCGGCGGCGCCGGACGGCACGGTCTTCGCCGCGGCGACGAAGGACCCGTCCGCCTGGTGACCCCCGGGCCGCGCACCGCCCGGGGCGTGGCAGCGGCAGGCACAGGCTTCCCGCCGGACTCCGGGGACGGTGGTGGCCTCGGGCCCGGCGCTGCCCTTGGTGCACCTCGCGTGCGTGCCGACATGGCACGCCGGGGACACGTACGGGACGCGCGCGGTCACCGGGCCGCCCGGTCGAGCGCGGCGATGAGCCGGTGCGTCGTCTCCAGGTTGCAGCGCCCCAGCTCGATGAGCGGACGCGGCTGCGCGTAGCCGTACGACACGGGGTCCACGCCGAGTGACGGCAGGACGATGCCCGTCCGCTTGAGCGCGGCCGCCAGCTCGGCGCAGGCCGCCTCGGCCGCTGCCCTCTTGTCGGCCGCCGCCCGTCGTTCCGTCGTCATCCTTGCCGCTCCTGTCTGTCGTTTTCCTGCCCGGGGAGCCGGAGCGCAACTACCGTGTGTGTTCCGTCCCTTACGAGGATGGGCCCGGAAAAGGCCGTGAATGCCGCTTGCGCGCCGTATTTCGCGACCACGCACCGTTAGTTCCACACCTTCCACGGAGGAGTCGCCATGCCGCCGAGGCGAGCGGTCACCGGTCGGAGCCAGGAGCCGCGCCAGCGATTCGTGGAAGAGCTGCGATTACTGCGCGCCCAGAAGGGCGACAGCCTGCGGCAGCTGGGCGAGGTGCTGGGCTGGGACTGGTCGCTGTTCGGCAAGATGGAGGGCGGCCAGACGCTGGGCGGCCCGGAGGTGGCGCAGGCGCTGGACCAGCACTACGGGACGCCTGGTCTTCTGCTGACGTTGTGGGAGTTGGCGGCGAGTGATCCAAAGCAGTTCAAGGAGCGGTACCGGCGCTATATGACGCTGGAGCGGAGGCGTTGAGCCTGTGGCACTACGGAGTGAGCCTTCTTCCGGGCATGCTTCAGACGGACGGGTACGCATGCGTAGTGCTGGCAGCGGGCGGCACCAAAGGCGAAGAGCTGACGCGGCAGGTCGAAGCGCGCGTAGGGCGCCGCGAGCTGTTGATGGGTGAGGACGCGCCCCCCTTCCGCACCATCCTGTCCGAGGCCGTGTTACGCACGTCGCTAGAAGATGCTGAGCAGTGGCGAAAGCAGCTGGAGAACCTGGCCGAGGCAGCCGAGCGTCCGAACGTCACGCTCCATGTACTGCCGCACGGCTGTGGGCCGCATGGCTTGGTAAGTACCGATGTGATGTTCCTGCGACTCCCGGACGGTCGCACCGTCGCCTACACGGAGAACGCTCACCGGGGCGAACTCATCGAGGAAACAAGTTCTGTTGAGCGTCTGCAACGCGCGTACGATGCGGTGCGTGACCTGGCGTTGAGCCCGGCCGAATCGCGGAAGTTCGTCATGCGGATGTTGGAGGAAGTGCCGTGCGAGCGATCGACCTGAGCACCGTGACCTGGCGCAAGAGCTCATACAGCAACCAGGACGGCGGCGCCTGCATCGAAGTCTCCGACGACTTCCTGACCACCGCCACCTGGCGCAAGTCCAGCTACAGCAACCCGGACGGCGGCCAGTGCATCGAGGTCTCCGACGACTTCCCCGCCCTCGTCCCCGTACGCGACAGCAAGGACCCCCACCGCCCGGCGCTGCTCTTCGACGCCACCGCCTGGTCGTCCTTCGTCACCGCCGTGAAGAACGGGCAGCTGTCCGACGCCTGACACCGCCGCGCCCCACAGACCGGCCCCCCGCCGCTCGCCCGCGACGGGGGCCGTCGCCGTAGCGCCGGGCGCCGGCAGCCGCCGGCCGGAGTCAGCACCAGGCAGTGAGGTCGTATACGGCCTGGCAGCGGTTATCGGAGACCGGTCGCTGGAAACGTTCGAGGTCGTGTGCCGATGCCAGCGCCGGGAAGATCATGTCGGCGGTCCCACCACGTGAGTCGACCTTCCCTGCCTCGTCGCGCATACAGAAGTCGAGCCCCCAGACATCGCCGGTTTCCGTCCATCTGACGTAGTACCGGGCGTACCGCTCGTCGACGAGCATGAAGCCGAGCAGGCGCCACTCCCCCTCATCCGCTTCCTCTTCCACGTCTTCGGAAAGGGGCGCCGGGTCGTTCGCCGAACCGAGGGAAAGCAGCGGCAGGTACGCAGCATCCGCCAAGGTGAGGGGCGGGGCATCGACGGTATGGAGGAAGTGACGCCGGGCGTCGAGTACGGGCACCGCGAATACTTCGTCGGGGAAGGGCGGACCGAGAGCCTCGCGCTGGGCGATGCACGCGCGGAGTGCGGCGATGAAGTGATCGTGGGGGATTTCCTCGCCGTCATCGTCGAGCAGCGGGAGCTCCAGGGCATATGTGGTGCCAAGGTCTTGGCCGTCCCACAAGACGACTCTCGCCCCGCGATCCATTTCTGTCGGTGGGAGCAGCCCCCGCAGCACATGCGAACCCGGCGTCAAAGGGGAGGCCACGAATGCTCGCAGCCTCCCCAACAGGCTCTCCAGGAGAACGTCGCGCGGGGTTCGGCCGGCGGTGGGGTCGTCCTCAACCACGGTGATCGGTCCTCCCTGGAGAGACGGCCGGTCAGCGGCGTGCCGTGGCCGGGAAAGCAAAGCGAAGCACGGTGCCGGCGGTCGTATTCCACGACCGCCGGCACCGTGCGGTGTCCTGCTGCGTCTTGCTCTGTCTTGCTCGCCTTGCTGCGCCGTGCCGTGTGCGCCCCGGCCTCAGCCCAGCTTGCTCACATCGCGCACCGCGCCCTTGTCCGCGCTGGTCGCCATCGCCGCGTACGCGCGCAGCGCCTGGGAGACCTTGCGCTCGCGCTGCTTGGGCGCGTAGACGCCTTCCAGAGCCAGCCTGCGGGACTCCAACTCCACGTCGCCGACGAGGAGTTCGATGGTCCGGTTCGGGATGTCGATGCGGATGCGGTCGCCGTCCTCGACGAGGGCGATGGTGCCGCCGGCCGCCGCCTCCGGCGAGGCGTGGCCGATGGACAGGCCGGACGTGCCGCCGGAGAAGCGGCCGTCGGTGACCAGTGCGCAGGCCTTGCCCAGGCCGCGGCCCTTGAGGAAGGACGTCGGGTAGAGCATCTCCTGCATGCCGGGGCCGCCCTTGGGGCCCTCGTAGCGGATGACGACGACGTCGCCTTCCTTGATCTGCTTCTTGAGGATCTTGTCGACGGCCTCTTCCTGCGACTCGCAGACCACGGCCGGGCCCTCGAAGGTCCAGATCGACTCGTCGACGCCGGCGGTCTTCACGACGCAGCCGTCCTCGGCGAGGTTGCCCTTGAGGACCGCCAGGCCGCCGTCGGCGGAGTAGGCGTGCGCCAGGTCGCGGATGCAGCCGCCCTCGGCGTCCACATCGAGGCTGTCCCAGCGCTCGGACTGGGAGAAGGCGGTCGCCGAACGCTTGCAGCCGGGCGCCGCGTGCCACAGCTCGACGGCCTCGTCGGACGGTGAACCGCCGCGCACGTCCCAGGTCTTGAGCCACTCGTCCATCGAGGCGCTGTGCACGGTGTGCACGTCCTCGTGGAGCATGCCGGCGCGCCACAGCTCACCGAGGATGGCGGGGATGCCGCCGGCCCGGTGCACGTCCTCCATGTAGTACGTGCCGCCCGGCGCGACGTTCGGCGCGACCTTGGCCAGGCAGGGCACCCGGCGCGAGACCGCGTTGATGTCGTCCAGGTCGAAGCTGAGGCCGGCTTCCTGGGCGGCGGCCAGCAGATGCAGGATCGTGTTCGTCGAGCCGCCCATGGCGATGTCCAGGGCCATGGCGTTCTCGAAGGAGGCGCGGGTGCCGATGTTGCGCGGCAGGACCGTGTGGTCGTCCTCGTCGTAGTGCCGCTTGGTGATCTCGACGACCGTGCGGCCGGCGTTCTCGTACAGCGCCTTGCGGGCGGTGTGAGTGGCCAGCGTCGAGCCGTTGCCGGGCAGCGACAGGCCGATGGCCTCGGTCAGGCAGTTCATGGAGTTGGCGGTGAACATGCCGGAACAGGAGCCGCAGGTCGGACAGGCGTTCTCCTCGATGCGGAGGATGTCCTCGTCGGAGATCTTGTCGTTGACGGCGTCCGAGATCGCGTCGACCAGGTCGAGGGTGCGGACCGTGCCGTCGACGAGGGTCGTCTTGCCGGACTCCATCGGGCCGCCGGAGACGAAGACCGTCGGGATGTTGAGCCGCATTGCGGCCATCAGCATGCCCGGGGTGATCTTGTCGCAGTTGGAGATGCAGATCAGCGCGTCGGCGCAGTGCGCCTCGACCATGTACTCGACGGAGTCGGCGATCAGGTCGCGGGAGGGCAGGCTGTAGAGCATGCCGCCGTGGCCCATGGCGATCCCGTCGTCGACCGCGATGGTGTTGAACTCGCGGGCGATGCCTCCGGCCGCGTGGATCGCCTCGGAGACGATCCGGCCGACCGGCTGGAGGTGGGTGTGGCCGGGCACGAACTCGGTGAAGCTGTTGGCGACGGCGATGATCGGCTTGCCGAAGTCCTCCCGCGCTACGCCGGAGGCCTGCATAAGGGCTCGGGCGCCGGCCATGTTGCGGCCATGGGTAACGGTGCGGGACCTCAGCTCGGGCACGATGGTCACTCCCTCGGGATGTTCGTCCGTATGACCGCCGGCGCCGGCTGCCTGGCCCTGCCATGCACCGGGCGGCGTCATATATCAGCTCCCGTCGAGATTACGCCTCTGATCCAAGATCTGGACAGCCTCTCCGACATGTGAGACGGCTGCCCGGACTGCGGACGCCCGGGAGGACGTCGTTCGTGCAGGTCGGGGCGGCGATCGGGCCTCGGGGGCGCCGTGGAAGCCGGTTGTCAGGGCTGTGTCAGATACCGCTGGAGAGTCGGCGCGACCATGGCGATGATCTCCTCCGGGTCCGCCGAGGCGACCGGGTCCATCCTGATCACATAGCGCAGCATGGCGATCCCGATGAGGTGCCCGGCGGCCAGCTGCACCCGGAACTCCGGGTCGGGGACGTGCAGTTCGTCCGCCACGCGCTGGAGCATCCGGCGCTCGATGAGGCCGCGCAGCACCGCCGCCGCGGTGTCGTTGGTCAGCGCCGAGCGCATGATCGCCAGCAGCGGCTGCCGGGTGACCGGGTTCTCCCAGACGCCGAACATGAAGCGGGCCATCCGCTCCCCCACCTCCGCGCCGCCGCCCGCGAGCGCGTCGGGCATGGTCAGCGCGGGCGCGAAGGTCAGCTCGATGGCGGCCTCGAAGACCTGCTCCTTGGTGCCGAAGTAGTGATGCACCAGCGCCGCGTCCACCCCGGCCGCCTTGGCGATGCCCCGGACCGAGGTCTTGTCGTAGCCGCGCTCGGCGAACTCCGTACGGGCCGCGGCCAGGATCCGCTCACGGGCACCGGGACCGGCCCCGGCGGCGGCGCGGGCCGGGCGGCCCCGGCGGCGGGCCGGTGGAGCGGGCGGCGTAGCGGGCCCGGGGGACGCGTCCTCGGGCCCGTCCCCGCGGCCGCTCACGAACCCGGGACCCAGGTCGGCGAGGCGAGATGCAGCCGGGTGAAGGCCAGCGCCTCGGCCAGGTCGGCCTCGCGTTCGGCGGCGGACATCGCCCGGCGGGTATTGACCTCGACGACCACATGGCCGGCGAATCCGGTGGCCGCCAGCCGCTCCAGCATCTGCGCGCAGGGCTGGCTGCCGCGCCCCGGCACCAGGTGCTCGTCCTTGGCGGATCCGTTGCCGTCGGCGAGATGGACGTGCGCGAGCCGGTCGCCCATCCGCCCCACCATCTCCAGGGCGTCGTTGCGGGCGGTGGCGGTGTGCGACAGGTCGACCGTGAAGTGCCGGTAGTCGTCGTTGGTGGGGTCCCAGTCCGGGGCGTACGCGAGCATCTCGCGGTCCCGGTAGCGCCACGGGTACATGTTCTCGACGGCGAACTTCACGTCCGTCTCGTGCTCCATCCGCCACACCCCGCGGACGAACTCCCGGGCGTAGCTGCGCTGCCAGCGGAACGGCGGGTGCACGACCACCGTCGAGGCGCCCAGCTTCTCCGCGGCGGTGCGGGCGCGCTGGAGCTTGACCCAGGGATCGGTGGACCAGACCCGCTGGGTGATCAGCAGACACGGGGCGTGGATGGCCAGCACCGGCACACCGTGGTGGTCCGAGAGCCGGCGCAGCGCCTCGATGTCCTGGCTGACCGGGTCGGTCCACACCATGACCTCGACGCCGTCGTAGCCGAGGCGCGCGGCGATCTCGAAGGCCGTCGCCGTCGACTCCGGATACACCGAGGCCGTGGACAGCGCGACCTTCGCATCCGGGATGCGCACCACTGGCTCTGTCACGAAGGACAGCGTACGGGCCAAGACCGGGCGCAGGGCAGGAGGTCCGGCGGCCGCGGCCCCCTGTCGGCGGCGAGCGGGGGAGGTGGGACAGGGGGCAAGGGGTGTGGCAGGGCAGGCCGGGGCGTGACGAGTCTCACGCACACCGGGGCTTTGCGGACCCCCTAGGGCAGATGGTCCAGCCGCCGCAGAATGACGCCCTCGCGCAGCGCCCACGGGCAGATCTCCAGCGTCTCGACCCCGAACAGATCCATCGCCGCCTCGGCGACCAGCGCCCCGGCGAGCAGCTGCCGCGAGCGCCCCTCGGACACCCCGGGCAGCCTGCCCCGCTCGTCCGCGGACATCCCGGCCAGCCGCGGCACCCACTCCTCCAGCTTCTTGCGGGTCAGCTCCCGCTGGACGTAGAGCCCCTCCCCCGAGCGCGCGGCGCCCGCGATCCGGGCCAGCTGCCGGAAGGTCTTGGACGTGCCGACGACCCGGTCGGGAGTGCCGTAGCGGCTGAATTCGCTCACCACCTTGGCAATCTCGGCGCGCACCCGGCGGCGCAGCGTCCGGACGTCGTCGGCCTCCGGCGGATCGCCGGGCAGATCGCCCGCGGTCAGCCGTCCCGCGCCCAGCGGCAGCGACACCGCCACGTCCGGGTCCTCGTCCAGGCCGTACGCGATCTCCAGCGAGCCGCCGCCGATGTCCAGCACCAGCAGCCGCCCGGCCGACCAGCCCAGCCACCGGCGGGCGGCGAGAAAAGTGAGCCGCGCCTCGTCCTCACCGGAGAGCACCCGCAGCTCCACGCCGGTCTCCACACCGACCCGGCGCAGCACGTCCTCCCCGTTGGTGGCCTCGCGGATCGCCGAGGTGGCGAACGGCAGCACGCTCTCGACGCCCTTGTCCTCGGCCACCTGGAGCGCCTCGTGGACGGTCGCCACCAGGCGCTCCACGCCCGGGTCGCTTATCGCCCCGGCCTCGTCGAGGAGTTCGGCAAGGCGCAGCTCCGCCTTGTGCGAATAGGCGGGCAGCGGGCGCGCGCCCGGGTGTGCGTCCACCACCAGGAGATGGACCGTATTCGAACCCACATCGAGGACACCGAGTCTCATACGGGGAAACCTACTGCGACCGCCACGCACTCCTGTCGTCGCGGTGCCCCCCGCGACGCGCCTTAGGCTGGAGGCGTGGCAAAGACGAAAAAGGCGAAGCACGAAAAAGCGCTCATGAAGGAAGAAAAGCGGCGC
Source organism: Streptomyces decoyicus (assembly GCF_019880305.1). NCBI lineage: Bacteria > Bacillati > Actinomycetota > Actinomycetes > Kitasatosporales > Streptomycetaceae > Streptomyces > Streptomyces decoyicus. The sequence goes on along the minus strand of NZ_CP082301.1, from coordinate 4,801,123 downwards.
TCTCAGGCGACTGAGGGGGCGCGGTCCCCGAAGAAGGCCCCGGCCGACGAGGTCGGCCTCGACTTCGCCCGCGCCTGGGTCACCTTCCCCGACCCGGCCGACGACGAACAAATCTTCCGCTGCGACCTGACCTGGCTGACCTCCCGCTGGACCTGCATCTTCGGCAGCGGCTGCCAGGGCATCCAGGCCGGCCGGGCGGACGACGGCTGCTGCACGCTCGGCGCGCACTTCTCGGACGACGACGACGAGAAGCGGGTCGCCGAGCACGTGGCACGGCTCACGCCCGACGTGTGGCAGCACCACGACGTGGGCACCGAGTCGGGCTGGGTCCAGGAGGACGAGGACGGCGAGCGGCAGACCCGGCGCTGGGAGGGCTCCTGCATCTTCCAGAACCGCCCCGGCTTCCCGGCCGGCGCGGGCTGCTCCCTGCACCTCCTCGCGCTCCGCGAGGGCCGCGAGCCCCTGGAGACCAAGCCGGACGTCTGCTGGCAGCTGCCGGTCCGGCGCACCTACGACTGGATCGACCGGCCGGACGACACCCAGATCCTCCAGGTGACGATCGCCGAGTACGACCGGCGCGGCTGGGGCCCCGGCGGCCACGACCTGCACTGGTGGTGCACCTCGGCGACCTCGGCGCACGGCGCGGGCGACCCGGTCTACGTCTCCTACAAGCCGGAGCTGACCGAGCTGATGGGCAAGAAGGGCTACGCCAAGCTCGCCGAGCTGTGCGAGGAGCGGCTGGCGGCGACACTGCCGATGGCGCCGCATCCGGCGGACCCGACGCCCCTGAAGCAGCCCGAGAAGCCCGAGAAGCAGAAGTAGCGGACGTAGTAGCCGTAGCGGAAGCAGCGAAGGCGGAAGCAGGGGGGCCGTCCGGGGCGGCGTGACTCCGGTGCGCGCGGCGTGACTCCGGCGCTCAGCGGGCGGGATGGGTCGTGTTCGACGGTGTCGAGGACGGGCCGGGGCCGGTCGGCTTCGGGCTCGGCGTCGGAGACGTGGGGGTGGGCGTCGGGGTCGTCGGGGTCGGCGTGGGTGTCGGCGCCGGGTGCGAGGGGCGCGGTGTCGGCTTCGGCTTGGGGGGCGGCGTCGGGCGCTGCGGACCCGGGGCGGGGCCGGACACGCC